>CAVZWF010000009.1:0-318634 GCA_963778865.1 uncultured beta proteobacterium | reverse complement strand
GGCGGCGTGGCATCTTGCGCAGGCGAAGCCTCCCGCGACACCGGTAGACCCGCCGCTGCCGGGGGGCGGCAGCCACCGCAATGCAATTCCGTTGTACGATTTCCCCGAATCAGCGCGTGACCGACCATATGGTCACGTATTCCCGTTGCGCACTGTCGGCACTGCGCGCGCTGGGCGCGCATGCAAATGTGTTCGCCATCGAGTCGTTCATGGATGAGCTCGCAGTCAGCAGCCAATCCTGATCCGGTCGAATTCCGGTTGCGTCATCTGAAGGATCCGCGCGCACGCGCGGTAAATCGAGGCGGTCGCGCAAAAATCCGGCTGGAAATCCGGCGCGCCGGGCGATGGTGCGTGGAGCTGCGAGCATCGGCCTTTGCGCGTTATAAGAACCTCGGTTGCTATGTGGCGGTGGTAACTGAAGTCGATATCGAGTCCGCACCTCGGGTAACGCGGGCGTGGGCCGCGGTGGATGTCGGACTCGTGGTCAATCCCGACGGCGTAATCAACCAGATCGAGGGCGGCATTATTCAGGCCGCCGAGCATGACGCTCAAGGAACAGGTCACCTTTGATCGCGAACGGGTCACGTCGCGCAGTTGGGACGAGTATCCCGTAATGAAATTCAGCGAAAGCGCCGTTGGTGGATGTGACATTGATCAACCGGTCTGATTTGCCGCCCGTAGGCGCGGGCGAGGGCGCAACGGGGCCGGACTGCCGCAGCGATCGCCAACGCGGTTGCCGCAGCACTGGGCGCGCGTGTGCGTGACATGCCGATAACCCGCGAACGCGTAATCGCCGTGTTGGCGCAGTGAGCGGCGAAAGAAAAACGCCGCGGGATGCCGCGGCGTTTTTTTGGCTGCAGAGAATTGCGGCAACGTCGGGGGGAGGAGGGGATCCCGGCGTCGCCGCCGCTGCGGTGAGGCAGCGCTTTAAATCAATGTGGCAAGTCCGTAAACGCGGCCGAGAAATTCATCGGACGTTGATCGTCGACATATCGTCCGGCAACGCGGGGCTCGGTGCCGTCTGCAACGGCTCGCGGATCATTTGTATGACCGCGGGATTCCAGTTCGCCTGCATCACTTCATCGCCATAGGTGCCGTTTTTGAGCCACGCTGCCGGCGCCGTGTTCCGCTGCCCTGGACGGTTGATAAAGTAGATCACCATATTCGCTTTCCGCAAGCCGCTGGCCTATCCAGTTGCCTACGTATCTGCAAGTTACAGGCCAACTAACGGCGGAATCGGTCTCCAGATTGAGACGATTTCATTAACCTTCTGTTTTTTATATGTAATTATAGTTATCTTGAGGCTTGGAGAAGCACGCGCTACGTGCCTGGACTGGGGTGGCAAGGCCGTCGATTCGATGACGGACCGCCGACGGCCACTACAATCGACAACGGAAATTCGAACGGCCTTACGCTTACATGTTCGGATAGTTCGGGCCGCCGCCGCCCTCCGGCGTGACCCACACGATGTTCTGCGTCGGATCCTTGATATCGCAGGTCTTGCAGTGCACGCAGTTCTGCGCGTTGATTTGCAGACGCGGCTCGACCCGTCGTCATTGCGCACGATTTCGTAGACGCCCGCCGAGCCGCTGCTCGGGTGCGTCGTACAGCGCGAGATTGACGTTGACCGGCACCGACGCGTCTTTCAGCGTCAGGTGGCACGGCTGGTCTTCGCCGTGATTGGTGTTGAATGAACACCGACGACAGGCGGTCGAACGTGAGCACGCCGTCGGGCTTTGGGTATGCAATCGGCGCGGCCTCGGTTTTTTTCCTAGCGTTTCGTTGTCGGCATGCTGGTGGTGCAGTGTCCACGGTGCGCGCCCGCCGAACACGACCTGGTCGATGCCGACCATCAACGTGCCGGTATAAAGCCCCTTGCTCATCCACGGCTTGAAGTTGCGCGCGCGATAAAGTTCGTCGTACAGCCAGCTTTGCCTGAACGTTCGGGATAGCTTGCGAGTTCATCACCGGCGCGTCCCGCCGCACCGCCTCGAACGCCGATTCCGGCGGCGAGCATGCCGGACTTGATCGCGCAGTGGCTGCCCTTGATGCGCGACGCATTGAGAAAGCCGGCATCGTCGCCGATCAGGCAGCCGCCGGGAAACACGAGCTTGGGCAGCGCCTGCAGGCCGCCGGCGGTGATCGCGCGCGCGCCGTAGGCGACGCGCTTGCCGCCCTTGAAAAACGTCGCGGATCGCCGGATGCGTCTTGTAGCGCTGGAATTCCTCGTAGGGGCTCAGAGTACGGATTGGTATAGCCGAGGCCGACCACGTAGCCGACCGCGACCAGATTGTTTTCCATGTGATACAGGAACGAGCCGCCATAGGTGTCGGCGGCGAGCGGCCAGCCGGCGGTATGAACGACGAGTCCGGTCTGGTGCTGCGTCGGGCTTGATTTCCCACAGTTCCTTGAGGCCGATGCCGTAGACCTGCGGATCGGCGCCGTCGCGCAGGTGGTAGCGCGCCTGCAACTGCTTGCCGAGATGGCCGCGGCAGCCTTCGGCGAAAAACGTGTATTTTGCATGCAATTCCATGCCGCGCTGAAACGCGTCGGTCGGCTTGCCGTCCTTGCCGACGCCCATGTCGCCGGTGGCGACACCCTTGACGCTGCCGTCGTCGTTATAAAGCACTTCGGCGGCGGCAAAGCCCGGAAAAATTTCGACGCCGAGGCCTTCCGCCTGCTGGCCGAGCCAGCGGCAGAGATTGCCCAGGCTGATCACGTAATTGCCGTGATTCTGAAAACACTGCGGCAGCAGGAAAGTCGGCACCTTGAACGACGATTTTTCCGTCAGGAACAGGAAGCGGTCTTCGCTGACCGGCGCATTGAGCGGCGCGTTCAGTTCCTGCCAGTTCGGAAACAGTTCGGCGAGCGCGCGCGGATCCATCACCGCGCCCGACAGTATGTGCGCGCCGACTTCGGAGCCTTTTTCGATCACGCAGACGCCGATGTCGTGGCCGCGTTCGCGCGGCGAGCTGCTTCAGGCGGATCGCGGCCGCCAGGCCGGCGGGCCCGGCGCCGACGATGACCACGTCGTACTGCATCGATTCGCGTTCGGTCACCGTGAGATTCCTTCTGTGTTCGATCAATGAAACGCGATTTTATACCGCCGCCGCCGCCAAGCCACGGCGTGGATCATCAGGCGTTGTTGCAGGATGTGCCGCGCGCACGTGATGCCGCTGCGCACGGCGGATTCGAGGGTCGCCGGGTAGTCGCTCGCCGTGTAATCGCCGGCGAGATAAAAATTCGTGAGCGGCGTGACCTGCGGCGGCCGCCGGACGCCGGGCGTGCACGCGAAGGTCGCGCGCTTTTCCGCGATCACGCGCGTCCACAGCGGGTCGGGCAGGTCGCCCACGTGCTGCTGCAATTCGCGATGCACGCGCAAGCCGAGTTCGTCCTGGGTGAGGTCCTGGTGTTCGCCGGCGGCGCTGATGACCGCGCCGACGAGGCCGCGTTGTCCGCACAGCGTTTCGCGGTCGAACACCCAGTGGATGAGGCCGTGCGTGAGTCCCAGCATCGGCGAGGGCAGCGTCACCGGCTGCCGGATATTGCAGCCACACCGAGTGGATGGGCTGATACTGCAGTCGCTCGATGGTATTGGCGATGTCCGACAGCGCGGTGATGCCGATCAGGAATGCGTTGACCTGATGCGCGGAGATGGCGCAGATGACATGGCTGAAAGCGCGTGCGCTGATCGTTGGCTTCGATCTCGAACCCGCTCGGCCAGCGGGTCGATCGCCGTCACGCGCTGCGCGCGCAGCACCGTGCCGCCGTGCTGTTCGACGTAAGTTGCGGCCGGGTCCGGAAACAACGCCGACAGATCGACGCGCGCGAGCACGAGATCGCTCGCTGCGCGCGTGGCGTCGAGCGAGTCGCGCAGCACGTTCAGAAACACCTGCGCCGATGCGCGGTCGGGCGGCGTATTGAGCGCCGCCACGCACAGCGGACGCCACAGGACGCGCCGGAGCTTTTCGCTCTGGTGATGTCGCGTGAGCAGGACTTCGACGCTGATATCCTGCGCGAGCGTGTAGCGGTTGGTGCGCAGCGCGGCGAGAAAGCGCACGGCGGAAAATTTTTCCGCGAGACTCAGGCCGTCGCGCGCGCAGCAAGCCGATCAACAGGTGCAACGGCGCCGGCAGGCGCGCCGCGCGCAGGTGAAATTCGCCGTGCACGTGCCACTCGAGCGGCAGCGCGCAGCAGCGCGTCGCGCATGCGCCGGATTGACGAGTTCGATCAGGCGCAGCGTTTCCGCGTACGCGCCGATCAGGATGTGCAGCCCGTTGTCGAGCGCAACGTCGCGGTAATCGATCGCGGCGCGCGCGTCCGCCCAGCTGCCGGGCGGCTTCGAACACCGTCACCGGCACGCGCTGCTCGGCGAGCGTGACCGCCGCCGCCATGCCGGCGTAACCGCCGCCGATTACCGCGACATGTGTCATCCCGACGGCGCGTGTGCGCGGCAGTGACGCTAGAACGCAAAGCGGCGCAAACCGCCGTCGACCGGCATGACCGTGCCCGTGATGTAGGAGGCGACGGGCGAGGCGAGGAAAACCGCGAGGCAGGCGAGTTCTTCCGGCTCGCCGTAGCGGCCGACCGGAATCTCCTTGGCGGAATGTTCCTTGCGGTATTCCTCGGGATAATTGCGGCGGATCTGCTCGCTCATGATGCGTCCCGGCGGAATGCAGTTGATCGTGATGCCGTGCTTGCCGATTTCGCGCGACAGGCCCTTGGACCAGGCGTGGATGCCGGCTTTGGCCGAGAACGCCGCGTTCAGTCCTTCGGGCTCGGATTTGCCGGTGATGTTGACGATGCGTCCCCAGCCGTGCTTGATCATGTCGGGGAACACCGCGTGGCTCAGCTGGCGCACGCGCGTGAAGTTGAGCGTCATCGCCTCGTGCCATTTCTCGTCGGGCGCGTCGATCGCGAGCGGACGGCTGCCGCCCGCGCAGTTGATGAGTATGTCGATCTGGCCCAGCGCCTTCAACGCTTCCTGCGCGAGCGTCTGCGGCGCGCCTTCCGCCATGACGTCGACCGGCGCGATGTGCGGCGGCGAGCCGCCGGCGGCGACAATTTCCTTCGGCGAGCTGCTCGAGCAGTTCGCGCCGGCGCGCGGCGATGCAAACTCTGCACGCCTTCGGCGGCGAGCGCCTTGGCGATCGCGCGGCCGATGCCCTGGCTCGCGCCGGTGACCAGCGCGGTTTTTCCTTTCAGTTGCAGATCCATCGTGTCTTTCCTTCTCGCAGTTGATTCCGTAGATCGGTATTCTACCGTTGCGCGCGCTTCAGCCTTTGATCCACGTTCGCCACGCAATCCACAGCTTGCGCAGCGGCGTCAGCGAGGTGCGCTGCGTCAGCACCGGCATGCCGTCGGCGCGGATTTCGGCGAGCAGCGTCTGGTAGATCGCCGCCATCACCAGTCCCGGGCGCTGCGCCTTGCGGTCGCCCGCGGGCAGCGCGGCGAACGCGTCGCGATAGTAGCCGAGCGCGCGCTCGACCTGAAACTCCATCAGTTGCCGAAAGCCGTCGCTCGCGCGCGCATGCATGATATCGGCGACCGGCACGTTGAAGCGCGCGAGTTCGTCGAGCGGCAGGTAGACGCGATCGCGGCGCGCGTCCTCGCCGACGTCGCGGATGATGTTGGTGAGCTGGAACGCCATGCCGAGATTTTCGGCGTACTTGAGCGTGCGCGGGTCGCTGTAGCCGAAGATCTCGGCCGACAGCAGGCCGACCACGCTCGCCACGCGATGGCAGTAGAGCTTGCAGCGCGGCGAAATCCGCATAGCGCCGCTGCGTGAGGTCCATCTCCATGCCGTCGATGATTTCCTGCAGCCGTTCCTGCGGCAGCTTGAACGACGTTGACGACGGTCGCGAGCGCCTGCGCGACCGGATGGCTGGGCATGGCCTGTCGTAAAGCGCGGCGACTTCGCTGCGCCACCACGCGAGCTTGGTGCGCGCGACGTTCGACGTCGGTGCATTCGTCGACGACGTCGTCGACCTCGCGGCAGAACGCATACAGCGCGGTGATCGCGCGCCGCCGCGCGGGCGGCAGGAACAGAAAGCTGTAGTAAAAACTCGAGCCGCTTTGCGAGGCCTTCTGCTGGCAATACTGGTCGGGAGTCACGATGCGACGGCGCGGAGTCAGGGTTCGGGATTCAGCGGATGGCGAACGTGCGGGCGAACATCAGCAGCCAGTCGTGCGAGCGTAGCACGGGACGGCGGCGGAATACGTCGTAGTCCGCGCGTTCGATCTTGGCGAGGATGCGGTCGCCGCCGGCGATGATCATGCGCATCTCAAGTCCGATGCGTCCGGCGAGCACGCGCCCGAGCGGCGCGCCGTCGAACAGCATGCGTCGCGTGCGCGCGACCTGGAATGCCATGAATTCGCGCCACGCGGCGACTCGCATCGTGGGCGGCGATTTGCGCTTCGCCGATGCGATAGCGCGCAAGTTCATCCTGCGGCATGTAGATGCGTCCGTTGTGCGTAATCGATCGCGATGTCCTGCAGAAAATTGATGATCTGCAGGGCCGAGCAAATGTTGTCCGACCACGCGTTATTTTGCGGCGTGGCCGCGCCGTACAGCACGAGCAGCAGGCGTCCGACCGGATTGGCGGAGCGCCGGCAGTAGTCGAGAACCTCGGTGAAATCGGCGTAACGTTTGTTGGTCACGTCCTGCGCAAACGCCGACAAGAGGTCGTGAAACAGGCCGACCGGCAAGCGCTGCTCGGCGATCATGGGCGCCAGTTCCTGGAAAAGCGCCGTGTGCGGTGGCGCGCCGCTTTCGATCCTGCGCAATTCATCGCCAAAGCCCGCAAGAAGCGCGAGTCGCTCGGCGTCCGGCAAATCGCCCTCGTCGGCGAAATCATCGGCGGTGCGCGCAAAGCGGTAGATGAGCGCGACCGGTCGTGCGCAGGTGTGCCGGCAACAGCACGGACGCAACCGGAAAATTTTCGTAGTGGTCGATAGTCACGCGAGTGGCCGGGAAACGACCGGTATTACAACGGCTTAACGAGATTAACGCTCGCCACTGGCCCGGTATTCGAAGCTGACGGACGAGGGTAATTATATTACAATCAAAGCGTTGCGAAAGTGGCGGAATTGGTAGACGCACCAGATTTAGGTTCTGGCGCCGAAAGGCGTGTGGGTTCGAGTCCCTCCTTTCGCACCAGAGTCCCGAGTTAGCGGGCGTTCATGGTGGCAACGTGTGGTCAGGAAGGAATAATGGCGGCAACCTTGGAAAATATCAGTCAACTCGAGCGGCGCATCAATATTTCGCTGCCTTCGCAGGAAATCGACAGCGAGGTGCAGGCCCGGCTCAAAAAGCTCGCGCGTAACGTGAAAATGCACGGCTTCCGTCCCGGCAAAGTGCCGCTCAAGGTCGTTGCGCAGCAGTACGCAGATCAGGTCCGGCGCGAAGTGCTTGGCGATGCCCTGCAAAAAAGCTTCGGCGACGCGGTGCGCGCGCAGAATCTCAAGGTGGCCGGCTACCCGCGTTTCGAGCCCAAGGGGGAACTGGGCAGCGTGGCCGCAGGTCGAGTTCAGCGCGACCTTCGAGATCTATCCCGAAGTCACCGCGAGCGATATGAGCAAAGTCGTGATCAGGCGGCCGCTGACGGATGTGAGCGAAGCGGAAGTCGACAAGACGCTCGAGATCATGCGCAAGCAGCGCGCGAGCTTCGATCCGGTCGACGCGGCCGGCGGACATTGGGCGACAAGGTTATCATCGATTATTGTGGGCAAAACCGACGGTCGCGAGTTCGACGGCGGCAAGGGCGAGGACTTTAGCCTGACGCTCGGCGAGGGCCGGCTGCTCAAGGATTTCGAGCGCGAGGTCGTAGGTTTGAAAGCGGGCGATTCCAAGGCATTTGAAATACGCTTTCCGGAAGACTATCATGGGAAAGAATTAGCTGGAAAAACCGCTACTTTCGACGTAAAGTTAAAGCAGGTTGCGGGCCCGCGGCTGCCGCCTATCGACGCCGACTTCGCGCGCGCGCTGGGGGTGGCGGACGGGAATCTGGAGACGATGCGCCGCGAGATTCGCGAGAATCTCGAGCGCGAGGTGAAGCGCCGTATCAGCGCCCGCGTGAAAGACCAGATCATGCAGGCGCTGATCGACACGACCAAGGTCGAGGTGCCGAAATCCCTGGTCGAGCTTGAAATCGAGCGCATGCAGCAGTGCAGCGCAGCAGGACCTGGCCGCGCGCGGGGTGAAGGCGCAAGGTATGCAGTTGCCGCGTGAGTTATTTGAGCAGCAGGCGCAACGTCGCGTGACGCTGGGCCTGATTCTTGCTGAAGTGGTGAAGACGCACGCGTTGCAAGCGAAGCCCGAACAGGTGCGGGCGATGGTGGAGGAGCAGTCGCAAAGCTACGAGCAGCCGGCCGAGGTGGTGAAGTGGTATTACCAGTCGCCCGAGCGGTTGCGTGAAATTGAATCGATGGTGGTCGAGGACAATGTCGTTGCGTGGGCGCTGGCGACCGCCCAGGTGGAAGACAAGGCGACCGATTTTGACGAATTGATGGGGAACAGCAAATGATGCAGCGGAACTGGGAGCGTACAGGCATGGAGCCGCAGGGCCTGGGCCTGATTCCCATGGTGATCGAGCAAAGCGGTCGCGGCGAGCGCGCGTACGATATCTATTCGCGTTTGCTCAAGGAGCGCGTGGTGTTCCTGGTCGGCCCGGTTACGGAAGTGACCGCCAACGTCATCGTTGCCCAGTTGCTGTTTCTCGAATCGGACAATCCCGACAAGGACATCTCGTTTTACATCAATTCGCCGGGTGGATCGGTGTCGGCGGGGCTCGCGATCTACGACACGATGCAATTCATCAAACCCGATGTGTCGACCTTGTGCGTCGGCCAGGCGGCGAGCATGGGCGCATTGCTGCTGACAGCGGGTGCCAAGGGCAAGCGCTTCTGCCTGCCGAACTCGCGCGTGATGATTCACCAGCCGATGGGCGGTTTTCAGGGCCAGGCGTCGGATATCGAGATCCATGCCAAGGAAATCCTGTTTTTGAAAGGCAAATTGAACGAAATCATGGCCAAGCACACCGGCCAGAAGATCGAAACCGTCGAAAAAGATACCGATCGCGACAATTTTTTGTCCGCCGACCAGTCGGTGCAGTACGGGCTCGTTGACAAGGTGCTGGTCAGCCGGGCGGATTCCGCAAAATAATGTCCTACAATTCGGGTCGATAAGGAAACCTGCATATGTCAGAAAAGATCGGCGGCGAAAAACTGCTCTACTGCTCGTTCTGCGGCAAGAGTCAGCACGAGGTGCGCAAGCTCATCGCGGGTCCGTCGGTGTTCATCTGCGATGAATGCATCGAACTGTGCAACGACATCATTCGCGAGGAAACGCAGGGCGAGCACGGCACCAAGGGCGCGAAATCCGATTTGCCGGTGCCGCACGAGATCCGCGAAATCCTCGACCAGTACGTGATCGGCCAGGATCTGGCGAAGAAGATTCTGTCGGTCGCCGTTTACAACCACTACAAGCGGTTGAAGAATCTCACCAAGAACGACGACGTCGAACTCGCCAAGAGCAATATTCTGCTGGTGGGGCCGACCGGTTCGGGCAAGACGCTGCTCGCGCAGACGCTGGCGCGGCTCTTGAACGTGCCGTTCGTGATGGCGGACGCGACGACGCTGACCGAGGCCGGTTACGTCGGCGAGGATGTCGAGAACATCATTCAGAAGCTCCTGCAGAAATGCGATTACGACGTCGAGAAAGCGCAGCGCGGCATCGTCTACATCGATGAAATCGACAAGATTTCGCGCAAATCCGACAATCCGTCGATCACGCGCGACGTGTCGGGCGAAGGCGTGCAGCAGGCGCTGCTCAAGCTGATCGAGGGCACCATCGCCTCGGTGCCGCCGCAGGGCGGCCGCAAGCATCCGAACCAGGAATTCGTGCAGGTCGACACCACCAATATCCTGTTCATCTGCGGCGGCGCATTCGACGGCCTCGACAAGGTGATACGCGCGCGTTCGGAAAAAGGCGGCATCGGTTTCGGCGCGGAAGTCAAAAGCCGCGACAACCGCAAGGACGCCACCAAGGTGCTGCGCGGCGTGCAGCCGGAGGATCTGATCAAGTACGGTCTGATCCCGGAGTTCGTCGGCCGCCTGCCGGTGGTGGCGACGCTCGAGGAACTCGACGAGGTCGCGCTGATCCAGATTCTCACCGAGCCGAAGAACGCGTTGCTCAAGCAGTATCAGAAAATGTTCGCGATGGAAGGCGTCGAGCTCGAAGTGCGCGATGCGGCGTTGAAGGCGGTCGCGCACAAGGCGCTCGAGCGCAAAACCGGCGCGCGCGGGCTGCGCTCGATACTCGAGCAGACGCTGCTTGACACCATGTTCGACCTGCCTTCGCTCGAAAACGTAATCAAGGTCGTGGTCGACGAAGGCTCCATCGGCACGGATACACGCCCTATCCTCATCTATTCCGACCAACCCAAGGTAGCGGGTTCGGTATAATCTTCGCCATGGACCGTTCCCGCGCGCCGCTTGCTGACGCGGGAACGGCATCTGCTGCTTGAATTGCCGGGGCGTTGCCCCAACAATGATTTTGCTCGCTCATTTCGATTATCGTACTCAGGTGAAATTCACATGCCCATTTCCAATGACCCGGTGACTAATATGGTGCAATTGCCGCTCTTGCCCTTGCGCGACGTGGTGGTATTCCCGCATATGGTCATTCCGCTTTTTGTCGGGCGCCCGAAATCGATCAAGGCGCTCGAAACCGCGATGGAGGCGGGCAAGAGCATCGTGTTGATTGCGCAAAAATCGGCCGCCAAGGATGAACCCGCGCCCGAAGACCTTTATTCCATAGGCACGGTCGCCAATATTCTGCAGATGCTGAAACTGCCGGACGGCACGGTGAAAGTGCTGGTCGAAGGCAATCAGCGCGCGCACATCAATCAGGTGCTCGACGCGACCACGCATTTCACGGTCGAGGCGACGCCGATTGCGGCGGATGACGAGATCACGGCGGAAGTCGAGGCGATGCGCCGCACGCTGGTTGCGCAATTCGACCAGTACGTGAAGCTCAACAAGAAAATTCCGCCGGAAATACTGACGTCGCTGTCGGGCATCGACGAACCGGGCCGGCTGGCCGACACGATTGCCGCGCATCTGCCGTTGAAGCTCGAGCAAAAACAGGAAGTGCTCGAAATGTTCGCCGCCAAAAAGCGGCTCGAGCACCTGTTGACGCTGATCGAAGGCGAACTCGACATTCTGCAGGTCGAAAAGCGCATCCGCGGCCGCGTCAAGCGCCAGATGGAGAAAAGCCAGCGCGAGTACTACCTTAACGAGCAGGTCAAAGCGATCCAGAAGGAGCTCGGCGAACTCGAAGAGGGCGCCGATCTCGACGACATGGAAAAGCGCATCAAGGCCGCGCACATGCCGAAAGAGGCGCGCAAAAAGGCGGAAACCGAATTCAAGAAATTGCGCCTGATGTCGCCGATGTCGGCGGAGGCGACGGTCGTGCGCAACTATATCGACGCGATCGTATCGCTGCCGTGGAAGAAGAAAAGCAAGATCAGCACCGATCTCGTCAAGGCGGAGGCGGTGCTCGACGAGGACCACTACGGTCTGGAGAAGGTCAAGGAACGCATCGTCGAGTACCTCGCGGTGCAGCAGCGCGTGGACAAGATGAAAGCGCCTATCCTGTGCCTCGTGGGCGCGCCGGGCGTGGGCAAGACGTCGCTCGGCCAGTCGATCGCGCGGGCGACCAACCGCAAGTTCGTGCGCATGTCGCTGGGCGGGGTGCGCGACGAAGCGGAAATCCGCGGGCATCGCCGCACCTACATCGGTTCGATGCCGGGCAAAATCCTGCAGAACATGACCAAGGTCGCGGTGCGCAATCCGCTGTTCCTGCTCGACGAAGTCGACAAGATGGGCATGGATTTCCGCGGCGATCCTGCGAGCGCGCTCCTGGAAGTGCTCGATCCCGAGCAGAACCACACGTTCGTCGATCATTACATCGAAGTCGAATACGATCTGTCGGACGTGATGTTCGTCGCGACCGCCAACACGCTCAATATTCCGCCGGCGCTGCTCGATCGCATGGAAGTGATACGCCTGTCGGGATATACCGAGGACGAGAAGGTGCACATCGCGATCCATCACCTGCTGCCCAAGCAGATGAAGAACCACGGGCTGAAGCCGGAAGAGATCACGGTTTCGGAAAGCGCGGTGCGCGACATCATCCGTTACTATTCGCGCGAAGCCGGCGTGCGCAGCCTTGAACGCGAGATATCCAAGATCTGCCGCAAGGTGGTCAAGACTGCTGGTCGTGCGCAAGGGCGAATCGACGCTGAAAAAAGTGGCCGTCAATGCGCGCAATCTGGACAAGTTTCTGGGCGTGCGCCGCTATACCTTCGGTCTCGCCGAGAAAAACAACCAGGTCGGCCAGGTTACCGGGCTCGCGTGGACGGAAGTCGGCGGCGAATTGCTGACGATAGAAAGTTCGGTCATGCCGGGCAAGGGCAAGACGATCACCACCGGCAAACTGGGCGAAGTCATGCAGGAGTCGATTCAGGCCGCGTTGTCGGTCGTGCGCAGCCGTTCGCGCAGGCTCGGCATCAACGAGGATTTTTATCAGAAAAACGACATTCACATCCACTTGCCCGAGGGGGCGACGCCGAAAGACGGTCCCAGCGCCGGCATTGGTATTTGCACCGCGATGGTGTCGGTATTCACGGGCATTCCGGTGCGCGCCGACGTTGCGATGACCGGCGAAATCACTTTGCGCGGCGAAGTGCTGCCGATCGGCGGCCTGAAGGAGAAGCTGCTGGCGGCGCACCGCGGCGGCATCAAGACCGTGCTGATTCCGCAGGAGAACGTTAAGGACCTTGCCGAAATACCTGACAACATTAAGAACCGGCTCGACATACATCCGGTGAAGTGGATCGATCAGGTGCTTGAAATGGCGCTCGAGCGCAAGCCCGAGCCGCTGCCGGACAAGCCTGAAGCAGCACCCGTTCCGGCGGTGGAGCAGGCGCCCGCGCCCGCGATCAAGCACTGACAGCAGGCTGCGCGAGGTGGTGCGAAAATTGCGGTGTGACAATTTGCACACTGCGATCAGAATGAACGCGCATAATTGCAGTCAATTGCTTGACACCGCGTTTTCGCGCTTGCTATAAATCATCTGCGGAAATTCAGGCCCGGCATGGCGTCAAAACGCGTGCCGGGCTTTTACTCCGGTCCGCGGTTTTCGTGTTGGCTTTGTCAAAATTTTAAAGGGGGATTTACGTGAATAAATCGGAACTGATTGAGGCCATCGCGAAATCTGCCGATATCTCCAAGGCGTCCGCCGAGAAGGCTCTCGACGGGGCGTTGGGCGCGATCAAGGGCGCGTTGAAAAAAGGCTCGAGCGTGACATTGGTGGGTTTCGGCACCTTCAAGGTCGGCAAGCGCGCCGCGCGCACCGGGCGCAACCCGCGGACCGGCGAGGCGATCAAGATCAAGGCGGCGCGCGTGCCCAAGTTCAGCGCTGGCAAGGCACTCAAAGATGCGGTAAACTAGCGCGCAATTCAGTAGTCTGCAGGTTAATACTTTGGGGTAGATGCGCTGCGCGCATCTACCCCAAATTCGTGGTAGCAAGCGTTTTTGGCGTCTCCTGCGGTCACGGGTGCTTAGCTCAGTTGGTAGAGCGTCGCCCTTACAAGGCGAATGTCGGCGGTTCGAGCCCGTCAGCACCCACCAGGGTCTGTAGCAGAACACCATGGGAGTGGTAGTTCAGTTGGTTAGAATACCGGCCTGTCACGCCGGGGGTCGCGGGTTCGAGTCCCGTCCACTCCGCCAGATCTCACTAAGGCGAACCCGCGTTCGCCTTTTCTTTTGGCGCGCACACGGCGCGCCGGGATTGCAGTAGCATGCACGCTTTGATTTGCCGCGGATGATTTGACTCATGTTCGATCTCGTTCACAAACACAAAAAATTGATCCAGGTCGTGCTGGCGATCATTTTTCTGCCGTTTGCTTTTTTCGGCATCGATTCCTACTTCCGCAGCGGCGGATGGCGGCAATCACGTGGCGACCGTCGGCGGCCAGCCCGTCACCCAGCAGGAGTTCGCGATCGCATTGCAGGAACGCCAGAACTATCTGCAGCGGCTCACCGGCAACCGCGTCGATCCGGCGATGCTCGACAGTCCCGAACTGAGGTTCGCAGTGCTCGACGGCATCATCCGCCAGCGGCTGCTGATCGGCGCAGGCGGCGCGCGGCAATGTGCTGGTTTCCGACGCGCAACTGCAGCAGATCATCAGCGAGCAGCCGGCGTTCCAGGAGGACGGCAAATTTTCGCACGACCGTTACGTGGAGCTGCTCAGGCGCCAGAACATGACGGAGGTCGGATTCGAAATGAGCCTGCGGCGCGACCTGATGCTGCAGCACGTGAACGGCGCCTATCTGGCGACGGCGATCGTGCCGAATTCGGTTTCGGAGCGGCTCCTGCGCATCAACGCCCAGCAGCGCGAAGTGAGCCAGAGTGTGCTCGATGCCGGAAAAGTTTGCGGCGCAAGTCAAGCTGGAAGACGGCGCCGTGAAAAGCTTACTACGACGCGCATCACAGCGAGTTTCAGGTCGCGGAGCGGGCGCGCCTCGAATACGTCGTGTTGTCGCTCGACGCGATCGCCGCGCAGACGGCAGTCGGCGCCGACGAAGTCAGGCAGTTTTACGAGCAGAATCTGAAGCAGTACGCGAAGGGGGAAGAGCGCCAGGCGAGCCACATCCTGATTACGGTCGATGCCAAGGCGACCGAGGGCGAAAAGCAGGCGGCGCGCGCGAAGGCCGAGCAGTTGTTAAAGCAGGTGCGGCAGAACCCGGCGAGTTTTGCCGATCTTGCCGCGAAAAATTCGCAGGACCCGGGCTCCGCGGCGAAAGGCGGCGACCTCGGGTTTTTCCCGCGCGGCGCGATGGTCAAGCCGTTCGACGATGCGGTGTTCCAGATGAAGGTGGGCGAAATCGCGGGCCCCGTCGAGTCGCAGTTCGGTTATCACATCATCCGGCTCACCGCCGCGAAAGGGCACGGGTTTGAAGAGGTCAGCAAGGAGGTCGAACTCGATCTCAAGCGGCAGAAGGCCGGCAAGAAATTCGCCGAACTTGCCGAGCAGTTCAACAATCAGGTATTCGAGCAGGGCGACAGCCTGAAGCCGGCCGCGGACGCGTTGACAGCTGACGGTGCAGACGAGCGGTTGGGT
Source organism: uncultured beta proteobacterium (assembly GCA_963778865.1). Lineage (GTDB taxonomy): Bacteria > Pseudomonadota > Gammaproteobacteria > Burkholderiales > SG8-41 > PALSA-1004. The sequence goes on along the minus strand of CAVZWF010000009.1, from coordinate 303,446 downwards.
CAGCCGCAGCGGCGGCGACAACAAGCTGCTCAACAATCCGAAGTTCCTGCAGGCGGTGTTTGCCGAGGACGCGGTCAAGAACAAGCGCAATACCGAGGTCGTCGACGTCGGCAACAATACGCTGGTATCGGCGCGCATCGTCGAATACAAGCCGGCCACGGTGCGGCCCATCGAGGAGGTCCGCGGCGAGATCGTGAAGCGGCTGACGCAGCAGCAGGCGGCGCAACTCGCCGCGAAGCAGGGGCGCGAGTTGCTCGCGAAATTAAAGCAGGGTGGCGGCGATGAGGTCAGCTGGGGCGCGGCCAAACTCGTGAGCCGCGATAACGCGCAGGGCTACGCCGGCCCGGCGGTTGCGGAAATTTTCAAAGCCGATGGCGGCAAACTGCCAGCCTACGTCGGCTTCGAGAATCCGCAGGGCGGATACGTGCTGGTGAAGATCACGCGCATCGTGGACGCAGCAGAGGCGGCGGATGCCGCCCGGCGCAAGGCGGCGGCGGACGAACTGCGTCAGTTGGTCGCCCAGGAAGAGCTCGCTGCTTACGTCGCGAGCCTGAAACTCAAGGCCGATATCAAAGTGCAGCAGGACCGGCTGGAGAAAAAACCGCAATGAAGCTGAATCGAAGATTGAGTGGATCGGGAGAAAATCGAAACCACCATTTTCCCGCGCCTCGATCCTCGATCCTGCGATCTCAGTCCGGATGGCCCAGCGCGGTGGTATTGAAGCCGCCGTCAACATACACGATTTCCCCGGTAATGCCGCTTGCGAGGTCCGACAGCAGGAACGCGGCGGCGTTTCCGACGTCCTCGATGGTCGTATTGCGGCGTAACGGCGCGTGCTTCGCATGATGGCCCAGGAGTTTCGAGAAGTCCGCGATGCCCGCCGCGGCGAGCGTCTTGATGGGACCGGCCGAAATCGCGTTGACGCGAATACCTTTGGGGCCCAGGCTTTGCGCCATGTAGCGCACGTTGGCCTCGAGGCTCGCCTTGGCGAGTCCCATCACGTTGTAGTGGGGCACCGAGCGCACGGCGCCGAGATAACTCATCGTCAGTATGGCGCCGTTGCGCCCCTGCATCATGCGCAAGCCCTGCTTTCGCCAGCGCCGCCAGGCTGTACGAGCTGACCTCGTGCGCGATGCGAAAGCCCTCGCGCGTAACGCTGTCCAGATAATCATTGTCAAGCTGGTCCCTGGGCGCAAAGGCGATGGAGTGGACGATGCCGTCCAGCCCGTCCCAGTGCTGCGCCAGACTCGCGAACAGCTGATCGATTTCGCCGTCGGACGCGACGTCGCAGGGAAAAATGAGTTCGGTGCCGAAATCCTTCGCCAGCTTGAAAACGCGGTCTTTGACGTTTTCATTCTGATAGGTAAAAGCGAGCGCGCCGCCTTCCCGCTTGACGGCCGCGGCGATGCCGTAGGCAATCGAGCGGTTGCTCAAAAGACCGGTAACCAGGATTTTCTTGCCCTGGAGAAAGCCCATTGCGAATCTTCCTGTAGAAATGGACCGCGCGATTATAGCCGAATTCGACGCGGGCACGGCTGCGTCAGACGGCGAGCTGCGGCGAGCAATTCGCGCGTGTACGGGTGCTTGCGGTGCGTTCAGCAGGTCTCGGTTTCACCGCTCTCCACGATACGGCCGTCCTTCATGACGACGACGCGATGCGCGACCGCGCGGATCACCGCGAGATCGTGGCTGATGAAGAGATAGCTCATGCCCAGGCGCTGCTGCAGGCCGATGAGCAGCGTCAAGACCTGGCGCTGAACCGTCGCATCGAGCGAGCTCGTCGGCTCATCCAGCAGCAGGAATTCGGGCTTCAGTCACCGCCACGCGGGCGATGGCGATGCGCTGGCGCTGGCCGCCCGAAAATTCGTGCGGGTAGCGGTTCAGCATGCTCGGCCTCGAGTCCCACGTCCTCGAGCGCTGCGATGACCCGGCCGCGCCGCGCCGCCGCGTCGAGCTCGCGGAAAATGCAGTTCGAGTCCTTCGCCGACGATCTGCTCGATGGTCCAGCCGCGGCGACAGCGAGGAGAACGGGTCCTGGAATACCACCTGCATGCGCTTGCGCAGACGGTCGCAGTGCGCGCTGCGGCAGACCGTCCAGCCGCGTGCCGTCGAACGAGATGACGCCGGTCGCGCGCTGCAGCCGCAGCACGGCAAGACCGAGCGTCGTCTTGCCCGAACCCGATTCGCCGACGATGCCGAGGGTTTCGCCGCGCTTCAACGTCGAGGCTCGCATCGCGCACGGCGTAGAAGTCGTCATGCCCGAACCAGCCGCGCTTGATCGGATACACGCAATTGAGCTTGTCGACTCTCGAGCAGTGTGGCCGGGTTGTCCGCGAGCGGCACGGCCATGCGCTGTGGCCGGCTCGCGAGCAGCAGGCGCGTGTACTCGTGCTGCGGCGCGCTGAAGATTGCGGCGGTGGTGCCGGATTCGACCAGTTTGCCGGCCTGCATGACGCCCACGCGTCCGGCAAAGCGCTTGACGAGATTCAGATCGTGGGTGATCAGGATGACCGCCATGCCGAACTCGCGCTGCAGCTCGGCCAGCAGGTCGAGGATCTGCGCCTGTATCGTCACGTCGAGCGCGGTGGTCGGCTCGTCGGCGATCAGCAGCTTGGGGCGGCAGGCGAGCGCCATCGCGATCATCGCGCGCTGGCGCTGGCCGCCCGAGAGCTGGTGCGGATAGCTGTGAAAGCGCCGCTCGGGCTCGGGCACGCCGGTGCGCCGCAGCAACTCGACGGCGCGCGGCGGCCGCGTCAGCGCCGGGCAGGTTCTCGTGCAACTGGATCGATTCGACGATCTGCTTGCCGACCGTGTAGATCGGATTCAACGCCGTCATCGGCTCCTGGAAGATCATCGCGATGTCGCGCCCGCGCAGCTCGCGCAGCGCGTCCTGCGGCATCGTTCAGCACGTCCTTGCCGTCGAAGAGGACTTCGCCGCTCACGCGCGCGTGCTTCGACCAGGCGCAGCAACGACGAGCGCGGTGACGGTCTTGCCGAGCCGGACTCGCCGACCAGCGCGAATTTCTCGTCGGCGTCGAGCGTGAACGACACGCGGTCCACGACGCGCTTGCGCGCCGAATTCGACGGTGAGATCGCGCACTTCGAGCAGGCTCATTGCGGTCGTCGCCTTCCAGCACCTTGCGCGGATCGAGCGCGTCGCGCAGCGCGTCGCCGATCAGGATCAGCAGCAGCAGCATGACCACCAGCACGCCGAACGTCGACAGCGAGATCCACCACGCGTCGAGGTTTTCCTTGCCCTGGTTCAGCAGCTCGCCCAGACTCGGCGTGCCCGGCGGCACGCCGAGGCCGAGAAAGTCGAGGCTCGTCAACGAGCCGATCGCGCCGGCCATCTCGAACGGGATCAGCGTCACGACCGGCGTCAGGCTGTTCGGCAGAATATGCCGGAACATGATCTTGCGGTCGCTCTGGCCGAGCGCACGCGCGGCGCGCACGTAGTCGAGCGTGCGGTTCTTCAGGAACTCGGCGCGCACGTAGCTCGCGATGCCCATCCAGCCGAAGAACGACAGCAATATCACCAGCAGCCAGAAGCTCGGCGAAAACAGCGCCGAAAATATGATCAGCATGTAGAGCGTGGGCATCGCGCCCCAGATCTCGTGGAAGCGCTCCATCCCGATATCCGTCCAGCCCGCGAAATAGCCCTGGACCGCGCCGTAGAGGACGCCGAAGATCGTGCACAGCGCGGTGACGATCAGCGCGAACACCACCGAGATGCGAAAACCGTACAGCAGCCGCGCGAGCAGGTCGCGCCCCTTGTCGTCGGTGCCGAGCAGGTTCGCGGCATCGGGTCGCGCGCGGGTTCGGGTTCTTCGCGAAGTAGTTGATCGTGCTGTAGTGATAGCGGATTGGGCGGAAAGAGCGCGAAATTGCCCGGCTTGGCGAGGTTCGCGCGGATCGTCGGGATCGAGAAAATCCGTCGGCGTCGGAAAATCGCCGCCGAACGTGGTCTCGGGCAGCGTCTGCATGCACCGGCACGTACCAATGCCCGTCGTAACGAACGAGCAGCGGCTTGTCGTTGGAGAGCACTTCGGCGATCAGGCTCAGGCCGAACAGCACCAGCGAAGATGAGCAGGCTGCAATAGCCGAGCCGGTTGCTGCGGAAACGCTGCCACGCGCGGCGCCCGGGGCTCAAGCCGCGCGGCGCGGCAACGCGGGGCGTTAATGGGTGCCGGGCTCATGTCAGTCGAAGAACTTCACGCGCGGATCGACCCACAGATAGCTCAGGTCGCGCAGCAGCGTGGTGAGCAGGCCGATGATCGTGAACATGAACAGCGTCCCGAACACGACCGGGTAATCGCGCCGGATCACCGATTCGTACGAGAGCAGGCCCAGGCCGTCGAGCGAAAACAGCGTTTCGATCAGCAGCGAGCTGCCGAAGAAGGCGCCGACGAACGCGGCGGGAAAGCCCGTCATGATCGGGATCAGCGAGTTGCGGAACACGTGCCGCCACATCACGTCGCGCTCGGCGAGGCCCTTGGCGCGCGCGGTCAGCACGTACTGCTTGCGGATTTCCTCGAGCACCGAATTCTTGGTCATGATCGTGATCACGGCGAAGCTGCCGACGACCATCGCAGTGACCGGCAGCGTGATATGCCACAGGTAATCGGTGACCTTGCCGAACCAGCTGAGCTCGCTCCCAGTTGAACGACGTGATGTCGCGCAGCGGAAACCATTGCACGAAGCTGCCGCCCGCGAAATACACGAGCAGCACCACGCCGAGCACGAAGCTCGGGATCGCGTAGCCGAGCAGCACGATGAACGTGGTCGCGGTATCGAAGCGGGTGCCCGCGCGCACCGCCTTGGCGATGCCCAGCGGGACCGAAATCAGGTAGGTCAGCAGAAACGTCCACACGCCGAGGCTGATCGACACCGGCAGCTTCTCCTTGATGAGCTGCCACACGTCCTTGTTGTGAAAGAAGCTCTTGCCGAGGTCGAAGCGCGCGAACTGCGCCGAGCATTTGCAGGAAGCGCTCGGGCGCCGGCTTGTCGAATCCGTAAAGCTTCTTGATTTCCTCGACGCGCGCCGCGTCGACGCCCTGGCGCCCGCGGTAGGCGCCCGGGCTGGCGCGCCGGGCCTTCACCCACGCCGCCCGCGTCGCGGCCCTGCAACTGCGCGACCATCTGCTCGACCGGGCCGCCGGGCACGAACTGGATGATGACGAACGTGATGAGCAGGATGCCGAGCAGCGTCGGGATCATCAACAGCAGGCGCTTGAGTATGTACGACCACATGGCGGGCATCCTATTGTTTTATCCACCACGTGGAGACTACCCAGTCTTCCGCCTGATAATAGCTCGGCGCCACGGCAGGTTGTTCGAACTTGCCGCCCCGATAGGCGATCGGGAATCCATTGCGGTAATACTGCGGAACCACGTAGTAGCCGAGCCGCAGCACGCGATCGAGCGCGCGCAGGCGCGCAATATGCTCGGCGCGCGTCGTGGACGACACCGCGAGGTTCACCAGGTAGTCGACGCTCGGGTCGTGCACGCCCATCCAGTTGTTGGAGCCCTCGGTGTCGGCCGATTTCGAATCGAACCGGTCCTGCAGTTCGACGCCGGGCCATTCGCTGCCGGGTATGCGCACCGTGAACAAGTCGAAATCGAATACGTCGAGACGCTTCTGGATCAGCGCGAAGTCCGCGCGCCGGTAGTTGAGTTCGATACCGAGCTTGGCCAGCGCCGCGCGCGTAGGCTGAAGTCGTTATCTCGCCGCGGCTGCCGCCGTCGAGGTATTCGATGGTAAACGCTTCGCCCTTGGCGTTGCGCAGCGCGCCGTCGCGGTAGGTCCAGCCCGCTTCGGCGAGCAATTGCTTGGCCTTGATCAGATTGGCGCGCAGGCTGCCGGGCGCAGCCGTCGATGGCGGCAACGGAACTTCTTCGGTGAATATTTTCGCGGGCAGTTTGTCCCGGATCGGTTTCAACACGGCAAGCTCGTCGGCGCCGGGCAGCCCCTTGGCTTCGAAGTCGCTGCCATTGAAGAACCCGCGCACGCGGGTGAACGAATTGTAGAAAAGCTGCCGGTTCATCCATTCGAAATCGTAGGCGAGCCCGAGCGCCTCGCGCACGCGCGGATCCTTGAATTTTTCGCGTCGCGTGTTGATCAGATAACCCTGGAAATCGGCGGCATTCTTCGCCGGGAGTTCCTTCTTGATCAGTTCGCCCGAATCGAATTTTTTGCCGGTATACGTGCGCGCCCATGCGCGCGCTCCGAACACCTCGAGATAGTCGAATTCGCCCGCCTTGAAGGCCTCGGTCTGGGCGGTCGTGTCCTTGTAGATCTTGTAGGTGACGCGGTCGAAGTTGTAGAGACCGCGCCGCACGTTCAGATCGCGCGCCCAGTAATTCGGATCGCGTTCATAGGTGATGTCGCGCCCGAAATTCAGACGGCCGATCCTGTAGGGGCCGCTGGCGATCGGAATATCCATCACCACCTTGTCGAAAGGCTTGCCGGCGCCCCACGCGCGGCTGAATACCGGAATGCCCCCCACCATCAACGGCAGTTCCAGGCTCACGCGCTTGAACTCGAAGCGGACCGCGCGCGGGCCGGCCACGACGGCCTTCGCTACGTCGCCGAAGATCACGCGGTACTGCGGCGCCGCCTCTTTGCTCATCAGCGTGTCGAAGCTGTGCTTCACGTCGGCGGCCATCACCGGCGTGCCGTCGTGAAAACGGGCGAGCGGGATTTAGCGTGAACGTCACTGACAACTTGTCGGCCGCGACCTCGATGTCCTGCGCCAGCAATCCGTACACCGTGGTCGGCTCGTCCAGGGTGCCGGTCAGCAGTGTCTCGAAGACCAGGCTCGAGAGCCCGGGAGGCGCGGTTCCCTTTAGCGTGAACGGGTTGTACTTGTCGAAATTGGTGCTGCGCGTCGGCGGCACGAGCCGCAATTCGCCGCCTTTCGGCGCATTCGGGTTCGCCCAATCGAAGTTCTGAAATCCGGCCGGGTACTTGGGCGTGCTACCCAACGAGAGCGCATGGACCGCGAGTGCTGCACCGGGGGAGGCGAAAGTCAGGACCAACGCGGAAAACGCGCAGGCGATGCGGCAGATCGGGTTCTCGAGCATCGCGCGAGTTTAGCGAAAGAGCCGCCGCGCGTCACGGCCGGCGCGATCTCGCGCGCGGCGATTCATTCGCGAGCACGTAACGATGAGCTCCGCGTACCCTGCGCTTCCATGGATAATATAGACTGCATCAATCATTTTTCGGAAGCCGAAGATGAACCGTGGGCTAGGCCGCCGCATAGCGGAAGTTCTGCTGCCGTTCGCACTGGCGGCAGCCTGCCACGCCGCCGATCCGGCGAAGGTGCTGCGCATCACGTTCATGGCGGCCGAAACCGGGTTCGATCCGGTCAAGATGTCCGACTACTACTCGGGCGCGGTCATCGAATCGATATTCGATCCGCTGCTCACCTACGACTACCTCGCGCGTCCGGCGAGGCTGGTGCCGAACGCGGCCGCGTCGCTGCCGCAGATCGCGGACCAGGGCAGGACCTACACGCTTAAGGTCAGGAAGGGCATTTACTTTACGCCCGATCCGGCGTTCAAGGGCAGGCCGCGGGAGCTGACGGCGGCGGACTACGCGTATTCGATCAAGCGTTTTCTCGATCCCAAGAATCGCTCGCCGTACGCATTTCTGTTCGAAGGCAAAATCGTCGGGACTCGACGAGCTTGCCGCAGCAGGCGAGGAAAACCGGCCGCTTTGACTACGATGCCAGATTGCCGGGGCTCGAAGTGCCGGACCGCTACACGCTGCGCATCCGGCTCAAGGCAACCGACTTCAACTTTTCGCACGTGCTGGCGTTCTCGCTCACCGGCGCGGTCGCGCGCGAAGTGATCGACGCGTACGGCGACGACAGCAACTCGCACCCGGTCGGCACCGGGCCTTACGCCGCTGAAACGCTACATGCGATCGTCGAAGATCGTGCTCGAGGCGAATCCCGGCTATCGCGGCATGGACTGGAATTTCGCGCCCGGCAAGATCCGCAAGACGTGGAAATCGCCGCGCGCATGAGAGGCAAGCGCTGCCGCAGATCGGCACGGTGGAAATCAGCATCATGGAGGAAACGCAGAGCCGCTGGCTCGCGTTCGAGCGCGGCGAAACCGACATCGAATACCAGCTGTGGGAGGTCGCGCCGACATTCATGACCGAAGACGGCAGGCTGAAGCCCGAGTTCGCCAAGCGCGGCATCCGGCTCGATCGCAGCGTCGATCCGGAAATCACCTATACTCACTTCAACATGCAGGAGACGATCGGCGGCCAGCCGAATCCGCTCGGCGGCTTCGGCAGGGAGAAGCATCGCGCTGCGCCGCGCGATCGCGATGGCGTACAAGATCGACGATCAGATCAGCATCATCCGCAAGGGCCAGGCGATCAGGGCGGAATATCCGATCCCGCCCGGCGTCGCCGGCCACGATCCGGATTACCGCAGCCAGCATTCCGCTACGATCCGCGCACGGCCAATGCGCTGCTCGACAAGTTCGGCTACCAAGAAGGGCGCGGACGGCTATCGCACGCTGCCGGACGGCAAGCCGCTCGCGATCCGCTACTCGTCGTCGCCGATCGAGCGCGACCGCCAGTTCGACGAGCTCGTGAAGCGCTCGCTCGATGCGATCGGCGTTCGCGTCGAAATCCACAAGGAACGATTTCCCGAGCTGATCAAGCTCGACAAGCAATGCCGGCTGATGATGCGCAACTCGCGCCTGGATCGCCGACTACCCGGACGGCGACAACTTCATGCAGCTCCTGTACGGCCCGAACACCGGGCAGAGCAACAGCGCGTGCTACCGTTCGCGCGGAATTCGACCGCTTGTACGAGCAGTCCAGGAAGCTTGCCGGACGGCGCCGCGCGCAACCGGCTCTATCACGACATGACGCGCCTGATGGAGGTGCACACGGTATGGATCCTGGGCGACAGCCGCTATCGCAACGTGCTTTCTGCAGCCGCATGTGATCGGCTACAAGAAGCACCCGGTGATTGCACGCCGAGTGGCTGTACATCGACCTCGATTCAAAGCGGGCAAACTGAAGCGCCTGCGCGACGGAGCATCGTGCCCGCCTACCTAATCCGCCGTCTCTGGCAGATCGTGCCGACCCTGCTCGGCGTCGTGCTGCTGGTCTTCTTCCTCTTCAACTGGGTCGGCGGCGATCCGGCCTACCTGCTTGGCCGGCAAGATTTCCAATCCGGAGCAGATCGAGAACATCCGGCGCCAGTTGGGCGTCGACCAGCCGTATTACGTCCAGCTCTGGATCTTCATCAAGCAGATCGCCACCGGCGATTTCGGCGTGAGCTGGGCGACCAACGAGCGGGTGTCGGAGATTTTCGCCACCCGGCTCGGACCGTCGCTGACGGTGCTGGTGCCGTTGCTCGTGATCGACACGCTGTTGGCGATGGCGCGGCGATGCTGGTGGCCTACGTGCGCGGATCGCTGACCGACCGCCTGGTCATGATCGGCTGCACGGTCGGCCAGTCGATCAGCATTCTCGTCTACATCATCGTGTTCCAATACGTGTTTGCGTACCAGCTCGGCTGGTTTCCGGTGCAGGGCTGGGGCAACAGTCTCGCCGAGAACCTGTTCTAGCTACAGCCCTGCTGCCGATCATCGTCGGCGTGGTCGTCTCGCTCGCGCCCGGATACGCGGCTCTACCGCAGCTTCTTTCTCGATGAGATCAACCAGGACTACGTGCGCACCGCGCGCGCCAAGGGCATGAGCGAGACGCGCGTGATGTGGGTGCACGTGCTGCGCAACGCGGCGATACCGATCATCACCAACGTGATGATACAGCTGCCCGGGCCTGCTCGCGGGCGCGTTCCTGATCGAGCGCTTCTTTTCGATTCCCGGCATCGGCCGCGAGGTGATCCTGGCGGTCGAGCGCAGCGATTTTCCCGTGATCAAGGCGGTGACGATCTACGTCGCGATCGCCACCATGGTGATCAACCTGCTGGCGGACCTGCTGTACAAGGCCGTCGATCCGCGCGTGCAGCTCAAATGACCGGCAGCCGCGCTAGACCGTGCCGGCATGCGGCGCGCCGAATCGCCGGGCCTGTGGGCGCTCGCCTGGCGCCGTTTCTGCCGCGACCGGGTGGGCGTCGTCTCGTTCGCCGTGGCGCTGTTCTTTTTCGTGCTGATGGCGGCATCGGGGTTGCATCTGATCGCGGGCGACTGGGACGCAGGAAGTCGGCGTCAACTATGCGCCGCCGACGTTCTTGCGGCGCCGGATAGCGCCGACGCGCACGGTCTCGCCGCAACGCGACCGGCGGCTGCGGATATTCGCGCGGCGGTGCGCAAGGACGAGTCGGACATCGCCGATCCGCTGGCCGACGTGCTCGCCGAGATCAGGCGCGAGTCCGAGCCGGCGCGGCCGCCGTAGAGACGAAATCGCCCACGCTTGCTTTCGGCGGCGACAAGTGGGGCCGCGACGTGCTGAAGAAGGCGATCAAGGGGACCGAAACGTCGCTGTTCGTGGGGCTGGCGGCGGCCGTGCTCGCCGACTTTCCTCGGCACCGTCTTCGGCGCGCTCGCCGGCTACTACGGGCGCGCGACTCGACGATTTCTTCAACTGGTTCTACAGCGTCTTCACCTCGATTCCCTACCTGCTGCTGATACTCGCGATTGCCGCGGTGCTGAACCAGAAAGGCACGCTGACGGTGGTGCTGATCCTGGGCTTCACCGGCTGGACCGGCATTTTCCGGCTGGTGCGCGCCGAATACCTGAAGCACAAGGTGCGCGAATACGTCCAGGCGGCCGATGCGATCGGCGCCTCGCACCGCGCGGCGCATGTTCGTGCACATCCTGCCCAACGTGAGCCACGTCATACTGGTGCAACTGTCGCTGCACGTGGTGCTCTTCATCAAGTCCGAAGTGATACTGAGCTTTCTCGGCTTCGGCGTCGGCGTCGATACCGTGTCGTGGGGCAGCATGCTCAACGAGGCGCAGAGCGAGCTGATCCTGGGCAAATGGTGGCAGCTCGCCGCGGCGACGCTGGCGATGGCGCACGCTCGTTACCGCGTTCAGCCTCTTTACCGACGCGTTGCGCGACGCGCTCGATCCGAGGCTCAAGAGCGCGTAACGCCATGCAACGCGACCGGGAAACTTCATGAACGCCGGCGAGATTCTGCTCGGCGTGCGCAACCTGCGGGTGGATTTTCGCGTCGACGACACGACGACCCTGGAGGCGGTCAAAGGCATAGCTTTCGACATACCGGTGAACAGCACCGTGGCGCTGGTCGGCGAGTCCGGCAGCGGCAAATCCGTCACCGCGCTCGCGATCATGGGACTTCTGCCGAAGGAAAACGCGCGCGTGCATCCCGGCGGCCAGGTGCTGTACCGCGGCCGCAACCTGCTCGAAGCTCGCGCCCGCGCGAACTGCGGCGCTGCGCGGCGCCGAAATTTCGATGATATTTCAGGAGCCGATGAGCTCGTTAAACCCGGTGTTCACCGTCGGGTTCCAGCTGAGCGAAGTGCTGACCAAGCATCTCGGCCTGACGCGCGCGCAGGCGCGCGCGCGCGCGATCGAACTCCTGCGCGAGGTCGGCATTCCCGACGCCGGAGGCGAAGATCGACGCGTATCCGTTCCAGCTGTCGGGCGGCCAGCAGCAACGCGTGATGATTGCGATGGCGATCGCCTGCGAGCCCAAGCTGCTGATCGCCGACGAGCCGACGACGGCGCTCGACGTGACGATCCAGAAGCAGATTCTCGAATTGATCGCCGACGTTGCAGAAGCGGCGGCGCATGTCGGTGCTGTTCATCACGCACGATCTCGCCGTGGTCGGCGAGATCGCCGACCACGTGGTCGTGATGCGCGACGGCGAGATCCGCGAGCAGGGCGGGGTGGAACAGATATTCGAGGCGCCGCGGGACGCCTACACCAAGGCGCTGCTGCTGCTGCCGGCCGCAGCTGGCGCGGCGGCCCGGCGGCTGCCCGTGATCGACGATTTTCTCGACATCCGCGCGCCGGCCGCGCGACGGATGTCGCCGGAACGCAGCCGCGGGTTGCGCGGCGACGAGGCAGATCGTGCTCGAAGTGCGCCACCTTGGCAAGAGTTTTTATTCGCGCGCGGGGCTGTTCGGGAAAAAGGAATTCAAGGCGGTCAACGACGTCTCGTTCAAGCTCGCCAAAGGCAAGACGCTGGGCCTGGTCGGCGAGTCCGGTTCCGGCAAGACGACGGTCGGTCTCGCGCTGATGCGCCTGCACGAGGACCGCGAGCGGGCGAAGTGCTGTTCGACGGCAGGGACCTGCTGTCGATGCCGCCGGCGGGAGCTGATGCAGTACAAGCGCCGCATCCAGATCGTTTTTCAGAACCCGTACGCATCGCTCAATCCGCGCTTCACGGTCGGGCCAGATACTGATGGAGCCGATGCAGATACACGGCATCGGCGCGAACGACGGAGGAGCGGCGCGACATGGCCTACGCACTGCTCGAAAAGGTCGGGCTGCCCGACAGCTTCGTTCTTCAAGTATCCGCACGAGTTTTCCGGCGGTCAGCGGCAACGCATTGCGATTGCGCGCTGCCTCACCATGCGGCCGGACGTGCTGATTTGCGACGAGTCGGTGTCCGCGCTCGACGTGTCGGTGCAGGCGCAGGTGCTGAACCTGCTGCAGGATCTGCAGGACGAGTTCAGCATGAGCTATATCTTCATCTCGCACGATCTTGCCGTGGTCAAATACATGGCCGATCAGGTGATGGTGATGAACGAAGGCGAGATCGTCGAGATCGCCGATTCGGATGAAATCTACCGGCATCCGCGGCACGCGTATACGAAGAAGCTGCTGTCGTCCATTCCGCAGGGGTGGCGCGGCGACGGGGCCGTTGCGCTGAATGGCTGCGTGCGCGTCACGTTACCGCGCGCCGCTATCGCGATAAACCGGTTGCCGGGCCGGCGTCTGCGTCAGCGCGGTTTCTGCGCCAGCACGATTTTCTTCGGCTGGCACTGGCGGCGGTTTTTTCTGACGGCGGGTCTTGCCCGCTTTACGCGCGACCTTGTTCGTGCCGGCTTGCGTGCGCTGCGTTTCGCGGATTTTTTCGGCGCCTTGGCGACCGTAACCTTGGGCGCCGGCAGGTCCGGCAGATAAGGCGTGGCGCTGCCGCCCGAGGGCACCAGCAGAGTCGCGCCCGGCGCGACGCCGCGCTTCGGCGCGATGCCGTTGACCTGTTTTAATTGCGCGACGCTGATGCCATAGCGCGCCGCGATGCGATCGACGGTTTCGCCCGCTTTCAACTTGTACGCCTGCCACGAAACCAGCGGCGCGTCGTGAGATTCCAGATTGGAGCGGAACGTATCGGCTTTGTCGGCGGGAAACAACAGCACGCGCTCGCCGTCGGCCTTGATCACCGGGCGGCTGTTGCCGGGATTCAACGACAGAAATTCATCGACCGGCATGTCGGCAAGCTTGGCCGCGAGTTTGACGTCGATGTGTCTGGTGGTGGTGACGGCCACGAAGTACGGCTGATTCGGCACTTCCGCGAGATCGATGCCGTATTGCGCCGGATTGGCGATGATGTTTTTCACCGCCTGCAGCTTGGGCATGTAATAGCGCGTCTCGGCGGGCATGTTGAGGCTGCGGTAATCGGTGGCCAGCCCCTTGGCCATGTTCTTCGCGATCGCGCGCGCGACCGCGTTCTCGCCCCAATTGTAGGAAGCGAGCGCCAGGTCCCAGCTGCCGAACTGTTCGTAGAGCTTTTCCAGATAATCGAGCGCCGCGTTGGTCGCCGCCATCACGTCGCGCCGGCCGTCGTACCAGAAATTCTGCTGCAGGCCGTAGAGTTTTCCGGTCGAGGGAATGAACTGCCAGATGCCCGAGGCGTGCGCGCGCGAATACGCGACCGGGTTGTAGGCGCTCTCGATGATGGGCAAGAGCGCGATCTCGCTCGGCATGCCGCGTTTTTCGACCTGTTCCACGATGTAGTAGAGATAGCGGCTGCTGCGCGCGACCGTGCGCGCGATGTAATCGGGGCGCTTGGCGAACCACTCTTCCTGCTCGCGCACGAGCGGGCTCGTCATGTCGGGCAAGCCAAAGCCGTTGCGGATGCGCTGCCACAGGCTGGTCGGCGCGGTCGTCAGGTCCATCAGCGTGGGCGCCTGCGTTGCCGGCGCCGCGTTCGCGGCGGGTAACTGCACTGCCGGCGCGCGTCCGCGCGGGCGACGGCTGCGGCGCGCATCGGCAGCTGTCGCGTCGCGCCCGCCGCGCGTGCGCGGCGACCGGCGCGTCGCATCGATCGGCAGCGGTTCATTCAGCGTGAGCGACTCGCCGGGAGCGGTATCGGCGGCCAGCAACGACGGGGGATAACGAGAGCGAGGAGCCCGGCCGCGATCAGCAGGACTCTGACTTGTGGCTGCATCAGGTGCCAGTCCGGTCTGGTTGGAACGCGGCCATGTTACCTAACCTGCGTTCGGCCAGTCAAGGTAAATTCCCGCAAAAAATCAACGCGAAACGCGTGATCCCGGCTCAAAAATTATTTTTCCACTCGCGGATCGCGCCGAGCACGCTCACGGGGTCGTTTAGCGGCTTGCCGGCGTGTTTGCTCGCCGCCGCGATGACTGCGGGCTCGTCGCAGCGCAGGAACGGATTGGCGAGCTTCTCCTGCGCGAGCGTCGAGGGCAGGGTCGGTTCGTCTTTCGCGCGCAGCGCGCTGGCCGCCTGTTCCCATGCTGGCAAGTTCGGCGTTGCCCGCTTCGACGGCTTTGCCGAACTTGATGTTGGCCAGCGTGTATTCGTGGCCGCAATAGACGCGCGTTGCCGCGGGCAGTTGCGCGAGCTTGGCGAGCGACGCGTGCATTTGCGCCGGCGTGCCTTCGAACAAGCGGCCGCAGCCGCAGGCGAACAGCGTGTCGCCGCAGATAGAGCATGCCGCCGCCGTAAAACGCGATGTGGCTTCGGGTGTGTCCCGGGATCTCGAACACCTCGAAACTCGATGCCGAATTCCTGCAGCGTAAAGCGGTCGCCTTCGCGCACGCGGCGCGTGACGGTGGGGATGCGCTCGTCGTAGGGCCCGTATACCGGCACCGGATAGTCCACCAGCAGTTCCGCGTTGCCGCCGACGTGATCGGCGTGATGATGGGTATTGAGGATGGCGGTGAGAGTCAGCTTCTGCGCGCGCAGGTAAGCGAGCACGGGTCTGGCATCGCCCGGATCGACCACCGCCGCATGATTGCCCTGGCGCAGCGTCCAGACGTAATTGTCCTGGAAAGCGCGCACCGGAAAAACGCTGATGTCATTCATGGCGGATCGGTCCCGGAGGTTAGTGCACAGCCCGTATCTTTGTTTTAAACTGCGCGCATGTCAACGTTGACAGATCAGCAATCACCCGCCGCGTGGCTGGCGACGCCGCTCGGGCGCTATCTGCTCGACTGCGAGATGAAGTACGTCGATGACGCGGTCGCCGACGTGTTCGGCTACAACGCGCTGCAGCTGGGCCTGCCCGAACACGATTTCCTGCGCGCGAGCCGCATTCCGTTCAAGTGCCGCGTGGCGCCGCGCGGGCCGGCCGGGTTGCGCGCGCGTTTTCGCGACCTGCCGATCGCGAGCAACAGCATCGATCTGCTGGTGCTGCCGCACGTGCTCGAATTCAGCGTCAACCCGCACCAGATCCTGCGCGAAGTGCAGCGCGTGCTGATGCCGGAGGGGCACGCCGTGATCGCGTGCTTCAATCCGTGGAGCCTGTGGGGCGTGCGCCGCGTGTTCAACCGCACGCCCGGCGTTTATCCGTGGGACGCGCAGTTCATCACTTTGCCGCGGCTGAAGGACTGGCTCGCGCTGCTCGAACTCGAGATCACCGCCGGCAGCATGGGTTGCTACGTGCCGCCGTTCGCGCAGGACAAATGGCTGCAGCGTTTCCGTTTCATGGAAGCGGCCGGCGACCGCTGGTGGCCGATCGCGGGCGGCGTCTATTTCCTGCACGTCGTCAAGCGCGTGCGCGGCATGCGCGTCATCATGCCGAAGTGGCGCGAGGAGGCGGCGCGCCGGCCCAATCTCTCGGTGGTGCCCAAGACCCAGGACAACGACCGGCCGGCCGCCGCGCGCGAGACGGTTGCAGCATGCGATGAGCGGCGAGGTCGAGGTCTACACCGACGGCGCGTGCAAAGGCAATCCGGGCGCGGGCGGCTGGGGCGTGCTGCTCCAATACGGCGACCGCACGCGCGAGTTGTGCGGCGGCGAAGCGCACACCACCAACAACCGCATGGAACTCACCGCGGTGATCCGCGCGCTCGAAGCGCTGAACCGGAAATGCCATATTCGGCTGCACACCGATTCGAAGTACGTGCAGCTGGGCATCACGGAATGGATACACGCGTGGAAAAAGCGCGGCTGGAAGACCGCCGACAAAAAGCCGGTCAAGAACGAGGATTTGTGGCGGCAGCTCGATGAACTCGCGCGCGCGCACGAGATCGAATGGCTGTGGGTCAAGGGCCACGCCGGGCACGACGGCAACGAGCGCGCGGATGAGCTGGCCAATCGAGGCGTTGAAGACGGTGAACGGTGAGCCGTAGAGTCGCGAAGCGTAAGCGTGAGTTGTGAGCGGTAAGCGGAGGTCCGAGAGTATGATCTGACTGTGCGTAACGCAATGATCACGTCGATGCGAAGTTTTGCTGCGAGCCTTCGCTCACCGCTTACCGACTCACCACTCACGGAATTCAACATGCGCCAAATCATCCTCGACACCGAAACCACCGGCCTCGATCCCAAGCTCGGCCACCGCGTGATCGAAATCGCGGCGGTCGAAATCGTCGACCGGCGGCTGACCGGCAACCATTTTCACCGCTACGTCAATCCGGGGCGCGCGAGCGAGGAAGGCGCGCTGGAGGTGCACGGGCTCACCGAAGAATTTCTGCGCGACAAGCCGAAGTTCGGCGACATCGCCAAAGAGCTGCTCGAATTCGTGGGCGGCACCGAGCTCGTCATCCACAACGCGCCGTTCGACTGCGCGTTTCTCGATGCGGAGCTGGGGCTGCTCGATCTGAAGCCGATCGCCGGCTATTGCCCGCGACGTGGTCGACACGCTGCGCATGGCGCGCGAGCTGCATCCCGGGCAAGAAAAACAATCTCAACGCGTTGTGCGAGCGCTACCAGGTGGACCATTCGACGCGCACCCTGCACGGCGCGCTGCTCGACGCCAATCTGCTCGCCGAAGTGTATCTCGCGATGACGCGCGGCCAGGACAGCCTGATCATCGACGCGGCGCCGACGCCGCAGGCGCAGGCCGCGACGCGACGCGCCACCGGCAAGCTCGATCTGATCGTGCTGGCCGCCGGCGCGGAAGAACTCGCCGAGCATGCGCAGCAGCTCGCGGACATCGACAAGGCCAGCAACGGCGCTTGCGTGTGGAAAAAACTGGAAACCGTCCAGTAATCGTCAACCGCCGTACGCATCAAACCTCTTCGCCGCGCGCGAGTTTCGCGCACATGGTGGTAATGAGCCGCCGTGAAATGCTGATGCTGGGCGGCAATTGCGGCAGCTGCTCCGCATCGAAAAAACGCGCTTCCTCGATCTCGACGCCGTCCGGCCGTATCTCGCCGCCGGCATAATCCGCGGTGAACGCGACCATCAGCGAATGCGGGAACGGCCACGGCTGGCTGCCGAAGTAGCGGATGTTCTCGACTTCGACGCCGACTTCCTCGCGCGTCTCGCGCCGCACCGTGTCTTCGAGCATTTCGCCGGGCTCGACGAATCCGGCCAGCGCGCTGTAGCGCCCCGGCGCCCATTCCTTCTTGCGCGCGAGCAGCACCTCGCGGCCGCGCTTGACCAGGATCATGATCGCCGGCGAAACCGGCGGATAAACGGTGAACCTGCATTGCGGGCACGCGCGCGCGCGCTCTTCGCTGCGCGCCACGGTCGGCGTGCCGCAGCGGCTGCAGAACTGGTGATTGCGGTCCCACTCCATGATCTGGAACGCGCGGCCGGCGAGCACCGCCAGCGGTTCATCGACGAGCCCGAATACCGCGCGCAGTCCCTGCATGCGCGTGGCCGTCCGGCAATTCATTCGCGTGCTCGAGTTCGGACGACGTAGCAATGCTCGCCGCCGTAGGTGCCGAGATAAAGGCTGCGCACGGTGCTGACGCCGAGCTCGGCGAGGTCGCGGCAGCGCGGCAGCCGCGCTTCATCTTCCGACCGCGCGATCAGCAACTCGCCGCGATGGAACGCGAACCACAGCGCGGGCTCGTCGCGTTGCGCGGGCGGCGTGATCAGCGGCTCGTATACGTGTGGCATGGATGCCTTCCTATGAATGGGCCGAGCGCAGCCGGTGCAAGGCGCCCGTGCAGCCCTTGACGCCGGGTGTGGTGACGCATGACGAAGAGATACACTTCCGCCGCGCGTGCAAGCAGTGTCGCTGACAACGCCACGCACGCGAAGCCGGATGCCGTCATCTTCATGGTCAGGTTTTCCTCCGGAGCGGGGCACGGCCGGCAGAACATCTACAAGCCGGCGCCGCCGCCGGGATTGCAACGGTCCGCAGCCCGCCCAAGGAGAATATTACTATGAGTCGGTCCCATCCGTATCGCGCCGGCCGCAATGGAGGCGCCGTCGTGCGCCGCCTGGTCACGGGCGGAGTCTGTTCTGCAATCGGCGATTTTCCTGCCGGGGTCGATAAATTGGCGCTATGCTTGCGTGTGGCCGCAATGCGAATCGGGCGTTGTCGCCGTCAAAGCGTTGTCCATTAAAAGACCGAGTGAGGTTGCCGTGGCGAGTAGAAAAACACAGCAGCGCGCAGGACGTAAACCTGGAGGCGGCGGCGCGGCTCATTGCCGCGCTGGAGCAGGACCTGAAAAAAATATCCGGCGACTCGCGCGACATTCAGCGGCTTGAAGGACGAAGTCGAAACCCTGAAAAACGTGCTCAACTCGCCGGTGCGCAGGTCGCACTGGGTGACGGAGGGGTTGCATGGCGTTCGCGACGTGTTCGAGCGGGTCAAAGAGGAAGTCGTTGCCGACGGCGTGAAGGGCGGTCAATACATCGCCGAAATCGGGCGCATCCTGGGGCTGTAGAATACGCGGCGCCGTGCGCGGTGTTGGAGCACGGTATGGTGCATAGAATCAATCATGGCGTTGATTGCCGTCGCGTGTTGCACGCGAAGGCCTCGCTGCGCCCGACTGCGGCGCCGGGTTGCGCGGCGCGCAAACGATTTCATCCGCTGCATTTTGTTCTCGCCTACCGCACTCAGCCCGCAACCATCGCCGTCGGAAAACATTTTGCCGTCGAGTTTGTGATCTGTCCCGTGGCAGGCGCGCCGGCGCCGCAACGCGATCTGCTGTGGATGCCTTCATGCCCGAGCATGGCCACGGCATGAACTACAAGGCGACAGTAATCGCCGTGGGCAAGGCGCGCTGGCGCGCCGACGGGCTGATGTTCCACATGCCGGGACGCTGGGACCTCATATTCGAGTTGCAAGGCGCGGGCAATGCCGAGCGCCTGACGCGCAGCATCGTGATCGAGTGATACGACGCGTAATTATCATTCTGGCCGCCGCCGTCGCATGCATTCCGTTGCGGTCCGCCGCCGCCGGCGACAGCGGCAACCTGCTCGATTTCACGCCCGATGAAGTCCGCCGCATTCTGCAGCACGGGCCGTGGCCCATGCCATGGTCGCGCGATCCGAGCAACCGCGTGTCCGGCAAGCCCGCCGCGATCGCGCTGGGCGAGCGATTGTTTTTCGAAACGCGGTTGTCCAGCGGCGGCGCGCTGTCGTGCGCGAGCTGCCACGCGCCGGAGAAAAATTTCGCCGACGCGCGCAAGCTCGGCGTCGGACTGGAGGAGGGGGACCGCAACACGCCCAGCGTGCTCAACGTGCGGCTCAACCGCTGGTTCGGCTGGGACGGCGCGAACGACAACCTGTGGGCGCAGAGCATGCGGCCGCTGCTCGATCCGCGCGAACTCGCGGTCGACGACCGCCGCGTCGCCGAGCTGATACGCAACGATCGCGACCTCGCCTGCCGCTACCGGCGCGCCTTCGGCGCGCGCACCGCCGGCGGACGACGAGGCGGTGCTGGTGGACGTGGGCAAGGCGCTCGCGGCCTATCAGGAGACGCTGGTGAGCGGGCGCACCGCCGTTCGACGATTTTCGCGATGCGCTCGCGCGCGGCGACCGCGCGAAGGCTGCGCGTTACCCCGCAAGCGCGCAGCGCGGATTGCGCATATTCGTAGGCCCGGGCGCGTGCCATCTGTGCCACTTCGGCCCCAACTTCACCAACGGCGAATTCCACGAGATCGGCATACCGGTGTTGCGAAAACTGGGCAGCGTCGACTGGGGCCGCTACCAGGGCATCAAGATGCTGCAGTCGAGCCGCTTCACCCTCGAAGGCGCGTACAGCGACGATGCGGCGCGGAGAACGGCGCATGTCGAGCCGCCACGTCGCGCTCGGACCGCAAAACTACGAGCAGTTCAAGATACCGTCGCTGCGCAACGTCGCCTTGACCGCGCCCTATATGCACAACGGCCACCTCGCGACGCTAGCGCGACGTGGTCAGGCATTATTCGGAGCTTGATTTGGGCCTGCTGCACCAGGTGCATCTGTACGACAGCGAGGGCGTGCCGCAGACCCTGCCGGTCGACTTGATACTGAAGCCGCTGAAACTGTCCGCGCAGGAAATCGACGACCTGGTGGCGTTTCTCGAAACGCTGACCGACAAGAGGGCGGCTACGCTACGCAAGCCGCCCCCGGCGGCGCCTGCCTGTCGTTAAGTGCGGGTGTGGGTGCTACCGGGATTGCTCAGCGCTGTTCGCTGACGCGCAAGAAATCGGGGTCGAGGCGCGTGCCCGGCATATACTGGATGTAGAGCGGAGCGGGAGCGGCAGCGACAGTCAGCCGCGGTATCGGGCAATGGCTCGCGCCAGACGCGATAGCGCGCAAGCACGGCCGGCACGTAATGCTGTGTTTCGGGGTAGGGCGGGATGCGATTGCCGTAGCGCAGCACCGTGTTTTCTCCAGCGTTGTAGGCCGCGAGCACGAGATCGATGCGGTTGTCGAAGAGTTCCATCAGATCGCCGAGGTAGCGGGTGCCGACCCGGAGATTGGCGGCCGGCGATCTCGCCGCGTTGCGCACGCCATAACGCAAAGCGGTTGCAGGCAGCACCTGCATCAAGCCGATCGCGCCCTTCGGCGAGAGTGCCGCGGCGTTGTATCCGGATTCAACGGCAATCACCGCGTGCACGAGCGCCGGATCGAGAGCAGCTTCCCGCGCTGCGGCTTCGATCAGTATTGCATATGGCCTGTCGGCCAGCAGCCGGGCGGAAGCGGAGGGCTCGGACGGCGCGGGCGCCGGCACAGTGAGTTCCGTCGCGGCAAGCCGCAGCGCGCTGGAATTATCGATGCTGAGCCGATATTCGGCGGGGGCAAGCGGCGCAAACTCCGCAGCATGGCCGGCCGCGGCGATGAAGATCGCGGCCAGCAGGACAAGGACCTCGCGTGAAACGACGCGGGTGACGCGGCGCATGTACTCTGCCGGACCAGCAGATACACCGCTGCGCTTATCGATACGGTATTAAGTTGCGTGCTGTCGCGCGTGGAATCATTGTTCATTGTGCGCGCCAGTGTACAGACCGGCTACGCCCACGAACAGGCAGAAATGCACGCGTATAGTTCGTTAGAGCTATTCAGTTCTCGAAAACATCGTTGCACGGGAGCACCGACAGCGGGCCGGCACCGCCGGCATTGTTCACTCCGCTGATCGCATGGATGCGGCGTCCGACGGTCGCGGTGGCAAACCCGTGGCGCGGGAACCGCCTGCGATGAATGTTTTAATCCGGCTGCGACCCATCGCAAAAGTCGGGATTTGCTCCGACAAACAATTTCCTCAGGTTGATACTACGCGTGAGTTTCGCCGGCAGCGCGGACGCGATCGGCAAGGCGGCGCGCGTTGTCCACGACGACGACGCGCAGCGGCGCGTCTCGGTTGCGCAGCGCGAGCTCATGCCGGGGATAGTCCGCGGCGGCGAAACCCGCGCGCGCGATCGCCTCCTCGGAGACGACGAGCTCGCAGCCGTAATCCTTGGTCAACGCCTCGAGGCGGCTCGCGGTATTGACGGTGTCGCCCACGGCAGTCAGGTAGCGCGTGCCGGCATAACCCATTTCGCCCACGACCACCGAGCCCGCATGAATGCCGATACCCATGCGCAGCGGAGTTTCCAGTTCGCCGCCGAGCACGCGGCTCAACGCCTCCAGGCGATCGATCATGCCGCCCGCGGCGATGATCGCCTGCCGGCACGCGGTGTCGGGGTCCGCCTCGACGCCAAAGAGCGCCATGACGCCGTCGCCCGTGTATTGATTGGCGATGCCGCCCGCATGCGCGACAGCGCCGCCGACCGCTTCGAAGTAGCGGTTGAGAATGAAGACGACGTCGTACGGCAGCTTGCGCTCGGCCACGCGCGTGAATCCGCGCAGATCGGCGAAGAGCACCGCGATCTCGCGCTCGTCGCCGCCGCCTGCGCTGGCGGGCGTGTGCGCGGCGCCGGCGCCGATCGCGGCCTGCAGCAGCGGCGTCACCGCGAGGTCGCGGTTCGGCCGCAGTTGGCAGGCGAGGCGCACCGTGGGCGGCGCACCGATGCGATCGAGCACGCGCCGTTCAAGCGGGGAGGGCGTTGGGCTGCAGCGCCGGATCTCCGGCGACCGGATGCGGCAAGTCGAGCAGCGCCCGCGGCCGCCGCACACCGATGCATGCGGAATACGCGCCGAGCGGCTCGCTTCGAGCACCGTCCAGCCGACGGGCACGCGCACGTTGCGGCCATCGAGGTAGCCGATCTGGATGGTCGCGCGGCGCCGCGAGATTTGGTTCGCGCACGCCGCGCGCCGCGAGCGTGAGGCCGAGCAGCACCCACACCAGGATCTCGAATTCCGTCCCGCGCACCTGCACGAGCGTGGCGCGCTGTGCCGCCGAAGGCGCGCGCACCTCGACGCCGAGCCGTTTGACGAAGCCGGGATCGCGCGCAAGCGCGACACTTCGCGTCCCGCCTCGTGACCCCGAGCAACGCGAGCACGGGCACCAGCACGACGGCGCTCAACAGCACGGGGAAGAGCTCGCGCGTACCAACGCCGGATGCGCAGCCAGAAGTGCAGTCCGATGCAGCCGTGGATCCACGCGCCGTGAACAGCGCGAGCTGGCGGATTCCCGCCCACGGGATCGAGCACCCAGTAAGTTCAGTACGATGCGGATATAGAGGTCTTCGGTTCCGAACATGGCGTTGGCCACCCGCGTGCCGTAGCACGTGGTAAGCGAGAAGCGGCGGCACCGCCAGGCCGAAGATGATCTGCGTCGCCTCCCACGCCGGCATGCGCAGCGTGCGGCGCCGGTAGATGAGCCACAGGCCGAGCAGCCAGTGCGCGAGCAGCGCGCCGAGCAGCAACGTTTCGGCGACGGGATTGCGCCAGAGCGCGAGAAACCAGATCCGCGCCGCCTCCATCGTGGCGAGCGAGATCGAGGCCGAGTGCATGGTTGCTGAAATGCGTGAAGATATAAGTGAAGAGGATGAGCCCGCACCACAGGCGCAGCGGCCTGATCCATGCATCGCGTGGTATCTCGGACGTCATCCGCTCAGCTCCTGGGGAGTTCGATTCGCTGGAGGGCTCAGCGCTCACGGCCTGCTAACGCCAGCCGGATTCTAGGCCGGCCGCGACCGGAGGGTCAACGCGTTGCAGGGCAATTTGCGTGCGGCAACAGGGGCGCCCCGCATCCTGCTTACCGGAGCGCCGTCAAAACTGCGTTTGGGAAACGTCTGCGTCAGTCGCGATGCAGACAGGCGTCGTCGGAATACGCCCAGGCGGCTACTTCGCGAATCCGAACGCCGCATGCGCCATAGGTTCTGCGTTTTCTCGCGTTCCCCGCGGCGGCGCTGGTTACCTGCCTTGGTTGAAATGCTGCCGTCCTTGCCAACGCCGCCTTTGATGTGCTATCGCGGCAGCAGTTGTGACTGCCGCGTACGGCTGCCGACGCCGTCGCTTCCTTCGCCACATCGGCCGCTGCTCTTCGCGATCGCCGTCATCGAGCCTTCTGCGAGTCGCTCCTGCATTCCTGGCTGCGCAGGCGGCGCGCTTCGACCGTTGCCGACGATCTTCCCGCCATTGCCGTCAGATTGGCGGTCACTTCTCCCAGCGATGCCACCGCCTGCGCATACGTCGCCTGTTAACGATCCTGCAGACTTCCCGCAAGTTCGTGAGTTCGGTTTCCAGCGCAGCCAGGCTTGTGAAGAGTTCTTGCAGTTCATCGCCCATGACATTGCCTCCCGGGATCAGGTAACAACGACTACTATCCTCCTCCGTCAGGATGGCTGATTGACGCAGATCAATACTCGATCATCGGTAAGCAGGTTTTCCCCGCCCGCTACCCGATTCACGGATTACGATTCACGGCCCCACCTCCGCTGACCGCTCACCGCCATTTTTAGCACTCAGGCGCGAAGCGAATGCACAACACCCCCTCCCTCGCGCGCGGGGGAGGGCTGGGGAGGGGGCGCCTTGCCGCTTTCGATTCCCGATTCACGAATTATTATCTCCGCTCACGCCCCCGCGCGTCTGTTGCGGCGGCGCACATTGCGCGGACTTTCCGGGACATGCTACCATTGTGTCCACATATTTATAAATGAGACCACATCATGGAAGCCAGCATCCGCCAACTCAAAGCGAACCTCAGCGCCTACATCAAGAAGGCTGCCGCGGGCGAGGCCGTAACCGTGAGCGTGCATAACCGCCCGGTCGCGCGCATCGTGCCGCTCAAAGTCAGCGCGCCGCGCTCGAAGCTCATAGCGCTCCCCGGCGTGCAGTGGAACGGCGGCAAGCCCGCCGGGCTGCCGAAAGGCGAGACCCTGCGCAAAGGCGTGTCGCTCTCTGCGTGGGTCAAACAGGACCGCCGTTGATCCTGTATCTGGATACCTCCGCCCTGGTCAAACTCTACGTGCGCGAAACGGGTTCGACTGCGCTGCGAACGCACGCGGCCAGGGCGGGTGCATTGGCAACCTCAGTGGTCGCCTACGCCGAAGCCCGCGCCGCGTTCGCCCGCTTAAAACAAAGCGGGGTCAGCAGCGACGCCAGGCACCAGCAGCGCGTGGGGCAACTCGAGCAGGACTGGGAGGCGCTGCTGCGAGTGGAACTGGCTCCGGATGTGCTGCGCAGCGCAGGCGATCTGGCCGAAATTTACAATCTGCGCGGGTTCGATTCCATCCACCTCGCCAGCGCCCTATGGCTGAAAGCGCGCGTCTCGGAACCAGTTGACTTCGCCGTCTTCGATCAACGGCGCGGGGCGGCCGCGTCCAAGGCCGGCCTGACAATCGCGCCTTAAAGAACCCGCACGATACCGGCGCGCGACTTTTCTCTCGCGCTTTCCCGCCATTGTTAGCACTCAGACGCGAAGCGAATGCACAACACCTCCTCCCTCGCGCGCGGGGGAGCGAATGCACAACACCCCCTCCCTCGCGCGCGGGGGAGGGCTGGGGAGGGGGCGCCTTGCCGCTTCCGATTCCCGATTCACGATTCACGGATTATTATCTCCGCTTACCACTCACTCACCGCTTACTGCTTCATCACCGCGCACAATCATTGTGTTTCCCATACCGCTGTAATACAATTGAACGAACGATGTATTACATCAGGAACAGCCATGACTCTCACGGTTCGCCTGCCCACCAAGCTCGAACAGCAACTGGCCGAATACTGCACGACCTATCGGGTCACCCGCAGCGAGGCCGTCAAGCGCGCGCTCGAAGATCTGCTCAAGCCGGCGGCGCCCGACGAGTGCAGGCTCGACCATCCGTTCATCGGTTGCGACAAAGGCGA
Organism: uncultured beta proteobacterium; assembly: GCA_963778865.1. Classification (GTDB taxonomy): domain Bacteria; phylum Pseudomonadota; class Gammaproteobacteria; order Burkholderiales; family SG8-41; genus PALSA-1004. The sequence goes on along the minus strand of CAVZWF010000009.1, from coordinate 277,673 downwards.
CGGCTCGAACGTGTCCGGCAACATCAAACGATTGCTGCGCGAGCGCTTTCGCAAAACCCGCCGATGAGAACAGTGCTGGCCGACAGCGGCTTCCTTGTCGCGCTCGGCATCCAGCGCGATCCCAGGCATCAGGCCGCGAAGACTTTTCTCGAGGGTTACAAGGGCGAGATCATCGTGCCGGGCCCGGTGGTGGTCGAATCAAGTTATTTTCTGTCTGTCCCGGGCAAAATCAGGCTTCTCGATTGGATCGCCAAGGGCGGCGCAAGGCTGGCTGATTTGCCGGCGACCGCCTCCGCCGAAATTGGCGCAATCATTGCACGCTACGCCGACCTCGAGCCCGATTTCACCGATGCGGCAATCGTATGGCTTGCCGACATGACGGCCTGCCGCGCCATCCTCACAGTGGACACCCGCGATTTCGGCATCTATCGGTTAAAGAACGGCAAACGCTTTGAAGTCGTAAAGTGGTTTGACTGACATCTCCTGATTTCATCGCTTCCGAATCACGATTCACGACTCACGGTTTCACCACCGCTTACCGCTCACCGCTTACCATGTCTTCTTGCCTCTTCCGCACCATCCCGGCTTTCCCCGCTATAATATTCAGGCAAACAGGAGTCGATCATGAATGCTCCCGAACGGAATCTCAGGATTGGTGTGGCACCCGGCGTATATGTCTTGCGGCCGGCGCCGGCGAAAACACGCGTCGCCGCCATGCGCGCGGCATTGGTGTTGTTGACCGCGATGCGTCGAGCACCGCGTGCCCGCGCGGCTACCTCGGGCCGCGCCTATCTCAAGGAAGTTCGCTCCGCACGGCATGGCCGCTCAACGCATCGTCCTTGATGCGAGTGTCGCCGTCGAGTGGTTCCTGCCGGGCTCGGGACCGAGCCGGAAGTACGCCGAAAATATACTTGAACGGATAAGCACGGGAGAGCTGCTTCCGGTTGTGCCAGATCTGTGGCACTACGAGCTTGGCAGCGTACTGGTCGCTGCCAAACGTGACAAACGAATCTCGGCAGCAAAACTCGGCGCCTCAAAGGCGACACTCCGCGCACTCGAATTCGAAACGCTCGCGATCGAGCTCGATGCGACAGAAGTCATCGATCTCGGCTTGCGTTACCACCTCCAGGGTTACGACGTCGTCTACTTTGAACTGGCGCGCAGGCTTAGCGTTCCGATCGCAACGCTCGACGGCGGGATAAGAACAGCTTGCGAAACGTTTCGCGTCAAACTGCTCTGATTTCAAGGCATCAACGATTGCGCTTGCGACGCGGGTGCGCCTAACCATCCCGCGCTTTCGCCCTCCCGAATCCCAAACAATGACGCTCGATCACTATTGCACGCTGTTCTCCAAGCTCACCCGCGCGCCAGGAAAGATGTGGAGCGAAGTGACGCGCAATCGCGCGCCGCACAAGCCCCTGCTCCTGCTAGCGGTGATGGATCTCGTCGCACGCGGAATAATTTCATCGCGCTTTATCAGCATCACCGGCATGCAGCTCGTCGAGCTCAACGAACTCTTCACCGACTATTGGCGCAGCATCGTGCCGGTGACGCAGACAGAGCAGCATCGCGTTTCCGTTCTCAGCGCCTTGCACACCTGGAGCGAAGTTCTGGAAGTTGGGCCCGTTGCCGGGACAGGAAGATCACCCGACCGATCATCGACTCGATCAATACCGTCGCACAATTGCGCAGAATCGCATTGGGCGCCGAGATCGACGAAGAGCTCGTCGTGCGTTATGGACGAGCCCTCGCGGGGCGCAATGCACTTCGGCGAGAGCAATGCTGCGGTCGTGCTTCTCCGAGATCGGACAAAAGGCCTTGCGCGAACAAAGCGGCAGTCCACGGCGAAGCATTTCAATACAGCCGGATTTTGGAAGAAGCCGTACATACGCATACCTGGCCGGCGAAGCGGTTTACCGATGGGGCAGGCTGATCGCCATCCCACCCTCGCTTTAGCAAGTGGAAGCCGTGCAGCAGAAAGGCGAAATCCGCGGCGGATTTGCGGCGCAAGGCCGTGGTTTTTGAAGCGCAAACGTCTTCGCCCATCGCGTCGGCGGTGTCCCGCGGCAGCTGGACAGGGCGGCCTGATGACGATGGCATCAGCAACAGGGGTTTCGTTTGGCGAATTCAAGATCGCGCAGAAACGATCCCGACGTTGGTCAAGCGTGTCTCCGCGATTATGGCGCAGAGCGTAGGCGTTGCGGATCCACGTAAGTGCGGCCTAGTTTGTCCTGGAGTCCGGCTTGATCTCGGAGAACAGGCCGTTGAACCGTGCTCAATCGAAGAGCTTCCTTAACTCGGTCGCGACTTGGAACCCGCCTGCAGCGTGTTGAATCAGTAAATCGTGATTCTGCAAACGAGCGGGTCAGGCTTGGCTAATTGCATAATGAATATCCTGCCGCTCTTCTCTTAATCAGCCATGAGACTTCTAAGTCGGATGCCCACATTGCCAAGCGGGGGTGAAACCGTGGGCGGTAAGCGGAAACCGGCTTGACGGCGGGAGAGGCAAGTGAAGCCGTGCCGAAAAACCGGTTCCCGTTAACGCGCAGTCCGCTTCCGTGCGGTTGCGTTGAGCGGGGCGTTAGACCACGCAAATATTCCGGCATCTCCTGGCGCAGGATTTGCCGCAATGCCTTCTCGGTAACCGGGTGGTCGCTTTCGGAAAGATATTGCCGCAGAGCTTCATTCATCATGGTCTGGTAGCCGGTACCCACGCGTTCCGCACGTGACCTGAAACCGTCGAGTACAGCGTTGTCGATGAATATGGAAATTCGCGTCTTTCCCTTTTGCGGAAGCACCGCGCCACGCTTACCCTTTGAAAAATCGTATTCAGATCTCATATTGCTTGCGCTCCTTTTTCGTTGCCGGGCGTGCGGAGATCAACCGGTAATCGTCACCGCGTTCGGTATAGACCACCAACAACAATTTACCCGCGCATCCAAGTCCGATCGCTATAAAGCGCTGCTCTCCTTCGGCGTCGGGGTCCTCGATCGTAACTGCGAGCGGGTCCTCCAACACGCCCTCCGCGTCAGCGAAGGAAACGCCGTGCTTCTTTAGATTTGCCGTCGCTTTGGCGGGATCGTATGTGATAGACGCATGGCGATGATATATATATTATATGCATAAGGCAAGCTATGCATAAACGGGGCTATTTTTGGAAGCCGTGAATTGGAAATCGTAAATGGTGAGTCGGGAAGAACTTGAGGACCGTAAGCGGTGAGCGGTGAGCGGCGAGCGGCGCCCGTCCGTCGCGGGTTCGCGACATTCCGATTCACCGGCGCGGGTTTCAGGCACAATTCGAATGCCGGATCGGGCCGTCGCAGCCGCGGCGTGACGATGCGGGAGAATTTTGAGGGGAGGGGATGACATCATGAAGGTGACGCCTTTATACGCGGGTTTGTTCGTGTTGTGGTTCCTGGTTTTGAGCGTCAGGGTGATACGCCGCCGCGGCCGCGAGAAGATCGCGCTGGGCGATGGCGGCAATTCCGGCATGCTGCGCGTGATCCGCGCGCACGGCAATTTTGCGGAATACGTGCCGTTTGGACTGTTGTTGATGGCGATGCTGGAGTTAAGCCATTTTTCGATCTACGTGTTGCACGCGCTGGGCGCGACACTGCTGGCGGCGCGGCTTCTGCACGGCTATGCGCTGTCGTTCACCAGGCAATTCGTATTCGGACGCGTTGCCGGCGCCGCGTTGACGTTTCTCGTGCTGCTGGTTGCGGCCGTGCTGTGCATGTACCAGGCGCTACTTGGGTGAGCGGTGAGCAATCAACGTTTGCGTGGAAGCAGCGCCTTGAGACGCTGGGTCGTGCCATCGCGGTCAAGGCCCGAGCTGGCAACTGCGCAGGACAAAGAATCTGGTGGGTGGTACCTGGGATCGAACCAGTGGCCCCTGCCGTGTGAAGGCAGTGCTCTACCGCTGAGCTAACCACCCGTGTGTGTCGTGCTGCGTACGGGGAGCGCATATTACCATTTTCCGGGTGCGCGCTCCAGACGGGGCGGGTTACAATCCGAACGAAAATAAGAATTAGTCGCGTAGTCGTGCGGCCCCTCACCCCAACCCTCTCTCCGCTGACGCGGGGAGAGGGGGCATCTGGAACACGACTTCGAAGATAATTTTTCCGCTGTCATGATCGAAGTGCCGAACGAAACTGCACACGAAGTCACGCGCGCGCTCGTCGCGGTTTGTCGGCTGCGCGCCGGCATTTTGATTACATGCGCGGGCCGCGTCGCTTGCGCAGAGCTATCCGGCGAAGCCGATCCGCTTCGTGGTCGGTTTTACCGCGGGCGGCGCGTCCGACATCACGGCGCGCATCGTCGGCCAGAAACTGACCGAGCATTTCGGGCAGCCGGTGATCATCGACAACCGCGCGGGCGCGAGCGGCACGATCGCGGGCGGCATCGTCGCCAAGAGCGCGCCCGACGGCTACACGCTGCTCGCCGGCGCGACCAGCATACTGGCGATCAATCCCGCGCTGTACGCGCAGGCTCGACTACGATCCGCTGCGCGATTTCGCGCCGGTCTCGCAGACGGTGTCGATGCCGCAGTTGCTGGTCGTGCATCCATCGGTAAAAGCGACGACGCTGAAAGAATTGCTCGCGCTCGCCAAAGCGCGGCCGGGCGAGCTGAATTATTCGTCGTCCGGCACCGGCAGCTCGAGCCACCTCGCGATGGAACTCCTGAAATACATGGCCGGCATCAACGTCGTGCACGTGCCGTTCAAAGGCAGCGGACAGGCGATGCCCAGCCTGCTCGCCGGACAGGTGCAACTGGTGTTCGACCCGATGCCGTCGTCTTTGCCGCACGTGAAAAGCGGCCGCCTGCGCGCGATTGCGATTTCGACCGCCACGCGCTCGCCCGCGATTCCGGAATTGCCCACCGTCGCGGAAGCGGGCGTGCGCCGGCTACGAGAGCAGCCTGTGGTACGGCGTGCTGGCGCCGGCGCGCACGCCGCCCGCCATCGTTGCCCGGTTGAACGCAGACCGTCATCGCCCTACTGCGCGAAGCGGACGTGAACGAGCGTTTCGCGGCACTCGGGCGCCGATGCCGCTCGGCAACTCGCCGGCTGAATTCAGCAAATACATCGGGGCCGAAGTCATAAAATGGGGCAAGGTCATCAAGGCGGTCGGCATCCGCGCGGACTAGCGCGGCCGCTGGCCACATCGAATTACCCACAGGCAAGGAGAAGCGAGTGAACAAGGAGCTGTACGAAAAAGGACAACAAGTGCGCCGCGAAGTGCTGGGCGACGCCTACGTCGACGACGCGGCGAAAACGACCACCGATTTCAACCGGCCGTTTCAGGAACTGATCGCCGAATACGTGTGGGGCACGCTGTGGAGCCGGCCGGGGCTCGACCGCCGCACGCGCGCGCTGATCAACCTCGGCGTGCTGACCGCGATGGGCCGCACCGAGGAAGTGAAAATTTATCTCGGCGCCGCGCCCAATATCGGCGTGACCCGCGAAGACGTGCGTGAAGTGTTGATGCAGACCGCCGTCTACTGCGGAATTCCCGCGGCGCTCGACAGCTTTCGCGTCGCGCAACAGGTGTTCAACGAGCAGGATGCGAAGCGCTAGCCGCGCGACACGCCACGTGCGCAGCTTGGAACGGAGAAAAATCCGGCTGCCGGGCGCGGGCGGCGCGTCCGGCGTAACGGCGCGCATGCCGGCAGCGGCGGGCACGCCGGAAGAATTCGGCGCGTTCATCCGCAACGAAGTCGCGCAGAATATCCGCATCGCCAAAGCAGCGGGCATCAACGTCGAATAACGGGGAACTCATGCTGCCATTAGACACTTTGCCGGCTCCGGCATCGCCTTCCGCCGCGCCTTTGCTCGCGGGCGTCACGGTCGTCGACCTGACGACTTCGATCGCGGGGCCGTACGCGACCATGCTGCTCGCCGACATGGGCGCGCGCGTGATCAAGGTCGAGCGGCCGGGCACCGGCGACGATTGCCGCGCGTGGGGGCCGCCGTGGCACGACGGCGAATCGCTGTGGTTTATGAGTGTCAACCGCAACAAGGAAAGCGTCACGCTCGATTACAGCGGCGAAGCTGGCCGCAAAGTTCTGCACGACCTGGTGAAGAAGGCGGACGTCGTGATCGTCAACCTCGTCGCACGCGTGCAGAAAAAACTCGGCATCGATTACGCGGCGCTGAACAGCGATCAAGCCCGATCTCGTGTTCGTGTCGCTGACGGGATTCGGGCTCACCGGCGCGCGCAAGGATTTTCCGTGCTACGACCTGATCGCCGAAGGTTACAGCAGCGTGATGGACCTGACCGGCGAGGCCGACAGCCCGCCGCAGAAAATCGGCACGCCCGCCGCCGATCTGATTTCCGGCATGGACGCCGCGATGGCGACGCTCGCCGCATTGTTCGAGCGCGCGAAATCCGGCGCGCGGCCATCACATCGACATCGCGATGGTGGACAGCATGACGCGCTTCATGTCGCCGCGCATCGTGCCGTACCTGGGTACGGGCGAAGTGCCGCAGCGCACGGGTGCGAAGGACAGCGTGATCGCGGTGTATCAGGCGTTTGACACGCAGGACAAGCCGCTGAACCTCGCGCTCGGCAACGACGCCATCTGGAAACGATTCTGGCAGGCGGTGGGGCAGGCGGCAAAGGGCGAGGACGCGCGGCATGCGAGCAACGCCGACCGTCGCGCCGCGCGCGCGGAAATCGTGGCCGACATCCAGGCGATCCTGCGCACGCGGCCGCGCGACGAATGGCTGAACATTTTCATGGAGGCCAAGGTGCCCGCGGGGCCCGTCAACAGCGTCGACGATCTTGCGCGCGATCCGGAACTGATCGCGCGCGGCCTGCTGTACACCGCGGACGCCGGCGGCCGGCGCGTGCCGCAGGTCGGGCTCGGCATCGGCATCGACGGCGTCACCGCGACCTATCGCTCGCCGCCGCCGCAAGCTCGGCGAGCACACCGGCGCGGTACTGCGCGACTGGCTGGGTTACGACATGCAGGCGGTGGCGGGCCTGCGCCTGCAGAAGGTGATCTGATCGCGATGACTGAGAAGTGTTTTCGAAAATGCTCCCGCGCCCCGCGTAAGTGGGGAGAGCGCCGGGGTGAGGGGCAGTGATGGGCAAGCACATCGACGCCGGCGAACTGCAGCCCGACCCGAAAAACATCGAAGGCATTCTGCGCTGAATGCGCGCGGCAGGAAATTGCGTTTGATTTAGAATAGCGGCAGTCAGTCGCGCCGGCGGAACCTGCCGGCAATCAACTCCCAACCCAACGGTAAAGCGGCGGTAGCCATGGCATTCGAAACCATTCTGTACGAGGAAGACGGCGCCGATCGGCTCGATGACGCTGAACCGTCCGGACGACGGCAACATGTTCACGGCGCAGATGTGCCACGAGATCCGCGACTGCATCAACGACATCCGGCGCGAGACGCGCACGCGCGTGCTCGTGATCACCGGCGCCGGCGACAAGTTCTTCTGCATCGGCGGGCGCAAGGACGGCATGGAAGACAGCACGCTCTACGCCGGCATGCTGCCGACGCTCGAAATGTACGAGAGCATCGACCGGCTGCAGAAGCCGGTGATCGCGTCGGTCAACGGCTTCGCGGTCGGCGGCGGCAACGTGCTGCAGGTGATGTGCGACATCACGATCGCCAAGGAGAGCGCGGTGTTCCGCCAGGTCGGCCCGATGATGGGCAGCTTCGACGCCGGCTACGGCACCTGGTATCTCGAAGACCTGGTCGGCAAGAAGAAAGCGAAGGAAATGTGGTTCTGCAATCCGAAGCTGACGCGCGCGCGAGGCGCTGGAGATCGGGCTCATCAACAAGGTCGTGCCCGACGACAAGCTGAAGGAGGAAACGCGCGCGATGGCGCTCGAGATCGCCGAGCGCGGCGCGTTCGCGCTGGCGTCGCTCAAGGCCGCGTTCACCGCGCGCCACGGCGGCGTCGGCGGCCTCGGCCGCATGTCGCACGACCTGCTGCTGCGCGGCTTATCTCGACACCGAGGAATCGCAGGAGCTGGGCGCAGTCGTTCCGCGAGAAGCGCAAGCCCGATCCGGACAAGTTCGGCCACTGAGAACGCACGGCCGAGCAGAGAGGCAGCACGATGTGCAGCACCAGTCCTGACGTCTGCACTGATCCGCGGCCGCGCGCGCGAGCTACTACGCTCTACGGGCACTGCTGGCAGACCGCGACACGCTGTACTACGCTGGCTGTGGCGCGCGACACGCTGTACAGCGCTGCGCGAGCACGCGCGCGTGCGCCGCATGCAGCGTTGCGCGACAGCCGGCGCGCTCACGTGGTGCGCAGCTGCTCGCAGTGGGTCGACGCGCTGGCGGCGGATCTGCACGCGGCGGGCGTGAAGCGCGGCGAGCGCGTGTCGGTGTGGCTGCCCAACCGCGTCGAGGCGGTCGTCGTGTTCCTCGCCTGCTCGCGCAACGGCTACGTCTGCAATCCGTCGCTGCATCAGAACTACACGGTCGGCGAAATCGTCGCAGCTGCTCGAGCGCATCCAGACCGCGGTGTTGTTCGCGCAGCCGGGCTACGGTGCGGACGCCGACCGCGCGGACGTGTTTGCGGCGGCGAAAGCGTTGCCGGCGATGAAGCGCGTCTACAGCCTGCCGCCGGTCGGTGCGGACGCGGGCGCGCGCTGGCGATTGCGCGCAGTTTCCCGCTATGGGCAGGCGAGCCGGGCAGCGCTGCCCGAGCCCGATCTCAATCCGGACAAGATCGTCTACCTCGCCTTCACGTCCGGCACGACCGGCATGCCGAAGGGCGTGATGCATTCCGACAACACGCTGCTCGCCAACGGCCGCGCGATGGTGACGGACTGGCATCACGACGACAAAACGATACTGCTTCAGCCACAGCCCGCTGTCGCATCACATCGCCACCGTGGCGCTCGAGCAGAGCCTGGTCGCCGGGTTCGAACTCGTCGTCAACGATCTGCCGCCGGGCAAGAAGCCGCTCGACTGGATCGTCGAGACCGGCGCCACCTACGTGATGGGCGTGCCGACGCACGCGATGGACATCCTCGCCGACATGAAGGCGCGCGGCATGACGCAGCTCGGCAAGGTGAGAATCTTCTACATGGCGGGCTCGATCATTCCGCCGCAGACGGCGAAAGCGTTCCTCGACATGGGCGTCAAGCCGCAGAACATCTACGGCATGACCGAAAACGGCTCGCACCAGTACACGCTGCCGGACGACGACGTCGAGGTGATCACCGCGACCTGCGGGCGCGCGTGCCACGGCTACGAGACGCGGCTGTGGGACCAGGAAAACCCGGACGTCGAGGCGAAGCCCGGCGAGACTGGGCGAAATCGGCACGCGCGGCGCGCTGCTGACGCTCGGCTACTTCGACAACCAGGCGCGCGACCGAGAATTCGTTCAACGCGCAGCGGCTGGTTCATGAGCGGCGATCTCGGGCGCTTCGATGCGCAGGGCAATCTGCAGATCGTCGGGCGCAAGAAGGACCTGATCATCCGCGGCGGCCACAACATCTATCCGGCGCACATCGAGAACCTGGCGCGTCGAAGCATCCGGCGGTGCTCAAGGCCGCGGCGTTCCCGGTGGCCGACGAGCGCCTGGGCGAGCGCGTGTGCCTCGCGATCATCGCGCGCGACGGCACGGCGGTCGATGCCGGCGCAGATGCTCGAGCATCTGAGCGAGCACGGCCTGTCGAAATACGACATGCCCGAGTATTTCATCTGCATGGACGCGTTTCCGCTGACCGCGAGCGGCAAGATACTGAAGCGCGAACTGGTCGAAATGGCGAAAGCGGGCAGCATCAAGCCGCGCCGTGCGCTGGGTGAGTCCGCAGAAGCGCACATCGGAAACGGGCAGCAGGAATTCGTAACAGCGCGACTGCCGAAAACTGTTTACCATGTCACCCTTCACGATACACCGTTTACGACGATGGCCATTGAACTCACCCGCGTCGAAGAATTCGCGCTGATCACGCTGAACCGCCCGGAGGCGCTGAACGCGCTGTCGTTCGCGCTGATCGCGGATCTCGGGCGCGCGTTCGACGAGGTCGCCGCGAGCGACGCGCGCGCGCTGCTGATCACCGGCGCCGGCGCGAAGGCGTTCTGCGCCGGCGCCGACATCAAGGAGCTGACCGGCCGCTCGCTTGCCGCGCAGAAAGCAGGGCGCGGAAGCCGGGCAGGCGGTGTTCGCGAAGCTCGACACGCTGCCGATGCCGTCGGTCGCGATCATCAACGGCTACGCGTTCGGCGGCGGGCTCGAACTGGCGCTCGCGTGCACGTTCCGCATTGCGACGACGAACGCGAAGATGGGACTGCCCGAAATCAAGCTCGGCCTGATTCCCGGCTACGGCGGCACGCAGCGCCTGCCGCGCGCGATCGGCGAGGCGCGCGCGCTCGAAATGATCATGACCGGCCGCACGGTGGACGCCGAAGAAGCGCGCGCGCATCGGGCTCGTCCATCGATTGATCGAAGGCGACGCGGTCGCGCAGGGCGTCGCCTACGCGCGCGAGTTCTCCGGTTACAGCCTGCCGGTGCTGCGGTTTCGCGCGCGAAGCGGTCAAGCGCGCGCTCGACAATCCGGTGCACGAAGGGCTGCGCGTCGAGGCCGACTCTGTCGACCCTGGCGTTCCAGACCGAAGATGCGGCCGAAGGCATGGATGCGTTCATCGACAAGCGCAAGCCGCAGTTCAAGGACTGAAATGAACCGCGATGAGCGCAGATAGCGACAGAGTCATCGCAGTCACCGGCGCGAGCCGCGGCATAGGGCGGCGATTGCGCTCGAGCTGCTGGCGCAGCCGCGGCTTGCCAGCCGTGGCCTGCCTACGCGCCGAGCGCGCAGCGCGGCCCGAAGGCCGCATGGCGCGCCGAAGGTGCCGCGGCGCGTTGGCATCGACGTGCGCGCTGCGACGTGCACCGACGAAGCGAGTCTGACGACGCGGCCTTCGCCGAACTGCGGTCGCGCAGAAAGCGGGCGCGTTGCACGGCCTCGTCAACAACGCCGGCATTCATCTCGACGGCGCCAGCCACGAACTCGCGCTCGCAACGTACGAAAAAGTGATGGCGACGAATGCGACCGCGGTGTTTGCGGCGTGCCGCGAGGCCTACCCGCATCTCGTCAAAAGCGGCGGCGGCGCCATCGTCAACATCGGCTCGTTCTTCGACAAGATCGGCGTCAAGCGCAACGTCGCCTACTGCGCGTCCAAGGCGGCGGTCGGCGCGATCACGCGCTGTCTCGCGGTCGAATGGGCGAGCCGCGGCATCCGCGTGCTCGACGTGGCGCCCGGCTACATCGTGACCGATCTCAACCGCGAGGCGATGACGCGGCGGCCCGCTCGCGCGACTACCTGAGCAAGCGCATTCCGCGGGCGCGACCGGCAGCGCCGCCGACGTCGCGCAGCTGGTCGCGGCGATTTTCAGCGAGGACATTCCGTTTCTGTCGCGGCGAGACCATCTACATCGACGGCGCGCAGGGGATCGCACCACTGATACGCATGGTCGACCGGCTTGACTGCTGAACGCCTCGACGAGCGCTCGCGCTGCAGCGACGAGAGCGCATGCTGCTCGAGAGCGTGCGCAAGCTCGCGCGCGAGCGTAATCGCGCCGCGCGCGGGACATTACGACCGCAGCGGCGAATTCCCGCGGACAATGTGAAGGCGATCAACGCGCTGGGCTTGAACGCGATGTTCATTCCCGAGGCCTACGGCGGCGCGCCGATGTCGTATGCGGCCTACCTCGAATGCGTGCGCGAAATCTCCAAGGCCTGCGCGTCGACCGGCATCATCTGGGCGACCAATTTCCAGCGGTGAAGCCGCTGATCGATTTCGGCACCGAAGAGCAGAAGAAGCGCCTGCTGCCGGTCATGGTCGAACGGCGGCCTCGCGTCGCTGGCGATCACCGAGCCCACCGCCGGGTCGGACGCGACCGGCATGAAGACCGAATTCAGGCCGGACGGCGATCGCATCGTCATCAACGGCACCAAGACCTTCATCACCAACGGCGCGCACGCCGATCTCTACCTGCTGTTCGGCAAATGGAGCGAAATCGCCGACAGCAAGGGCGCGATCTCGGTGCTGGTGCTGGAGAAGGGCACGCCGGGCCTCAAGGTCGTGCGCGAGGAAGACAAGATGGGCCTGCGCGCCTCGAGCACCGCGGCGCTCGCGTTCGACAACTGCCGCGTGCCGCGCGCCAATCTGCTCGGCAATCCCGGCGACGGCCTGAAGATCCTGCTCGCGTCGCTCAACAAGTCGCGGCCGAGCGTCGCGGCGCACGCGCTCGGCATCGCGCGCGCCGCGTTCGAGGACGCGGTGGCCTATATCAACGAGCGCCGGCAGTCGGGGCGCAAGATCGTCGAGTTTCAGGGCATACAGTTCATGCTCGCCGACATGGCGACCGATCTCGCGATGTGCGAAGCGTGGCTGTGGCATGTCGCGCGCATGGTGGACGCGGGCGCGGCGGACTTCGGCGTCGAGGCGTCGATGCTGAAGATGCGCGCGTCCGACCTCGCCATGCGCATCGCGACCGACGCCGTGCAGCTCTACGGCGGCTACGGCTACTGCAAGGACTACCGCGTCGAGCGGCTGATGCGCGACGCCAAGATCACCCAGATCTGGGAAGGCACGAACCAGATTCACCGCCAGTTGATCGGGCGCAGTTTTATAAAGCGGTGAATCGTGAATCGTGAGTCGTAGTAAATCGTGAATCGTAAAAGGCATATGAAAGTGAAGCGGCACATGGAAGGTGCAATGATTTCCTCCTTCTCCCCCGTTACCGGGGGAGAGCAAGCGCAGCACGCGAGGGGGCCAGGTTGGGGTGAGGGGCTCACGATTCACGATTTACGACTCACCATTCACGGCCGAGGTCGCCGATGAGCGCAGCGATCAAGACCGTAGGCGTCGCCGGCAGCGGCACCATGGGCGCGGGCATCGCGATCGTCGCGGCGCGCGCCGGATTCAAAACGATCGTCTACGACACGCGCCAGGACGCGCTCGACCGCGCGCGCAAGCAGACGGCGGGGTTTTTCGCGAAGTCGGTCGAGCGCAAGAAGCTCACGCAGCCGCAGGTCGACGCGATCATGAACAATCTGACCGGCACGACGAAGATCGCGGACATGGCGGCGTGCGACATCGTGATCGAGGCGGTGTTCGAGAGATCTGAAGGTCAAGCACGATCTGCTCGCGCAAGCTGAACAAGGTGTGCCCGCCGCACACGTTGTTCGCGTCGAACACGTCGACGCTGTCGATCACCGAGATCGCCGCCGGCTCGGGCCGCGACGAGCGCTTCGTCGGCATGCACTTCTGCCTGCCCGCGCAGCTGATGAAGCTGGTCGAGATGTCGCCGGGCATACGCACGAGCGACGAGTCGTTCGCGGCGGCGTGGGCGTTTTGCAAGGCCATGGGCCAGACGCCGGTCAAGACCAAGGACAATCCCGGCTTCATCCTCAATTACTTTCTGATGCCGTTCAACAACGATGCGATCCGCCTGGTTGAAGCCGGCGTCGCGGCGCCCGCCGACATCGACCGCGCGATCAAGGTCGGGCTCGGCTACCCGCTGGGGCCGCTCGAACTGCTCGATCTCGTCGGGCTCGACACGCATTTGCTGGTGGCCGAGGCGTTGTATGCGTCACCCACGATCCGCGCGCCGCGGTGCCGGCGCTGGTCAAGCGCATGATCGCGGCGGGTCATCTCGGCCGCAAGACCGGGCAGGGATTTTTCAAGTACGCGGGCAACGCGATGTTTGGAGGCTGAGGAGTGACTATGCACTACGCTTTACTCGATACCGGCGACAGCCGTTCGTTTCCGGACGAGCACGCGTTGCTCACCGGCGCCGCCAAGGATCTCAAATCCGCGGACGTCGTGATCGTGATCGGCGAGCACGCGGGCACGCATGCCAAGTCGCTGCCCAAGTGGAAGGACAAGGTCGCGGTCATCATAGAGCTCGGCACCGAGTCGCTCGGCGTGCACACGGGCGAAAGCCGCGCCGAGGAAGGCTCCAACGTGCTCGGTTTCGCGCGCTTTCGCCTGGGCGACGCGGAACCCGACGAATCTCGTCGAACTCGTGCGCCAGCCGCGCACCGATGACGCGGCGCTCGCGGCGGCGAAGCTCGTGTTCGAGGCGGCGGGCCTGCAGGTCGCGGTGTGCGGCGATTTCGCCGGCCGCATCATCGACCGGCTGGTGCGCCCGTACTACAACGCCGCGCTGCGCCGACTCGACGAGGGGCTGGCGAGCGCCGACGATCTCGATACCACGTTGAGGCTCGGGCTCGGTTATCCCGAAGGGCCGATCGCGCTGCTCGAGCGCACCGGGCTCGCGCATCATTTCGACGTGACGCAGGCGCTGTTCGAGGCGACCGGCGAAGCGGCCTACGCGCCCGCGCGCCGCGCGCGCGTTGCGAAGCGCAACGAAAACTTAAAGCTTTGCCGCGAAGGACGCAAGGACGCGAAGGAAACGAAATTCAAATTCGAATCGCGCATGAACTTCACGCGTTGAATTTATTTTGCCTATGTATAGAATTTGTTGCCTTGCGTTCCTTGCGTCCTTTGCGGCGGCTTTGAATTTTGACATGAACCGCTTGAAGGAATCCGCGTGCTGGATTTCAGCACGCTGCTGCCCGGGCCGCTGGCGACGCTGATGCTCGCCGAGGCGGGCGCCGAGGTCATCAAGATCGAGCGCCCGGGCCGCGGCGACGAAATGCGTTCTTACGCGCCGAAATTCGGCGCCGACAGCGTCAACTTCGCGATGCTCAACCGCGGCAAGCGTTCGATCGCGATCGACCTCAAGGACCCGGCCGCGGTTGAAAAATTAACGCCGCTCATCGCCGCAGCCGACGTCGTCGTCGAGCAGTTTCGTCCCGGCGTCATGGACAGGCTGGGTCTCGGTTACGACGCGCTCGACAAAATCAATCCGCGCATCATCTACTGCGCGATCACCGGTTACGGCCAGCACGGGCCGCGCGCCGACGTGGCGGCGCACGATCTGAATTACATCGCCGAAGCGGGCCTGCTGGCGCTTGCGGCGGGCAGCGACGGCGCGCCGGTGCCGCCGCCCGCGCTGATCGCCGATATCGGCGGCGGCACTTATCCGGCGGTGATCAACATCCTGCTGGCGCTGCGCGACCGCGACCGCACGGGCAAAGGCTGCAAGCTCGACGTCGCGATGGCGGACAATCTTTTCGCATTCATGTACTGGGCGATGGGCAACGGCGAAGTCGCGGGCCAGTGGCCGACGCCCGGCGGCGAACTCGTGACGGGCGGCTCACCGCGCTACAACGTCTATCGCACGCGGGACGGCAAATTCGTTGCGGCAGCGCCGCTTGGAGCAGAAGTTCTGGGAGAACTTCTGCGCACTGATCGGGCTCGCGCCCGAATTCAGCGACGATGCGACGCGATCCTGCTGCGACCCGGCGCGCGGTGGCGGAGAAAATCGCCGCCAAACCGGCGGACGAGTGGCGCAAGCTGTTTGCCGGCAAGGACGTCTGTTGCTGCATCATGGCGTCGCTCGAAGAGGCCATGCGCGATGCGCATTTCATTTCGCGCGGCGTGTTCGGCGCGAAACTCGCCGCGGATGGGAAAGAGATGACCGCGCTGCCGGTGCCCATTGCGCCGCAATTCCGCGCGCAGGCGGACAGCGTCGGCTACCCCGCGCTCGGTGAAGCGAATTCGCTGCTCAAGTAGGCGCATTTTCAGTGAGCGGTGCGGACCAAGCGAAGTTCTCTGCTACGCAAGAACGCACACGCTGTCATCGCGTTGACCCTCGCGGTATCCGATGCTATCGTCGGCGCGGCGGAACACCGTCAATTCATTCCGCGGACGGGAGTGGTCATGAAGCTTTTATTGCTGGTGGTTGCGGTCGATTATTGCGTGGTTGGCCGCGTGTGGCACGGCCGTTGCCGCTGACGCTCTATCCCGCCAAGACCGTGCGCATCGTGGTGGCGTTCGCCGCCGGCGGCTCGACCGATCTGCTTGGCGCGCAACGTCGCGCAACGTCTCAACGAAGCGTGGAAGACGCCGGTGATCGTCGACAACCGCGCGGGCGGCGGCGGCATCGTCGGTTCCGATTTTGTTGCCAAGTCGGCCGCCGACGGCTACACGCTGCTCCTGGGAACGAACACCACCAATGCGGTGGCGGCATCGCTGTACGCGAAGCTGCCATTCGATCCGCAGCGCGATTTCGCGCCGATCACGGAGATCGCAACGATTCCGCAAATGCTGTCGGTGCACCCCTCGATCCCGGCGAAATCGCTGAGGGAACTGGTGGCGCTTGCCAAGGCGCATCCGAACGAGCTCAACTACGGCACCGCCGGCACCGGCAGCACCTCGCACATGGCGATGGAACTCCTGCAGTCGGTGGCGAAAATCAAAATGGTGCACGTGCCGTACAAAGGCACCGGCCCGGCGCTGATCGAGCTTCTGGGCGGGCATCTGTCGCTGATGTTCGACGTCATCATGACCTCGCTGCCGCACGTGCAGACGGGCAAGCTGCGCACGCTCGCGGTGAGCAGCCTGCAAGCGCTCGCCGACCGCGCCGCAGGTGCCGACCGTCGCCGAGTCGGGCTATCCCGGGTTCGAAGCGATCGTATGGTTCGGGTTGTTCGCGCCCGCCGGCGCGCCGCCCGACGTCATCCGCAAGGTCAACGAAGACACCGCGCGCGTGCTGAGCGCACCCGCCATGCGCGAGCTGCTCGCCGGTCAGGGCGCGGATATCGTCGCCAGCAGCCCCGCGGTTTTCGCCGCGCGGGTCCAGAGTGAAATCGTCAAGTGGCGCAACGTGATCCAGGACGCCGGCATCAAGCCTGAGTAGGTTCAGGACCCGTGTATCGAATCGGCATCGACGTCGGCGGCACGTTCACGGACTTCACGCTGCTTGGCGAGAAAGACGGGGCGGTCAGCTTCCACAAGGTGGCGTCCACGCCGCGCGATCCGTCGCTGGCGATCGAGCAGGGCATCGCCGATCTTGTTCAGGATGCATGCGATCGCGCCGGCAGAGGTCGCCCACATCGGCCACGGCACGACGGTTGCGACCAACCTCGTGATCGAGCGGCGCGGTGCCGTCACCGGGCTCATCACCACCCGCGGTTTTCGCGACGTGATCGAAATCGGCCGCCAGGTGCGGCCGCATCTCTTCGACTACGGCGTCGTGAAGCCGCCGCCGCTGGCGGTGCGCGAGCACCGGCATGAAATCGGCGAGCGCATCGACGCGCACGGGACGGTGATCGCCGCGCTCGATGAGCGCGAAGTCGAAGCCGCGGCGGAGCGCCTGAAGTCCGCCGGCGTCAAATCCGTCGCGGTGTGCTTTCTGCATTCCTACCGCAATCCGGCGCACGAGCAGGCGGCGCGGCGCGTGGTCGAGCGCGTTCTGCCCGACGCCTACATCAGCGTGTCGAGCGAAGTGCTGCCGGAATTCCGCGAGTACGAGCGCTGGTCGACTACACTGCTCAACGCCGCGGTCGGCCCGCGCATGGAGACCTACCTCGCAGGTTTTCTCGCGCGCGTGAAAAATCTCGGCATCGCGCGTCGAGCCGTTCACGATCCATTCCAACGGCGGCCTGATGTCGATGCGCGCGGTGCGCGCGTACCCGGTGCGCACCTGTTTGTCGGGGCCCGCGGCCGGCGTGGTGGGCGCGGCTGAAATCGGCCGCGTCGCGGGTTTCGAAAACCTCGTCACGTTCGACGTCGGCGGCACCAGCACCGACGTGTCGCTCGTCTATCGCGGCAAGCCGCTTTTCAGTTCGAGCCGGCTGGTCGCCGATTATCCGGTCAAGACGCCGATGATAGACATCCACGTGATCGGCGCCGGCGGCGGCAGCATCGCGTGGATGGACGACGCGGGCGCGTTGAAGGTCGGGCCGAAAAGCGCGGGCGCGGATCCGGGTCCGGCGGCGTACGCGCGCGGCGGCGTTGAACCGACGATCACCGACGCGCAGATCAGCCTGCATCGCCTGAATCCGGTGGCGCTGCTCGACGGGCGGCTCAAGGTCGACGAGTCGGCGGCGCGTGACGTGATCGAAGCAAAAGTTGCGCGGCCGCTCGGACTTGCGCTGGAGGCGGCGGCCGAAGGCGTGATCCGCATAGCGAACGCCAACATGAGCCGCGCGATCCGCTCGGTATCGACCGAGCGCGGCTACGATCTTGTCGCAATTCGCGTTGTTCGCCTACGGCGGTGCCGGGCCGCTGCACGCGATCGACGTCGCGGCGGAATGCGGCATACCGACCGTGATCGTGCCGCAGGAACCCGGCACGCTGTGCGCGCGCGGCATGCTGCTGACCGACATCAGCTTCGATTTCGTGCGCAGCGAAATCGCCGAAGTCGCCGCCGACGAGCTGGCGGCACGTGTGCGCGCTTGTTCGCCGAAATGGAGGCTGAAGCGCGCGCGTGGCTCGACGCGCGAGCGCGTGCCGCTGCCCGAACAATCCTTCCGCTATCACATCGACGCGCGCTACCAGGGGCAGAACTTCGAGGTGATCGTCGCGATGCCGCGCGTTGCTGCGGATGGCATGGCGGAGTTTCTTGATCGCATTTGCCGCGGCCCACCAGCGCGAATACGGCTACGACGTGCCGGGACGCGCGGTCGAGATCGTCAATTGCCGCCTGCAGGCGGTCGGCAGCGTCGCCAAGGCGCCGTTGCGCGAAATCGGCGTTGCCGGCAGCGTCGCTGCCGCGGTGACCGCGCAGCGCAACGTTTATTTCGGCGAGAAACACGGCTGGCTCGATACGCCGGTGCATGCGCGCGCGAAATTGCCCGCCGGCGCCACACTCGCGGGCCCCGCGCTGATCGAGGAAATGAGCTCGACCGTACTGCTCGCGCCGGGGCAGAGCGCGACGGTCGACCGCATCGGCAACATCATCATCAACGTGGGCCGCGCCGCATGAGCCACTCCGTGCACGAACCGAAAATCTTCGACCCGATCGCGATGGAGGTCTTCAGCAACCGCCTGCTGTCGATCACCGAGGACATGAACAACACGCTCGTGCGCTCGTCGTTTCTCGACCAACATCAAGGAGCGGCGCGACTGCTCGGTGGGGTTGTTCGACGGGCGCGGGCGGCTGATCGCGCAGGGCACGCAGATTCCGCTGCATCTCGGTTCGCTCGATGGCGGCGTCGCGGCGGTGCTCAACGCGTGTCCGGTCGAGAAAATGCAGGACGGCGACGTGTTCCTGTGCAACGACCCCTATCTCGCGAACGGCACGCACCTGCCGGACATCAGTTGCGTGACGCCGGTGTTCGTCGACGGCAAGGTCGAATTCTTCGCCGCCAACGTCGGCCATCACGCGGACGTCGGCGGTGCGGTGCCGGGCTCGATTGCCGGCGGTTCGCGCTCGATCTTCGAGGAGGGCATACGGCTGCCCGTCGTGCGCATCGTGCGCGCGGGCGTGCTCGACATCGAGACGCTCAACCTGATCGCGCACAACACGCGCGACCCCGAGGAGCGCGCGCTCGACCTGCGCGTGCAGGTCGCGACCAACGAGCGCGGCGCGCAGGCCGCGCGCGGGCTCGTCGCGCAGATGGGTATCGCGGCGGTGCGCCAGTCGATCGACGACATCATCGCCTACACGCGCCGCCGCATCCGCAACCGCATCGCGGAATTGAAGGCGGGCGAATACAGTTTCACCAATTATCTCGACGACGACGGCATGGGCGGCGAGCCGGTGCCGATCGCGGTCACGGTGCGCGTGTCGGGCGACGGGCTCGCGCTCGACTTCAGCGGTTCGGGCAAACAGGCGCGCGGTGCGATGAACGTGCCGACCAACGCGCTGCATGCGTGCGTCTATTACTCGATCAAGGCGCTGCTCGATCCGGAGTTGTTGCCGAACGCGGGATTGTTCGACGCGGTCACCATCAGCGCGCCGCCGGGCAGCATCGTCAATCCGAATCCGCCGGCGCCGGTCGGCGCGCGCTCGATCACCTGCCAGAAGGTCGCCGGCGCGATCTTCGGCGCGTTCCGCGGGCTCTTGCCGCCCGCGCGCGTAATGGCGTCGGGCAACGACGTGGTGCCGGCGATCGTCTATTCCGGCGCGCTCACGCGGCGGCAGGGCGATTACGTCTATCTCGAAACACTCGGCGGCGGCAGCGGCGCGCGCTGTGACGCCGACGGCATGGACGCGGTGCACGTGCACATGACCAACACCTCCAACCTGCCGGCCGAAGCGCTGGAGAACGAATATCCGCTGCGGGTAGACGAGTACGCGCTGGTCGAGGATTCGGGCGGCGCCGGCAAATACCGCGGCGGGCTCGGCATCGCGCGCCAGATCCGCGCCGTCGTGCCCGGCACGATATTCTCGGTGCGCTCCGACAGCCACACGGTCGGCGTGCCGAGCGGAGTCTTCGGCGGACGCGACGGCCGCCGCGCGAAGCTGATCCGCAACTACGGGCGGCCCGACCAGGAGGAATTATTTTCGAAAGTCGCGCGCGTCGAAATGAAGGTCGGCGATGCGATGCGCATCGAGACGCCGGGCGCCGGCGGTTATGGTCCGCCGTCGGAGCGCGCGCTGGAGGCGATTGCCGCCGATCTGCGCAACGGCAAAGTATCGCGCGCGGCGGCGGAGCGCGATTACGGTGTCGAGCGCGTGCGCGCGGCGCTTGATTTAAGAAGTAGTTAAGGCGCAAGCCCTGCGATTTCGCCCAGCGTAATGGGCTTCACCGGCGAGCGTATGCGGTAATAGCCGACTTCGGCAGGTGAAACACCGCGGCATTCGGCGATCAATTCCGACCACGGTCAGTCCGCACAGGCGTCCCTGGCACGGCCCCATGCCGCAGCGCGTGAACGATTTCATCTGGTTGGGGCCGGGACAGCCTTGCTCGGTCACTATCCTGCGGATTTCGCCGGCGCGGATTTCCTCGCAGCGGCAGACGATGGTGTCCGGGTTCGCGCGGCGCGACCATGTCCTGCGGCGGGCGGTACAGCGCGTCGAGCAACGGCCGCGCGTTCAGATGGCGTTTTAATTGCGCGCGCAGCGGCTGCGCGAGGCGGTCGCGGTCGGCTGCCGAAAGTCTGCCGAGAATTCGCGCCGCCTCCAGCGCGGCGAGCTGGCCGCTAAACTCCGCCGCCTGCGCGCCGATGATGCCCCGTTGTCGCCGGCGATCTGCATGCCGGCGACCGACGTATTGCCCCACGCATCCACGCGGGGCCGGAACGCGCGTTGAGCGTCGTCCCAAGCGTGTTCGCAGCGCAGCGACAACGCAAGATTCAGGTTCGGCACGATGCCCTGATGCAGCAGGACGAGGTCGGCCGGCTCGCGCAGCGGTTTGTCCGCGCCACTCGTATTGAATTTCACGCGCCCGCTCGTCGCCGCGTATCTGCAGATTGCGCACGCCGCTTTGAATGGCCACGCCGGCGTCGCGCAATTCCGTCAGCAGGCGCAGGCCTTTGCCGAAATAACCGGGCGCCGTCAGAAATCGCGGGCAGGTGGCGCAATGCCGCGAGATAGTTGGGGCGCGTTTCGAGTATCGCGGCGGGCTTGACGCCGGCGCGCACGAGTTGCGCCGCGAGCAGCAGCAGCAACGGCCCGGAACCCGCGAGCACGACAGCGGCCTGCCGGGCACGGCGCCGCTGGACTTTCAGCAGCGTCTGCGCCGCGCCGCACGTCATGACGCCGGGCAGTGTCCAGCCCGGCACCGGCACCGGCCGCTCCATCGCGCCGGTTGCGATCAGCACCTGTTTCGCCGCAATGCGCGCAGCGCGGCCGTTGCTGCGGGTAAACACGTTGCGCTCATTGTCGATCTGCCACACGCTCGTCAGCGGCAGATATTCCGCGCCGCTCGCGCGAAATCGTCTTGTACAAGGTCGAGTCCCGCCGCGTAATCGGGCCCGAGTATCGCGAAATGCGCGGGGCGCCGCGCGGCTACGCTTTCGATGCCGCGATAAATCTGTCCGCCCGGTTCCGCCTGCTCGTCGATGACCGCGACCTTAAGCCCGTGCGCGGCGGCGGTGATTGCCGCCGCCAGGCCCGCGGGGCCGGCGCCGACGATCACGAGATCGAATGCGGCGTTCATGGTTTTGCCGTGACGGCGCCGAGCTGGCGGTTGATGCGCATGCCGTCGGCGACCGGACGAGGCACGCCTGCTGATTCGGCACGCCGTCGATTTCCATCAGGCATTCGAAGCACACGCCCATCATGCAGTACGGCGCGCGCGGCGCTCCGCGTCACCGGTGTCGTGCGCGTCGGCGTTGCACCCGCGAGCAGCACCGCGGCAGCGGCAGTGCAGCCCTGCGGCGCCTGAAACGGCTTGCCGTTGATCGTTACGGTGACGGTGGCGGCGCCGGCATCAGGCAGCGTTTTGAACATCGAATCTCTTGTTGGTGAAGCGCGCGACTTCCGCCGGCAGCGCGCCGTTGGCGACGAATTCGGCGTAGCGCAGCGCATGCGCCGCGGCGAGCGTGACGCCGCTGTGACAGGTGGCGACGAACGCGCCCGGGTAGTCGCGCGACTGTTCGTAGATCGGCAGCCCGTCGGGCGCCATGACGCGCAGCGCGCCCCAGTGGCGCACGATGCGCACGTCGCGCAGGAACGGAAACATTTTGATCGCGCGCGCCGCGAGAAACTGCTGCACCTCGGGCGTCGTGCGCGTCGTCGAAGCCGGTTTCCTCGCGCGATTCGCCGATCAGGAGGCGCCTTCGGCCATCTGCCGCACCCAGATCGTCAGCATGCTGAGCACGGGTTTCACGCGTTCGGTGACGAAGATCTGTCCGCGCACCGGTTGCACCGGCACGTTGAGGCCGACGAGCGCGCCCAGGTCCTTGTTGCCGAGGCCCGCCGCGAGCACGAGCTTGGGCGCGTTGAAGGTGGCGCCGCCGGCCGTCGACGGTGAAGTCATGCGGTGCGGCCTTGAGCGCGGTGACTTTGCTTTGCGGGAAATAGTTGCCGCCGCGCTTGATGAGCGCCGCGTGCAGGCTGCGCAACAGGTACAGCGGATTGGCGGCGCCGTCGTAGGGCGTGTAACTCGCGCCCGCGACTTCGGGGCCGATTTCGGGCATCAGTTTTTTGAGTTGCGCGTGGTCGAGCATTTCGTATTCGAAGCGCGTCTCGCCGGATTCGAGATGCAGTTGCTCCATCGCTTTCCTGCGCTCCGCGAAATCCTGCTCGGTAATGCAGATGTGGACGCCGCCGCGATGCTCGTGCGCGCAATCGATGCCGGTTTCCTGCTTCAAGTTCGACCGCGAAAGTCGTCCCACAGCACCGACGACTGGCGTGTCCAGCGCTGGTATTCGGGCACGCCGAGGCCTTTGCTTTGCACCCACACGAGACCGAAGTTGCCGCGCGAGGCGCGAAACGCGACGTCGCCTTCGTCGAGGAGTGCTACTTTGAGCCCGCGGCGCGCAAGCCCGTAGGCGACCGCCGAGCCGACCAGCCCGCCGCCTATGACTATGCTGTCGTAGCGTTGGCATGCGGAAGAAAGTGTGGCGAAGCGCGCGGGGAGAATGCAGGACATTTAGGCGTGAAGTTTGCCATAATTGCGGCGAGACTATGTTCGTCGCAGCTTGCATCGAGATCGCAATGAAAAAAATCACCATCATCGGCGCCGGCATCGTCGGCATCGCCACCGCCGCCTATCTGCGCCGCGACGGTCACGACGTGACCGTCGTCGACAAGCGTCCGCCCGGCGAATACACGTCGTCCGGCAATGCCGGCATACTCTCGCCCGGGTCGTGCGTGCCGATCGCGATGCCGGGCATACTGAAAAAAGTGCCCGGCTATCTCACCGACCCGCTGGGCCCGCTCAAAGTGCGCTGGTCGTATTTTCCGCAGGCGCTGCCGTGGCTGTTCCGGTTCGTGACGAGCACGCGGCTCGCGCAGATCGAAAGCACCGCGGATGCGCTGATCAGTCTCCTGAGCCAGACGTTCGATGCGCACGGGCCGCTCGCGCAACACGCCGGCTGCACCGACCTCATACGCAAGACCGGCTACGTCGTCGTTTACGACAGCGACGAGGCGTATCGCAAGGATGCGCTCGCCTGGAAATTAAGGCGCGATCGCGGCGTCGTCTGCAACGAACTCGATGCGGCAGGCATCGAGCGCATGGTGCCGGCGCTCGGCCGCAATTACGCGCGCGGCGTGTATCTGCCGGAGCAGGGTTACGTCGCCAATCCGGAGCGCCTCACCAAAACGCTCGCGCAGCAGTTCCAGAAAGACGGCGGCAAGATACTGCAGCGCAAAGTGCTCGACATCGAAATCGGCGCGCAGGGCCCGCAGGCGCTCATCACCGACGCCGGGCGCATGGATGTCGAAACGCTGGTGTTGTGCGCCGGCGTGCACTCGGGCAAATTCAGTGCGAAGCTCGGCGATGCCGTGCCGCTCGAAGCCGAGCGCGGCTATCACGTCACGTTCTCCGATCCGGGGCTGGAACTTGCCGATGCCGGTGTGCTCGGCGCAGAACAAATTCTTCGTCACGCCGATGGAAATGGGCACGCGCATCGCCGGCCAGACGGAATTCGCCGGCATCGATGCCGAGCCCGACTACGGCCGCGCCGACGTGCTGGTGCGACCACATGAAGCGCATGTTTCCGCAGGTGCGCGAAGTCGATGCCACGCGCTGGATGGGACGGCGTCCGTCGCATGCCGGATTCGAAGCCGGTGATCGGCCGCGCGACGAAATTCGCCAACACCTATTACGCGTTCGGGCACGGCCACATCGGGCTGGTCGGGAGTGCGCCGACCGGGCGCATCATCGCCGACCTCGTCGCGGGCCGGCAGCCGAACATCGATATCGCGCCGTTTCGCGTGAATCGGTTCTAAGACTCTAGAGGATCAGGAGGTGCTTTTTCTCGGCGCCGCGGATGGCGTCAACGGAAACCGCGCTGTCAAATGTGACGAACTGTCCCTTATGTCGCACGGCGAGCGCCAGCAGGTAGATGTCCGTGAGCTGGCGCGGTCCATGAATGCGGGCAGAATCGGCGACCTTCGCATCGAGCAAGCTGACGTCGTCGGGCCAGAACTCGTGGAAGGTGCTTGCGCTGGCCTCGGTCAGGCGATCCATGATCGCCCGCACGGACACCGTGTTCGGGTAGCCCGGGTGGGACATGATGCGCACACAGCCGTTTTGCGTTATGGGACACGTCGCCCAACCGCCCCGCGCATGGCTGGCGAACCATTGTGTGGCGCGTGCATGCAGCGAATGATCGGCGTCCAGCAGTGCGATCAGCACGTTGACGTCCAGCAACGCGCGCATCAGTAGGCGTCGTCTTCGCGCAGCTTGTCGATCAGTTCGTTGGTGACGATGCCGCCGCGCTTCGGAAACGGGCGCAAGCCGTAGACCGCCTTCGGCGCCCGCGCGACCGGTGTTTCCGGCGGCGCGTTCAATGCGTGGCGGGCGAGTTCCGAAATTATTTCCCCGGCGGTCTTCTTCTCGCGGCGCGCGCGCTCCTTGGCGGCTTGCAGCACATCGCTGGCGATATCGAGAGTGGTTCTCATGCATCAGATGCTAATGCATCAAACATCCGATGTCAATTCGAGGCATTAGCGCCCAGCGAGAGTCTGGTGGCGGCTTGGATCGCCACATTGCTCTCCGCGGCAGCGCGCGGATCAGCTGGAATCTTTCAGCCTTAAATCCTGCATCCCGTCATAAACCGCGCGCGCAATGTCATCGGCGTCCACCAGTGGTTTTTGCTGGGGCCGTATGGATTTGCCGCTAGCCGCTTTACGCGGACTTTTCGCGCGCTTTCCTGGTGGCCGCTTTGCGCAGGCTCTTCGCGGCTTTCTTTTTTGGCGCTTTGCGCGGGCTTCTTGCCGCCTTCCTTGTCACCGCTTTGCGCCGAGTTTTTGCGGCTTTCTTTTTTGCTGCTTTCTTCTTGGCCGGTTTTCGCATGGATTCCCCCATTTCAGGTCAGCGTAATATTCACCTAGTGGAATATGCTAATCCGCCTGCGAATTTCGTCAAGTGTTTTTATGCATTTTCTCCGGGCGATCTAAGAACCTCGTTCTGGTTCACAATCTCTGCATGTCTCTGTCATAGCGCCGAATGTGAAATCAGCGCGTTGGCATGACATGACGCCTGTCCGTGGGGGTAGAGTCGATTCTCCGCCACGGCGGACGCGCGCCACGGCGAGTGGACTGAAGTGCCCAAAGATGCCAAGATCGCACCGGTCAATATAATAATTCGAGTCATCGTAACTGCCAAAGAGGAGGTGTGCCATGAAGATTCATCATTTCGAAGTATTTTCCATCCAGTGCCTGCGCACGATTGTGGCGGGTGTTTTCGCTGTGCGCATCCGGCTTCGCGTTTTCGCAAGTCGGATTTCCGCCGCCGCCGCCCAAGATCAGCCCGGCCGCGGGCGTCATCGACATGCACGTGCACCCGGACCCGGACGTGTTCGGGCGCTCGCTCACCGACATCGAACTGGCGACGATCGCGCGGCGCAAAGGCATGCGCGGCATCGTGCTCAAGAATCACGTCGTCACCACCGCGGACCGCGCGGCGCTGACCATGCAGCAGGTGCCCGGTATCGAAGTGTGGGGCGGCATCGTGCTCAACAGTTCGGTGGGCGGCGTCAATCCGGCGGCGGTCGAATGGATGCACCGCATGTCGGGCGGCCGCGGCAAAATGGTGTGGCTGCCGACGTTCGACTCGGACAAGCATATCAAGACGCTGGTCGACAAAAGCAAGTCGGGCCTGCTGGTCGCGCCCAACGGGCAGGTCACGCCGCAGATGGAGGAAGTGCTCAAGATCATCGCGCGCGAGAATCTGGTGCTGGCGACGGGCCACGTGCATGCCGAGGAAGTCATCGCGGTGACCAAGCGCGCGCGCGAACTGGGCGTGAAAAACATCATCGTCACGCACGGCCTGACCAACATTCCCGGCCTTTCAACCGAACAGGCGAAGCAGGTCGCGCAGATGGGCGGCTACATCGAGATCTGCTATCTGCAGTTCCTGACCGGGCCGACCGCGCAGTATCAATGGATGACGCACTGGGACCGCGTGGATGCGAAGGCCGTGGCGCAGGCAGTCAAGGACATCGGCGCCGACCACCTGGTGCTCTCGACCGACCTTGGCCAGCAGGGCATGATGACGCCGCCCGATGGCGTCGAAAATCAGGTGGCCGCGGTCCGCGCGGCGGGCGTATCGCAGGCCGACATCGACAAGATGATGAAGCGCAACCCGGCGCGACTGCTGGGACTTGAATAAGAGCCGGTGGTGCGTGCGCTCAACCGGCGAATCAGTCGACGTGCGTGCCGTAGTTTTTCACGAATCCGCGCCCATTCTGAACTTCGGGTGTCATCAGTCCTGCGCCACCGCTCCCGACCACGGCGACAGCACGTCGGCGATGCCCTGATGTTCGCCGGTTGCGGGATCGCGCAGCACCGCGCTCGGGCAGGCGAAGTTGGTCGGATACACGACGAGCTCGGTGAGCTGGGTCGAAAATTTCGCCGCCAGCGCTTTTTGCACGTCCGGCGGGTGGCGCGGATCGACGCCGACCGTCTCGCCGCCGCTCGCATCGATGCGCGGCTGATGAAACGCGTTTTCGAGCGTCATGCCGTGGTCGATCAGAAACGATGAGATCTGCATCACCGCCGGCATGATCTTGCGCCCGCCGGAGGCGCCGATCGCGAACCAGCCGTGATCGTCGCGCCGCGCGATGAGCGGGCACATGTTCGTCAGCGGCCGCTTGCCCGGCGCGAAATAGTTCGGCGACTCGGGGCGCGGGTCGAACCACATCATGCCGTTGTTCATGAGTATGCCGGTCGCCGGCAGCACCAGCCGGCTGCCGAATACCGACAGCAGCGTTTGCGTTACCGCGACCATGTTGCCGTCGCGGTCGATGACGTTGAAATGCGACGTGCAGCCGGGATTCTTGGCTGTCGTCGGTTTCACCCATGGTCGGCGAGCCGTTCGGCGTACGCATCGCGCAGCGCCTGCGCGTAGGCGACGAACGCGTCCGCATCCGGCTTGCCGGCGGGAAATTTGTGATTCGCGAGCGCGCCCAGCACGCGCGCCATCGTCGGGCCCGCAGTGAGGCCGCCGGCCAGCGCGATGCGTCGCGCCGCGATAGTCGATTTCGAGCGGGGCGACGATGCGCGCGTGAAAATTCTTCAGGTCGTGCGGCGTCGATGATGCCGCCGAGCGCGGCGATGTCCTTGACGATGGCGGACGCGACTTCGCCTTCGTAATAATCGCGCGGACCGTTGCGCTGCAGCTTGCGCATCGTGTCGGCCAGACCCTTCAGCTTGAGACGGCCGAGTGCCGCGCCTGCCGGCGTGACCGGCGGATAGCCGCCGGGCAGCCACACGTCGCGCGTGCTCGGGTAGCGCGCGAGTTCTTGCGCCATCGTCGCGATCTTCAAGGTCAGATACCAGTCCATCGCGATGCCCTCGTCGGCAAGTTCGATGGCGGGCGCGATGACGTCGGCGAACGATTTGACTGCCGAATTTCGCGAGCGCGGTGGCGAGGCCGTCGACGTGACCCGGCACGGCAATGGAATTCGGACCGTGCACGTTGCGGTCGTCTTTCACCGTCGGCCACGTGAAGAGATCGGTGGTAAAGCCGCCGGTCAGCGGGAAGTCGGCGGGATTCAACTGGTGCGGCGAGATCGGCCCGAAATCGACGACGTGGACTTTTTTCTCCTTGGCCAGATACACGAGCATGAAGCCGACGCCGCCGAGCCCGCTGTTCCACGGCTCGACCGCGGCGAGCGCCAGGCCGGTTGCCACGGCCGCATCGACGGCATTGCCGCCGGCATCGAGGATTTTCACGCCGGCAGCGCCGGCGATCCTGTTTTGCGTGGCGACGATGCCGCCGCGCGAGCGCGCCAACGGCTTGTGTACCTGCCAGTTCTGGACGAGATGTTCGGGCATGATTTGACGTGAGGGTCGCTGCGGTGAAGGTGAGTGCCGGATGATAGCGAATTGGCTTGCGGTGCGCTCGGCGCCACGCTCAATCGGCGGCAAACCGCTTTCCGGGCGATCGTCAGACCGTCAGCCATGGTCGCGACTGTGGAAAATATGCAACACCGAGTCCCATCCGATTTTCGCAGATTATTCTCTAAATATTTTGTTATAAATCAGCTGGATAGTAGACTGCCGTCAGGCGATTATTCTTGATGTCTTTTCGAAGTTACTGCGGATTCCGCTCACTGAAAATTGAGCTTGTATGATTAATAAGTCTAATATATTCAATGATTAATGTTGATAATCCTAATGTTATAGATTAGAAAAATAAGGAGAAACAAATGAAACGTATCGATGTAGTCGCTGCAGTGCTGTGGATGGCCGTTTCCGCTCTTGTTGTTCCGCTCGCCTCGGCGGCGCAGTCGCCAGTCAGGGATGGTATGTCGGAGGCAGTCATCGGCCAGGGCCGTGCAAACAACAGTGATGGTGATGTCGTCGGCCGCCTTGGCGGCGGTCGGGATCACGGGCACGGGCACGTCGAGCAACAATGAAACCGCGGGCAAGATTTTCGTCGGCTACCAATTCAACGAAAACTTTGCGCTGGAGGGCGGCTATTTTAATCTGGGCACCTACAGTGCGAACGGTACAACCACCGCGCCCGCAGCCTCGACTTTCGGGGTCAGTTCCAAAATTCAGGGTGGAAACATTGACGCAGTCGGTATATTGCCGTTTGGGCAGGGTCTTGCCGGGATTGGCTCGCGTCGGGGTCGCCTATATTTCCAGCAATTCCGACGTAGTGTTTTCAAATCCTGCGGTAGGCACCCGCTACGGCAGTCCCTCGAACAATAAAACGTGCGGCGCAGGTGGGGCTGGGACTCCAGTACCAGTTTACCCCGACGATTGCCGGTCGGCTGGAGTGGCAGCGAATGTTCGATGTGGTGAATTTAAATACGGTGAACACCGACATCGATTTTTACTCGCTCGGCATCACGGTGAGATTCTAGTTCGCTCGCCGTTTATTCGAGCTCTAGACGTTATCGCGACAGCCGGTCCGCACTGCGCGGGCCGGCTGTTTTTTTGCGCCGGCCGGAATATTCAGCCTAACCTGACGCACGGCGGTCGCCGCGCGCTGACTCGAACATGGACTCCCGCGCGCACGGTCGTACTTGGCCGCGCAGGTGGCGTATTGTCAGCGTCGGCTTATGCCTATTCGACTGCCGTGTTACCCTTATGCGTGCCGGGGTTTGCGCCATTGATTTGGCAAGTTTTTCGTTCCACTGACGGATTCGTGACGGTAGTCACGCTATCGGCGTCCACTCCGGTAGTATCATGTGCCCGGCGCATGACTGGGCACGCGAATTGCAGCACTCCGGTTGCCCAGGTACAGGGAGAAGAGCGGTCATGAATCCCCGCGGCAATGAATATGACGTGAGCCTGGAAGTCAGGACCACGGATCCCCGGCGCCGTGAACGACGAGATCAACCGCATCTACCGCGATCTGTATCAGGGCGCGTCGACCGAGACAGCTCGACCAGGCCTTCCGCGACATGGCGCAGCTCTACAACGGCGAATATCCCGGCTACCACCCGTGCGACACCGCATATCACGACACCCAGCACGTGCTGGACGTGACGCTGGCCATGGCGCGCCTGATCAACGGCTACGAGCGCGGCCGCGTCGGCGTGCAGCCGCTGGACGATGGGCTGTTCCGCCTCGGCGTGATCACGGCGCTGTTTCACGATTGCGGTTACGTGCGGGAGATGAGCGATCAGGCGCACAAGAACGGCGCCGAATTCACCCTCACGCACGTATCGCGCGGGGCGCATTTTCTCAAGGGCTACCTGCCGAAAATCGGCATGGCGGACGTGGCCGATATCGCGGCCGAGTTGATACACTTCACCGGCTACGAGGTCGCGGTCACCGACATCAAAGTGCCTTCGCCGATCTACCGGCTGCTCGGCAACATGCTCGGTTCGGCCGACATCATCGCGCAGATGGCGGACCGCTGCTACCTGGAGAAATGCCGCGACCGGCTGTATCCGGAATTCGTGGTCGGCGGCCTCGCGGTCAAGCGCACGCCCGACGGCGCGCGAACAGGTCGTCTTTTCCTCGGGCCTCGACCTGGTGAAGAAAACCCCCGGGTTTCTTCCAGGGCGCGAGCAAGCGGCTGAATGTCGACCTCGGCGCCAGCCACGCGTATGCGCACGGGCATTTCGGCGGGCAGAACCTGTATCTCGAGGAAGTGGAAAAGAACATCCGTTTTGCCGAGCAGATCCAGCAAGGACGGCGAGAAAGCCGCGCTGCTCAACCGCCTGCCGCCGAATTTGCTCAAAGAGTAGCCGGCTGCCTGCGGCAAGCCGCAGGCCGACGTTCTAGGCGATCCTGATCGTCGCATTGCGTTTTGCCGATTCCACCACCGCTTCAAGCACCGCAACGCCGTGCACTTCATCGCCGCCCGCGACTGCGAGCGCGCGTCTGGCTTTGATCGCATCGGCGAAGTGCTCGAGTTCCGCGCGCTCGGTGGAAAGCTGCGGGAAGGCGATGGTCTGCGGTTTCTGGTGAACATTCAGATTCGCGGGATCGACGTAGCACACGCGCATCTGCCAGGTGCTTAAATGCTCGACGTCGCCGACCTCGGCCCAGCCCTTTTCGCCGAACACCTGCATGCGCCACGTCTCGGCGGTCGCGATGAATGTGCCGAGATAACCCGATCGCGCCGCTTTTGAACCGGAACAGCATGGAAGTCGTGTCGTCGATGCCGTAATCGAGCACGCGGCGGAAACTTTGCGCGTGCACCGTATCGATGTTCCCGGTGAGATACAGCATCGCATCGACGACGTGCACGCCGCGGCCGGTCATGCCGCCGGCCGGGCCTTCCTCGCGATTCAGGCGCCAGTGATCGGGGCCGAAGCGGTACACGCTCGGACCGCAGAAATTGCCCTCGATATGCAGCAGTTTGCCGAGGCGGCCGTCGGTCGAGCATGCGTTTTATTTCCTGCAGCGCCGGCTGAAAGCGCCAGTTGTAGCCGACCGCGAGCGTCACCTTGTGGTCGGCGCATGCCTTGACGCAGGCCTCGGCGTCGCGCCGGTTGAGCGCGAGCGGCTTTTCGGTGAATACATGCTTGCCGGCCTGCGCCGCGGCGGCAATGATTTCGACGCGCTGCGTGTGCGGTGTCGCGACTATGATGGCGTCGATCTTGGGATCGGCGAGCACTTTCTCGTACGCGCCGTGGAGCGCAAAGCCCTGCTGCTTCGCGTAGTCCGCGGCTTTGGATACCGTGCGCGTGGCGCCGGCGACGATGCGGATTTTGTCGCTTTTGCCCTGGATGCTGTTGACGAGGTTCTGTCCCCAGCGGCCGAGGCCGACGATGGCTGCGTTGATCACTTGCGTCCTTCCGGTTGAAGTGATTCCGTGATTTGTCGAACTGCGAATAGCGCGTTATTCTAATCGATGCCCGCGCATAAAAAAGACCGCGGGTGGAGGAGTCAAGGTGGGAGCGGACCGCTACCGCGAGATTTGCGCCGCATTTCACTGGCAGGTGCCGCCGCGCCTGAACATCGCGCGCGAGTGCTGCGGACGCTGGGCGCGCGAGCGCCATCGGTTCGCCATGTATTACGAAGACGATGCCGGCAACACGGGCGCTTACACCTACTGGGACCTGCAGCAGCAGGCGAACCGCCTGTCGAATGCGCTGGCGGCGCTGGGCGTCAAACGCGGCGACCGCGTCGCGATCGTTCTGCCGCAGCGGCCCGAGACCGCGATCGCGCACGTTGCGTGCTACCAGATGGGCGCGGTGGCGATGCCGCTGTCCATCCTGTTCGGCCCCGAGGCGCTCGAATACCGCTTGCAGAACAGCGAGGCCGTCGTTGCGCTGTGCGACGCTGCGTCGCTGCCGCATGTCGCGCAGGTGCGCGGCCAGTGCCCGTTGTTGAAGCACATCATCGGCGTTGCCGGCGCGCGCGAAACGCAAGTCCACGCATGGGAAAAATTGCTGGAGCAGGCGTCGCCGCGGTTCGAGTGCGTCGATACCGGCGCCGAAGATCCCGCCATTTTGATTTACACGAGCGGCACGACGGGCCCGCCGAAGGGCGCGCTGGCCGCGCACCGCTCCATCCTCGGCAATCTGCCCGGCTTTCAGCATTCGCAGGACATGTTCCCGCGCGAGGGCGACCTGTTCTGGTCGCCGGCCGACTGGGCGTGGACCGGCGGACTGATGGATGCGTTGCTGCCGACGCTGTACTTCGGCCAGCCGATACTCGGCTATCGCGGACGCTTCGATCCGGAGAAGGCGTTTTACCTGATGCAGAAGTACGCGGTGACCAACACTTTCCTGTTTCCGACCGCGCTCAAGATGATGATGAAGACGGTGGCGTCAGGCCGCGCGAGAAATACGATCTGGCGCTGCGCAGCATCATGAGCGCGGGCGAAGCGCTCGGCGAAACGGTATTCGCATGGTGCCGCGACTCGCTCGGCGTCACCGTCAACGAAATGTTCGGCCAGACCGAGATCAATTACATCGTCGGCAATTCGCACGCGCTGTGGCCGGCCAAGCCCGGTTCGATGGGGCGGCCCTATCCGGGGCATCGCGTCGCGGTGATCGACGACGACGGCAACGTGCTGCCGGCGGGGGAAATCGGCGACGTGGCGGTCAACCGCTACTGGCGCGACGGCGAGCCGGACGCGGTGTTTTTTCTCGGCTACTGGAAAAACGACGACGCGACGCGCGCCAAGTACACCGGCGACTGGTGCCGCACCGGCGATCTCGCGAAATGCGACGCGGACGGCGACCTGTGGTACCAGGGGCGCGCCGACGACGTGTTCAAGAGCGCGAGCTACCGCATCGGCCCGTCGGAGATCGAGAACTGCCTCGTCAAGCATCCGGCGGTGGCGAATGCGGCGGTGGTGCCGAGCCCGGATGCGGAACGCGGCAACGTCGTCAAGGCGTTTATCGTGCTGACGGCGGGCTACAGTCCGTCGAAGGACCTCGAAGTGGAAATCCAGGAGCACGTGCGCGGCAAGCTCGCGCCTTACGAATATCCGAAAGAAATCGAATTCATCGAAGCGCTGCCGATGACGACGACCGGAAAAGTGCAGCGGCGGGTGTTGCGCTTGCGGGAAGCGGAGCGCAAGCAGGCGCTGGCGGAAAAATAATATTGAAGGGAGGAGGCATCATGCAGAAGGTTTTATGGCGGTGGCTATGCGGATTGGTCGGCGCGTTCATTGCGTTGCCGGCCGTTGCGCAGAATTTCCCGGAAAAACCCATCACGCTGATCGTGCCATGGAGCGCGGGAGGCGGCACCGACGTCGCGATGCGCTCGCTCGCGGAAGTGACGGCCAAGCATCTTGGTCAGCGCGTGGTCATCGAAAACCGGGCGGGGGCATCCGGCACGCATCGGCCCGTCATCAATGGCAAAAAATGCGCGGCCGGACGGCTACACCGTCTCGCAGATGCCGATCACGGTATTCCGCCTGCCGCACATGACCAAAACGGAATTCGATCCGATGACTGATTTCACCTGGATCATCAACCTCACCGGCTACACTTTCGGCGTGGTGGTGCGCGCCGATTCGCCGTGGAAGACGTGGCAGGAATTCATTGCCTACGCCAAGGCCAATCCCGGCAAAGTCACCTACGGCACGCCCGGCAACGGCACCAGCCTGCACATCACGATGGAGGACATCGCGCTGCGCGAGGGCATCAAGTGGCTGCAGGTGCCCTTCAAGGGCAACGCGGATGCCACCGTCGCGCTGCTCGGCGGCCACATCATGGCCTCCGCCGACTCGACCGGCTGGGCGGAACTGGTGGACGCCGGCAAGTTTCGCATGCTCGTCACCTGGGGCGCGCAGCGCACCAAGCGTTGGCCGCAAGTGCCGACGCTGAAGGAACTCGGCTACGACATCGTGTCGGTTTCGCCGTATGGCATTGCGGGTCCGAAGGGCATGGATCCCAAGGTGGTGAAAGTTCTGCACGACGCGTTCAAGAAGGGCATGGAAGAGCCCGCCTTCCAGAAAATGCTCGAGCGGCTCGACCAGCAAGAGAACTTCTACATGAACAGCGAAGATTACGCGAAATACGCCAGGAAGACTTTCGAGGAAGAGAAAGCGACCGTCGAGCGCATGGGGCTCAAGCAGTAAATTCTTTTTTTGAAAAGCCACTCGACGCCGGTCTTGTACGCTGAACTGCCGCTCGCATTTCGCGGAAGCAACCGCCGGCTTGTGGCCCGACGTCCGTGCGTTGATCGGGGAATGACCGTCCGCCCAAACGCACGAAGTCTATCCCGCGCGTTGCGTCCGGTTTGACCTTATTTATTTGACCATCTGCCGCGCCTCGTAGGGCGGCTTGGGTTCTTTGTCGGGAGACAGATAGTCCGGCGCTGGCTCTCCCGCGGCGCCGAGATGTTTGATGTACTGATACATCGCTCCCAGATCCGCATCCGTGGTGTCGCGCAAAGCCCACCACGGCATGGGCGGGCGCGGCGTGACCGCTTTTGCATATTTGACCCACTGTTCTTGCGTGAATTTCGGCACCGTCAGACGCAGATTGGACGCGTAGGTCGTTCCCCACGACCCGCGATAGCCCAGCGGCGTGCTGCCGAGCAGCCAGTCTTTTTCCGGAACGTTGCCTTGCTTGCTGGTATAGCCACTGGTATGGCAATTATTGCAGTGGCCGGTCTGGACCATGTATTTGCCGCGCGCGAGAGTTTTCGCGCTGACTGCATCCGGCTTGGCGGCGTCGGCGGAACTGGCTGCGTGAGGCACCAGAGTCATTGCCGCTGCGGCGATGAAGTATGTCAATACGTGCTTGTTCATGGGGTGCCTCCCTGCTATTGATTCGGCGCGGGCTCGTCGAGGAACAACTGCACCTCGCGGAAGAGCTGCATGCGGTTTTTTTCCATCATCACCGAATGCGTGCCTTCGCCGATCACCACCAGCCGCTTGTAGGGCGCCGAGGTCAGCCTTGCGAAATAGCCGCGTGCCATGTCGGGCGGCGTATCGGAGTCCCATTCGGCGACGATGACGAGCGTCGGCACGCGGACGTTGGCGGGATCGTACTGCATCTTGCCCGCGCCGAAGTAGTCGCGCGTGTCCTGAGTCGAGCCGTTCGGCGCGCGGACGACCGGCGGATTCTGTTTCGCGCCCCACGGATCGGTCGCGAAAGTGGCCTCGGCCCACGCGTTGAACCACGCGTCCGGCATGATGTCCTGATGTTTGCCGGGCGGCAGGCCGAACGCTTTGCGCTCTTTTGCCTGCGCGACGGTGACCATGCGGTAGGCGCCGAGTTTGGCCGCACCCGAGTCGGTCAGCGATTTGCCGGCGGTGCGCATCCAGCCGGTCGCGTAGAGCCCGAGCTTGTTCACTTTGTCGTTGTTGTTGATCGTGTAGTGCGACATGATGCGCGTGCCCCACGACCAGCCGAGCAGGTTGATTTTGTCAACATTGCGCCGCTGGCGGATGAAATCCACCACCGCGCCCACGTCCTTCGCGGCGACGTCGGTGCGCACGATGGGCGCATTATTCGCCGCCGGCTGGTCCATTTCGGGCGGGCGCGTCGAACGGCTGAAGCCGCGCACGTCGACGAGATAAACGTCGTAGCCGCGGCTCGCGATGTATTCCATCCACGAAACGCCGTCGAGCTTGAGATCGAACGAAGTCTCCGCGGGGTAGGTCGCGCCGTGCACGAACAGCACGATGTTGTCCTTCGTGAACTGCGTCATGCCCTCGGGGCGCTTGTTGCGCACGTAGAGCTGGATGCCGGGATCGACCGCCGGGACCATGAATTCTTCGGTGACGAGCTTGACGGAATCGGTGGTCTGCATCGTGGTGCACCCCGTGGTGAGCAGCGTTGCGAATGCGAGTATGACGGCCGCAAGGCCGCAGCGGTAAGGCGATCCCATGTTTTTCTCCCCCAAGCGTGACCTTCCCATTATATAGACGCGGCGGATTATTGCGGACAAGTGGCTTGCGATCCCGGCGCAAGCCGGGATCCAGAAGAATTTGACGGATGAACAATGCTTTCCTGGATTCCGGTATGTGCCGGAATGACGGGAAGGATTTTCAGCGGTTGTCGGATGCAATTCAATTTTAGGCTGTAGCGCACGTCGCGTACAATACGCGTTTTATGCCACGCTTATGATCCGAACCCGCTTCGCTCCCAGTCCCACCGGCTACCTGCATATCGGCGGCGCGCGCACCGCGCTTTTCTGCTGGGCGTATGCGAAAAAGCACGGCGGCACGTTCATTCTGCGCGTCGAGGACACCGATCTCGAACGTTCCACCCAGCAGTCGGTGCAGGCGATACTCGACGGCATGGAGTGGCTCGGGCTCGGCTGCGACGAGGGGCCGTTCTACCAGATGCAGCGGCTCAACCGCTACAAGGAAGTCGCGCAGCAGTTGCTGGACGCGGGGCACGCGTACCACTGCTATTGCTCGAAGGAGGAACTCGACGCCATGCGCGAAGCGCAGCGCGCGCGCGGAGAGAAGCCGCGCTACGACGGGCGCTGGCGCGATTCGAAGGAAAAGCCGCCCGCGGGTGTTACGCCGGTGCTGCGTTTCAAGACGCCGCTGACGGGCGAGGTGACGTGGGACGATCAGGTCAAGGGGCCGATCACGGTCGGCAATCAGGAACTCGACGATCTCGTCATCCTGCGCGGCGACGGCGTGCCGACCTACAACTTCGGCGTGGTCGTCGACGACATCGACATGAACATCACGCACGTGATCCGCGGCGACGATCACGTCAACAACACGCCGCGCCAGATCAATATTTTCAAGGCGCTCGGCGCGCACGCTGCCGAAATTCGCGCACCTGCCGATGATATTGGGCAGCGACGGCGAGCGGCTGTCGAAGCGCCACGGCGCGGTCAGCGTGATGCAATACCGCGACGAAGGCTATCTGCCCGAGGCGCTCGTCAATTACCTGGCGCGGCTCGGCTGGTCGCACGGCGACGAGGAGAAATTTTCGCGCGAGCAGTTGGTCGAATGGTTCGATCTCGCGCACGTCAGCAAGTCGCCGGCGCGTTTCAATCCGGAAAAGCTCGCGTGGCTCAATCAGCAATACATCAAAGAGGCCGAACATCGAGCGGCTCGCTGAATTGACGGAGCCTTTTCTGGTCGCGGACGGTTGCAAGGTCGCTGACGGGCCGCCGCTGGTGAGCGTGGTCGATTTGCTCAAGCACCGCGCCAACACGCTGCGCGAACTGGCCGATGCCGCCGTGTTGTTCTACCGCCCGCTCGAGCCGTCGGCGGCGCTGCGCGCGCAGCATTACAGCGCCGAAATCAGGCCCGCGCTTGCCGACCTGTCATGCCCGCTTTGACACGATCGAATGGAACCGCGCGGCGATTAACGATGCCATCAAGGGTGTCGCGGCGGCGCACCAGCTCAAGATGCCGAAGCTCGCGATGCCGCTGCGCGTGATGATCACCGGCGACGACGCAAACGCCGTCGATTGACGCGACGCTGGAACTGATCGGCCACGAGCACGTCTGGCGCGCATGGCCGCGCAGCTCGAGCACTTCCCGTCCTGACACTCCCACTACAGTGCTTGCCTGAACGTGAGGTTGAAGCGGTAGCGGCCGGTCGATGGATCATCGGCGTCGGCGAGCCGCGCTACGCGGTGAAAGGCACGGCGTGACGGCCCGCCCCATACCGCGACGTCGCCGCGATAATTTGCCCGACAGCCTGCGTGAGGGCGGGCGCCTCGGTTGCCGCAACGCGCTTCGCCACGCCGGGCGTGCGCGCGCCGTCGATCCGGCGGGCGGCGACGCTCACGGGTTTCATTGTGTTAGGGACTCTTAGCTTCGCGGTCGAGCAGCGCGCGCTTGCGCGCAACACCCCAACGGTAGCCCGACAGCGAGCCGTCGGTGCGCACGACGCGGTGACACGGAATCGCAACCGCGATTGCGTTCGACGCGCAGGCATGCGCCACCGCGCGCACCGCTGTCGGCGCGCCGATGCGGCGGGCGACTTCCGTATAGCTCGCGGTCGCGCCCGCCGGGATTTTGCGCAGCGCCTGCCACACTCGCTGCTGGAACGCCGTGCCGCGCACGTCGAGCGGCAGGTCGAGGCCGAGTTCCGGCGCTTCGACGAAACCGACGACTTTGGCCATCCATTGCTCGAAGTCACGGTCGCCGCCGAGTAGCTTCGCCTTGGGGAAGCGGTCCTGCAGATCGCGCACGAGTTCGTCCGGATCGTCGCCGAGCGAAATCGCGCAGACGCCCTTGTCGGTTGCCGCGACGAGGATAGAGCCGAGCGAGCATTCCCCGACCGCGAATCGAATCGATGCGCCGCTGCCGCCGGCGCGAAAGCGGGTCGGCGTCATTCCCAATACGGCGGATGAATTCGCGTAGAAACGGCCCGCCGAATTGAAGCCCGCAGCGTAGATCGCATCCGTGACGGTCCCGCTGCGCGGCAGGCTCTCGCGCACGCGCTGCGTGCGATGGGCCGCGGCGTACGCTTTCGGCGTGACGCCGGTCGCGGCCTTGAACACGCGATGAAAATGAAACGGGCTCATGCCCGCGGCACCGGCCAGGCTCTCGAGATTCGGCAATTCGTCCGCCGTCTCGATCAGGCGGCACGCTTTCGCAACTGCCGCGGCGTGTTTGACGCCGAGCCCGGCCTCGTTCGGCCGGCAGCGCTTGCACGGCCGGAATCCCGCTTGTTCGGCTGCGGCGCAGGACGCATGGAAGGAGACGTTCTCGCGAAGTGCGTGTCGCGACGGGCACGACGGCCGGCAATAGACGCCGGTGGTGCGCACAGCATAATAGAACTTGCCGTCGGCGCGCGCGTCGCGACGCACGACCGCCGACCAGCGCTCTTCGTCGCCCGAATAAACGCGTCGGAATTGTTTCGTTGCGGGTTGCCACTGAATTCATGATAGCGCTCCTTGATCGAATTTGGCGCGCCGCTTTGGCACGCGCTTGACGCATCTTCGCGGAGCGTGCGCGGACCGGCACTCCGGGTCTTGCTTTCAAATTCGTTTTAACGCGCATGTCCCCGCAGCTAAAGCACTTTTCCGGCGCAGACTTTCTTTACAGGGGATGGCCTCGCCGGTATAATCCGCGGTCTTTCGTGGGGGTATAGCTCAGCTGGGAGAGCGCTTGCATGGCATGCAAGAGGTCAGCGGTTCGATCCCGCTTACCTCCACCAGCATCACGCATCACAGTAGTACCTTCGTCGCCTCGTCTTATTGACCCCATCGTCTAGAGGCCTAGGACATCGCCCTTTCACGGCGGTAACCGGGGTTCGAATCCCCGTGGGGTCGCCAATCAACAAAACCACCCATGCGGTGGTTTGTTTGTTTGTTGCCCCGGGGATTGAGAACCCCGGAGCACGGGTTCGACAAATAAATGTCCGGGGGACATTTCTGTGGACGCGCGTCCCCGTACTTATTCGCTTGCCTTTCCAATTCTTCGACGCTGTTCACGAACGACATGGCTCCGTAACCGAGTCATGTCGCGCATATGTCGCGTATCCATCGCAGCCATTGACGCAAAGCGATCGAACCGTCGCTACACTCTGCACGCTGCGGGAATGCGAGCCGCGCACAATCCCCGTGGTGCACTAGTGAAGTAATGCGCGCAGTCCCGCAGGTTCGCGGTGTATTTTCACCACCAACGCCAGTTGGCTTCGTGTTTGTGCCATACGCGAAATATTGGATCGAACTCCATATTATTCAGCCAGCGCCTAAACATACGATCGTTGCTGGTGCGAATTTGATGATCTGAAACTTTTCGATACCAGCGCGGCGCAGAACTTCCCATGGTAACGGCTTTGTCGGAATGAAAACGTGCAATTGCCTTGCGCCCGGCTTTGGAGCGAGGATCGAGCAGCATACGACGTCCGAAAGGGAGGTTGAAGTCCCAATCGTGCAACGCCCAGTAATACTCGTGACGCTCCCGTTTGCGCGCGAAACGTACGTGACATGACATAGCTCCCGGTAGTTGGTAGTTACGTCATGGCATTCCCCTTTTTCCGAAATGTTGTGGAAAGTTAGTTGTTTGACATAAACGCCTGTCGAGTAAATCGGCTGACATGGTCGTGAACGAAATCAGTGCGGGTAGCGTAGGTCAGACAATCACAGGGTTTCAGGTTGGGCCGAATCGCCCTGATGGGCCATTACTTGGTGCTAATCGGTAGTCATGCAACACTGGTTTTCGGACACCGCTAATCATCCTTCCTGCAGATTTTCCAATTCGGACAGTGCACCATTGGCAGTGCTGTCGTAACTTTTGGCGCCGGTGTACCGATTCGGGCTTCGTGCTGGCGGATCGGATAACCGCGACGCGAACGGCACGCGTTGCGTCAGTGGCTACCTGTAATTGCAGGCGGTATTCAGTAGTGTGTCCTCGATGCTCTGCCGTTTGACGGGCTCCCAAATATGATCCATGCCGTAACTTAGAAATACCACGTTCCCGGTCCCTATTTTCCCCGCGTAGAGCGTGTATGCGATCTCCCGCGTCTGCGTTTGTTTGCAGTCGTATTCATTGCGTCCCTGTTTCGACAGGAATGGAAAATCATCGTGATTTTGCGCGTCTTTGTAGTCATACATATGCCACATCGTTACCACGTCGCCGGATCGGAATATGGTCGGCAATCCAGCGTAAACAGTAAAAGCCTTGTTGTCGCCCACCTTGCTCCACTTGATGGTGGGATACGGCCCGTATGTATTCGAAAGGCGGGCCGGGGGTTTGGGCTCCGGCGGCGCCGGCTGTTTCGATTGTCCCTGGGTGGGCGACGGTTGAGTTTGCTGCGCCGTTCCCGCCGCAGCGGCAATGCCGCATACGGCCGTTGATAGCATGATCAAAATAACGATGCGCATGTTTCAGCCCTTGATGCAGATCACCTGCTTCAGCGTATGCACGATGTCGATCAGATCGGATTGCGCGGCCATGACGGCATCGATGTCCTTGTAGGCCGCCGGCGTTTCATCGATCACCCCTGCGTCTTTGCGGCATTCGACGCCGCGCGTTGCGGCCGCGTGATCTGCGAGCGTGAAGCGCTTCTTCGCCGCGGTGCGCGACATTTTGCGGCCGGCGCCGTGCGAACACGAATGAAAGCTTTCCGGGTTGCCCTTGCCGCGCACGATGTAAGAGCGCGCGCCCATGCTGCCGGGAATGATTCCGAAGTCGCCGGCGCGCGCCCTGACCGCGCCCTTGCGCGTCAGCCACACGTCCTTGCCGAAATGTTCCTCGCGCTCGACGTAATTGTGATGGCAATTGATCGCTTCGGTGCGCTCGCGGAACGGCGGCAGATGCCGGTGCAGGACACGCAGTATCCGCCGCATCATTTCGTCGCGGTTGGCGCGCGCGTAGCCTTGCGCCCAGCCGACCGCGCTCACGTAATCGTCGAAGTGCTCGGTGCCTTCGCGGAAGTAGGCGAGGTCGCGGTCCGGCAGGTTGATGAAATGCGTGCGCATGTCCTTGCGCGCGACCTCGATAAAGTACTGTCCGATCAGGTTGCCGATGCCGCGGCTGCCGGAATGCAGCATCGCCCACAGTTCGCCCGCCTCGTCGATGCACAGCTCGATGAAATGATTGCCGCCGCCCAGCGAACCGAATTGCGACGAAATGATCTTGTCGGTCGAATCCTTGCGGCGCGCGAATGCCTTGGGGTGCTTGTCGGCGAGCCACTTGAACGACCGGTGGAGTTCCGCCGCGGCCTGCTCGTTCTGCTGCGCCGGCGCGTGCTTCTCGAAGCCGACCGGTACCGTGCGCTCGATCTCGGCGCGGAGCTGCGCGAGCCCGTCAGGCAGATGTTCCGCACGCGCGCCGTCAAGCCGCACGGCCATCATGCCGCAGCCGATGTCCACACCCACCGCCGCCGGAATAATCGCGCCGTCGGTGGCGATGACGCTCCCAACCGTCGCGCCCATGCCCCAGTGCACGTCGGGCATCGCCGCGACGTGCTTGTAAATGAAGGGGAGCGATGCGACGTTGGTCAACTGCTCGAGAGCGACCTCTTCCACGGGCACACCGCGGGTCCACGCCTTGACCGGCTTGCCCGTACCGGTTGCCAGGATTTCATAGCTCATGAGCTTGCGCGTGTTTGGGTTCGCCGGGAGAGGGCAGAATTTTCTGCTTTTTGCAGCCACGCGGCAATTGAGAATTGAACGGCGGGCGTGGCGGGTTTCAGGAGTCGCTGGTTGCCGGCGACCACGAACGCGTTTTCTTGGGAACGGCGGATCGATGGATTACACTGCGTTTTTTCGTGGAGCAAAAATCTTGAGCCCGATCCCGAGATCACAGT
Organism: uncultured beta proteobacterium; assembly: GCA_963778865.1. Taxonomy (GTDB): domain Bacteria; phylum Pseudomonadota; class Gammaproteobacteria; order Burkholderiales; family SG8-41; genus PALSA-1004. The sequence continues at coordinate 234,653 of CAVZWF010000009.1, read as the reverse complement.
CCGTCTCATTTCCAACTCTCATCGCACTCACGCTGTCCGTGGCTGGTTACACCCCGGCGCTGGATGCACTCGCACAGGCCTACCCCGCCAAATCCGTGCGCCTGGTGGTCGCGTTTCCGGCGGGCGGCGGAATCGACACCATCACGCGTCTGCTTGCACCTAAGCTGAACGAGGCGCTCGGCCAGCAGACGATCATAGACAATCGCGTCGGCGCGAGCGGAAATATCGGCACGGATTTTGTTGCCAAGAGCCCGCCCGATGGTTACACGGTGCTGATGGCGTATGCGAGTCACGCCAGCAACGCCGCGCTGTTCGACAAGCTGCCCTACGATACCGTCAGGGATTTCCAACCGGTATCGTTGATTGGCGCGGTTCCGCATGTGATTCTCGTCAACCCGTCGCTGCCCGTGAACACCGTGCCGGAACTCATCCGCCTGGCCAAGGCGCGGCCCGGGGAAATCAACTACTCGACGCCGGGAAACGGCACGCCGCTGCACCTCGCGACCGAGCTGTTGAAGTCGGTCGCCGGCATCAACCTGTCGCACGTGCCGTACAAGGGCGCGCAACCTGCAATGGTGTCGGTGATAAGCGGCGAGACGCAACTCACGATCACCACCACCGTCGTCGCCGGGCCGCTCGTCAAGGCCGGGCGCCTGCGCGCCATCGCGGTGGCGAGCGCGAAGCGCGTCGCAACCTTCCCGGCTTTGCCGACTGTCGCGGAAGCAGGCGTGCGCGGCAGCGAGTCGACTTCATGGTACGGAATGCTGGTGCCCGCGGGCACGCCGCGCACTATCGTCGACCGCCTGCATGCGGCAATGGTCAAGGCGCTCGCCGCGCCGGACATCCGGGAAAATTTCGCCGGTCAGAGCGTCGAGATTGCAGGCAGCAGCCCGGAGGAATTCGATGCGGTGATCCGCGCCGATATCGCCAAGTGGTCAAAAGTCGTCAAGACGAGCAATGTGCGGGCGGACTGATGGGGCGTACGTTGGTCGTTGAAGGAATTTTCAATGCGGCGGTCGAGTGACCTTGAGCTTGGCGCAGCTGTTTTGCGCAGTGTAATTCGCACCGCGTGCTTCGCGCTGATGGGCGTCGCGCTCGGTGCGAGTGCAAGTGCGTTCGCGCAGCCCGCGAAGTCCGCGGAAACATTTCCTGCCCGCACCGTGCGCTGGGTCGTGCCCTATCCGCCGGGCGCGTCGAACGATGTGGTCGCGCGGTTGCTCGGACAGAAACTGACCGAGATGTGGGGGCAGTCGGTCGTGACCGACAATCGCGGCGGTGCCGGCGGCCTGGTGGGCGCCGACATCGTGGCGAAGTCCACGCCTGACGGCTACACGCTGTTGCTCACCAACCCCGGCTCGAACGCAATCAATTTCGCGCTGCGCACCAAAACGCCGTACAAGGCGGATGACTTCGCGCATGCGGGCCTCCTCGGATGGTCGCCGATCATGCTCGTAACCAGCGCGACGTTTCCGGCGAGTGGCGTGAAGGATGTGATCGCGATGGCGAAGGCCAAGCCAGGTCAACTGTCGGGTGGATCGTCGGGCACCGGCGGCAGCAGCCATCTGGCGCTGGAGCTTTTCAAAATGCTCGCCGGTGTGGACATCGCGCACATTCCCTACAAGGGCGCAGCACTTGCCATCACCGACATGATCGGCGGACGCGTGTCGCTGATCTTTACCACCTCGGTGACGGCGCAACCGCTGATCAAAGGCGGCAAGCTCAAAACCCTCGCGATCGCCGGCGACCGGCGGCTCGCGCTTTATCCCGACGTGCCGACCACCGCCGAGCAGGGGCTCAAAGGCTTCGACGTGCTGATCTGGTTCGGCGTGTCGGTGCCGGCGCGCACGCCGCGGGCCGTCGTGCTCAAGCTCAACCACGACTTGCAGGAATTGCTGAAACTCGCCGACGTGAAAGAGCGTTTCGCCGCGCTTGGCCTCGATCCGCAGGGCGGCAGCCCGGAGCGGTTTGCCAACATCATTCGCGAAGATATCGATAGATGGAGCAAGGTGGTGAAAGAGGCAGGGGTGAGCGGCGAGCAGTAGCAATTCCGATCAATGTATTGCGATCGTCCGACCCGAGTCCGCTGACAAGCTGTGAGTGCTGCGGGCGTACAGCGTAGCCCTATGACATGTAAGTAGATTCCCGTACGTTTCACCCCTTACCCCTTACGACCCACCACTTACGCTCTCACGACCTCCCGTCCTCGACGCTTCTCACACTTCCGCACAAACGCCGCTGCTTGTGGCAAGCTACGCGGGCTTTTGCTCCACCTCTTTGGAGGAGGCTGGCATGCATATCTGCGGCATGGTCAAGGCTGTGGGCCTTGTCGCCTGGCGGCGAGCGATTCATCGTTCGCAGAGGCAATGCGAACGATGAACAATCTCGCTGGGGACGCCAATAAAAAAAAGCCAACCCTGCGGCGGCGTTTTCATTTGCGCGCAGTGGCGATTTTTCAGGCTCCCACCGCGGCTTTCTTCGGGCGCCCCCCAGGTTTTCCATTTTCCGCTGCAGCCTTTGCCGTCGCGGCTGATGTGACACTGCCATTCATTTTACCGATCTCGGCCATCCATTTTCTCGTACCGAGAATGCCTTGGAGAAGGCTGGGCACATAGAGGTCGGCGTCAAGTCTCGCCGTTGCCCGCAGTAGTAATAGCGCGCCAGGAGGACTTATTGCACATTCTTACGCTCCCCATTCAGAAAGCTTCAAGAAAGAATTGTGAGCATGTGTAAGCGTGCTTGGCATCAACAATGCCTGGCGTATCGTGAGGGTCGTCGGTGATGGCATAGTCCTCACTATCAATCAACCAGGATTTTATATGTTTACGAAAAACTTGCTTACGGTTCTTGCCGCGTGTATCGGATTCGCCGGCTCGGCGCCGGTCGCGAATGCAGGGCTATTTTCAGCGACAGGTACGGTCATCGCAGTCGCGGCCGATGACGTATATGTCGGCGAGGCTGAAGGCCATCTCGACGGGTCAGGAACCCTCGCCATTCGTTCGCAAAAGAATCCTGGTCTGACGTGCACCGGACAGTTCACTTCCAGCGCGGCACTGGGTGGGTCGGGGCAGCTGCAATGCAGTGATGGCACCACCGCCACTTTTCAGTTCAAGCGTTTGAGCGTGTACCGTGGCTATGGCGTTGCCAGCTTCAGCCGCGGCGAGATGAGTTTCGCGTACGGGTTCACTCCTGAAGAAGCCGTGCCCTACCTGAAGCTGCCCGAGGGAAAGAAACTCGCGCACAACGGTACGGTACTGGCGCTAATCGACCGCTAGGAAGGACGAAAGCGCATTTAATGGCGTTCACGCGACGCCGTTCGCCATTGTCACCGACAATCAATTTCAGCCTGACCGTTAGATTGACTCACTTAAGCGCGCAGTCCCGCCGCCGCTTCGCGGCAAGGGTTACCTCGGTCGCAGAGGCAATGCGAACGACGGACAATTCGTAGGCCGTTCGTGCCGAGGTATCGAAGCATGATCGCCCGCATCTAGCTGCGCATTGGCAGTACGCCCTTCTATACATCAGGGCGAACGCCATTTTTTGCGATGGTTTCCAGGGGTCCAAGCGCGAAAAACGGCTCCTTGTTACGACTCTTGCAACGTCAGATCAACGCATTGCGCGGGTCCGACCGGTGGGTACTGATTCGGGGGGATTGCGGGCTAGTGAATAATAGTGTTTTAATTTCCCGGCGCGGCCGCTGGCCGCAACCCAATACCACGCAAAATAACGCACAAGATTTCTTCGCCAAACGCAAGGAAGTCACGGCAAAGGAAGCTATTCCCGGTACTGCGGCAACTCACTGCGAGGAGGAACGGCATGAATACGATTCGAATGTTGGGCGCATTCGCGGGGTTCATCGTGTTTGCGTGCGGCACGGCGTGGTCGCAGCCGTACCCGTCGAAGCCGGTGCGGGTTGTCGTCGTGTTTCCTCCCGGCGGCGCGACCGATGTCGTGGCGCGGTTCGTGTTTCAGAAAATGAGCGAGCAGCTCAACCAGCAGTTCCCGATCGACAACCGGGCCGGCGCGGCCGGGATGATCGGCGCCGAGATCGTGGCGAAGAGCCCGCCCGACGGGTATACGATCATGGTGTATTCGCAGACGCTCATCGCCAACGCGCATCTATACCAAAAGCTGCCGTATGACCCGCTTAAAGACTTCATCGGGATAACGCCGGTCGCGCGGCTGGTGGGCATGCTCGCCGTACACCCCTCGATGCCGGTGCGCACGACGCAAGACTTCATCGCCCTGGCGAAAGCGCGGCCCGGCGAGATCCTGTACGGCTCGGCCGGCATCGGCGCTTACCAGCATCTTTCCATGAGCGTTTTCGCCAACGCAATCGGTGCGAAGATGGTGCATGTCCCCTTCAAGGGCGGCGCGCCGGCGGTGCTTGCGCTGATGGGCGGCGAGATACACGCGATACTCACACCGATCGCAGAAGTCTATCCCTACCTCAAGTCGGGTCGTTTGCGGCCCATCGCGGTGGCTTCGGCAACGCGAACCACCCAGTTTCCGGAAATCCCCGCCATCGCGGAAACCGTGAAGGGTTACGAATTCATCTCGTGGTTCGGTACTTTTGTGCCGGCCGGCACGCCGAAGCCGATCGTCGACAGGCTCAACGCCGAGCTCAAGAAAGCGGTGGAAGATCCCGATGTCGCGGCCAAGCTTTCGGCCCAGGTGCTCGATCCCATGTATATGACCCCCGAGGACTTCGCCAAACTTCTGAAGTCCGATTACGACAGGCTCGAACAAGTCGTGAAACAGTCGGGCGCTCGCATCGAATAGACGCAGCGGCGGGGACGCGCGGCGTCAGCCGCTTCGCGGCAAGGGATTCATCGGTCGCAGAGGCAATGCGAACGATAAATAATTCCCGTGGGTGAAGCCGACCGAGTGCCGGATTTGTTAGCGGCTATCACGCGCCCCGTGATTCTGCAGGGCAGGCGATTCGGCCGATGAAAAGTTACATTGACCCTGTTTGTTATTCCAGTTTCTGGTAAATGACATAGGTGAACGCGCAGGCTAGTAATGAAAAAATTATCGTCTCGATGCCGAGTTTTTTTTGCGCTTTGGTATCTTTCGGAAAGAACATGAGCTTGATGCCGGCGTCGGACGCATAAAGCTTGGCGTCGTACATTTTACGCTTCTCCGGATCGGACAGAATCTTGTAACCGTCGCGGATCATGTTCAGCTCGGTGATCGATTCCGCGGTGCCGCGCACGTTCGTGGTCGCGCCCAGTTTCTCCGTCAGTCTCGCGTACGCGCCGTCGATCTGGTCTTGGGCGGCATTACGCGGCACGTCGAGCATTTCATAAAACGATCTTTTCATGGCGGCACTCCTTTGAGTCACGACTTATGTCGCTGGCGTCCTCTGGCATAGAACGGAATCTTTCGTGCGCCGCCAGAACAGCTTGAACAGCACCGGAAGTTTGGGGTCACCAACTTTGAGATCAGGGCGGATAGGAAATTCAAACCAAATTTTTCACTGGCTGGAATCCTATCCCCTCACTAACGGGTAGTCAATCGCTGAGTCTTTCGCGAAAATTTTGCTCTCTCGATGACTATTTGAACCTACATCGGCCCGGGTCGCCTCACTTCGACGCAGTTTGAGCGCTTGGGCGAGCGCAGTAATTACAAGAATGGTTGGGTTATTGGATGAAAAGATGGAATGACCCCTGCTTACGACGGCCACAGAGGGATGTGGCGATCATCGTCACGGGGCGGAGGCGAGGAGGTGGTGGATTCAACTTCCAGGCGCGCCAGTGAGAGCATCTCGACGGGTGTTCGGTACGACAACGAACGCGGGAATGGCGATCATCGCCACGCGGGCAGACCCGCTTTGCAACCGCGCAGAGCGCGCGGTCCCGTGGGGCAGCGCGGCGCCGCGCGCCCGTGGACAGGCCCGAATGTTTTGAGTTACCGTGAAGGGAAGAAAATAGAACTCGGCCCCTTCGATGTTCAGACGGGAGGAAGACATGCAAAAACAATTCGCACGGACTGCCATCGCATGGCTGGCGGTGGCGTTGTGCGCCGACGTGGCCGGGCAAGCCTATCCCGCGAAGCCCGTACGCTGGATCGTGCCTTATCCGCCCGGGGGCAGTACCGACGTCATCGCCCGCACGGTAGGACAGAAGCTCGCCGAAGCCTGGGGCATCCAGGTCATCATTGACAATCGTCCTGGCGCGAGCGGCATGATAGGCACCGATATCGTCGCCAAGAGCGCGCCCGACGGTTACAGCCTGGTCAGTGTCGCCAGCAGCCACGTTCTGCATCCGAGCCTGTACCGCCAGGTGCCATTCAATACCATCAATGACTTTACGACTGTCGTCATGCTGGTGCGCTCGCCCAACCTGATCTGCGTCCATCCGTCGCTGCCGGTGCGTTCGATCCGGGAACTGATTGCGCTGGCCCGCGCCCGTCCCGGCACATTGGCATACGGAATCGGCGGACTCGGCAGCTCGAATCATCTCGGGGGAGAAATGTTCAAGACCCTCGCCAAGATAGACATTACGCCCATTCCATACAAAGGCTCGGGCCCTGCCTTGATCGATGCGATTGGCGGTCAGATACCGATGTTGATCCAGACGATCACGTCGGCGGGACCCTCCGTCAAGGGCGGAAAGCTGCGGGCACTCGCCGTTACCAGCAATAAACGCTTTGCGGCGTTTGCCGACGTTCCGACCCTCGACGAATCCGGCTTTCCCGGATTCGACAGCTTCGAATGGTGGGGACTGCTGGGCCCGGCCGGAATACCCAGGGATGTTGTAGCGAAGTTAAACGCCGAGATCGATCGGGTGATGAATCTCGCCGAAGTGCAAGCGAGGTTCTCGGAGATCGGCACGAGTTACATAGGCGGCACGGCGGAGCAGGCTGGCGCGTTCTTCCGCGCCGAAATGGTCAAGTGGTCGAAGGTCGCACAAGCCGCGGGACTGAAGCCTGAATAATTTTCCTGCTGCGATCCAGGCTTGTGAAGAGTGTTGTAAGGCCGACCGCGAAGCGCGGAGCGCTAAGGTCTGACGCCGTACTAAGTGGCCGAGAATGGAATAGGCGATGGGCGCACTTTGATTTTAAGTCCCATCGTTCTCGCCATTTGTGCAATCGATTTAAAACGATTGCCAATGCGTGGACTCGGGCCAACGATAAACCGGTCAACGCAAGTGAGAACAGTAAAACTTGGGCGCGTCTTTGTGATCGGTCCAAAAAGACGCACGCAATGCACCAAAATAATCAAAACCGCACTCTTTAAGTGCGGCGTTACTTAAAGTGGCACGAGGCCTGCACGATCCAGAAGAATTTCGGCGCTATCGTTCCAGACCGACATTTTCACGATCTTGCCGTGTGCAATCACGTAGCGGTCCACGTACCGATTGCCCTCGAATGGCTTGCCATCCGGCCACTCACCGTACAGGGTGCCGATACTGTAGACCACGGTTTCCTCCGGAGTCCCGCCGGCAACGACTTCGGTGCGCTCGAATTTCTTCTTCACCCACTTGTAGCGCCCCTTGTTGAAGGCTGTCGCCTCGGCCGGGTCTTTCATTTTGCGTCCGCCGGTAAACGTGATATCGAATTCCGGAGCGACAAAAGCCTTGGCCGCTACCGGGTCGGGAATCATGTGGGCGGTGAGGTAAGCCTCGACGATTTCTGCTGGGCTGGACGGCATAATTCAATCTCGATGCATGAAAACCAAAAGTATAGCAAGATGTGGGGCGGACTGGGCACGCTTGGCACGCAGATTGCTCTATACTAGTTACATCTTAAGCAACCTTATGGAGGGCATCGTGTTTAACAACAATATTCCTTTGGGCACCCGCAGAACCTTTCTCGCATTCGGTGTCGCGCTCGGCATTGCCGCAGCACTTCCCGTTCAAGCGCAAGAGACCATCAAGATCGGACTCGTCACGGCGCTCTCGGGGCAGTCAGCCCGTGCCGGCGAAGCCATCACGCGCGGACTGACCATCGCCATCGACGAGTTGAACGCCAAGGGCGGTGTGCTCGGCCGCAAATTCGAGCTGGTGCGTCGTGACGACGAGGCGACGCCCGCCAAAGGTGTGATCGCCGCGCGCGAGCTGATATTCAAGGAAAAGGTTGCAGTGCTCTTTGGCGGATTGGACACGCCGGTGTCGATGGCCATCGTGCCCATCGCCAACACCGAGAAAGTGCCGTTCATGGGCCCCTGGGCCGCAGGCACGCCGATCACGCGCAATGGCGCCGATCCCAACTTCGTGTTTCGCGTTTCCGCCGTGGACGAGATCGTCGACAAGGCCATGCTGCAATACGCGCAGACGACGTTCAAATCGAAGTCGCCCGGGCATGATCCTGGTCAACAATCCCTGGGGCGAGTCGAACGAAAAAGGCCTCACGGCCGCGCTCGCCGCCAAGGGCATCAAGGCGGCCGGCATAGAGAAATTCGAAGGCAACGACGTCGACGTGGTGCCGCAGCTGACGCGCCTCAAGGCGGCCGGCGCCGACACGTTGTTCCTGGTCGGCAACGTCGGGCCGTCCGCGCAGGTGGTGAAATCGCTGGACCGCATGGGCTGGAAAGTGCCGGTCGTGTCGCACTGGGGTCCGGCGGGCGGGCGCTTCACCGAACTCGCCGGGCCGAGCGCGAAGGAAGTGCATTTCGTGCAGACCTACAGCTTTTTCGGCAAGCAGTCACCGGTCGGCGACAAGGTGCTCAAGATGCTGATGGCCAAGTACCCGGACATCAAGGGCGCCGGCGACGTGACGCCCGCAGTCGGCGTGGCCAACGCCTATGACGCCATGCATCTGGTGGCGATCGCCATTCAGAAGGCCGGCGGCACGGGTGGCGATGCCATTCGCCAGGGCTTCTACAAGATCGATGCGTACGACGGCTTGATCAAGAAATACGCCAAGCCGTTCACGCCCGACAACCACGATGCCGTCGCCGAGAACGATTACGTCTGGACTCATTTCATCGACAACCAGATTGTTCCAGTGGCAATGAAGTAACCCAACCCGGGGGGCGCACGGCCCCCGGCTCCAATGCTAGTCACCGCGGCACTGATCTCGGGCCTGGGCCTGGGCAGCATGTACGGCCTGCTCGCGCTCGGCTTCTACATCACGTATTCGGTCTCGAACACGGTGAACTTCTCGCAGGGCAGCTCGATGATGCTCGGCGCGGTGTTCGCCTACGCGTTCGCGGTCGGGCTGGGCTGGCCGCTCGGGTCTGGCCGCGATCGCCTCGCTTGTTCTGTGCGGCGCCTACGGCATGATCGTCGAGTTGGTCGGCATACGGCCGTTTGCGCGGCATGGCTCGAATGCCTGGCTGATGGCCACCGTCGCCATCGGCATCATCGCCGACAACGTGGTGTTGTTCACCTTCGGCAAGGAACCGCGCGGTTTCCCCATGCCGGCCTCGCTGACCGGATCGACGCAGGTTTTCGGCATCGGCGTGTCGCCGCTGCAGATCGCGATCCCGATCGCGGGCCTCGCGATGGCGGGACTGCTGCACGCTTTCTCGCGCTACACGCGCCTCGGCAAAGCCTTGCTTGCGGTGGTACAGAATCGCGACGCAGCCAGCCTGATGGGCATCAACGTCGGGCTGGCGGTATCGATCGCGTTCGCGGTCTCGACCGTGTTCGCCGGCGCGGCCGGAATGCTGATCGCGCCGCTGTTCAACGTGCAATCGGAGATGGGCACGCTGTTCGGGCTGAAAGCCTTCGCAGTGGCGATACTCGGCGGCATCACCAGCGCCTGGGGCGTGATGCTTGCCGGCCTGTTGTTCGGCGTGATCGAGGCACTGACCACCGCACTGCTCGGGTCGAGCTACACGCAAATCGTCACCTTTAGCGTGGTGATCGTCGGCACTGGCGCTCAGACCCAACGGCCTGTTCGGGCGCGCCGAGGTGAAGAAAGTATGAAGCCGGCCTCAAGCTGCTGCCGATCGCCGTGATCGCCGCCTGCTTCCTGGGTGCAATGGTGTTTGCCAGCATCGCCAATGGCTATTACGTGTTCGTCATCGCGACGCATGGCGCTTACCGCCATCGTAGGCATCGGCCTCAACGTGCTGGTGGGGCTGACCGGGCAGGTGTCTTTCGGTCACGTCGGCTTCTACGCGATTGGGGCGTACACCGTGGCGATCCTGACCACGGCGGCGAAATTGCCTTTCGCTCTGGCGTTGCTGGCGGCCGCACTGCTGTCCGGGGCGACCGGCGCGTTGCTCGCCATGCCGGCGCTGCGCGTACGCGGGCCGTATCTGGCGATGATCACAATTGCTTTCGGTTTTATCGTCGAGAACGTCGCAGTCGAATGGCGCGGGCTTACCGGCGGACAGAACGGCATCATGAGCATTCCGTCGCCTTCATTGTTCGGTAACAGCTTCGGCGAGCGCGGCGTCGCGTTGCTGGCGATCGGCGTCGCAGCGGTACTGCTCTGCGCGTTCTGGCGCCTGTCAGCCAGCAACTGGGGCCAGGCGATGCGCGCAGTGAAAGATTCCGAACTCGCGGCAGAATCGATAGGCCTCAATCCGGTGGCGGTGAAGACGGTCGCGTTCACGCTGTCCGCCGTTTGCGCGGGCATTGCCGGCGGCCTGTTCGCGCCGCTCTCCGGTTTCGTCACGCCTTCGACCTTTGCATTTTCGCAATCACTGCTGTTCGTGTTGGTGGTGGTCATCGGCGGCGCGGGCACCGTGACCGGCCCGCTGGTTGGATGCGCTAGTGGTGGTACTGCTGCCTGAAGTGCTCTCCGCGATGGCCGAGTACCGCCTGCTGTTCTTCGGCACGCTGCTACTGCTGGTGCTATGGATTGCGCCGGAAGGCATCGTCGGTGCGGTCTCGCGCCTGCTGCGCAGGAAATCGGCGAGCACCGCCGCGAATTCGGAAGCCACCGACGCGTTGCAGCTTGCGCCGGCCGTTCCCTTGCCGTTGGCAGTAGACGAATCTGACCATTGCCTTTGGCGGCGTCAATGCGGTCAATGGCGTCGCCTTCACCGCGGCACCCGGCAAGGTCACCAGCCTGATCGGCCCGAACGGCGCGGGCAAGACCACCGTGCTCAACATGCTGGGCGGCTTCTACCGTCCCGATGCCGGCGTCATCCGGCTTGGCGAGCGCAGCGTCGAGGCGGAGCCGACCTACGCGATCGCGCGCGCTGGCGTGGCACGTACCTACCAGACCTCGCAACTGTTCGGCAGCATGTCGGTGTTCGACAACCTTGCCATCGCACGCTGTAAAGGCCGGCTGGGCGAGAAACGGCACGATACCGCCGCGGCCGTTGCCAGCTTGGCGGCCTTCGTCGGTTATCAAGGCGACCTGATGCGCCGCGCCGCGGACCTGCCGCATGTGGATCGGCGCCTGATCGAAATCGCGCGCGCACTGGCGACCGGCCCGGGCGTGTTGCTGCTGGATGAACCTGCCGCAGGCCTTTCCGGCGAAGACAAGGAGCGCCTTGCGCGCCTCTTGCAGACGCATCGCCGACAGCGGCATTGCGCTGATCCTGGTAGAGCACGACATGTCGCTGGTCATGGGCATATCCGACCACGTGGTCGTGATCGATGCAGGCGTGTGCATCGCAGCGGGGCCGCCGCGCGAAGTACAACAGGATCCCGGCGGTAAAACGCGCTTACCTGGGCGAAAACGCCGGACGCCCGTCCACGCACCGGGCGGCTGGCGGCGGAACCGGCGGCGATTTGCTGGAAGTCGGGCGCCTGCGCGCGGGCTACGGCGCCGAGCCGGTGTTGAAGGGCATAGACCTGCGCGTCAGACAGAACGAGATGGTCGCCGTGCTGGGTGCGAACGGGTCGGGTAAATCGACACTGATGCGCGCGCTCTCCGGCTTGCACCGCCCGGTAGAGGGCGGCATCAGCCTGAGCGGGGAAGACCTGCAACGCCTGCCGGTGCATCAGATAGTCGCGCGCGGCGTGGCGCTGGTACCCGAAGGCCGCCAGGTGTTTCCCGAATTGTCGGTGCTGGACAATATCCGCCTCGGCGCTTTCCTCCGACGCGACTTCGCCGAGGACGAAGTCGAAGCCATGCTGGCTCGCTTTCCGCGCCTGCGCGAACGTCTGCATCAGCGCGCCGGACTGCTGTCCGGCGGCGAACAGCAGATGCTCGCATTGGCGCGCGGCCTGATGTCGCGGCCACGGCTCTTGTTGCTGGACGAGCCCTCGCTGGGCCTCGCGCCCGCGATCATCAATGACCTGTTCGCCGTCCTCGACCAGCTGCGCAGCGAACAGGTCACCATTCTGCTGGTGGACCAGATGGCGGGACTCGCGCTCGCCCTCGCGGACCGCGCCTACGTGATCGACAACGGCGCCATCGTTGCGTCGGGAAGCGCGGCGGAGATTGCCGCGGACGGGGCGCTGCAACGCGCATACCTGGGAGCGCAGGCGGGTGCCTGACTTTCCCGCAGACGCGGGCGCCATGCCCGCATTACAATAAGAGCCCATAACATAATGAAACGCACACGTGTTTCAATATGTTATGGGCTCTAAGCAAATCATGTCGCAACTGCGCACACACGGCCGCTACCCATACAGCGCGATCAACGCGCGGCCCGATTATTCCTGGCCCGGCCGCAAACGCCTCGCCGTCTACATAGGTTTCAACGTCGAGCACTTCGCATTTGGCGAAGGCCTGGGCGCAGCACTCGCGCCCGCCGGCCCGCAGCCCGACGTGCTTAATTTCGCCTGGCGCGATTACGGTAATCGTGTCGGTTTGTGGCGTTGTCTGGAACTGTTCGACTCGTTCAGGTTGCCGGTAGGCGCAATCGTCAACACCAGCATTTACGACTATTGTCCCGGAAGCCATCGCCGCCATGCGCAAGCGGGGCTACGAAATCATCGGCCACGGCCATACCAATTCAGTGCGGCAGGGAACACTCACGCGCGCCGCAGGAAAAGAAGCTGATCGAAAGCTGCACGAGTCGAATCCGCAAGGAAGAAGGCAAGCCGCCGCGCGGCTGGCTCAGCCCGTGGATTTCGGAAAGCGTCCATACGCCCGATTTGCTGCAGCGGGCCGGCTATGCCTACAACCTCAACTGGTGCCACGATGACCAACCGCTGCACATGCGCGCCGGTCGCGGCTCGATGTGGACCATTCCCTATCCGCAGGAGATCAACGATATCCCCGCGGTGATTGCGCGGCAGGCCGGCGCGGAAGAGTTCGCCGACATGATCGTGGCCAATTTCGACGAGATGCTGCAGCAGAGCACGGCGCAACCGCTGGTGATGGGAATCGCCCTGCACCCCTATATCGTCGGGCAGCCGTTGCGTCTGCGTTACCTGCGTCAGGCGCTGAAGCATATTGTCGCGGGCAAGCGTGCATGGCTGACGACGCCCGGCGCAATCGTGGATCACATGAACGGTCTGTTAAAAGTAAATAAAAGCCTGCGCAAATTTATTGCGCGGGCGCTGACCTAGAGTCCGTACCATAATGAAACGCACACGTGTTTCGTTATGTTACGGACTCTGAGGAAACTTGCGCCTCGTGACGCGCATGCAGAACCCGGCACTATTGGCGGCGGAACGGGGCGCACTAACATGCGGCATTCTCAGGCGGGACGGACCGGCCGCAGCAGAACCTTGGCCTGTCTGCCGGCACGCCACGACCGGCGAAAAAAAGCCGGGCTCAAGCCCGGCTTTCGTAGGCGCTGAGGATCAGAATTTGTATTGCATTCTGAGGCCGATGTTGCTGGCCGAGCCGTGTGAGGCGATTCCGCCGCTCGTCTCGAATTTCCCGAAATACTCATACTCGAGCCGCGTCGAAAATTTCTTGTTCCACGCGTAGCCGATTCCGATGCCCGCCAGGACGTCGGTATGGCTCGAACCGCCGACGTTGACCGTAACACCGGCAACAGTGACATTGAGGTCCTTAAGATGGTTGCTCGAAACGCCGAGCTTGCCGCGCAGGAAGAAGTCGTTCGACAAAGGCAAAGTGCCCGTGCCCGCTATGCCCCACTGATACACATCCACACTGGGCGTCCCCACGGTCGTGCCGAGTGCCATGACCGTACCGCTGCGGCTGCCCAAGTCGGTGTACTGGACTTCAACGCCCCAGTTTTCCGTGAATTCATAGCCGCCATTCACCTGAAAGGTGGTTTTGTTCTCGTCAAAGCCATAGACGGTAAAAGGAACGCCGTTAAAGACGCCACCAGTAGCCGCGTTGCTCACACGCGATTGGCCGGCGCCGATGCCGACGTAAAACCCGGGCTCGAATCCGGCCTTGGACTGGGCGGACGCGGGTGCAGCAATGGCCGCGGCCGCCAATGCGATCAACATCACCATCGGATTGCACTTTTTCATGGTATATCTCCTAATCAGTCTGATGCAAAAAAATGCGCTCTTGATTCGAAGCATAACCTCAGTTTTTCGTTTTGTTAGTAAGGCGCTCGGCCGTCGGCATTCGCGTAGCCATGCCGCCGTACTTTTGGCCTTTGTAGCCGATATATCCTACTGTGCAATAATCTATCTTCTTCAATCCAGCGAATTTGATCTGGCTCAAACTTATGTCACGCGGGCGGCCCGGATACCCGGTGGACTCGACAAATCCCGGTCACGTTGCTTGTTGCTTGAGTGCTGGTGGACAATCACATGACTAAGTACTGTTTGCCCGCTCTGTTTGGATTGATATTACTTGCCCCCGGCGTTTCCCGTTCACAAGCGTACCCGTCGCGCCCGGTACGCTTGATCGTTCCGTACGCGGCAGGCGGGCCGGTTGATTCGATGGCGCGTCTGCTCGTGCCACGGCTGGTGGACGCATGGGGGCAGCAAATCGTTATCGACAACCGTGCCGGCGCCAACAGTATATTAGGCAGCGAACTCGCGGCGCGCGCAGCACCGGACGGATATACGCTGGAACTCATCTCGGCGTCATTCACGGTAAACGTAAGCCTGTACCCCAAGCTGCCGTTCGACGCGGTGCGCGATTTTACGCCGATCACGCTGGTTGCATCGGGGCCCGGCATGCTGGTGACTCATCCGTCGCTGCCGGTGCGCAGCCTGCAGGAACTCATTGCGCTCGCCAAGGCGAAACCCGGCGCGTTGAGCTACGGTTCCTCCGGATCGGGCGCACCCACGAGCCATCTCGGCATGGAATTGCTCAAGATCAGCGCCGGGATCGACATCGTGCATGTCCCGTACAAAAGCATGGCGCCGGCGCTGATCGACGTGCTGGGCGGCCAGATACAAATGAGCATGCCGACCATCAACGTCGTATTGCCGCATATTCGCTCCGGCCGCCTGCGCGCCATCGGGGTCAGCTCGCTTCACCGCGCTCCAACAGCGCCCGACGTGCCGACACTTGCCGAGGGCGGCATGCCGGGGTACGAGGCGATCAACTGGTTTGCCATTACTGGACCCAGCGGTGTTCCTGCGGCGATCGCGGAGAAAATCCACGCCGACACCGCAGTGGCGCTGAAGGCATCGGACCTGCGAGATCGCATCATCGCGGCCGGCATGGAGGCTAAATCCATGCCCCCAACGGAACTGGCTGCCTACATCAAGACCGAGATCGCCAAGTGGGGCAAAGCGGTAAAGGCATCGGGCGCCAAGCCGGAATAATGTTCACGAGTGCCACGCACGATCATCGAATGATGAGCGCAAACGTCCGCGTTCCCCAAAATTTCTACCTCTAGCCAAAGGTCTCAATCTGGCCAAGAACGGACCTTCCCAGTTACGTTTCGATTTAATCGATTGATCGTCGCGCCGCACCGGCCTGCCACTAAAAGTGCTCCAATCTGCCGCCCTCTGCGTGATTTGGCATAATGGGCCCGCGGATTGTAGGGAGGTCGTATGAACAATCGCCGCAAATTGCTCGTTGTCGTTTGCGCAACCTTGACGATGACAACGGCTGTAGCCGCCGACTACCCGATTAAGCCGATTCGCATCATTGCGCCGTTTCCGCCCGCCAGCGTGGCGGACGTGCTGGCTCGGCCCATTGCGCAAAAGATGACTGAAACCTGGGGGCAACCCGTCATCGTCGACAACCGCACCGGCGCGGCGGGCAATGTCGGAGCGGAACTTGTGGCAAAAGCGCCGCCCGACGGTTACACCTTATTGCTCGGCACCATAGGCACCAACGCGGTCAATGCGGCCTTGTATGAAAAGCTCCCGTACAACGCGCAAAAAGATTTCGCACCAGTCTCGCAGGTGGCAACGAGTTATCTGCTGCTGGTGATGCATCCGTCGGTGCCGGTGAGAACGGTGAAGGACGTCATCGCGCTGGCAAAATCGCAGGCGGGCAAGCTGAACTACGGTTCCGCCGGCGTGGGCACCACGCCGTATCTTGCGGGCGCGATGTTCAACGTGCTGGCGGGCGTGTCGATGTCGCATGTGGCATACAAGGGCAGCCCGCAATCCGCCATCGATCTGGTGGCGGGACGGCTGGACCTCATTTTTGCAAACGGCTCGGCGGTGCTTCCATTCATACGCGCGGGCCGTCTGCGCCTGATCGCCATCAGCGCCGGCCGCCGCGACCCCGCAATACCGGATATTCCGGCCATCAACGAAACGCTTCCCGGTTTTGAATTCGAACCGTGGTGGGGTCTTGTTTGCGCCTGCGGGCACGCCGCGGGAAATCGTTGCGAAGCTGCACGGCGAAACCGCGCGCATTCTCGCGCTTCAGGAAATCAAATCGCACTACGCCAATATGGGCATGACGGCTGTTTCCAGCACACCGGAACAGTTCAGCGCCTACGTGCAGGACGAGATCGCGCGCTGGGCGAAGATAGTCAGGGAAGCCGGTGTCAGGGCGGATTAGTGGTGAAATCATCCGGCCGCATCGTGCCCGACGTTCGCCGGAGAATCGAACGGCCGCTTTCGCCCAAACTCCAACCGGCGCACGACAGTCGCAAACCGGCCACAAGCGGAAGCTCATCGTTACATTTGAAATTTGCGACGAGTGGTCATTAACACTCACTGTAAAACTCTCCAGTCTGCTGCCCTTGGCATATACGGGCATAATGCTCTCCTACCTCGGGGGATTATGAATAAACGCCGCAAACTGGTTCTTACGTCTGCCGCTGCGTTGGTAAGTCCGTGTTTGGTGCTCGCCCAAGAGAAAATTCGCCGCATCGCGTGGTTCGGAGCAGGGCGCGGCAGTGCGCCTACCTGGCCACCGTATCTCGACGCATTTCGAACTGGGATGCGCGACGCAGGATGGTCAGAAGGCAAGAATCTCTCGCTCAGCCTGTTTTTGATTGAAGACACTCCGGAAGCAGCCGAGCGTCTTGCGCGCGAAATGCTGGCGACCAATCCCGAACTCATAGTTGTGCATGGTCGAGACGTAAATGCCGTGTTTCGCGTGAAACCCACTTGCCCGGTCGTATTCGCGTTCAGCGGCGATCCGGTAGACGCAGGGTTTGTGCAAAGCTATGCTCGCCCAGGAGGCAATTTCACCGGCATAAGCTTTTTGTCGCTCGATCTGGTAGGAAAGCGCATCGAGCTTCTCAAGGAACTTGTGCCCCGCGCTCGACGGCTCGCGGCATTGGCGAGGCCAGAGCATCCAGGCGAACATCGCGAGCGAGCCGCCGCAGAGGAAGTCGCCGATAAGCTGGGAATGGCGCTGGTCTACGTTCCGATCCAGGCAGCGACCGGACTTGATGGCGCACTACAGGTGATCGCACGGCAGAACTGCGACTCGCTGATTGCCTTTCCAGATGCAGTGATGCTCGCGAACAGTAGTCGGATCGCGAAGTTCGCGACCGACGCGAAGATCGCCGCAGTATCGAGTTGGGGGGAGTTCGCTGACAACGGGTTTCTGCTCAGCTACGGCCCAGTTTTTCAGGATGGATTTCGCCGGCTCGGGAGTTATGTCGATCGTATTCTGCGCGGCGTCAAGGCAAGTGATCTACCGGTCGAGTTGCCGCGGACCGTGGAACTGGTTCTTAATGGGCGCACCGCGCGGACTCTTGGAATCAAGATTCCGGAGGCGATCGTGGTGCGCACCGACAGGGTGATTGAGTGAACATTCGCCGCAAACTGGTCATCGCGCTTGGCGCGGGTACGCTCGTCGCGCCGTTTAGTGCTTTCGCCCAACAGCCGGGCAAAATCTGGCGCATCGGTGTACTCGAGACGATATCAATGGCGTTAAACGCGGCCAACTTCGATGCGTTCCGAAATGGAATGCGCGAATTGGGGTACGTCGAGGGGAAAAATCTCGTCATCGAATATCGGTCGGCCGACGGTAGCGGCGCGCGGTTTCCAAACTTGATGACTGAGTTGCTTCAATTGAAAGTTGACCTGATCGTTACAAGAGGGACGCCAGCGCTCTTGGCGGCCAGCAATGCCACCGGAAAGATTCCCATTGTAATGGCGGCGATTGGCGAGCCGCCAGGTCTGGGAATCGTCGCCAGCCTCGCGAATCCGGGCGGGAATGTCACGGGGCTTAGCGCTTTTGTCACCGAATTAACGGGAAAGCGGCTCGAGATACTCCGCGAGTTAATTGGAAAAGCCCTGCGAGTCGCGTTCCTCGCAGATATGAGTAACCCTATTTCCCCGGGGCAGTGGAAAGAGACGCAGATGGCGGCGAATTCCCTTGGTATCCAACATCAGCTTCTGGAAGTTCGCAAGCCCGAGGAGCTTGGGCGTGCGTTCGATAATGCAATCAAGCAGCATGCTAACGGGCTCGTAGTCGGGATAGACTCACTCACGCAGGCGAATCGGCAAACAATCGCCGGGCTTGCGGCAAAGCACCGGCTGCTGGCGATTTATGCGTCCAGGGAGTTTGTCGATGCCGGAGGATTCATATCCTATGGAGTGAACTATCGTGATCTGTATTACCGTGCAGCGGGATTGGTGGACAAAATATTCAAAGGCACAAAGCCTGGCGAGATCCCTGTCGAGCAGCCGACCAAATTCGAGATGGTGATCAACATGAAAACCGCCAAAGCGCTCGGCATCAAAATTCCCAACTCGATTCTCGTGCGCGCAGACAAGGTAATTGAATGACCGGAATGCGGACGTTTCCGACCATTTCCCAAGGGGCGGTTTCCGGCCACAAGCCGACGGTTCCGGTTACATTTGAATTTTGGAACGAACGGGCATTTTAGGAAGCAGGGAACGGAACATACACGCACTTGCCTTGGATCTGTGTGGTGATCCGGCCGAATTTCATGCTTTGGTGTTATTAGCCCCCTGCAGGTGCCTCACGCCGAGCACCGATGGCGTTGACATTGTTTTCGCGATCGCCCGCACATGCTCGACGAAAAGCTGAACCACCGGGCTGACGGTTCGATTCTTCAGCGTAATGATCGCAACGGACCGCAACTTAACGCCTAAATCGACCGGCAATGCTTTGAGCGACCACTCCTTTGCGTTGTATCGCAGCACGGAATCGGGAAGCACCGTAAGGAAACGCCCGGTTGAGAGCAGATGGTTGCGCAGCAGGATGGAACTGGCGCTCACCCTCTCCTGCGGAATCTCCAATCCGCGCACTTTGAATGCCTCGGTAATCAGTTCTCGGATGACCTGATTTGATGCGAAGAGCCATGGTTCATTCACCAATTCTGCAAGCGCAATCTTGCGACGGTGTGCCCAAGGACTCCGCGCTCCCGCCACCACGCGATGCGGATCGTCGAAGAGAACTTCTACATCGAAGTCGTCTTGCACAAAAGACCTGGATACTCTTGCCAGTGCCAGGTCAACCCTACGCTCTCGCAGTTCTCGAAATTCCAGTGTCTCGGCGTTCGCCTGGACCACACGGATAACGATCTCGGGATGGCGGCGCGATAATCGGTCGATGACCGCCGGCAACAATCCGGCGGCCAACGTATCACCACACGCGACCCTGACTTCCCCAACCGTCGGGTTAGCCAGAAACTCGATATCGCTTATTCCCTGCCTCAACTCATCGAACACCACATGGCTGCGTTTGAGCAGAGCATGTGCGTAGAGCGTGGGCTCGATCCCCCGTGTACTGCGATCCAGCAGACGAACGCGAAGGGCGTGCTCCAAGTTGGCGATCGATTCAGACACGGCAGGTTGAGACATCGCGAGATGCGCGGCGGCCTTGGCCATGCTTCCCCACTGGACGACGGCGGTCAGGATATGAAGATCGCGCAACTTGAGGTGCCGGCCGATCCGAGTTTCCCAGTGCTGGTTCGCCTTATCCATAGGAATTACCTATATCGTTATCGCGAATTTCGCAGTTCCCTTTATACCCGCAGGCGGCTATCGTGACAAGAATCCAAGGCGGGGCGGCATGACTCTCCGTCGCCGTCAAATGCTGTGTTCTGCCAGAAGGAAAGAATGAAACAAATATCAGTTCTCATGTTGGGTCTATCGGGGCTCCTGCTCGCGGGAAGTCCGGCCGCGCAAACGGCTTACCCCGAAAAGTCGATCCGGTTAATCGTACCGTTCGCGCCCGGCGGCCCAGCTGACCTCATAGCGCGCATGTTGGCGCAGAAACTCACCGAAGCATTCAAGCAATCGGTCGTGGTGGACAATCGCCCCGGCGGCGGCGGCGCTATCGGTACCGAAACCGCCGTGAGGGCGAACCCTGACGGGTACACCATGGTCGCCGTGACGGCCTCGTTTACTGCGAATGCAGCGCTCTCCAAGCTGCCCTACGATCCGGTGAACGATGTCACTCCGATCGCGCTGATCGGCGCGAACGGCCTCATGGTGGCACTCAATCCGGCGGTCCCCATTATTAACATCAAGGAACTGATTGCGTATGACAAGGTGAATCCCGGCAAGCTTAATTATGGCTCCAGCGGTACCGGCACCGCCATCCACCTTGCCACCGAACTCTTCAATCAGATGGCCGGCACCAGGATGACGCACGTGCCATACAAGGGTGTCGGCCCGGCTTTGAACGACGTGCTCGGCGGGCAGATTCAACTCATCTTCAGCGGCCTGCCCCAGTTGGTGCCACAGGTTAAATCGAACCGCGTGCGCGGCATTGCCGTGACGAGCGCCAAGCGCTCCAGCGCTGTGCCTGATATCCCGACCGTGGCTGAAACCGTCGCTGGTTACGAAGCGGTGCAGTGGCAGGCCATCTTGGGCCCGAAGGCGTTGCCCAAGAACATCGTCACGCGCTGGAACTACGAGATCAATCGCATCCTGCAACTGCCCGATGTCAAAGAACGCCTGGCGGCTGCCGGATCCGAACCCGTTGATAGCTCGCAGGAGCACTTCCGCGCAGTGCTCAAGAGCGACTTCGCGAAGTGGCAGAAAGTCGTCAAGATCGCCAACATCAAACCGGGAAGCTGATCCTCTTGCGCCTTGACGAATCGCCCGCACAAGAGTTGCGAGCGTTCGTTTCATGAGTTTTACGAGCGGGAGATTTCCATGAACCAGCAAGCTGTCATCACCGTCGAAGACATCACGAATATCGCATTCGAGGAACGCCGGCCCGGCTGCGATAAGGGCTTGCTGCAGGAAGATGCTCCGGCACAGACAAGCGTGTTCCGCGTCCAACCCGGCAGCGGCGTGCCGACGCATCTGCATTCTCGGGTCTACGATCTTTTCGTCGGCGTGAAGGGGGAACTCGAAATCCGCTATGAAGGCCAGCACGGCAATGGCCTCTTCGTGCTCAAGCCCGGCGCGTTCTGCAGCATGCCGCCCGGCGTGCGACACGAGGTATCGAATCCGAGCAAGACTGACGACGCGTTCTTCCTGCTCGTGCACGCCTCGCACGAAGACTACGATAACGTGCCGGCTCCGTTCTGCGCGACAGAGCCGGCGTTGCCGTTCTCGCCGCGGACCTAAGCCGGATCCATGATTGAAACGATAGCGTCGAACGTCTGCTTTCGTGAAACGCGACCGTCCGCAGTGGGCCGAATTTCGACCAGCTCGGGTAGGCCGCTGAACGGCCGCGGCTGTGTGAAAACGTCTGTCCAAGGTAAACAGAGCGGAGGGGTATCGCGTTGGAAACGCGCGTTATTGAGGTGCGCGAACTGGTGGAGCTTGAGGAGGCGTTCGCGGCTCTCACGAGGGCAAAATTCGGGGGCGTGGTCTTATTGCCTAACCTGAAATTTAATTCCAATATGGCACGTGTTGCCGACATCGCTGCCCGGTGGCGTCTGCCTGCCATAAATAATAATTCGGAATACGTCGAAGCGGGTGGATTGATCAGTTACGGGGTGAACTTCCATGGTGCAATGGTCAAAGCGGCAACGCACATTGATCGAATTTTGAAGGGCGCCAAGCCCGCCGATCTCCCGATCGAGCAGCCTACCGAGTTCGAGATGGCCATCAATCTCAAAACCACGAAGGCGCTCGGTCTGAAGATTCCCAATTCCATTCTGGTGCAGGCAACCAAGGTCCTCGAGTAAGGCCGTGAATGTCCGCTTCCCGAGGAGCTGGGCCCTCTGCCTGCGCGTCGCTGACCGGCCAACTCCGGACGGTCGCTGTTAATTCGTTTTGAGGATGGATTCTCACCAAGCATCTGCCTCTTACGCTTGCGGGCATCAGTCATTAAGTCTAATTGGTGATTCGTGGTCAAAATCGTAGTTCTTCTTGTACGCCTGATACCAATCTTGCGTCTGCTTGTCGGTGCGTGAATGTTCGGCCAGGTATCTGAGTTCCTCGAGCATTTTGTCAGCGCGAGAGGCGTTGAGGTAGAGATCCATTAACCGCCAATGGTAGTCCAGTGCACCAGGAGAAAGAGCGACGGCTTTTTCGTATAGCTCGATTGCTGGTGTGAGCCAGTTCATCTCGAAGAGATAGAGATCGCCTAGGCGCGCATAGTTGGCCGCAATCTCGGGCGCGTCTCGGATCGCTTCTTGACCAGACTGCACCGCCCTAGCGAGCGAAAATGGATATGCGGGCGGCTCCGGTGTGTGCGCGTGGTTACCGTAGATTGCGCGTTCCATATTCGGTGTGTGATCGGCGCGCAATTGCGCGAGAAAGGGATTATCTGCGTACTTGACATAGAAATTTACGTTGTCCTCGAAGCGGTGAAAATACGTCCACGCCTTCGCCTCGTCTACGTACCACAGTCCGTCGGAGCCGCGCCGCAGCACAATAGGTAGATTGGATTTGTTGGGTCCCGGAATCGCAAGAGCAAGATCTTGAGCAAAAACCAACTGGTAGGCACCGGCCGACGTAAAGAACTCGTATATCCGCCGCTGCTGCTCTTCGTTGCGCGGAATCACTGCGCGGAAGATCCGGCTACCCTCAGTCAACAATGGAAGTCGCGGATCGCCAATGCCAGACGCCAGCGAGGCGAGATAACGCTTTATGGATTCAGAGGGATTACGGGACGGAGAGAATTCGCTAAAACGCGCATCCGCCAGGCTCCGGATCGCGCGCTGATAGTCCTCAAGTGAGCGGCGGTAGCCCTGCGTAAGGGCACCGGCTCCGCCTGACAGGAATCTCTCGTTTAGCCAATTTGGCGCCGACATGCTGTCGGCTGAGCGTTTAGAGCCAATACCACGCAGATTGGTCGTGATAATCAATTCAGAAATGAAATCCTGCGGTAGTTCGGAGAGCATATAGGATTTGGCCGCCTCCTCGAGGCGACGGCAGAACGCGTCCGGAATATCGCCTTCGAGCGCGTAGGAAACCTCGATCTTCATCAGATTTTCTTTCGCGGAGTAGAGATACAGAATGCCTTTACCGTTACGCCTTACGCCGATCTGAAGCTGCGAGAAAAGATCCGTCGCGGTCTGCTCGATCGTTTTCGACTGCGGCAAGGCTGGCAGTAGCACCAGCGCATTTTCGATGCCGGACTTGCTTTCCGCGAGTTTGAGGCTCATTTTGAAAGCGAGGTCGAAGTCATGACGATCTGTTTCATTGATCAAGACATACTTGGGGCGATGGGGCGCATGCGCGTGCTGCCACGCGAAACCACCGGCGATCGCGACAAGCGCGACGACGCATGCGATGATGAATCGTTTTGTCATCGGCAGTTAGAAGTTTCCGAACACCGCGGACTTCTTATGGTCGTCAGAATAGTTGACCAAAAACGGTTCTGTTGATCCTGGATTAAGGCCATAGATCGAACGATCTGCGCCTTTGTTCTTTAGCACTACAACCGGTGTTTCACGAGCACCGAACAGGCGAAAAATGCCTGCCGCCTGCTGGTGTGTGTCGTTGAGAACGACGAACGGATATTCGCTTTCCGCCGGCGCATAGAGACCGAGCACCAATCGGTTTCTTCCCTGGCTGTCGAAGAAGAAGAGTCCCGGACCTCCGTCCGGCGAAATGGCCAGCTCGGCGCGCGCCCTGCCTGCCGTGTCGAGCAACCGAATCCGGCTGGCGGAAATTACATTCTGGGGTAATGCAGCCCCAGCTGACGGCAGCATTGCGATGCGCTCGAAGTTGCCGAGCACGTACGCGCCTAGCATTCCGCCGATAAATCCAGACAATACGCCCACAATATAGCTTTTGTTCATGGTGGAAATCCACTCCCGTAGAATTAACTCTTTGCCTATGGATCGCAGGCATTTTGGAACGCTTCCCATACATTATCCGCGATGCGAAGTTCAAGCAACCAGCCCGCAGCTACAGCCTGCCGAAGAATCTGATTATTGAAGCTATCTCGGGCTTGCTCGATGCGACTGATGTGCGATTCGAGGATGAGCCGCCCGTCGAGGAGGCACTTTTCATCTGGAAAGATACGACTGCCGATTTCGCTGATTGTCTGATCGGTGCCCAAAACCGACGGCTTGGATGTCGAGCGACGGCAACCTTCGATGTGAAGGCTTCCAAGTTGCCGCGGTTTATGGCTGCGGCTTGAATCTGTTTTTGAGGCCGCTCTTACTCTTGCCTGATGCCGGCGAGCTTGATCACTTTCGCGTACTTCGCGATTTCATTGCGCAGGAACGTCTCGAATTCGTCGCCGGTGCCGCCGCCAGGTTCCTGGCCGTCGGCGATCAATTGCTCGCGCACGTCGCGACGCGTCAGCACGGCGTCCATGTCGGCATTGAGCTTCGCGACGATGTTGCGCGGCGTGGCGGCGGGCGCCATGAATCCGAACCACACGCTGGTGGTCATCTCGGGGTAGCCCAACTCGATGAAGGTCGCGACCTCCGGAATCATCGGCAGTCGCTTCGTGCTGCCGGTCGCCAGCGGACGCAGCCGCCCGCTGTGGATGTGCGGCAGCAGCGACGAGATTCCCGCGAACAGCAGCTCCACTTGTCCGCCGATCGTATCGACGATCGCGGGCGCGCTGCCTTTGTAGGGCACGTGCACGATGTTGATCCTCGCGTTGATCTTGAATAGTTCTCCCGCCATCTGGTTGGCGGAACCCAGGCCGCCGGAGGCGAAGCTCAACTGGCCCGGGCGCGCTTTGGCGAGTGCGATCAGTTCGGTGATGGTGCGGGCCGGCAATGACGGATGTATGGAAAGCACGTTGGGCACGCGCGTGGCGAGCACGAGCGGCGTGAAATCAGTCATGAAGTCGTAAGGCAGCTTGCTCATCAGCGAAATATTGATCGCGTTCGGCGGCCCGGCGAGCAGCAGGGTATAGCCGTCCGGCGGCGACTTCGCCGCCAGCGCCGAGCCGATATTGGTTGCTCCGCCGGGTCGATTGTCGAGTATGACCTGCTGACCCCAGAGTGGAGCGAGACGCTGGGCCACGATGCGCGCGATCAGATCGGCGTTGGCGCCGGGAGCATACGGAACGATCACGCGTACCGCGCGCGTTGGATACGACTGCGCCCACGAATGAGGAGACACCGCTAGCGACAGAAATACCAGCGCCACTGCGTTTCGTCGAGCGGCGTTTCGCTTCGGTGCCGGGCGCGCATGCGCCCAGAGTTTGGTTACGCCGGAGCGGATCGCGGCGGCGCTGTGCGGTCGCGATAGAGTCAGTGGTGATCGTACCAGCGCCCATTACCTTCGTCTCCTGTGGCATTCCCAAGGGTAATATCTCTCGGCACGGATGCTTGTGCACTCGTGACGGCCAGTGCGCGCAGCTTGCGCGCCTTTGCACCGGCCGGGCGTTCGAAGGTAAAGTAGCGCATTCGTTTTTCCACGCGTGCCCCGCTCAAGCCGCCGGCGCCGAGGTAGCGCGGCAAAGCCCCACCTTATGCCCGTCAAAATTTCCGGTAAGGACATTGCTGCCGACGCGCGGCGCGTGTTCGAAGCCGTGCGCGGTGGCGGCATCGCGATCATACACGTCGACGTGGGCTACGCGGTGCTTGCGCATACCGCGGACGCGGTGCGCCGCATTTACGCCGACCAAGCGCCGCGGCTTCGACAAGCCGACGGGGCTCTTAGGCAATCACGCGCTGCACGAGGCGCTGCACATTCTCGGCGAGCGCGAGCGGGAGATGGTGCGCCGGATCACGCAGGACTTTGATCTGCCGCTCGCCGTCATCGCGCCGTATCGCGCAGGACCATCCGCTGCTCGCCACACTCGACCCGTTCGTGCACCGGCAGGCGGTCAAAAACGATACGCTCAACATACTGCTCAATGCCGGCGAATTGCGCAACGCGATAGCCGATCTCGCGCTTGCGCACGACGTCGTATGCGTGGGCTCTTCCGCGAACGTGTCGCTCACCGGCACCAAGTACCGGCTCGAGGACGTCGACCCCGAACTGCGGGCTATCGCCGACGTCGAAACCGACTACGGACTATGCGCGCATCACAACCCGCAGGGTCTCTCCAGCACCATGGTGGACTTCACCACGTTTCGCGTGCAGCGCGCGGGGGCGTGCTTCGAGCGCATCGCGGAAGTGATGCGGCGCGATTTCGGCGTCGAGTTGAAGCGCCCCGCGTAGCGCTCGGGCGTGCGCGCCGAGCCTTTCCCCAGCAAGCCGATCCGTATCATCGTCCCGTATCCTGCCGGCGGCGGTGTCGACATCATGGCGCGTCTCGTCGCGCTGAAGCTGCCGGACCGAATCAGGCGACGAGCGACGGGTGCAATTCGCAGGCGGCCGCGGACTGTAAGTGTGGCGTAAGTTAGGCGGCGGATCATCTGCGCGTCGCCTCCCAAAAAAACGCTGATTTCTTACTCGCAAACAGGAGATCATCATGGAACAAGGCCGCGAGCAATATACGACAAGAAATAGCGTTTGTTGGGCGGCACCTGCAAAATCCAAATTGACTTCGATATGCAGCGCTGGGTGCTGAACTTGATCGGCGCGGCATTACTGGCCACGCCGGCGTTGTTGACGTTGCTGGGAGTGAACAATTTGCTCGGAACGACCGGTGGACCAAGTTCCATCGGGGATCCGTCCCGATGGCTGAATCTGTCGATTTCCGCCGGCGCCTACGTGATCAACTGGAGTCCGGTGTTGATCGGCGCGCTCATTATCTATTTCGCCAATCGGCGCCGCGGCTAAGCGGCGCTTAGCGACCGTCAGCGGGCAGGCGGGGCGGCGCGTCGTTCAACCGGGATATCGGAAGTAGGCCCTCGCCCCCGCCGCTTTCTGCGTGCACGTGTGCAGAAAGGAGAGGGGGCGAGAGTCAGGGGTTACAGCGGCCTGATTTGCACTTTGCGGAATTTCACCACGCCGCCGCCGTACTGGAGCGTAATCGGCCCCTTGGAAAATTTGCTGTCCTGAATATTGACCGTCTGGATGCCGTTGAGCACGACGGTCAGTTGTGGGCCTTTGGCCGTGATCTCGTAGGTGTTCCATTGATTGCCGGCTTTGACGACGGTCGTTACCTTGGCGAAATTCGGGATGCCTCCCGTGCCGTAAGACGGGTCGGGGCGCGTGTCAAAGATATTCACCTCGTAGCAAGTATCGGCGCCGATTTTCTTGGGATCGGAACACCGTATGAAAATTCCGCTGTTGGCGGTGGTATCGACCCAGAACTCGGCGCGGATCTGAAAGTCGCCGTACGAGCCCTTCGACACCAGATGGCCGTTGCCCAGCTCGGCCTGAGCGACGCCATCCTGCAGCCGCCAATTGGCGTTGCCGTAAAGCGTCCAGCTATTCAAGTTGGTGCCGTCTAAGAGCGTGACCCATTCCTGGTCGGACGGCTGGGTTGCGCAGCCGACGACGGTGAGCGCGATAACGAGCAGTCCCATGCTGATGGTTGATAAGCGTTTCATAGTTTCCCCTCCGGTGCTGATTGCGATTGAGTTAAGCCAACCTTCTGGATTGTGTACGCCTGCGCATGGGTGTCGATGTTCGCGGCCGGTTAACCGGCGCCGTTTGAACTGCGGGCATTCCCCCCACCCTGTGCTGCGCAAAGTATGGAGCGCCGGGTATCTGGCCGTCAAGGCGCCGCGAGATACCAAAGGCCGGTATCAATTATGCCCGCCTGCGATGCCGCGTTCCTGAATGGTACGCGCATGGCGTTGCCGGGCGGCCGCGGGCATACAGCCGCAATGAAGTAAAATGCGCCGGTAATCTTCCGGCTCGCGCGCCGGGGTGCTGATCGGCGCGCTTCATTCGTGGTTGATACTGCAATCCGCAGTCCGGATTGCGGCAATCTTTGGTCTATTGCAGGATTTGATGCCGCTTTATCTGGCTTTTGCCGTCGCGTTTCTCGGCTTCGTCGGCATATCCGCCGCGCGCGTGGTGTTGTCGCTCTACGCGCTCGACCTCGGCGCGCAGCCGTTCGCCGTGGGCGTGCTGGTCGCGATGTTCTACGCGTTTCCGCTGCTGCTGTCGTGGCCGCTCGGCGCGCTTTCCGATCGCGTCGGGCCGCGCTGGCCGCTCATGTTCGGCGCGGCGTGCGGCGCATGCGGCATGGCGATTCCGTTTTTCCTGCGCACGTTGCCGGCTTTGTATGTCGCCGCCGCGCTGAGCGGACTGGCGCTTGCGATCATGCACGTGATCGTGCAGAACCTGGTGGGCATCATCAGCAAGCCCGCGCAACGCGCGCGTAACTTCAGCAACTTCAGCATGCTGGGCGCGGCGACCAATTTCGTGGGGCCGCTCATCGCGGGGCTCGCGATCGACCACACCAGCCATGCCGCCGCGTGTCTGTTTGTCGTTATCATCTGGCTGGCGGCTGGCGTGCTGCTCTTGGCGCGCGGCAAAGTGTTGCCGGGCAGCACGCGCCACTCGGCGCCCACGACGCGCATACTTGACACGCTGGCGAACCGCGAAATATGGCGCACGCTGACCACGAGCAGCCTCGCCCAATTGGGCACCGATCTTTTCCAGTTCTATCTGCCGATTCACGGCCATGCAGTGGGTTTGTCGGCCACGGCCATCGGCGCCGTGCTCGCGGCCTTTGCCGTGGCGTCGTTTGCGGTGCGCGTGGTCTTGACGCGTCTGATTGCGCGGTTCGGCGAAGAGAAGCTGCTCGCCTATTCGTTTTACCTCGGCGCCGCCGGATTTATTATGGTGCCTTTTTGCCACACGGTGCTGCCGCTGGTGCTGGTCTCGTTTGTGTTTGGACTCGGCATGGGCTGCGGTCAGCCGATCACGCTCATGCTGATGTTCAGTCATTCGCCGCAGGGCCGTTCCGGCGAGACGCTGGGACTGCGCCTGACCGCGAACAACCTCATGCGCGTGCTGGGGCCCGCGGTGTTCGGGTCGGTCGGCTCGGCGTTTGGGTTGTTCGCCGTGTTCTGGATCAACGCGCTGGTGATGGGGGCGGGCGGCGTGCTGGCGCTGCCGCCGAAAAACCCCGGTCGCGCGCCGTAACACTGGTCGCGAGGATAGCCGTCTTTGCTACCCTCTCAAATACCGGCTTATAGGCGGGTAAGCAATGGTGGCGATTGGTGGAAATTGGGCATCCAACGAGGGTGATACAGATGGAAACCGGGCAACGTCCTTTCGTAATCGCGGTATTCACCAAGAACCGCACGAACCCCGCTTACGCCGCGGCACGTCTTGGCGCCGATCGCAGCGCGCAGCGCCTGGGCGCGCGCACCGTGCATTACGTGCCGCGCGAGCCCGACAATGTCGACGAGCAGATCGCGCTGATCGACGACGCGCTTGCCGCATCGTCCGGATGCGTTCGTGCTGGTGCCGGTGCATCCGACCGCGGTCAACGCGGCCATCCGCAAGATCAACGCGGCCGGCGTGCCCATCGTCGGCTTCATCAACCGCTTTACCGAGCCCGCGACAGTCAGTTTCGTCAGTTCCGAGGATTATCCGCTGGCATTCCGGGTCGCGACTTACCTGTGCGAGCATATGCATGGGCGCGGCGATATCGTGATCGTCGAAGGGCCGCGCGAGTCGGTCACGAGCATCGCGCGCGTGCGCGGATTTCGCGATGCATTGAAAAAATTTCCGGCCATGCGCGTCGTGGCGACCATCTGCGGCGACTATCTGCATGAACGGACCTTGCGTGCCGGCGCGGAGTTCCTGAAGTCGGAACCACGATTTCGACGCGATACTGGCGGCCAACGATGTCATGGCGCTCGGCATGCTGGAACTGCTCGATGCCGCCGGGCGCACGAGCGTGGTGGTCGGCATTAACGCGGTACCGGATGCGATCACCGCGATCAAACGCGGCAGGCTGCTTGCGACGGTGGATTTCGACGCCATGAAAATGGGCTGCCTCGCGACGGAAGCGGCGATCCGTCATCTGCGCGGCGAACGCGTGCCGCCGGAAATCATGCTGCCGGTTGCGATCGTCGACCGCAGCAATTGCGCGCAATGGGACAAGCCGTTTGAAGAGCGCGCGTGTCCGCGCTGGGAAGACGTGACTACCTAGATCACGGTACGGACGCATCACGCAGCGCCAATCGCGCTTGATATGCCGCTGCGCGCGTCCTAGAATCGACGCACATACGCAATTCAGCACGGAGACCTTGCATGGATACCCCGACACCCGCCGCACCGACCAAAACGACGAGCGCGGCACCCAGGCGCACGACCTACAAGGGCGCCGAGATCATGGTCGAGTACCTGATCAAGGAGAAGGTGCCGTATCTGTTCGGCGTGTGCGGCCACGGCAACATCGGTTTTCTCGATGCCGCGTGCAGCGCGGCCGATCGCATCAGAACCATCTCGGTGCATCACGAGCAGGCCGCGGGCTACATGGCCGACGCGTATTACAAGGTGCGCCACCAGCCGGTCGCGACGTACACGTCGTGCGGCCCGGGCTCGTGCAATCTGCCGGTCGCGCTCGCCGGCGCGATGATGGATTCGTCCGCGTTTCTCGCCATCACCGGCAACGTGCCGACCACCCAGTTCAACCGCATGCCGTTCCAGGAAACCGGCCGCTATTTTCAGGGCGATTTTCCGTCGGTGATCCGTCCGCTCGTCAAGAAAAGTTTTCAGCCGACGCGCGCCGAAATGCTGCCGCTCGCGATGAAGCAGGCGTTCGGACTCGCTGCGCACCGGCCGGCCGGGACCGGTCAACATCGACGTGCCGCTCAACGTGTTCCAGGAAACTGCGGAGGTTGAAATTCCCGATCCCGATCCGCTGGTCATGCAGCGCGCGCCCGGCGATCTCGCGGCGCTCGATCAGGCGCTCGATCTGCTGCTTGCGGCCAAGCGTCCGGTCATACTCGTCGGCCAGGGCGGTCTCATCGGAGAGGCGACCGAAGTATTGCTCGAATTCATCAAGCTCCTGCGCATCCCGGTCGTCACCAGTCCCAACGGCAAAGGCACGATCGACGAGACGCATGAACTCTCGTTTCGGCGCGATGGGCAGGAACGGTCCCGTACGCCGCCAACGAAGCGACGCGCAATGCGGATGTAATACTCGGACTCGGCTGCAGTTTCGACGACCGCGCGACCAGCGCGTGGATCAGCGGCTATACGCTGACCATCCCGCCGACCAAGCTGATCCAGATCGACAACGACCCTTCCGAGATCGGGCGCAACTATCCGGCGCATCTCGGCATCCTTGGCGACATCCGCGCGAGCCTCGAAGTGATGGTGCGGCGCGCGCAGGAAAAAATCAAAGCGCGGCCCAAGACCTACGACGACTGGGTGGCGAAGCTCAACGACTGCAAAAAAATCTGGGACGATTACCAGCAGCCGTTCGCCGGGTCCGATCAGTCGCCGCTGCGTCCCGAGCGGCTGATGAAAGGCCTTGCCGAACGTCATTCCGGAAAACGCGATATTCGCGACCGACGTCGGCGTGCATCACAACTGGGTCGTGCAATTGTGGAAAGCGCGGCGCGCGCGGCATCTTCTGCAATCGTGGGGTTTTGCGTCGATGGGTTTCGCCACCTGCGGCATCCTCGGCGCGAAACTCGCGCAACCGGAAAGCCCGGCCATCGCGGTCGTCGGCGACGGCTCGTTCCTGATGACGCCGCACATACTCGCTCACCGCGGTCGAATACGACATACCCGCGGTGTGGGTGGTGTGGAACAACCACGGCTACTGCTCGATACGCGACATGCAGCTCGGCATGTTCGGCCAGGAACTTGCGACGAGCTTCCAGATCGACAAAACCAAACAACTTCATCAGCACCGATTTCGTGATGCTCGCGCGCTCGATGGGCGTCGACGGGCGCGCGCGTCGAGCGCGCCGAACGATCTCGAGGGCGTGCTCGAAACCGCGATCAAGGCCAACCGGCCGTACCTCGTCGAAGTGCCGGTGGACCGCGAAATCCGCCCGGTCGGCACCGGCACCTGGCAGTTGCCGCCGATACCGCACGGCGAGCCGAACTTCAGGAAACTCGCGGGGATCGAAGGAAAATAGAAGCTGACGCAGAGATCGGCCGGCCGCGCGATTCCAAACTTACGTGATACAAAAGGAGACCTTCATGCGCTTATCACTCGTCCTGGTGCCGGCATTGCTGCTGGCGGGCTGTGCCTATCTGCCCGTCGATGCCACGCGCGTGCAATTGACGGCGCGCGACGGCGGCACCCTCTATCAAGGCACCATCAAGCGGGTGCTGCCCGCGGTCGTGACTATCACGGTGGAAGTCGACCGCCGGATTTACAGCGGAAATCTTGAAGTGACGTTTTCCAACGAAACGTTCGGGCTATTCGCGGCTTACGCACCTCGCGATGCCGCGCAAAAAACGGCGCAGGAGCTGGCCCTGACCACCTACACCAAGGCCATCCTGTCGTCGTCCGACCAGCGCGTCCTGAAGTGCGACTTTACGGATACCGGCGGCAACGACGCAGTTGGACTGTGCGTCGATGAGTCGAAACGCGTCTACGACGTGAAACTGAGTTAGGGAAACTTTCCATAATTCAAGAGTCGTCATTCCGGCGTAGGCCGGAATCCAGTGCATGCAAGCGCCTGGACACCGGCTTGCGCCGGTGTGACCTGCTTATCTAATCCGGCTTGATGCCGGCAGCTTTCACGACGTTGCCCCATTTCTCGAGCTCGCTTTTCAGGTGCGCTTCGAACTCGCGCGGCGTGGTGGTCGTGATGTCGAGCGACAGGTTGTCGAATTTCGCGCGCACGTCCGGCGCGCGCATCGCGTCGAGCACGGCTTTGTGCAGTCGCGCGAGTATCTCCTGCGGTAACCGCGCCGGCGCGAAAACCCCGAACCAGTTGGTGACTATCATTCCGGCAACGCCGCTCTCGTCGAACGTCGGCACGTCGGGCAGCGCGCTTACGCGCTGCGTGCTCGTGATGCCGAGCGCGCGCAGCCGGCCCGCCCGCACGTGCGGCGCGGCGCCGGGAACCGTCGGGAATGCCGCCTGCACCTGGCCGCCGATGACATCGGTGGTGGCGAGCGCGATGCTCTTGTAGGGCACGTGCACGATGTTCACGCGGGCGGCGAGCTTGAAGAGTTCACCCGTGAGATGCGTGATCGAGCCGCTGCCGCCCGAGCCGTAGTTGAGCTTGCCCGGTTGCGCGCCCGCCGCGGCGATGAATTCATTGAGCGTCTGCGCAGGGAAACCCGGGATAGATCACCAGCACCTGCGGCGCGGTCGCCGAGCAGCGTGACCGGCGTGAAGTCCCTGATCGGGTCGTACGGCACGTGACGCAGCACGTGCACGTTGATCGTGTGCGGCGAATCGCCGATCAATAGCGTATAGCCGTCCGGCGAGGCTTTCGCCACGATTTCGCGGCCGAGCGTGCCGGAAGCGCCGGGACGGTTGTCGATGACGAACTGCTGCGCCGAGCGTTTCGCCGAGCTTCTGGCTCACTATGCGCGCGACAGTGTCGCTTGATCCGCCGGGAGAGTAGGGGACGATGACGCGCACGGGCCGCGCCGGGTACGCCGCATCCGCATCCCTCGCGCGCGCCGGCGCCGCGGCGGCAATCAGCAGTGTGCCGCACAGCACGACGGCAGTGGTGACGCCGGCGCAATGGCGCCGGCGTGTTTGAGCACGATTCAAATTCATCATATTCGGGACACCAGTCTCAATCGAGCTTGGCGCCCGATTCCTTGACCACTTTCGCCCATTTTACGATTTCGCCGCGCACGTACTGCGCGAACTGATCGGGCGTTTTGGCCGAAGGCTCGGCTCCCAGCGCGGTCAGTCGCTCCTTCAGTTCGGGCGCATTGATCGCGCTGCCGATTTCGCTATTGAGTCTCGCAACGATTTCTTTCGGCAGCGCGGCCGGACCGAACACGCCGTACCACGACGTCACGTCGAATCCCGGCAGCCCCGCTTCGGCCACGGTCGGAATTTGCGCGAGCAGCGGCGAGCGCGCGGCACCCGTCACCGCGATCGCGCGCAGCTTGCCTGCCTGCACGTGCGGCATCGCGACGGGAAATCCCATCGACGCGAGTTGCAACTGCCCGGCGAGCAGATCGCCGACGACCTGTCCTGCGCCTTTGTACGGTATGTGCACCATACTGACACCCGCCATGGTCTTGAAGAGTTCGAGCGCGAGATGGTTGGGCGAGCCGTTGCCGGCCGAGCCGAAATTGAGTTGGCCGGGCCGCGCTTTCGCGAGCGCGATCAACTCCCTGATGGATTTCGCGGGCAACGACGGATGCAGCACGATCATGCTCGGAAACGACGCGGCCTCGGCGATCGCCGACAGGTCTTTGACCATGTCGTAGCCGAGTTTTGCATAGAGGCTCGCCCCGATCGCGTGCGGCACGCCGCCCATCAGGAGCGTGTAGCCGTCCGGCGCGGACTTCGCGACCAGCTCCGCGCCGATGTTGCCGCCCGCGCCGACGCGGTTTTCGACGATGACCGGCTGGCCCAGCCGCTCGTTCATCTTCTGTCCGACGATGCGCGCAAGGACATCGGTCGCGCCGCCGGGCGAGAAGGGCGCGACGAGGCGGATCGACTTGTGCGGATAATCCTGCGCGCACGCGCCTGATGCGGCAAGCATGGCAGTCGCGACCAAACTGCATTTTCCGGCATTGCTCATCACACCTCCTGCGCCGCATTGTGCCAAAACGCGGCGCGATTTGACACCACCGCAATCGGGTAGAATCCGTTTGCGCGCGTGCGCCGGTTCCGGAGAAAAATTAATTTGAACGGTGCGCGGACGAACGCCAAAAGAGGAGACCGGGGTGATTAACGCGGCAATTGTCGGTCTGGGCTGGTGGGGCAAGAACATCGTCAATGCGGTGCAGGGCAAAAGCACGCAACTGAAATTCGTGCGCGGGGTGACGAAAGAACTTGCCGAGACGCGCGAGTTCGGCAAGCAGCACGGCATTGCGCTTGGCAGCGAACTCGACGAGGCGCTCGCCGATCCGGCCATCGAAGCCGTGGTGCTCGCCACGCCGCATTCGCTGCACGCTGACCAGATCGTTGCCGCGGCGCGCGCGGGCAAGCACGTGTTCTGCGAAAAGCCGCTGTGCCTGAAACGCGCCGACGCGGAGCGCGCGGTCAAAGCCTGCCTTGATGCGAAACGCGTGATCGGCGTCGGCCAGAACAAGCGCTTCTGGCCGTCGATGGCGGCGCTGCGCGGTGTGGTCGCCGGCGGCAGTCTCGGCGAAGTGATGCATATCGAAGGCCATTACAGCAACGAGAATTCGAGCAATTTCTTCGCGGGGTGGCGCGACAAGCCGGAGGAAACGCCGGGCGCGGGCATGACCGGCACCGGCATTCATATTCTCGATGCGTTCGTGAGCATGGCCGGCCCGGTCGCCGAAGTCAGCGCGCAGTTCGCGGCCAGGCGCGGCGGGCACGATCCGCGCGACACGATCTCGGTGCTGTTCAAATTCAGGCAACGGCATGAGCGGCACACTCGGCGCGGTGCGGCCGTCGCCGTTTTACTGGCGCGTGCATGTATTCGGCGACAAGGGCTCGGCCGAAGCGCTCGGCGAAACCGAAACCGTGGTGCGCTGCTCGGGCGCGCCCGTCGAGCGTAAGGTGTATGCGGCGGTGGATTCCCTGCGCGCCGAATTCGACGCGTTCGCGCAGGCTGTCGCGGGCAGCGCGCCGTATCCGATCACGCCCGCGGAAATGACGGCGACGATTGCGGCTTTCGAGGCGATCATCGAGTCGCTCGCGAGCGGCAAGCCCGTACAGATCCCCTGACCGGCGGGCAAGAATTCGGCGCACAGTTTCGTCATGACGTTGTAAAATGCGAAAAAGCCGTCACCGCAGCAGGCTCCAGAGCCGGTGCGCCATAATCAAACACCACAGTGAACTCCGGACATGAGTGATACACACGCGGCCAATCGCCGCGAAGACCTGCGTTTGATCACCGGCCGCGGCCGCTATACCGCGGACCTGAATCTGCCCGGCCAACTGCACGCGGCATTTCTGCGCGCCGACCGCGCGCACGCCGCGATCGTCGCGCTCAACGTCAAACCCGCGCTTGCGCGGCCGGGTGTCGTCGCGGTTTTCACCGGTGCCGACGCGGTCGCCGCGCGGTTACACGCAATTTCCCAACCTGATGGCGTTCACCGGGCGCAACGGCGGGCAGATACTGAAGCCCGAGCGGCCGGTGCTGGCGACTGACAAAGTGCGCTACGTCGGCGAAGCGGTTGCGATGGTGGTCGCGGAGTCCGCGCTGGCGGCGACGGACGCGCTGGACTTCATCG
This sequence comes from uncultured beta proteobacterium, assembly GCA_963778865.1. Classification (GTDB taxonomy): domain Bacteria; phylum Pseudomonadota; class Gammaproteobacteria; order Burkholderiales; family SG8-41; genus PALSA-1004. Next base: position 198,024 of record CAVZWF010000009.1, on the reverse strand, counting down.
AGATCGAATATCGCGATCTCGGCGCCGTGGTCACGGTGGCGGATGCGCTCGCGCCGGGCGCGCCGCAACTGCACGCCAACATGCCCGGCAATCTGTGCTTCGAATGGGAAACGGGCGACGCCGCGGCGGTCGAACAGGCATTCGCCAAGGCCGCGCATATCACGCGCCTGAAAGTGATTACCACGCGGGTCGCGCCCAGCCCCATGGAGCCGCGCGCCTGCCTCGTGAGTTTCGATGCGGCAAGCGACAGCTACGATATTTACACGCCGTCGCAGGGCATGGTCATGCTGCGCAAGCAGTTCTCGACGTTGACCGGCGTGCCCGAGGAGAAGCTGCGCGTGCATACGCGCGATGTCGGCGGCAGCTTCGGGCAAAGGAGCGGCGTGTATCCCGAGCACGGCGCGCAGATGATAGCGGCGAAACGGCTCGGCCGGCCGGTGAAATGGGTGTCGTCGCGCGCGGAAGGTTTCATGTCGGATGCGCACGGCCGCGGCATCGAGATCGCCGGCGAACTCGCGCTCGACCGCGACGGCAAATTTCTCGCCGCGCGTTACGATTTCGTGTGCGACATGGGCGCCTACCTGACGCCGACGGGTTCGATCAGCCATTTGCGCAATCCGGCAACCCTGATGACGGGCGTCTACAGGATGCCGGCGCTCTACGGCAGTTTCAAGGTGGTGCTCACGAATGCGGTGCCGATCGCGGCCTATCGCGGCGCGGGGCGGCCCGATATCGCGTACGCGGTCGAGCGGCTCGTTGACCGCGCGGCGGACGATCTGAAGATCGAGCGCGCCGAACTGCGGCGGCGCAATTTCATTCCGCCGGACGCGTTTCCGTACAAGACGCCGACCGTCGGCGTATACGAGCCCTCCGATTTTGCGGGATGTCTCGAGCAGGCGCTCAAAACCGCGGACTGGACGGGCTTCGAAGCGCGGCGCGCGGCCGCCGTCAAACGCGGCAAGCTGCGCGGCATGGGGCTCTCGACCATCATCGAAGCGACCGGCGCCGGCGTATTCCCGAAAGACCAGGTTGCGATCGAAGTGGATGCCGCGGGCAAGCTCACCGTGTACACCGTGAGCCTGTCGTCCGGACAGGGCCATGAGACGACGTTTACCTCGGTGGTCGCCGATACGCTCGGGTTGCCGCACGACGCGGTGACTTTGCGCGAATGCGATCCCGCGCACAATCTCGATCGGCAACCACACCGGCGGCTCGCGTTCGATGGCGGGTGTCGGCAGCGTATGCAAAGTCGCGGCGCAGAAATTGATCGAGCAGGCGAAGCCGCTGGCGGCCGAAGAACTCGAACTCGAGCCGTCGCAAGTCGATTACGCCGACGGCGCGTTTCGCTCGCGTGACGGCGAGAAGTCGATCAGTTTCGCCGCGCTCGCGCAGAAACTCGCGGGCCGTCATCCGCATCCGATGAACACGCTCGCCGAGGCGACGGTAGGCTCGACCTGGCCCAACGGCTGCCACATCGCCGAAGTCGAAATCGATCCGGACACCGGGGTGACCGAGATTGCGTCGTACGTGGCGGTCGACGACAGCGGCACCGTGATCAATCACCAGATCGTCGAAGGCCAGGTGCACGGCGGTGTCACGCAGGGCGCGGGCCAGATGTTTCAACGAGCAGGTCATCTACGATCGCGCGAGCGGCCAGCTGCTGACCGGCAGTTTCATGGACTACTGCATGCCGCGCGCGGGCCTCTTGCGCGATATCAAGGTCGGCGACCATCCGCTGCCCAGCAAGTTGAATGCGCATAGGCGCCAAAGGCGTGGGAGAATCCGGCTGCACCGCGTCGTTGCCCGCGCTCGCCAACGCCATGACCGACGCTTTGCGGCCCGCCGGCGTCGGGCATCTCGACATGCCGTACACGCCGAGCAAGGTGTGGCATGCTATCAAGGCCGCTCAACAGAAATAGGGACTCGCATGTTTGAATTCAGCTATGTAAAGGCAAAATCGCTCGCCGACGCGCAGGCGTTCGTCGCGGCCAATCCCGACGCCAAGTTGATGGCCGGCGGCATGACGCTGATCCCGACGTTGAAGCAGCGGCTCGCGCAGCCGTCGCATCTGGTCGATATCGGCGGCCTGCCGGAGTTGCGCGGCATCGAAGTCAAGGCCGGGCAACTCGTGATCGGCGCGGCGACCCAGCACGCAGAGGTGGCCACTTCGCCGGTGGTGAAGAAAGCGCTGCCCGCGCTGGCCGCGCTCGCCAACCAGATCGGCGACCCGCAGGTGCGCAACCGCGGCACCCTCGGCGGCTCGGTCGCCAACAACGATCCGGCGGCGGATTATCCGGCGGCGGTGCTCGCGCTCGACGCGACGATCGTCACCAACCAGCGCGAGATCGCGGCGGCGGATTTTTTCCAGGGCATGTTCGCCACCGCGCTCGAAGGACGGGGAGATCGTCGTGCGTGTGCGTTTCAATATTCCCAAGCGCGCCGCGTACGAGAAATTTCCGCACCCGGCTTCGGGCTACGCGATGGCGGGCGTGTTCGTTGCCGAAGGCGCAGCAGGGTTGCGCGTCGCCGTTACCGGTGCCGCGTCGGGCGTGTTTCGCTGGACCGAAGCGGAAGCCGCGCTGGCGAAGAAACTGAGCCCGGACGCGCTCGACGGGCTGCAACTCGACGCTGAGCAACATGAACGAAGACATCCATGCAACGCGCGAATACCGCGCCAATCTCGCCAAGGTAATGGCGAAACGCGCGGTGCAGAAGCTGCTGGCGGAAAAATAGAACCGTTCGCCCTGAGGTATCGAAGGGTGAACAGCCATTCATGGTTCGATACCTCACCACGAACGGCCCTTAATCGAAATGCGAGACGAAGCCATGACAAAAATCGAACTCACCGTTAACGGCGCCAAACACACGCGCGAAGTCGAAGACCGCGCGCTGCTCGTGGATGTGTTGCGCGACCAACTGCAACTGACCGGCACCCACATCGGCTGCGACACCAGCCAATGCGGCTGCTGCACCGTGCACGTCAACGGGCGCGCCGTGAAGTCCTGCACCATGCTGGCGGTGCAGGCGAGCGGCGCCGAGATCGTCACCATCGAAGGCATGAGCAAGGGCGACAAGCTGCACCCGGTGCAGCAGGCGTTTACGGACTGCCACGCGCTGCAATGCGGCTTCTGCACGCCGGGCATGATCATGGCGGTGAGCGCGCTGTTGAAGGACAATCCGCATCCGACCGACGACGAGATCTATCACGGGCTCGAGGGCAACCTGTGCCGCTGCACCGGCTACATCAACATCGTGAAAGCGGTCAAGCGCAGCGCGGAGATGATGAAGTAACAGACTCGGGCAGGCGGGCCGCATTCATGAAGTCTCACCGTCAAAAAAGTTCTGATCGGCATTCTGGTATGGTGGCTCGTATCCTGCGCGTGCGCGGCGCCGCAAACCGCATGCAAACCCGTGCTCAACCATAATTTCCCGGGTCTCTTGAGCGGCAAGCCGCAATCCTTGTGCGACTACGCGGGCAAAGTCGTGCTGGTGGTGAATACCGCGAGCCAATGCGGCTATACCCCGCAGTATGAAGGTCTCGAAGCGCTGTACAAGCGCTACCAGAAGCGCGGGCTGGTAGTCATCGGTTTTCCGTCGAACGATTTCGGCGGGCAGGAACCCGCGAGCAACCGGGAAGTCGCCGAGTTCTGCCAGTTGAATTACGGCGTGAGTTTTCCGATGTTTGAAAAAAGCGTCGTGGCGGGCGCGCAGGCCAATCCGTTTTATGCCGCGCTCGCGCAGCGCGGCGGTGGCGCGCCGCGCTGGAACTTTCACAAATACCTGATCGACCGCAATGGCGACCGCGTGCTGAGTTTCGACAGCAACACCGCCCCTGGCGATCCTCGGCTCTTGCGCGAAATCGAACGACTGCTCGCCGAGCAACCCGCCGCCATCCGGCCTTGAAAAGGCAAAACCCGGCCTGCGCCGGGTTTCCGCTGGCACACACACAGCGTGTGCAAATTTACTGCTAATCCTAACGACGGGACAGTTGCGTTCCGCGCCGCCGCATTAGTGGTCGTGCATCAGGCGACCGACGCTTGCGTCGGCACAGGCAGTCAGGCGCTGGAAGCCATTTATCACCCACATGATGCCGCTAGATACCGCCTCCGCGTCGCGCAATGTATCGAGCGCAAGGGCGCGCTGGACCGCATTGAGCGGCAATTCCTTAACTTGCGCGTAAAGGGCTGATTGTGAAGCTTTTTCATCGTATTTCGACATGGTCATCTCCTGATTACTTACATTACTAAATCTATTGTCAGATTAGCCTTTTGAGCTACTCCGACCCTTACTGACATCATAGTAGACCTTATAAATGCACGATTGTTGCATCGCAACACATGATATATTGTCACTCGTCAGATTAGAATAACTAATGTATAAATGACTGTACGGTTACCGCCGCTAAATGCACTTAAGGCCTTCGAGTCTGCCGCACGCCACTTGAGTTTCAAGCGTGCCGCGCAGGAATTGAGCGTGACTCCGGCGGCGATCAGTCATCAGGTCAAGGCGCTCGAGGAGTATCTGGGCGTAACCTTGTTTCACCGCCGGAACCGCGGGCTCGAACTGACGTCGGACGCGCGCGCAGCGCTGCCCAAGCTGAGCGAGGGATTCGACAGCCTGGCGCAGGCGGTCGCCTGCATGAAGCCACAACCTGACAGCGGGCAGTTGACCGTGAGCGTCGCACCGTCTTTTGCCGCGCGCTGGTTGATGCCGCGCTTGCACCGGTTTTTGGCGGCGCACCCGGATCTCGACGTGCGCATTACGGCGCGCACCCGGTTGCTGAACAAACGCGGGGACGACAACGAGGTCGAGCGCGCAACCGTGGAAAACTGGCTCGAGGAATCAGACGTTGCGATTTTGTACGGCCACGGCGATTATCCGGGCTATCGCGTTGACAAAGTTCTGGCGCTAACGCTAGCGCCGATCTGCAGCCCGCAGCTCACGCACGGAGAAAATCCGCTGCGGCGTCCGCAGGACCTGCAGCTGCATACGCTGGTGCACGACGATACCGGCATGCTTTACGACGGGATTTCCTTCTGGGATGCGTGGCTTAAAGCGGCAGGCGTGGAGGGTGTCGACACCCGCCGCGGTTCGCATTTCAGCCAGCCGGTGCTGGCGCTCGAAGCCGCAAGCGACGCGCTCGGCGTGGTCGCCACATTGCCCGTGCTTGCAGCTGCGGAACTCGCCGTGGGGCGTCTGATCCTGCCATTCGAATTGCAAGTGCCGCTGCAGTCCGCGTATTACCTGGTTTGTCCCGAATCATCAGTTGCGCGTTCCGCAGTGGCGGCATTCCGCGACTGGTTGCTCGCCGAGGCCGCGCAGCAGACCGGCGTATTGATTTCGTGCCCCGGAGTTATCGGGCATAATCTTTTTTCGTCGATGGGGTCGATGATCCGGTTCGCGATAACCGGCGTCTTCCCTGCGCAATCGGCACGGCAGGCGGGAGGCGGCGGGCATGAAAAACGGCAAATCGGCGGCTCGGAAAATCATCGATCTCGTGCGCGGTGCACCGGCGGCGCGCGTCAAGGTCGCGGTGACCGATATCGACGGCGTGTTGCGCGGCAAGTACATCCACAAGGACAAGTTTCTGTCCGCCGTCGACGGCGGTTTCGGATTCTGCAACGTCGTATTCGGCTGGGACATGGGCGACCAGTGCTACGACAACACGACGTGGACCGGGTGGCACACGGGTTTTCCCGACGCGCTGGCGAAAATAGATCTGAATACCTTTCGCCGCGTGCCGTGGGACGACCAGGTGCCGTTCTTTCTCGCCGATTTCGAGGATGGCAAAGGCAACCCGTCGCCCGTGTGTCCGCGCCAGCTCCTAAAAAAGGTTCTCGCGCGGGGCGCGAAAAAAGGCTTCAAGGTGCTGTCGGGTGTTGAATACGAGTGGTTCAATTTCCGTGAAACGCCGCACACACTCGCCGCGAAGAACTATACGCAGCCGGAGACGATCACGCCCGGCATGTTCGGCTATTCGCTGATCCGCGCGGGCCAGAACCAGCCGTTCTTCAAGGCGCTGATGGAGGAATTGCCGCAGTTCGGCATTCCGATCGAAGGGCTGCACACCGAAACCGGGCCCGGCGTGTACGAAGCCGCCATCCTGTATTCCGAAGCGCTGGAGGCCGCCGACCGCGCGGTGCTGTTCAAAACCGCAGCCAAGGAAATCGGCCACCGCTTCGGCATCATGCCGAGTTTCATGGCAAAGTGGAACGCGCAATACCCGGGCTGCAGCGGGCACGTTCATCAAAGCCTGTCGGACGGCAAGACCAATGTCTTTTATGACGCGAGATCGCCGCGCCGGATGAGCAAGCTCTTCGAGAGCTATCTCGCCGGGCAACTCTACTGCCTGCAGGACATCCAGGTTTTTTTCGCGCCGACTATCAATAGTTACAAACGGCTCGTCGATGGCTTCTGGGCGCCGGTGAAGGCGACCTGGGGTGTGGACAATCGCACCGCAAGTCTGCGCGTGATCGCGGGATCAATGAAGTCAACGCGGCTGGAGACGCGGTGTCCGGGCGCGGATACCAATCCTTACCTTGCGGTGGCGGCATGCGTTGCCGCCGGCTTGTACGGAATCGAAAAAGGCCTGAAGCTCACGACCGCGCCGCTGGAAGGCGACAGCGCGAAGGCGGGACGGATTCCCCGCCTGCCGCGCAACCTGATGGAGGCGACCGCGAACCTGAAGAAGTCGAAAATCGCGCGCGAACTTTTCGGCGAGGAATTCGTCGATCATTACGTCAAAACCCGCGAGTGGGAATGGCGTCAGTTCCAGGACGCGGTCACCGACTGGGAATTGAAGCGCTATTTCGAAATTATCTGATTCAGGTTGTACATGGCAATTTATCGTTTCGCTTTCCCAACGGAAATCCATTTCGGCGCCGGCGCGCGCCGCGAGGCCGCATCGTATCTCGCGGCCCGCGGTTGCCGGCGTCCGCTGATCGTCACCGACAAAGGTATCGCGGCGTTGCCGCTGCTCGCCGAATTTAAGTCGACGCTGGAAGGCCTGGCGGCTGAAGTCTATGCCGGCGTATGGGGTAACCCCGTCACGAGCCAGGTCGACGCCGGTGTTGCCGCTTTCAAGCAACACCATGCCGACGCGGTGATCGGCTTCGGCGGGGGCGCTGCGCTCGACGTGGCCAAAGTGGTTGCGCTGATGTCCAGTCATCCGGGCGACGTGTTGGAATATGCGTGGGACCATCCGCAGGTTCGCGCAATTGAACGCGAGCTACCGTGTTTCATCGCATTACCCACGACCGCGGGCACCGGCAGCGAGGTCGGCCGCTCGAGCGTGATCTCGGACGACGCGACGCATATCAAGAAAATCATCTTTTCGGCGAAGCTGCTCGCGAAAGCGGTGTTTGCCGATCCCGAATTGACACTCGGCCTGCCGGCGCACGTGACCGCGGCTACCGGCATGGATGCGCTCACGCACAACGTCGAATCGTATATCGCCAAAGGCTACCACCCGATGTGCGACGGCATCGCGCTCGAAGGCGTGCGCATCGCCGCGCGCGCGCTGCCGGTCGCGGCGCGCGAACCGCAGAATCTTGAGGCGCGTTCGGATATGCTGATGGCGTCGATGATGGGCGCTGTCGCGTTCCAGAAAGACCTCGGCGCCACCCACTCGTGCGCGCATGCGTTGTCGACGGTCGCCGATCTTCATCATGGTCTCGCCAACGGCATCATGATCGACTACGTCATGCGTTTTAACCAAGGGGTGGAAACGGAGCGGTTCGCGGTCATGGCCGAGGCAGTGGGGGTCGCGCGCGGATCAGCTGATGCGAGCGCGACCGCGTTCGTCGAATGGCTGACCGCGCTCAAGCGCGACATCGGCATTCCGGCGAAGTTGGGCGCGGTCAAAGTCACTACTCAACATCTGGCGCGGCTCATCGATATTGCGGTCGACGATATCTGCCACAAAACGAATCCGCGGCCGTGCACGCGCGGTGATTTCGAGCGTCTGTTTGCCGCAGCGATGTAAGCATGCGCAAGCACACGCTCAAAATCGGGGTTTCCGCGCGGTTCTTTCATCCCGAACCGTCGAGCATAGGCGTGCAGAGCAAGACGTTGCAGTATCTCGAGCAGTCGATGGCGCATTGGGTGATGTCGCGCGACGTACTCGTATTCATGATCCCGTCGATCGACAGGGACGGCATCATTCACCGCAGCAATATCCGGCTCTCCGACTACGCGAAGCACCTGGATGCTCTGGTGTTGCAGGGCGGCGCGGACCTCGCCCCCGAAACTTACGGCGAAGAACCGCTGAAGCCGGAATGGGCGGGCGACCGCGTGCGCGATGTTTACGAAATGGAATTGCTGCACGAATTCATGGAAGCCGACAAACCGGTGCTCGGCGTGTGCCGCGGCGCGCAGCTGATTAACGTGGCGCGCGGCGGCACGCTGTATCAGGACGTCAACAGCCAGTTGCCGGGGACTCTCGGCCATCGCGCGGCGCATGCGTACGAAAAGAACTTTCACGACATCAGCATCGAGCCCGAATCGGGTCTCGCGCGCCTGTATCCGGATGCGCGCGCGGGCAAGGTGAATTCCATCCACCACCAGTCGATCAAGACGCTGGGCCGCGATCTCGTCATCGAAGCCTATTCGCAACCCGACCGCGTCATCGAAGCGATACGCTGGCAGGGGCGCGGCTATGTATTCGGCGTGCAGTGGCATCCGGAATTCCTGCACCCATCGGATGAAACGGTGCTCGATCCGGCGCCGATACTCGATGACTTTCTGACCGCGGTGCGCAAACGTGCCTGAGCGTATGCGGGATCGACCAGGATCGCCATGCTGAAAATTCTGAATCCGGCGACCACAGCGCTGATCGCGAAAGTGCCGTCCGATACCGCGGCAAGCGTGCAGCAAAAGTACCGGCAGGCGCGCGCTGCGCAGGCCGCGTGGGCGCAGGTGCCGTTGGCGCAGCGCATCGATGCAATGACCTGCTTTCGCGGGCAGTTGGTCGCGCGGCGCGAAGAGCTTGCGAAAATTCTTACCCGCGAGGTGGGCAAGCCCATCACCCAGTCGCGCAATGAATTGAACGGAGTGCTCGGGCGCATCGATTTCTTCATCAACAACGCGGCCAGGGTGTTGAAGGAGGAGATCGTGTTCGCCGACCGCGGCGAAAAACTCGAGGAAATAATTTCGCACGAACCGCTCGGCGTGGTCGCCAACATCTCGGCGTGGAATTATCCGTACTTCGTGGGCGCCAACGTATTTGTGCCGGCGCTTTTGACCGGCAATGCCGTGCTCTACAAACCGTCCGAGTTTGCGACGTTGACCGGGCTTGAAATCGCGAAATTGCTGCATGCCTGCGGCGTGCCTCGCGATGTGTTCGTGCCGGTGGTCGGCGGGGGAGACGTGGGTGCTGCGCTGGCGCGGCAGCCGGTCGACGGAATATTCTTCACCGGTTCGTACGCGACCGGCAGAAAAATCGCCGCCGCCGCCGGCAAGCGCATGATCAAGATCCAGCTCGAACTCGGCGGTAAGGACCCCGCGTACGTGTGCGACGACGTCGATGTGAAAACCGCCGCGGCGTCGATTGCGGACGGCGCCTTCTACAACACCGGCCAGAGTTGCTGCGCGGTCGAGCGCATATACGTGCACGCGAGCATCTACGTCGATTTCGTCGAGGCGTTTGTTGCCACGGTTCGCGGCTTCAAAATCGGCGATCCGCGCGACGACGACACTTATATCGGCCCGTTGACGCGCCCAGCCCAGCTCGCGGTGTTAAAGCGCCAGGTCGCCGACGCGAGGAAAAAAGGCGCGAGCTTGCTGGTGGGGGGCAGGGCGCTCACGCGCAAAGGGCATTATTTCGCGCCGACCGTATTGGGCGGCGTCGATCACCGGATGGAACTCATGCGCGAAGAGAGCTTCGGGCCCGTCATCGGAATCCAGAAAGTCAAAGATGACGCCGAAGCGGCGCGCCTGATGAACGACTCCGTTTACGGGCTCACCGCCGGCGTTTACACCGCCGATCGCGGCCGCGCCGAAAAAATACTCGCGCAGGTGAAGTCGGGCTCGGTGTACTGGAACTGCTGCGACCGCGTGAGCCCGCGCCTGCCGTGGTCGGGGCTCAAGCATTCCGGCATCGGACTCACGCTTTCGACCTACGGCATACAGACGTTTGTGCGCCCGAAGGCGTGGCACCTGAGGTCGGTTTAGATCTCGCATTGCGGGTGTGTCGCCGTGACCAACTTCAGCGTGCAGCAGCGACTACGCGCAGCGCGCCGCTTCGATTCATCCGCACACGTGCCGCTCCTATGCGAGGGCGTGCGGGTCGGCTGGCTGCGCAAGGCGCACGCACAGCGGCTGATGAGGTGGCCGGAAATTTTCCGACGCGATGCGCGTGGCGTGCGCATCGCTGCAACCCTGGCGAGCGATGAAGCGCGTACCGCTGCCATCAACGGTATCGTCCACGCATTGCATGAGACGGGCGAGATCACCGGCTGGCGCGATGAGCAGTATGCGGTCGCCAGCGCTTTCGATGCGCCAGCGCAGTTTCATATCGAACGCGCCGCGGCGCGCTATCTCGGTACCACCACTTATGCCGCGCACGCCAACGGCTATTGCGGCGGCGGCGCTGACTGCGAAATGTGGCTCGCGCGCCGCGCGGCGGTGAAGCCGATAGACCCCGGCATGCTCGACAACCTCGTTGGCGGCGGCATGTCGGCGGGTGTTCCGCCTTTGCAAACGATCGTACGCGAAGCGTGGGAAGAAGCGGGCATACCTGAAGCGCTCGCGCGCAACGCCGTCGCCACTGGCGCGATCAGCTTGTTGCGCGAAGTGCCGGAAGGCGTGCAATCGGAGCTGATATTCGTGTTTGAACTCGATCTGCCGCGCGATTTTCAGCCGCATAACGAGGACGGCGAGGTCGCCGAATTCCGGCGCGTGCCGATTTCGAACGTGGTCGCGATGCTGGACGGCAATGCCGATTTCACGCTTGATGCGAGTCTGGTCATAATGCACTTTCTCGAACGGCGGGAATACTTGAGTTTGCCTTGAACTTGCTTCAAATTGGTAATTGGCGGGGCGTGAACCAGGCGCGATGCGCGACGCCTATGCATCGGGCGAGGGATAGAATAGGCGTTGGGGGTCGACACGGGATCATGGGAACTGGGAGCAAGCCGTTATCAGACACTTAGTTCAGTTGCTCAAGGTTGCGGGTACTCTGGCATTTTTTGCGGCATCGGTGCACGCGGCGCAGAACGACATTGCCGCCAACTATCCGCACAAGCCGATTCGCTTTATCGTGCCGTTCTCGCCGGGGGCCGGTACGGATTTGACGGCCCGCACCATCGCCCAGAAGCTTAGCGACAAATGGGGCCAGCAAGTCGTCGCTGACAATCGCACCGGGGCAGGCGGCGCCATCGGCGTCGATTTCGCCGCGAAGGCCATCCCGGACGGCTACACGATATGCCTGATTTCCGCCTCGAACTCCGTCAATTCGGCGACCAACCCGGCTCTGCCGTACGACCTGGTCAAGGACCTGCAGGGTATTTCGCAGGCAACGTCGCTTTTTTACGTCGTGTATATCCATCCGTCGGTGCCCGCGAAATCGGTCAATGAACTGATCGCGTACGCGAAGGGAAATCCCGGCAAGCTCAATTTCGGCTCGTCCGGGAACTACACGCTGCAGCACTTCTCCGGCGAGCTTTTCAACCACATGGCCGGTGTCAAAATCGTGCACGTGCCATACAAAGGTACGGCCGCGGTAATTCCCGCCATGCTGGCGGGCGAAGTTCAGGTCGGGTTCGGTTCGCTGATCGGTACGCGTTCGCAGATGCAATCCGGACGGCTTCGCGGCATTGCCATCACGGCTGCGAAGCGCTCACCCTCCATCGAACTGCCGACCGTCGCCGAGTCCGGAGTGCCCGGCTACGAGGTCGACCAGTGGTACGGCGTGATCACCTCTTCAATAGTGCCGCAACCGATCGTGAAAAAGCTGAACGCGGCGATTGTCGAAGCGCTCCAGCAGCCCGACACGGCGGCGCGCCTGGCCGCGGACGGCTCGACCCCCGTCGGTAGTTCGCCCGCGCAGTTCAATGCGCACATCAAGTCCGAAATCGCGAAGTGGAAGAAGCTCGTGGCGGAAGCGAATCTGCGGCTTGAAAATAAGTAAGAGCAGTAACGTGAGGGTAGGCGGGTGCGCACTCTCCGCCACGACGCGCTACCCGGAACCCGGGCGACGGCAAGGATGTGCTTAGTCCCGCCCAACGCCGGACCGCCGGTCAGTCTTCGTGCGCCAGCACGTGGATGATGTAGCCGCCGGATTTCTCGTCGCGTTCGAGCTTGAGCAAGTGCCGGGCCTGCGCTTCTTCCAGCAGCGTGTTGAACGAACGAAAACCGTAATACGCTTCGTTGAATCCCGGTTTGCGGCGCTTTAGCGCCTGCTTGACCATCGAGCCCCAGATTTTCTCGTCTTCGCCGCGTTCGGTACCCAGCGCCTCTATCGTTTCGAGTATGAGGTCGAGCGCTTCCTGTTTTTTGTCGTCGTCATTTTTCTTCGGCGTTTCCGTTACGCGGCGCGCTTGGCTTCCGATCGGGGCGCAGTTTTTTTCGGTGCTGCGCGCTTGCGCTGGGGTTTTTCGCGCACCAGATCGTCGTAAAAGATGAATTCGTCGCAGTTCGCGATCAGGAGGTCGGAAGTCGAATTCTTGACGCCGACGCCGATCACCGTTTTGTTATTCTCGCGCAACTTGGAGACCAGGGGTGAAAAGTCCGAGTCGCCGCTGATGATGACGAAGGTATCGACGTGCGACTTGGTGTAGCAGAGGTCCAATGCATCGACCACCATGCGGATGTCGGCGGAGTTCTTGCCCGACATGCGCACGTGCGGAATCTCGATTAACTCGAACGCGGCTTCGTGCATGGCGCCCTTGAAGCTCTTGTAGCGGTCCCAGTCGCAGTAGGCTTTCTTGACGACGATGCTGCCTTTCAACAGCAGGCGTTCGAGCACCTTGTCGATGTCGAATTTCGCGTACTTGGCGTCGGCGACGCCGAGTGCGACGTTCTCGAAATCGCAAAAGAGCGCCATATTGGTGATTTCGGCTTGTACCGCCATGCGTTACTCCGTTGTGGGTTCACCGACGGCGGATGCGTCAGGCAGCGTCATCTTACGCGCCGTCGCGCGATCTGTCGCCGTCCGCGGACGCCAGCAGCGTGACCATGACTTCTTTGGCCACCGCGAACACAGTGCTCATGCCGGTGCCGACCACCGCGACATTGAACGACGAGCGGGCAGTCAACGCGGCGCGGGTGGCGCGAGCGGGACCGCCAGAAACACGCCGAACTCAACGGCGATATTGCAGCTCACGCGCGCGTGCACCTTGCCCTGCTCGTCATAAAAGCCCGCGCGCCGGGCGAGCGGAAACACCGCTTCGTGCCAGATGTTGGGATGGATGTAGAGGCCGCGGCCTTCATCGACGTAGAACGCAACGAAGTTTTCCGGCTTCACGTCGTCTCCCGGCAATGCGAGCGGGCACACGAAAGCTTCGCCATTGAGCGGAAAAAATAACTGCCCGCCGTCGGGATGATAGTTCGCGTGCCACAGCAGCACGCGCGGGTGTTCCGTATCGCCAACGGTCTGCGCATCCGCGGGATTTTTCGACCAGCCGAGCAGATAGTGCGAGTTCACGGCCCGGTTCTTCCCGTACAGCACGTCGCCTTCCCACCAGAAATCGAACCGGCCGCGGGTCGTGCCGCCCTCGTTACCGGTGCCGGGATCGCTTTGCCGCCAGCCGGCGACCGGCCACGTGACGATCTCCACCGGATAGTCGCGCCAGTCGTCGACGAGTTTGCCGTAGCCTGCGAGCGACTCGGCGGTGGCGCGCGTAAGCGGCACCGCGTGCCACGGCAATTCACGCGGCACATCCGGCGCGAGGTATTCATCGGCGGAGATTGCGTTGGTTTTTTTGCGTTCCGATTGAGCGGTCATGACGAGCCCGATCAGGCGGCGGCGCGCGCTTTGGCGGCCGGTTTCAACTGCGTGATGCCCATTTCATTCACGATTGCGCCGATCGCGGCGACGGCCTCTTTCATCTCCGGCTCGCCGATCGCGCCGATGCAGCCGACGCGGAATGTCTCGACCTGCGTGAGTTTGCCGGGATAAAGCGTGAAGCCGCGGGCGCGCACCTTGTCGTAGAACACATTGAAGTTGTAGTTGGCGTCCGCCGGCGCGTGCCACGTCGTGATGATGGGCGCCTGGATCGCGCGCGGCAGGAACGACACGAAGCCGAGATTTTCCATGCCGTCGATCAGTATCTCGCAGTTCTTGCGGTAGCGCGCGCCGCGGCCGGCGACACCTCCCTGCGCCTGGAACTGCCGCAACGCCTCGGCGAGCGCCGCAACCACGGTCGTCGGCGGCGTGAAGCGCCATTGTTTCGTTCGTTGGTAAGCCTGCCACTGATCGTAAAGATCGAGCGACAGCGAATGGCAGTTGCCCTTGCATTGCTCGAGTGCCGCCTTGCGCAGGATGGCGAAACCCATGCCGGGCACGCTTTCCAGGCATTTACCCGAGGCCGCCACGAGGCCGTCGAAGCGGATCTTGCGCGCGTCGATGTCGATGGCGCCGAACGAGCTCATCGCATCGATGAAGAGCCCGCGCTGGTGTCTGGCGACGGCGGCGGCGATTTCCTCGAGAGGATTCAGAATGCCCGTGCTGGTTTCGCAATGCACGATGGAAACATGCGTTAACGACGGATCGGCGGCGAGCGCCGCGTCGACCATTTGCGCGGTGGTCGGCTCATTTTCCGCGGTCTGCAAAATTTCATGTTTGCGGCCGATGATCTCGCAGATTTTCGCGATGCGCTTGCCGTATTCGCCGTTGATGCAGATTAACGCGTGGCCGCTTTTCGGAATCAAGGTGCCGAGTGCCGCTTCGACCGAGAACGTGCCGCTGCCCTGCATCAGCACGCACGCGTGGTCGCTGCCGCCGTGCACGATTTCGTTCAACTGGGTGACGAGGCCGGCGGTCATGTCGATGAACGCGGTATCGCGCGAGCCGTAGTCGCGCAGCTGCGCTTCTTTAGTTTGCAGCGTGGTGGTGAGCGGTCCGGGGGTAAGCAGGATGGGGTCCTTCGGCGGCGCGGACATGCGGTTCTCCTTGACTATCAATTTTGTGTCGCCGGCCTGCGCCACGCCTGCGTTTTGACTTCCAGCACGCGGTTGAGCAGGTAGTACAGGAAACACGCGGCGGACGACGTGATGACTATCATGGTCGCCATCGCGGTCGCGGGGCCGATTTCGCCGGCTTCGTCGAGATTCAATATCGCGATCGCCGCCAGCATGGTGTCGGGCGCGTAGAGGAACACCACCGCCGAGATCGTCGTCATCGCGTTGACGAAAAAGTAGCGGCTGATTTCCAGTATCGCCGGCAGGCACACCGGCACGGTCACGACGAAGAAGGTCTTGAAGAACGGCACTTTCAGGGATGCCGACACGGCTTCAAACTCGTTGTCGATCTGCTTTAACGCGGTGAGCGCGGTCAAATGGCTGGACGAATAATAGTGAACGATGGTCGAGATCACGAGGATCGCCATCGTATGGTATATCCCGTTGAGCGGGTTGGCCGGGTGGTTGAAAAAGAAAATAAATCCCAGGCCCAGCACGAGCCCCGGCACGCCCATCGGCAGCACGGCAAACATGCGCAATAGCGGCCGCAACCAGTCGAGTCCGCGCGTTTTTTCGAGCAGGTAGGCGCACACGAATACAAAAGCGGTGCCGCATAGCGCGCACCACAGCGCCATCTTGATGCTGTTCAAATAGGCATCCAAAATCCCGGCCTCGACGAGCCCCATGCGGTAGTGATTGAGGCTGAAACTCAAATCGTACGGCCACAGCTTGACGAACGACGCCCACACCGCCATGCCGAGCACCGCGAGCATGAGCGCCGCCACGAGCCAGCAGAATAGCGCCATCGTGAAATCGAAGCCGCGCGCGGGTTTGGGCGTGTACGGGACCGAACGGGAAGTGAGTTGCGCCATCTGCCGGCGCTGCACCAGCAAGTCGACGATATAGGTAACGAACACGGGAACCAGCAGCATGATGCTGACCACCGCGCCCTTGGCGAAATCCTGCTGGCCGATGACGAGCTTGAAGATGTCGGTGGCGAGCACGTTGAAGTTGCCGCCGATCACTTTGGGCACGCCGAAATCCGAGATCGCGTAAGTGAACACCACCATTGCCGCGCTGATGAGGCCGTATTTCGCCGCGGGCAGCGTGATGGTGAAGAACTTGCGCAGCGTGCGCGTGCCCATCGACTCGGCGGCTTCATACAACCGCGCGTCGGTCAGCGACAGCGCGGTGATCAATATCATCAGCGCGTGCGGAAACGTCGCGTAGACGAGCGACAGCACGATGCCGAACGCGCCGTATATCTGGGTTTCGCCCATCCATGACTTTAACGCGCCCTGGTTGCCGAACCAGTAAATGAACGAAATCGCCGATAAGAGCGAGGGGGCCAACAGCGGTATCAGCGCGATGTTGCGTAACAAAGTCTTGAGCTGCATGCAACTGCGCGTCAGCGCATACGCAAATGCAAATGCGGCGGGGACGGTGATCAGCATGACGAGCCCCGACACCCAGACGCTGTTCCAGATCGACTGCGACAGCGCCGGCGTCTGAAAATAAGTGATGAAGTGGACAAGCCCGACGAAGTTGCCGTCCGCGTCCTCCACGCTTTTGGCCGTGATCATGAAAATCGGCGCAAAAAGCGCGATGCCCAGTGTCGCGCCCATCGCCAGCAGCACCGTGTGCCCGATGCGTTCGGTCCAATGCACGCGCTGCTTGATCGCGCGTGGCGGCACAGCCGAGGAGGCGAGGACTGCGCTCACTTAGCGCGCAAAAATACGAATGCTAGAGCCGGGCAGGGTCACGCGCACCGGCAGGCCGCGCTCGATGCGGAATTCCGCCATGTTGCGCGGCGAGAAGTCGGCCGTGACGAGCTGCGAGGCGAGGCCGTCGACGCGTATGCCCAGCCGGCACATGGCGCCGAGAAACTCGATGTTCTCAATGCGGCCCGCGAACGAGCCCGGCGCGTCATCGGTGGCAGTGCTCACCACGACGTCCTCGGGGCGCAGGAAAACCGAAACTCGCGTGCCGCTTGCGAACTTCGCCGACGCGCCGTTTGCCGTAAGCCGCAGCGCGCCGATTTCGAGTTCGGCGCCTTCACGCACGACGGCCGGCAGCATGTTGGTCTTGCCGACAAAATCGGCCACGAACGGGGAGGCGGGTTCGCGATAGACCTCGAGCGGCGTGCCGACCTGGTCGATGACGCCCTGATTCATGACGACCACGCGGTCGCCGATCGACAGCGCTTCTTCCTGGTCGTGCGTGACGAGTATGGTGGTGACGCCGAGGCGCTGCTGCAACTGGCGGATTTCCCCGCGCAAACGCACGCGTACCTGCGCATCGAGCGCCGACAGCGGTTCGTCGAGCAGCAGCAGTCCGGGGGACGTCGCGAGCGCGCGCGCGAGCGCAATGCGTTGCTGCTGCCCGCCCGACATCTGGCCCGGGTACTTCGCGCCGCTCTCCGGCAGCCCGATCAGCGTCAGCAATTCGCTGACGCGCTCGCGTATGGCCGCTCTGGACAGCCGCCGGTTGACGAGCCCGTACGCGACGTTGTCGTATATCGTCAGATTGGGAAAGAGCGCGTAGGACTGGAACACGATGCCGTAATCGCGCATCATCGGCGGCAGCCGCGAAATGTCGCGGCCGTTCTGCAGGATGGCGCCGCTCGTCTGCATTTCGAGACCGGCGATGATCCTTAACAGCGTGGTCTTGCCGCAGCCCGAGGGGCCGAGAAAGCACACGAGCTCGCCCTTGTTGATGGCGAGACTCACGTCGTTCAACGCGGTGAAGTCGCCGAACCGCTTGACGATGTGTTCGATGCGTAAGGCGGCGGTGCCGTTGTCAGTCATGGCGGGAAGTGCGGGAGCGCCGAAAAAAACTGGCGCCGGGGAACGGTCGTTCCGCGACGCCAGTGAGTCGTTCGGCTGTCAGCTTATTTCTCGGTCTTGGCGGCGTAACGTTTCTGCCATTCGGCGAGGATTTTGTCGCGGTTTTTGGCGGCCCACGCAAAATCGTTCTTGATCAGCAATTGCTCGTAATTCTCCGGAATGTTGGGTTGCGGCTTGGCGATGCCCGGGAGTGCTACGACCTGCCACCAGCCCGCATACAATTCATTCGCTTCCTTGCTCGCGATCCAGTCCATCAGCTTCTTGGCGGCGTCGAGCTTTTTGGTGGTCTTGACGATGCCCGTGGCTTCGATGTCCCAACCCAGTCCCTCGCTCGGGAACACCAGCATCACGGGCGCGCCGGATTTCTTGACCTGCTGCGCGCGGTACTCGAACGAGATGCCGACCACGAATTCACCGGCGCCGGACTGGCGGCACGGCTTGGAACCGGAGTGCGTGTACTGCGCGATGTTTTCGTGCAGCGCGTCCATGTACTTCCAGCCATCTTGCTCGCCCCACATCTGCAGCCACGCGGTGGCGTCGAGAAAGCCGGTGCCGGACGAGGGTGGTGCCGGCATGGTGACCTGGCCTTTGTAAACAGGTTTGGTCAGATCCTTCCAGGTTTCCGGCCGCGGAATTCCGCGCTTGGCGGCTTCGACGACATTGAAGCAAACGGTCGCGCCCCACGCGTCCATGCCGACCCAAGCCGGTGTGGCCTTGGGGTCGCTGTACTTACGGACAAGTTTTTCGAATCCCTTGGGTTTATACGGCAGCAACAGTCCGTTCTGGTCGAACACCATCATGCTGGTGGCGGCCACCCCCATGATCACGTCGGCCTGCGGGTTGGCCTTTTCGGCGAGTACCTTGGCGGTGATGACACCGGTCGAATCGCGCACCCATTTCAGTTCGATGTTGGGCTCGCTTTTGTTGAAGCTGTCGGCGTAGGCTTTCAGTTGGTCGGTTTCGAGCGCGGTGTAGACGAGCAACTGGGTCTTTTGCGCCAGGGCAAGGCTTGCCGCACCCGCCAGCGCCAGCGCGGTAATTAGGATCGACAGGCGGTGGATTGCGAGTTTCATCGGGGTCTCCCTGTTTGGACGGGTGTTTCCATTATGCAGCATGACGGCAACGCGAGAAATAGTATGACACGCAGATGACAGGCGGATGACAGGCCGCCAATCTAGCACCGCTCGTACCGGTTGTCTATTACAGATTGTTGACAATATACATCAGCCTGGGGTCTAATCGCCGGCATGCCCACCGCACACCCGTCGCGCGCCGCGCCCACCGCGCTGGCGATCCTGCAAAGCCAGTCGCTGACGATGCTGGTGCGGCAGGAAATCGAGCGCATGATCGTCGGCGGCGAAGTCGGCGCGGGCGCGAAGCTCTCCGAAAACGCGCTCGCCGTGAGGCTGGGCGTGTCGCGCGGACCGGTGCGCGAAGCGCTGCGCGCAATCGAGCCCACGGGGCTCGTGCGCGTCGAGAAGAACCGCGGCGTCTACGTGCGCCGGATTTCGCTCGAGGAAGCCGACGAGATCTACGAAGTGCGCGCGGCGCTGGAAGGGCTGATCGGGCGCCTCGCTGCAAAGCGCATCCAGCCCGAGCAGGTCGAGAAGATCCGCGCCGTGGTGAAGAAGATGCATGCGGTCGGGCGCGCGCGCGACGCCGATGCCTATTACCCGCTCAACGTGCAGTTTCACGAATTGCTGGTGGAGGCGGCGGGCAACCGCGCGCTGCAGGCCAACTACAAGCGGGTGGTGAACGAACTCGATCTTTACCGGCGCGAGACGATTTCGCGCAGCGCCGAGAACATCCCGGTGTCGACGCGCGACCACGAGGCGATCGTCAACGCGGTGGCGAAGCGCGACGAGAAGCTCGCCGAGCGCCTGCTCTTTGAACACGTGATTATCAGCCGCGAGCGTCTGCACAAGGCACTTGCCAAACCTCCCGTGCCGGGATCGCAACACGCCGTGGCGCCGGTGAGGCCGGCGCGCGCGGCCTGACAACTTTGAAAATCGGAGCGAACCCGCTATGGCGACGGAAAAAGCGTTGGTGGAAGTGAATGGCGTGAAGTACCGCTGGCCGCGGCAGCCGGTGGCCGTGGTGTGCGTCGACGGCGGCGACCCCGCGTACCTGCGGCAGTTCCTTGCCGACGGCGCCATACCGAACATCGCACGCTTCATGCGCGAGGGCTTCAGCGTCGTCGCCGACGGCACGGTGCCGAGTTTTACCTGCCCCAACAATATGTCGATCATCACCGGCACACCGGCGTCCCGGCACGGCATCTCGGGCAACTACTACCTCGACGTGACGACCGGCGAGGCGGTGGTGATGACAGGTCCGGAACTCCTGCGCGGCGACACCATCATCACCAAGTTCGCGGAGGCGGGTGCGAAGGTCGTGTCGATCACCGCCAAAGACAAACTGAGAAAGCAGCTGGGCAAGAATCTCGACGTGTCGAAAGGCAACGTCAGCTTTTCCTCCGAGTTCGCCGGCAAGTGCACGTTGCAGGAGAACGGTATCGAAAACGTGCTCGAGTTTGTGGGCATGCCCCAGCCCGGCATGTACTCGATGGAACTCTCGTGGTTCGTGCTCGAGGCGGGCATCAAGCTCCTGGAGAAAAACCGGCCCGACCTGCTGTACCTTTCGCTGACCGACTACGTGCAGCACAAGTACGCGCCCGACGAGGCTGAAGCGAAGCAATTCTATGTCTATCTCGACCGCTGCTTCGGCCGCCTGGCGGAGCTCGGCGCCATCGTCGCGCTGACCGCGGACCACGGCATGAACGACAAATCGGATGCCGCGGGCGAGCCCAACGTCATCTGGCTGCAGGACATACTGGACGCGAAATTCGGCGCGGGCGATACGCGCGTGATCTGCCCGATCACGGATGCATTCGTCGGCCATCACGGCGCGCTGGGCGGCTTCGTGCGCGTCTGGTGCACGGGCACGGCCACGCCGCGGCAGGTGATGGGTGCTATCCACGGCATTCCCGGCATCGAGTCGGTGCTCGACAAAGAGACTGCCTGCCGCGTGCACGATCTGCCGGCGGATCGCGAGGCGGACGTCGTGGTGATCTCGACGGCGGATGTTTGCGTCGGCGGGGCGGCGAAGGCGCACGACCTGTCGGGATTGAAGGGCCACCGGCTGCGCACGCACGGTGGAGTGTCGGAAGCGAGGGTGCCGTTTATCCTGAGCGTGCCGCTGAACGCGGAGTACCGGCTGAAGGCGGGAGCGGCGACACTGAAGAGTTACCAGATATTCGATTTCGCCATCAACGGGACGCAACCATGATGGCGACGACCGGAAGACTCGCGGTCTACGACGCGCCGAAGAAGCCCTTCGAGATCCGCACGTTCCCGCTGCGCGCGCCGAAGCCCGGCGAGGTGCTGGTCAAGATCCGCATGTCGACGATCTGCCGCTCCGACATCCATTCTTACCTCGGCCACCGGCCCAATCCGTGCCCTGGCGTGCTGGGCCACGAGATCATCGGCATCATCGAAGCATTGGGTGCGGGAATAACCCATGACATGCGCGGCGACGCGCTGGCCGTGGGCGACCGCATTACGTGGAGCGAGTATTTCATTCCGGGACCGAACTACTACACCGAAGTACTCGACCTGCCGCAAAAGTCGCCCGGCGTCGACAAGTACGGCCACATGGCGGTGTCAACCGAGCCGCATCATCATGGCGGCTTCGGCGAATACTGTTATGTGCTGCCGCAATCGTGGATACTGAAGATTCCCGACGCGCTCACGGACGAAGAAGCGACGCCGGTCAACTGTGGTGTCGCGACCGTCGTCTGCGTCACCGAAAAGGCGCAGATCGCCATGGGCGACGCCGTGGTCGTGCAGGGGCTTGGGCTGCTCGGCCTCTACGGCTGCGCGCTGGCGAAGGCGCGCGGAGCGCGGCTCGTGATCGGTCTCGACAACGTGGCCGCGCGCCGGGATCTCGGCTTGCGGTTCGGCGCCGACCATGTATTCGATCCTGCCGCGCTAAGCGAGGCCGACCTGGTGAAAAAAGTGAAGGCGTTGTGCAAGCCCGAGGGCGCTGATGCCGTGATTGAGCTGTGCGGCTATCCGGAGGTGATCCCGTCGGGTATCCAGATGCTGCGCACCGGCGGCCGCTACGTTTTGGGCGGGCTGGTGAATCCGGACGCTTACGTGCGCATCGACGCCAACCAGATCCTGCGCAAACTCATCACGCTCTCAGGCGTGCATAACTACCATCCGCGGCATTTGATCCAGGCGCTCGATTTCGTGCATACCAACCGCAAGCGCTTTCCGTTCCACGACCTGGTGGACGGCAAATATAGTCTGGACGAGGTGGGCCAGGCGATGCAGGACGCGGCCGACCGCAAGGTGCTGCGCGCGGCGATCGTTCCATGAACGCGCCGTCGGGAGTCGAGGAACCGGATGTGCGGTGGTGACCCGCATGTAATGGAACGGAGATGTTTTTGCAGTAAAGTTGCAACGGGCACACGATATAAGACACAGAAACGATTAAAAAGGAGGCGGGACCATGAAAACATCAGGCTGGATCAGGCTGGCGGCGGCATTCGTAGCGGGAGTGGCGCTGCTGTGCACGGGGATAGGTACGCGCGCAGAACTGCGAGGACCCCAAGGTCCTGCGGTTCTCGATCATCCCGACGCAGGAGACGGTGCGCGAGCTCACGCTTTTCAAGCCGCTCATGGACCTGCTGTCGAAAAATACCGGCAAGAAAATCGAGTTCTATCTGCCGACATCGGTACTCTTCGGTGGTCGAGGCGCTGCTCGGCAAGTGGGTGGATATTGCGGTGCTCGGCCCCGAGTCTTACGTCATTGCGCGGGGCAAGGATTCCTCGATCGAGGTTTTCTCCACCTATTACAAGAAAGCCCTCGGCATTCAGGAGGCGGGTCCCGGCTACAAGTCGATGTTGATCAGCAAGAAGGGATCGAAATTCAGTACGATCGAGTCGACGAAGGGTTCGGTCATGCTGCTGGTCGATCCGGCGAGCACCTCCGGCGCGCTGATTCCGGAAGCCGTGTTCGCCGCGAAAGTGGTGAAAACGCCTTTGAAGACTTACTTCAGCCGCGTCGCCTTTTCCGGCGGACACGACCTCTCCACTCTCGCCGTCGCCGATGGCAAGGCCGACGTCGCGTTCGTCGCCAGCCATCGCTTCATGAACACGATCCAGACCGGCAAGGTAAAGCTCGACGACTTCAACATCCTGTGGTCCTCGCCGCTGCTGCCGCAGGATCCGTTCGTCTATCGCAATACGCTTTGCGGCCCGCTCAAAGAGCAGATTGCACAGACCTTTCTCACACTCGACTCGATTGCCGAGGGCAAGAAGTACCTCGAAAACGTCGATTCGGTGAAGTTCGTAAAGATGACCGACGCCGACTACAACATCATCCGCGAGGCGGGCGTCAAGTAGACATGGGCGGTTCGCAACTTCGGCCAGCAGGGTCCTTCCCCTTGATGAGGGGGAAGGACGGGGTCGGGGCTGTATTCAGGCGAAAAAGAATCGGCGCAGCCCGCGCCTCAACCCTCCCGGGAGGGGGGGGCGCGGATGCGACGTGGGGGAGCGATGCCGGCCGTACTTGAAGTGAAAAACCTGCGCGCCGGCTATTCCGGCCGCGAGATACTCAAGGGCGTGAGCTTCAGCGTCAATGCCGACGACTTCTTCGCGATCATCGGGCCAAGCGGTTCCGGCAAATCGACGCTGATACGCTGCGTTAATCGGCTGGTCGAGCCGGACAGCGGCGAAGTGCTGTTCAACGGCACGGACATTCTGCAGCTCGACCAGACCGCACTGCGCCACACCCGGCGCAACATCGGCATGATCTTTCAGGAGTTCAATCTCATCGAGCGCTTGTCGGTGATCGACAACGTGTTGACGGGGCGCCTGGGCTACACGGGAACACTGCGCAGCCTGTTCCGCGTATTCACCAAAGACGACATCGCGCAGGCGCTGATGCTGCTCGACCGCGTCGGTCTCGGCGAGCATGTCGACAAGCGCGCCGACCGCCTTTCCGGCGGCCAGCGCCAGCGCGTCGGCATCGCGCGCGCTCTGATCCAGAACCCGCGGCTGCTCCTGGTCGACGAGCCGACCTCGAGCCTCGACCCCAAGATCTCGCGCGAAGTGATGGGCCTAATCCGCGAAATGGCGCGCGAATTCCATGTACCCGTGCTGTGCAACATCCACGACGTGGAGCTCGCCACCGAATTCTGCACGCGCGTCATCGGGCTGCAGGACGGGGTCAAGAAATTCGAAGGCAATCCGGATAAACTCGACAAGCGCGCGCTGCAGGAAATCTATGCGATGGAGGTGCTTTGAACGACACCTCGCTCGACGTGCGGGTTGCTGCAATGGCGGCCGTCCGCGGACGGGCGCGCGCACAGCGCTATACAGGGTACTTCGCGATTTTTGCGGTGGTGGTCTGGAGCATTTACGCCATCGTGATCGCGGATACGGACTGGAGCCGGATACTGAACGGAAGGCTGATGGCCACACTCGGCCGGTTCATGGAATTGGACTACAAGCTGATACCGGACCTCCTCGCGCCAACCATTGAAACCATCGTCATGGCCACGCTGGCAACACTCGCGGGGCTCGTGCTGTCGATTCCGGTCGCGTGGCTCGGCGCGTCCAACATTACTCCAGTGGGGAAATCCTCTTACTTGGTGGGCCGCTTCCTGATGACGATGTCACGCTCGGTTCACGAAATCGTCTGGGCGTTGATTTTCGTTTCGGCCGTCGGCTTGGGCGCTCTCGCCGGTGTCCTCGCCATGGCGGTGCGCTCGGTGGGATTCATCTCGAAAACCATCGCCGAGGCAATCGAGGACGTCGATCCCAAGCCGATCGAGGCCGTGCGCGCCGCCGGGGGCAACCGTTTCCAGATCCTGATTTTCGCCATCCTTCCGCAGATCATCCCGGTGTTTCTCGGCAACATGATTTTCGAGTGGGACATCAACATCCGCCGCTCGACCATCATGGGGTTGGTCGGCGCGGGCGGGCTGGGCCTCGCGCTCTTTCGCCAGATGGCGATGTTCAACTACGGTGGAATCGCCACCGTGGTCGTCGCCGTTCTGTGCTTGATCTTGTTTGGTGAAGTGGTGTCCTACTATGCACGCAAAGCCGTCATCTGACCGCGGTGCGGTTGCAGCGACCGCAACGGCGGCGAGGGCGCCGTTGACGTGGTCGAGGTTCCGCTATCCGCAAAGCCTCTACAAGTACGCGGCCCTGCTCGGCACGCTTGCATTCATCGCCTTTTCCATCGACTACCTCAACATCGACATCGACCGCCTGCCCGGCATGCTCGGGCGCGTCGTCGACCTTCTGGCGCATCGTTACTACCCGCCCAACATCGAACACGTGCTGCAAAAGGATTTCCTGCACGCGGTGATCGAGACGCTGGAGATGTTGTACCTTGCGACAGTGCTCGGCATCGCCTTCGCGATCCCGCTGGCATGGTTCGGCTCGTTCAACATGACCCCGGCGCGGCGGTTGCTGTACCCGGTGGCGCGGCTCATCATCATGGGTTCGCGTTCCGTGCACGAGATGATCTGGACTATCCTGCTGGTCGCCGTCCTCGGTTTCGGCATGTTGCCGGGCATGCTGGCGCTGATGCTGTTCTGCATCGGCTTCACCGGCAAGCTTTTCTCGGAGGCGATTGAGGCGATCGATCCTGGCCAGGTCGAGGCGATCCGCTCGGCCGGCGCCAACCCTCTGCAGGTTTTCATATTTGCCGTGCTGCCCCAAGTGCGGGTCGCCTGGACCGGCATCTCGATCTACACCTGGGATGCTTTGTTCCGCGCCGCGACCGTCGTTGGATTTTTCGGCGCGGGCGGAATGGGCTGGTACCTGCGCGAGAGCGTGCAGCGCATCGCGTCGAACGACGTGGCGGCGATCCTGCTATCGATCATCCTGGTGGTGATCGTGTCCGAATTGCTGTCCGCGTGGATGCGCCAGCGCATTGCGCTCGCCATCGCCTGAGCCTAAAGTTATGCCGATCGCGTTATTGAATTCCGCCGCAAATACCAATATCTGATACGGGAGCAGCGACCATGCATGCCAAGACCCGAAGCGTAGAAGAGGTGCGCCGTGAACCCATGCGCATCGCGGGCGAGAAAGTGTTTCGCGACCGCGTGATCGAGATCCGCCATCCGTACACCAACGAGGTGGTGGCGACGGTGCCGAAGGCGACGGTCGAGGACGTGCGCCGCGCGTTCCGCATCGCGAAGGAGTACAAGCCCAAGCTCACTCGCTACGAGCGCTACAAAATCCTGATGCGGGCGGGCGAGATCATCGCCTCGCGCCTGGAAGAGATCGCGCGCGTGATCACGCTCGAGGCGGGCCTGTGCCTGAAGGACTCGATCTACGAAGTCGGGCGCGCATCCGACGTGCTGCTGTTCGCCGCCAACCAGGCGTTGATCGACGACGGTCAGGTGTTCTCGTGCGATCTCACGCATCACGGCAAGTCGCGCCGCGTATATACGATGCGCGAGCCGCTGCTCGGCGCAATCGCCGCGATCACGCCGTTCAACCACCCGTTAAACCAGGTGATCCACAAGGTGGCGCCGTCGGTCGCGAGCAATAACCGCATGGTGTTGAAACCCACCGAGAAGACGCCGCTGGCGGCGTTGATGCTCGCCGACGTGCTCTACGAAGCGGGTCTGCCGCCCGCAATGCTGTCGGTCGTCACCGGCGACCCCACAGAGATCGCGGACGAGATGCTGACCAATGCGGACGTCGATCTGGTGACCTTTACCGGCGGCGTGCCTATCGGCAAGTACATCGCGGCGAAGGCGGTCTACAAGCGGCAGGTGCTGGAGCTCGGCGGCAACGATCCGCTCGTGATCATGGACGACGCCGACGTGGCGAAAGCGGCGGAACTCGCGGCCAGCGGCTCGTACAAGAATTCCGGCCAGCGCTGCACCGCGGTCAAGCGCATCCTCGTGCACGAGAAAGTTGCGGCGGCGTTCACCGAGGCGCTGGTCGCGAAAACCCGCGCATGGACCTACGGTGATCCGCTCGATCCCAAAGTGGACATGGGCACCGTGATCGACGAAGCGGCGGCGACGCGTTTCGAGACGCTCGTAAACGACGCCGTGACGAAGGGCGCGCGCCTCTTGTGCGGCAACGTGCGCGAAGGCGCGCTTTATGCGCCGACCGTGATCGACCGCGTCAATCCGGAAATGGATGTCGTCAAGTACGAGACTTTCGGCCCGGTGTCGCCGGTGATGACATTCACGGACGTCGATGACGCGATCCGCATCGTCAATTCGACCGCCTACGGGCTCTCGTCCGGGGTGTGCACCAACCGGCTGGATGACATCATGCGTTTCGTGAAAGAGCTGAACGTCGGCAGCGTCAACGTGTGGGAAGTGCCGGGCTACCGGCTCGAGCTCACGCCGTTCGGCGGCATCAAGGACTCGGGCCTGGGCTACAAGGAAGGCGTGCAGGAGGCGATCAAGAGCTTCACGAACGTCAAGACCTACTCGCTGCCGTGGTGACGGGCGTCGCTACCATGACTAGGAAAGCGCGAGACGCGGTGCATCGAGCTTGGCGTAACAGCGTTACGCCGCTCGGCCCTCACCCCCAACCCCTCTCCCGGAGGGCGAGGGGAGCGTCGAGTGAAATCGAGGCTGACGCCCGGTTTCGCGGTGCCTAACTATGCAGGTCCTGCTTAACTTGCTGGCGGGTGTGGCGCTACTGGTGTGGGGCACTCACCTCGTGCGCACCGGCATCATGCGCACATGGGGCGGCCAGTTGCGCCGCGTGCTCAGCGTCAGCGTCGTCAACCGCTTCCATGCGTTGCTCGCCGGTATCGGCGTCACCGGTCTTTTGCAGAGCAGCACGGCAACTGCGCTGATCACGACGTCGTTCGTCGGGCAGGGACTGATATCAACCGCGCCGGCGCTTGCCATCATGCTGGGCGCCGACGTCGGCACGAGCCTCGTCGTGCAGCTGCTGTCGATCGACCTGTCGTGGCTGTGGCCGCTCTTGATTTTCACCGGTGTCGTCATTTACCTGTCGCGCGAGAACACCGCGGCCGGGCGTATCGGCCGCACCCTGCTCGGATTCGGACTGATCCTGCTCGCGCTGCAGTTGATCGTGCTTGCAACCACGCCGCTCACCCAGGCGACGAGCGTGAAAGTGCTGTTTGCTTCGCTTACCGGCGACATTCTGCTCGACATGCTGATCGCCGCGGGCCTGACGGTGATGTGCTATTCGAGCCTGGCGGTGGTGCTGTTGATTGCGACGCTGACCGCCGCGGTGATGATCTCGGCGGAAGTTGCGCTCGGCCTGGTGCTGGGCGCCAATCTCGGCGGCGCCGTGCTGGCGATACTCGCAACGCTGAACTCGACTCCCGAGGCGCGGCGCGTGGCGCTCGGCAATTTCTTTTTCAAGCTGACCGGCTGCATACTCGTGTTGCCGCTCATGCACTGGATCGGCGATGCGCTCGCCGCCATCGATCCGGATCCGCAGCGCCAGGTCGTCAATTTTCACCTAGCGTTCAACCTCGCGATCGCCGTCGCGTTCATCGGATTTACCGAGCGCTTTGCGCGGCTCGCGGAGCGCATGCTGCCGTCGGCCCCGGAGCATGACAGCCCGTCCAAACCGCGTTATCTGGACCCGGTCGCGCTGGAGACGCCGGCGCTCGCCGTCTCGTGCGCGGCGCGCGAAGCGCTGCGCCTGGGGGACATGATAGAGACCATGCTGCGCGGCACGCTGACCGTATTGCGCACCAACGATTCGCAGCTCGCCGTGGAAATCCACCGCATGGACGACGGCGTCGACGATTTGTATACCGCGATCAAGCTGTACCTCACGCACATGAACCGCGACGCGCTCGAGGTAAAAGACGGCAAGCGCTGGGCCGACATAATTTCCTTTACCATCAACCTCGAGCACGTCGGCGATATCATCGACAAGAACCTGATCGAGATCGCGCAGAAGAAAATCCGGAAAAATCTGAGTTTCTCCGACGTCGGCATGGAAGAAATCTGCGCGCTGCACGCGCGCGTGCTCGCCAACCTGCAGTTGGGGCTCAACGTCTTCATCAACGGCGACCTGGGCAGCGCGCAGCGCCTGCTCTCGGAAAAGGAGCAGTTCCGCAGGCTCGAACGCGCTTATGCCGACAGCCATTTGCAGCGGCTGGTCGAGAACAAGCTCTCCAGCATCGAGACCAGCGCGCTGCATCTGGACATCATCCGCGATCTCAAACGCATCAATTCGCATATCTGTTCGATCGCCTATCCGATCTTGGAGTCGGCGGGCGCGCTGGCGCCTACGCGCTTGCGTGAAACCCGGCGCCGCGGCCGCGGCCCCGCGTCGGCCAACGACGGCGCCAAGCCGCCGGCTGCGTCGTTCGACGGCGAGCCGCCGCAGGCCTGAGCCGCGCCGCGCATGAAGTTGACGCTGGCGGGGATCAAAACGCTCATCGAGGCCAAAGGCGGATGCCAGTACGTCGGCGAGCCGGTCACCCAGCTTGAGCACGCGCTGCAAACTGCGCAACTCGCTGAAAAGGCGCAGGCGCCAGCCGCGCTGATCACGGCATCGCTATTGCACGATCTGGGCCATATGTCGAACGACCTGGGCGCAACGCCGACCCTGCGTGGCGTCGATGACAAGCATCAATACCACGGCGTGCTGGCGTTGAAAGGCGTGTTTGCCGAAGCGGTTATCGACCCGATCCGCCTGCACGTCGACGCGAAACGATACCTGTGCGCGGTCGACCGCGCGTACTGGGCGAGCCTGTCGCAGGATTCCAAACGCAGCCTTGAGTTACAGGGCGGCATATTCAGCCCGCTGGAGGCCGCGCGGTTCATCGCGCAACGCTACGCGCAAGACGCGGTGAGGCTGCGGCGCTGGGATGACCTGGCGAAAATCGCGGGATGCGCAACACCCGATCTCGAGCATTACCTCAAAATCGCCGCCGCGTGCGTAGCGGACGCAGCGTCTGCATAACGCGGTGAACCGCGGCACCGCCGGACGATGAGCCTGCCGCTCGACGTCACACTGCTCGTGCTACTGGCGGCGCTGATGCATGCGTCGTGGAATGCCATCGCCAAGACCGCCACGGTTACGCTCCTCGATATTGCGACCATGGCGGTCGCGGCGGGCGCGCTGTGCGCTGTCGCGCTGCCGTTCCTGCCATTCCCGGAACCCACGGCGTGGCCGTGGCTCGCGGCCTCCGTGCTGCTGCACTTCATGTATTTTGCCGCGCTGGTCGGCGCCTATCAGCACGGCGATTTGTCGCACGCGTACCCGCTGATGCGCGGGTTGGCGCCCATGCTGGTCGCGTTGTTCGGCATTGCTTTGTTTGACGACCATTTGACCGTCGCGATGTGGACCGGTGTTGCGCTGATCAGCGGCGGCGTCCTGTTGCCGTTCTGCACGCGTGGCGCGGTATTCGGCACGCCCGGCCGGGGTACGCTGTTCGCGCTAGGGAATGCCGTGATCATCGCAGCCTATACGCTGGTCGACGGCATGGGCACGCGGCTGTCGGCGAACCCCGTCGCGTATTGCCTGTGGCTCTTCGTGTTCGATGCGTTGCCGATCACTGCGCTGGCGCTGGCGCGCCATCGTGGCGAAGTCTGGCGTTACATGCGCGGACGCTGGCGGCCGGGGGCGCTCGGCGGTCTGCTTACGGTCGGCTCGTACGGCATCGTGCTGTGGGCGATGACGCGCGCACCCATTGCGGCGGTCGCCGCGCTGCGCGAGACGTCGGTAATATTCGCGGCCGTGATCGGCAGCGTGCTGCTGCGCGAAGGTTTCGGCGCGCCGCGGATCGTTGGTGCGCTGCTCGTGGTTTGCGGAATTGCGTCGCTCAGGCTATAGCCGGAACGGATTGAAATCCGTGTTGCGGTCGTAGTAGTCCTCCTCTTCGGCGCGCTTCAACCAGCCGACGATCTTGTAAGTCAGCGGCGTGAAGACGATCTCGACGCCGACCTTGGCGACGAACTGCGACAGCATCACGAGCGGCAGTTTGTCGTTGGGGATGATGCCGCTGTCGTAGAACGCCAGCGGGTAGAACAGCACCGAATCGACACCTTCGCCGAACAGCGTCGAGCCTATGGTGCGCGTCCACAGCCAGCGCCCGGCGGTCAGGATTTTCATCTTGGCGAGCACGAACGAATTGACGAATTCGCCGCACACGAAGGCAATCAGCGAAGCGGCCGCGATCCGCCACGTCGAGCCGAACGCGATTTCGTAGGCGCCCTGGTTGTTCCAGAACGGCGCGGGCGGCAGCCAGACAATGACCCACGCCATGACGGCGGCGAACGCGAGCGCCGCGAAGCCGCTCCAGATCACGCGCCGCGAGCGCGCATAACCGTAGACCTCGGTAAGGATGTCGCCGAATACATAGGAAATCGGAAAAAACAGCACGCCGGCGCCGAACGTGAGGGTACCGGCGAACGGCCAGTCCACCTGTGCGATCTTGGCGGGACCGATCAGGTTGGAGCACACCAGCACGGTGACGAACGCCACCATGACGAAATCGTAGTAGCGATAGGTGCGTTGCTCGGCCATGGTGCGTTGCTTCGCAGTGCGGGATTTCGTATTAGGCCACATTCGCCGCCGTGCGCAAACCGCGTGTACGCCTATTTGACGTCTTGCGCGTTATGGCTGGGACGCGCCGATCACACTAGTGGCGGGCGGCAGCGGGAACGATCATGGGTAATTCGCAGCGCAGGGGCATCAGCATCTCGGGCATCGCGGCCGTCGTGTTGCTGGCTGCGGTGGTGATGGCCGGGTGCTCCGGCCTGCCGCCGGGCGCGCAGGCGCCGGCGGTCACGATTGCGGATTTCGGGCTGGGCAATGCAGGGCTCTTCGAGCAGCAGTTCGGTCTCAAGCTGCGCATACAGAACCCTAACCCCGA
Organism: uncultured beta proteobacterium; assembly: GCA_963778865.1. Classification (GTDB taxonomy): domain Bacteria; phylum Pseudomonadota; class Gammaproteobacteria; order Burkholderiales; family SG8-41; genus PALSA-1004. The sequence goes on along the minus strand of CAVZWF010000009.1, from coordinate 166,195 downwards.
GGAATTCAGGGTCGACGGCATTGCATTTGATCTCGAGATCAACGATCAGCCATTCGCCCGGGGTGTGGGCAATCAGATGATCACCGTGCCGCGCTACGGTTCCGCGTTCATGGCGGTCGAGGCGGTGAGCACGCTGGGCGGCCTGATCCGGCAATTCGGGCGCATGGCCCAGGGTGAAAAGCGGGAATTCAAGTACCGCATCAAGGGCAGCCTCAGCTTCGCGGGCGGGGCGCGCGTGCCGTTTGACGAGCGCGGCGAATTCGATTTCAGCGCGTTCGCGTCCAGGAAGCCCTGATTCAAGCGCACGCGTATTTCGCTTGGTCAGGGGCGCCTAGCCCGGCGCACTACGCATCCTCGCAAGCGGCGCACCGTGCGGGGCGCCCGCCGCGGCTGTACCGTTTATGCCGTGCTAAACTACGCGCGAACCACTCGCCATCGCACCGACGCGCCATGCCATCCGAACACATCGTTGAAATCAACAATTTGCGGTTTGCGTACGGCGAGCGTCCGCTGCTCAAAGGGGTCAGCCTTTTGATCCCGCGCGGCAAAGTGGTGGGCATCATGGGCGCGAGCGGGTGCGGCAAGTCAACGCTCATGCGGCTGATCGGCGGGCAGTTGGCGCCCGCCGGCGGCTACGTCAAAGTCGATGGCCAGATCGTCCACGAACTCGGCCGCGATGCGCTGTATAAGTTGCGGCGCAAAATGGGCATGCAGTTTCAGGCCGGAGGGCTGTTCACCGATCTGTCGGTGTACGAAAATATCGCGTTCCAGATGCGCGAGCACACGGACCTGCCCGAAAGCATGATTCGCGACCTTGTCCTGCTCAAACTCGCGGCGGTGGGCCTGCGGGGTGCCGCGCAATTGATGCCGGCGGAACTGTCAGGCGGCATGGCGCGGCGGGTAGGACTCGCGCGCGCAATCGCGCTCGATCCGATGCTGATCATGTACGACGAGCCGTTCGCCGGGCTCGATCCGATTTCGTGCAGCGTGGTTGGCAACCTGATACGCCGGCTGAATGACGCGCTGGGCGCCACCTCCATCGTCGTGTCGTACGATGCGGCGGAGGCCATGCGCGTGATTGACTACCTGTACCTGATATCGGACGGCGTGGTTGCCGCTGCGGGGCCTGCCGCCGAGATGCGCGTGTCGCAGGATCCGTTCGTGCGCCAGTTTCTCGACGGCGCGCACGACGGGCCGGTGCCGTTTCATTACCCGCACGACGTTTATACGGCCGATCTAGGGCTGACGAATCCTGCGTGAGCGGTAAGCGGTGAGGGGTAATCACCGCTCACCCCGCACGGCCTCTAATGCTTTACGTCCGCCGGTATCTGCGGCAGCGGGCCGCTGCGCAGGTTGAGCTGGTGGCGCTCGCGCACCAGCGTCATGGAGACGGCGACGAACAGGCCGAACATCACGATCACCGTGTAAATCGAGAAATTGAACTTGATCAGCAGCGCGTAGACGCCGAGCATGGTCAGGATGCTCAGGTTCTCGTTGAAGTTCTGCACGGCGATCGAATGGCCGGCGCCCATCAGGATGTGGCCGCGGTGCTGCAGAAGCGCGTTCATCGGCACCACGAAAAACCCGGCCAGTGCACCGATCACCGTCATGACCGCCATCGCGGTATACACGTCGCGCACGAAGATCATGCCGACGGTGATGACGCCCATCGCGATGCCGACCGGCATGACGTTCACGGCGCGGCGCAACGGCACTAGTTTTGCGGCGAGTATGGCGCCCACCGCGATGCCCACCGCGGTGATCCCCTGCATGATGGTTGACTGCGCCAGCGTGTAGCCGAGCGCGACCTCCGCCCACTTCAGTACGATGAATTGCAATGTCGCGCCCGCGCCCCAGAAGAGCGTAGTGGTCGCCAGCGAGATCTGGCCGAGCTTGTCGGACCACAGCAAGCGCAGACAATGCGCGAAATCGGTGACCAGGTAGAGCGGGTTCTTGCGCGCCGGTTTGTGATCGACGCCGGTTTGCGGCACGTACAGATTGAATATCGCCGCGATGATGTAGAGCGCGATAATCAGCGTGATGGCAATCTCGGGCGCGGTATCGATGCCGGTCTCGATTTGCGGAATATCAAATTTGAGCAGCTCGGACGACACGGCTTCGCTGATCAGTGCGCCGCCCAAAAGAGTGCCGAGAATGATGGAGCCCACGGTGAGGCCTTCGATCCAGCCGTTGGCGACCACCAGCCTGGGGTGCGGCAGATATTCGGTGAGTATGCCGTATTTCGCCGGCGAGTAGGCGGCGGCCCCGAGTCCGACCACGCCGTAGGCGATGAGCGGATGCACGCCGATCAGCATCATCGCGCATCCCGTGACCTTGACCGTGTTCGCAATGAACATTACCTTGCCCTTGGGCAGGGCGTCGGCGAACGCGCCGACGAACGGCGCCAGCACGACATAGGAAATCGTGAAAAAGAGCTTAAGCATCGGCGTCAGCCACGCCGGCGAATCGAGCAACGCAAGCGTCGCGATGGCGGCGACCAGCAACGCATTATCGGCAAGCGACGAAAAAAACTGCGCCGCCATGATGATGAAAAAACCGAACGGCATGAAGGGGATGCCTGCCCTCTTATAGAGTGCAGCTTTATACCATAGTTTGGCGGCACGGGCGTTCACGCCACTGCGCGGACAGCCATGACTTGGTTTAAGAATTGTGGTTGAATACCGACCAACTTCCGAGCGAAGGGTGATGAGTCATCACCCATTACCATTCACCAAACCATGGCCGATCGCAGATTGCAGGTTTTTCACACCGTCGCCCGGCAGTTGAGTTTCACCAAGGCGGCGGAACTACTGTGCATGACGCAGCCCGCGGTGACTTTTCAGGTCAAGCAGCTCGAGGAACATTTCAGCGCGCGGCTTTTCGAGCGCCATCACGGCAAGATCGCGTTGACGCCGGCGGGCGAACTCGTGCTCGATTACGCGGAGCGCATTCTGGGTTTGTCGGCGGAACTCGACAAGCGCGTGAGCGAACTCACGGGTGCGGTCAGCGGCCCCTTGCTGCTTGGCTGCAGCATGACGATCGCGGAATTCATCCTGCCGCGCGTGCTCGGCGAATTCAAGGCGCGCAACCCGCAAGTGCAGACGCACATGACGGTCGCCAATTCCGAAACCATCGAGAATCGCGTGGCCGATCATACGCTCGATCTCGGCCTGATCGAGTCGCCGTCGCACCTGCCGGGCCTTTATACCGAGGAGTGCTGCGACGACGAGCTCGTGCTTATATGCGCACCGCGTTACCGCTTCGCGCGGTCGCAGTCGGTGACGGCGGCGCAAATCGCCGGCGAGCCGTATATCAGCCGCGAAAGCGGCTCGGGCACGCGCCAGTTCGCCGACAATTACTTTCGCGAGTCGGGGGTCGCGCCGGAAGACCTCAATATCGTCATGGAGCTGGGCAGCCCCGAGGCGATCAAGGGCGTGGTTGAAACCGGTATCGGCGTCGCCATCATGTCAAGCGCGACCGTGGCCAAAGAACTCAAGCTCGGTTCTCTCGTGGCGGTCCCGCTCGCGCCGCGGCTGATCCGCACAATGTCGATCGTTTATCCGCGCGAAAAATTCCGCTCGCGCCTGCTATCCACGTTCGTCGAATTTGCGACCGCGAAAATGCGCGAAATGGCGGAAAAAAAATAAATCAGTCAGCGGTGAACGGTAAGCGGAGAGGCCTAATGCTCACCGCTCACCGCTCACCGCTCACCGCTCACCGCTCACCGCTCACCCCGCATCATGTCCCGCCCCATCAAGGCCGTCATCAGTCTCGCAGCGCTTAGGCATAACCTCGGTGTGGTGCGCCGCGCGGCGCCGCGGTCGCGCGTATTCGCCGTGCTCAAGGCCGACGCCTACGGTCATGGCGTGATGCGCGCGGCACGCGCGCTGGATGCCGCCGATGGCGCCGCGCTGCTCGAGATCGACGCCGCCGTGCGGTTGCGGGACGGCGGTTACGCAAAGCGCATTGCGTTGCTCGAGGGCTTGTTTGACCTCGATGAATTGGCGGTAGCGGCGGCACTCGACCTCACTATTGTGATCCATAACCAGGAGCAGTTGAGCATGCTGGATGCCGCACCCGCCGGCGCCCGCTTCGATGTGATGCTCAAGATCAACACCGGCATGAACCGGCTCGGCTTTGCGCCGCGCAGTGCACGCGTGGCATGCGCGCACCTGAAACAGCATCGCGCGGTGAAACAACTGACGCTGATGACGCATTTTGCGAACGCGGATGACGCGCACGGCGTTGCCTGGCAGATGGAGCGATTCGAAGAGGCCGCGGCCGGGCAGGCGCTCGAGCGCTCGCTCGCCAATTCGGCGGCAATCCTAAGGTTTGCGCATACCCATGCGGATTGGGTGCGACCGGGCATTATGCTGTATGGCTGCACGCCGTTTGCCGACATCACGGCGCAGGCACTTGGCCTCACGCCGGCGATGACCCTTGCAAGCGAGATCATTGCCGTGCAGGATTTACGCCGCGGCGACCGTGTCGGCTATGCCGGGACGTTCGAAGCAACCGGGCCGCTGCGCGTCGGCACCGTCGCATGCGGTTATGCCGATGGCTACCCGCGCCACGCGCCGACGGGCACGCCCGTACTTGTCGACGGCAAGCGCGCGCGCACCTTGGGGCGCGTGTCGATGGACATGCTGTGCGTCGATTTGACCGGCGTCCCCGCTGCCCGCGTCGGCAGCCCGGTCGTGTTGTGGGGAACGGGGTTGTCGGCGGACGAGGTCGCGGCTTGCGCCGGTACGGTGAGCTACGAACTGCTGTGCGCGCTCGCGCCGCGCGTTCCGGTGATTGAAGACTGATGCTTCCTCATCGCGCGCCTACGGCAATGAACGGCATCGCCCGCGGGTGTATCATTCCGGCATGAGCAGCGATCAATTGACGGGCGGCACCGCACTGGCATCCGCCCAGCATGACCACCACGTTTGGCCGTACCGGCGCTCGGTCGCGATGCGGTATGGGATAGCCGTGCTCGCCGTGCTGATTGCGTTTGCGATACGCTATGCGATCTATGGCGATCTGCAGAACCGGCTCGTGTTCGTCTTTTTCGTGCCGGCGGCGATGGTCGCGGTGTGGTACGGCGGGATCGGGCCGGGGATACTCGCGACGGTGCTGGGCCTTTTGCTCGGCGACTATTTTTTCATGATGTCGCGCAAGGCGCTGTGGCCCCTCGGCAACCGGGAATCCATGGCGGTCGGCGCCTACACGGTGACCACGCTGTTGTGCGTATCGCTGTGCGAGCGGCTGCACGAGCGCATCCGCCAGTTCGAGCTGGCGCTGGACGACGAACGCCATGGCCCGCGTGCCGATCATTGCGCGCCAGCGCAGGATTTCGCCGTGTACCTTACCCGCTACTACGCACAGGCTGCCCACCATCTTTACGAGTATCCGAGCTGGCCCTACCGCCGCTCATGCGCCACGCGCTACGGCATGGCACTGGGCGTCGTGGCGGTGGCATTCGTATTGCGCTATTGGTTGTTCGGCACGCAGGACCCGCGCTTTTCGTTCCTGTTCTTCGTGCCGGCGGCCATGGCCGCGGTCTATTACGGTGGCATCTTGCCCGGCCTGCTCGCTGCCATGGCGGGACTGATGCTCGGCGACTATTTCTTTTTGTCCGATCACGAGGCGCTGGGCGCCGTGCGTGAAGCCGAACGCTTGCAGATCGGAATGTATGCGGTGACCACGACCTTGTGCGTGATGCTGTTCGAGAATTTGCACGAGCGTATCCGGCGTCTCGAGCACGCGTTCGACCGTGCGCGCCATCACCACCTTCCGCATGCCGCGACTTCCGCGCCTGCCGGTTCGCGAGACGCGCCAGCCACGCAATAAATTACCGGCGCGATCCGGCGCCTGATGCCGGTGCCGCCGGCAGCACACCTGCGTCACCCAACGTATGGCTAAAGCAAAATCGATATACACATGCACGGAATGCGGCGGCCAGGCGGTCAAGTGGCAGGGCCAGTGCCCGCATTGCACGGCATGGAACACGCTGGTTGAAACCATTGCGGAGACGGTGGCGGCCGGCGCCAATCGTTTCACGGCGCTGGCAGGCCGTGGCAGGCTGCAGCGCTTGAGCGAAGTCGAGGCGCACGAGGAAAGCCGCGTGCCGACCGGTGTTGCGGAATTCGACCGCGTGCTGGGCGGAGGTCTCGTGCGCGGCGCGGTGGTGTTGATCGGCGGCGACCCGGGCATCGGCAAGTCGACGTTGATGCTGCAGGCGCTGTGCACGATGGGCGCGCAGCACAAGGTGTTGTACGTGAGCGGCGAGGAGTCGTCGCAGCAGATCGCGCTGCGCGCGAAGCGGCTGGCACTCGATGCGTCCGTGCTGCACCAGATCGCCGAAATCGGGCTGGAAAAAATCCAGTCTATCCTGCAGGCGGAGAAACCGGCGGTAGCGGTGATCGATTCGATCCAGACGCTTTACTCGGACGCGTTGCAATCCGCGCCCGGCTCGGTCGCGCAGGTGCGCGAATGCGCGGCGCAGTTGACGCGGCTCGCCAAGTCGAGCGGGATCACCATCATCCTGGTCGGGCACGTGACGAAGGAAGGCGCACTCGCCGGGCCCGCGCGTGCTTGAACACATCGTCGACACCGTGCTCTATTTCGAAGGCGACACGCATTCGAGTTTTCGCCTGATCCGCGCGGTCAAGAACCGCTTCGGCGCGGTGAACGAACTGGGCGTTTTCGCGATGACCGAAAACGGCCTCAAGGGCGTGGCCAATCCGTCGGCGCTGTTTCTGTCGCAGCACGCCGCCGAGGTCGCCGGCTCGTGCGTGCTCGTTACGCAGGAAGGCACGCGGCCGCTGCTCGTCGAGATCCAGGCGCTGGTCGACGACGCGCACGCGCCGAATCCGCGCCGGCTCGGCGTTGGTCTCGAGCAGAACCGCCTTGCGCTGCTGCTCGCGGTGTTGCACCGCCACGCGGGCATTGCGTGCCACGACCAGGACGTGTTCATCAACGCGGTCGGCGGCATGAAAATCACCGAGCCCGCCGCCGATCTGGCAGTGTTGATGGCGATCGTATCGTCGCTCACCAACCGGCCGCTGCCGGCGAAGCTGGTGGTGTTCGGCGAGGTGGGACTCGCCGGCGAAGTGCGCCCGGTGCAGCGCGGGCAGGAGCGCTTGAAGGAAGCCGCCAAGCTCGGCTTCACGCACGCGCTGATACCGGACGCGAACAAGCCTAAGCAGGCGATTCCCGGGCTCAAGGTCGTCGCGGTGCGGCGCGTTGCCGAGGCGGTCGCGCAGATGCGGGAGGGATTTTTTTAGCCAGCAGACGGCGGGCGATTCCGCCGCGCCCGCCGGTTGCGAAGTGGGGAGCGTCCTTGTAGAGTCGGCACTATTACCGTGGGCGGAGCAAGCGTATGGCGCGTAGCAATCCCTATGACACCGGGCTCAACAAGAACTCCGCGAACTACACACCGCTGTCGCCGTTGTCGCTCATCGCGCGCTCCGCCTATGTCTATCCGAAGCGTATTGCGGTCATACATGGCGACCGTCGGTTCACCTGGGCGAACGTGTACGCGCGGTGCCGCCGTCTCGCCAGCGCGTTACGTCGGCACGGCATAGTCGCCGGCGACACCGTCGCGGCGATGCTGCCGAACATCCCGGAATTGGTTGAAGCGCATTTCGGCGTCGCGATGGCGGGCGCGGTGTTGAACACGCTCAATACGCGGCTCGACGCCGAGGCCATAGCGTTCATGCTCGATCACGGTGAAGCGAAAGTGCTGCTGACCGACCGCGAGTTTGCGGCCACGATCGGCAAGGCGCTCACGCTAGTCTCAAAAAAACCTCTGGTCATCGATGTCGATGATCCGGAGTTCGACGGCGGCGCGCTGTTGGGCGCAATGAATTACGAGCAATTTATCGCCGCGGGCGATCCGGAATTCGAGTGGTACCTGCCGGCCGATGAGTGGGATGCGATTGCGCTCAACTACACTTCCGGGACCACCGGCAACCCAAAAGGCGTGGTCTATCACCACCGCGGCGCGTACCTGAACGCGATTTCGAATATCGTGAGCTGGGGTATGCCGCCGCATGCGGTGTACCTGTGGACGCTGCCGATGTTCCACTGCAACGGCTGGTGCTTTCCATGGACGATGGCGGCCAACGCCGGCACCAACGTGTGTTTGCGCCGGGTCGATGCGAAAACGATATTCGACCTCATACGCGAGCACGGCGTTACGCATTACTGCGGCGCGCCTATCGTGCACAATTTGCTGATCAACGCGCCGGCGGAATTGAAAGAGGGCATCGCGCACACGGTGCATTGCCTCGTCGCGGGCGCGGCCCCGCCTGGTGCGGTCATCGAGGGCATGCAGAAAATGGGATTCAATCTCACGCATGTGTACGGTCTCACGGAAACGTACGGGCCGGCCGCGGTATGCTCCAAGCATCCGGAGTGGGACGCGTTACCGATCAACGAGCAGGTCAGGTTAAACGGCCGCCAGGGCGTGTGGTACCACCTGCAGCAGGGCATGACCGTAATGAACCCGGCGACGATGCAGTCGGTGCCGTGGGACGGCGAGACCATGGGCGAAATCATGTTTCGCGGCAACCTCACGATGAAGGGCTACCTCAAGAATCCCAAAGCGACGGAGGAAGCGTTTGCCGGCGGCTGGTTTCACACGGGAGATCTTGCCGTCATGCATCCCGACGGCTACGCGAAGATCAAGGATCGCTCCAAGGACGTCATCATTTCCGGCGGCGAAAACATCTCGTCGATCGAGGTCGAGGATGTCCTTTACCGGCACCCGGCGGTGATGGCCGCGGCGGTGGTCGCGCGGCCCGACTCCAAGTGGGGCGAGACGCCGTGCGCGTTCGTTGAATTGAAGGCGGGCGCGCAGCCAAAAGAGCAGGAGATCATCGAGTTCTGCCGCGCTCACATGGCGCGCTTCAAGGTGCCGAAAACGGTGATTTTCGGGGTGCTGCCGAAAACTTCCACCGGCAAGATTCAGAAATTTATTTTGCGCGAGCGGGCGAAATCGGCTGCGGCAATCGAATAAGCGGTAACATATCGACCGGGTTGCAGCAGGGGCGCGGAACACACGGATTCAACATCTCGACGGGCGCGTTCGGCGCCGGCGGGATTCTCCATGACCGATTCTGGATTATGAGCGACGAATTCATACTCGAAACGCGCAACCTCGTTAAGGAGTTCAAGGGGTTTGTTGCCGTCAATGACGTGAGCCTGAAAGTCAGGCGCGGCAGCATACACGCCATGATCGGCCCCAACGGCGCGGGCAAGACCACGTGCTTTAACCTGCTCACGAAGTTTCTCGAGCCCACGCGCGGCACCATCCATTTCAACGGCAGCGACATAACGGGCGAGAAACCGGCGCAAATCGCGCGCCGCGGCATCATCCGCTCGTTCCAGATTTCAGCGGTGTTCCCGCATCTGACGGTGCTGGAAAACGTGCGCATCGGCCTGCAGCGCAAGCTCGGCACCTCGTTTCATTTCTGGAAGTCCGCGCGCACGCTCGATACGCTCAACGCGCGCGCACTGGAGTTGCTGGAGGCGGTCGATCTTGCATCGTTCGCTGATTCCGTCACCGTCGAGCTGCCGTACGGGCGCAAGCGCGCGCTCGAGATTGCGACTACCCTTGCGCTCGACCCGGAGTTGATGCTGCTCGATGAGCCGACGCAGGGTATGGGACACGAGGACGTCGGGCGAGTCGTCGAGCTGATCCGGAAAGTGGCGGTCGGCCGCACCATCATGATGGTCGAGCACAATCTGAACGTGGTGGCCAACCTGTCGCACACGATCACCGTGCTTGCGCGCGGCGCGATACTTGCCGAGGGGTCTTACGCGGAGGTTTCGAAGAATCCGCAGGTGCTGGAGGCGTACGTCGGCACCGCCGAGGCAGACGCACATGACTAGCGCATTCCAGCCCGCCACCGAACTCCTGCGCGTGACCGGCCTGCACGCGTTCTACGGCGAGTCGCATATCCTGCATGGCATAGACTTCGTGGTGAACCGCGGCGAGGTCGTGACGCTGCTCGGACGCAACGGCGCCGGCCGCACCACCACGCTGCGCGCTATCCTCGGCCTGACCGGCAAGCGTACGGGTTCCATCATGGTCAACGGGCGCGAGGCCATCGCCATGCCGACGCATAAAATCGCGCACCTCGGCATCGGTTACTGTCCCGAGGAGCGCGGGATATTCGCGAGCCTGTCGGCGGAGGAGAACCTGCTGCTGCCGCCGGCGGTCGCGAGCGGCGGCATGCGCATCGATGAAATCTACGCAATGTTTCCGAATCTGCAAGAGCGCCGCGCGAGCCCCGGCATGCGGCTCTCCGGCGGCGAGCAGCAGATGCTCGCGATTGCGCGTATTCTGCGCACCGGCGCGAAGCTGCTGCTGCTCGATGAAATCAGCGAAGGCCTCGCCCCGGTGATCGTGCAGGCCCTCGGGCGCATGATCCGCACTTTGAAGGAGCGCGGCTACACCATTATCATCGTCGAGCAGAATTTCCGGTTTGCGGCGCCGCTCGCCGACCGGCACTATGTAATCGAGCATGGCCGCATAGTCGAAACGGTTACAATGGCCGAACTCGACAAAAAAATGGACACACTGCATGTTCTGCTCGGAGTCTAATTCTCACAGGAGGCACCAAAATGAAGCGTAAATTGATTGAGGTTATCGTCGGCATGGCGCTGGCGGTCGCGCCGCTGACCGCGGGATTTGCCCAACAGCCCAAGGCTGCCGCGGGCGCGCCCAAGATTTCCGACGGGGTGGTCAAGATCGGTGTGCTCACCGACTTGTCCGGATTGTATTCGGATCTGTCCGGCGCCGGCGCGGTACTCGCCGTGAAAATGGCGATCGATGATTTCACGGCGATGGAAAAGGGCAAGGCGTTTCCGATCGAACTGGTCTCGGCCGACCACCAGAACAAGGGCGACGTCGCATCGAACAAGGCGCGCGAGTGGTTCGAGCGCGACAAGGTCGACATGATCATTGATCTGGTCACGACTTCCACTGCGCTCGCGGTGATGCCGGTGGCAAAGGAAAAGAATCGCATCACCATCGTCAACGGGGCGGCGTCCACGCCGATTACCGGCAGCAAGCAGTGCACCGACACCAACGTGCACTACACTTATGATACGTACGCGCTCGCGAACGGCACCGGCAAGGCCGTGGTCAAGCAGGGCGGGGACACGTGGTTCTTCCTGACCGCCGATTACGCGTTTGGCCACGCGCTGGAGAAGGATACTACCGCGACCGTGCTCGCCAACGGCGGCAAGGTGCTGGGTTCGGTGCGCCATCCGTTCCCGGCTACCGATTTATCGTCGTTCCTGCTGAAAGCGCAGTCCTCGGGCGCGAAGGTGATCGGGCTGGCCAACGCCGGCACCGACACGACCAACTCGATCAAGCAGGCGGCCGAATTCGGCATCACGCCGAAGCAGTCGTTGGCCGGGTTGCTGATGTTTATTACCGACGTGCACAGTCTCGGCTTGAAGGCGACGCAGGGCATGTTTCTGACCGAAGGTTTCTACTGGGACTTCAACGATGAGACGCGCGCGTGGTCGAAGCGTTTCTTCGAGAAACACAAGCGCATGCCGACCATGGTGCAGGCCGGGGATTACTCTTCGACCATGCACTATCTGAAGGCGGTCAAGGCGGCCGGCACCGACGATACGCAGGCGGTGATGAAGAAGATGAAAGAAACGCCGATCAACGATTTCTTCGCCAAGAACGGCAAGATCCGCGAGGACGGCCGCCACGTGCATGACTTCTACCTGCTGCAGGTCAAGAAACCCGAAGAGTCGAAGTATCCGTGGGATTATTACCACGTCCGCCAGGTGATTCCGGCCAACGATGCGGTGATGCCGGTCGCGCAGAGCGAATGCCCGTTACTGAAGAAGTAATCGTCAATCGATAATGAGTGGCGAGTAGCGAACGACACGTGGCGGGAATGAGCGACAACCGGAAGAGTGGGGAATGCGCCGCGTGGTAAACAGGCAATTGGGCGGAAGCGCCGAACGGTCCGGGCCTTGCTCTTTGCCCATTGCTCATTACTCATTACTCATCACTGAATTCCGTCATGTTTGAGATGCTCGGCATCACGCCGCAGGCGCTCTACAGCCAGCTGCTGGTCGGGCTCATCAACGGTTCTTTTTACGCCGTGCTGAGTCTCGGCCTGGCGGTGATTTTCGGCATGCTCAACATCATCAATTTTTCGCATGGCGCGCAGTACATGATGGGCGCGTTCATCGCGTGGCTCGGACTCACCCAGCTTGCGGGATGGACCGGCATCGCGTCGCTGCAGGTCAATTACTGGGCCGCGTTGGTGCTTGCGCCGCTCCTGGTCGGCGCGCTCGGCGTGATTATCGAACGCACCATGCTGTCGCGGCTCTACAAGCTCGACCATCTCTATGGATTGTTGCTGACCTTTGGTCTCGCGCTGATCATCGAAGGGTTGTTCCGCTACGCGTACGGGGTTTCCGGCCAGCAGTATGAAATTCCGGAGCTCTTGCAGGGCGCGCTCAATCTCGGGTTCATGTACCTGCCAAAGTACCGCGCGTGGGTGATCGTCGCGTCGCTTGCGGTGTGCTTCTCGACGTGGTACGTGATCGAGCGCACCAAGCTGGGCTCGTATCTGCGCGCCGGCACCGAAAATCCGCGGCTGGTGCAGGCATTCGGCGTCAACGTGCCGTTGATGATCACGCTCACCTACGGTTTCGGCGTCGCCCTCGCGGCGTTTGCCGGTGTGCTGGCCGCGCCGATATTTACCGTCGGCCCGCTGATGGGGGCGGACCTGATCATCGTCGTGTTCGCGGTGGTGGTGATCGGCGGTATGGGATCCATACTCGGTTCGATTGTTACCGGCCTCGGCCTCGGCCTGATCGAGGGATTGACCAAGGTGTTTTACCCGGAGGCGTCGGCGGTCGTGATCTTCGTCATCATGGTGATCGTGCTGCTGATACGGCCCGCCGGCCTGTTCGGGCGCGAGAAATAGCGCCATGAACCGGACTACGCTCGGATTCGTGTTGCTCGTGGTCGGCGGTGCGATCGCTCCGCTGCTCGGCGTCTATCCGACGTTTCTGATGAAGTGCTGGTGCTTCGCGCTCTTTGCCTGCGCGTTCAACCTGCTGCTGGGCTACACCGGGCTCCTGTCGTTCGGCCATGCGGCGTTTCTCGGCGCCGCGGGCTACGTCGCCGGCCATTCGATCAAGGTGTGGGGCTGGCCGCCCGAGGCCGGCATCCTCGCCGGCGCGGGGTTCGCGGCATTACTAGGCTGGGTGTTCGGCAGTCTCGCCATCCGCCGCGCCGGAATCTACTTCGCGATGATCACGCTGGCGCTCGCGCAGATGATCTACTTTGTCTGGCTGCAGATGAAATTTACCGGCGGCGAGGACGGCCTGCAGGGCGTGCCGCGCGGCACGCTCTTGGGCTTCATCGATCTCACCGACACCATGAACCTTTATTACGTGGTGTTCGCGATCTTCCTCGCCGGATTTTTCCTGATCTACCGCACAATCAATTCGCCGTTCGGCCAGGTATTGAAGTCGATCCGCGAGAACGAGCCGCGCGCGATCTCGCTCGGCTACGACGTGGCGAAATACAAGCTCGTCGCATTCGTGCTGTCGGCGGCGCTCGCGGGGCTTGCCGGCGCGACCAAGACCGTCGTATTCCAGCTGGCCTCGCTCACCGATGCCCATTGGCATACCTCGGGCGAAGTGGTGCTGATGACGCTCTTGGGCGGGCTCGGCACCGTGTTCGGGCCGGTGGTGGGCGCCTTCGTGATCGAGGGGTTGCAGAACCAGCTTGCCGACAAAGTCGGCTCGTGGGTGCAGGTGATCATGGGCGTCATTTTCGTCACTTGCGTGCTCGCATTCCGCCGCGGCATCGTCGGCGAGGCGTTGGCGCTTTTTCGCAAGCCCCGCGTCTGACGCGGCGCGCTGTCCGGCTCGCGGCCCGGTGTGCGGCACTGCGTGCGTTGATATTTCTTCGTCCGGCCACACCCGATGGCGCCCCAGGCAACCACCGGTAACCCCTACACGCGCGGCGTTGCCGGGTTTGTCGCGGGTCTCACGTATGACGCAATTCCGGCCGATGTCACGCAACGCATCAAGCTCCTGATACTCGATGCGCTGGGCTGCGGCCTATACGGGGCCGATCTTGAATGGAGCCGCATACTGCAAACGCGGCTGGGCGAACTCGATGCGACGCGCGCGTGCGCGATTTGGGGAACGCGTCAAAAGCTGTCGGCGCCGCATGCGGCACTGGTGAACGGCAGCCAGGTGCAGGGCTTTGAGCTGGACGACGTGCATCGCACGGCGGTATTGCACACCGGTTGCGTCGTGCTGCCGGCGCTGGTGTCCGTCGCGGAAACGCGCGGCGGATTGAGCGGCCGCGAATTCCTGGCCGCGGCGGCCGCCGGCTATGAAACCGGGCCGCGCGTCGGCCTCTGCATGGGGCCCGAACACATTGCGCAGGGCTGGCACTCGGGCGCAACAGTCGGCGTGTTTGCGGCGGCCGCGGCCGCGGCGCGCGGCTTGCAGCTCGACGCCGGCAAGACCGTGCATGCGCTGGGGATAGCCGGCACGCAGTCATGTGGTCTGATGGCCGCGCAGTTCGGTTCCATGGTCAAGCGCATGCACGCGGGGCGCGCCGCGCAAAGCGGGCTCTACGCGGCGCAGCTTGCCGACGCCGGCTTCACCGGCATCGTCAACGTGTTCGAAAGCGACTACGGCGGATTCTGCACGACGTTCTCGCGTTCGACCGACCGCTTTAGGCGCGCCGAACTCACCGCGGGATTCGGGAGTGTGTGGCAGACGATGGGTGTGGCGCTGAAGTTCTACGCATGCGTCGGCAGCAACCACTCCACGCTCGACGCGGTCCGCGAACTGCAGGCCGCGCGCCCGTTCAGCGCCGACGACGTCGAAAGAATCGTCGTGCATGGTTCGCAAGTCACGGTCGATCACGTCGGCTGGAAATACGTGCCGCAGGGTTTCACCGCGGCGCAGCTCAATCTTTCTTACTGCGTCGCGACCCTGCTCATCGACGGGGAAGTGTTCGTCGATCAATTTACGGACGCCAAGTTGGCCGACCCCGCGCGCGTGGCGCTCGCCGCCAGGGTCAGCGTTCTGCACGATCCCGCGATCACCGCCCGCGGCCCGAGATTCCGGCAAATGGCGCGCGTGGAGATTTTTCTCCGGGACGGCACGCGCCTTGAACGCACGCGCGAGGTTTCGCGCGCCAAGGAAAGCTTCGCGGCCGAATCCGCGGTCGTAAGAAAATTCGAAACCCTCGCATCGCATGCATTGCCCGCCGCACGCGTCGGCGAATTGCGCGATACCGTGCTCGAGCTGGAGAAGCTCGACGATGCATCCCGGCTGGCGGCATTGCTGGCTGCTGCCTGATGTGCGCCGGTATGACGCGCGGCGCCTGAATCCGGTAAAATGCAGTCCTTTCCGCGGCCTTCGCCGCAATTTCCAATCCAGGGGTGGCAATGAAGGTTTTGGTGGCAATCAAGCGCGTGGTCGATCCCAACATCAAGGTACGGGTCAAGGCCGACGGCACGGGGGTCGAGACGGCGAACGTCAAGATGGCGATGAATCCGTTTTGCGAAATCGCGGTGGAAGAGGCCGTGCGCATGAAAGAGGCGGGCACGGTGACTGAAATCGTCGTGGTGTCGATCGGTATTCCGCAATGCCAGGAGACGCTGCGCACCGCGCTCGCCATGGGCGCGGACCGCGGGATTCTCGTCGAAGTGGCGACCGAAGTGCAGCCGCTCGCGGTGGCCAAGTTGTTGAAGGCGATCGTCGACAAGGAAAAGCCGGGACTCGTCATCACCGGCAAGCAGGCGATCGACGACGATTGCAACCAGACGGGCCAGATGCTGTCTGCATTGCTCGGCTGGCCGCAGGCGGCGTTTACTTCGAAGCTGGCCGTCGCCAACGATCACGCCGATATCACGCGCGAAGTCGACGGCGGGCTCGAAAACATCAGTATTAAGCTGCCGGCGGTCGTAACGACCGATCTGCGCCTCAACGAGCCGCGCTACGTGACGCTGCCGAACATCATGAAAGCGAAAAAGAAGCCCATCGAGGTGATCAAGCCGGAGGCATTGGGAGTCGACGTCACGCCGCGCCTCACGACGCTCAAAGTCGAGGAGCCGCCCAAGCGCGGCGCCGGCGTGAAAGTCGCCGACGTCGCCGAGCTGGTCAGTAAACTGAAAAACGAAGCGAAGGTGATTTAAGCCCTCGCAAATCGCGCCTACGTTGCCGTGGCTTCGTTAAACCGCTTGCAAATGTTCATTGACAATCGTCTCAACTCCGCTTTGCAAGCGATTTATGCCTCACCATGTCAACGCATCCATCAATTTTCAAGGGCTTAAAACGGGAGTCGCGGAAAAATGGCTATTCTTGTAATTGCTGAACACGACAATAAAGTACTCAAGACGGGCGTTGCCAATACCATTGCAGCGGCGTCGGAAATTGGCGCCGATGTCGGCGTTCTGGTCGCGGGCAGCGCGTGCGCGGAGGCCGCCGCTGCCGCGGCAAAAATCGCCGGTGTTTCCAAAGTGCTGGTCGCCGATGCGGCGCAGTACGCGAACCCGCTCGCCGAAAACCTGGCTGCGCTCGTCGTGTCGATCGCGAAGAACTACACGCACGTATTGGCGCCCGCAACGGGATTCGGCAAGAACTTCATGCCGCGCGTGGCGGCGCTGCTCGATGTCGCGCAGGTGTCGGATATCAGCGCCATCGTGTCGCCGGACACCTTCGTGCGGCCGATTTACGCCGGCAACGCGCTGGCTACCGTGCAGTCCAAGGATGCGATCAAGGTCATCACCGTGCGTATCACGGGCTTCGATGCGGCGGGTGCCGCGGCGAGTGCCGCCCCGATTGAAAACATCGCGGCGGTCGCCGACAGCGGCTTGTCGCAATTCAAGGGCCACGAGCTTACCAAGTCGACCCGGCCCGAGCTCACCGCCGCCCGCATCATCGTTTCCGGCGGACGCGGCATGGGCAACGGCGAGAATTTCAAGCTGCTCGAAGCGCTGGCCGACAAGTTGGGCGCGGCGGTCGGTGCGTCGCGCGCGGCGGTGGACTCGGGATTCGTGCCGAACGATTACCAGGTCGGCCAGACCGGCAAGATCGTCGCGCCCGAGCTCTACGTGGCGGTCGGCATCTCCGGCGCGATCCAGCACCTCGCCGGCATGAAAGACAGCAAAGTGATCGTCGCCATCAACAAGGACGCCGAAGCGCCGATATTCCAGGTCGCGAATTACTGGCTGGTGGAGGATTTGTTCAAGGCCGTGCCGGAGCTCACAGCGGCGCTGTGAGCGGGGATGAGTGATGAGTGGTGAGTAGTGAGTGATGAGTATTGGGTTACGAAAGCATTTTCCCATTACCCATTACCCATCACCCATCACGGTTCGACGAAGGAGAACCGATGTCTACCTATACCGCGCCGTTGCAGGACATGCAGTTCGTGATCAAGGACCTGGTGGGGCTCTCCGACATCACGGCGATGCCCGACTGCGCGGAGGTGACCGACGATCTCGTCGATGCGGTGCTCGAGGAGGCGGGCAAGTTCGCCACCGGCGTGCTCGATCCGCTCAACCGCGGCGGCGACCAGCAGGGCGCGAAGCTCGCTGACTCCAAGGTCACCTCGTCCCCCGGGTTCAAGGAAGCGTACCGCCAGTTCATAGCCGGCGGATGGAATGGCCTGTCGGGCGATACCGCGTACGGCGGCCAGGGCCTGCCGCACGTCGTCGCGATGCCGGTACAGGAGATGTGGAACAGTTCCAACATGGCGTTCTGCTTGTGTCCCATGCTGACCTCCGGCGTGCTCGCGGCGCTCGAGCTCAAGGGCTCAATCGCGCAAAAAGAAAAATACCTGCACAAACTCACCGCCGGCGAGTGGAGCGGCACCATGAACCTGACCGAGCCGCAGGCGGGCTCGGATCTCTCCGCGGTGCGCACGCGCGCGGTGCCCGAAGGCGACCATTACCTCCTGCACGGGACCAAGATATTCATTACGTGGGGCGAGCACGACATGGCGGAGAACATCATCCACCTCGTGCTGGCGCGCACACCCACGGCGCCGGAAGGCGTGAAGGGCATCTCGCTTTTCATCGTGCCCAAGTTCCTGGTGAACGACGACGGCAGCTTGGGCTCCCGCAACGATGTGAAATGCGTGTCGATCGAGCACAAGATGGGCATCCACGCGAGCCCCACCTGCGTGCTCGCCTACGGTGACGGCAAAGGCGCGGTAGGCTATCTCGTTGGCGAGGAGAATCGCGGTCTCGAATACATGTTCATCATGATGAACCACGCGCGGCTCGGCGTGGGGCTCGAAGGCGTTGCGCTCGCCGAACGCGCGTACCAGCACGCGCGCGAGTACGCGAAGACGCGCGTGCAGGGCCGCGCGATCGGCCAGCGTAGCGGCGACCGCGTGACCATCATCAATCATCCCGACGTCAAGCGCATGCTGCTCACGATGAAGGCGCAGACCGAGGCGATGCGCGCGGTGGCATACACCGCGTCCGCGGCGCTCGACAAGGCCAACCATCATCCCGACGACAAGGAACGCCGCCGCAACCAGGCGCTGGTCGATTTCCTGATTCCCATCGTCAAGGGCTGGAGCACGGAGAGTTGCATCGACGTCGCGTCGATCGGCGTGCAGATCCACGGCGGCATGGGGTTCGTCGAGGAAACCGGCGCCGCGCAATTCCTGCGCGATGCGCGCATCACGACCATCTACGAAGGCACCACCGGCATCCAGGCCGCCGATCTCGTCGGGCGCAAAACCGGTTTCGAAAAAGGCGCGACCGCGTTCGCTATCATCGACGAGATGCGCAAGTGCGACACCCAACTTGCCGCAAGCAAGAATCCGGATGTCATCGCCGCGCGCGACAATCTCAAGCGCGCGGTCGACGAACTTGCCGCGGCGACGCAATGGGTGGTCGATACTTTTCCCGCGAATCCCAACGCGGTCGCCGCGGTGTCGGTGCCGTACCTGAAACTGTGGGGCACGGTGGCCGGCGGCTGGCTGATGGCGCGCGCGGCGTTGATTGCGGATGCAAAGCGCGCGCGCGGCGGTGATGCGGACTTCTGCCGCGCCAAGATCATTACGGCGCGTTTCTATGCCGAGCACATCCTGCCGCAGGCGGGCGGCCTCGCAGCTGCGGTGACGGACGGCGCATCAAGCGTGCTGGCGCTCACCGAAGCGCAGTTTTAAGCTGGCGCCGCGTGAGCGACAACTTGCTCACCCTACGGTACTGTTAAGGGAAATCTGAACAAGTCTGAATACGTCGTTCCGGCGTACACCGGCATCCCCTTCCCCCGCGTGCGGCGGAAGGTAGGATAGGGGGGCCGCCCGGACACCAACTTATTTCGGTGTGACGAACTTAATCAGAACTTCCTCAATCGACTTTCGCGCCCGCGATGTCGACGACCTCCGCGAATTTCTTGATCTCCGCGCGCAGGAACACGCGGAGTTCCGCGGGGCTGGACCATTCCGGCGGCGCGCCCATCTTCAGCAAAGCCTCCGACACCTGCGCGCTTTTCAGGCCATTCACCAGCGCGGTGTGGAGCCGCGCGACGACAGTCTGCGAGGTTCCGCTCGGCACGACCAGGCAATACCATGAGGTCACATCGATGATAAGACCGGTCTCGATGAATGTAGGCACTTCAGGCAATACCGGAGTGCGCCGGACTCCGGACGTGGCCAACACGCGCAGCCGCCCCGCCTGGGACATGGCGATGACCGCCGGCGGAGCGGACAGCATGACGCCGATGTCGCCCGCCAGGAACGCGCTCAACGCCGGCCCCGAGCCTTTGAACGGGACGTGCGTCATCGGTATACCGGCGTGCTTTTTCAGGAGCTCGGCGACGAGATGCCCCGTGGTTCCGCTGCCCGCGGAGCCATAATTGAGCATGCTCTTCGCATCCTTCGCGAGTTCAATAAGCTGTTTAATAGTGGCGGCCGGTATCGAGGGATGCACGGAGAGGACCTGCGGCACCCGTGTGATCAATGAGACTGGCGCGAAACTCTTCAGCGGATCATAGGGCAGCTTGGCGCCGTACAACGACACGTTGATCGCCATCGGGGACACGACGCCGAGCAGGATGGTATAGCCGTCGGGCGGCGAGTTCGCGGCGATTGCAGTGCCAACCGTGCCGCCGGCGCCGCCCCGGCTGTCAACGACGACGCTTTGTCCCAGGCTCTCCGTGAGCTTCTGCGCGATCACGCGGGCGATCGGCTCGGCGCTGCCGCCGGGCGCAGTCGGGTTTATAAAACGTATCGGCTTCGTCGGGTACTCATCCGCGAGCGCGGGCTGCAAAGGCGCAAGCAGCGTGATGGCGCACGCGAGGACTCTCGATAACATTGGCCTGCGTTCACTTATGTAACGCAAGGTGAGGGGCCTTCGAAATCCGCCGGGTCCTTTGCGCTGACGCTGAGTGGCGAGATCAATGCGCCACCGCGTAATCCTTGATCGACACGCGCCAGTGGATGCGGTCTTCCGCGGGCGGGTAGTCGCCCGCCGCCTTGTGGTATGAGCAGCGATTGTCCCAGATGACGACGTCGCCCTTGCGCCATCGGTGGCGATACTGGTCGGGTGGTTGCGCCATGAATGCGGTCATGTCGTCGATGATCGCATCGCTCTCCGCGTCGGCGAGGCCCTCGATATTGAGGATCTTGTTCTGGTCGAAGTAGAGCAGGGTGCGCCCCGTCTCGGGATGCACGCGAATAAGCGGATGGCGCACCGGCGGCACTTTACGGTCTTCCTCATCGAGCAGCGCGTTCGCCTCTTTGCGTCCGCCGTACTTGTACAGACCGTACTTGCCGGCGAGGCGGTCCTTGAGACGCTGCGGCAGCGCTTCATACGCCGCGTACGCGCTCGAGAAATGCGTGTCGCCCCCGGTGCTCGGGATGGCGATCGCATAGAGCTGGGTGGCCTTGAACGGTAACTTCTCGTACGACCCGTCGGTGTGAAAGCCCTCGGCGCCGCGGCGGTAGATATCCTGGTCGAGCGTGCCGTCGCCGCGAAACTTGTTGGCGCCGAGGAGCGTAATTTCCGGACGCGCGGGATGACGCGTGCTCTTCGACGGGTGCGGACTCACCGCGCCGAAGCGCCGGCTGTAGGCGAGAAAATCATCGATCGCAAGTTCCTGGCCGCGCACGCAGATCACGTTGCACGCGAGCCATGCCTCATAAATTTTTGCGAACGCCGCCGCGTCCATGGTTTTCACTTCGACGCCGGTAATTTCCGCGCCGATGGGCCCCAGGCGGCGAATTTCCATCATCGTTCTCCTCCTTGTCCGGTCATGTTGCCACGGATGAGGTGACGGGGCAATGCAGATTCCCCCTGCCCGAACGCCGCTACATGCCTAGTTTCATGCGCTGCTATTCTGCTCTACACGATCGGCACGAAGTCGTATTCGCCGATGCCCTGCAGTATGAGGAAGGTCGCCGAGCGGTCGCCGCCGTTGATCACGAGGTGGGGGCGGCGCGGCGCGACCGTGTAGGTTTCGCCGGGACCGAGCCGCACCTCTTCCTTGGGTTCGCGCAGAAAAATGCGGATGCTGCCTTCGAGCACGTAAAACGTGTCCGCGACGTTGCTGTGAAAATGCCACGGCACTTTCTGCGTCGGCGAGATCTGCAGTTCGCTGATGCGAAAGCCCGGCCGCTCGGCGTGTCGTGCGCGGCGCTCGACTTCGTAGAGATGGCTCGCGTCCTTGACCGGTTGCAGGGTCTTTTCCATGGTGATGGCTCCTGGCTCGCGGTAAAGTCAACGCGGCAGTTTTGAAATCCGCGATCTGATTTTCCGCCTGTCCGCGTCGTCGAGACCGGCTGATGTCGAGATGAACTCCGCGACGTGCTGGCCGGAACTGGTATTGCTTGCGATGGCCTGCAGCCGGTTCAGGTCATCGGAGATGCGGGCGCGCGTTTCGAGCAGATGGTTGAAATCGGCATCGCAGTTGGGACGCGGCGCGGGATAGTTGCTGATTTCGCCGATAACGCGCTGCTGCGCGCATTCGAGTTGCGTCCTGATCGATCGCCAGACGGCCTGCACGCTATCCGTCTGCACTTTGGATTTATGCTGGGTTTTTACGGCCGGCATGGCGTCGCTCCTGTGGTCAGCGCACTCGTTTCGCTTTGCCCGCAAGTTTGCGGTAGACGGCGGGCCGCGCGAGCGGCGGCACCATCGCTTTGCGCACAGGCTGGCCGCGAAATGACGTTCCCGTTCCCGCCGGCTGGAACGCGGGCACGAGGTGGCGTTTGCCGTTGCCGATCAGGTCGGCGCGGCCCATGCGGTTCAGCGCCTCGCGCAGCAGCGGCCAGTTCTCCGGCGTCGTGGTAGCGCAGGAACGCCTTGTGCAGGCGGCGCTGGCGCCCGCCGCGGATGATTTTGACTTCTTCCGATGTGGCGGTCACCTTGCGCAGCGGATTCTTGCCGGTGTGATACATCGCGGTGGCGAGCGCCAGCGGCGTCGGCAGGAAGGTCTGCACCTGGTCGAGCCGGAAGCCGTTGTGCTTCAGCCAGAGCGCCAGCGCGAGCATGTCCTCGTCGGTGGTGCCCGGATGCGCGGCGATGAAGTAGGGGATCAGGTACTGTTCCTTGCCGGCTTCGCGCGAGATAGCGGTCGAACATTTCCTTGAACTTGTCGTAGCTGCCGATGCCCGGCTTCATCATCTTGGAGAGCGGGCCGTCCTCGATGTGCTCGGGCGCGATCTTCAGGTAGCCGCCGACGTGGTGGGTCGCGAGTTCCTTCACGTATTCGGGCGAGCGCACCGCGAGGTCGTAGCGCAGGCCGGAGGCGACGAACACTTTCTTGATGCCGGGCAGCGCGCGCGCCTTGCGATACAGATTGATCAGCGGCGCGTGATCGGTGCCGAGGTTTTCGCAGATGTCGGGAAACACGCACGACAGGCGCCGGCACGCGGATTCGATCTTCGGGTCCTTGCAGGCCATGCGGTACATGTTGGCGGTCGGGCCGCCGACGTCCGAGATGACGCCGGTGAAGCCGGGCGTCTTGTCGCGGATCTCCTCGATTTCGCGCAGGATCGATTCTTCCGAGCGGCTCTGGATGATGCGGCCTTCGTGCTCGGTGATCGAGCAGAAGGTGCAGCCGCCGAAGCAGCCGCGCATGATGTTGACCGAGAAGCGGATCATTTCCCACGCCGGAATCTTCGCGTCGCCGTAGGCGGGATGCGGCGCGCGCGCATAGGGCAGGCCGTAGACGTGGTCCATCTCCGGCGTGGTCAGCGGCATCGGCGGCGGATTCAGCCAGACGTCGCGGTCGCCGTGCGCCTGCACCAGCGCGCGCGCATTGCCGGGATTCGATTCGAGATGGAAGGTGCGCGAGGCGTGGGCGTAGAGCACCGGGTCGCTCTTCACCTGCTCGTACGACGGCAGGCGGATCACGGTGTGCGCGCGCTCTTCCTGGCGCGCGGCGAGCCGCTCGGCGCGCGTCTGGATGCGGATCGGATGCACGTTGGCGGGCAGCGCGGGAGCGGGCGGCGCCGCCGGATTTTTCGTTTTCACCGCGTAGGGATCGGGATGCGGGTGGATCGCGCCCGGCGTATCGACGGTGGTGGAATCCGCTTCGGTCCAGCCGTCGGGACGCCAGCCGCGCGGCGCCATGAAGGCGCTGCCGCGCAGATCGCGGATGTTGGCGATCGGCTCGCCCTTGGCCAGCCGGTGCGTGAGTTCGACCATCGCGCGCTCGGCGTTGCCGAAGAGCAGCAGGTCGGCCTTCGCATCCGGCAGAATGGAGCGGCGCACCTTGTCCGACCAGTAATCGTAATGCGCGATGCGGCGCAGGCTCGCTTCGATGCTGCCGATGACGAGCGGCGGCATCGGGAAAGGCTTCGCGGCAGCGCTGCGCGTAGACGATCACCGCGCGGTCGGGGCGCTTGTTGGGCTCCGACGTTGGGCGTATAGGCATCGTCGGAGCGGATCTTGCGGTCGGCGGTATAGCGGTTGACCATCGAATCCATGTTGCCGGCGGTGACGCCGAAGTACAGATTCGGCTTGCCGAGCCGCGTGAAGTCGTCGGCCGAGTGCCAGTCGGGCTGGCTGATGATGCCGACGCGAAAGCCCTGCGCTTCGAGCAGCCGCCCGACCAGCGCCATGCCGAAGCTCGGATGATCGATGTAGGCGTCGCCGGTGA
This sequence comes from uncultured beta proteobacterium, assembly GCA_963778865.1. Classification (GTDB taxonomy): domain Bacteria; phylum Pseudomonadota; class Gammaproteobacteria; order Burkholderiales; family SG8-41; genus PALSA-1004. Next base: position 142,063 of record CAVZWF010000009.1, on the reverse strand, counting down.
CGAGGATGACGTCGCAGGAATCCCAGCCGAGCGTCTCCATCTCGGCGCGCGACATCGGCAGGAAGGGCGCGATGCCGAAGCGCTGCGCCCAGTGCTTGCGGTACGCCGTGAGCTGCCGGGGTGCGGCTGCGTTCATGCGTTCAATCCGTTTGTGCGGCGGTTTGCCGCTGCCACCAGTGTTTCAACCAGCCGGTATTGCCGCCGACTTCGACGATTTCGCGCAACGCATCCGGCAGCGGCGGATATTCGCGCGTGATGGCGCGCGTGTGGTTGACGAAGAAGCCGTTCTCGAAATCGACTTCGAGTTCGTCGCCAGTGTCGCACAGTTCGGTCGCCCCGATGCAATCGGTCAAAACGCGCACGCCGGCGCCGACCGCGGCGCGGTAGGCGAGAAACGGCATCGACTCGCAGACGAGTCCCAGACTCCAGCGCCTGCATCGCGATATAGCCGTTGGATTTCGGGCCCATGCCGAAATTGCGGCCGGTGACGATGATGTCGCCGGGCTTCGCGCGCGTGTGAAACCCGGGATCGGTTTCCTCGAAAAGATGCGGAATGAGTTTCTGCGGGTCCATTTCGCGCGCGACGATGAGCCGGTTCGGAATCACGCCGCCCGCATGCGGCACGTCGTGCCCCAGCTTGTAGCAACGGCCTTTAAGGCGCCACTTGAATTCGCTCATGCGTAACTCCCGCGGCCGGCGGCGAGTTCGTGCGCGTCACTGCTCCGCTTCGAGGTCGGCCCTGTAGCGCTTGAAATCTGGCCGACGTAGTGATCGGCGATGCTGTTGATGCGCGTGATTTCCTCGGGCGTCAACATGCGCACGACCTTGCCGGGCGAACCCAGCACCAGCGAGCCGTCGGGTATCGTTTTGCCCTCCGCGATCAGCGTATTGGCGCCGATCAGGCAGTTCTTGCCGATGACGGCGCCATTCAGGATGACGCTTTTGATGCCGATCAGGCTGCCGTCGCCGACCGTGCAGCCGTGCAGCATCGCCATATGACCGACGCTCACGTTTTTGCCCAGCGTCAGCGGAAACCCCGGGTCGGCGTGCAGCACCGAGCCGTCCTGCACCTGCGAATTCTCGCCGATGGTGATGACGTCGTTGTCGGCGCGCACGACGACGTTGAACCAGACGCTGGCGTTGTTGCCGAGCACCACCGAGCCGATCGCGGTGGCGTTGGGCGCGATCCAGTAGTCGCCGTGGGTGACGATCTTGCGTTCAGCGAGCGAATATTTCATGTCGAAGTCGGGGCGGAAGTGAGAGTGGTTCGGCGATTATACCTTGCCGCGTGCAGAGGCCCGGTTGCGCCCTGTATGTGAGCCAAAAAAAACGGAGGCCTGCGCCCCCGTCTTTTCGATGTCCGCACGCCGCTTACAGCAACGGCACGATCAGCAGCGCGACGATGTTGATGATCTTGATCAGCGGATTCACGGCGGGGCCGGCCGTGTCCTTGTAGGGGTCGCCCACGGTGTCGCCGGTGACCGCCGCTTTGTGCGCGTCGGAACCCTTGCCGCCGTGATTGCCTTCCTCGATGTATTTCTTGGCGTTGTCCCACGCGCCGCCGCCCGTGCACATGGAGATCGCGACGAAGAGGCCGGTGACGATCGTGCCCATCAGCATGCCGCCCACCGCCATGCGCGCGGCGTCCGCGCCCATCGCCAGACGCATGACCAGCGCCAGCACCACCGGTGTCAGCACCGGCAGCAGCGACGGGATCATCATTTCCTTGATCGCGGCCTTGGTCAGCAGGTCGACCGCCTTCGAGTAATCCGGCTTGGCGGTGCCTTCCATGATGCCTTTGATTTCCTTGAACTGGCGGCGCACTTCGACCACCACCGAGCCCGCGGCGCGGCCGACCGCTTCCATCGCCATCGAGGCAAACAGGAACGGGATCAGGCCGCCGATAAAGAGCCCGATGATGACGGCGGGTTCGGACAGGCTGAACGGCACCGCTTTGTGCGCGGCTTCGAGCGCGTGCGTGAAGTCGGCGAACAGCACGAGCGCGGCGAGTCCCGCCGAACCGATCGCATAGCCCTTGGTCACGGCCTTGGTCGTGTTGCCCACCGCGTCCAGCGGATCGGTGATGGCGCGCACCGAATCCGGCATTTTGGACATTTCGGCGATGCCGCCGGCGTTGTCGGTGATCGGGCCGTAGGCGTCGAGCGCCACGATGATGCCGGCCATCGACAGCATCGAGGTCGCGGCGATCGCAATGCCGTACAGGCCGGCCAGCGTGAACGAGGCCCAGATCGCGCCGCACACAAACAGCACCGGGTAGGCGGTCGATTTCATCGAGATCGCGATGCCGGCGATGATGTTGGTCGCATGTCCCGTCGTCGAGGCCTGCGCGACGTAGCGCACCGGCGCGTATTCGGTGCCGGTGTAGTACTCGGTGATCCACACGAGCAGTGCCGGTCAGCACGAGGCCGACCACGGACGCGCCGTACAAGCTTCATCACCGACAATTCCGGATACTTCGCGCCGATATCGCCCATCATGTATTCGGTGATCGGATAAAACGCGATGAGCGCCAGCACGCCCGCCACGATCAGCCCGCGATACAGCGCGTTCATGATTTTCTGGCCGGGTGTGGCTTTGACGAACATGCAGCCGACGATGGAGGCGATGATCGAGAAGCCGCCCAGCACCAGCGGATACACGACCGCGTTGGACGCGTAATCCTTCAGCAGCAGCGCGCCCAGCAGCATCGTCGCGATGATGGTGACCGCGTAGGTCTCGAACAGGTCGGCCGCCATGCCGGCGCAATCGCCGACGTTGTCGCCGACGTTGTCGGCGATCACCGCGGGGTTGCGCGGATCGTCCTCGGGAATGCCGGCTTCGACTTTGCCCACGAGGTCGGCGCCGACGTCCGCGCCCTTGGTGAAGATGCCGCCGCCCAACCGCGCGAAGATCGAAATCAGCGAGCCGCCGAAGCCGAAGCCGATCAGCGGCTTGATGAGATCGGAGAGCGGCGCGCCCGGTTGCGCGACGTTGCCGATGAGATACCAGAAGAAGCCGGCCACGCCCAGGAGCCCCAGGCCGACGACCAGCATGCCGGTGATCGCGCCGCCGCGAAACGCGACTTTCAGCGCTTCGTTAAGTCCCGTGCGCGCGGCTTCCGCGGTGCGCACGTTGGCGCGCACCGACACGTTCATGCCGATGAAGCCGGACAGCCCCGACAGCACGGCGCCGATCAGGAACGCCACCGCCGTGGTCCAGCCCAGCGGCCGGCGTGAAGCCGATGATCAGGAACAGCACCACGCCGACGACGGCTATCGTCGTGTACTGCCGTTTCAGATAGGCCTGCGCGCCCTGCTGGATCGCCGCCGCGATTTCGCGCATGCGGTCGTTGCCGCTCGGCAGCGACAGTATCCAGTTGCGCGACACGATGCCGTAGAGCACCGCGCCGACCGCGCAGACCAGCGAAAATATCAACCCTGATTGAACGACTTGCATGAACGCCTCCCTGGAACGATTTCGATCATGGAAGTCCGACCGAGATCGGAAAAGCCGCGATTCTACCTGATTTGGCGCCAGGCATCATCAGTCCGTGAGGAGTGAGGCGGGAGGCCGAACACGCTTTTGTGCGCAGGCGACCCCGCCTGCACCGGACTCATGCAGGCGGGTCGCCTGCGCTACACTCATTTCGAAACGCGCTCTTCAGATCTTGAAGCCGGTCGCGAGTTTTTTCGGCACCGCGACGTTCTTCAGCTTGACGTAATCGGGCAGCCCGTTCTTGAACGGCGGATAGTCTTCGCCCGCGATCAGCGGCGACAGGTACTGGCGGCATTTTGCCGTGATGTGGAAGCCGTCGGCGCTGATGAAATCGCGCGGCATCTTTTTTTCCTTGTTCGCGATGTCTTTCAGATCGGCGGCCTCGATGGTCCACTTGTAGGGCTTGTTCGATTTGCGCACGATCACCGGCATCACGGCGTTGCGGCCCTGCAACGCGAGTTCGACCGCGGCCTTGCCGACCGCGTAGGCCTGCTGCGCGTCGGTCTTCGACGCGATATGGCGCGCCGAGCGCTGCAGGTAATCGGCGACCGCCCAGTGATACTTGTAGCCGAGCTTGTCCTTGACGAGGTTGGCGATCTGCGGCGCGACGCCGCCCAGTTGCGCGTGGCCGAACGCGTCCTTCAGGCCGGATTCGGAGAGAAATTTGCCGTCGGCGTCGCGCAGCCCTTCCGACACGCCGATCGCGCAATAACCGTATTGCTTGACCACCGCATCGACGCGCGCGAGAAATTTTTCCGGATCGAACGTGAGTTCGGGAAAGAGCAGGATCTGCGGCGCATCGCCGGCTTTTTCGGCGGCGAGCCCGCACGCGGCGGTGATCCAGCCCGCGTGCCGGCCCATCACTTCGAGCACGAACACCTTGGTCGAGGTGCGCGCCATCGAGGCGACGTCGAAACCCGCTTCGCGGATGCTGGTCGCGACGTACTTGGCCACCGAGCCGAAGCCGGGGCAGCAGTCGGTGACGACGAGATCGTTGTCGACGGTCTTGGGTATGCCGACGCAGATCACCGGATAGCCGAGCGCGCCGGAAATCTGCGACACCTTGTAGGCGGTGTCGGCGGAATCGTTGCCGCCGTTGTAGAAGAAATAGCCGATGTTGTGCGCCTTGAATACTTCGATCAGCCGCTCGTATTGCGCGCGGTTTTCGTCCAGCCCCTTCAACTTGTAGCGGCACGAGCCGAACGCGCCCGCGGGCGTATGGCGCAGCGCGCGGATCGACGCGGGCGATTCTTTCGAGGTGTCGATCAGGTCTTCGGTCAGCGCGCCGATGATGCCGTCGCGGCCGGCGTAGACCTTGCCGATCTTGTTTTTGTGCTTGCGCGCGGTTTCGATGACGCCGCACGCGGTGGCGTTGATGACCGCGGTGACGCCGCCGGACTGGGCGTAGAAGAACGTTCTTGTTTTGTCATACCGAGAATCCCAAGGCATTGCCACAGAGGACACAGAGATCACAGAGGAAGACAACTAATCAACGGTGAATTTTACCATTGCGGTTCGGCATCGGCAGTCGGCGAAACGCCGATTATTCGCCGGCCGGTACGTTTCTGGCGATTCTCTGTGTGCTCTGTGTTCTCTGTGGCTATGATTTTTCGTTTAGCGCCGGCGTCGTTGAAGTCGGGGATGCCGCTCATCAAGTGCCGTGATGCTGCGAGAGCGCGGCGAACATCTTGTCGCGGATGTGCTCGATCGAGCCGCGGCCGTAGATGTTGACGTAATTCGGCGCGCGCGGGTCGCCGCTCTCGGCCCATTTCAGGTAGTAATTGACGAGCGGCTTGGTGACTTCGTGATAGCTCGCGATGCGCCGCATGACGGTTTCCTCGTTGTCGTCGGGACGCTGCACCAGCGGCTCGCCCGGTCACGTCGTCCTTGTCCGGCACGCGCGGCGGATTGAATTCGATGTGATAGGTGCGTCCCGACGCGGGATGCACGCGGCGCCCGCTCATGCGGCGCAGGATTTCCAGGTCGCCCACTTCGATTTCGATCACGAAGTCGATGTCGATGCCGGCCTCGCGCAACACCTCGGCCTGCGCGACCGTGCGCGGAAAGCCGTCGATGATGAAACCGTTGTTGCAGTCCGGCTGCGCAATGCGCTTTTTCACCATGTCGGTGACGAGTTGATCGGGCACCAGGTTGCCGGCGTCCATGTGCTTGCGCGCCTCTTTGCCGAGCGCGCTGCCGGCGTCGATCTCGGCGCGCAGCATGGCGCCGGTGGAAATCTGCGGAATGCCGTAGCGCGCGATCAGAAACTGCGCTTGCGTGCCCTTGCCGGCGCCGGGCAAGCCCAGCAGGATAATTCGCATCATGATGGTTTCTTTGGCATGCGATGGCGCGCGCTCTGCGGCGCGACTGCCACGATTGCGTGGGGGAAAACCGCCGGTTATGGTGCGGCGATTATACCGGTTCCCGCGCCGCGGCGAAACGCGGGTGCGCGCCGCTTCAGCGCGCGCCGCGCACCAGCGCTTGCACGCGCGCGAGGTCTTCCGCGGTGTCGACGCCGGCGTGCGGCGCGGCGGTGGTGATGGCGACGCTGATGCGGTGGCCGTGCCACAGCGCGCGCAATTGCTCCAGCGCTTCGAATTGCTCGAGCGGCGCCGGCGCGAGCTCGCGCGTAGCGCGCGAGAAACGCGGCGCGGTAGGCATAGATGCCGAGGTGGCGGTAAACCGGCAGGCCGCGCGGGGAGCGCTGCTGATGCCCTGCGCAAATGCGTCCCGCGCATAGGGAATCGGCGCGCGGCTGAAGTACAGCGCATAGCCGCTGGCGTCCAGCACGACCTTGACGACGTTGGGATTGGTGAACTCGGCCGCGTCGTCGATCGGGCAGCACAGCGTTGCGATCGCGGCGTCCGCGTGGTCCGCGAGCTGCCGTGCGACGCCGCGTATCAGTGCGGGATCGATCAGCGGTTCGTCGCCCTGCACGTTGACGACGATGTCCTGCGGCGCGTAACGGCGTTGCGCCGCGACTTCCGCGATGCGGTCGGTGCCCGACGCATGATCGTCGCGCGTCAGCACCGCGGTGAAGCCGTGGCGCGTGACCGCGTCCGCAATGTCCGCGTGATCGGTGGCGACGATCACTTCCGCCGCGCCGCTCGCGCGCGCGCGCTCGGCGACGCGCACGACCATCGGCTTGCCGCCGATGTCGGCGAGCATCTTGCCCGGCAGCCGCGTCGACGCGTGGCGGGCGGGAATGACGACGGTGAAGTCGGTCATGAGTGAAGGGTGAGCGAGTGAGGAGTGAGAGGGCAGGCGTTACAGTCTTCACGCTTACCCTTCACTCCTCACCGCATCACTCAAACTTCCTCCTCCGGAGGAAGTTTGCGCGCATCGTCCTCCAGCATGACCGGTATGCCGTCCTTGACCGGATAGGCGAGGCGGTCGGCTTTGCAGATCAATTCCTGCCGCGATTTCGCGTAGAGCAGCGGCCCTTTGCAGATCGGGCACACCAGGATATCGAGCAGCTTGGCATCCATTTATTTTCCGATCTTGTGCAATATCAGGTCGCCCAGCGCCGGGTCGAGCGTGGCATCCACCCGCAACGCCCACCAGTTTTCGCCGGCCAGGCGTTCGCATTTTACCGCATCCTTCTCCGTCATGATGACCGCCGTATCCGCGCCGAAAGCGCAATCGGCGGGCGTGTAGGCATGATGGTCCGGGAATGCATGCGCGGTGAACGAAATGCCGAGTTCGCGCAGGCTCGTGAAGAACCGCTGCGGATTGCCGATCGCCGCCACGGCGTGCACGGCCTGGCCGGCGAAATGGCCGGGCCCGACCTGATGGCGCGGATCGCGCAGGTCGATAAAACGTGGCGCCTTCCAGTCGCATGTCGAACGCCGGCACGCCGGGCGGCAGCGTTTCGGGCGGGAACACCGCGCCGCCGTTGATGACCAGCGCATCGACGCTGGCCAGGCGCCGCAGCGGCTCGCGCAATGGTCCTGCCGGCAGCAGCATGCCGTTGCCGCAGCCGCGCTCGCCGTCGATCACGACGATTTCGACGTCGCGCTGCAGCGCGTAGTGCTGGAGTCCGTCGTCGCTGATGATCACATTGCATTCCGGGTGCGCCGCGAGTCAGGCGCCTGCGCGGCGGCGACGCGCGAGCGGGCCACCCATACCGGGCACGCCGCAGCGGCGCGCCAGCAATACCGCTTCGTCGCCGACGACGCGGGCATCGCCGTCGGGCGCGGCGCGTTGCGCATCGCGCGCGCTTCCGCCGTAGCCGCGGCTGACGATGCCGGGTTTAAAGCCGTGATCGAGCAGCCATTGCGCGAGCCATATCACGCACGGCGTCTTGCCGGTGCCGCCGACGCTGATATTGCCCACCACGATGACCGGTACGCCGACCCGCACGCTGGCGAATATGCCCGTGCGATAGAGGAGCCGGCGCATTGCGGCGAGCGCGGCGAAGAGCAGGCTCAGCGGCCACAGCGCAAGATGCAGCGCGGAGAGGCGGTACCAGTAGGCTTCCAGCCAGTGCATGAAGCAGTGATGACTACTGAGTAATGAGTAATGAGCAATGGGTAAGGGTAACGCCCTCACGCATTACTGATTACTCGTCGCTCATCACCCATTACCCATCACTCATTACTTCTTACTTGCCTGGGTCGTGAAGGTGATGCGGCTGAAGCCGGCGATGCGCGCCGCTTCCATGATATTGATCACCGACTGGTGGGTGGCGGCGGCGTCGGCGTTGATGATGATGACCGGGTCGGGCGTGCCGGCGGCGGCGCGTTTCAACTCGTCGGCGAAGCTGTCGGGGCTGCGGAAAGGCACCGCGGACTTGTTGACGACGTACTTGCCCTGGCCGTCGACCGCCACGTTGATCTGGTTCGGCCGCTCGTCGGGCTTGTTCGCCTCGGCGGTCGGCAGGTTGATCTGCAGTTCCGCGTAGCGCGAATAAGTCGTGGTGACCATCAGGAAAATCAGGATGACGAGCAACACGTCGATCAACGGGATCAGGTTGATCTCGGGTTCTTCCTTGTGCGCGCCGAGGCGGAAATTCACGGTGTGCGCTCCTGCCTAGCTCTGGCGCTCGCCGTGCAGTATCTCGACGAGTTTGACCGCCTGGCTTTCCATCTCGACGATCAGCGAATCGACCTTGCTGCGGAAGTGGCGGTAGAAAATCATGCTCGGGATCGCCACGATCAGGCCCATGGCGGTGTTGTAAAGCGCGACCGAGATGCCGTGCGCGAGCACGATGGGGTTGCTGCCGGAGGGCGCCTGCGAGCCGAAAATCTCGATCATGCCGATGACCGTGCCGAACAGTCCGAGCAGCGGGCTGATCGACGCGATGGTGCCGAGCGTCGTCAGGAAGCGTTCGAGATCGTGCGCGACCGCGCGGCCGGCATCGTCGATCGCCTCTTTCATGACCTGCGGCGTGCTCTTGACGTTTTTCAGCCCGGCGGCGAAAACCTGCGCGAGCGGCGCGCCGCCGGTGAGCGCGCGCGAGCAGCATCGGATTGACGCCGTTCTGGCGGTATTCCTGCACGACCTGAGCGAGCAGTTCCGGCGGCGTGACGACGCTGCCGCGCAGCGACCACGCGCGCTCGCCGATGATCGCCAGCGAGATGACCGACGCCAGCACCAATGGCCATACCGGCCAGCCCGCCGCTTCAATGAATGCAAACACTGATAGATTCTCCGGAGTCGCCTGATTAAACCCGCGTAACTGTATATGGGCAATGAAATTTCAGCAAGTGCAATCGCGGACTGCGCACGACGACGCGGACAGCGGTTGCGCGACGAGGCAGCCGCGTTGCGCTTGCTGTCGCGCGTCGTTGCGCCGATGCACGCGTCGCAATGCGCGCGTGTCGCAACGCGCACAAGAAAATTCTCGACGTCTGGCGACGTGAGCGACCATCGACGCGCCGCGCCGGCGCGCGAAAACTTGTCCACAATTGCTGTGGATAAGTGCTGTGTAAAGTTTGTACACAGTTTACGTAAGTAAGTTGCCTGTAAAGAGTTTTGCTACATTGCTCATTTTTTAAACTTATTATATTAGCTATATTAATCAATTGTTTGAATTAGGACCCCGCATGCCTTGTGGGTTTGCGGGGTGGCGTCTGCATTACGCTGCGATGACGCGTGTGGACGCAGGTCCGCGACGCGGCGCGCATGCGTCGGATCGCAGCGCGCGCCTTGAATCGGTTGGGAATTGTTTTGGCGCCGGCTTTTTTTGCGCGCGGCGGCGACGCATGCGAACGGTAAAATCGCGCGCATGGACTTGATTGCGGATTCCGAAAAATCGTCGCGCGTGATCGGCGTCGCCGAACTCAATCGCCTCGCCAAGGAACTCATCGAACAGCAATCTGCCGTTGATGTGGGTGGCGGGCGAGATCTCGAACTTCATGCGCGCGGCGTCCGGGCATTGTTATTTCTCGCTGAAGGACGCGCAGGCGCAGGTGCGCTGCGTGATGTTCCGGCACAAGGCGCAATTGCACGACTGGAAGCCGGAAAACGGCATGCAGGTCGAAGTTCGCGCGACGCCTTCGTTTTACGAGGCGCGCGGCGAATTTCAGTTGAACGTCGAAACGATGCGCCGCGCGGGGCTCGGCGCGCTCTATGCCGCGTTCGAGAAGCTGAAGGCCAAGCTGCAGGCGGAAGGCCTGTTCGACGCGGAGACGAAACAGGAGCTGCCGCGTTTTCCGCGCGCGATCGGCATCGTCACTTCGCCGCAGGCCGCGGCGCTGCGCGACGTGCTGACGACGCTCAGGCGCCGCATGCCGTCCATCCCGGTCGTCATTTATCCGACGCCCGTGCAGGGCGAGGGCGCGGGCGCGAAGATCGCGGCGGCCATTGCGATTGCCGATGCGCGCGCCGAATGCGACGTGCTGATCGTGTGCCGCGGCGGCGGCAGCATCGAGGATTTGTGGGCATTCAACGAAGAAGTGGTGGCGCGCGCGATCCACGCCTGCGCGTTGCCCGTGGTCAGCGGCGTCGGCCATGAAACCGATTTCACGATTGCGGATTTCGTCGCCGACGCGCGCGCGCCCACGCCCACGGCGGCGGCGCAACTGGCGAGCCCCGATCGCGAGGAACTGCGCGAGGCCGCTGGGCCACCTTTATCAGCGCCTGAGGCGCGTGATGGAACGCGCGCTCGAGCGCCGCATGCAGCAGGTGGACGGCCTTGCGCGGCGGCTCACGCATCCGGGCGAGCACATCGCGAACCAGCTGCGCGAATTGGGACATCTCGCGAGCCGGCTGCGCGGCGCGTGGGCGCACAGGGCCGCCGGACAGCCAATGGCAATTGCGCGATCTCGCCGGGCGGTTGCGCGCGGAGCGTCCCGATTTCGCCGCGCTCGCCATTCAGCAGCGCGCGCTCGCGCAGCGGCTCGGCCGGCGCGGCCGGCACATCGCGTCGATACGCTGGCGGCGAGCGTCAAAAGCCTCGCCGCGCAACTCGCGCAGTTGAATCCGCGCGCGGTCTTCGAGCGCGGCTACAGCATGGTCGAAACGGCCGACGGGAAAATCGTGCGCGCCAGCAGCGAACTGCAAACCGACGAGGAAGTGAGGCTCACGTTCGCGCGCGGCTGGGCGCGCGCGCAGGTGAAGGACAAAGGGCGTGAGTCGTGAATCGGATCGTGAATCGTAAACGTGAATCGTGAGCGGTAAGCGGTGTGCGATGCGGCAGCGTTTCAGCATCACTTACCATTTACGACTCACCATTCACGCTTCGTTCGCGATCAGAATGCTCGCGCAGATGCGCGAGCACCTGCTCGCTCAAGTCTTCCGCGAGGCAATCGAACTTGGTGACTTCCTTCATCGCGCGCAGCCACGTGAGCTGGCGCTTGGCGAGTTGGCGCGTCGCGGCGATGCCCTGTTCGCGCAGCGAGGCGAGGCCGATCTTGCCGTCGAGGTATTCCCACGTCTGGCGGTAGCCGACGCAGCGCATCGACGGCATGTCCGGTTCGAGCGCGTAATCCGCGCGCAGCTTGCGCAGTTCGCCGATCAGGCCGAGTTCCAGCATCGCCTCGAAGCGCGTCGCGATGCGGTCGTGCAGTTCGCTGCGGTCGCCCGGCAGCAGCGCGATTTTCACCGGCGTGTAAGGGAAGTAGACGTACTTGGGTTTTTTCAGCAGCTCGGACATCGGCTTGTTGGTGATGTAATACACCTCGAGCGCGCGCTGCACGCGCTGCGAGTCGTTCGGTTCGAGGCGTGCCGCGGTTTCCGGGTCGACGCGCGCGAGCGCCTGGTGCACCGCGGGCCAGCCGGATTCCTGCGCCATCGTATCGATCACCATGCGGATCGCGGGATCGGCTTCCGGCAGCTCGGACAGGCCCTCGAGCAGGTCTTGAAATACATCATGGTGCCGCCGACCAGCAGCGGTATGTTGCCGCGCTCGGTGATTTCGCGCATCAGCGTGAGCGCGTCGTCGCGAAAGCGCGCGGCGGAATAATTCTCGTCGGGCTCGATGATGTCGATCAGATGATGCGGCGCCGCTTTGAGCGTTTCGGCGTCGGGCTTGGCGGTGCCGATGTCCATGTGGCGGTAGACCTGCGCCGAATCGACGCTGATGATTTCGCACGGCAGTTCGCGCACGAGATCGACCGCGACGCCGGTCTTGCCGCTGGCGGTCGGGCCCATGAGCAAAATGGCCGGCGGCCATTTGTGGTGAGGGGTGAGGCGGTGAGGGGTGAGGGGTGCGACGCGCTCGCGCGCTTGCGTTTTGCTTCGCCGGTTTCGCTCACTCTACGCCTCACTCCTCACGCCCTCACCGACCTCGCATGAACAGCTTGTCGAGTTCGGCGATGCTGATCTGATGCCAGGTCGGGCGCCCGTGATTGCACTGGCCCGAGCGCTCGGTCGCTTCCATCTCGCGCAGCAGCGCGTTCATTTCGGCCACGGTCAGCAGGCGATTGGCGCGCACCGCGGTGTGGCACGCCATCGTCGAGAGCAGCTCGTTCTGGCGCTCGATCAACACGCGGCTCGCGCCGAACTCGCGGATTTCGGCGAGCACGTCGCGCGCGAGCTGGCCGGCGTCGGCGTCTTTCAGCGCGACCGGCACGCCGCGCACCGCGAGCGCGGTCGGCGACAGCGCCGCGATTTCGAAGCCGATTTTGGCGAGCGTGTCGGCGTGGTCCTCGGCGGTCGCGACGTCGATGCGCTCGGCGTTGAATACGACCGGGATCAGCAGCGGCTGCATCGCGATCCGGTCCGCATCGAGCTGGGTCTTGAGTTTTTCGTAGACGATGCGTTCGTGCGCGGCGTGCATGTCGACGATCACGAGCCCGTGCTCGTTCCGCGCGAGGATGTAGATGCCGGCCAGCTGCGCGAGTGCGAATCCCAGCGGCGGTATTTCGGCGTCCGGTTCCGCCGGCGGTTCGGTGCTGGTTTGCGCGGACGACGGCCACGCGGAGATTGCGCGGCTGCGGCGACGCCGCGCCGGTGCGCCCGAACAGTGTTTCGTAGGCGGCGCTGGATTGCGCGACACCGAGCGGCATGCGGTGTTGCGTTGCGACAAAGCCCGCGGTCGATGGGCGCGGCGCCGGCTTCCGGGAGAACGTCGGTGGCGCCGCCGGCGGTGCCGGCCAGCGCGCGGCTCACGGCGTGAAACACGAACTGGTGTATCGCCTGCGAATCGCGGAAGCGCACTTCGCTTTTGGCCGGATGCACGTTGACGTCGACGCGCGCCGGATCGAGTTCGAGCGACAGCACGTACGCCGGATGGCGGTCGTGATGCAGCACGTCCTGATACGCCTGGCGCAGCGCGTGCGAGAGCACCTTGTCGCGCACGAAGCGGCCGTTGACGAAAAAGTACTGCGCATCGCGCGTGCCGCGCGCGCTGGCCGGCGCGCCGACGAGTCCGGTCAGGCGCGTCGTGCCGCTTTGCGCTTCGACGGGAATCGCCGCGGCGCCGAATTCCTCGCCGAGCACCGCGGTGATGCGCTCCGCGGGCTGTGCGCGGGCAGATGCCATTGCGCGCGGCCGTTGTGCTGGAGCTTGAACGCGACGTCGGGCCGCGCGAGCGCGATGCGTCTGAACGTTTCGTCGCAATGCGCGTATTCGGTCGCCTCGGACTTCAGAAACTTGCGGCGCGCCGGCGTGTTGAAATAAAGGTCCTGCGACTTCGACGCTGGTGCCGGGTTCGTGGGCGGCCGGCGCGGGCGGCGCGAGGGCGCCGCCTTCGACCGCAATCGACCACGCGTGCTTGTCGTCGCGCGGCCGGCTCGTCAGCGTGAGATGGGAGACGGCCGCGATGCTCGCCAGCGCTTCGCCGCGGAAGCCGAGGCTGGCGATGCGTTCCAGATCGTCGAGCGTGGCGATCTTGCTGGTGGCGTGGCGCGCGAGCGCGAGCGGCAATTCCGCTTTGCCGATGCCGCCGCCGTCGTCGCTCACTTTGAGGAGCTTGGCGCCGCCGCCGGCGAGTTGCACGCCGATGTCATGCGCGCCGGCGTCCAGACTGTTTTCCAGCAGTTCCTTCAGCGCGGCGGCGGGGCGCTCGATGACTTCGCCCGCGGCGATCTGGTTGATCAGAAGATCGGGCAGCACGCGGATGTCGGCCATGGAAAATTATAACTGTGAATCCGTGTGGCTTCCCGCCGCATTCCCTCAGAATTACGCACGCGATATTCCATCGGCGTTGCGAATTGCGCGGGTTTCGCGGCGGCCTTGGTATAATTCGCCGTCCACATCCAGTCGTAATAAACAAGGGGAAATCATGGCTCAGGTCATAGGCGTACCAAAAGAGACGTTTGCCGGCGAAAAGCGCGTCGCCACCGTGCCCGAAGTCGTCGAAAAACTCATCAAGCTGGGTTTCAAGGTTGCCGTGGAATCCGGCGCCGGGGACGCGGCGAATTGCAGCGACGATGTCTACCGCGCCGCGGGTGCGCAGATCGTCGACAGCGCAGCCAAGCTGTGGGCGGAATCCGACATCGTGTTCAAGGTGCGCGCGCCGTCGATGGACGAAGTCAACCTGATGCGCGAAGGCGGCACGCTGGTCAGCTTCATCTGGCCGGCGCAGAATCCCGAGTTGATGCAACAACTCGCGGCGCAAAAGGTCACCGTGCTGGCCATCGATGCGCTGCCCCGCGTGCTGAGCCGCGCCCAGAAGATGGACGCCTTGACCTCCCAGGCCGGCGTCGCCGGCTACCGGGCGGTCATCGAGGCCGCCAATGCCTTCGGCCGCTTCTTCAACGGTCAGATCACCGCCGCCGGCAAAATGCCGCCGGCCAAGGTCTTCATCGCCGGCGCCGGCGTCGCCGGCCTGGCGGCGATCGGTACAGCCGCCGGCCTCGGCGCCATCGTGCGCGCCAACGACACGCGCGCCGAAGTGGCCGACCAGGTCGTATCGCTGGGCGGAGAATTCGTCAAAGTCGAATACGAAGAAGAAGGTTCCGGCGGCGGCGGCTACGCCAAAGTCATGAGCGAGGGCTTCCAGCAGGCCCAGCGCGAAATGTACGCGAAGCAGGCGCGGGAAGTGGACATCATCATCACCACCGCGCTCATTCCGGGCAAACCCGCACCGAAGCTGATCACCGCCGACATGGTGAAGTCGATGAAGCCCGGCAGCGTGATTGTCGACATGGCTGGCCGAACAGGGCGGCAACTGCGAACTCACCGAGCCCGGCAAAGCGGTCGTGAAGCACGGCGTGACCATCATCGGCTACACCGACCTGGTCAGCCGGCTGGCCAAGCAGTCCTCGACGCTGTATTCGACCAACCTGTTCCGTCTTGCAGAGGAACTGTGCAAGACCAAGGACGGTGTCATCAACGTCAACATGGAAGACGATGCCATCCGCGGCCTGACGGTCATCAAGGAAGGCGCGATCACCTGGCCGGCACCGCCGATCAAGCTGGCGGCGCCGCCGGCAGCGGCCAAGCCGGCGGTCGCGCCGCCCAAGGCGCCTAAACACGGCGAGGCGAGCGCCCCGGCTTCCGCCACGCGCACCGCGGTCATGTTCGGCATCGCGGCGCTGGTCTTCTGGTTCGTCGGCGCCAACGCGCCGGCGGCGTTCCTCGGCCACTTCACGGTGTTCGTGCTGGCGTGCTTCGTCGGCTACATGGTGGTGTGGAACGTGACGCCCGCGCTGCACACGCCGCTCATGAGCGTGACCAACGCGATCAGCAGCATCATCATCATCGGTGCGCTGGTGCAGATCGCGCCGCCGCTCCTGGCCGGCGCCGGCGTGGAGCGGCCGGATGAGGTGATACGCTGGCTGGCCGTGGCGGCATCGGGCTTACCGCCATCAACATGTTCGGCGGTTTCGCCGTCACCGGCCGCATGCTGGCCATGTTCCGCAAATAAGGGAGAAGAACAATGTCCGCAAGCCTGGTAACTGTCTCCTACATCGGCGCGACCATACTCTTCATCCTGAGCCTGGGCGGCCTTGTCGCATCCGGAATCGTCCCGCCGCGGCAATCTCTACGGCATGATCGGCATGACCATCGCCGTGCTTGCCACGGTGGTCGGGCCGCGCGTCACCACCGCCGGCATACCGTGGATCGTCGGTCGCCATGCTGGTCGGCGGCAGCATCGGCATCTATCTCGCGCGCACCGTGAAGATGACGCAGATGCCGGAACTGGTCGCCTTCATGCACAGCCTGGTCGGTCTCGCCGCCGTGGTCGTCGGCTATACGAGCTATATCGATCCGGCGTCCACGCTGAATATCACCGCCGCCGAGAAGGCGATACACGAAATCGAGGTGTACGTCGGCGTATTCATCGGCGCGATCACGTTGTCCGGTTCGGTGATCGCGTTCGGCAAGCTGTCGGCGAGGATCAGCGGCAAGCCGTTGCTGCTGCCCGCGCGTCATTGGCTGAACCTGATCGGCCTCCTGGTCGTGATCTGGTACGGGCGCGAGTTCCTGCACGCCGAAACCATCGAGCAGGGCATGACGCCGCTCATCGTGATGACGGTGCTGGCGCTGCTCTTCGGCATCCACATGGTCATGGCGATCGGCGGCGCCGACATGCCGGTGGTGGTGTCGATGCTCAACAGCTACTCGGGCTGGGCGGCCGCGGCCACCGGCTTCATGCTCTCCAACGATCTCCTGATCGTGATCGGCGCGCTGGTCGGTTCGAGCGGCGCGATTCTGTCGTACATCATGTGCCGGGCGATGAACCGCAATTTCATCAGCGTGATCGCCGGCGGTTTCGGCGGCGGCGCACCGGCGAAGAAGAAAGGCGCAGGGGAAGCGGCCGCACCGGTTGGCGAAGTGGTGCCGATCAGCGCGACCGAGACCGCCGAACTGCTGCGCGAAGCCAAGAGTGTCGTGATCGTGCCGGGCTACGGCATGGCGGTCGCGCAGGCGCAGCACGCCGTCAACGAGATCACCAAATTCCTGCGCGAGAAAGGCGTCAACGTGCGCTTCGGCATCCACCCGGTGGCCGGCCGCATGCCCGGCCACATGAACGTGCTGCTGGCCGAGGCCAAGGTGCCCTACGACATCGTGCTCGAGATGGACGAAATCAACGAGGACCTCCCGGACACCGACGTGGCGATGGTGATCGGCGCCAATGACATCGTCAATCCGTCGGCGGCCGAAGACCCGACCAGCCCGATCGCCGGCATGCCGGTGCTCGAAGTGTGGAAGGCCAAGACCTCGATCATGATGAAGCGCAGCATGGCCTCGGGCTATGCGGGTGTCGACAATCCGCTCTTCTACAAAGAGAACAACCGCATGCTGTTCGGCGACGCCAAGAAGATGCTGGAGGAAGTGCTCACTGCGCTGAAGAGCCTGAACGGCAGCAGGCGTTATGAGCAAACGGCCGCGCCCGCAAGGACGCGGCTTTTTTTCGTTGGCGGCGGGTCGGTCAGTCGAGCCGCACGTTGACCTCTTTCTGCACGCCGCGCCAGCGCGCGTCTTCGTCCCGCAGGAGCTTCAGGAAGGCCTCGGGTTTGCCCGGCGCGGGGTCGAGCGTGAGCGCGACGAAACGCTCCCTGATGTCCGGGGAACCCAGCGCCTTGTTGATCTCCCGGTTGAGCACCGCGACGATCTCGCGGGACGTGCCTGCCGGCGCGAAGACGCCGTACCACTGAAACGAGACGAAATCCTTGACCCCCGCTTCCTGGAAGGTGGCGACGCCCGGCAGCAATGGATGACGTTCGGCGCTCGAAATCGCCAGGGGCTTTAAGCGGCCAGCCTTGATGAATGGCATCGACGCCGGCACCGCGTTCATCACCAGCGGGATTTGTCCGGCCACGGCGTCGGAGAGCGATGGCCCGCCGCCTTTATAGGGCACGTGATTGAGAACGAGCCCGGTCTTTAGCCGCAGCCATTCGTAGAGCATGTGCGGCCCGCTGGCGAGCCCGCTCGAGCCCAGCGCAAACTTTTCGGTTTGCGCGCGCGGCATGGCGAGCAATTCCTTGAACGTGCTGACGCTGAACGATGGGTTCGCGAGCAGCGCCTGCGGCGAGGTGGCGAGCAGGTTGATGGGAGCGAAGTCCTTGATCGCATCGTACGGCGGCTTGGAGTACACCAGCGCGTTGATGGTGTGCGGTGCGTCGGCAAGCAGCAGGGTGTAGCCGTCGGCCGGCGCCCGCGCGGCGAGTTGCGTGCCTATGAGGCCGGTCGCACCCGGCCGGTTATCGATGACGAAGGTCTGGCCGAGATATTCGTTGAGCTTCACGCCGATTGCGCGTCCCGTGATATCCGAACCGCCGCCGGGCGGGTAGGGCACGATGAAGCGTACGGATTTGGACGGGATAGGTCTCCGCCGCGCCGGACGCAGCCGTCGCTGTCGTCATCGCCAGCAGTGCCAGCGCAATGGCGAGGGGCTGATTCATATGGGCCTCTTAAAGCGGGCGATTCTAAATCTATTTCGCGCCGATGCCGAGCAACGCTTTTCTGAGATCAGGGTCGCGGGCGCGGTCGCCGAGCCACACGCGCAACAAGGCCTGGTTGAAATCCCGCCCGGGAATGCGGTCTTTTTCCTCCGCATTGATGCTGACGATGGTGCCCAGCTGTGGCACGTAATCCAGCGTAATTCGCGTCCCCTCCCGGATTTCGCGCAGCGCGTCCAGGATGGCGTTGAACTGCAGCATGCGCGAGTCGAGCGGCTGCCGTTCCTCGGGTGTCAGCGTTTCACGCAGGGCGTCGTTGATCGAAGAATTAATCTGCTCCGAACTCAAATCGCGCAGCATGTGCATGACAAAGCGCAGTGGTTGATCGCTGCGCAAGATTGCTTCGCCGTCTGCCGTCTTGGCGGGCAGATACAGCGCCGCGACGTAAACCTTGAATACTAAGCGTGTACGCACGCCGGCGCCGTTGAGCACCAACGCGGGTCCGCCTGCATCCGAATTGTGCACGTTTTGGCAGCTTGACGCCTTCGATCTCGACGGCGCAGGCCACCGTGCCCAAGAGCAGCGCGAGCGCAACCGATGCCAGTCGCATTACCACCATTAGGGATTGGCCGCCACGCGCGAGCGTGCGAGCGCCGGATTTTGCGCAAAATAGCGCTTGATGCCGGCCAGAATCGCATCCGCCATCTGTTCCTGATACGCGGTGTTTTTGAGCTTTTTTTCCTCGTCCGGATTGCTGATGAACGCGGTCTCGACCAGGATCGACGGAATATCCGGCGCCTTCAACACCGCGAAGCCCGCCTGCTCGACGTCGGATTTGTGCAGCGTGTTGATTTCGCCGAGTTCCGTCAGCACCGCGCGCGCGAGCTTCAGGCTGTCGTTGATTTGCGCGGTGAAGGAGAGGTCGGCGAGCGTCATCTTGAGGTAGGGATCCTGCACGTCGAGGTTCACGCCGCCGATCAGGTCGGCGTCGTTTTCCTTCTTGGCGAGCCACTTGGCGGCCGAACTCGTGGCGCCGCGTTCCGACAGCGCAAACACGGACGAGCCGCGCGCGTTCGGCTTGATGAAAGCGTCGGCATGCACCGACACGAACAAATCGGCATGCACCTTGCGCGCTTTCTCGACACGGTGATGCAGCGGGATGAAGTAGTCGCCGTCGCGCGTCAGCACGGCGCGCATGCCGGGCTCGCGGTCGATCAGCATCTTCAGTTTCTGCGCGATCGCGAGGGTGACGTCTTTCTCGCGCGCGCCGCCGCGACCTTTGGCGCCCGGGTCTTCGCCGCCGTGGCCGGCGTCGATCGCGACGATGAGCAGGCGCTGGCTGTCGGGTTTTGCCGGCCGCGGCGTTTTCGGCGGCGACTCGCTTGCGCCGGTCACGATGCCGCTGTCGCCGGATTTGGAGTCGCGCATCGCGGCGGGTGCGGGAGAGGCTGGCGGCGGCGGCTGCGGTTTGCGATTTTTCCAGCAGCGCTGCCAGCGGATCGATCGCCTGCGCGGGATAGATGTCGAGCACCAGCCGATTGCCGTATTCCGCGATCGGCTTCAGCGTGAATACTTCCGGTTTTGCCTCGGTCTTGAGGTCGAATACCAGCCGCACTACGCCGGGTTTGAAGCGGCCGACGCGCACGGCCTTCACATACGGGTCATCGTCGCCGATCTTGGCGGACAGTTCCTGCAGCGCGGACGTGACGGCGACATCTTCGAGATCGAGCGCGAGCCGGTCGGGGTTTTTCAGCAACAGCAGTTGATGCGTAATCGGTGTCGCGGACTCGATCGTCACGCGCGTGTAGTCCGGCGCCGGCCACACGCGCACGGAGTTCACAGTGGTCGCCGCGGTTACGGCCAGCGGTGTCAGCAACAACAGGCAATGCAGGGTCTGCCGAAAACAACGCACGGCGACGATGGTCGCGGAATGCGCTCATCGCGAAGTTGTGTTGCGTCAGGTTTGCAGCCGCATCAAACAATTTCTGCCAGCCTCCGTATCTGCGCTGAGCGTGATGCTGCGTCCGCCGCCGGCAACCGCCATTTCGATCGTCAAATCCGGTGCAGGCAGTTGCCCGCCGGCCTTGTCGGGCCATTCGACGAGGCACACGGCGTCGCCATTGAAATATTCGCGCAAGCCCGCATCGACCCATTCATCTGGGTTCTTGAGTCGATAAAAATCAAAGTGATACAAGTATAAACTAGAAACGGTATAAGGTTCAACCAGCGTATAAGTCGGGCTTTTGACCCGCTCCCTGACCCCCGAGGCGTGCAGGATGCCGCGGACCAGCGTGGTTTTGCCTGCGCCGAGCTCGCCGCGCAGGTAAATGACCATGCCCGGGCGCATCCCGCCCGCCAGCGCCGCACCCAGCGCCAGCGTGTCCGCCTCTGTCGCGAGATGGCGTGTCAATTGCGCGGCCGGCTGATTATGATGGGAAGTCATGCAGAATGAACCATTACCGCGATCGCCAGCCGGGCTTGCCGAACTCGCGCGGCAGATCCGCGCGTGGGGCGTCGAACTCGGATTTCAGCAGATCGGCATCGCGGATGCCGATTTGAGTCATGCCGAACCGCGTTTTCTCGAGTGGTTGCACGCGGGCTTCCATGGCGACATGGATTATATGGCAAAGCACGGCGTCGAAACGCGCGCGGCCGGCCGAACTCGTGCCCGGCACGCTGCGCGTGATCGCGGCGCGCATGAATTACCTGCCGGACAGCGTCGCCGACAGTTGGGCGGTCATCAACGAACCGGGCAAGGCGTTCGTGTCGCGCTACGCGCTGGGTCGCGACTATCACAAGGTGCTGCGCCGGCGTTTGCAGCGGCTGGCCGAGCGCGTCGAAACGGCCGCCGGCCCGTTCAGCCATCGCGTATTTACCGATAGCGCGCCGGTCATGGAAGTTGAACTCGCCGCGAAGGCCGGCCTCGGCTGGCGCGGCAAGCATACGCTGCTCTTGACGCGCGAAGCGGGGTCGTACTTTTTTCTGGGCGAAATCTATACCGATCTGCCACTGCCGGTCGATCGGGCGACGGGCAACCATTGCGGCACCTGCGAAAAATGCATCGACATCTGCCCGACGCGCGCGATTGTCGCGCCGTACCGGCTCGATGCGCGGCGCTGCATTTCGTACCTGACCATAGAGCACCATGGCAGCATACCGGTTGAACTGCGGCCGCTGATCGGCAACCGCGTGTATGGCTGCGACGACTGCCAGCTCGCGTGCCCGTGGAACCGGTTTGCGCAGGCAAGCAGCGAGGCGGACTTTGCGGTGCGCAACGGACTTGACGATGCGACTCTCGTCGAACTCTTCGCATGGAGCGAGGAGGAATTTCACGCGCGCCTGACGCGGCAGCGCCATCCATCGCATCGGTTACGAGCGCTGGTTGCGCAATCTGGCCGTGGGTCTGGGCAATGCGTTGCGCGCGCAAGACCAGGGGCCGCGATCCTTGCCTGCCATAAAGCAAATGGTTGCCGCATTGCGCGCGCGCGGCAAGCATGAATCAGTGCTCGTGCGCGAGCACGTGGCGTGGGCGCTCATGCGGAATTCGTAAGGCTGAGAGTATTCGGAATTAAACTGGGGAGCAACCATGAGTTCGCTGACGGGAAAGGTTGCGCTGGTCACCGGCGCATCGCGCGGCATCGGCCGCGCGGTCGCGCTCGCGCTCGCCCGCGCGGGTGCGGCGGTTTATCTCGCCGCCGACGGCACGCGCGATGAATTGTCGGCGGTGGCCGCCGAGTGCCGCAAGCACAATGCGTTCTGCCGCGCCGAATTCGGCCTGTTCGAACTGGGCAATGCCGAAGACGTGCAACTGATGGTCGACGCGGCGATCACGAGCCTGGGGCGCGTCGACATCCTTGTCAACAATGCAGGCATGCGCATCCGCCACCCGTTCGGCGAGTATTCGGCGGCGGAATTCGATCGGCTCGTTGCCGTCAATCTGCGCGCGCCGTTTCTGGCGAGCCAGGCCGTGGTGCCGTCGATGCGCGCGAACGGCGGCGGCCGTATCATCACGGTGGCGAGCCAGCTCGGCATCGTCGCCTCGCCGGATTCCGCGCTCTACGGGCTTGCCAAGGCGGCGCTCATTTACCTCACCAAGGCGATGGCATTCGAACTCGCCAAGGACAAAATCATGGTCAACGCCGTGAGTCCGGGACCGATCGAGACCGACTTTACGCGCGCGCAGATGGCCGCGCATCCCGGCTACAGGGCGTGGCGCGAGTCGCAGATTCCGCTCGGCCGCTGGGGCGGGCCGGACGAAGTGGCCGCGGCGATACTGTTCCTCGCTTCGACCGACGCGACTTTCGTGCACGGCGCCAATCTGGTTATCGACGGCGGCTTTATCCTGTCCTGAGCGTGAGTGTGAGTGCGCGCGTATCCTGAGATATTTTTCCATTGTGCGCCGGCGTTCCCGGCGCGCATTCGGCGTACCGTCCACGGTGGTCAATCGTCCGGACGCCGGCGGTGCGATGGCGTGGACTTATCATCGAACCGTGGGGCATGACACTCGCAATTGCAGCGGCGGTCGCATTCGCCGCAGCACCCCTGTCGGCGCAACCTTACCCGTCCAAGCCGGTTCGCATGCTCGTGCCGTTTCCCGCCGGTGCGGGTGTAGACATCGTCGCGCCGGCCGGGTCACCGCCGGTAGTGATCGCCCGGCTTAACCGGGATATCGCGGCAATTTGTCAGGCGCCCGACATACGCGAGCGTCTCGCCGTGCAGGGCCTCGAAGCGGTCACGAATTCACCCGCCGAGTTTGGTGCCTACATCGCCGCAGAGGTCCGCAAGTGGGCCAGTGTCATTCGGCAGGCGGGGGTGGTTGCTGATTAACTGATGCGGTCCGAGATCTGGCGGCGGATGTCGCGCGACATCCTGAGCGCGGTTTCAACGCCACTGTAGTAGCCGGGAATGTAGGCGGCCTCGGTGAATCCGCGCGTGCGGTAGAATTCGCGCGCCGCGAAATTACCGGCGCGCAATTCGAGATTGACGATGGCGATGCCCGCCACCAGCGCCGACTCCTCGAGCCATGTCATTATCAGCGTGCCGATGCCACAGCGCTGGTGCGAGGGCTTTACCGCGAGCAAGCTCAAATGCGCCTGCTCATCACCGAAATTCATGATGGCGAAACCCGTCAGGTGGGCGCGAATCGCCGCGACGACAACGAGCGTTTCACGCGCCTGTATCGCGCGCGAAACGCGCATGGGGTCCCACGACCAGCCGCGCAAGCCCGATTCGATCAAATCGCGCGACATCAGTGCAATGGACTGCGCGTCGGCAACATTGGCAAGCCTGAAACGGGCACTGCAGACATGAGGCGCCAGCATAACAGGCGCGGTCGCGGACTGGAAAAGCCCCCTGTCAGGCTTTGCCGGTTTTGGGAATGAACTTCAGCGCGATCCCGTTGTTGCAGTAGCGCTTGCCGGTCGGCGCCGGGCCGTCGTCGAACATGTGGCCGTGGTGCCCGCCGCAGCGTATACAGTGGTACTCGACGCGCGGATAGAGGATTTTATGATCCGTGCTGGTGCCGAACACGCCCGGGATGGTCGTGAAGTAACTCGGCCAGCCGGTGCCGCTGTCGTATTTCATGGCGGACGTGAAAAGCGGAAGATCGCAGCCCGCGCACGCGAATACGCCCGCGCGCTTCTCGTTGTTAAGCGGGCTCGAACCCGGCCGCTCGGTGCCTTCTTCGCGCAGCACCTCGTATTGCAGCCCGGCAAGGCGCTTTTTCCACTCGTCTTTCGTGAGCTTCAACGGTTCGGACGGCGCCGGCACTTTGGTCCCGTCGGCGAGCAGCGACTTCCAGTTTTTTTGCAGTTCCTCGACGGCCTTCATCGATTCGGCCTGCGCGGCGACCGCGCGCCGCGTAATGCCGAGCAGCAACGGAACGCCGGCGAGTGCCTTCCAGAATGTGCGTCGTTGCATGAGGCTACCTCCTGTTGTCCGGTTGAGACCGTTCGCGGAGCCATAAATTCCCTTGGCACGGGGCTGGATGCCTGCATAAGTCGGCGTAGCGCGCCAATCTTTACACTACTTAGCAGCGTTTCGTGCGAATTCTGAGGTTCAGGTTGGCACGGCTTCACGGTTGCGGTCCAACCCAATTGCGGGTGCAATCATACCCTATTGCGCAGGGAAAAAAATTGAAAAGCAAATCCCCATGCGGGTTTCCGGGCGCGCGATATTTGCACCGGCCACCTATATACTACGAACGGTAGTCTTCTCCCCGACTTGCCTTTTGCGGAAGTGAAATTGAGTTGAGCCAGGTATTAATCCAGCAATACCTTAATGAGCTTTCCACTCTGAGGAAGGTTTCCGGCACGACGCGTGAAAGCGTCGTGCGTGAGGCATTCAAGGATTTGCTCAAGGGCTGGGCGCGCTCGCACGATCTCGTGTTTGTTCCCGAATACGAAATTGCCACGCCCGCGAAAGACCGGCGCTACGTCGATGGTGCGCTGCTGCACGCATTGCGCATGCCCTTCGGCTACTGGGAAGCGAAGGACGAAGAGGACGATCTCGATTCGGAGATTGAGCGCAAACTCAAGCGTGGCTATCCGCAGGACAACATCATCTTCGAGGATTCAACCGAGGCGGTCCTAATCCAGAACCGGCGCGAGGCTATGCGCTGTCCGGTGGATGACGTGCGCGGGCTGGAAAAGCTGCTGAATCTGTTTTTCGGCTACGAACGCGCCGAAATTTCGGAGTTCCGCAAAGCGGTGGAGCAGTTCAAGGCCGACCTTCCGGCCGTGCTCGACGCCCTGCGGGAAATGATCGCGGCGGCGTTTCGCGACAATCCAAAATTCCGCAAGGCAGGGAAGGACTTTCTCGAACATGCCCAGGAAACAATCAATCCGGGCGTTACCGATGCCGATGTGCGCGAGATGCTGATTCAGCACATCCTGACCGAAGATATTTTCTCCAAGGTTTTCGGCGAGGACGATTTCCATCACGACAACAATGTCGCCAAGGCCCTCTACGCGCTCGAAGCGACGTTTTTCACCGGCGATCTCAAGAAGCGGACGCTGCGCGGTTTGGACGCCTATTACGCGGCAATCCGCGCCGCCGCGGCCCAGATCGGCAGCCATCACGAGAAGCAGACCTTCCTCAAGGTTATTTGTTCTCACTCTCCTATGTAAGAGACTTTGAGCTGTTCTTAACCCAGTACATGGTTATTGATTCGCTATTTAAGACCTCGATTCTGATTTCTCCGACATCACATCGGATACTCCACGGCAAACGACTTGAGCATCTGTCGGAAACTTACGCCGTTCCTTTGCCAAGTTGGGGCCAGATCGATGGCAAAGGAAAATCCGAGATCGTAGATGTTAGAAATGAACTTATCCATGAAGCAAAGTATGGCGGTGCGCCCATTGGCTTCGCGATTCCAAAGGCAAACGGAAATTTAATTCCGGAGCTACAGAGTTTTAATTGCCGATTGATTGCGGCAATGGTCGGTGCAGCGGGTCCATATTCGCGTTCAAGTAGTCAAACCCGCCAGGTTCACGGTTTTGATATTGATTAGCAGCGCAGGCGCGGAAGTAGTTGTTGGTTTCAGAATGTTGGGTCAATTCTTGACTTTGCACTTGTCAACAGTCAAGGGACCGCACTTGCACCCTAGCTTCGTCGCAACCAGTTCTGGATCGTTAATCCGGGGATACGCAAGAAGTGCCGCAGGTTGTCGGTAACGCAAACGGCACCTGCCGTGATCGCTTGGGCGGCGATGAGTGGATCCATGCGGCCGATCTCCTGACCAGTCTGTTCCAGGTAACGCCGGACCACAAAGGCTTGTCGCGCTGCCGCTTCATCGAAAGCAAGCACACGTGTGCGGCGCAAAAACGCCTCAAACCACAGATTCTTCGCTCGGGGCGTGCGCGGCCGTGCAAGGCCAACCCAAACTTCTACGGCGGTTAGCGCAGAAATATATATTGAGCCACGCGCGGCGGAGGCGATACGATCTTCGATGTGACCATGACCATCCTCCTGATTGAGCACCGAAGCGATGATGCAGGTGTCAAGCAGAAACTTCACTTCTTGAAGATGCGATCTGAAATTCGCGGACCGAATTTCCATGGTCCGAGCTTTTGCATCTCTTTCAGCACGCGTAACACATCACGTCCGTAAGCGGACGATTTCGGAATCAGCGCCGCATCGTCGTTGGCGGGTCGACGCACTTTAGCGCGCTTCGCTGTAGTGGCAGTCATGATGGCTGTCCTGGGTAAATGTCTTGCAAGAATTGTATACCATCGAGACGGTCAGTGTCCGCCCGCAGTCTGGCGATATCGATCACGGTCCCCGTAATGCGACTACGGATGCAAAAAAAACGGGCCGCCGTTGCCGGCGCGCCCGCTGTGCTGTGTGTTGCAGTTAGACCGTAGACGGTCCGCCGAACAGCACGGTGCACTGGGTCGAGAGCACGCCGCCGTTGCCGTGCGCGAGCGCGACGTCGCAGTCCTTGACCTGGCGCTTGCCGCATTCGCCGCGTACCTGGCGGATCGCTTCTATCATCACCAGCAGGCCGTACATGCCGGGGTGGCAGTAGGAAAGCCCGCCGCCGCTGGTGTTGACCGCAAGTTTGCCGCCGGGCGCGGTCGTGCCGCCGGCCACGAAACGTCCGCCTTCGCCCTTGGGACAGAAGCCCAGGTCTTCGAGGAACAGGATGGGCGTGATGGTGAACGCGTCGTACAGCGACAGCATCTTGACGTCGGACGGTTTGATGCCGGCCATCTTGTAGGCCTGCGCGCCCGATTCGGCGGCCGCGGTGACGGTGAGATCGGGCATGTTGGATATCGTGCCGTGGCTGAACGCATCGCCGGTGCCGAGCACGTAGACGGGTTTTTTCTTGAGCGACTTCGCGCGCGCGGCGGACGTGATGACGATCGCGCCGCCGCCGTCGACGACGAGGCAGCAGTCGCGCACCGTGAACGGATAGCTCACCATGCGCGCTTTCAGGACCTGCTCGATGGTCAGCGGTTCTTTTTCCCACGCGATCGGGTTCAACAACGCCCACTTGCGCGCCGACACCGCGACTTCGGCGAGATGCTCGCGCGTCGTGCCGAACTGATGCATGTGGCGCGCGGCGGCCAGCGCGTAGGCGCTGATCGGCAGGATGGGCTTGTACGGCGTTTCGTAATGGTTGTATTCGCGCGGGCTCGCCGCGGCGCGGCTGACCGAGCGCTGCGTGCTGCCGTAGGCGATCACCGCGACTTCGCACAGCCCCGCTTCGATCGCCGCCTGCGCGTGCGTGACGTGCGACATGAACGACGAGCCGCCGATGATCGTGCCGTCGAAATATTTCGGCTTGATGCGCAGATACTCGGCGAGCGTCATCGGGCCCATGCGCACCTGCGTTGCCGCGACGAAAAGACCGTCGACGTCCGAGAGTTTCAATCCGCAATCATCGAGCGCGCGCATGGTGGCCTGCGCCATCAGGTCGACCGGGCTCGTGTTCGGCGCGACGAGACCGAGATCGGATTCGGCCGCGCCGACGACTGCAACACTACCGCGTTTACGGCCGCTCATTTTGCGCCCTCCGCCGGGGTGAACACGGGATAGGGCAGCTGCTTCTCGTCGCCCGGATTGATTTTGACCTTGACGCGCATGCCGATCTTGACCTGCATCGGGTCGATGCCTTCGACCCGGCTCATCATGCGAAAGCCTTCGTCGATATCGATCAGCGCGACGTTATGCGGCGGCTGGTCCTTGGCGGCGTGCACGACGGTGGTCGAATACACGGTGCCCAGCCCCTTGGAAACGCGCCATTCGAGATTGGTGCTGCCGGTTTTCGGCGCCACCGCGCGCGGGAAAAACACCGGCGTATTGTCGTCGGTGCACACTTGGTAGGCGAGTTCGCCTTTCCTGCAGTGCTCGACGTACACGCCGAGCGGGGATTCTTTCATCAGGCTTTGCATCGTTGGCTGTCCTTTGTATGATCTGATCGAAACGGGCGGGGCGTTCATTTTAGCGCGACTCGGTGCGTTCCGCCTGCGCGTGCCTTGCACATCAATATTCCAAGAGAGGCGTCACATTTTATGCGGATATGCGGGTGTTGCCCTGCTCGTTTAGCCCAAGTTCGATCAGCGCCTGCGCGCGCAATTTGTTTTTCTGCACCTTGGCGCTGCCGGTCATGCCGTAATGCTCGAACGAGTCGATGATTTTCACGTAACGCGGCACGCGGAAGTTGGCGAGGCGCTCCTTGCTCCACGCGATGATCTCTTCCGGCGTTGCGTGCTGGCCCTCCTGCAGTATCACGTACGCCGCGGGCACTTCGATGAGCCGCGGGTCGGGCACGCCGATGACCTGCGCCTGTTTTATTTTCGGATGCTTGTGCAACACGTCTTCGACTTCGGCGGGCGCCACGTTTTCGCCGCCGACGCGGAACACGTCCTTGATGCGCGTGAGAAAGCGCAGGCGGCCTTCGTCGTCCATCACGCCGAGGTCGCCGGTGTGCAGCCAGTTGTCTTTATCGATTGCCTTGGCGGTCTGCTCGGGCATTTTGTAATAGCCCTTCATCACGCTCCAGCCGCGCACCAGAATTTCACCTTCCGTGCCCGGCGCCAGGTTCGCGCCGGTTTCCGGATCGACGATGCGCACTTCGAGATCGTCCAGGAGGTGCGCCCAGCCGTTGATGCGCTTCTCGATGTCGTCGGTGTAGTACGACATGCACACGTTGGGGGAGGCTTCCGACAATCCATAAGCCTGAGTCACGCCGCGCATGCCCATGCGGTCGATGATCTGCCGCGTGACCTCGACGCCGCACGATACCCAGCCGCCGCGCAGCGTCAGCGGGTATTTGTCGAAATCCGGGTGATTGAGCTGCATCAGGAACATGGTGTCGTTGCCGGAGGTCAGCGTGCATTTCTCCTCCGACATCACGCGCAGTGCTTCGCCCGCATCGAACGTGGGTGTGGACGAAAGGCACGCGCCGCTCGTCAACGCGGCGAGCAGCGACAGCGTGCTGCCGGCGACGTGATAGAACGGCCGCGCGCTGAAGTAGCGGTCGCCGGCGCGGCAATCGAAGCGCCGCGCGATGTAAGCGGCGTTGCGCAGCATGTTGTCGTGGGTGAGCATCACGCCTTTCGGGTACGACGTGGTGCCCGACGTAAATTGCATCAGCAGCACGTCGTCGGGCTGCACCGCCGCGAGCGGCAGTTCGCCGGCGGTGGCGCCGCGCGCGAGAAAATCCGCGTAGCTGATCGCGGCCTTCGGTACGTCGTCGCCGAGCACGACGACGTGAGCGAGTTGTGGCAGCTTCGCGTCGGGCAGCCGCGTGTCGACGGCCGGACAGAACCCGCGCAGCATGTCGATGAAATCGATCTTCAGAAAACGGTCGGCGACGAACAGCAATTTCACGTCTGCCTGTTTCAGGCAATACTCGAACTCGTCGGCCTTGAAGCGCGTGTTGACCGGCACGGTGACGGCGCCGAGCGTCGCCGCGGCGTAGAAAAACACTACCCACTCGATCGAGTTGCCCATGCACACGGCGACGTGGTCGCCGCGCCGCACGCCCGTTGCGTGGAGAGCGGCGGCGACTTGCTGCACGGACTTCCAAAGTTCCGCGTACGTCAGGCGGCGGCCGGATATCACGAGCGCTTCCTGCGCCGGGCAGTCGCGCGCGGCGTTGGCGAGCGTGGTGGAAAGCGTTTGCCGGGGCCAGTGCGAATTTGACTTCATCGCTCCCGATTTTACACGGCTCAAGACTCGACACGAGTTCATGCCACGATATAGAATCCGCTCGACACCGATACCTTCATCTGCCGGCCGAGAATCCAATGAACGCGACGCCCGATTACAACGCCATGAGCGACGATGCGTTTCGCCGCGAGGTCGCGCGCGTTTTTCGAAGCCGAATATCCGCCGCATCTGCGCTATCTTCTGCGCCGCGCGCGCTGGGCCGAAATGAAGCCGATTGGTGGGACAAGCTCTACGCGAAGGGCTGGGTCGCGCCGGGCTGGCCGCGCGAATGGGGCGGCATGGAGTTGGATGCCGCGAAAATGCTGATCTACATGGAGGAGATGGAACGCCACGGCGTCGCGCGCGCGCCGGAGCAGGGCATCACGCAGGTCGGGCCCATCCTCATGCGCTACGGCACGCGCGCGCAGCAGCAGCATTATCTGCCGCGCTCGTTGTCGGGCGAATACATCTGGTGCCAGGGCTATTCCGAGCCGAACGCGGGTTCCGATCTCGCGAGCCTGCAGACTTCCGCCGTGATCGACGGCGACGAACTCGTCATCAACGGGCAGAAGATCTGGACTTCGCTCGCGCACGACGCGACGCACATCTACATGCTGGTGCGCACCGACAAGCAGGCGAAGAAAAAACAGCTCGGCATCAGCCTCGTGCTCGCCGACGTGAAAACGCCGGGCATCACGATCCGGCCGATACGCAACATCGCCGGGCACGAGGAATTCTGCGAGGTGTTTTTCGACAACGTGCGCGTGCCGCGCGCCAATCTGGTCGGCAAGCTGAACGAGGGCTGGACGATCGCGAAGGCGCTGTTGTCGTACGAGCGGCTCACCATCGGCAGTCCGCGCCGGCCGGCCTACGCGCTGCGCCGGCTCGAATTGATCGCGCGCGCCAAGGGGCTCGTTCGCCGACAGCGGATTCGCGGATCGCTACAGCGCGTTGCAACTCGACATCCAGGACCTGGGTCTCTCTGTTCGGGCGTTTCGTCGAGCAGGTCAAGCGCGGCGAGCCGCTCGGGGAGGATATTTCGATGCTCAAGATCTGGACCACGGAGACGACCGGCAGCGCGTGACCGACATGCTGCTCGAAATCGGCGCCGAGGACGGCGTGCTGGCCGGCGTGCGCGACATCGACGGCGTCGAAGCCGACTTCCTCACGAGTTACTACTACGCGCGTCCCGGCACTATCGTCGGCGGCACCAGCGAGGTGCAGCGCAATCTGCTCGCACGTTACGTGCTGCAGTTACCGACAGCATAGGCGCTCTTAGTCCGCTTTCACGCCCGCGAACTTGATCACCTTGGCCCACTTCGCGATTTCATCGCGCAGGAACGCCGCGTATTGCTCGGGGCTGCTGCCGACGGGATCGGAGCCTTCCGCTTTCAGGCGTTCCCTGAGTTCCGGCGAACTGACGACCTTGATTACGTCGGCGTTGATTTTCATGATCACGTCGCGCGGCGTTTTCGCCGGCGCGGTCAGGCCGTTCCACGCGACCGCTTCGAAACCCTTGAGCCCGGATTCGTTCAGCGTCGGCACATCCGGCAGCGCCGGCGTGCGCTGCAGGCTGGTGACCGCGAGCACGCGCAACTTGCCGCCTTTGATCAGCGCGATCGCCGAGGTGACGCCGTTGTAGACGACATCGAGATGACCGCCGACGATATCGGTCAGCGCGCCGGCGTTGCCTTTGTACGGGATGTGCACCATTTTCACGCCGGCCATCGCGTTGAAGAGCTCGCCCGCGAGATGGTTGGAGCCGCCGGTGCCGCTGGAACCGAAGTTGAGCTTGCCCGGATTCGCTTTGGCCAGCGCGATCAGTTCCTTGACGTTTTTCGCCGGCACGCCCGGATGCACGACCATCACGAGCGGCGTCGTGTTGATCAATGTGATCGGCGCGAAATCGTTGAGCGCGTCGTACGGCAGCTTCGCAAGCAGGCTCGGATTGATCGTGAACGGCGCCGGCGTCACCAGCAGCGTGTAACCGTCGGGCGCCGATTTGGCGACCGCTTCGGTGCCGATGGTCGTGCCGCCGCCGGGGCGGTTGTCGACGACTACCGGCTGGCCCCACATTTCGGAGAGTTTCTGCCCGACGGTGCGGCCGACGATGTCGGTGCTGCCGCCGGCGAGGAAGGGCACGACGAGGCGCACGGCGCGGGTTGGATAGGTCTGCGCGCACGTCGCGCTTGCGGTTATGGTGAGTGCCGCGGCGAGCAGTCGCGCGGACGTGAAGGATATTTTCATGCGCGCTTCGCTTTGGCGGGAGATTGGTGCGCCACACGCAGGCGGTCGAGCCGCGCGAGCGCATCGCGCGCTTCGGCTTCGATGCGCGCGACGATGGCCGCGAAGGGTTCTATTTTGTCGGCGAACACCACACCCTGTCCGCACGAGAGCATGGCCTTTTCGTATTCACCCGTCACGTAAGCCGCGTGCGCATGGGCGCCCATGATGTGCGGCAGCAGCGCGTCGGTATTTCCCGGCTGATCTTTTTCCACTTGCTGGATCATCGCGACGTGTTCGGTCTTGAGCGCGCGCTGGGTGTTGCGCATCGACTGCAGGAGCAGCGTCGTGTCGGTTTCGCCGGCGGCGACGAGGCGCTCCTTGTAGCGCCGTTGCGCCCAGATTTCCTCGGATACCAGAAAGCGCGTGCCCATGGCGATGCCGTCGGCGCCGAGTGCCAGCGCCGCAACGAGGTGCTGGCCGGTGCCGAGGCCGCCGGCGACGACGAGCGGGATTTTTATGGTGCGTGCGGCGGCGGCGGCGGCGACCATGGTGCCGACCGGTTCCACGCCGGGATGGCCGCCGGCTTCGGCGCCGACCACGGTCACCGCGTCGACGCCCAGCGACTCGGCTTTTTTCGCGTAGCGCACGCCCGGCACTTTGTGCAATACCTTGATGCCGGCGGCTTTGAAGCGTTTGATATACGCTTCGGGATTGTTGCCCGCGGTTTCCACAAAACGCACGCCTTCATCGATCACCGCGTCGATGAGCGGGGTTACGCGGTCGGTGCCGTCGCGGCTCACGCGTATCATGATATTCACGCCGAACGGTTTGCCATGGGTGATTTCGCGGCAGCGCCGGATGCCCGCCTTGAGCGCCGCGACGTCCTTGAAACTTGCGGCGGTCATGAAACCCATCAGCCCCGCGTTGACGACGGCGCCGACATACTCCGGATTGGCGAGCCACATCAGCCCGCTCGCGATGACCGGCAACTTGATGCCGTAGAGTTCGGTGATGCGGGTTTTGAATACCGTCTCCACGCCGGCCTACTTCAGAACGATAAGCGCATCGGCGGCAACGACGCCGTGTCCCGCGGGCCGCACGAACAGCGGATTGATGTCGATTTCGGCGATGCGGTCGGCATGGTCGGTAATCAGCGACGACAAGCGCGACAACGCGTCGGCGAGCGCATCGACGTCGAGCGCCGGCTGGCCGCGAAAGCCCTTGAGCAACGCGGCGCCCTTGATCTCGTCGATCATTTCCTTTGCGGCAGCGACGTCGAACGGCGCGAAGCGGTGCGTCACGTCTTTCAGCACTTCGGTATAAATGCCGCCGAGACCGAACACCACGACCGGCCCGAAGAAGCGGTCGTTGACGGCGCCCAGCGATGACTTCGAGGCCGCTCGCCATCTCCTGCACGAGCACGCCGTCGATACGCGCCTTGGCGTTGTATTTGCCCGCTGCGGCAAGCACATCGCGCGCCGCGCCCTTGAGTTCGTCGAGACTGCGCACATTGAGCCGCACCACGCCCGCTTCGGTTTTGTGCGGAATGTCGGCAGACTCGATTTTGACCGCGAGCGGGAAAGGCAGCGGCGCTTCCTTCAGTTTCGCAACGTCGTCTGCGCTCAACAGCACTTCCTTGACCACGGGTATGCCGTACGCCGCGAGCGCCTCTTTGGAGCGGTGTTCGCCGAGCGTGCCGCTGCCGGACGGCAGGGCGAGTGCCTGTTTCGCAACGATGCGCGGCGCGGCCTGCGGCGGCCGCTCATCGAACGCGCGTTTCTTCTGCGCGAATTCGTTGAGCGCAGGCGAGTGCGCGCACCGTGCGGCCGGGCGCGGGTATGCACGGCACGTCGTGCTCTTCGAGAAACTGCAGGACGTCCGGCAGGTCGTCGGGAGACGTCGGCCAGTTGAGGATGACCGGCTTGTCGGTTGCACGCACGATTTCGATGAAGGCGCGCGACCACGCCGGCGCCGCGGAACCGCGCGGCGAGCGCGCGATCACCTGGTCGATATTGGGGTCGGCCAGCACCGCTGCGATCACGCGGCTGTACGACGCGAAGTTGTCGTTATAGCCGTTGGCGGTCGCATCGACCGGATTGGCGACCGACGCGTACGAGACGACCAGTTCGCGCAGCTTGCTCGATGTTGCATCGGCGAGCGCCGGCAACTCGAGCCCGTGTTCGACGCAGCGGTCCGCGAGCAGCACGCCGGCGCCGCCCGACAGCGTGACGACGCCGACGCGGTTGCCGCGCGGCAGCCGCCGCGTGCGAAATGCCTTCAACGCGTCGATGAGATCGTCGATGTCGCGCACTTCGACGAAACCGCCGCGCCGGAACGCGGTCTGGAACAATTCGTAACTCGCGGTCATGCGCGCCGTGTGCGACGCCGCGGCCTGGCGGCCGATGTCGGTGTTGCCGACTTTCCACGCGAGGATGGGCTTGCCGAGTTCGAGCGCGCGCGCGCCGAGCGCGATCAGCCGCCGTCCGTCGGTCACGCCTTCCATGAACATGACGACGGATTCGACTTCGCTGCGCTCGAGGAAAAATTCCGTCAGATCGAGCATCGAGACATCGGCTTCGTTGCCGGTCGAGATCGCGTAGTTGAAGCCGACGCCGTAATAGGCCGCGGTGGCGACGACGCCGAACCCGAAGCCGCCCGATTGCGTGACCATCGCGCACGGGCCCGGAATCAGCGTTTTCAGCTGCACGGTGCCGCCGAAGCCGATGCGCGCGTTGTCCTTCAGATTCAACATGCCGAGGCAGTTCGGACCGATCACGCGCACGCCGCAGCGCCGGGCGGTGGCGCGCAGTTTTTCCTGCAGCGCGATGCCGTCGCCGCCGATTTCGCTGAAGCCTGCCGACAGCACGATGGCGAACGGAATGCCCGCCGCGCCGCATTGCTCGATGACACCCAGCACGTGCTGCGACGAGAGTGCGACGAGCGCGACGTCGCAGGGCTTGGGCACCGACGCGATGTCCGGGTAGCAGGCGAGGCCCTTGATCTCCGGATATTTCGGATTGACCGGATAGACTTTGCCCTGGTAGCCGAATTCGGTGAGGAGCTTTATCGGCTGCCCGCCGATGCGCGTGAGATCGTTTGAGGCGCCGACCACCGCGACCGCGCGCGGATTGCACGAGGCGTGAAAAATCCTGCTGGGCGCGCGCCGACGCGCCGACTGACTGATCCACGGGAATTCCTTTGAACGGACTGGAGTGTGCACGCCGATTTTACCTTGATTCATAGCGGCCGCCGCCATTTACACTCGGCGGATGCCAATTCGTGCGGAAGCAAGTCACGCGATTGACGACGCTGCAGTGCTGTGCGCGTCATTGTGCGCGGCGAGCGTAGCCGGCGCGCAGCAGTCTTATCCGAACAAGCCGATACGCCTGATCGTCGGCTTCGCGCCGGGCGGCGGCACCGACATACTCGCGCGCGCGCTCGGCCAGCCGCTCGCCGAGATGCTCGGCCAGCAGGTGACGATAGACAATCGCGCCGGCGCGGGCGGCATCATCGCCACCGAGCTGGGCGCGAGGGCGGCGCCCGACGGTTACACCCTGCTCGTCGGCAGTTCCGCCGCGTTTGCGATCAATCCGAATCTGATGGCGAAGCTGCCGTACGATCCGGTGAAGGACTTCGCGCCCGTCGGCATGTTCGCGACTTTGTCCTACGCGCTCGACGTGCATCCGTCGCTGCCGGTGAAGACGCTCAGGGATTTCATCGCGCTCGCGCGCAAACAGCCGG
The DNA here is from genome assembly GCA_963778865.1 of uncultured beta proteobacterium. Lineage (GTDB taxonomy): Bacteria > Pseudomonadota > Gammaproteobacteria > Burkholderiales > SG8-41 > PALSA-1004. The sequence goes on along the minus strand of CAVZWF010000009.1, from coordinate 106,205 downwards.
GCGCGATCAACTACGGCTCGGCGGGGCAGGGCTCCTCCACCCACCTTGCGATCGAGCAGTTCGCGCAGATGGCCGGCATCAAGATGACGCACGTGCCGTACAAAGGCAACACGCCGGCCATGACTGCGTTGATGAGCGGCGAAGTCGCGATGGTGTTCGATCCGGTATTGACGTCGATGCCGATGGTGAAAAGCGGACGCGTGCGCGCGCTGGCGGTGACGACCGCGCGGCGCAGCGCGTTATTGCCGGACGTGCCGACGGTGGCGGAGGCGGGTGTCAAGGGCTACGAAGCGGGCAACTGGTTCGGCATCTTCGCGCCGGCCGGCACGCCGCGTGAAATCGTCGAGCGCGTCAATGCGGCCATCAACAAGGCGATGACGCGGCCCGACATGAAAGACAAGCTCCTGAGCCAGGGCGCCGATGCGCTCAGCGGTTCGCCCGCGGACCTCGCGGCGCTCGTGCAGCGCGAGCTCGCGAAGTTCGCGAAAATCATCAAGGCCGCCGGCGTGCGGATCGAGTGACCTTGGAAAAACAACATCGCAACGTGCTCGTGCTGTCGGCGACGCAGTCCACCCTGCAAATCACCGGCGTGACCATGACCGCGGTCACCGGGCTCGCCGGTTTTGCGCTGGCGGACGATAAATCGTTCGCCACCGTGCCGCTGACCTGCTACGTGTTCGGCTCGGCGATCACGACCATTCCGGCTTCATTCCTGATGAAGTCGGATAGGCCGCCGCGCGGGATTTCAGACCGGCACCTCGATCGGCATGCTGGGCGCCGCGGTCTGCAGCCTTGCGGTCTATCTCGCCAGCTTCTGGCTGTTGTGCGCCGGCATGGCGGTGATGGGCATCTATACCGCGTTCGGCAAATACTATCGCTTTGCCGCCGCCGATGCCGCCAGCACATCGTTCAGGGCGAAGGCGATCTCGTTTACGCTGGCCGGCGGCATCCTGGGCGGCATCATCGGTCCCGAAATGGCGAAGCGCACCAAGGACCTCTTCGCCGATCACGTTTACATGGGCGCGTACCTGTCGTTGATCGTCGTCTGCATGCTGGCGACGCTGGTGCTCACGCGCCTCGACATTCCCAAACTGTCGGAGCGCGAGCAAAAGGACCCCGGCCGCCCGCTCGGCCACCATCATGCGCCAGCCGGTGTTCGTGGTCGCGGTGCTGGCCTCCATGCTGTCCTACGGCATCATGAACCTGATGATGACGTCGACCCCGCTCGCGATGCGCGCGCACGACCACCACTTCAACGACGCCGCGTTCGTGCTCGAGTGGCACGTCATCGGCATGTACGGGCCGTCGTTTTTCACCGGCTCGCTGATTCAACCGCTTCGGCGTGCTGAACGTGATCCTCGCCGGCATCGTGCTGCTGTTCGCTGTGCATCGTGACGGCACTGGCCGGCACCGCACTCATCAACTTCTGGGTGGCGATGTTTCTGCTCGGCGTCGGCTGGAACTTCATGTACGTCGGCGGCTCGGCGCTGCTCACGGAATGCCATACGCCGGCCGAACGCGCCAAGACGCAGGCCGCCAACGACTTCCTGGTTTTCGTGACGATGGCGATTTCGTCGATGTCGTCCGGCCTGCTGCTCAACAAGAGCGGCTGGCAGGCCGTCAACTACGGTTCGATTCCGTTCCTCGTGCTGGCGACTGCCGCGACGCTGTGGCTGATGTGGCAGCGGCGCGCGCGGCCGGCCGCGCCGGTGCCTACCCGCGAAACTCCTTAGTAACGTCCGCCATTTGCTGCATTGCCCGAAACGCCTATGCGCGGGATCCGGTCTGGCGATCAGGTGGCTCTGGCCGGAAGCGCCGTTAATTTGTTGCGCCACCGCAAAAAATTCATTTGAGTCCGGTCTGAAGGGGAATTTACGCAGCATCGCCGTTGATTAATCGGGAGAACCGAAACGGTGCGGCAAATATCGTGCGGCAACATTCGGCCTCGCTGGAAAAGTTGATTTTCAAAGTTCGGTTGCGGAAACATTTTTCCGTCACAAAATTAGCGTATATTTATCTTCCACGTCAGCCACACGGGGTATATCCAGCCGTCCATCGTACGCGAGGAGATTAATCATGTTCGCCGATATCATTCGCAGCGCGAGTAACGAACACGAAGTCTATTTCCTGCTGACCTCCTACCTTGAGTCCGTGCGGTTTTGCGACAGGCTGCATTGCGGTGTATCGGACCGTGTCACGCATCTTCCGCTGGACGGCATTGCCGACGTGAATGAACGGTTCAAGCTGCTGCTGATCGAGCTCGATGCGGCGTCCAAGCGACTCGACGACAACACCTGCGCGGTCATCAGGGAAGGCATGCACGTTCTCAGTTCTGCATTGAATCGCCTGAGCGTGCTCGACGAGCAGAACTTGCGCCAGCAGAGCGGCGACGCGCCGGGCATAAACGCGCAGGCGGCGGCCTGAGCGGCCAGCCTATCCGCCGCCGCTAAGCGCGCGGCGCACCCGAATCCGCGAATCAGCCGGGCTGCTTGACCACCCGCAGGTAGGGCTTGGGCGCTTTCCAGCCGCCGGGAAACAGCGTCTTGGCGTCCGCGTCGGAGACCGAGCCCGCGATGATGACGTCTTCGCCGTTCTTCCAGTTCACCGGCGTCGCCACCTTGTACTTGGCCGTCAGCTGCATGGAATCGAGCACGCGCAGAATTTCGTCGAAGTTGCGGCCCGTGGTCATCGGGTAGGTCAGCATGAGCTTGATCTTCTTGTCGGGCCCGATGATGAAGACGGAACGCACGGTGGCATTGGTGGCCGCGGTGCGCCCGCTGGCCGTGCCGGGTTCTTCGGCGGGCAGCATGTTGTAGAGCTTGGCGACAGCGAGATCGGTGTCGCCGATGAGCGGATACTTGACCTTCGCGCCTTGTGTTTCCTCGATGTCGGCGGCCCATTTACCGTGGTCTTCGACCGGATCGATCGACAAGCCGATCAGCTTGGCGTTGCGCTTCGTGAATTCCGGCTCGATTTTCGCCATATAGCCGAGTTCGGTGGTGCACACCGGCGTGAAATCCTTCGGATGCGAAAAAAGGATCGCCCAGTTGTTGCCGATCCATTGATGAAAATTTATCGGTCCCTGCGTCGTCTTGGCCGTGAAGTCGGGGGCGGTATCGTTGATGCGTAATGACATAGGACCTCCGGAAAAGTTAAGGGGGACGTGAATATACCCACCGCATATCCGCGGTGTCAATCATAAGGCGCGCGACTGCGTGCTGTAGGGTTGCACAGCCGGTCTGTGCGCCGGCAAGTTGGCTTTGCCCGGTGACTGGAACTGGAGGGCGGTCCGGTCAGATCACGGAATTTCCCCGAACCGTAGTAAAGCCAAAACTACTCGATCACCTTGTCCGCGCGCACCAGAATCGAGTCACGAATTTTGACGCCCAGTAGCTGGACGCGAAACTTCTGATTGACTGAGCGTGCCGCGCTTGGTGATACTCTCGGCGATGCAATATACGAAGCTGCCAGCATGGAAAAAAATGCCGGTATCATGCCGGATCAACGCGGTGATCGCTGCCGGGTTCATCGGCTGCGCCGCGCCGGTTTGGGCCATCGACGGGCGCGCGGATGCGGTGCAGGGCAGCGAGCCGCACGCGGGGCCTCCGGAAGTCGTCGCCTACAAATTTACGCCGACGTACTACAGCACCACCAACGTGACGCCGGCCTATGATCTGAATCTGCGCGGCAGCCGCAGCGTGCATACGGCGTGGATCGGTTTCTACCAGCGCTCGAATGAATTCCAGCAACTGCGGCTCGGCTACGAAAACACGGTTGAGTTGCCGTTCGGCCGGCTGGTGCCTTCGCTGCAGTACGCAACGCGCGGGTTTTTCGGCGGCAGCGTCACCGCCGAAATCGGCGAACGCTACTTCGGGCTCGCAGGCTTCGGGCGCACCAACTTGAGGGACTATTACAATCTAAATTTCGACCCCAACGACATGGTGTTGTTCGGCGCGGGCACACGCGCGCTGACTAACACGACGCTGACCGTTTTTCAGATCAGGGACGACCGGCTCGGCACCGGCCAGCGCGTAACGCACGCGGTGGCGCGCATCAAACCCGACGCAAAACGCGCTGGACGGTGGACGTGTTCTACAAGGAGGGGCGCCCCGACGCCGCCGGCGAGTGGGTGCACGGCACCGGGGTTACGCTGACCTGGGACTACGGGCGTTATTTCGCGCGGGTGGCCAGCGATCCGTACGTTAATTTTTCAAACAATCACATGACGCGGTTCGCGCTGGGTTTGCGTTTTTGAGCGGCCGGCCCCGCTCGTGAATCGACGCAGCCTATCGCGGCTTGTTTGCCGCGCTGCGAAAATTCTCGAAACCAGTGACGCTCAGCGGCGCGATCAGCCCGCGTGCGCCATGCCCCAGTTTGCAGCGTCGTAACCCGGCGCGTAGTTGCGGTTGGTTTGCGTCGGATTGCGGTTGACGAGCGGGCGCGCGTAGAGCGGGTGCGTCATGCTGCGCACTTCGTGCTCGATGGTGAACAGCACCTTGCCGCTGTCGGGTTCGACGATGTCCTGGAAGCGGTACTGGTATTGATCGCTTTCTTCGGTGACGAGCCCCTTCTTCTTCAGCCACGCGTGCGGCCCCGAAAAATCCGCGAGGTAAATCTGGATGTGATGGCCGTCGTAGTCGGGGATCGTGCGGTCGGTTTCGCGAAAGTGCAGATATTGCTCCTTGCCGACCATCACGCGCGCATAGCGTCCCGCCGCGTCGTCTCTCGACGGTGGCGGATGTCTTCAGCACCGCCGGTAGAATTCCGCGATGCCCGCGGCAACGCCGGCCGGCACTTCGAATTCCACGTACGGCATGCCGAGCTGGATGCGGCCGAAGCGCTTGTCGTCCGGCGCGTGGCAGCGGATGCGGTTGCCCCACGGGCAGGTCGCTTCGACGTACGCTTCGTGCTCGGTGAATTTGAACCGCGTGTGCGCAAGCCGTTCTTTCACCGTTGCGAGCCTGCGTCAGCAGCGCCGCGCGGTCGGGCAGCACGAGGCCGGTGTGCCCGCGCAGCACCTGCGCCTTTTTTTGCGTCGGCAGGTGAAACTGGCTGCGGCCGACGTTCATCCACATGTTCTCGAGCCCGGTCATGATGTAGGGGTCGCGCGTCAGCCCCAGCCCCGTGATGTAGAACAAGGTCGCCAACTGCTGATCGGGCACGGTGACGTTGACGTGCTCGAGACCGACGACGTTGCCGAGGTCTTCGGCGGCGCGGTCGAAATTGTTTTCCATGGCTACCTCCGTGTTGCGTGCGATAACACGCTGTGAGGGCGTCAGTTTACCAACGCCGCGCGTGAATTGTCAGGTTTTCACCGCGAGCAAAAAGCTGACCGCCGACACGCAGCCCGATTGCGGCGAGCGTCCAGATCACCGCGTCATAACCGCCCGCGGCGGACCAGATGACGGCGGCGACGAGCGGCCCCAGCGAGCGCGACGCGAGCACGGGTGCCGCCAGCGCGCCGTTGACCGCGCCATAGCGCTCGCGCCCGAAGATTTCGGCCGGGATGATGCCGCGCACGATGGTCATGACGCCGTTGCTCGCGCCGTAGAGCGTGACGAACACCAGCACGAGCATCCACTGCAGGCCGGCAAAGCGCAGCACGATCAGCGCGACGGGCAGCAGTATGAACGCGAGCATCGCGACCTGGGTGGCGCGAAAACGCGCGCCCACCGTGTATTCGGCGATGCGTCCCGCCACCTGCATCGGGCCGACGATGGCGGCGAGCCACACGGCGTCGCTCATCGCAAAACCGCGCTCGAAGAGCAGCGGAATCAGGTGGATCGAGAGCGCCGAGAAGGCCAGCATGTTGGCGGTGAACGCGGTCGCGAGCAGCAGAAATTTCCGCGTCATCACGATATGACGGATCGGCGGCGTGTCGCGGCTCGGCTTCGGCGTCGGGTTCGCGCTTGTCGTGCGTCGGCGTTCGCGGCGGACTTCGGGCAGGCACCACAGATGCAGCGGCACGCAAACGATCAGGTTGAATAGTGCGAGCACCAGCAGCGCGTGCCGCCAGCCGAGCGACGTAATCAGCGCTTGCGTGAGCGGCCAGAACACGGTGCTCGCGAAGCCGCCGGCCAGCGTGAGCGCCGTGATGCCTTTGCGCGCGCTGGCGCCGAAGCTCGCGGTGATGACGGTGAACGCGGGATCGTAGAGCACGGCCCCCATCGCGATGCCGAGACCGACCCAGATCGCATAAAACGCGGGTAGCGACGTGGTCTGGCTCAGCGAGCGCGAGCATCACGGCGGCGAGGACCGATCCGCCGCCCATCACGTAGCGGCCGCCGTAACGGTCGATCAGCACGCCGACGGGGAAGGCCGCGAGGCCGCTGCACATCATGCTGAGCGAAAACGCGCCGACGATGACGTCGCGGCTCCAGCCGAATTCGCGCTCGATCGGCGCGATCAGCACCGAGATCGCGTAAAAGAGCGAGCCCCAGGAAATAATCTGCGTGACCGACAGCGCCCACACGACCGACCACGGCGGGCGCGGCGTGTCGTCGTTGGCGATGGTAGATCATCAACTGCAAGCTTCGCCGCAAGGACGCGAAGGACGCAGAGAAATCAAATAGAAAAATGCAAGAATAGTTCGACAGCCTGGTTTTCTTGACTGCTCCTTGCGTCCTGCGCTGAGTTTGATCTAAGTCAGAATTTCCGCGCGCCCGTTGTTGAGCACCGTCACGCCGCGCGCCGGTACCGTCGAACGGAAGGACACGATGTTGCCCGCGCGCCACATCTCGGTGCGGATCGTTTCGCCGGGGTACACGGGTGAGGAGAAGCGGCCTGCCATGCTTTTGAAGCGCGCCGCGTCGTAGCCGCAGCAGGTCTTGAGCAGCGCGTGCGCGGCGACGCTGAAGGTGGCGCGGCCGTGCAGGATGGGCATTTTGAAGCCGGCCTTTTGCGCGTAAACCGGATCGGCGTGCAGCGGGTTGTAATCGCCGGAGAGCCGGTAGATGAGTGCCGCCTGCGGCAGCGTCGGCAGATCGCACACCAGGTCGGGCGGCGTGGCGGGAATCGCATGCTGCGGTTTGCCGGGACCGCTCGGGTCCGCCGAATCCGCCGTCGGCGCGGCAGAACGTCGTCGACGTGAGCGTGCAGATCGTGTCGCCGCTTTGCTTGTCGCGCACCGTGCATTCCGTCAGCACAAGCGCGCCCTTGTCTTTGCCCTTGTCGAACACGCCCGCCACTTTGGTGAGCCCGACGATCGCGCCTTCGACCGGCAGCTTCTTGTGGATGGTGAAACCCTGTTCGCCGTGCACGACGTGGCTGCGCGTGATGCCGGTGTCGGCTTGCGCGTGCCACGGGCCCGGGTAGCCGAGGATGATCGCCATCGACGGCAATGCCTCGAGGTTCTGCTCGTAGACGAACTTCAGCTGGTTCGCGTCGCAGGGGTCGGCGCCCAGGCCCACGCCCAGCGCGAACAGCATGGTGTCGCGCTTGGTCAACTGCTGCTCGACTTCGGGAATTTTCCAGTTGACAGCTTTTCGTAGTTAATCGCCATGCGATTTTGCTCCCTGGCTGTGCGCCACGCGCGTCGATCTTGTGTGAGACCTGCGGACGGAGATTTCAGAAGGCGCCGGACGTGAATTTTTCCGGCGCGATTTCGCCTGTATACTATCACAGCGCAAATTATTTGTTCCGAAGGAGAACGCAATGACGATCAAAGTGGGCGACGCACAGATGCTCGCGCGGCGCTAAGCTGTGGGAACTGCCGGTCGAATGGTTCGCGGGCTGCCCGACGGCCGGCTGATGAAAGCCTTGCGTCTATATCCCGCCAGCAAGCGCAATGGCAACGCATCGTGATGTTCGGACTGCCCGGCGCGTCTCTACCCGAGACTTGAAGTGCCGCTCACCTGCCCGGTTTCGTGCAGGCGGCTGACCAAATCAAGGTCATTCGCATTGACAGATCTGGTTTACTATGAGTTGCATCAGAACATGATTACGGAATTGCGCGTGGGGCAAGCACAACAAGGCGTTCGGCAACCGTGCGCTGGACGGCTGCGCGCTGATCGAGCAAAAGCAACCCGGATTGGCGAGACTTGCTGCGCCCGAAATTATTTGATGTCTCGATGCCCGCCTGCGTGGGCATGACGAAATTGTTCGGCAAGTCCGAAGTGAGCGGTGTCAGAGAGAATTGCGGACGTTTAAATGACGGCATCCGCTTCGGGCAAATCGCATAAACCCGCGGTCAGGAATTCCCATCCGCTCGCGGAGCGCAAGCGCTTCAAGGTCTGGAACACCGACAAATTGCGCCTGACCGACGTCGACCACCAGCATCACGTCAACAACGCGATATTCGCCGTTCTGTATACCAGCGGCCGCCACGATTTCATTCATGCCCACGTGCGTCCGCTGGTGGCGGAGAGCGATATGTTCGCGATGGTCAAGATCACCATCGAGTATCTCGCCGAAATGCATTACCCCGGCGAGGTCGAAGTCGGCACTTTGATACGCCGCCTCGGCCGCACGTCGATCACGTTCGGGCACGGCATGTTCAAGGACGGCAAATGCGTGTCCGTCGCCGAAGCGGTCATGGTGCTGCTCGACCCCGCGACGCGCCGCGCGAAAGCGCTGCCGCCGGGAGTGGCGGCGGAACTCGCGCGGTTTATCGAAGCCGCCGATTGACCGGTTAGCAGACCGGTGTTTTTATTTCGGGCCTCGGGTCATTGCGCTCCCGGGCGTCTGGCTCCGGGCGCATTCGGATTTCGATCAGCGGGAGATTCTGGCCAGCAGCAACGACGCTGCCGCGCTCAAGTCCATACGCCGACCGTGTAGCGAAACGTCAGGTTCTCGATCGTCGTGAGAGCCCACTCGCCGCCCTTGCGTTGGTAATGCAGCTTCAATTTGCCGGATACCTGAACGGCGTCCTCGTCCGGTTTGGGGTTGTTGCGCGTTGTCATAAACACCGTAATCTCGGCGGTCGTCGGCGTCGTTTTGCGCTCGAGGATTTCCACCTGCTTGAATTCGTCGGCTTCGAACGTCCAGTCGGTTGGCTTGCTCATCTCCGCGACATCGATGATCGAGACTATGCGGCCGACGACGTCGCGCATGATTTTTTCAACCGTAATCTCTGGACGCGCCGTATCTTGGTTGGCGGTCTGAATCGTCGAAATGGATGGGCCGGTCACCGGTGATTTCGGTGTGGGCGAGCATGCGGCGACGGCACAGAACAACGCAATTGCGACGATATTGACTCGAAACATAGGGTGAGAGCGCGCGCGAAAGGAATTGCCAAGCCGAAGGATACTCCGTCGACCGGGGTACCGTACCTTAAGTTTTCCGGAACACCACGATCCGGTTGCTGTTGGTCCCGGCCTCGTTGTTGCCGACACCCCAGATGTTGGCGGTCTTGGTGAAGCGCTGCTCGTTGATGAGTATCGCGTCGCAAGTCGAATCCCGCCGCGGTGCCGAGCGGCACGACGTGTTCCTCGAGGCGGATTTTGCCTTTGCGCACTTCGCCGACTTCGAATGCGACCCAGCCGCCGCGCTTGGTGATGCGGTAAAGCTCGCGCGAACACTGCGCCCATCCGCACGCGCCAGTCGGCAACCGTCGTGCTCATGGTGATCTGGCGGCCGATCGATTCGGCATCGAGCGCGTTAAACCAGCAGCGCAGCCAGTTGTCCTGCGCGTACTGCACGATGTCGAGAAAAGGCGGCGACGTCACGGTGAGTTGAACGCTGGCGTCGGCGATTTTCGCGGTGCGGTGGGCGGGCGCGGTCAGGCAGCGCGCGGTCTTCGATGCCGCATGCAGATTGGCGCGCTGTTCGGCGGTGAGACCGCGCTGTAACTGGCGGGACTTGTGCAGGATGATCGCGCGGGTGTCGCGATACGCCGGTTTCTGGCCGAGCTTGCGGTTGATCTTGATCTGGTTTTCCGGCGAAGTCGCCTGATTCGGCGGCAGCGTGTAAACCGAGAAGAAGCCTTTTGAATGTCCGGTCAACCGGTTGGTAGCGACCATGCGTATCCAGCGATCGATCGCATCTTCGTCGCCCGCTTTGTGGCGCCGCCGCAGATAATTGCGCAACGCGACGATTTCGCCCAGCGTGTCGCGTTGATAGAACATCGACAGATCCGGCGTTTTGGGAATGGCGGCTTGCAACGGAATTGTTTCGAGCCGCGTTTTTACGTCGTCAAGATCGGGCAGTTCGAGGCGGGGCCGCGTCAGGATGGCGCTCAACGGGTTGATGTCGTTGTCCACCACCTGCCGGCCGAGCAGCGCCGCTTCGATCGAAGTCGTGCCGCGTCCGCTGAACGGATCGTACACCGTGTCGCCGGGCTTGCTCAATCGCTCGATAAAAAACGCCGGCAGTTGCGGCTTGAAGCACGCGCGATAGGAAATTTCGTGCAGTCGCGCCGCCTGGCGCTGTTTCGCCGTCCAGAATTCGCCGCAATACACCGGAATCGGCGCGGTCGTCAGCGGCAGCTCGCCGTGCCGCGTGTCCGTGTGCGAGCGAAAATTGCTGCGACGTCTGCGCAACGCCGCCGGTATCAAGCCAGTCGGGCATCGAGCGCTTCTATCCAATGCATGACCGGCAGACCGGTCGCGGTTTGCAGATGCGACTGGCAGCCGATGTTGGCCGTGACGATCGCGGCAGGCGCGCCGGAAGTCAGCGCCGCGATTTTGTTTTTCAGCAATTGCTGCGACAACGCCGGTTGCAGGATCGAGTAAGTGCCGGCCGAGCCGCAGCATAAATGCGCGTCGGGCACCGGCGTGAGTTCGAAGCCGAGATCCGCGAGCAGCGCTTCGACTTTGCCCTGCATTTTGAGGCCGTGCTGGAGGCTGCAAGGCGCGTGAAAAGCGAGCTTGCGAGTGATGAGTGATGAGCGATGAGTCGAGTAAGGGCACTTAAGCTTATCCTTTTCGGCGGCGATGATTTCGCTGATGTCTTTCATCAATGCGGAAACGCGCGCGGCTTTGTCGGCGTAGGCGGAATCGTGCGCGAGCAGGTGGCCGTACTCGGCGACCATCGTGCCGCAGCCGCTCGCGGTCATCACGATCGCTTCCGCGCCTTGTTCGATATGCGGCCACCACGCGTCGATGTTGCGCCGCATGTAGTCGAGACCTTCGTCCTGCGCATTGAGGTGATACGAGACGGCGCCGCAGCAGCCGGCCGTGGCCGCGCGAACGAGCGTGATGCCCAGCCGGTCGAGCACGCGCGCGGCCGCCGCATTGGTGTTCGGCGACAGGCTGGGTTGCGCGCAGCCGTCGAGCACGAGCATCTTGCGCGCGTGCGAACTCGCGGGCCACGCCGATGCGCGCGCGGGCGGCGGCACTTTGCGCTTCAATGCGCCGAACAATAGCGGCCGCGCGAACTGTCCGAGCTTGAGCAGCGGTGTAAAGCGCGACGGATGCGGAATCACCGCGCGCAACGCCTTGCGCACGATCGTTTCTCCGGCGCCGCGGCCGACTTGTTCATCGACGACAGCGCGGCCGATGTCGAGCAGCCGGCCGTATTGAACGCCGGACGGGCAGGTCGTTTCGCACGAGCGGCAGGTCAGGCAGCGGTCGAGATGCAATTGCGTCTTCGCCGTCGCGCGGCGCGCCTTCGAGCACCTGCTTCATCAGGTAAATGCGGCCGCGCGGGCCGTCGAGTTCGTCGCCGAGCAACTGATAGGTCGGACAGGTGGCCGTGCAAAAGCCGCAGTGCACGCATTTGCGCAGGATCGCGTCCGCCTCGCGGCCCTGCGGCGTGTCCTTGATGAAATCGGCTAGATTGGTTTGCATTAGCAGTCCGATCGACGCGAGTGACGCGAGTGAACGCAGATGAGCGCGGGCAAAGACTTTGCCGCCGATGCGGCTGCTTGTACGGTTTTTCCCTTGACTCTTCACGCCTTACTCGCTTATCGGCGGTTTCAAAATTCCGGGGTACAGGCGGCCGGGATTGAATATGCCCGCCGGATCGAACGTGCGCTTGAGATTGCGGTGTATGGTCATCAGCGCCGGCGGCAGCGGCTGAAATACGCCGCCGGATTTGTCGCCGCCGCGAAAAAGCGTGGCATGGCCGCCGCCGAACTTTGCGGCATCGCGCACGGTGTCGGCGTTCGCATCGGTCGCGAGCCAGCGCAATGCGCCGTTCCATTCGATGAGTTGCGCGCCGGGCAGATTGAGCGGCGGCGTGGTGGATTTCATCGACAGCCGCCACAGCGGCTTGCGTCGTATTGAAAAACGCGGCGGAGTGTTCGCGGATGTCGTGCCAGTAGCTGCTGCGCGTCGGCGTCGTCGATGCGCTCGCCGCCGAGCAATTTCGTGGCGGCCGCGACCGCGGCGGATGCGCCCGGAGAGGCGCACGTGCAGTTTGCCGTCATTCCAGGCGGTGGCGGACAGCGGCAACGGCTTGCCCGCCCATTCGTTCATCAGCGCGATGCGCGTCGGCGGCGGTGTGCTCGAAACGACAGTGTCGCTTCGGCGACCGGCAGCGGCAGCACCTTCAGCGACACCTCGAGGATCACGCCGAGCGTGCCGAGCGAGCCGGCGATCAGGCGCGACACGTCGAAGCCGGCCACGTTCTTCATGACCTGGCCGCCGAAGCGCAGGTCGTCGCCCTTGCCGTCGAGCATGCGCACGCCGAGCACGGTATCGCGCGCCGCGCCCGCATAGGCGCGGCGCGGGCCCGAGAGTCCCGCAGCGATGCAGCCGCCGAGCGTTGCGGTGAGGGCGCCAAAATGCGGCGGCTCGAACGCGAGCATCTGGCCTTTATCGCGCAGCGCATTTTCGATTTCCGCAAGCGGCGTGCCGGCGCGCGCCGTGATCACGAGTTCGCTCGGATCGTAGTCGATGATGCCGCGATACGCGGCAACGTCCAGCGCTTCGCCGCGCAGCGCGCCGCCGTAAAAATCCTTGCTGCCGCCGCCGCGGATGCACAGCGGCGCGCGGCGCGCGGCCGCGTCGCGGACGGTTGCCGCCAGCTGGTCGATGATGGGCTTGCACTATAGTGCCGAGCGCCGCATGCTGGGCAGACTGCTAGAAGCGCGGCAGCTCAGGAAATTTTTCTTTCCCGGCATGCACGTGCATGCGGCCGAATTCGGCGCAGCGATGCAGCGTGGGCACCGCCTTGCCGGGATTGAGCAGCGCGTGTTCGTCGAAGGCGGCCTTGACGCCGTGGAACGTCGTGAGTTCGAGCGGCTTGAACTGCACGCACATCGAATCGATTTTCTCGACGCCCACGCCGTGCTCGCCCGTGATCGTGCCGCCGACTTCGATCGACAGCAGCAGGATTTCCATGCCGAACTGCTCGGTCTTCTCGAGTTCGCCCGGGCTGGTTGGCGTCGTAGAGGATCAGCGGATGCAGGTTGCCGTCGCCGGCATGGAACACGTTCATGCAGCGCAGGCCGTATTTCTGCGACAGTTCGGTGATCGCGTTGAGCACGCGCGGCAGCGCTTTTTTCGGGATCGTGCCGTCCATGCAATAGTAGTCGGGCGACACGCGCCCCGCGGCGGGGAAGGCGGCCTTGCGCCCGGCCCAGAAGCGCAGCCGCTCGGCTTCGTTCGCCGAAACGCGCACTTCGGTGGCGCCGCTCGCGAGCATCACCGCCTTCATGCGCTCGATTTCCTCGGCGACTTCCGCGTCGTTGCCGTCCGACTCGCACAGCAGGATCGCCGCGGCGTCGAGCGGATAACCGGCGTTGACGAAAGGTTCCACCGCGCCGGTGGTGATCTTGTCCATCATTTCGAGTCCGGCCGGTATGATGCCGGCGGCGATGATGTTGGCGACCGCCTGGCCCGGCTTTCGCAACGTCGTCGAACGCGGCGAGTATGCATTGCGCGCGCTCGGGCTTGGGCAGCAGCTTGACCGTGACTTCGGTGATCACGGCGAGCAGTCCTTCGGAGCCGGTGATGAGCGCCAGCAGATCGTAGCCCGCCGCGTCGAGGCCGTCGCCGCCGATTTCGAGCAGTTCGCCTTCGATGGTGAACGCGCGCAGCTTCAGGATGTTGTGCACGGTGAGTCCGTACTTGAGGCAGTGCATGCCGCCGGAATTCTCGGCGACGTTGCCGCCGATGGAGCACGCGATCTGGCTCGACGGGTCGGGCGCGTAGTAAAGCCCGTACTGCGCGGTGGCTTCCGAGATCGCGAGATTGCGCACGCCGGGCTGCACGCGCGCGGTGCGCGCCGCGCGGATCGATGTCGAGGATGCGCATGAAGCGCGCGAGCGAGAGCAGCACGCCGTCGCCGGGCGGCAGCGCGCCGCCCGAGAGCCCGGTGCCGGCGCCGCGCGCGACGACCGGCACGCGCAGCGCATGACAGGTCTTGAGGATGCGCTGAACCTGCTGCTCGGTTTCCGGCAGCGCGACCACCATCGGCAGCTGGCGAAAGGCGGACAGGCCGTCGCATTCGTACGGCTGCACGTCTTCGCGCTCGTACAAGAGCGCGCGCGCTGGCAGGAACGCAGCGAGCGCGTCGACGACTGCGCGCTGGCGGTGAGCGTCGATGCGCGGTTTGTCGGCAACGGTATTCATCGATCACGGAATGATCCTGCGGGTGACGATCCATTCTAGCAAACCATCGCGCGGGCGGCGGGTTTTGCGGATGCGTGCCTGCCGGTGCGTGGGATATACTCGAAATTCGCCCGCGAGCGGTTGCCGGCGGCGCGATCACGCCGACACGCAGGGATATCCGCATGCACCCGTATGCATTTCGCGCCATCGCGGCCGCGGCGCTGACGTTGGGCGCCGTGCCCCCGCTGCATGCCCAGTCGAATTATCCGGCCAAGCCGATCCGCCTGATCGTGCCGTACGCGCCGGGCGGCGTCGGCGGACTCTGATGAGCCGCATGCTCGCGCAGGCTCTGACGCCGCACTACGGACCAGCAGGTCGGTCGTCGACAACCGTCGCCGGTTCGGGCGGGCACGTCGGCGCCGAGGCTGCAGCGCGTCAAGGCGCCGCGACGGTTACACCATCGTGTTCGGCACCATCGGCATCCACGCCGCCTACGCGCATTTATTCGAAGCTCACGTACGATCCGGCGCAGCGACCTGCAGCCGGTCGATACTCGTCGCCGACGAATGCCGTGCATCCTGGTCGTGCATCCGTCGGTGCCGACGCGCAACGTGAAGGAGTTTATCGCGCTCGCGAAAGCGCAGTCCGGGGCGACTCAACTTACGGTACGGCGGGCAGCGGTTCGTCGACGCACATGGTCGGCGAACTGGTTCAAGATCGGTCACCGGCGTCAACCTCACGCACGTTCCGTATAAGGGCAGCGCGCCGGCGATGCCGGATCTCGATCGGCGGGCAGATCCAGCTGATGTTCGAAAACCTGCCGACGGCGATTGCGCATGTCCGAAGGCGGGCAAGATGCGCGCGCTCGGCATGACCAGCAGGGACGCGCAGCGCCGAGCATGCCGGAAGTCGTCGCGATCGCCGAATCGGGCGTGCCCGGGTATCGAGGCGACTGCCGTGGTTACACGATTGCGGCGCCCGCCAAAGTCCCGCGCCGACATCGTGCTGCAAGCTCAACGCCGATATCGAACGCGTGTCTGAAAGCGCCGGAGATGCAGCCGCGCTGGATCGGAACTCGGCGTCGCGCCGCTCGGCGGCTCGCCGGAGGACGCGGAGAAGTTCTTCGCGTCAGAGACGCGAAACGTGGAACAAGGTCATCAAGGCCGCCGGCATCCGCGGCCGACTGAGCCGAGGAACAGGAGAACGCAATGGCAGCATCGAAATTCAACGCCGTCACGCTCGAAATGCTGTGGACGCGGCTCATCTCGATCACCGATGAAGCCGCGGCGGCGCTCGTGCGCACGTCGTTCTCGACGGTGGTGCGCGAATCGAACGACTTCGCGTGCGTGCTGACCGACGAGCACGGGCTCTCGCTCGCGCAGGCGACCGACAGCATTCCGTCGTTCATCGGCACGGTGCCGCGCACCATCACGCATTTTCTCAAGGAATATCCGCCGCGCGAACTTGAAACCCGGCGACATCCTGATCACCAACGACATCTGGCTCGGCACCGGGCATCTGCCCGATATCACGGTCGCCAAGCCGATTTTTCACGGCCGCCGGCTCGTCGGCTTCGCGGGCTCGGTCGCGCACTCGCCCGACATCGGCGGTCGCATCCGCTCGCCCGATGCGCGCGACGTGTACGAAGAAGGCCTGCAGATTCCGATCATGAAGGCGGTGCACGCCGGCAAGATCGATGCGACGCTGGAGCGCATCCTGCGCCAGAACGTGCGCGTGCCCGACCAGGTGATGGGCGACCTTTACGCGCAGTTCACGGCGTTGACGCTGATGGAGCACCGCGTGATGGCGCTCCTGAAGGAGCACAAGTTGAAGTCGCTCGCCGAACTCGGGCGCGAAATCCACACGCGCTCGGAGAAGGCGATGCGCGCGGCGATCCGCGAAGTGCCGAACGGCGTTTATCGCCAGACGGCGCTCTCCGACGGCATCACCGAGCCGATCAAGCTCGAGATGGAACTGACGGTCAAGGACGATGCCATCGAAATCGATTTCGCGGGCACCGCGCCCCAGGTCATGCGCGCGATCAACGTCTGCATGGCGTACACGATTGCGTACACGTCGTTCGGCGTGAAAGCGGTGCTGGCACCCCACATCCCGAACAACGAGGGCGTGCTGCGGCCGATCAAGATCAAGGCGCCGTACGGCTCGATCGCGAATTCGAAACCGCCGGCCGCGGGCGGCGCGCGCGCGCTGATCGGACATTTCTTTCCGATGATGGTGATCCAGGCGCTGTCGCAGGCGCTGCCCGAGCGCGTGATCGCGACCGTCGGCTCGCCGCTGTGGTGCATCAATACCACCGGGCATCGCGAGGACGGTTCGCCCTTCGCCAACATGTTCTTCACCAACGGCGGCTATGGTGCGGCGCAAGGGCGCGACGGCGCGCACGTGCTGTCGTGGCCGAGCAACGTGTCGTCGACGCCGGTCGAAATGATCGAGCAACTGGTGCCGCTCAAAGTGCATTACCGGCGTTTCCGCACCGACAGCGGCGGCGCTGGCGAATTTCGCGGCGGCAACGGCCAGGAAGTACTGTTCGAAAGCCGCGCGCCGGGATCGGTGACGGTGGCGTTTCTCGCCGAGCGCACGCGGCCCGAGACGGCGCCGACGGGCATCGCGGGCGGCGGCGCGGGCGCCTGCGGCGAACTCATCATCGACGGCAAGCCGGTGAATCCCAAGTCGCAGCACTACATCGAGCGCGGCGGCACGGTATTGATACGCACGCCGGCGGGCGGCGGTTACGGGCGCGCCGCGAAACGCGATCCGCAGCGCATTGCGGCGGACCGCAGCGAAGGTTATGTGAGCTGAATACAGTGAGTGGTTGGTACTTCCACAGAAACTCCTTCCCCCTTGAGGGGGAAGGCGGGGATGGGGGTGAAATGTTTTGTATCGCGGCAATTCCCACCCCCTCCCTGGCCCTTCCCCGTCAAGGGGGAGGGAAATGATTTTTTTTGAAACGGATTTCATGGCGGAATATGCATTAGGTCTGGATATCGGCGGCACTTTCACCGACATCGTGGTCTACGACCAGAGTGAGGCGGTGTCGTACAGCCACAAGGAACTCACCACGCCCGATGCGCCGCACCGCGGCGTGGTGGCGGGCATCAAGCGGCTGTTCGAGACCGAGCGGCTCGCTTACCGCGACGTGACGCGCATGGTGCACGCGACGACGCTTGTTCACCAACGCGCTGATCGAGCGCAAGGGCGCGCCTACCGGACTCATCACGACCGCGGGTTTTCGCGACACGCTGGAAATGCGGCGCGAGCACAAGTACGAACTCTACGATCTGTTCATCGAATTGCCGGAGCCGCTGGTGCCGCGGCGCCTGCGCCTCGAAGTGCCCGAGCGCATCGGTCCCGACGGAGTAGTCGAGCTTGCGCTCGACGAGACGGCGCTGATCGCGCGCGCGCGCGAACTCGTGGATGGCGGCGTGACAGTCGCTGGCGATCGCGTTTCTGCACGCCTATGCGAATCCGCTGCCACGAGCAGCGTGCCGGCAAGCTGATACAGGCCGCGTTCCCGCAATTGCCGGTGTCGCTCTCGTCCGACGTTTCGCCGCAGATCCGCGAGTACGAGCGCACCTCGACGACCGTGGTCAACGCCTACATCAAGCCGCTTGCCGAGAGTTATCTCGATCTGCTGGCGAGCGAAATCGCCAAGCTCGGCATCAAGGCGCCGCTCTTCATGATGCTGTCCAACGGCGGGCTGACGCACATCGCCGAGGCCAAGCGCGTGCCGGTGCAGATGCTCGAGTCCGGTCCCGCCGCGGGCGCGCTCGCCGGGGCGTTGTTCGGCAAGCGCTCGAAAATCGACGACGTGCTCGCGTTCGACATGGGCGGCACGACGGCGAAGCTCGCGATGGTCGAGGACGGCGCGCCGCTGATCGCCTACCAGTTCGAGGCGAGCCGCGCCAAGCGCTTCGCCGAGGGCAGCGGGCTGCCGGTCAATATTTCCACCATCGAACTGATCGAGATCGGCGCCGGCGGCGGCTCGATCGCCGAAATCGATACGCTGGGCCTCTTGAAAGTCGGGCCGCGCAGCGCGGGTGCCGCGCCGGGGCCGGCGTGTTACGGCCGCGGCGGCGCGCATCCGACCGTGACCGATGCGAACCTCGTGCTGGGCTTTCTCGATCCCGCGACGTTCGCCGGCGGCACCATGACGATAGACCGCGCCAAGGCCGAGGCATCGATCGCGCCGCTCGCCGAAAAATCCGGTCTGTCCGTCGCAGAAGTCGCGTGGGGCATCCATTCGGTGGTCAACGAAAACATGGCGGCGGCGGCGCGCGTGCACGTGGCCGAGCGCGGCCATCACGCGAGCGAATTCGCGTTGCTCGCCACCGGCGGCGGCGGGCCGCTGCACGCGTGCGAAGTTGCGAAGCGTCTCGGCATCTCCAAAGTGATCTGCCCGCCGAGCGCGGGCGTGGCTTCGGCGCTGGGGCTCCTGATGGCGCCGGCGCGCGTCGATCGCGTGGCGACACTTGCGCGCAAATTGGGCGACCTCGACTGGAGTGCGTTCGAACGTGCGTTCCGCGCGATCGAACAGGAAGCGCAGAAGGTGATCGCCGCAACCGTGATCGGCAAGAGCAAAGTCACGGTCGAGCGCGCCGCCGATCTGCGCTTTGTCGGGCAGGGCTTCGAACTCGTGACGACGCTGCCGCGCGGGCCGTACACGAAGAAGTCGCTCGCCGGCATACGCGCGGCGTTTCTCGCCGAATACAAGCGGATTTTCCAGCAGGTGCCGCCGGTGCGGCGAAATCGAAATCATCAATATCCGCGTTGCGCTGACCGCGCCGATCGGACGCGCCGCGCTGAAGGTCGAAGGCGGCACGGGCACGGCGTCAAAGGCGCTTAAGGGTAAACGCAAGGCGTGGCTTGCGAATCGCGGCAAGTTCGCCGACATGCCGGTGTACGACCGCTATGCGCTGCCGGTGGGCGCGGGCATCAAGGGGCCGGCGATTATCGAGGAAGCGTCGGCGACGATGATCGTGCCGCCGGGCGCGCGCGCGCGCGTCGACCGCGCCGGCAACCTGCTGGTCGATCTCGGCACGTGATTACACTGGCGACGACCAGCGAGCGCATCGTCGCGCGCAAGGATGGCGCGATCGGCTGGATGATATTCAACAATCCGGCGAAGCACAATGCGATTTCGATGGACATGGCCGAAGCGGTGCCGGCGGTGATGCGGGAATTCGAAGACGATCCAGCCGAACGCGATCTCGCCCGCGCGCAGGCCATGCTAGACGCGCGCTTTTTGAGCGCTGACTACGTCGAAGGCCGCAACGCATTGGCGACGAGGCGCAAGCCGCAGTTCAAGCGAAAGTAGCGATCAAGATATCGGGCACGCCGTCAACTTGATATGCTGACGCTACGCTTATGAAAATATCCTGGATCACCTACGCCCGCATGACCGCCGTCGGCGATGTGCTCCACTCCGTGGAAGCCGACGGCCGCTATCGGGTGGCGGCACCCGTGCAGGAGCTGCGTGCCGTCGGCCACGATATCGAAGTGATCTACTTTGCGCCGGACAACTCGACTGCGCAGATGCTCGAGTGGGTGCAGGGAGACGTGGCCGTGCTTGGCAAACTGGTGCCGGTAAGCAGTGCGGCGTTCGACGAACGTGCCGGCGTAGCGCTCGATCTCGTCGGACGCCTGCAGGCGCGCGGGGTAAAGGTAATCGCGGATATCAACGACAATCACTTCGAAAACTCGCCGCGCGCCGCGTATTTCCGCGAACTGGCCGTCGCGGTGGACGCCATCGTGACCAGTACGCCGATGATGGCGCAGACCGTGCGCCGTTACACCGGAAAACCGGTCATGCTCGCGCGCGACCCTTGCGAGGGGCAACGCGGCGAACCGCGTTTCGCGCCGCCTCGCATGGCGTGGTGGCCTAGACTTACCGGCGCCTCTCAAGACGCTAGCCGCCTCAAGTTGCTGTGGTTCGGCTACCCGACCAATCTGGATACCCTGCTGCCGCTCAAGGACCAGTTGCTGCCGCTGGCAAATCGGCGGCCCCTGCGCGTGCAGGTTGTATCGCGCGAAAGCAGCGACGCCGGCGCCCTGTGCCGGGAACTGCACGCTGAAAGTGGCGGGCGGATACTGTGGCCTTTTTCCGCGTGGTCGTTGGCGGAAATGGACCAGGCTTTTGCCGACGCGGATCTCGTGGTTTTGCCGAGCGACGCGACCGACGCCAGGAAGGCCGTAAAAAGCCCCAACCGGCTCGTCAACGCGCTGTGGGCGGGGCGCTTTGTGATTGCACATCCGCTGCCCGCCTACCAGGAATTTGCGGACTTCGCGTGGATCGGAGACGACATCGCCGACGGCGTGCGCTGGGCGATGGACCATCCGGATGCCGTTATCGCCCGCATTAAACGCGGCCAGGACCATATACGAAGGCATTATTCGGCGTTCGCCGCAGCACGCGAGTGGGAGCAGGCGATTGCCGGAGCGTTCGGTGAAGCGCGTACGCCGAAGCTGGCACGGGCGCTGCCTTTAGGGGCGGCGCCGTTGCGCCTGAACCTCGGCTGCGGCGACAAAATTCTGCCCGGCTACGTCAACGTTGATGTCGCGCCGGCGCGCGCCGGCAGGAAGCCGGACGTCATCTGCGATTTGCGCGACCTCGCGGAATTCGACGACGACGCTGCGGACGAGATTCTTTCGGTGCACGTAATCGAGCACTTCTGGCGGTGGGAAGTCGACGCATTGCTGCGCGAATGGGTGCGCGTCCTCAAGCCCGGCGGCCGGATGATCGTCGAATGCCCGAATCTCAAGTCCGCATGCGAGACTTTGCTGGGTGATCCCGACCGGCTGTCCGCCGCCGGGCAGGATGGCGAAACGACCATGTGGGTGCTTTACGGCGACCCGGCGTGGCAGGATCCGCTGATGTGTCATCGCTGGGGCTACACGCCGGCCAGCCTCGCCCAGCTGATGCGGCAGGCGGGATTGGTGAATGTCCGCCCGCAGCCGGCCCAGTTCAAAATGCGGGAACCGCGCGACATGCGCGTCGTCGGTTTCAAGGGGGCGGCGCCCGCCGGATCATGATGCCGGATGGGGTCGACTTGACGAAATCGGCGCGCTCGGCGCCGCATCGGCAATTTACATCCGCACGACCTTGCCGGGATTGAACAGATTGTCCGGATCGAGCGCGCGTTTGATCGCGCGCATGACGCTCACCGCTTCGCCGTGCTCGGCGTCGAGAAAATCCAGCTTGCCGAAGCCGATGCCGTGCTCGCCGGTCGAAGTGCCGCCCATCGCCAGCGCGCGCATCACCAGCCGCTGATTGATCGCGTCGGCTTCGTCGAGATCGTTTTGATTGTTGGCATCGACCAGGATCACGAGATGGAAATTGCCGTCGCCGACGTGGCCGAACAGCGCGATCGGCATCGATGCTTTGGCGATGTCCTCGTTGGTCGCGGCGATGCACTCCGCGAGGCGCGACACCGGCACGCAGACGTCGGTCGCCACGCCGCGGTTGCCGGGCCGCAACTGCATGCACGCGAGGTAGGCGTCGTGGCGCGCCTGCCACAGCCGCGAGCGTTCCTCCTGGCGCGTCGCCCATTCGAAATCGAGCCCGCCGTGTTCGCTGGCGATCGCCTGCACCGTCTTCGCCTGTTCTTCGACGCTCGCCGGCGTGCCGTGAAACTCGCACAGCAGCATCGGGACTTCGCGCAAGGTGAGCTTGCTGTAACGATTGACCGCCTTGATCGTCAGCGCGTCGAGCAACTCGCAGCGCGCGATCGGCACGCCCATCTGGATCGTCTCGATCACGGTGCGCACGGCCTGATCGACGCCGGGGAACATGCAGATCGCCGCCGACACCGCTTCGGGCTGCGGATGCAGGCGCAGCGTCACCTCGGTGATGACGCCGAGCGTGCCTTCGCTGCCGACAAAGAGCCGCGTGAGATCGTAGCCGGCGGATGACTTGCGCGCGCGGCCGCCGGTGTGGATCACGCGGCCGTCGGCGAGCACGACGGTGAGCCCCATCACGTTTTCGCGCATCGTGCCGTAGCGCACGGCGTTGGTGCCGGACGCGCGGGTTGCCGCCATGCCGCGCGATCGTCGCGTCGGCGCCGGGATCGATCGGGAAAAAAAGTCCGCGTGTCGTGCAGGTGCTGGTTCAACTGCTTGCGCGTGACGCCGGCCTCGACCGTGACGTCGAGATCGTCGACGTTGACGGCGAGCACCCGGTTCATGCGCGTCAGATCGAGCGCGATGCCGCCGTGGATCGCGAGCACGTGGCCTTCGACCGAGCTGCCGGCGCCGAACGGAATCAGCGGCACGCGGTGTTGCGCGCACAGTTTGACGACGCTCGCGACTTCGTCGGTCGTTTGCGCGAAGACGACCGCGTCGGGCAGCGCGTGCGGATGCGCCGATTCGTCCTTGCCGTGATGCGCGCGCACCGCATCCGACGTGCTCGACGCGTTCGCCGAGCAGCGCGCGCAACGCGTCGAGCAGCGCGCCGGGCAGCGGCTTACGCAAGGCGGCAGGAGGGTGCGCGGGCTGGTTCATCGAAAGTAGCGATGAGTGATGAGTAAGGAGTAAGGAGTAAGGAGTAAGGAGTAAGGAGTAAGGAGTAAGGAGTTAAAACCAAACTATACGCGCATATCATCCATTAGCCGTTTACTCATTACTTCTTGGCCACGTCGTGATTGGCCATTTTCTCGAGCGCTTTCACCATCGCCGAATGGTCCCACTTGGCGCCGCCGTTGGCGCTGCACGAATTGAAGAGTTCCTGCGCGGTCGCCGTATTGGGCAGCGACACGCCGAGGGCGCGCGCGCCGGCGAGCGCGAGAGATCAGGTCCTTCTGATGCAGTTCGATGCGGAAGCCCGGATCGAACGTGCGCTTGATCATGCGCTCGCCGTGCACTTCGAGTATGCGCGACGCCGCGAAGCCGCCCATCAGCGCCTGGCGCACCTTGGCCGGATCGGCGCCGGCCTTCGACGCGAACACCAGCGCTTCGCTCACCGCTTCGATGTTGAGCGCGACGATGATCTGGTTGCGCACCTTGCAGGTCTGGCCGTCGCCGTTGCCGCCGACCAGCGTGATGTTCTTGCCCATCAGCTCGAACACCGGCTTGACCTTGTCGAACGCCGATTGCGGCCCGCCGATCATGATGGTGAGCGCCGCATTCTTGGCGCCGACTTCGCCGCCCGACACCGGCGCATCGAGATATTCGCAGCCGAGCGCGTTGATGCGCTTCGCGTAGTTCTTGGTCTCGATCGGCGAGATCGAACTCATGTCGACGACGATCTTGCCTTTGCTCAAGTCCCTCGGCGACGCCGTTCGCGCCGAACAGCACTTTTTCGACGTCCGGCGTGTCCGGCACCATGATGATGACGATGTCGGACTTCTGCGCGACTTCCTTCGCGCTCGCGCACGCGGTGCCGCCCGCGGCGGTGAGTTCCTGCGGCACGCCGCTGCGCGAGGTGAGAAAGAGCTTGTGTCCGCCCTTGATTAAATTCGCCGCCATGGGCTTGCCCATGATGCCGAGCCCGATGAATCCGATATTTGCCATGTTTATCTCACTCCGTTAGTCAAAAAAGCTTCACCGCAAAGGACGCAAGGACGCGGTGAAAATCAAGAAATCGAATGTCCTTGAGTGGCGTGAGAATATCTCATTTGGTCTCTGTGTCCTTGCGCCTTCGCGTCCTTCGCGGTTCAAGATAAGGTTTGGTCCAGCCGAGCCGTCACGTTTTGCCGGCGGGCTTGTACTCGCAGCCGATCCAGCCCTGATAGCCGATCTTGTCGATGTGCGGCAGCAGGAAGCCGTAGTTGATCTCGCCGGTGCCGGGTTCGTGGCGGCCCGGCGTGTCGGCGAGCTGCATGTGCGGGATGAGCTTCAGGTGCTTCTCGATGGTGGGCGCGAGATCGCCCTCCATGATCTGCATGTGATAGATGTCGTACTGCACGAACAGATTGTCCGAGCCGACCGCTTTGATGATGTCGACCGCCTGCGCGGTGTTGGTCAGGAAGAAGCCGGGTATGTCGCGCGTATTGATCGCTTCGATCAGGAGCTTGATGCCGGCGGCCTTGAAGCGGGGTGCCGCGAACTGCAGGTTGCGGATGAAGGTTTCGCGCGCATCGTTCGGGTCCACGCCCGGCGGCCGCACGCCGGCGAGGCAGTTGACCTGCTTGCAACCCAGCGCGGTCGCGTAGTCGATCGCCTTGTCGACGCCGGCCTTGAATTCGGCGATGCGGTCGGGATGGCAGCCGATGCCGCGCTCGCCGCGCGGCCCAGTTGCCGGCGGGCAGGTTGTGCAGCACCTGCGTCAACTTGTGCTCGGCGAGTTTCTGCTTCGAGCACGTTCTTGTCGTAATCGTACGGAAACAGGTATTCGACGCCCTTGAATCCCGCTTTGGCGGCGGCGGCGAAGCGGTCGAGAAAATCGACCTCGTTGAACATCATCGTGAGATTGGCGGCGAGTTTGGGCATCTTCAGTCCAGTTCTTGTTGGCAGTGCGGCGTTGAACGGCTGCAATGTAGCGTCCGTTCGAATCGCCGTAAGATAATTATATAATGCCTGCCACCCGTTTATCTGGAATTCCACTTGGAAATCACCGCAATCCTGCTCGCCGCAGGTTCGGGCTCGCGTTTCGGCGGCGACAAGCTCCTGCACCCGCTCGACGACGGCGTGGCGATCGGCGCGCATGCGGCGCGCAATCTGGTCGCGGCGGGGCTCGCCGTCGTGGCGGTGGTGAAGGCGGGCGATTTTCCGCTCGCCGATATGCTCGAGCAGGAGGGCTGCAACGTGACGATGTTTGCCGACGCCGCGCGCGGCATGGGCGCGAGCCTGGCGCACGGCGTCGCCCAGCGGCGCGGCGCCGACGGCTGGATCATCGCGCTCGCCGATATGCCGCTGATCAAACCCGCGACCATCGCGGCGATTGCGCGCGAACTGGAAGCGGGCAGGGCAGCTCGTTGCGCCGGCCTACAAAGGGCAGCGCGGCCATCCGGTGGGCTTGGGCAAGCGATTCGGTGCGCAATTGCTGGCGCTCGAGCGGCGACGCCGGCGCGCGCGACATCATCGCCGCGCACCAGGCTGAACTGGTGCTGATCGAATGCGACGATCCGGGTGTGTTGCAGGATATCGACCGGCGCGAGGATCTGTCGCGTAGCGGCTGAACGCCGCGTTCCACTATAATTGGCTGGACGTTCGTTCGAACGGACGTTCAAAGCGCCGCTCAACGCACTTGGAGCTAGAAGCTCAAGGCGCCGCTCAACGCACTTGGATTTATTTGCACCGGCGAACGGATGCCGTTGGCGCCGTTCAATTTACCTGAGGTGATAGCAGAGATGTCCCGATTCGAAGGCACTGAAAACTACGTCGCCACGCCGGACCTGATGATGGCGGTCAACGCGGCGATCACGCTCGAGCGCCCGCTCCTGATCAAGGGCGAGCCGGGCACCGGCAAGACGATGCTGGCGCTCGAAGTCGCGAAGGCGTTAAAGCGGCCGTTGTACGAATGGCACATCAAGTCCACCATGAAGGCGCAGCACGGGCTGTACGAATACGACGCGGTGTCGCGGCTGCGCGATTCGCAGCTCGGCGACCCGAAAGTGCACGACATCAAGAACTACATCGTGCGCGGCATGCTGTGGAACGCGTTCGAAGCCGAAGCGCAGTCGGTGCTGCTGATCGATGAAGTCGACAAGGCCGACATCGAATTTCCGAACGATCTTCTGCGCGAGCTCGACCGCATGGAGTTCTACGTGTACGAGACGCAGCAGCTCATCAAGGCGCGCCACCGCCCGCTCGTCATCATCACCAGCAACAATGAAAAGGAACTGCCGGACGCGTTCCTGCGGCGCTGCTTCTTCCACTACATCCGGTTTCCCGATCAGGAGACGATGGAGAAGATCGTGCGCGTGCATTTCCCGGCGCTCAAGAAGTCGTTGCTGAAGGAGGCGCTGGAGGCCTTCTTCGAAATCCGCGACGTGCCGGGTCTCAAGAAAAAACCGTCGACGTCGGAACTGCTCGACTGGCTGAAGCTCCTGTTGGCCGAAGACATTCCGCCCGAGGCGTTGACGAGCCAGGACCAGCACAAGATCATTCCGCCGCTGCACGGCGCGCTGCTGAAGAACGAACAGGACGTGCATCTGTTCGAGCGGCTGGTGTTCCTGTCGCGGCGCAAAAGCTGATTGAGCCGCCAAGACGCCGAGAACGCCAAGCAAAGCAGAAGGATGTAAAACAAGACGCATGACCAAGAGCGCGCGAGGGTTTCCGCCGGTGATCGATGCGAACATCGAGACGCTGATTCTCGGCAGTTTTCCGAGCGTCGCGTCGCTCGGCAAGGCGCAGTACTACGGCCATCCGCAGAACCAGTTCTGGCGGCTGGTGGGCGCGGTGATCGCCGAGCCGCTGCCCGAGATGGAATACGCGCAGCGGCTCAAGACGCTGCTCGAAGCACCGCATCGGCCTGTGGGACGTCATCGGTACCTGCCAGCGCGAGGGCAGTCTCGATTCCAATATTCGCAACCCGGGGCACAACGACTTTTCGCGCGTGACCGCCGTCGCGAAAAAATTGCGCCGCGTATGCTTCAACGGCAAGACCGCCGGCACAATGGAGGCGCAGTTCTGCCGAGTGGGGCTTTGCAACCGTCGTGCTGCCGTCGTCGAGCCCTGCGAACACAATGCGCTTCGAAGAAAAGCTCAAGCAGTGGCGGCAAATCGCCGCGCCCACGCGGTTGTCACTCCAATCGGCACGTGCTGCGAGCGTGCAGTTTGGCGTTTGACCCATCACTCATTCACCCTTCACGCACTCCATGCTGATCGAATTCTTTCTGAAGCTGAAGCAAGGCAGCCTGCCGGTATCGGTCAGGGAGTTCCTGACGCTGCTCGAGGCGCTCGACAAGCGCGTGATCAGCGGCAGCATCGACGACTTCTACTATCTGTCGCGCGCGTGCCTCGTCAAGGACGAATCGAACTACGACAAATTCGACCGCGTGTTCGGCGCTTACTTCAAGGGCATCACCGAATTGCCCGAGGGCGCGACGGCGCTGATTCCGGAAGAGTGGTTGAAGAAGCTCGCCGAGAAGCACCTGACGGAGGAAGAGAAGAAACTGATCGAGTCGCTCGGCGGCTGGGACAAGCTGATGGAGACGCTGAAGAAGCGCCTCGAAGAGCAGAAGGGCCGGCATCAGGGCGGCAGCAAGTGGATAGGCACCGCCGGCACCAGCCCGTTCGGCGCGTACGGCTACAACCCCGAAGGCGTGCGCATCGGCCAGCACGAATCGCGTCACCGCCGCGCGGTCAAGGTGTGGGACCAGCGCGAATTCAAGAACCTCGACGATTCGGTCGAGTTGGGCACGCGCAACATCAAGGTCGCGCTGAAGCGGCTGCGCAAGTTCGCGCGCGAGGGCAATCCGGAAGAGCTCGATCTCGACGACACCATACGCTCGACCGCGAAAAACGCCGGCTGGCTCGATATCAAGATGGTGCCCGAGCGGCACAACAGCGTGAAGGTGCTGCTGTTCCTCGACGTCGGCGGCTCGATGGACGACCACATCCAGGTGTGCGAGCAATTGTTCTCGGCGGCGCGCAACGAGTTCAAGCACCTCGAATATTTCTACTTCCACAATTTTCTGTACGAGCGCGTGTGGAAGGACAACCGGCGGCGCGCGACCGAGCGCATGGCGACGTGGGACGTGCTGCACAAATATCCGCACGACTACAAGGTGATCTTCGTCGGCGACGCGACGATGAGCCCGTACGAGATCACCTATCCGGGCGGCAGCGTCGAGCACACGAATCCGGAGCCCGGCGCGCTGTGGATGCAGCGCGTGCTCGCGGTTTACAAGGACACGATCTGGTTAAACCCGCAGCCGGAAGCGGTGTGGGACTATCACGAATCGATACGCGTGACGCGCGAGTTGATCGGCGAGCGCATGTTTCCGCTCACCCTCGCAGGACTCGACCGCGGCATGCGGCAGTTGAGTAAAGGGCGTTAGAAGCGGTGAGTCGGAAGCGTAAGCGGTGAGCGGTGACGCGGGAAATCGCGTCGGTGCGCTGCTCTTCACCATCCTACTGCTGACCGTTCACCGAATTTAGCCCGGCAGCGCGCGCCGGTCCTGCATCGGAGGTGCGACTTTCATGACTTCGTCGACGGTCGTGACGCCGGCGGCCACTTTCATGGCGCCGCTGATGCGCAGCGGCTTCACGCCTTCGCGGTAGGACACTTCGCGCAACTTGTCCATGTCGGTCGTGTCGCTGATCAGATTCCTGATCTCGTTGTTGAGCACCATGATCTCGTAAATGCCGATGCGGCCGACGTAGCCGGTCATGCGGCAGTCGAGGCAGCCTTTGGCGATGTAGGTGGTATCGGGTTTCTGCGCTTTCCACGGCGATACCAGCAGTTCCCACGCCGAATCCTCGAGCGCGGCGCGTTCCTTGCACGCGGGGCACAGCACGCGCACCAGGCGCTGCGCCATCACGCCCAGCACGGTCGACTTCAAGCAGATAGGACGGCACGCCGAGATCGAGCATGCGCGTCATCGCCGACGGCGCATCGTTGGTGTGCAGCGTCGACAGCACCAGGTGGCCGGTCAACGCCGCCTGGATCGCCATCTCGGCGGTTTCGAGGTCGCGGATTTCGCCGACCATGATGATGTCCGGGTCCTGGCGCATCAGCGTGCGGATGCCGGTCGCGAAGTCGACGCCGATGTTCTGCTGCACCTGCATCTGGTTGAATTGCGGCTCGACCATTTCGATCGGGTCCTCGACCGTGCACACGTTGACTTCCGGTGTCGCCAGATACTTCATGCGTCGAGTAGAGCGTCGTGGTTTTGCCCGAACCGGTCGGGCCGGTCACGAGCACGATGCCGTGCGGCTTGGCGATCATGCCGTTCCATTTTTTCAGGTCGTCGTCGGTAAACCCGAGTTCGCTGAAGTCCTTGACCAGCACGTCCGGATTGAATATCCGCATCACCAGTTTTTCGCCGAACGCGGTCGGCATCGTCGACAGCCGCAGTTCGACCTCGCCGCCGTCCGGCGTCACGGTCTTGATGCGGCCGTCCTGCGGGCGCCGCTTTTCCACCACGTCCATGCGGCCGAGCACCTTGATGCGGCTCGTCATGGCGCCCAGCACGGGCGTCGGAATCTGGTAGACCTGGTGCAGCACGCCGTCGATGCGAAAGCGCACATTGCCGGTGTCGCGGCGCGGTTCGAGATGAATGTCGCTCGCGCGCTGCTCGAACGCATAGGTGAACAGCCAGTCGCAGATATGGACGACGTGCTGGTCGTTGGCGTCGAGCTTGCCGCTGCGGCCCAACTGCACCAGTTGCTCGAAATTCGCGATCTGGCCGAACGCGCCCTTGTCTTTTTCGTTGGCGCCCTTGACGGATTTCGCGAGATTGAAAAATTCGACGATGTAACTCTGGATGTCGATCGGATTCGCGATGACGCGCTTGATCTTCAGGCGCAGGATCTGCTCCAGCTGCTCCTCCCAGTCGCGCACGAAGGGTTCGCAGGTGGCGATCGTCGCCTCGGTCGTGGTGACGCCGACCGGCAGGATGCGGTAGCGCTGCGCGTAGGCGGTCGACATCAGCTTGGTGACGGCCGCGAAGTCGATCTTGAACGGATCGACGTGCATGTACGGCAGACCGACCTTGCCCGCGAGCCATTCGGTCAGCGCCTCGACGTGCAGCATTTTGCGCGGATTGCGCGGGTCCTTGAGTTTTTGGTCGCCGAGCACCACCAGCGGATGATGATCGCTGTGGTTGATGCGGCGGTCGGCGAGCAGCCGGTCCGCGTCCTCCTTGCTGACCAGTTTGTCCGCCACGAGGTCGGCGAGCAGACGGTCGAGAGTGAGCCGCTGGCCCGCCTGTTTGGCGGACGGCTGAAAGGGTGGTGGACTTGACGGGATTAGTTGCGCTGTCGGCCATGACCGCGAATATAAACGTAATCCATAAACAACTCAATTAGTTACGCCAAAACCCGCAATTCCTGACGCGGAGTGCGTGTCGAGGCCGCCTAAATCGCGGAGTACGCGCCGATAAAGTGCAGAAAATTCCAGTTTGCATAATCGTGGCGTGCATAAATGAAGTTAAAATCCGCGCGGATCAATTATTATCATTGATAAACAGACAATTGTGATTTTGGAATGTAACTTGCTTTAATCAACCGGTTTGTCTCAAGGGGGAGTCATGGAAAATCTGAAGGCGGGCAGCGACGTTCTGTTTATTCTGCTGGGCGCGGTCATGGTGCTCGCGATGCACGCGGGGTTCGCGTTTCTCGAACTGGGGACCGTGCGCAGAAAGAGCCAGGTCAACGCGCTGGTGAAAATCCTGTGCGACTTCGCGGTGTCGACCATCGCGTATTTTTTCATCGGCTACACGCTTGCCTACGGCGTGAATTTTCTCGGCAGCGCGGAGCAACTGGCGGAAAAAAGCGGCTATGAACTGGTCAAGTTTTTCTTCCTGCTGACGTTTGCGGCGGCGGTGCCGGCGATCGTGTCGGGCGGCATCGCCGAGCGCGCCAGGTTTTCTCCGCAGCTGGCGGCGACTTTCCTGCTGGTCGGCTTCGTCTATCCGTTCTTCGAAGGCATCGCGTGGAACGACCACTACGGCGTGCAGGCGTGGCTGGAGGCAGCCGCCGGCGCCAAGTTCCACGACTTCGCGGGCTCGATCGTCGTGCACGCGGTGGGCGGCTGGATCGGCCTGATGGCGGTGCTGCTGCTCGGCGCGCGCAGCGGGCGCTACACCAAGGACGGCCAGATCAGCGCGCATCCGCCGTCGAGCATTCCGTTTCTCGCGCTCGGCGCGTGGATACTGTCGGTCGGCTGGTTCGGGTTCAACGTGATGTCGGCGCAGACCATCGACAAGATCAGCGGACTGGTGGCGGTCAATTCGCTGATGGCGATGGCGGGCGGCACGCTGGCCGGCCTCGTCGTGGGCCGCAACGATCCGGGATTCGTGCACAACGGTCCGCTCGCGGGGCTGGTTGCCATCTGCGCGGGTTCCGACATCATGCACCCGCTCGGCGCGCTGGCAACCGGCGGCGTCGCCGGTGCGCTGTTCGTCATCATGTTCACGGTCACGCAAAACCGCTGGAAGATCGACGACGTGCTCGGCGTGTGGCCCCTGCACGGATTGTGCGGCGCGTGGGGCGGCATCGCCGCGGGAATTTTCGGCTTGAAAAGCATGGGCGGACTGGGCGGCGTGACGTTCGAGGCCCAATTGCTCGGCACGCTGCTGGGTATCGGCGTCGCTGTCGCCGGCGGCTTCATCGTTTACGGCACGCTGAAGCTTGCGTTCGGAATCCGTCTCGATCCGGAGCAGGAATTCGCAGGCTCGGATTTGAGCATACACAAGATAGGCGCGACGCCCGAGCGGGAAGCGGGCGGCTAGCGTCTTACGACTAGCCCGCTGCCCGAGCATGGCGTTCGTCCGCTCGGCCTCTGTCAGCACGGGGAACGAATCAATCAGCGAAATCAGGCTGACCTGAACCATCGCGGTTCCCGTCATCGCGTAATTGCCCGCGGCGTTCGCGGTCCACAGTTCGGCGCTGGAACCGTCGGCGCCGGGATTGCCGTTCACCGTGAAACGTTCGGTGTGAAAGACCGGGCTTAACGCGCGGTAGTCGAGTTTTGACGACCGGGCGCGGCGAATGACGGCGGCACAAATCGAGCAGCAGCGTCGTTTGCAGCGGGCCGTGCACGATCAGGCCGGGATAGTGTTCTTCGGTTTTTACGTAATCGAGATCGTAGTGGATGCGGTGGCCGTTGAAGGTGAGCGCCGAATAGCGGAACAGCGTCACCGGGTCGCCGATGAGGCTCGCGCTGCCATGCGGCATGCGCGGGCGCCGGCTTGCCGGGCGGCGGCGCGGTCGCCGGGTTTGGCGGCGTCGCGGTAAACGATGTCGTGTTCTTCGCGCACCGCGGCTGCGCCTGACCCGCGCTGATCGTGTGGCGCACCGTCACGAACACGAGGCTGCCGCTGCGGCCGTGCTTGGGCTCGACGCTCAGGATTTCGGAATCGCGGCGGATGGCGTCGCCGATGCGCAGCGGCTGCAGGAATTCGATGCGTCCGCCCGCCCACATGCGGCGCGGCAGCGGCACCGGCGGCAGAAAGCCGCCGCGTTTCGGGTGGCCGTCGGGCCCGAGTTCGGACGCGGGCTTCGCTTCGAGAAAATAAAGCCAATGCCAGCCGGGCGGCAGTTCGTCGCCGGTCTTGCGGCGCGGGATCGTTGCGATCGAGCGTGGCGGACAGCGCCGCGACCGGCCACGCGGTGACGGTGTCGGTGCGGGTTTCGGTTTTGCCGACCCACTGCCGCAGCTGTTCGAATTCATCACTCATCGCTCGTCACCCATCACCTCGCGACGCGCTCAGCTTCCCGGCAGGTTGTGCAGTTCGGGGAAATACAGGTCTTTCCACGAGGCGGCTTTGCCCTTGAGCGTGCCGGTCTTGCTCATGAAGTCGGCGATCGGCAGGGTCTGCTCGGGCGTCATCGTGATCCTGATCTCGGGATCGTTGAGCATTTTCAGGATCGCGTCGACGCCGCTCTTGTCCTTGGTTTCCTTGACGTAGATTTCCGCCGCGGCGCGCTTGTTGGCGTTGATGAAATCGGTCGCTTCCTTGTAGGCGTTGAAGAACGCCTGGTAGGTTTTCGGGTTTTCGTCGCGGAACTTGCTGGTCGCCCACGCGACGAGGAAGGTCGCGGGGCCGCCGGAAATATCGTACGAGTTCAGGATGCGGCGCACGCCGGGCTTTTCGCAGCGCCTGGTACTGGAACGGCGGCGACGAGAAGTAGGCGGTGATCTCCGTGCCCGACAGGAACGCGGCGAGACCGTCGGGATGCGACAGGTTGCGGTAGAGCGTGCTGAACTTGTTGTAGTTCGCGTCGCCGAATTCCTTCGCCGCCGCCATCTGCAGCACGATGGTCTGGATCGACTGGCCGGCGCCGGCCATCGAGATGCGGTCCTTGTCGGTGAAGTCCCGGATCGATTTCACGTTCGGATTGTTGGTGACGAGATACATCGGCATCGAGGAGAGCGCCGCCACCGCCTTGACGTTGAGCGTGCCGCGCGTGCGGTCCCACAGAATCAGGAACGGCGCGACGCCGCCCGACGCGATATGCAGGCTGCCGGAGAGCAGCGCGTCGTTCATCGGCTGCGCTGAACTCAATTGCAACCAGACGACCTTGGTGTCGGCGAAGGCCCGCGGCCTTGAGATGCTTTTCGATCAGGCCGTTGGTCTTCATGATCGTGAGCGGCAGGTAGCCGATGCCGAACTGCTGCGCGACTTTGAATTCGCTCACCTCGGCGGCCGTGGCGGGCATCGCGTGCACGGCCGAGGCGGACGCCAGCAACACGAACAGCAATCTTATGATGCGCATGAATCTCCTCCGATTGGTTTGAGATTATATTTGATAGCCTAGCACGATGCGTCATGGACGCACGCCGGATTTGGACTTGGGCCCGACGCTGGTCGCGAGCCTGCCCTGCATCGCGTTGATGAAGCGGCACAGGTACGGGCGCGTGTCGCGCGGGTCGATCACGTCTTCCACCGCGAACGCTTCCGCGGTCAGCATGGGCGAGGCGAACTTGCGCAGGTCTGCTTCGATTTCTTCGACGCGTTTGGCCGGATCGGGCGCGGCCGCGATCTCGCGGCGGTAAGCGGCGGCAACGCCGCCTTCGACCGGCAGCGAACCCCATTCCGCCGACGGCCACGCGATTTTCAGATCGAGCCCGTTCTTGTCGGTCGTGCCCATGCCGGCCATGCCGTAGCACTTGCGGATCACGACCGTCAGCATCGGCACCGTCAATTGCAGTCCGACGTAGACCGCGCGCATGCCTTCGCGCAACGTCGCCGCCATTTCCGCCTGCGTGCCGACCATGAAGCCCGGCACGTCGACCAGAAAGATCAGCGGGATGTGGAAGGTGTCGCACATTTCCATGAAGTGCGTCTGCTTGCGCGCGGCCTTGATGTCCATCGCGCCGCCGTAAACCATCGGATTGTTGGCGATCACGCCGACCACCTTGCCGTCCATGCGCGCGAGGCAGGTGATGACCGAGCGGCCGAACGACGGCTGGATTTCGAACATCGAGTCGCGGTCGACGATCATCGCGACCAGCTTCTTCATGTTGTAGGCCTGGCGCCGTTCGCGCGGCACGATGGACAGCAGACCTTCGTCGCGGCGGTCGACCGGATCGTCGCACGCCAGCGCCGGCGGCAGCTGCCACACGTTCTGCGGCAGGTACGAGAGGAAACGCTTGATCGCGGCAAAGCAATCGGCTTCGTTCTCCACGACGTTGTCCACGGTGCCGGCGATGTCCACCGCGACGTGCGCGCCGCCCAGCGCTTCCTTGTCGACTTTTTCGCCGAGCGAGCGTTCGACCACCGGCGGGCCGGCGGCGAAGATCTGGCTCGAGCCCTTGACCATGACCGACCAGTGCGAAAGTATCGCGCGTCCGGCGGGGCCGCCGGCGGCGGTGCCGAGCACCGCGCTGATGACGGGCACTTCACCGAGAAGTTCGACCGAGCGCTCGAAGCCGTGGATGCCGGGAAATACCGTGTAGCCGCGCGTCTGCGCCGAGGTCACGCTGCCGCCCGCGCCGTCGATCAGGTTGATGAGCGGAATGCGGTACTCGTGGGCGAGGTCTTCGACGAATCCGCCCTGGCCGCCCTTGCGCCGCGTGCCGCCCCAGCTGGTGCCGCCGCGCACCGTGAAATCCTCGCCGCCGATCGCGACCGGGCGGCCGGCGATGGTGCCCAGTCCCATCACGTAGGGCGCGGGCGTGACGTTCACGAGTTTGCCGTCCTGAAGCTGCAGCGCTGCCGGTCAGCTTGCCGACTTCCTGAAACGAATCCGCGTCGAGCAATCCCGCGATGCGCTCGCGCACCGTGAGCCGCGATTGCGCGTGGTGGCGCTTGATCGCTTCGATCGCCGCCGAGCGCCTCCGCGTACGCGTGGCGCTGCTTCAATTCGTCTGCTTCCGGTTTCCAGGTCAATTCATGCTCCTCGCAAGCGCAGACAAGATTCGAAAACTGATCGCATATTTCATTCGGACACAGCTCCTTTCAGATACTCGCTTGCTCGATTTCGTTCGCCAGATCGCGCGCGCAGTTCACCGCGTCTTCGCGATCGTTGAACGTCGCAAGTTCGCTCTCGATCGCCGCGGTGTCGCCGTCGCGCTTCAACACCGCCAGCACCTTTTTCGCCGCCGCGATTGCGGCGCGGTGCGTCTGCGACGGGTAGATGCCGAGCCGGTAGCCCATCGTTTCGAGTTGGCTGCGGGGAAGCGCCGGGGTTTTCCCGCCTTCGAAGATATTCGCAACCGCCGGCTTGGTGATCGCTTTGGGTACCGCCGCGAGTTCCGCCGCACTCTGCGGCGCTTCGACGAAGCCCAGTCGGCGCCGGCTTCGAGATACGCGTTCATGCGGTCGATCGCGGACTCGAGGCCTTCGCTGGCGCGCGAGTCGGTGCGCGCGATGATCACCATGTCCGCGTCGCGGCGGGTATCGACGGCGGCCTTGATCTTGCCGACCATCTCGGCCTTGCTCACGAGCTGCTTGCCTTCATAGTGACCGCACTTTTTCGGCGAGACCTGGTCCTCGAGATGAAATGCGGCAACACCGGTCTTTTCGTACTCGCGCACGCTGCGCACCACGTTCACCGCGTTGCCGTAGCCGCTGTCCATGTCGCAGATGACCGGAATATCGACAACGTCGACCGTGCGCGCTATCCACTGCACGTTTTCGGTCATGGTCAAAAGCCCGACGTCCGGGTAGCCGTTCGCGCGCGAGTAGCCGCCGCCCGTGAGGTAGACCGCCTGGAATCCGGCGAGTTGGACGAGGCGCGCCGTCAATGTGTCGTAGGCGCCCGGCGCAATGACATAACCGGGCGCGGACATCAGCTGCCTGAAAATTTTGCGGGTGTTCATACGGATTTCCTTTAGAAGCCATCTCAAAGATACAAAAGCGACCATTGGCCGCAGATAAACGCGGATTCACGCCGATGAAAACTCAAATTCACCCTCTGACCAACGTCAAGTTCATGGAACGAATCTTCGTTCATCTGCGTTTATCTGCGGCTGCGCAAACCGTTTTCGAGACTCGGTATTCTGGTTAAGACGCTGACGGATGGCGAAATTGAGCAGTCCGCCGTGGCGGAAGTATTCGACTTCCTGGGTCGTATCGAGACGCGACGTGAGCTTGATCGTTTCGCGTTGGCCGTCGCCGCGGGTGATGGTGCAAGTGAGCGTCATGCGGGGCGCGAGCGTGCCTTCGAGGCCGCCGATGTCGAATAGCTCGGTGCCGTCGAGCGCGAGCGTCTTGCG
This sequence comes from uncultured beta proteobacterium, assembly GCA_963778865.1. GTDB lineage: Bacteria > Pseudomonadota > Gammaproteobacteria > Burkholderiales > SG8-41 > PALSA-1004. The sequence continues at coordinate 69,485 of CAVZWF010000009.1, read as the reverse complement.
GTTGGTGCCGCTCTCGAACTGCAGCGGCAGCACGCCCATGCCGACCAGGTTCGAGCGATGGATGCGCTCGAAGGATTCGGCGATCACCGCGCGCACGCCCAAGAGGCGCGCGCCCTTGGCCGCCCAGTCGCGCGACGAGCCGGCGCCGTATTCCGCGCCGGCGACGATCACGAGCGGCACGCCGTCACGGCCGTAGCGTTGCGCGGCGTCGAAGATCGTCATCTGCTCGCCGCCGGGCATGTGGCGCGTGTAGCCGCCTTCCGCCTGCGGCGTCATTTCGTTGCGGATGCGGATATTGGCGAACGTGCCGCGGATCATGACGTCATGGTTGTTGCGCCGCGAAGCGTAGTTCACGAAGTCGCGCGGTTCGATGCCGAGCGATTGCAGATATTCCGCGGCGGGCGTGCCCGCTGAAATCGCGCCGATCGGGGAGATGTGGTCGGTCGTCAGCATGTCGCCGAACATCGCGAGCACGCGCGCGCCGCGGATGTCGCGCGGTGGAGCGGGCGCCGCCTGCAAGTCGTCGAAGAACGGCGGGCGCCTGATGAAGTGGCTCGCCGGCCTGCCACGCGAAATTGGTGCCGCCCGGCGTGGCGATGGCATTCCACTCGGGCGCGCCCTGTTCGACGGTTGCGTAGCGCGTCGCAGTAAAGCTCGGTCGTCACCGCTGTGCCGATGATCTTGCGGACTTCTTCCGGGTCCGGCCACAGTTCGTTGAGGTAAACCGGCTTGCCGTCGCGGTCGTGCGCCAGCGGTTGCGTCGTCAGGTCGGTGAGGATGGTGCCCGCAATCGCGTAGGCGACGACCAGCGGCGGAGACGCGAGAAAATTCGCGCGCACGCTCGGGATGGATGCGGCCGTCGAAATTGCGATTGCCGGAGAGCACGGCGACCGCGGCTGAGTTGTGCGCCGCGATGTCCTTCGCGAGCGCGTCGGCAGCGGGCCCGAGTTTCCCATGCACGTCATGCAGCCGAAGCCGGTGATGTTAAAGCCGAGCGTCTCGAGCGGTTTCAGCAGCCGCTGCGCTCGAGATAGTCGGCCACCACGTGCGAGCCCGGCGAAAACGATGTCTTGACGGACGGTGCGAGTTTCAGGCCGCGCGCGACGGCATTTCGCGCGAAGAGTCCCGCGCCGATCATGACCGACGGATTGGAAGTATTCGTGCAGCTCGCGATCGCCGCGATCACGACGTCGCCGTCTTTGACTGCGCCGTCCTCCGTTCGCGCCGGATATGCCGCGCGAAAAGCGGCCGGCGCCGCGGCGAGCGAGAGGCGCTCGTTCGGCCGGCGCGGTCCCGCGATGGAAGGCTCGACCGTCGCGAGATCGATGTCGATCACGCGCGTGTAATCGGGAATCGGCGTATTGGCGTCGCGCCACAGGCCCTGGGCTTTCGCATACGCTTCGACGAGCGCGACCTCGCTTTCCGCACGTCCCGTCAGGCGCAGATAGCGCAGTGTCTCGGGATCGACCGGAAAATAACCCATGGTGGCGCCGAACTCCGGCGTCATGTTCGAGATCGTCGAGCGCTCGGGCAGCGCCAGCGCATCCACGCCGGGCCCGCAGTACTCGACGAAAGCGGCGATCAGCTTGTGCTGCCGCAGCGTCTGCACGATGGTGAGAACGACGTCGGTGGTGGTGACGCCCGGCGGCGGTTTTCCCGTCAGGCGGCAGCCGATCACTTCGGGGATCAGCATCGACACCGGCTCGCCGAGCGTCGCGGTGCCGCCTTCGAGGCCGCCCACGCCCCAGCCGACGATGCCGAGGCTGCCGATCATGGGCGTGTGGCTGTCCATGCCGAGCACCGAATCGGGATAGGCGAGCGTGCGGCCGCCGGCTTCGCGCGTCCACACCACGCGCGCGAGATATTCGAGATTGATCTGGTGGCAGATGCCGGCGCCGGGCGGGATCAGGCGCAGATTGTCGAACGCCTGCGCGCCCCAGCGCAGGAATGCAAAGCGCTCGCGATTGCGCTCGATCTCGAGCTGCATGTTGCGCGCTAGCGCGTCGGCGCTGCCGGTGTGATCCACCATCACCGAGTGGTCGATCACGAAATCCACCGGCACGGCCGGATTGATGCGCCGCGGGTCGCCGCCCAGGCGGACCATGGCGTCGCGCATCGCCGCCATGTCGCCCAATCAGCGGGATGCCCGACGAATCGACCATCAGCACGCGCGTCGGTTTGAAGCCGATTTCGCGCGCGGAGCCGCGCGTCTTAAGCCACTCGGCGACCGCGGCGATATCCTGCGTGGTGGCCGAGCCTTCCGCGTGCTGGCGCAGCAGTTTTCCAGCACGACCTTGAGCGTGTACGGAAGGCGCGCGATGTCGGCGCAGGCCCGCCTCTGCGGCCGCGGCAAGGCTGTAGTAGTCATAGCGCCTGCCGTTTACGTCGAGCTCGCGCAGCGTGCGCGGGCCTTCGATTTCGTTACGCATGTCCGAAAAACTCACCTAATCCGCGCGCGCGCCGGAGGCCTTCACGGCTTTGCCCCACTTGTCGATTTCGGCTACGATGTAGCGCGCGGTGTCCTGCGGCGTGTTGCCCACCGGTTCCGCGCCGTCGTGCGCGAGCCGCTCGATGACATCGGTCATCCTGAGCGCTTTCGCGCATTCCGCGTGCAGCTTCGCGATGATATCCGCAGGGTGTGCCGGCCGGCGCGAGCAGAAAGTAGGAAACCACCGTTTCGTAGCCGGGCAGTGTTTCCGCTATCGCCGGCACGTCGGGCAATGCAGCGGAGCGCTTGAGACTGCTGACGCCTAGCGCGCGCAGCCGTCCGGAGCGCACGTGCGGCAGCGACGTGATGAGCGTTGCGAACATCAATTGCGTCTGGCCGGCGACCACGTCGATCAACGCCGGCGCCGAACCCTTGTACGGCACGTGCGTCATCTTGATGCCGGCCATCGAATTGAATATCTCATTGGCGAGATGGCCGCCGCTGCCGCTGCCCGCCGAGCCGTAGAGCAACTGGCCGGGTCGCGCTTTCGCGAGCGCGATTAGCTCTTTCACGTTCTTTGCCGGCAGCGACGGATGAACGTTCAACATTTGCGGCTGCACCGCGACCTGCGTGATTGCGTCGAAAGCCTTGACGGTGTCGAACGGCAACTTGGGATAGAGCGCAGGATTGATCACGTGGCTGTGATAGGCCATCAGCAGCGTATAGCCATCGGGCGTTGCTTTCGCGACGACTTCCGTGCCGACCACGCCGCCCGAGCCCGAGCGATTTTCCACCACGAATGACTGACCGAGCCCCGCCGTGAGTTTCTGCGCCATCAGGCGGCCCAGCGTATCGACACTGCCGCCCGCCGCGCTGGACACGATAACGCGCACCGCCTTGGCCGGATACGCTTGCGCGTACGCGTCAGCGGCGATGATGCTGAATGCCGCCGCGCACGTCAGCGTGAATAATCCTGGATGACGAGTCATAGGTTTGGTCCTCATGCGTAGCGATCTTGGCGATCTTGGCGGCTCAATCAAAAGCTGGTCGGCCACGTCGACAAGCAGATGTTTGCCGACGCCGTGGGTGTGGCGCAGTTGATGCACGTCGAGCATGCGCAGCAGGTAATCGCGCGTCTGATCGGGACGGATCACGTCCTGCACGGCGTAGATCGCGGCGATATCATAGACCGAATTGTCTTTTTGCATCTCGACTGAGCCTGTCGTCGAAACCCGGCTCGCCGGGTTTCAGTCCATGCACCACGGTGACCGCGTAATTCGGGTCCATGAAGCTGACCTCGGCGGTCGGCCACGCAATGAATTCGTCCGAATTGCGCCCGCCGCCCATGTTGATATAGGCCTGGCCGTAGGTCTTTCTGACCAGCACGGTCAGTTTGGGCACGGTCACCAGCGCCAGCGCATTCATGAAATTCATGATCTTGCCGGGCGCGCGCTTGCGTTCGGCTTCGACGCCGATCGCGAATCCCGGCGTGTCGACGAACATCACGAGCGGAATATTGTAGGAGTCGCACAGCACGAGGAAGCTGACGATCTTGTCGCACGCATCGGCGTCGAGCGCGCCGCCCTTGTAGAGCGGGTTGTTGGCGATGAGGCCGACCGTTTTTCCGCCCAGCCGCGCGAGCGCGGTGACGGCCGCCTTGCCGAAGCGCGCTTTCAGTTCGAAATAACTGTCGAGGTCGGCGACGACGCGCAGAATTTTCCGCATGTCGTACACCTGGGTGCGTGACTCCGGCAAGAGCTTGAGGATGTCTTTGCACGCGTCGCCGGATCCGGCCGGCACCGGTTTTACCGGCGGCGCTTCGTTATGGTGGCTCGGCAGATAGGACGAGGAAAGTCTTGATGGCGTCGAGCGCTTCTTCGTCAGTGTCGACGACCATGTCGGCGATGCCGGTCACATCCGCGTGCACGCGCCAGCCGCCGAGTTCCTCGGCGTCCACCGGGTCGTTCATTGCGAGCGAAGCCAGCAGCGAGCTTGATACCGCGATGATCGCGCCTTTGCGCATCACGTTGAAATCAGCGAGGCAGCAATACCAGGTCGACGAGCCGTAGCACAGCCCGAGCGCCGCGGAGACCCACGGCGACTCGCGCTGGCGCAGGTATTGATGCGGGTCGAGCGCCAGCAGCGAGCCCATGCCGCGCGCGCCCATGTTGTCGGGCAGACGCGCGCCGGACGATTCGCCGAGAAACACCAGCGGCATGCCGCGCGCTACGGCGGCGCGCTTCATGTGGCCGATTTTCTTCATGTTGGTCGCGCACGACGACGCGCCCATCACGGTAAAGTCGTTGGACACGCACGCCGCCTCGCGGCCGTGGATTTTGCCGTAGCCGGTGATCTTGCCGTCGCCGGGACTCTTATCGCGCGCTTCCGGGTACGCGGAAGTCGCGAGCAGTCCGGATTCGATGAACGTGTCCGCATCGAAGAGATAGGCGATGCGCTCGCGCGCGTTCATCACGCCGGCGGCGCGGCGTTTGGCAAGCTTGTCCGCGCCGCCCATGGCGAGCGCCTTTGCGCGGCGTTGCTCCATGTCCCGCAATAAATCGTCGTGTGCCATTTGCCGTGCTTTCGTTGCCCTTAAGAGGCTTCCGATGCTTCTACGCCGCTTGCGGCGTCTGCGGAGCTGTCGCAGGTGATGACGTGTTCCGCTGCAAGCTGATCGATCTCGGCGGCCGACAATCCCGTCAGCTCGGTCAATACGCGGCGCGTGTCCTGGCCGACGCGATGGCCGCTGTGGCGGATGGCGCCGGGCGTCATCGACAGCTTCGGCACCACGTCGGGCATCGTCACGGTCCCCAACTCGTCGTCGGGAACCTTGGCGAGCATGCCGCGCGCGGCGTAATGCGGATCGGCAAAAATATCGGCCATAGTATATATGCGCGCCGCCGGCACTGCGGCGGCATGCAGCTTTTGTTCGGCCTCGGCGCACGTATGCTGCAATGTCCAGCGCGTGATGATGTCGTCGATCGCGTCCTCGTGCTCGACGCGCGCCAGCGCGGTTGCAAAGCGCGCATCCGTCGCCAGCGCCGGTTCGCCGAGTGCTTTCGCGATGCGTCTGAATACCGCGTCGCTCGCGGCCGTGATGTGGACATATTGCTGATCCCGGGTCGGATAGAGATTGTTCGGCGTGTTGCCCGGCAAGCGCGAGCCGGCGCGCATCGCGACCGTGCCGAGCTTCTCGAATGCCGGCACGTGCGGCTCCATGAAACTGAAGGCGCCTTCGTAGAGCGCGGCGTCGATGACTTGTCCCTGGCCGGTCTGGTGCCGCGCTTCGAGGGCCAGCATGGCGCCGAACGCCGCATAGAGGCCGGTGATGTAATCGGTGGTCGAAGTCGCGATGCGGCCGGGCGGCCGGTCGGGGTCGCCCGTGATGTGGCGCAGCCCGCTCACGGCTTCGCAGATCACGCCATAGCCGGGCCGCTCGCGGTAGGGGCCGGTCTGGCCGTAGCCGCTGATGCGGATCATGATCAGTCCCGGATTGACCTTCGCGAGAGCGTCGTAGCCGAGGCCCCACGCTTCGAGCGAACCGGGACGGAAATTTTCGATCAGGAAATCGCATTTCGCCGCGATGGTTTTCACGAGTTCCTGTCCACGCGGCGTGCGCAGGTCCACGGCGATCAGCGACTTGTTGCGGAATATGCTCGCCGCCCACAGCGACTTGTCGCGGTAGCGCTTGCCCATGGCGCGCACCGGATCGCCGTCGGCCGCCTCGATCTTGATGACTTCGGCGCCGAAGTCGGCGAACAGCCGGCCGCAGAACGGGCCGGCAACGGTTGAGCCGAGTTCGAGCACGCGGTAGCCGGCGAGCGGCCCTTGGTTGGAGGTCGCGGTCATGCTTGCATGCGCTACAGCACGAATTTCTGAAAGCGTTCGAGATACGCGCGCGAGCTGCGGATGTTGGCGCGGCGCAGCGCCTCGGCTTTGGCTGCATCGCCTTTGCGCATCGCCGCGAGCACCGCCCGGTGCTGCTGCAGGCCTTCGGCCGCGCGCCCCGGCAGTATGATGATACGGCGCTGGATTTCGCGCGTCTTGTCGTTGATGCTGTCCAGCATGTCGGCGAGCACTGCGTTGCCGGCGGCTTCGAGCGTGCGATTGCGCAGGCGGTCGAGGTTGGCGATGTAGTCCTCGAAATCGCCGCGCCTGACGATGGCCTCCATCGGCCGTCCGAAGAGCTGCACGAGATCCTGCCACGCTTGCGGTTTGGCGCGCTCGACCGCGAGCCGTACGCACAGGCCTTCGAGCATTTCGCGCACGGCGTAGAGTTCGAACACCTGCGACAGGTCGAGCCGTGTGACGACCGCGCCGCGATTCGGGATACGGCGGATCAGCCCGCGGCTCGCGAGCGCGCCGAACGCGTCGCGCACTTTCGCGCGCGACACGCCGAACTCGCGCGCGAGTTCGTTTTCCGGGAGCTTGGCGCCGGGTGCGAGCGCGCGGCGCGCGATGCGCTCGCGCAGCGCGGTCAGCAGGGCGGCGGCGCCGTGCGCGCGCGGCGGGGTAGGGCGGCTTTTGAGCATTGCCGCATCGTAGAAGTTGTAGGCTAAAGTGTCAACAATCTTGTTGACGAATTAGCGGGACGGCGATTGGACCGCGCTGCATCGATGACGCGCGGCGGGAACTCGCGGGGCGCGGGACGCATGGGGTATCGCGAACTCGCCCCGCCGTCAGCGCGTATGCGGCGGTCCGTAGTATCCTAGCCACGGCGAAATGGATTACAGCGGCGTTTCATTGCCATTAGTGAGTCCCTGCGCAAGCTGCGTGTAATCCGGCCAGCACCGGCCTCGATTCAATCTGATTCCCTACGCAAAGGAACATTCCATGCAACGTCAATCCACCAAGCTGCGCGCGCTGCTGCGCGCCAAAACGTTTCTGCACATGCCGTCTGTCTATGACGTCATCGGCGGCCGCCTCGTGGAGTCGCTCGGTTTTGAAGCGGCGTACATCGGCGGCTACGTGACGGGCGCTTCGACCGCGGTTACCGAGCCGCTCCTGACGATGAACGAACAAGTCGCGCCCGCGCGCGATATCGCGGAGAACACCGGCATACCGCTGGTGGCCGATGCGGGCGCCGGCTGGGGCGAGCCGATCCACACGATGCGCACGGTGCGCGAATTCATACGCGGCGGCGTGGCCGGCGTGCACATCGAGGACGCGCTCTATCCGAAGCGCGCGCATTATCACAAGTATGTCGTGCACGGCATTCCGGCCGAGGAATTCATCGAAAAGATCCAGGTACTCGTGCAAGCAGCGCGACGAGAGCGATCCGGATTTCGTGGTGATCGCGCGCACCGACACGTGCCGCGCGCTGGGGCTCGAGGAGGCCGCCATGCGCATCAATCGTGCCGCCGACGTCGGCGCCGATCTGGGCCTCCTGTTCCCGCGCACGCCCGCCGAAGCGGAGCGTGCGCCGCGCGTGTGCCGGCTGCCGCTCGTGTACGTGCAAAGCCGCGGAAATCGCGACGGCCGCCCCATCCTGTCGCGTAAGGACCTGCAGCAGATGGGTTACGTGGGGTGCATCGAAGCGCAGGTGGTGCTCTGTACCGCGTTTCATTTTCTCAAGAAGGCGCTGGCCGAGTTGCGAGAAACCGGCGACTACACCGGGATGACGAACGCCGAATACGTGGCCTCGCGCCAGGCGGTCGAGGACATGATCGATCTCGACAAGTACTACGAAATCGAAGCGCAGACGGTCGAGTCGCGCCAGGCCAAGGACAAACTAAGTAGCTGACGTGTCGATCCGCGCGCCGCGGCTTATTCGAGCTTGATGCCGGTCTGCCTGACGATTTTTCCCCAGCGCTCGATATCGTCTTTGATGTTGGCGGCAAATTGCTCGGGCGTGTTGCCGACGGCGTCGCCGCCGATGGTGGTCTGGAAGCGCTCCTTCATTTCCGGCGTGGCGAGAATTCTCACGGTGTCATCGTGCACGCGCATGACGACCGCGCGCGGCGTGCCCGCGGGCGCGAGCAGCCCGTACCATGCCGCGATATCGAAACCGGTAATGCCGGCTTCGGCGAAGGTGCCGACGTCCGGCAGCGACGCATGACGCTTGGCGCTCGTCAGCGCAATGCCTTTCAGTTTGCCGGCCTTGATGTGCGCCTGCACCGTCGGGATGGCGGTCGCGAGCAGCGGAATCTGGCCCGCGAGCACGTCGATCACGGCCTGCCCGCCGCCCTTGTAGGCGATGTGCGTGAACTGGGTGCCGGTGCGCTGCTCGAAGAGCAGCATCGCGAGGTGCGGCGTGCTCGCGTGACCCGACGACGAATAATTGAGGCCGGGTTTGCTCTTGGCGTAAGGGATCAGCTCCTTCGTGTTCGACGGCGGAAACGACGGGTGCGCGACGAGTATCAACGGGAGTGCCGCGACCTTGGTGATGGGCGCGAAATCCTTGACCGGGTCGAACGGCAGCTTCGCGTACGCGGACGGGTTGATCACCATGGTGGCGTCGAACGCCATCAAGAGCGTGTAGCCGTCGGGATTGGCTCTTGGCGACCATGTCGGTGCCGATGTTGCCGTTCGCCCCCGTGCGATTGTCGACGATGATCTGCTGTCCGAAGCCGTCGCCGAGTTTCTGCCCGATCGCGCGCGCGAGCGCGTCGGTCGAGCCGCCCGCGGCAAACGGCACGATCAGGCGGATCGATTTGGTCGGGTAAGTCTGGGCTAGCACGCTGCCGGCTATGCATGTCAACGCAAGACCGCAGCTGACGGCGAATGCAAATTTCAGGGCGGGGCGCATACAATGTCCTCGTTGTTTATACTGCGCACTCCACGGCGTGCGCGCATTGTGCATAGTACACGCACGCGCGTGCCTTGAACAAGGAAAGCACATGACATCGACGGCAGGATTGTTGCGCGCACGGCTTGCGGCGCCGGGTTTGATCACCGCGCCGGGCGTCTACGACATGATCTCGGCGCGCATCGCCGACCGCATGGGTTTTGACGCGCTCTACATGACGGGTTTCGGCGTGGTCGCGTCGCACCTGGGTCTGCCGGACGCGGGGCTGGCGAGTTATACGGACATGGTCGGGCGCGTCGACCAGATTTGCACGATCGCCACTACGCCCCTGATCGCGGATGCCGATACGGGCTACGGCGGCTTGCTGAACGTCGCGCACACGGTGCGCGGCTACATCAAAGCGGGCGCCGCGGCGGTGCAGTTCGAAGACCAGGAGTTTCCGAAAAAATGCGGCCACACGCCGGGCCGGCGCGTGATCCCCGCCGCCGACATGGTGAAAAAAATCCGCGTCGCGGTGGAGGCGCGCGGCGACAACGATATTCTGATCGTCGCGCGCACCGATGCGCGCACTGCGCACGGCCTTGACGAGGCGCTGCGCCGCGCCGAAGCGTATGCGAAGGCCGGTGCCGACATATTGTTCGTCGAATCGCCGGAGTCCGAGCAGGAGATGGAAAAAATCTGCGCGCGCATCGAGCTGCCGCTGATGGCGAACATGGTCGAAGGCGGGCGCACGCCCGTGTTGACGGCGCGCCGGCTGGAAGAACTCGGCTACAAGATCGCGATTTTTCCCGCCACCGGTTTTCTCGCGGCGGGCGCTGCGCTCGAATCGGTTTACCAGACGTTAAAGCGCGACGGTTCGAGCGTGGAGGCGAGCGCGCCGCTATATCCGTTCAACGAGTTCGCGAAGCTGATGGGTTTCGAAGAGGTGTGGGAGTTCGACCGGCGCCACGCTGAATCAATGAAGCGCAGTCAATCAACCTTGACCTGCGCGGTCTTGATGACTTTGGCCCAGCGCGCCAGATCGTCTTTCAGCAATGCGGCAAACTGTGACGGCGTGCTGCCGACGATGTCCGAACCGAGTTGCGCGAGGCGTTCCCGAATGTCGGGCAATTGCAGTATCGCGTGCATTTCGCGGTACAGCCGGTCGATCGCGGCTGCGGGCGTGCCCGCCGTGGTGGAGACGCCCGCCCACACCGGCACTTCGAAATCCTTGACGCCGGCCTCGCGCATGGTCGGCACGTCGGGCATCATAGTCGAGCGTTTTTTTGCCGCGACCGCCAGCACGTGCACCTTGCCGCTGGCGGCGAACGGTTGCACCGACGCAGTGGTGATGAAGAGCAGCGACACCTGGCCGCCGACGAGGTCGGTAAACGCCGGCACTGCGCCTTTATAGGGCACGTGCGTCATCTCGATGCCGGTATGCGCCTTGAAAAGTTCCATCGTCAGGTGCGAAATGCTGCCGCTGCCGACCGACGCGTAATTGACGTTGTCCGGCTTTGGATTTGGCCAGCGCGATGGCTTCGCGCGACGGACTTCGCCGCGAACGACGGGCTCGCGACGAGCGCCATCGGCGTTTCCACCAACTGCGTCACGGGTGCCAGGTCGCGCAACGGATCGTAAGAGAGCTTGCGATTGAGGCTCGGCGCGATCGTAATCGGACCCGCGGTCACCATCAGTATGGTGTAACCGTCCGCGCGGCGCCCGCGCGGTCAATTCGGCGGCGATGATGCCGGCGGCTCCGCTGCGATTGTCGACGACCACCTGCTGGCCCACGCGCTCGGCGAGTTTGCCGCCGACGATGCGCGCGATCACGTCCTGCGAACCGCCGGGCAGAAACGGCGAGATAAACCGGATCGGCTTCACCGGATAGTTTTGCGCCGGCACGCCGGCGCCCAGCGCAACGCCTGACGCGAGGATGAGCGTGCATGTTGCGATCGCGGGATGATGGAACATCGGAGTCGGGCAATGGCGATGGAGTGAACGATTGTGCATCAGCGGCTGACCGAGGGTCAATCGCTTGACTTGGCATGAACCGCCAAGCAACATACCGGACTTGACTCACGAAAGCTGCAACATGAACAAGCGCGAACGTTTTATGGCCGCCGTCAACGGCGGCGATGTCGATTACCCGCCGTGCACGGTGTGGGTCCATTTCGTCACCGATGCGTTGCCCGGCGAGGAGGCCGCGCGGCGGCACGCGACCTACGTGCGCACCTACGACTGGGACATGTGCAAGGTCATGCACGATTACCGCTATCCGCTGCCGGACGGCATGGAGACGCTGACGTCCGCCGCAGGACATGCTCAAATTCGAAAAGCTGCCCGTCACCATTCCGAATTACGCCGAACAATTGAAGCTGATACGCGCGCTGCGCAAGGACTTCGGGCCCGACATGCCGATCGTCGATACGTTTTTCGATCCGTTCCAGCAGGTGATGCGCAAAGCGGGCTTCAGCAGCGCGCGGCTCGTGTACGGCAACCCGCGCGAAGCGCTGCACATGCTCAACGTCGTTACCGATACCGTGTGCGCTTACATGCATGAACTGAAGAAGGCGGGCTGCGACGCCGTGCTCTATTCGATCAACGGCGCGATCGCGCCGCCCGGCGACCGCGGCATCGACGACGAGACGTTCAAGACGTTTCTGCGGCCGTTCGACCTGCGCGTGCTGGAGGCGATGCAGGGCATGGTGCGCATCCTGCACGTGCACGGCACGCACGTCGAAATGCGGCGCGTGCTCGATTATCCGGTGGAGGTGTTCAGCGTATCGGACCGTCTGCCCGGCAACCCGTCGCTCGCCGAACTGCGCAAGATGACGGACAAATGCCTGATGGGCGGCATCAACGAACAGAAGATTCCGGAGCGCTCGCTGCCCGAAATCCGCGCCGAGATGCAGGATGCGGTGAAGCAGGCGGGCAAGCGCAAATTCATGCTGACGCCGGGCTGCACCAGCGCGCCGCAGACGCCCGAGCACATCCTGCGCTGCGTGCGCGAGACCAGCCGCGCGTTGGCGCTGACGAATAACGCGGCGGCGCGCGTCTGCGCGGGGCGCCGGTTATGGCACAATAGCCGTTCCCTTCCATGGGCGGTAGAGTGCCTAACATGATGAAACACGTGTGCGTTGCAGCCCGAATTGGTGATGGCAAGGCGCCCGGTGAAGCGAATAGTCTATGTATTCGCAAGACGAGCAACGCGGCGTCGCGTGGAGGGCGGAGCAGGTTCCAAGCGCTTCATGCTTGGATGCGACCCCGCAGCGCGACACTCGGCGCACCGAATCCACGCGACTCACGCGCACCTACGCGGTCGCATCCCCGCAAGCGGGGCCCCTGCTCCGCGCTGCGGTGCGCCGCCGATTCTGGCTGCAACCCTTCGGGCTGGCACGAGTTTTGGCCCATAACATTGTCGCAAGCCACTTGCTTAGAATGACTAAGCCGCGTGCCTTGCTTCGCGTTCTGAGCCAAAATCGTGACAGCGCATCGCGCGTTTCATCATGTTAGGCACTCCAATGCGTGTAGCAATCATCGGCGGCGGCACCATCGCGCGCCTTTTTCTCGAACACATCAAGCGCGGCGATCTCGGCGATGCCGAGGTCGTGGCGATAGTCGGCCGCAACGACCCCTCGCGCGGCAAGCCGCTCGCCGCCGAGTTCGGCGTCGCCTGCGTCACCTCGATCGACGAACTCCTGAAACACAAACCCGACGTGGTGGTGGAAGCCGCATCGCACGAGGCGGTGCGCGAATTTTGCGGCGCGCTGCTCGACGCCGGCGTTGCGGTGATCGTGCTGTCGGGCGGCGCGTTGTGCGACGACGAGTTGCGCGCGCGGCTCGAAGCGAGCGCGATCAGGCACGGCGCGCTGCTCTACGTGCCCTCGGGCGGCATCGGCGGGCTCGATGCGCTGAAAGCGGCGTGCATCGCCGGCGTCGACTCGGTTGAAATCGTCGTCTCCAAGCCCGCGGCCGCGTGGCAGGGCATACCGTACGTGGAGAAACTGAAGATCGATCTCGCGGCACTGCGCGAGCCGACCGTGCTGTTCGAAGGTGCCGCGCGCGACGGCGTGCCGCATTTTCCGGCCAACGTGAATATCGCGGCGGTGCTCTCCATGGCCGGCATCGGCTTCGACCGCACGCGGCTGAAGGTGGTCGCCGACCCGACGATCACGCACAACACGCATCAGATTTCGGTGCGCGGCAAAACCGGCAACATCACCATCAAGCTCGAAAACGTGCCCGCGCCGGACAATCCGAAAACCGCGTGGCTCGCCTGCTACAGCGCGCTGGCGGCGCTTAAACTCGCGAAGTCTCCGATCCGGTACGGCACGTGAAGCGTTGCAGCCGCCGATGTCAAGAACATTGGCCGCGGATACGTCAGGACATCCACCATGACTGACATCACTTATCTGCGCATCGGAGACGCGCGAGTTGCGGGAGCGTTTCGGCGCGAAAATCGCGCGACGCGGCCGGACCACGCCGCGGGCGCGGACGCGCTCGCGCGCATGCTCGAACATCGCTCGCATCGCCGCTACACCGCGCAGGCGGTCAGTCCCGAATTGCTGCAACTCCTGTTTGCGTGCGCGCTGTCGGCGCCGTCGAAAAGCGATCTGCAGCAGGCCGATATCGTTCACGTGAGCGACGCGGCCAAACGCAAGATCATCGCGGACCTGATTCCGGACAATCCGTGGGTGGGTGCCGCGCCGGTGTTCCTGGTGTTTTGCGGCAACAACCGGCGCACGCGCCAGGTCGCGGAATTGCGCGGCAAGCCGTTTGCCAACGATCATCTCGATGCGTTCATGAATGCGGCGGTGGATGCCGGCATCGTGCTCGCGTCCTTCATTCACGCCGCGGAAGCGGCGGGGCTCGGCTGCTGTCCGATCAGCGCGGTGCGCAATCACGCGCAGACCGTGAGCGATCTGCTCGAGTTGCCGGACTGGGTGTTCCCGCTGGCCGGCCTGTGCGTCGGCTATCCCGCAGAAAAGGGCATGATCACGTCGCGGCTCGCGCTGGACGTCACGGTGCACACCGACCGCTTCGATGAAACCGGCATCGCCGCGCAAAATCGATGCCTACGACCGGCGCCGCGATGCGCGGCAGCAATACAAGAAGCAGCGCGACGTCGCGCGCTTCGGCGCGGCGGAATTCTACGGCTGGTCGGAAGACAAGGCGCGCCAGTATGCGAAACCCGAGCGTGCGGATTTCGGCGCGTTCATTCGCGGCAAGAAATTTAATCTGGCGTGATCGGCGCGGACTTAACGATTTGCCCTACACCATTTTCGGACGTTAAGAAATGAAACTGGCATTTATCGGACTGGGTGTCATGGGTTACCCGATGGCGGGGCATCTTGCGCGGGCGGGCCACGAGGTGACGGTCTACAACCGCACGCGCGCCAAGGCCGACAAGTGGGTCAAGGAGCACGGCGGACTTGCGGTTGCTACGCCGCGCGCAGCGGCCCAGCGCGCGGACATCGTGTTTTCGTGCGTCGGCAACGACCACGATTTGCGCGCGGTCACGCTCGGCGCGGACGGTGCATTCGCCGGGATGAAGAAAAGCGCCATTTACGTGGATCACTCGACCGTGTCGGCGAACGTCGCGCGCGAACTCGAGCAGCAGGCGCGCGGCGCCGGCTTCGGTTTTCTCGACGCGCCGGTGTCGGGCGGGCAGGCGGGTGCCGAGAAGGGCATACTGACGGTCATGGTCGGCGGTGATGCGCAGGCGTTTGCCGACGCGCAAGCCGGTGATGGCGCACTACGGGCGCGCGGTGACGCTGATGGGAGCCGTCCGGCGCGGCCAGCTCACGAAAATGGTGAACCAGATTACGATCGTCGGGCTGGTGCAGTCGCTGGCCGAAGGGCTCAACTTCGCGACGCGCGCCGGGCTCGACGCGAAAGAAAGTGATCGACGTCATCGCGAAGGGCGCCGCGCAGTCGTGGCAGCTCGAGAACCGCGGCCCGACCATGGTCGACGACAAGTTCGATTTCGGTTTTGCGGTCGACTGGATGCGCAAGGACCTGCAGATCTGTCTCGATGAAAGCCGCCGCAACGGCGCGCTCATGCCGGTCACCGCGATCGTCGAGCAGTGGTACGGCAAGCTGCAGGAAAAAGGCTATGGCCGGCTCGATTCGTCGTGCCTCATGAAACTACTTGACGGAAAAATAATGGCCGAAATCACGCCGGTTCCATCCGCCACGGTGACGCTGGTGCGCGACGCCGCCGACGGGTACTTGAAGTGCTGATGATGCAGCGCAATCTGAAGTCGGCCTTCGTGCCGGGCATGTACGTATTTCCGGGCGGCGCGATCGATCGGCGGACCACGCGGCCGAGTTGCACGCGCTGTGCGCGCGGCTGACCGACGCCGCCGCGAGCGCGACGCCTGGGGGTCGCGCGCGGCGGGCTTGCCGTACTGGGTGGCCGTCATCCGCGAATCGTTCGAGGAAGCGGGCTTGTTGATCGCCTACGACGCGGCGGGCACGCTCGTTACGCTCGATACGCCGGACCGCATCGAACGCTATCGCGGCCATCGCCATGAACTCAATCAGGCCAGGCGCGGCATGCTCGAGGTGCTGCGCGCCGAGCGCCTGACGCTGGCCGTCGATCAACTGGTCTACTTCGCCACTGGATCACGCCGGTGTCGCGCGCCGCGCCGCTACGACACGCGGTTTTTCGTCGCCGTAGCGCCGCCGGCGCAAACGCCCTTGCACGACGATCAGGAAACCATCAGCCACGTGTGGGTGCGCCCGCGCGACGGCGCTCGACCGCCACGGCAAAGACGAGTTCAAGATGCGCTTCCCGACCACGCGCACGCTGCGAAGAGTTTGCGGCGTATTACGACTCGGTCGACGCACTGATGCGGGCGATGCGCGCCAAGCGCGATATTCCGACGATACTGCCGCGCATCCGCAGGCAAGGCGGCCGGCGCGTGCTGCCGGGCGAGCCGGGTTACGAAGAAACGATCGCGCAGGAAGCGCGTGGCACTATGGAAGATCGCAGCAAAATCACACCCGGCGAAGTCGTGCAGGTTTCCGCGCTGGTGCGGCGCGTGACCGCGCCCAACCCCGGCATGATGACCGGTCCCGGCACCAATACCTATATTGTCGGCACGCGAAGAGCTCGCGCTGATCGATCCCGGACCGGAGAGACGACGCGCATTTGCAGGCGATCGCTTGCGGTCGTCGGCGACCGCCTGCGCTGGATACTGTGCACGCACACGCATCTGGATCATTCGCCCGGCGCGCGCGCGTTGAAGGCCGCAACCGGCGCCGAAGTCATCGGCATGCGCGCGCCGCAACACGGCAATCAGGACACGGCATTCGCGCCCGACCGCGTGTTCGCGCACGGCGACGTGCTCGACTGCGGCGAATTTACGCTGCGCGCCGTGCACACGCCGGGCCACGCGTCCAACCATCTGTGCTATCTGCTCGACCGCGAGAAGCTGCTGTTCACCGGCGATCACGTCATGCAGGGCTCGACGGTGGTGATCAATCCGCCGGACGGCGACATGATCGCGTACCTGCAATCGCTCGAATCGCTGCTCGCGCTCGATATCGTCGCGCATAGCGCCCGGACACGGCCACCCGATCGATGAGCCGCACGCGGAAGCGCGGCGCCTGATCGCGCACCGCCTGACGCGCGAACAGAAAGGTGGTCGACGCATTCGCACGTCAATAACCCGGCGACGCTCGACGAACTGGTGCCTATCGTCTACGCGGATACTGTCGCCGCGACTGCACGCGGTCGCGCGCCGCTCGCTGTACGCGCATCTCTTGAAGCTCGCGCACGACGGCCGGGTGTGGCAGCAGGGGGAGCGCTGGAAGTTGCGCAAATAGCTTGGGAAGCGCTGATTAAGTCCTCAGCCGTTCGCCCTGATGTATAGAACGGTGAACGGTTTTGCTCGGTAAGCGCGGTGCTCGTGCCTAACGACACCTCGGGACGTGCTTCTATACCTCAGCACGAACGGACTTTACTAGAGCTTTCCTTACTGGATCGATTTGATGTTCGCGTCCTTGACCACCTTGCGCCATTTCGGCACGTCGCGGTTCAGCACGTCAAGGAACTGGCGGGGCGGGCCGCCGGCGGGGTCCAGCCCTTCGCCCGCCATGCGCTCCTGCATGAGCGGCGCCTTGATGGCGTTGGCGATTTCGGCGTTCAAAAGCATCACGATTTGTTGCGGCAGGTTTTTGGGCCCCCACGCGGCGTACCACAGGATTGCCTCGTAACCCGGTACGGTTTCGCCGACGGTGGGGATATCGGGTACGGCCCCGTTGCGCTTCGCAGTCGTAACCGCTATGCCGCGCAACCGCGCCGACTTGTGCTGCGGAATCATCGCCGGCAGTGCGCCGAACAACACCTGAACCTGACCGCCCAAGAGATCGGTCAAAGCCGGGCCGGTGCCTTTATAGGGAATGTGCGTCATGCGCGTGCCGGCCATGATATCGAAAAGTTCGGTGGCAAGATGCGTGATGCCGCCGGTTCCGGTCGAGGCATAGTTGAGGCCGCCGGGTTTGGCTTTGGCGACGGCGATCAGCTCCTTGATCGATTTCGCCGGCACGCTCGGATGCAAACTAACTAGAAAACCGCTTTCCCCGATTAGTGCGATCGGGTTCGATATCCTTGATCGGATCGTAGGGTAATTTGAAAATCGCGGCGTTTGCCGCGTAGCTGCCCGACACCATGGCCAGCGTGTAACCGTCCGGCGCCGCCCGCACCGCCGTTTCGACGCCTATCGTGCCGCCGCCGCCCGCGCGGTTGTCGACCACTACCGATTGGCCGAGCGCTTCAGTCAGCTTCTGCGCCATCGCGCGCGCGACGATGTCGGTGCCGCCGCCCGGGGCAAACGGGACGATTAACCGTATCGGTTTGGTCGGATACTTGAGTTCTTTTTTCTGCGCCGGCGCATGAGGGGACGCAGCCGCAAGAGCGAGCGCGGTAGCGACGACGAAACTGTTTCTGTTTTTCATAGTGCTCCTGCGGGTTGGCGGGGTGTGGGTGCGGGGAGTCATGCGCGCGATTTGCACAGCAAACCGAGCAATTCGCGCACGGTGTGGTGTTCGATGTCGAGCGCGACCGCGGCTATCCTGTCGGCGGGCAGGGCGGGATTGATGCCGCGGAATTTTTCGGTGATGCCCGTGGCGTCGATCGGCACGTGCACCGAGCCGGTGGGATTCAGGATATCGACGCGTTCCCACTTGCCGTCGCGCGAGGCGGCGACCCAGCCCGCGAAATCCTTCGGATACAGTTTGTCGAGTTCGGGGTCGGGCACGAGCTCGATATGTTTGGCAAGCGCGACGAGCGCGGCGTCAGTCATTTTCTCGTCGGCTGAATTGCGCCGGCAGCACCTGGCCGTCGACGAGCGCGGCGGCGACGACGTAGCGCAGGCTCATCTGCGCGTTGAGCGCGCTCGACGGCGCGTAATCGAAACCGCATTGCACGTCGACCACCTTGCTGGTGCCGACGCGCACCGGCGATTGCGCGTTCCACGGCGCGCCGAATTTCTTGCGCAGCGCGAGCGCCGCATCGATGTAGGAATGCGTGCTGCCGCAGCACGAGTACGGCTTGATCGAAGTCTTGTCGAGGTGAAAGACGCGGCCCAGGTCGCGCGTGAGCGGTGCTGCGTCCGACGCGTCGGAGAATGCCTTCAACACGCCGCCGTCCGCGTATTCGTAAATCTGCGTCGGGCCCGGTGAAGCCCGACTGCGCGAGTTCGGCGGCGAGCACGCCGGAATGCGCGGCCTTGCCGGCGTGCAGGCGTTTGCTCATCGTGCCGTCGGCGTTGAACGCCCACAGTCCCGCGCCCTGCGTGCCGGCGAGCCCGAGCGCCCACGCGCACTGCTCGGTATTGAGTTTCATCAATGACGCGCACGCGGCCGCGGCGCCGAATGGCCCGCACACGCCGGTCAGGTGCCAGCCGCGCAGGCGCGCGCCGACGGGTTGAGCGCGAGGCTCGTGCGGATCATGACTTCATAGCCCGCGGCAATCGCCGTGACGAGTTCGGCTGCCGGTGCTGTTGAGTTTCTCCGCGATGGCCAATGCCGCGGGCACCACCACCGCACCCGGATGCAGCTTGGCGTTGTGATAATCGTCGAGCTCGAAGGCGTGCGCCGCGATGCCGTTGACCATCGCCGCGTCGGCGCTGCGCAGCGACGCTTGCGCGTCACCCCACACCGTCGCCTCGCCCGCATTGCCGCCGCGGCGCGCCCACGCGAGCAGCATTTGCGCCCACGGCGTCGCGAATCCGTAAACGCCGGCGCCGAGGGTGTCGAGGATCGCGATGCGCACGACTTCGCGCGTGCGCGGCGGCAGGTCGTCGTACGCGAGTTCGCTGATCCAGTTGGCGACCTCGCGGGTCGGTGCGGCAATGGCGCGACGGTCGAAGTTCATGCGCATTCTCCTGGCAGGGCGCGAACCGCGGCATGGAAATTATGCGGCGCGCAGGTGCGTGTACCGTCTATTGTAAATTGGCGCGCGGGCAATGTCATTTCGCGGGCGCACCGCGCGCCGCCGCCTTGACACTAACGCAGGCGCAACGGCATACTCAGGCTCGCTTTCCGGCGCGACGGGACGCCCTGAAATTTTCCGCGCCGCGATCAGTATACCCGGCAGTTCCGCATTTTTTCTGCTGATATTCAACGCGTATGCAAGGGACGGCTCATGAGCGACTTTGACGTAATCGTGGTGGGCGGCGGCAACGCGGCGTTTGCCGCGGCGGTGTCGGCCACGGAAAACGGCGCCAAGCGCGTGGTGGTGCTCGAGAAAGCGCCCAAGGCGCAGCGCGGCGGCAACACGCATTTCAGCGGCGCCATATTCCGGCACGTGTTTCAACGACGTCAAGGAGCTCGACCGCTTCGTGCCCGACGCCGAGGAGAAATATCCGGGCTTTCACGCCGGCGTCGAAGCCGTACACCAAGGACGCGTTTCGCGAGGACCTGATGCGCGTCACCAACGGGCGCAGCGATCCCGAGTTGTCCGACGATCCTGATCGACGAATCGTACGACACGATGTGCTGGATCCAGGACAAAGGGCGCATGAAATTCGAGCTCGCGCATTCGGTCATGGGCGTGCGCATCGGCGGCAAAATCAAATGGCCGAAAGGCGCGATCGTGCGCACCGTGCACGAAGGCGTGGGCCTGTCGAAGACCTGGTTTGAAACCGCGGAGGCGATGGGCATCGAGATCCGCTACGACACCAGCGCGATGCGGCTGACGCAGGGCGAGACCGGCCGCGTCAATGGCGTAGTCGCGCGCGGGCCCGACGGCATCGCGACGCTGAACGCGAAAGCGGTGGTGCTCGCCGCGGGCGGCTTCGAGACCAATCCGGCGTGGCGCCGGCTTTATCTCGGCGACCCGTGGGACCACGCCAAGGTGCGCGGCTCCAATTTCAATTACGGCGACGGCCTCAAGATGGCGATGGACATCGGCGCCATGCCGTGGGGCCATTGGGGCGGCTGCCATGCGACGCCGATCAACGCCGAGGCGCCCGACTACGGCCGCCGCGATCTGACCGACAAGACGAACCGGCTTGTCCTATACGTACGGCGTGATGATCAACATCGAAGGCAAGCGCTGGGTCGACGAGGGCGCGGATTTCAATTCGTACACCTACGCCAAATACGGCGGCATGATCCTGAAGCAGCCGCGCAGCCTCATCTACCAGATATTCGACAGCAAGGTGCTGGAGATGCTGGAGCCGCGCTATTCGACCAGCGTGCCGTTCAAGTCGGACACGCTCGAAGGCCTGGTCAAGCAATTGAAGGTCGATCACAAGCAGGCGATGAAGACGCTCGACGAATATCAACGCGGCGGCCGGGCGCGGCGGAAATTCGACCCGATCGTGCTCGACGGTCTGCACACCGAAGGCATCGAGCCGGCGAAGACCAACTGGGCGCAGAAGCTCGACACGCCGCCGTACGTCGCGTATCCGGTGACCGGCGGCATCACGTTCACGTTCGGCGGACTCAAGATCACCAAGGACGCGCAGGTGGTGGCAAGCGACTGGAAGCCGATGCCGGGGCTCTACACCTGCGGCGAGATGGTCGGCGGGCTTTTCCACTACAACTATCCGCTCGGCACCGGCCTCATGTCGGGCGCGGTGTTCGGGCGCATCGCCGGTCGCAGCGCCGCGCGCGCCTAGTGCGGGCGCGGCGCCCGCACAGCGGGATGCGGCGCGTCCGCGCCCGGCGGCCCGCGGGCGGTGGTTTGCGGCGGCGGCACGCCGCACGTATGACAGCGTAGTATATTATGGGCGTCGTCTGCGGAGACCGTCACGATCACGGCCGCGATAGCGGCGGGCACTATGCCGGAACTACACGATAATCTCTCGATCCTGTTCGTCGACGTGAGCGACAGCGTGCGCCTGTACGAGTCGCTCGGCGACGCGGCGGCGTTTCGCGAGGTGCACGGTTACCTGAACGTGTTCAAGGACGTCGTCACCGACTTCAAGGGGCGCGTGGTCAAGACGATGGGCGACGGCGCGCTGTGCGTGTTCGCGGACCCGGATTCCGCGGTGCTCGCCGCGTGCGAAATGCAGGCGCGCGTGCAGTTAAAGCAGGCGGTGCAGGAACGCAAGATTTCGATCCGCATCGGCCTGCATCACGGTCCGGTGCTGCTCACCGACGACGACGTGTTCGGCGACACCGTGAACACCGCCGCGCGCATGGCGCATCTGGCGGTCGCCGGACAGATCATCAGCACCGGCGAGACCATGGAACGGCTGTCGGCGCAACAGCGCAAGGCCACGCGCCGGCTCGATGCGCTGCCGGTCAAGGGCAAGCACGCGGCGGTCACGGTGTTCGAAGTGCTGTGGCAGAGCGGCAGCGATCACACGCAGATGCCCGGGCGCCTCGACACGAGCGCTGCACCAGGCGGGCGTTGCGCGGCTGCGCCTCACGCACGGCGGCCGCGAGATCATGGTCGTCACGGCGATCAGCATCGGGCGGCACGCGAGCCACGGCATCGCGCTGAAGGACCCGATGGCGTCGCGCAATCACGCGCAAATCGAGCGCCGCAAGGACAAGTTCGTGCTGATCGACCTGAGTTCGAACGGCACTTTCGTGAGCATGAAAACCGGCGAGGAATTCAAGCTGCGGCGCGAGGAAATGCTGCTCCACGGCAGCGGCGCCATCGCGTTCGGCCACAGCCCGCGCGACAAGAACGCGGAAATCGTCGGTTTCTGGTGTGAATCGAACAGCGGCGACAAGAACTGACTTCGCGGGCCGCGTGATCGCCGCCGACAGGCGCGCTGACCGCGTTTACGCAGGTGGTGGAGCGGCGGCGGCGCGGACCGTGGCGCTCAGATAGCCGCTCACCCCCAGCACGGCCGCGATCATCACGAATACCGGCGCCATGCCGAATGCCGCCCCCAACCCGCCCGCGATCACCGGCACCACCGTGTGCGTAAAGTGATTGAGCGTCATGCGCACGCCCGTGACCTCGCCGGTGCGGCCCGGCGGGCGAGCGGTTGTAGCTCATCAGGAGCGTGACCGGCTGGCCGCAACCGAGTGCTAACCCGATGCAGAACGAGAGCGCGCCGATCAGCCAGGCGTTGTGCGCGAACGGAAACACGGTGAAGACCGCGGCGCCGAAAAACATCGAAACCGCGAGCACGCGCCGCGCCGTGAAGCGCGCGGTGAGCTGCGGCAGGCTGAAGCGCACGACGAACGTCGCCACCGCGAACGTGCCCAGTATGATGCCGATGGTCGACGGCGCGAGGCCGATCGAATGCGCGTAGAGCGGCAGGTAAAACATGTAGAGGTCCCAGCCGGTGACGAGCATGGCGCCGGTGATCAGCACCTTGCGCAATTCGGGCTGACGCAGCAGCGAAAACGCGCTTTGCGTGTGCGCGCCGGCGGTGGGCGTCCTGACTTCGCGGATTTTGCGGTAGCTCAGCAGTATCGCGACGGCGAGCAGCGTGGAGAGCGAGAGGCACAGATACGCGCGCGCGTGGCCGAAATATTCGATGATGTAGCCCACCGCGAGCGGGCCGACGAAGCTCGAAATGGAATAGCCGAGCGACAGCGTGCTGAAATTCTTCGCGCGATCCTCGCGCGGCCCCCATGCGCCGGTCAGGTTCTGCACGGCGACGTTGTAGAACACGAACGCGGCGCCGATCACCGCGGCCGACACATAGAGCGCGGCGATTTGCGGCCACAGATACGGCAGCATGAGACCGCATCCGCACAGCACGGCGCCGAACAGCATGGGCGGCTGCACGCCGTAACGGTCGGTGACCCGCCCCGCCGTCACGCCGAGCAGGAGCGGGGTCAGCGAATACAGCGCGACCATGATGCCGATCGAAAACGCGTTGACGCCCAGTTCGATGGCAAACAGCGACATCACCACGCGGCTGCCCGTGAGGCAGCCGTGGATGATGACGTTGAGAAGTACGAGGAGGTACATGTTCGTTTACCGGGATGCCGCAATTGCGCTCTTCTTGTATCGTGGATATTGCTTGCGACGGGTGGAATATCCGCATATCGCATTGCACGTCGCACGGCAAGTGTACCATCCGGCCGCCCCGGCATTCTCAGAAAACGTCCGGTGATTATCTGTCGCACCACGACAGGATCGAAGATCGCGCCGATCGGCGGCGCATTGCTCACGCCGAGTGCACGCTACGCAGCCACATCGAACCCGCGCATTGCGAGGCGCGCAGCTGCCGCCGGCGGTGTATAGACCGGTTACAGCGCTATCGAGCTAACGGCGACCCCCTAAGTACGTGTCGTCGGACTTGCGTGACCATTCGCGCCTTTTACGCGCCTTCCATCCGCGCCACGCCAGATGCACGAGTATGAAAACGGCAACGACTGCGAGCAAGGTTTCCATGCGGCGATCAACTCATCAAACGGGGGGATGGCATTCTATCCTAACCCGCTGATCGCGTGTATCGGGGGGGCGCCGGGGTTTCGAAGGATGTGCCTGCGCACGTCATAGCCGGCAAGCGCCCGTTGCCTCCGCCACCGGGCTGAAATGGGCGCGAGCGATCTAACGACGCTATATAAAGCTCGTTGGGAATGGAACCCGCATTGTAGCGAATCCGCGCGCCGCCGCAACCGCGCACGCTGCGTGACGGGGCTTTGCTATACTGCGAACCTCGCCTTTTGCGAATTTTCCCGCTCATGTCCTATCGCGCCGCGCTGAACATCGAAGACCTGCACCGCATCGCCAAAAAGCGCCTGCCGCGCGTGGCGTATGAATTTCTGGCGGGCGGCGTCGAGGACGATGTCACGCTCGCGCACAATCGCGCGGTGTTCGAGCGCATACGCTTTCGCCCGAAGACGCTCGTCGACGTGTCGGCGCGTTCGCAGGAGGTCAATGTCTTCGGCCGCACGTTCAATTGCCCGTTCGGCATTGCGCCGACCGGCGCCGCCGGGACTCTACGGTTTTGCCGCCGACATCGCGCTGGCGCGCGCCGCGCGCGATGCCGGCATCCCGTTCGTGCTGTCGACCGCCTCGTTCGAGCCGCTGGAAAAAGTCGCCCAGGAAGCCGCGGGCGGCGCGCAATGGTTCCAGCTTTACATGTCGAAGGACCGCGACGCCGCCAAGGCGCTGGTGACGCGCGCGCTCAACGCGGGTTACGAGGCGCTGGTGATGACGAGCGACGTCGTGGTGGAGGCCAACCGCGAATACAACCAGCGCAACGGCTTCACCATCCCGTTTCGCATGAATTTTCGCGAACATGATCGACGGCGCGCTGCATCCGCGCTGGTTGTGCGACGTGTTCCTGCGCACGCTGATCGATTCGGGCGTGCCGCGTTTTCAGAACCTCGACACCAACGTCGGCGGGCGCATCATCGCCAAGCCGATCGAGGAATTCCGCACCCAGCGCGAGACGTTGAACTGGGACGACGTGCGCTGGCTGCGCGAAATCTGGCCGCGCAAGCTCTACGTGAAAGGCATACTGCGCGCCGACGATGCGCTGCGCGCGGCCGAGAGCGGCGCCGACGGCGTGTTCGTTTCCAATCACGGCGGGCGTCAGCTCGACGGCGCGATTTCGCCGATCGAAGCGCTGCCCGCGATACGCGCCGCGGTGGGCAAGCGGCTGACGCTGATGGTCGACAGCGGATTCCGCCGCGGCTCCGACATCGTGAAAGCGCTGGCGCTGGGCGCGGACATGGCGTTCGTGGGCCGCGCAACGCTCTACGGCATCGCGGCGGGCGGCGAGGCGGGTGCCGCGCACGCGATCAACATATTGAGCACCGAAATTCATCGCGTGCTGGCGTTGCTCGGTTGCCCGTCGGTGGCGGAACTCAACACCGATTATTTGTCAATGACGCAAGGAGGCGAGACATGAAACAACTGAAAATTCCGGCGGTATTCATGCGCGGCGGCACCAGCAACGCCATCGTGCTGCACGAACGCGACCTGCCGCGCGACCGCGCGCAATGGGACGAGATTTTTCTCGCCGCCATCGGCAGCCCCGATCCGTACGGCCGTCAGCTCGACGGCATGGGCGGCGGCATATCGTCGCTGTCGAAAGTGTGCATCGTCGGCGCGCCGACGCGCCCCGACGCCGACATCGATTACACCTTCGCGCAGGTGCAGGTGAAAGAGGCGAAAGTCGATTACAGCGGCAACTGCGGCAACATGTCGTCCGCGATGGGGCCGTTCGCGGTCGACGAGGGATTGCTCAAAGCCTCCGGCCGCGAAGCGCTGGTGCGCGTGCACAATACGAACACGAAAAAAATCATCCACGCGCGCTTTGCGATCGACGACGGTCAGTCCGCGGTCGACGGCGATCTCGCGATTCCGGGCGTGGCGGGCACGGGTTCGCCGGTCAAGCTCGAATTCCGCGAACCCGGCGGGGCGACCACCGGCAAACTGCTGCCGACGGGCAACGTGATCGACACGCTCGACGTGCCGGGTGTCGGCAAAATTCGCGCGTCGCTCATCGACGCCGCCAACGCGTGCTGCTTTCTCAACGCCGCCGATCTCGGCTTGACCGGCACGGAAATGCCGGAGGCGCTCGACGCATCGACCGAACTGCTGGCGAAGCTCGCCAAGATACGCATCGCCGCATCGATCGCGATGGGCATCGGCAAGGACGCCGCGGACGCCGAGAAAAAGCGCGTGGTGCCGTTCGTCGGTTTCGTGTCGGGGCCGCAGGACGCGCCGTCATTGTCCGGCGAGACCATCAAGGGCGACAGCGTCGATCTCACCGGGCGCATGCTGTCCAACGGCCAGCCGCATCGCGCGCTGCCGCTGACGGTGTCGTTGTGCATGGCGGTCGCGGCGCGCATCGAAGGCAGTCTCGTGCATGCGGTGACGCGCGCGACGACGGATGCCGCGATGCGCCGATTCGCATCGCGATGCCGTCCGGCATACTGGTGGTCGGCGCCGATCGGTGCAGAAAGTCAACGGCGCATGGCACGCCGAGCAGGGCGCGTTCTTCCGCACCCAGCGCCGCCTGTTCGACGGCTACGTTTACGTGCGCGCCTCGCGCGTGCCGGGACTGGTGGCCGCGCGCGGCGGCAAGCTCAAAGCGGCTTGATCGAAAACTTCGCGGACAGAGAAAGGGCGCTGCGGCGCCCTTTGGCTTTGTTCGGGTGGCTTAACCGGGAAAATCGAACGATAAAAAACGACCGGTCGCGGCCCTAACAGCCTGATTCTCATGAGTGGCCGGTACTCGGCCACAACGGTCATTGCGGTGCTGACCCGCCAACGGCCGCGATGTGCATGGAAGCGGCCCGTTGAACGACCCTGCTATGAAATTCAGAATTTCTGCTGCGGGCAGGTGCTCTCAAAAAAACTTGAACGCGAACTCGCGACCCATTGCTGCCTTTCCCGCTCAAGAGAAGCGGCCCTTCACGGACTTCGCTGAACAGCCCAAATCTACTGGTCAAATATGTCTCTGATTGCGGCCATTCGATTAGACTTACGATATATATGTGGACTGACTACTACAGACCGTCCGCATTGAACTAAGACTAATTGCGTATCTATGTTTTCTGAGAATCTCAGGCATCCCGCCCAGTCTCAACAGTTTATTTGCTTTCACGAGAACAAATGGCAATTACTAAACCGTAAATTGATCCTTATCTCTTTGAATGGTGGTTCGCGGAGGTCAATATCGCCTATTTACATGAGTTGACCGCGGGCGCGCGCGCCGCCATCGCGGCCGGGCGGTTCGCCGAGTTCCATGCCGCCACCAAAGCCGGCTGGGACCGGGGCGACCTCCGCCACACTCAAATTCGATCTCCGGGGGCCTCGACGCGACACCCCCCGCCGACGCACAATAGAATCATTCAAGGAAAAATGCGCAGCGCGTGCTGCCATCTTCGAGGAGACCCACCATGGCCATCAGCCTGAAGGTCAACGGGGCGACCCGCTCGGTCGATGCCGAGCCGGACACGCCGCTGCTCTACGTGCTGCGCAACGATCTCGAGCTCAACGGCGCCAAATACGGCTGCGGCATGACGCAATGCGGCGCCTGCACGGTGCTGGTCAACGGCGCGGCGAGACGCTCCTGCGTGACGCCGGTCGGCTCGATCGAGGGAAACGAGGTGACCACGCTCGAAGGGCTCGGCACGCTCGACAAGCCGCACCCGCTGCAGCAGGCCTTCATCGATGAACAGGCGGCTCAGTGCGGCTATTGCGTCGAGCGGCATGATCATGGCGGCAGCCGACCTGCTCAATCGCAATCCGCAACCGCGGGAAGCGGACGTGCGGGCGGCGCTCGCCGACAATCTCTGCCGCTGCGGCACCCACAACCGGATCATCCGCGCCGTCCTGCGCGCCGCGCAACAGAACGGGAAGATCTGACCATGAACGCTCCTCACCTGACGCGCCGCGAATTCATCGCCGCCCTCGGTGGCATCGTCCTCTCGTTCAGCCTCGTTCCAAAAGTCGTGCTCGGGCAGGAGCCGGCGCGGCTCCCCGGCAGCCTGCAGACCAACCGCACGCTGGATGCCTGGCTGCGCATCAATGCCGACGGCAGCGTCACCGTGTTCACCGGCAAGGTCGAGCTCGGGCAGGGCATCGTGACGGCGCTCGCCCAGATCGCTGCCGAGGAGCTCGATGTGCCGCTCGCGCGCGTCACGATGATCTCGGGCGACACCGGCCGCACCCCTAATGAGGGGCAGACCGCCGGCAGCCAGTCGATCGAGCAGAGCGGCACCGCGCTGCGCATGGCGGGCGCCGAGGTGCGCGCCCTGCTCATCGACCTCGCCGCCAGCGAAGCTCGGCGTCGCCGCCGACACGCTCAAGGTCACGGATGGCGTCATCCATGCGCCTGACGGCCGCAAGGTCGGCTACGGTGAGCTCGCCGCGGCAAGCGGACCTCAAGCGCGAGGCAACCGCCAAGGTGCGGCCGAAGCCGGCCGCGCAGCACAAGATTGTCGGCAAGTCCGCGCCGCGCATCGACATCCCGGCCAAGATGACGGGCGGCGCCGCCTTCGTGCAGGACGTGCGGCTTCCCGGCATGGTGCATGGCCGCGTGGTGCGGCCGCCACGCTATGGCGCCAGGCTCGACAGCTTCGACGAGGCCAGGGTCAAGGCCATGCCGGGCGTCATCGCGGTGGTGCGCGACGGCAGCTTTCTCGGCGTGGTGGCGCAGCGCGAGGAGCAGGCCATCAATGCGCGGCTTGTGCTGATCGAGTTCGCCAAGTGGTCGGGCGGCTCCGAGCTGCCCGATCCGGCGAAGATGTACGAGCAGCTCATGTCCCTGCGCAGCGAGGATAGGGTGATCGGCGAGAAGGACGCGCCCGTGCCGGCCGGCGCCAAGGTGATCGAGGCGACGTACCATCGGCCCTATCAGGCGCATGCCGCGATCGCGCCCTCCTGCGCGCTGGCCGAGTTCAAGGACGGCAAGCTCACGGTCTGGACCCACAGCCAGGGCGTCTTTCCGCTGCGCGCCACCATCGCCAGGGCGCTCGGTCTGCAGCCGCGCGACATCCGCTGCATCCACGCCGAGGGCGCCGGCTGCTACGGCCACAACGGCGCCGACGACGTCGCCTTCGACGCCGCCATGCTGGCGCGCGCCGTCAATGGGCGGCCGGTGCGGCTGCAATGGATGCGTGACGACGAGTTCAAGTGGGAGCCCTACGGCCCCGCCATGACCATGAAGGTCAAGGGCGCCGTCGCCGGCGGCCGCGTGGTCGACTGGGCCTACGACGTCTGGAGCCAGAGCCACAACATGCGGCCGGGCGATCCCGACGGTATCAACCTGCTCGGGAGCTGGTACCTCGCCGATGCGAAGCGGCCCGGGCCGGCGCGCCATGCCGCGCAGCCGAACGGTGCGGGCGACCGCAACGCCATCACGCTCTACGATTTCCCGCGCCAGCGCACCACGCACCACCTGATCATGGACAATCCGGTGCGCACCTCGGCGCTGCGCACGCTCGGCGCCTATGCCAACGTGTTTGCGATCGAGTCCTTCATGGACGAGCTCGCGGCCGCCGCCGGCATCGACCCGGTGGCGTTCCGCCTCGCGCACATCAAGGACGAGCGCGAGCGCGCCGTGATCGAGGCCGTGGCCAAGGCCGCCGCCTGGAAACCGGGCGAGAAGGGCGACGGCCGGCGCGGCCGCGGCATCGGCTATGCGCGCTACAAGACCGTGGCCACCTACATTGCGGTGATCGCCGAGGTTGAAGTGAATCGCACAACCGGCATCGTCAAGGTGCCGCGCATCTGGGCCGCGGCCGATGCCGGGCAGATCATCAATCCCGACGGCCTGACCAACCAGATCGAAGGCGGCGTCATCCAGTCGATGAGCTGGACCCTGCACGAGCACGTGCGGTTCGACCGCAACGGGATCCTGTCGGAGGACTGGATGAACTATCCGATCCTGACCATGCCGGACGTGCCCAAGGTCGAGACCGTGCTGATCAACCGGCCGAACGAACGTGCGCTCGGCGCCGGCGAGGCCGCGCAAGGGCCGACGGCGGCCGCCATCGCCAATGCGTTCGCAGCCGCGACCGGCAGGCGCATCCGCGAGCTGCCGTTGACGCCCGAACGGGTGAAGGCGGCCCTGGCGATCGCCGTCGAACGGCCGCCCCGGCCCATCGTCATCCTGTCGATGTCGGCAGTCGCGAAGCCGGGCCAGCGTGGTGACAGGATAGCGTTGGGGCGTGGAACCGGGCGCGCCCTTGGCGCTCTGCAATGCACATCATCGCAACACCGCCTGCGGTCACTGGCCGGACCCACTGGCCAGATTTGGCAAGGCCGCATATACTTTCTTCCGCGGGGACGTGATTCCGTCGTTGTGTCATTGAT
Source organism: uncultured beta proteobacterium (assembly GCA_963778865.1). GTDB lineage: Bacteria > Pseudomonadota > Gammaproteobacteria > Burkholderiales > SG8-41 > PALSA-1004. The sequence goes on along the minus strand of CAVZWF010000009.1, from coordinate 39,116 downwards.
TAATCAAACCACATTCGAAGGAGGGATCCGATGGATTCGGAACGAAACAGCCGCAGAGAACTGCTCAAGGCCGGCGCCGCGTTGGCGCGGTGGAATCACGTTGGGCACAGTGGGTAAGGCCCACGCGCAGCACGACGGCCATTCGGTGACCCCAGGCAGCGAGAACGCCTCGCCGATGATACACGGCAGCAAGGAGCAGATCGAATACGGCCAGCGTTCCAAATACGTGACCTCGGTGCGCGTACAGCACCCCATCGGCGGCAGGCCGTCACCCGACGTGTTTGGCAAGGTGTTCCACGTGGCCTCGCCGTTGCAGGATTCTGTTGGCGTGATCACGCCATCGTCGTTGCACTATATAGCGACGACCCGCGGCTCCTTCCTGCCGGACATCGACCCCAAGCAGCACACGCTGACGATACACGGCGTGGTGGATCGGCCCCTGACCCTCACCATGGACGACTTGAAGCGCTTCCCGTCAGTCACCCGCTTGCATTTCATCGAGTGTGCGGGTAACCGGCACAATGGGAAGCAAAAGAACGTGCAGGATACGCACGGCATGACCAGCTGCTCCGAATGGACCGGCGTGCTGCTGTCGACGCTGCTCAAGGAATGCGGCCTGAAAGGCAGCGCGAAATGGTTCGTCGCTGAAGGCGCCGAGGAAGTGAAGGGCGCATCGAGCATACCCATCGCCAAAGGGATGGACGACTGCCTCATCGCCTACGGCCAGAACGGCGAGCCGTTGCGGCCGCAGCAAGGGTTTCCAGTGCGCATCATGGTCCCCGGATTCGAGGGCATCTACCACACCAAGTTTCTGCGGCGCATCAAGGTCACCAAAGAGTTTTACATGAACTACAACGAATTCGGGCATCTGCGTCCGGAAGACAAAGAGCTTGCGCTCGGCGAACAGATCGGGCCCAAGTCGGTCATCACGTACCCGTCCGGCACACAGCGGCTGCCTGGCCCCGGATTCTACGAGATCAGCGGGCTGGCCTGGTCCGGCGGCGGCGCCGTCAAGACCGTCGAAGTATCCACCGATGGCGGGAAGAAGTGGAACCGCGCCGAGTTCAAGAACACGCCACAGCGCATGGCGCACGTCCGATTCGCCTACCAATGGAAGTGGGATGGAACCGAGACCGCGATCATGTCGCGCTGCACCGACGAGATCGGGCAGAGGCAGGCGCTGCGCGAGGAGATCGCCGATTGGTGGAAAGTACCCTTCGAGCGGGACTACCGGGTGCCCGGGCTGGACAACAGCGTTATGCCCTGGAAAATCGCCAAGGACGGGAGTGTGAGCCAATGGCCTCGCGTAAGTTTCCAATGAGCACGCTTCGGGTTGTCACGATTCCGCTGCTGCTGGGGAGCCTCCTGGGCGAGCCCCGCGATCGCGCAGTCGCCCACCTATGGCGTGGGACGCACGCCGACCGCGGAAGAACTCCGCCGCATGGATATCTCGATCAGTCCGACGGGAGAGGAGCTCCCGCCCGGCCGCGGCACCGCCAAAGAGGGCGCACAGGTCTACGTGCAGAAGGCGTGCGTCGGCTGCCATGGCGCAGCGGGCGTAGGCGGGTTGGCGCCTATTTTGCAGTCGAAAAAAGGCGCCGATGTTCCCGTCTGGAAAAAGGAGCGCATCCTGCCACTACGCGCGCCGCATGCGACGATAGTGTGGGATTTCATCAATCGCGGCATGCCACTCGGGCTGGAGGGGACTCTGACGCCCGATGAGGTGTATTCGTTGACGGCCTACCTGCTCTTCCTCAATAAGGTGATCCCGGAGGACCAGGTGCTCGACAAACAGAGTCTGCCGAAGGTCAAGATGCCGATTGGCGATGCTTACGGCAAGCCGCATGAGTTTAAGCTCAACGCGCCAAGGCTCGAGGGTTACCCCTACTAGTCTTACTGCGTCACAACCAAAGAACGTCCGTGTGCGAGTGTCACCGCGGAGGCGGAGCGAGTTATCGCGCCCTCTCCCGCGAGGGGCGAGGGCGCAAATTCACGCACGGAGCCCGCGGCAAAAGCGGCATGTGACGCAGTACGACTAGAGCATGTCCCGGACAAGGCCTCCCTCGGGCTTGACCCAAGGGTGGGAACCGGTTTTCCGATCAGGACATGCGTAAACTCAGGGAAGCTAGAGGGTATAGGAATTTCAAACGCTGTTTCTGCATGACGCCCAATGTAACCCGTACCGCAGGCAGTCAATCGCATAGGGTGGGTACGTTCGATCTGCCCACGCGTAGCGGCGCACTCCAAGTTCCGTCGCGTGGGCAAAAAAAGAACGTTTTGCCCACCCTACAAACTGTACTATTTGAACTACCCTATAGCTGACTGTCGCGAACTACAGCAAAGGGTCGGGTCCGGCTGTAGCTCGAAGTAGCAAGCTGCGTTCGATCCGACTTTCGCGCCTACAACCGCTAACCGGCACATTGCAGACCTTGGCGGTTCGGAACTCCAACTACCGCTATGGCCGAGCACCGGCCGCTCAGGAGAATCAGGCTGTGGGGCCGCGAAGGGTCGAAAGCGAAAACATTATCGGCGGCGCGGAAATTTCCTAAATGCGGATTTAAAATGGGCCGTGCTCGCTTGTTGCGAACGCATTTTCGTCAGTGCTTGCGCGATGAACGCAAGCACTGCAGCGTTGAACGCCTGCGGATTTTCCCAGTAGGATGAGTGGCCGGTTTCGGCGATGACTGCGGTCTCGGCATGCGGCATGCGCGCGGCGAACATGCGCAGCACCGACGGCGGCGTGTAGAGATCGGCGTCGCCGGTCAACAGCAGCGTCGGTACTTTCAAGGTCTCCAGCTTCGCCCACGTGACTTCTACATTTCCGCCGTCCGTTACGCGTGCGCCGGCGCTCGCTTGTCGCTTTATTCGACAATTCCAGCCATCGCGCAACGCCGGCCGGCTCGCGCGCGCGATAAGAGGGCCCCAGCTCGCGAAATTCGAGCGGCAGCTGGTTGAACTGCGGCGCCGGCCGGATGCGATTGCTCATCTCAAGGTAGGCGCTGTCGAGCACGAAGCCTATGCTGTTGGCGACGGTGAGGCTCGCGAGTTTTTGCGGATGCGCGAGCGCGAATTGCAGCGCCGCGCCGCCGCCCGCGGCCGTGCCGAGCAGATGGCAGCGTTCGATGCCGAGATGCGCCAGCACTTGATCGATGAGCGCGGATGAGTTGCTGCCGCGCGCCGCGGCACGATGGTCGATTGCGACGAAACGAAATCCGGCGGCGGTGAATGCGGGAATCTGATGCTCCCACAGCATGCTGTTGCCGGACGCCGCATGCAAAAAAACGACCGGCGCGCCCGCGCCGCCGGAATCGCGGTAAAACACGGAGCCCGCGGGCAGTTCCGCCGTGATGTCGGTGATTTGCGACGCTCACTGCGGAATCACTTGATTGTACTGAGTGCGAAAAATTTATTCCCTCCCCCTTGATGGGGGAGGGCTAGGGTGGGGGTGAGAATTGCCGCACTGCACGCACTGTCTTCACCCCCATCCCAACCTTCCCCCATCAAGGGGGAAGGGGTTTCTTTGGACTATTGCTACGCAATAAGATTACGCGGCGTTCTTTTTGGGAGCGGCGCTCTTTCTCGCCCAGTAATCGGGCGACGCCTTGGATTTGGCGAGCGCCTCCGGCGTCTCGAATCCCGGCGCCATCGATGCGCCGGTGCCGGGCATGACCTGGTGATGCTCGATATTCAGAAGGCGCAGCCAGCTTTGCTGCCCGAGCGTCAAGCCGACCGCGCAGCCCAGTTCGACCAGTTCCGGTTCGCTGAAGTGCTTGTACATGCGCTCCCAGAACGCGTCGTCGGTGTCGAGCCGCCACGTGATCGCTTCGGCGTAGGCGAGTGCGGCCTTCTGGCGCTCGTCGTACTTGACCGACTTCTCGAAATTGATGAGGTCGTCGTAATGCGTTTCCTTCAAGCCCTCGTTGGAGCCCTTGATGGAACGCTGGTTGCCGCAAAATTCGCAGATCACCGAGCGCGACACGTAGACGCGGCACAATTCCTTTAACGCGTGGTCGAGGATGCCGTTGCGGAAAATATCGTTCCACGAATTCGCGAAAAACCAGAAGCATGCCGGCACGTGGGCGCGCACCGCGGTGCTTTCGGGGCGCGGCGTGCCTTCGCGCGCGCAGCGTTCCATTTCCGCGCGTTGTGCGGCGTCCATTTTTTCGAGCGGCACGTAACTGATGCGTTGCTTGGCCATGATCCTGTTCCTCGGTTGGCATAACAGAAGGCATTCAATTGTCCGCCGAACGCAATGCGCGCGCAAGCGTGTAGCACAGCGGCAGCGTTGCGAACGCGAGCAGCCCGCAGATCGCAATCGATATCGTCACGCCGAAAGTGTCGCCGATAAAGCCGAACACGAGCGGCACGATCAATCCGCACACCGAGTTGATGGTGTAAAAAAGGCCGAACGCGCGCGGCAGGCGGTCTGGGTCGATGACGTCGCCGATGGTGGCGTAAAGCACCGACGAAGTGCCGTTCAACGCGATGCCGAGCAGCGGCAGCACCAGATAGGCCGCCACGTCGGGCAGCACCAGCATCAGCAGTATGCCGACGCCGGTGCCGATTTCGGTAATCACCACGGTGCGCACGATGCCGATATGTTCGGCGAGATGCCCGCAGGCGAGTTTTCCGCCCATGCCGCCGATCAATAGCAGCGGTACCGACAGCGCGGCCCAGCCGGCGGGCAGATTTTTGGCCAGCATCAGAAACGCGATGAAGGTCAGAAAACCGGTGCGCACGCTGGTGTCGACCACTTCGATCAGGCACAACGCGGTGAAGCCCGCGCGATTGCGCACGCCCCAGCCGTCGCCCGCGTCGCGCGTGTCCGCGGATGCGGGTGCGCGGATTGACTGCGTCCGGCCGTCGCATCGAGCGCCACCAGTACGAGGAGCGCGCACGCCAGCGCCAGCGCGCCGAACACCGTGATGGGCGCCTGCCACGGCACGCCCGCGACGAACAAGAGGCTGACGGCGCCGCCGAACGCGAACTTGCCGACGTCGCCGAAAAAATTATAGGTGCCGAGTGCCGCGCGCCGGCCGTCGCCGGGGTAGGCATGCGAAATGAGCGTCGAGCACAGCGGATGCTGAAACGCCGAGCCGAAACCGGCGCAAAACAGCGCCAGCAGTATCGCCGCGAATCCCGCCGCCTGGCCGAGCGCGATGAAAGCAAGCCCGCTCGCCGCGGTGCCGAAGGCGAGCAGGTTGCGCGCGCCGAGCCGTTCCGCGACGAGGCCGACCGGCGTCTGAAAAAGCGCGGTCGCCGCGCGCCACGCCGAGCGGATCACGCCGACCTGCACGAGCGAGAGACCGAACGCCTGCGCGAGTATCGGCAGCAGCACGTAGCTCACGTCCGACAAGCCGTCGTGCAGTATGTGGGCCGCACAGCAGGTGGAGAGCGTGCGTTTGGACGAGCTTCGAGTCATGGTTGATCGCGCATGCGGTTTCCGCCATCATAGCAGGCGACCATGCATGCGCACGCTGTGGCGGCGCGCGGCCGGTGTAAAATCGCGGATCAACGGAGCCGCATGCAATGGAAATAATCATTTACATTTTTGCCGCGTCATTTGTTTTCATGGCGGCGGCACTCATGCTGACCTACAAGCGCACCCGGCATTACGGGGTATTTCTGCTGGGGCTTGCCTACGCCATTTCAGCGGTGCTGGCGGTCGTGCTCATGCATTGGTGGCCGCTGGTTGCGGGTTTCGTCGCTCGTATGGGTGCTGCGTTTTCTGGGTCTCGACCCTGACGTGCGCAAGGACGACACCGGAAATTCTGTCAAGGAGTAAAGTTTATTATGCAGCAGCATGCAAGCAATGCGATCAGTACCGACGAGCAGGTCATAGCGGGCGCCAACGGCTGGGTGATGCTGGCCGTGTGGCTGGCGGCGCTGGCGTTCGCGGTTTTTCTCATCATCACGCCGGCCGGGCCGGCGAAATTCGTGGCCGGCGTGCTGCTATTCGCGGTGTCCGCATTTTGCCTCAAGGGACTCTTCACGCTCCAACCCAACCAGGCCGCGGTGATGATCTTCTTCGGCAGTTATGCCGGCACCGCGCGCGCGAGCGGTTTTTTCTGGGTCAATCCGTTCTACTTGAAAACGCGCGTTTCGCTGCGCATCAACAACTGGAATACGCCCGTGCTCAAGGTCAACGACGAGCGCGGCAGCCCGATCGAAATCGCCGCGGTGATTGCGTGGCGCGTGCAGGACACGGCCAAGGCGGTGTTCGACGTCGAAAGCTGCGTGAACTATCTGCAGGTCCAGAGCGAGTCCGCGGTACGCCAGGTCGCGAGCGGTCACGCCTACGATGTTGCCGACGGCGGCGGCGACCACCGCAAAAGCCTGCGCACCGATCTTGCCGCGATCGCCGAACTGCTGCGCGAGTCCATCCAGCAGCATGTCGATGTCGCCGGCATCGTGATCGAGGAAGCCAAGATCGCGCATCTCGCGTATGCGCCGGAAATCGCCAGCGCGATGCTGCGCCGCCAGCAGGCGGAGGCGGTGGTGATGGCGCGCCAGCGGCTGGTCGAGGGCGCGGTCGGCATGGTCGAGGGCGCGTTGAAATCGCTCGAAGAGAAGAAAATCGTGGCGTTGACCTCAGAGCAGCGTGCCGTGCTCGTCACCAACATGATGACCGTCTTGCTGTCCGAATCGGGCGCGCAACCGGTGATCCAGATGGCGCAGGCGGCGCAGTAAAGTAGGGCAGGATGCACTAAAGGAGGTGCAATGCGGATCAACGCGAAATCGATGGAATTGCCGCCGTACGTTAAGATGGCCTGCGCATCGCATTTCTAGTCCAAGCACCTATTTCTTTCCGTTGGAGAAACCGATGACCGATACGAAGACCATGGCTCCGGGTTGCCTGACCGGCGTGCGGGTACTGGATCTGACGCAGTTCGAGGCGGGCACCTCCTGTACCCAGGTTATGGCGTGGCTGGGCGCCGATGTAGTGAAGGTGGAAAATCCGGGCGGCGGCGATCCCGGCCGCCGGACGGGCGCCACGAAGCCACACCGGGATGATCCCTATTTCCTGAACTACAACTCCAACAAGCGGTCGATCACCGTCAACCTGAAATCCCCGCGCGGGCTGGAGATCGTCAAGGACATGGCGCGCAAAGCCGACGTCTTCATGGAGAACTTCGCGCCCGGTGCCATCGAGCGCCTGGGGCTCGGCTACGACGTGTTGAGCAAGTTGAATCCACGCATCATTTACGGCCAGGTGAAAGGCTTCGGCGAGGGTAGTCCGTACGAAAATAATCTGGCCTTCGACATGATCGCCCAGGCCTGCGGGGGCGTGATGAGCATTACCGGTCAGCCCGACGGGCCGCCTGCCAAGCCGGGAGCGACACTAGGCGATACGGGGACCGGGATGCTGATGCTGGTCAGCATTCTGGCGTCCCTGCACAAGCGCAATGAGACCGGCAAGGGTGTGCACCTGCAAGTGGCCATGCAGGACGCGATGCTGCACTACATCCGCAACTCGTTTGGCATCACCGCCAAGACCGGAAAGCCGGCGATTCGCGCCGGAGCGAAAACGCTCGAGAGCACCAATCCTCCGTGCGACATCTATCCGTGCGCCCCGGGGGGACCGAACGACTATGTTTACGTCTATACCAGCCGCGCCAACCCGCAGCATTGGCCGCGACTGCTCGAAGCGATCGGACGCAAGGACTTGATCGGCGATCCGCGTTACGACACGCGCGAGGCGCGAATCGAACACGAGGCCGAAGTCGACGCCATCATCAGCGAATGGACGAGCAAGCACGACAAGTACGAGGCGATGCGCGTGATCGGCGCCGCCGTTCCCGCGGGGGCCGTGCGGGATACGCTGGAACTCATGAACGATCCCAATTTCGAGGAACGCGGCATCATACAGACCATACAGCACCCGACCGGGCCGTTCAAAATGGCGGGCTGGCCCGTGCGCTTTAACGGCAAGCCACCCGTGGTAAAACCGGCGCCCTTGCTCGGCCAGCACAGTGCGGAGGCGCTCAAGGACTGGCTGGGGATGTCTGAGGAGCAGGTGGGCGCACTGCGCGCGGACAAGATCATTTAGTCTAGTGCGTCGAAATTGACGCGGCGTTCCCTCCCCTTCATGGGGAGGGTTAGGGTGGGGATGGGATTGCGGCAGTGCCGACGGCTCCACACACATATCTTTGATCGAGGAGGAACGACAATGGCGGAACTGACCGGCTCTGAAATTCTGGCGAAATCCCTGAAAAACGAGGGCACGAAAGACCTGTTCTTCATCATGGGCGGGCCGATGATGCTCGCCGAAAATTCGTGCGCCAAGGAGGGGATACGCCCGATCGACGTGCGCCACGAGCAGGCCGCAGCACTCATGGCGCAGGCCTACAGCCGGCTGCTGCAGAAGCCGGGCGTGTGCATGGCGGCGAGCGGCCCCGGCGTGATCAATCTGACGACCGGCGTGGCCAATGCCCTGATCGACTGCGCCCCGGTGGTTGCGATCGGCGGATCGAGCGCCATCCGGCAGTTCGGCAGGCAGGTGTTTCAGGAGATCGACCAGCTCGCGATCATGAAGGGCTGCACCAAGTGGGCCGACCGCGTGGTCAATCTGAAGCGCATACCCGAGATGGTGAATACGGCCTTCCAGAAGGCGATGGGCGGCAAGCCCGGGCCGGTCTATCTCGATTTTCCGGCCGATATCCTCTACGACAAGATTCCGGAGGACCAGGTCGATTGGAGCTTGAGCGGCCGCTCGCTGCTCACCCGCGGCCGATGGGCGAGAATGCGCGTGTCGACGAGCTGATCGCTGCGCTCGCCAAGGCGAAGCAGCCGATCATACTCACCGGCAGCGGCGTCATCTGGTCGCAGGCGTGGACCGAGCTGCAGTCTTTCGTCGAGAAAGCGGGCATACCCTTCTACACGACGCCGCAGGGCCGCGGCGTGCTGCCCGACGATCATCGCGCTGTCCTTCCTCACCATGCGCTCCTCGGCGTTCCGCGATGCCGACCTGATACTCATCATCGGCACGCGCATGAATTACATCATCGGCCACGCTGCACCCCCGCGCTTTGCCGCCAACGCCACGATCGCGCGCATCGACATCGACGCGGATGAGATCGCATCGTCCCCGCGCAAGGTGGATATCGGGATCGTCGGCGACTGCAAGGCGGTGCTGCAGCAGCTCCTGGCGGCGCTGCCGGGGCGCGTGGACGCGGGCAATTTCGCGCCGTGGCGCAAGAAGCTCGGCGACGGCGAAGCGGCGAAGCGCAAGGAAACCGGAGGCGGCATGGCGATGAATGCGACGCCGATACACCCGTTGCGGCTGTGCGAGGAAGTCAAGAACTTCATGCAGCGCGATGCGATCCTGGTGGTGGACGGGCAGGAGATCCTGAACTACGGCCGCCAATCCATGCCGACTTTTGCGCCGGCCATCGGCTGAATTCCGGTCCGTTCGGAATGATGGGCGTGGGCATGCCCTTCGGGGTCGGCGCCAAGGTGGCGTGTCCCGACAAGCAAGTCATCGTCGTCCACGGCGATGGTTCCTTCGGGCTGAACTGTATGGAACTCGACACGGCCGTGCGGCACAAGATCCCGCTACTCGTGGTGATCAGTCTCAACGGCGGCTGGACGGCCGACCCGAAGCACGAGAAAACCGGGCGCAATCTCGGCTACACGCGTTTCGACAAGATGGCCGAGGCGCTGGGCTGCTACGGGGAATACGTGGAGAAACCGGAAGACATCGCGCCTGCCTTGCAGCGCGCGCAGAAAAAGGTGGATCAAGGCATGGTGGCGCTCGTCAACGTCAAGACCGACGAAAAGGCGCGCGCCGGCACGGTGGCGTTCTCGTCGCATTCGACGTAACGCCGCTACGCTGGCGCCTTAATCAGCGCGAATAGGAAGCCATATTGCGCCGTCGTGCGATGAGCGTATCAGCAGACCTGGCGTGTATAGCGGCTGCGTTCGCCGTTACGTTGCCGACAGCCGCGACCGCGCAGGCAACGCGCTATCCAACCAAGTCGTTGCGGCTCGTCGTTCCGCTCCCGCCGGCCGGCTCGACTGATATCGTCGCGCGCCTCGTCGCGCAAAAACTCAACGAAACGTGGGGACAGCCGGTGATCGTCGACAACCGGCCCGGCGCCGGAACCACCATGGGCAGCGAGCTGGTAGCGCGCGCCGCGCCCGACGGCTACACGATGCTGCTGACGAGTTCCTCGCTTGCCACCATCGTGCCGCTCTACCGCAACCTGTCGTTCGATCCCGTCACGGACCTCGCGCCGATAGGGCCGGTGGGGCAATCGTTCTACGTGCTTGCGGTACACCCCTCGTTCCCCGCCACCTCGGTGCGGGAGTTCATCGCACTCGCGAAGGCGAGGCCCGGACAAATCCTCTACGCATCGGCGGGGACAGGAACGATCACGCATCTCACCGTGGAGCTCTTCATGGCGCACGCAAAGATCAGCATGCTGCACGTACCGTTCAAAGGTGGCGCGCCGGGTCTCGTCGCTTTTCTCGGCGGCCAGGTGCAGGCGATATTCAGCCCGATCGCGGAAATACTGCCGCACGTGCGCGCCGGCGGCAAGGTGCGCACCCTCGCCGTGACGAACTCGACGCGGGTAGCCGAACTGCCCGACGTGCCGACCTTCACCGAATCCGATCTGCCGGGTTATGAGGTCGTCTCCTGGTCGGGGATATACGTGCCGGCGGGCACGCCGCGCACCATCGTCAATCAACTCAATGCCGCGATCAATCGCACGGTGCAGCAACCCGAGGTGCGCGAACGTTTGGTGAGCCTCGGCCTGGTGCCGGTTGGCGGCACGCCCGCCGCGCTCGGCGATCACCTGAAGTCCGAAATAGCGCGCTGGACAAAAGTGGTCAGAGAAGCGGGGATCAAGCTCGAATAAAAAAGCGCGCCTCCGTGCGTCGTGCGCGCGAGCCTTACTCGCCGCGGATGCCCGCGGATTTGACGAGCTTCGCCCACTTCGCCATTTCGGTTTTGAGGAAAGCGGCGAACTGCTCGGGAGTGCCGCCGACCGGGTCCGCGCCCATCGCCGAAAAGCGTTCCTTCATTTGCGGTGTCGAAAAACCTTTCTGGATCTCCGCGCTGATGCGCGCCACGATGTCGGCGGGCGTTGCGGCGGGCGCCAAGAGGCCGAACCACGCCGTCACCGAATAGCCGGGTAGTCCTGCTTCGGCGATGGTCGGCAGCTCGGGCACGAGTGCGGAACGCTGCGAGCCGGTGACCGCGAGCGCGCGCAGGCGTCCGGTTTTGACGTGCGGCAGCGTGATGACCATGTCGGCAAACCCTATCATCGTTTCGCCGCCGATCAGCGCGGTGACGCCCGGCGCGCTTCCCTTGTACGGGATGTGCGTCAGTTTCACGTTCGCCAGGCTGGCGAACAAGCTCGCCCGCGAGATGCTGCGCGCCGCCGGCGCCGCCCGACGCGAATGTCACCTGCGCGGGACGCGCGGCCGCGAAGGCGATCAGTTCCTTGACCGACTTCACCGGCAGCGCGGGATGCACGACGAGAATATTGTTGATGGTGGCGAGCAGTGAAATGGGCGCCAGGTCCCTGACCGGATCGTAGCCGAACTTGTTGTCGAGAGCGGGGGCGACCGCGAACGCGATGCGAGACGGTGTTGAGCGTATAGCCGTCGGCGGGCGCCTTCGCCGCGGCGGCAACGCCGACATTGCCGCTCGCGCCCGGCCGGTTGTCGATGACGATGGGCTGGCCCCACGCTTCCGTCAGCAACTGGCCGACCGCGCGCGCGAAGAGGTCGCTCGGTCCGCCCGCCACGTACGGCACGATGATGCGGATCGGCTTCGTTGGATAATTCGCCGTCTGCGATTGCGCGCTTGCCGCATGCGTCATATACAGCAGCGCGACAGCAAGTGAGCGCAGGTAGATTCTCAACTTTTGTGCGCGTGTGTCTCGCATTGAGTTTTTGACGGCGTTCATCGGCGTTTATCTGCGGTTCCGCATTACGTTTTTAAGAAATAGGCTAGGGCGTGCCGAAACCGCCGCCGCCCGGCGTCTCGATCACGAACACGTCGCCTGCGCTCATTTCGATTTTGTCGGCGCCGCTGAGTTCGACGCGCGCGCCGTCGCTGCGTATCACGTAGTTGCGGCCGACCGCGCCGGGTTGCCCGCCGGCCATGCCGTAGGGCGGAACGATGCGGTGGCCGGACAGGATCGCCGCCGTCATCGGCTCGAGAAAGCGCATGCGCCGCACCGCGCCGTTGCCGCCGCGCCATTTGCCCGCGCCGCCGCTGCCGTGGCGGATCGCGAAACTCTTCGAGCAGCACCGGAAAGCGCCATTCGAGCACTTCGGGATCGGTGAGCCGCGAATTGGTCATGTGCGTCTGCACGACGTCGGTGCCGTCGAATCCCTGCGGCGCGCCGCTGGCGCGTGTATGCCCGCGCCCGAGCCGCCGGAAATCGTTTCGTAATACTGGTAGCGGTCGTTGCCGAACGTGAAGTTGTTCATCGTGCCCTGCGAGGCGCCCATCACGCCGAGCGCGCCGTAGAGCGCGTCGGTCATGCATTGCGAGGTCTCGACGTTGCCCGCGACCACCGCCGCCGGATAGCGCGGATTGCAGCATCGAGCCCTCCGGGATGATCACCTCGAGCGGCTTCAGGCAGCCGGCGTTGAGCGGAATGTCGTCGTCGACCAGCGTGCGGAACACGTACAGCACCGCGGCCATGCAGACCGCGCGAGGGCGCGTTGAAATTGTTTCGAGCTGCGCGCTCGAGCCGGTGAAATCGATCACCGCGCTGCGCTCGTCGCTGGTTGATGCGGATCGCGACCTTGATCACCGCGCCGTGGTCCATCGCGTAGGTGAATTCGCCGTCCTTCAGCACGTCGATCACGCGGCGCACCGACTCCTCGGCGTTGTCCTGCACGTGGCGCATGTAGGCGTGCACCACGTCGAGGCCGAAATGCGCGACCATGCGGCGCAGTTCCTGCACGCCTTTCTCGTTGGCGGCGATCATCGCGCGCAGGTCGGCGATGTTCTGCGCGACGTTGCGGCACGGGTATTTGCCGGACGAGAGCAGCGCGATGGTTTCCTGCTTCGCGCAGGCGCCCTTCGCTCGACCAGCAGGAAGTTGTCGATCAGCACGCCTTCCTCCTCGACCACGCGGCTGTCGGGCGGCATCGAGCCCGGCGTGATGCCGCCGATGTCGGCGTGATGGCCGCGCGAGCCGACGTAGAACAGGATGTCGCTTCCCGCGTCGTCGAACACCGGCGTGATCACGGTGACGTCGGGCAGATGCGTGCCGCCGTTGTAGGGCGCGTTCAGCACGTAGACGTCGCCCGGCTTCATCCGGCCGGTGTTTTCGCGGATCACCGTGCGTGATCGATTCGCCCATCGAGCCCAGATGCACCGGCATGTGCGGCGCGTTGGCGATCAGTTTGCCCTCCTGGTCGAACACCGCGCAGGAAAAATCGAGCCGCTCCTTGATGTTGACCGAATAGGCGGTGTTCGCGAGCCGCAGGCCCATCTGCTCGGCGATCGACATGTAGAGGTTGTTGAAGATCTCCAGCATCACCGGATCGACGCGGGTGCCGATGGCGACGCGCTGCGGGCGCGCTTCGACGCGTTCGAGCACGAGGTGGTCGAGCGGCGTCACCGCGGCCTGCCAGCCGGGCTCGACGACGGTGGTGGCGTTGTGCTCGGCGATGATCGCCGGGCCGCGCACGGTGTCGCCGGGCAGCAGCGCGTCGCGGCGGTAGACCGGCGTCGAGTGCGCGCGGCCGCCGGTGTGCATGCTGACGGTTTCCGCAGCGGCCGGCGCGCCGCTGCGGCGTGCGCGCGGGCGCGGCGGCTTCGGCGGGCGCATCGGACGCGCCGATCGCTTCGACCGACACCGCCTCGGCGATCAGCGCGCGGCCCGGCATCAGGAAGCTGTAGCGCATGCGGTAGGCGGCTTCGAACTGCGCCACCATGTCGGCGACGCGCGCCGAAATTCGACGACCAGCGCGGAGTCGGTGCCGTCGTAGCGCAGATGCACGCGCTTGACGACGCGGATGCGCTCGGTTGCGCACGCCCTGGCGCAGCACTTCGTCGCGCGCGGCAAGCGCGAGTTTGTCCAGCGTGTCGTCGCAGCAGGCGAGAGTTGCGCCGCGTCGAGTTGCGACTTCGACCGCCTGCTCGCGCATGGCCGTGATGTCGGCGAGCCCCATGCCGTAGGCCGACAGCACGCCGGCGAGCGGATGGATGAACACGCGCGTCATGCCGAGCGCGTCGGCGACGAGGCAGGCGTGCTGGCCGGCGGCGCCGCCGAAGCAGCACAGCGTGTATTCGGTGACGTCGTGGCCGCGCTGCACCGAAATCTGCTTGATCGCGTTGGCCATGTTGCCGACCGCGATGTCGATGTAGCCTTCGGCGACCTGCTCGGGCGTGCGCGCATCGCCGGTCTGGCGCGCGATCTCCTGCGCGAGCGCGGCGAATTTCTCGCGCACGACGCCGGCATCGAGCGGCGCGTCGCCGCTCGGCGCCGAACACCGGCGGAAAAAATTGCGGCTGGATCTTGCCGAGCATGACGTTGCAGTCGGTGACGGTGAGCGGGCCGTTCTTGCGGTAGCTCGCGGGGCCCGGGATTGGCGCCGGCCGAATCCGGGCCGACGCGGTAGCGCGCGCCGTCGAAATGCAGGATGGAGCCGCCGCCGGCGGCGACGGTGTGGATGCTCATCATCGGCGCGCGCATGCGCACGCCGGCGACCTGGGTCTCGAACGCGCGCTCGAATTCGCCGGCGTAGTGCGAGACGTCGGTCGAGGTGCCGCCCATGTCGAAGCCGATGATCTTGTCGAAGCCCGCCGCCAGCCGACGTGCGCACCGCGCCGACGATGCCGCCCGCCGGCCCCGACAGGATCGAGTCCTTGCCCTGGAAGCGCCGCGCGTCGGTCAGCCCGCCGTTCGACTGCATGAACATCAGGCGCACGCCGTGCAGTTCGGCGGCGACGCGTGTCGACGTAGCGGCGCAGGATCGGCGACAGATAGGCATCGACCACCGTGGTGTCGCCGCGGCTGACGAGCTTCATCAGCGGGCTCACCTCGTGCGACACCGAGACCTGCGTGTAGCCGATCTCGCGCGCCATGCCGGCGACGAGCTTTTCGTGCTGCGGGTAGCGGTAGCCGTGCATCAGCACGATGGCGATCGAGCGGAAGCCCTCGTCGAACGCGTGCCTGCAGATCGCGCGCGGGTTTGCTCGGCGTCGAGCGGCAGCAGCACCTCGCCGCGCGCGCCGATGCGCTCGTCGACTTCGACGACGCGCGAGTAGAGCAGTTCGGGCAGCACGATGTGGCGGTCGAAGATGCGCGGCCGGTTCTGGTAGGCGATGCGCAGTGCATCGCGAAAGCCGCGCGTGATGAACAGCACGGTGCGCTCGCCCTTGCGCTCGAGCAGCGCGTTGGTCGCGACCGTGGTGCCCATCTTGACCGCGTCGATCTGTTCGCCCGGAATGCGCGCGTCGGCGGCGACGCCGAGCAAATGGCGGATGCCGGCGACCGCGGCGTCGCGGTAGCGCCCGGGATTTTCCGACAGCAGCTTGTGCGTGACGAGGCTGCCGTCGGGCCGGCGCGCGACGATGTCGGTGAACGTGCCGCCGCGGTCGATCCAGAATTGCCAGCGGTTTTGCTGAATTGCAGGCACGGCGGAATGCGGCGGGGCGTGAGGGAGGGTGGATGCGAAGGCGCAACATAACAGCATGCCTCCAGCGCCGCAAGCCGCGGGCCGCGTGTTGACAAAGCAGGTAATCCCGACCACCATCTGCGCTGGTTCGAAATGATTTTTCCGGAGGCGACATGCGTTTCAATAACGTGGTTCTGGCGGCGGCATGCGGCCTGGCGATGGGCGCCGCGCAGGCCCAGAAATGGGACATGCCCACGCCGTATGCGGCAAATAACTTCCATACCGAGAACGTGCAGCAGTTTGCGACCGACGTCGAGAAAGCGACGGGCGGCAAGCTCGTGCTCACGGTGCACGCCAACGGGTCGCTCTTCAAGGCGCCCGAAATCAAGCGCGCCGTGCAGGGCGGGCAGGCGCAGATCGGCGAGCTGCTGCTGTCCGGCTACGCCAATGAAGACCCGCTGTTCGGCATCGATTCCGTGCCGTTTCTTGCCACCAGTTATGGCGAGGCGCGCAAGCTGTGGAACGTGTCGCGCAAGATCATCGAGGAGCGATTCGCCAAGCAGGGCATGAAGGTTTTGTACGCGGTGCCGTGGCCGCCGCAGGGAATTTACGCCAACAAGGAATTGAAGGGCGTGGCGGACATGAAGGGACTCAAGATGCGGACCTACAATCCGGCGACGTCGCGGATTGCGGAATTGGTCGGCGCGCAACCGGCGAATATCCAGGCCGCGGAACTCGCCCAGGCGCTGGCCACCGGGGTCGTCAATGCCAACATCACGTCCGGCGCGACGGGCTACGATTCCAAGTCGTGGGAATACGTGAAGTTCTTCTACGACGTGCAGGCGTGGTTGCCGAAGAACGCGGTGATCGTCAACCAGAAATCCTTCGATTCGCTGGACAAAGCCACCCAGCAGGCCGTGCTGAAGGCCGCTGCCGATGCCGAAACGCGCGGCTGGAAGGTGAGCGAGGAAAAGACCAAGTTCTATCTCGACCAGCTCGCCAAGAACGGCATGAAAGTTGAGGCCCCGGCGCCGGCCTTCAAGGCCGAGCTCAAGAAAATCGGCGACACCATGACCGCGGAGTGGCTGAAGACCGCGGGCGCCGACGGCCAGGCCGCGGTTGACGCATTCCACAAGTGATGCGCCGGGGCCTCGACCGCCTCTATAACGCCGCCGCGGTCCTGGCGGCGTTTTTTTTGATCGGCACGCTGGTGATGGTGCTGACCGGGATTGCCGGACGATTTTTTAATTTCTACCTGCGCGGCACCGATTCATACGCGGGATATTGCATGGCGGCCGCGAGTTTTTTCGCGCTCGCCCACACGCTGCGCCGCGGCGAGCATATTCGCGTCACCCTGATCCTCGACCGGCTCGGCGTGCGTGCGCGCTTTGCGTTGGAACTCTGGTGCTACGCGGTCGCGGTGTTTCTGTCGGGCGCCATCGCATATTTTAGCGTGCGGCTCGCGTGGCAGTCGTATACGTTCCATGATATTTCGCAGGGCAGCGACGCGACGCCGTTGTGGATTCCGCAGATCAGCATGGCCGCCGGCACCATCGTCTTGTGGATCGCGTTTATCGATGCGCTCGTCGAGTTGGTGCGGCAGGGCAGAGTTGCGGCTCGGCGCCGACCCGTCCGCCGAGCCCGCCCATATCGAGTAGCGGCGATGGATCTCTTCATTACGACGCTCTTGATCGTATTTCTGTTCCTGCTGCTCGGCAGCGGGGTCTGGATCGGGCTCGCGCTGGCGGGCGTGGCGTGGATCGGCATGGAGTTTTTCACTTCGCGTCCGGTGGGCGACGCGATGACCGTGACGATCTGGGGGACGGCGTCGAGCTGGACGCTGACCGCGCTGCCGCTGTTCATCTGGATGGGCGAGATACTGTTCCGCACGCGCCTGTCGGAAGACATGTTCAGCGGCTTGGCGCCGTGGATGGAGAAGCTGCCGGGGCGGCTGCTGCATACCAATATCATCGGCTGCGCGATTTTCGCCGCGGTCTCCGGCTCGTCAGCGGCGACCTGCGCCACCATCGGCAAGATGACGTTGCCCGAATTGAGCAAGCGCGGCTATCCCGAGCACATGACGATCGGCACGCTCGCCGGCGCGGGGACGCTGGGTCTCTTGATTCCGCCGTCGATCATCATGATCGTCTACGGGGTCACGGCGAATGTTTCGATCGCGCAATTGTTCGTGGCCGGCATTCTTCCGGGCATCATGCTGGCGGCGCTCTTCATGGGCTACACGATCGTGTGGAGCCTGCTCAATCCCGGCGCGCATCCCGGCGCCGGACCGTATTACGACTTTCGCGGAAAAGCTGTGGGCGTCGCGTCACCTGATTCCGGTCGTCGCGCTGATCGGACTCGTGCTGGGCTCGATCTACCTCGGATTCGCGACCGCGACCGAGGCCGCCGCGTTCGGCGTCGTGGGCTCGCTGCTCATCGCCTGCGTTGCAGGGTGCGCTGACCCGCCAAGGAGTTCAAGAGCAGCGTGATGGGGGCGACGCGCCTCTACTGCATGATCGCGCTGATCCTCGCCGGCGCGTCGTTTCTCACGCTCGCGATGGGCTACATCGGACTGCCGCGGCATCTCGCCGAATGGATCGGCGGTCTCGGGCTGTCGCAATTCTGGCTGCTGATGGCGCTCATGGTGTTCTACATCATCCTCGGCTGCTTTCTCGACGGGATTTCGATGGTGGTGCTGACCATGGGCGTGATCCTGCCCACCATCGAGAAAGCCGGGATCGATCTGCTGTGGTTCGGCATTTTCATCGTGCTGGTGGTCGAAATGGCGCAGATCACGCCGCCGGTCGGCTTCAATCTCTTCGTGCTGCAGGGCATGACCGGCCGCCAGATCACGTACATCGCGCGCACCGCGCTGCCGATGTTCTGCCTGATGGTGGTCGCGGTGCTGCTGGTCTATTTCGTGCCCGGAATTATCACTTTGCTGCCGCAGAATATGTACGGGCATTAGGCGCGCGCGGAAAAATTCTCGTACCGCGGCTAAGCGTGAAATATCCGGCGCCGTCTTTGTAATTTTTCGGGAATCAGGCTGGGGCACTATCAGGAGGGGGCATGGACTTGCTGAAAATATCAAAGGCTAGATACCTAATTTTGCCGCGCCGTTTGCTTGCGTTGCTGGCAGCGGGCGTAATCGCTATCGCAGGCTGCACCAATGTGCCCAGCAGCAGCGACGGCCAGACTCAGTATCCGAAGAACATCATCATCCTGTTTGCCGACGGCGCGGCGTCCACGCAATGGGAATTCGGCCGCTATTCGAGCGCTGTGTTGCGCCAGCAGCCGTTCGTCACCACCGACGTCGTGTTCAAACAGGGCGCGCTCGGACTGGCGAGCACGTATCCGCACGGCGCATTCGTGACCGATTCCGCGGCGGCGGGCTCGGCGATGTCCACCGGCTTCAAAGTCGAAAATGGCGCGGTATCGGTCACGCCCGACGGCAAGCCGGCGCGCACCGCGATGGAAGTCGCGAAGGCGAGCGGCAAGCGCATCGGCCTGGTGACCACCGCTACGGTACACGACGCTACACCCGCGGCGTTCAGCGTGCACGCGAAGTCGCGCAGCGAATCGCAGAAGCATCGTCGATCAGTACCTCGCACTCGAACCCGATGTTCTGCTCGGCGGCGGCGCCGATTATTTCCTGCCCGCGGCGGTGCCGGGCGGCAAGCGCAAGGACGGCAAGGATGTAATTGCCGCGTTCCGCGACCAAGGGATGGCAGGTCGTGCGTAACAGCGCGGAACTGAGAGCGGCAAGCGGCGCGCGGCTGCTGGGTCTGTTTGCCGATGACGATATGGATTTCGAAATCGATCGCGATGCGGCGCAAGAGCCGAGCACCGCGGAGATGGCGGCGGCCGCCCTGAAGGCTTTGTCGCAGGCCAACCCGAACGGATTTGTGCTGCTGGTCGAGAACGAGAACACCGATACCGCGGGTCATGCGAACGACGCCGCTGCCCTGATGCGTGCGTTGTGGGCGTTCGACGATGCGGTCAAGGTCGCGCTCGAATTTCAGCGCAATTCGCCCGACACGCTGATCATCATCACCGGCGATCACGAGACCGGCGGGTTCTCGCCGACCTACGCGTTGAAGGATCTCAGTTCGGTGTCGAGCAGGAACCGCTTCTATACCGGCGATGCGCAACTGCAAATGCTGGCCCGCATCACGATGTCGTTCAATAGGGTGAAGGAAAAGCTCGGCGACAAGCCGGCGGGCGCGCCGCTCGATGAATTATTGGCGAAACATTTTCCGGGCTTCAAGCTCGATCCGGATTTGCGCGAGGCGATACTCAAGCAGCAGCCGCTCGAGCGCAACACCTCCTACCTGCCGCAAAATATCCTCGGTCGCATGGTCGCGCGGCAGACCGGGTTCTACTGGGGCACCGGCGGACATACGCCGGAACCGGTCGTGATCGGCGCAATGGGGCCGGGCGCGCAATTGTTTCGCGGTTATCAGGACAACACCGATTTCGGCAAGAGCCTGCACCGGCTGA
Source organism: uncultured beta proteobacterium (assembly GCA_963778865.1). Taxonomy (GTDB): domain Bacteria; phylum Pseudomonadota; class Gammaproteobacteria; order Burkholderiales; family SG8-41; genus PALSA-1004. Next base: position 19,022 of record CAVZWF010000009.1, on the reverse strand, counting down.
TCACGGGGCGTTAGCGCGGCCTGCGCCACACGCTCGCGAGCCATGGCTGCTCCGCGCGCGGCAGGCCGGCGGGACGGTAGTAGTGCGTAAGTTCGGCGAATCCCGCGGCCGTCAGGTAACGGCGCCACGTTTCAAGATCGTGGTAGGCGCCGAAACGGCCGCGGTTCCAGCCTTCTTCATTATGGCCGTGCGGATTGGATGCGAATAATACGCCGCGCGGTTTCAGCGTTGCGTGAAGTTCGCGCAACACCCGCGGCAGTTCCCGGCTAGGCACGTGAAACAGCGACGCGTTGGCGAATACGCCGTCGAACCGGTTGGCCGGCAGGTCGAGCTTCAGGAAATCCTGCTGCCATACTTCGCAGCCGCTGTCCGCGCGCGCCATGTCCACGAACTCGCCCGCGCCTTCCAGGCCGATAGCGACGTGCCCGAGTTCCGTGAACCTCTTGAGGTCACGACCCGGTCCGCAGCCGAAATCGAGTACGGTAAACGGCGGCGGACCCTCGATGTGCTGCAACAGTGCCGCGATGTTCTGGCTGACGTCGTGATCGCGCGTGCCGGCCCGGAAATCCTCCGCGCGCTGGCTGTAATACTCGAGCGTGAGGCTGGTAACCTTGGCGAGATCCTGCGTATCCGGATTCGAATGCTCGTCGCGGCGATTACCCCGCGCGTTTGTCGTCACCGGTTCCGGCCTGCTGCTGGGTTTGCGCTGCCTTTTCGGGCGTGAAATCTCCGATGACGCCTTTGAGCGGACAATACTTGAAGGCCGGGCACTTGCTGCAACCGATTGCCAATGCGACGGGGCACAAAGTCATGGGATTCCTCCTCGATGTGAATCTGCCCCGTCAGTGTACCCTTTCCCAGCGCAACCCTCGTGATTACACGTAGTAGGATAATTCGTAGGCTCCCCACGCCTGCTCGGCCGACTGCGCGCCCGGCCCGCAGTCCCTGAATTGCTCGGCGTGGAAGCCGGCTCCGGCTCCGCCGTGCCTGACGATGCAATACGCGCAATAGAGGAACCCGCCCAGGTAGAAAAGCTGACTGCCGACTCCCAGAATTTCAGTCATAGCGTCCTCCACCCGGTTAGGCGCCCCTACGGCATGAACTCAGGCGCAGTGATAGTGACTCTACCCCGCGTGCCGGCCTGCGGGTATGACGGATTGGCCGGCTCGCGAGTGTGATATTGGCGGAGAAATTGTGCGGTATCGCACTAGGGTTCGTAACTTGTAGCGATTGCCACGTCTTAATTCCAGCCGCATATGATCTGCAGCGATAGATTTCCTTGTTTCGCGCCCGCCCCGATTGGGCACACCTGCTCGCTGGAAGCGACGTTGACACTGCAGTCCGGTGCATTACAATAAAACCGGCATGCACCGGACATCAGCCCAGCCGTGATTCGCAACTTTCGTCGTAAGGGGCGGGATTCCCTAGATGCGGTTGCAGCGCCCGAGGTATTGGCGCTTCCCGGCTACGCATTCCGTCCGCTGAACGGCGACAGAAAGAGCACATGTTCGGCGTCGGTATCGGGCAACCGCCGAATTGCGTTCAAATTTACCGCGAGCGCTGCGATTGAAGTGAATCTGGAGCATGATCGCTGATGACGAGTGTGCGTGATCCACGACGAACCGATCGCGGTGTAAAGGAAACTATGCGAGCACGCCATGCGCGGGACCAGCGTGCGAGCGGGCTGCGGCGCCGTCGTGCTGCTTAAGGGGCTCTTCGACTCGTTGCGCAAGCGGCGCGCGCCCAACCAGGCCAGCCGTGAGTGGCTCGAGCGCGCGTTCCGGCTAAGCGGCGAGGGGCGGCACGCCGAGGCCGAGGCGCTGCTCGAAAACGCGTTGCGCGCGGCGCCGGGCGATGCCGGACTCCGCCAGTTGCTCGCCAACCTGGCGCTCGGGCGGGGGCGTGCCGACGAGGCGCTCGCGCACCTGGACTCCATCAGTTCGGCGCCTGCCGCCGAGACCGGCTTCATGCGCGCTCAGGCGCTCGTCAAGCTTGGGCTTATGGATGATGCGCTTGCGGCTTACCGCGCGCTTTGCCAAGGCTTCCCGCTGTTCGCCGCCGGGCATGCGGCCTTCGGCACGCTGCTCTTGACGCGCGGCCGCTGGGACGAGGCGGTCGAGGCGTTGCGCGAGGCCAGCAGACTCGATCCGCAGTCTGCGGTCATTCTTAACAACCTTGGAAACGCGCTGAAAGAGGTCGGCGAGATGCGTGCGGCGACCGACGCCTTCGATGCAGCGCGCGTGCGCGCGCCGGACTTTGTCGAGGCGTGCCAAAGCAGGCTGGGTTGCATGCACTACCTCCCGGAGGCGACGCCAGACGCGATTTTCGCGGCGGCACGCGAGTACAACCGGTTGTTTGCAGCACCGCTTGCTATTGCCCCGGCGCCGCACGCGAATGTCCCGCAGCCCGAGCGGCCGCTGCGCATCGGCTATATGTCCGGGGATTTCCACCGCCATCCCGTGGGCTACTTCATCGAACCCGTGATCGAGCACCATGACCGCTCACTCTACAGTGTGGCCTGCTATTCGACGCTGGGGCAAGCCGACGACCTGACAAAACGAATTGCCGCCCACGCCGATACCTGGCAGGTGGTCGAACATCTGGATGACGCCGCTCTGGCCGCTGCGATCCGCGCCGACGGCATTGACATCCTGGTCGACCTCTCGGGCCACACGCGCGGCTCGCGCCTGCTTGCCTTCGCGCGCCGGCCGGCGCCGGTGCAGGCAACCTGGTTTGGGTTTCTCGATACAACGGGCCTGGACGCAATCGATTACATTATCGTCGATCCGCTGCTCCTGCCACCCGCGGGGTCTAGACATCGCCTGTCCGAAGCGCCGCTGGTGCTGCCGCGAAGCTTTCTGTGTTACCGGCCGCCGGAATACGCTCCGGAGGTGACGCCTTTGCCCGCGCTGCGTGGGGGCGCCTTGCGCTTTGGCTGCTTCAACAACCTGGCGAAGCTGAACGAAGCGGTGATTTCGCTCTGGGCGAAGGTGCTAGACGCAGTGCCCGGTGCCATACTCGAGTTGCAGACCTACAGTCTGTCGCGCCAGCGCTCGCGGGACTGGGTGATCGAGCGTTTTTCTGCGCACGGCATCGCGCCGGCGCGGCTCGATCTGCGTGGGGGGGCGTCGCACCGCGAGCTGCTCGCGGCCTACGGCGAGATCGACGTCGCGCTCGACCCGTTTCCCTACACGGGAGGCCTGACCACACTCGAGGCGCTGTGGATGGGGATCCCGGTCGTCACGCTTGCAGGCGACACGCTGCTCGCGCGGATGGGCGTGACCTGCGTCGGCAACGCCGGCCTCGGGGAATTTGTCGCGGCAACGCCGGACGAGTACGTCGAGATCGCACGGCGTTGCGCGCGTGATCTGCCGCGTCTCGCGCAGCTGAGAGTCCAAATGCGCGGCCGGCTGCTGCAGACGACCTTATTCGACGGTGCCGCGTTCACGCGGGATCTCGAACTCGGTTACCGCCGGGCATGGCGGCGCTGGTGTGAAGGCGCCGCCGGACGCTGAGCGCACTTGACGATCGCCAGATCAAAATTAATCGATCGAAGTCAATCTGAGTTCAATCCGGCCTCAATTCGCGGCCGGCGCAGCACCTTTCAAAGTGCGACCGCCGGCGCCAACCCGTGCTTCCACGATTGAAGGAATCAGGCCGGAGGCGCTATGATGTTGTCCCCCGTAATCGTAGGAATTAGCAACGGGCGCGGATTCGTGTAGTGCATTGACGGCGCAGGGAGGGTTGCGGGTGAGCGGCGGTGAACAATGAGCGAAAGCGACGAGCCATCGACATACGGTGAGCTCCAACGGCTCACTGATGAAGCTGCCGCGCGGGTTGCCGCTGAAATGGCGCGGCTGACGCCCCAAGAAAAACGGGCGCTGGCCGACAAAATCCTGCGCGATTACCCGGAACTGGAAAAGATCTGGGCGGTAATCGGACCACCCGCCTGGATGCCCGCCATAAACGATGTCGAACCCCCGTGCACGGTCGAGGCAGACGGGCATCAACAGTTTGAGCTGTCGGATGATGACAAGCTTGCAATTGCAATCGCGATTCGCGTTGCCAGACGCTTGCTTGCTGATTCGAGAGTTACTCAGCAACAGATACGCGGCCTTAAGGATGCATTGTGTGCGCTTGAAAGGATGCCGTTTTCGACCCCCGGGACATTTTGCCAGTTCGGCCTGATTTATAGAGCCAATGGTGAAATGCGCTTTGTCGATTTCAGAATTTCAGAAGAGTCTTTCGAGATTTGCCGCGGCGGCAGTGCCACCGCCCCGGCGGCCGGGAATGACACCTATTCAGAACCAGGGTGGGAGATCGATCTCGGGGGCTATGCGAGTCGCAAATGCGATTTGGTCAACCTGGAAGCTGCCGTGATGGAGTTTCTGAAGCTTGGTGCGGAAATCACGGCCACCAACGAATGATCCCGCATATAGTTACCGACCCAGTCGCAGCCCCGCGAACATGCTGACGATGCCAGAGTGAACCAGTTTCGATAATCGTCACCGTTTTGCAAACAGAGCGGGTGTTACATACAATGGGTTTTCGCCAATAAACGGATATTGCGCCGATCCAAATGCAGTACTGCTACGTCGTCGATAGCGCACAGGCGCCGTGGAAACGCAGCGCCACCGAGGGAATTACATTTGCCTGCCAGGTGCTGCTGTCGGGGGAGGACGGCGGGCCGGAGGCCCTGCGTTTTCGCTTCGACGATTGCCCGTCGGTCTACGGCCACATGCACCTGACGTCGCAGTTTCAACTGCTCCTCGCCGGTGCGATGGATTTTCCGCGCGGCGTCAAACATCTGGAAGCGCTGGCCATCCACTACACCGACCACAACATTCCCTACGGACCGTTTGCCGTGTCGGGGGGCCACGACATGCTGGTTCTGCATCCGAAGGCCGGCGGCATCATCTCCATGGCCAACCTCGAAGCGCGGCGCAAGATCAATCTGCGCGGGCGCATATTTGCGTCGCTCGCGGCGGACTCGGAATGGCAGCCGTTGCCCGGCGTCGACAACGCGGCGTTCAAGCTCCTGATGCCGCCCGATTTCGGTCCGGCGGCCGTCGTCGTCCGCGCGCCCGCCCACGCTGCCCTGGCGATGCCCGCTGCCGGAGTTTGGACGTTACGAGGTGGTGCTCGAGGGTTCGGTTATCATGGGAGGACGAGGAAATCGGTGCGCCGGGATTTCGTTACGTTCGCGGTGAGAACGCGGCTGAACCGCTGGTGACCGGGGACGATGGCGCGAGCGTGGCGTTTCTGACATTTGACCGCGATGCGCTCGAAGGCGGAATAACCGGCGAAGGGCTCGCCGTCGAGGCGGCGGAAGCGATGGCGCGAGCGATTTAGTCACTCACTCTGGGCACGAACAGGAGGTGCATCATGATGAACAGAACATGGGGAATCGAAAGCGCCTTTTCGCGTGGCGGTGTTTGCGGACTTCGTCTGCCCCTACAGTTTTCTCGCGGTCGAACAGATCGATCGCCTCGCGCGCGAGTACGACGTAGAGCCCATGTGGCGCCCGCACTGGCTGCATCCCGAAACGCCGCCTGAGGGCAGTCCCCGCGATACCGCCGACGCCGCGGCCCGCCGCGAGCGGCTCGAAGCGTGGATCAAGGAAATGGCGCCGGAGCAATACCCGCGGATTCGCTTTCCGGAAAAACGGCACTACAGCTTTCTCGCCTTCGAAGCGCTCGAATTCGCCTGCGACCGCGGTCTCGATTTTGCGTTCAAGACCGCCGTATACGATCTGATGTGGACCGAAGGCGCGGATATCGGAGAGGTCGAGACTTTGATGGCCGCCGCCGAACGCGCGGGAATCGATCCGGCCGAAATGCAGATCGCGCTGCACGAGCGCCTCTACGCCGAACGCGCGCTCGCCGCGGTCAACCAGGCGCGCGAAATCGGCATCATGAACACGCCGACAATATTCCTAGGCAGAACGCGCATCAACGGCTGGACTTACTACGAGGTGATGCAGTCGGTCATGGAGCAGCAGGGAATGATGCCGCGCGTGGCACTTGCCAGCTGATCGGTTGCGCGGCACGCGTTGGCATTACCCTCCGCGCGTTCATTCGCCCTTGATGCCGGCGACCCTGATCACCTCGAGCCACTTGTTTTGCTCGGACGCCATGAGCTTGCCGAAGTCGGCGGAACTCATTTTCACGATCGCGCCCCCTTGCTCGTCGAGCCGCTTCTGGAAGGACGGCAACGACAGCACGTCCGTGGTCTCGGCGTGGAAGCGCGCTATGACGTCGGCCGGCGTCCGCGGCGGCGCAAATACGCCCCACCAGATGCTGGACTCGTAGCCGGGCACGGTTTCCGCGATCGTCGGCACTTCCCGCAGCTTGCGCGTCGCGCCGCCGGTTGCGATCAATCTCAACCGGCCGCTCTGGACATGCGGGCTCACCGTGACGAGCGAGCTGATCTGCAGCTGGCTATGGCCGGCGACGATGTCGGCGACTGCGGGCCCGCCGCCCTTGAATGGCACGTGCACGAGGTCGACGCCGGTCTTCAGCTTGAACAATTCCGTATTCATGTGCGGGAATCCACCGATACCCGATGAGGCGTACAAGAGCTCGCCCGGCCTCTTCTTCGCGAGGACGATCAGTTCCTTGACGGTCTTTACCGGCAGCGACGGATGGACGACGAGCGCGCTGTCGCCAAAGCCGATCATTGCCACCGGCGCGAACGAATTGACGAGATCCACCGGCACCGTCGGCTTGTCGATGAGGAAGCCGTAGGCGGTGGAAGTCATCATGAAGGTGTAGCCATCCGGCGGCGCGGCGGTCGCGATCTGCAGGCCGACGATGCTGGCAGCGCCGGCGCGGTTGTCGATGATCACCTGCTGCTTGAGGCGGCCGGTCAGCTCGGCGGCGAGCAGCCGCCCGACGATGTCGGTGCTGCCTCCCGGCGGCCAGGGGATGATGATGCGTACCGGCTTCTCGGGCCAAGTTGCGGCTGCCACCGTGAAAGTAGGGACGATCGGCGCGAGGAGTAGCGCCAGCATGGCGAGCGAGAACGGCCTGCAGGTCATGGAACTTCTCCCGAGGTCATTGACAAACGGATATCCAGTGTAGCGCAAAAGTCCGGTGGCGTTGGCCGCGGCCTGTCACCGTTCGAATGCGGCCGCAGTGCGTCGTCGCCTGCGATGACGTCGATTAAATAGATGAAGTACCCCGCGCGGAGATGTATGAACGCTCTGAGTCTGTTGCTTGCCGTATGCCGGAAGCGGGATCAAAAAAGATAAAGGGACTGCGTTCGCAACCCCCTTAAATCGTGGCGCGCCAAAGGGGATGAAGGTGGGCAATGGGTCCAGTCCGTGCGGCTCGCCTCACGAGAGTGCCAAGATCAACGGATTGCACCACGACTGCCAGTGTCGACAGGACTGGTGGAGGGGTAGCGGAATCATCAGCGCCCGCGCTCATCTGAGTATTTGAAAAATGCATCCGCGTCTGAGGAAATACGACTCTCAGGTGCTTAAGTGGATCGTGGTGGGACTGAATAGGCCAGAACAGTGTACCGCGTCATTTGAACCGCTCTGGCGCGTTCCGCGCCTTGAGTCATGCCGCTCGCCTTCTTTCGGTATGCCGCGCCGTCAGCAGATATAACACATACTGGTTAAGACTTACGCCCTGCGCTTTCGCTGCGCGCGCCATTTCCGCATGCAGCCGCTTGGGCACGCGCATGAGAAACTTCCCGCTGTAAGCCAATTCATCCGCAGGCTGCGAAGGTTTGGGAATCGGACGCTTCATGTTACGCGCGGCCTTGATCCACGCGGCAATTGCATCATGCGCTTCGCGGATCGCATCGGCCTCGGTTTTACCCCAAGCGTTGCAACCAGACAAATCGGGCACGACCGCGATGTATCCCTCGTCCTCGTCGCTCCAGAACACCTCAATCGGGTATTTGGTCATTCTGTCCACCATACTTGTCCATCATTTTGATCAACTGACGCGCTTGGTAAGGCGGAATAAACCCGTTGCGACTCTGGAAGTTGAGCAGGTCCGGTTCATCAGGCCGCCCGAACGCCCGGTGCGAGCCCTGTCCGCCTTTGTGCCTGAAGCCGAGCCATTCGGCGATCTTGCATGCATCCTCGAAGCGTACCGCTTTGGGATTATTGCGGATCGCCGTTAGTAGCTTTTCGCGTCTGGTCACATGAGCGATTATACTAGATACGGTATCAAATTGGGCGGGCGTAGAGGGGGGTGGCCCCTACAGTCGCCGGTAACAGCGTGCATTTGCGCATCAGCCTTTGCTCGCAAGAGCGGCCTGGAAACCGGTTTGATCGCCCGAACGCCGGTGGCCGCAAGGCTTGGGCGGTACTCGAGACCTGATCGCGGGCCATCCCGTGCTAAAATACTGACTTGGTTAACCAAGTGAGGTTGACATGGAGAAGATGCAGTTGTTCGAGGCGAAAGCACGTTTATCGGAATTGGTGGATCGCGCCGAGGCCGGCCGCGAAACCGTCATCACCAGGCGAGGGCGGGCGGTTGCGCGGCTGGTGCCGGTTCAGGCGGCGGGTGCGAAGAGCGCTAACGCCAAAGTGATCGATCGCATCATCCGATTCAGCAAGACCCTCAAGGTCAAGGGCCGCGTGAATCTGCGCGAACTGATCGATGAAGGCCGCGAATAATGGCTTTCGTGCTTGACGCATCAGTCGCCATCGCGTGGTTCGTGGGAAAGCAGGCAACCGCATATACCAACCGGCTGCGGCTGAAAGCAAGGCGCGAGGCGCTGCACGTACCGGCGCTCTGGCGGCTCGAAGCGGTCAACGCGATATGGGCCTTGCAGCGCCGCAATGCAATTTCCGAGAAGGCGGCGGATACCGCCATTGACCTGCTGTCGAGCCTGGCGCTCACTGAGCACGCGAATGAGCGTTCAATGCGCGATACCATGGTGCTCGCTCGGCGGCACGGCCTGTCGAGCTATGACGCAATGTATCTAGCGCTTGCATCCGACCTGCGAGTTCCGCTTGCTTGCAAGGACGGGCTACTGCGCGATGCGTTGCCGGCTGCCGGCGTAAAGCTCGCGTGACTCTTACGACGCCGGTGAAACAGGAGACTGGTTACAGGAAAATAAGAAAAAGGCGTGGATCAATCGCCACTCGCATCGTTAATGCGGATGGCGCCCCGAAGACGAATCGAACGTCCGACCTGCCCCTTAGGAGGGGGCTGCTCTATCCACTGAGCTACCGGGGCGTGCGGCTGAATTTTACCGTAAAATGCGCGCTGCTCCCGCCGTTCGTCCCGAAGGAAATTCCATGTTGAAGTGGTTGCTGATCGCGGTCGTGGTCGGCGTCGCGCTGCTGTTGTGGCGGATCACCGCGCACGCCAATCGCAACCTGCCCAAAGTCGGTGACGCCGCGCCCGATTTCAGGCTGCCCGACCAGCACGGCACGGTGCGCACACGCGATGAATTCCGCGGCAAGTGGCTGGTGCTGTATTTCTATCCGCGCGACGACACGCCCGGCTGCACCGAACAGGCGGCGCGGTATCGCGATGCGATGCGCGACCTCGAGGCGGCGGGCGCCGCCGTATGCGGCGTGAGCGTCGACGACAGCGAGAGCCACGCGGAATTTGCGCGCAAATACAATCTGCCGTTCGCGCTGCTCGCGGACCGCCGGGGCGAGACGGCGGCGCGCTACGGATCGCTGCGCGACTTCGGCTTGCTGAAATTCGCGAAGCGCAATACGTTTCTGATCGATCCCGCGGGCAAAGTGGCAAAGGCTTATGTGGGCGTGAATCCGGCGCGCAACACCGAAGACGTTGCGCGCGACTTGAAGCAACTCGCGACTATCATGATCAAAAGCATAGACCACATCGTACTCACGACGCGCGATCTTGAAAAATGCCTTGCGTTCTACACGCAGGTGCTCGGCATGCAGCTCGAAAATTACGGCGCGGGCCGCATTGCGCTGCGCTTCGGCGACCACAAGTTCAACGTGCATCCGCCCGGCTTCGATGCCAGCATCAAGGCGCGCACGCCGACGCCGGGCTCGCTCGATCTGTGTTTTCTCGCCGCACTGCCCGCTCGAAGACGTGATCGCGCGGCTTAAGCAGCACGGTGTCGCAATCGAGGAAGGGCCGTCGGTGCGCACCGGCGCGCGCTTTCCGATCCGCTCGGTGTACGTGCGCGATCCCGGACGACAATCTCATCGAAATTTCCGTGCCGGCGGACCAGAAAATAGGTAAGACCTTGCCACAGAGGTACATGAGAAATGAAGGTCAGAAAGGCGAGGTCGAAATTGCCATTGCACTTACCCCTTGCCCTCGTTACCCGTGCGCCCGTCTTACCGCTCTTATGCCTTTAGTCACTCTCGACAGCGCCTGTCTCGCGTTCGGTCACGTCGCGCTGCTCGATCACGCGGATCTCGTGATCGAGCGCGGCGAGCGCATCGGTCTCATCGGCCGTAACGGCACGGGCAAGTCGAGCCTGCTTGAAAATCATCGGCGGAGAACTGGCGCTCGATGACGGCAAGGTGTGGCGCGAACCGGACCTCAAATTCGCGCTGGTGGCGCAGGAACCCGTGCTCGAAGCGGAGATGACGGTGTTCGATGCCGTCGCCGCCGGCCTGGGCGCGCAGACCGCGCTCCTGCACGAATATCACGAACTTTCGCACCAGCTGGCCGACGACGCCGGCGATCACGCCGCGCTGCTCGAGCGCATGCATGAACTGCAAACCGAATTCGAGCGCACCGACGGCTGGAGTGCGAATTCGCGGGTCGAAACAACACTCGACCGCCTCGGGCTCGATGCCGACGTGCGGGTGGGAACATTGTCGGGCGGCCTCAAGAAACGCGTCGCACTTGGACGCGCGCTCGTCACCGAACCCGCGTTGCTGCTGCTCGACGAGCCGACCAACCATCTCGACGTCGCCGGCATCGAATGGCTGGAAGAATTGCTGGTCGCGTTCGGCGGCAGCGTGTTGTTCGTGACCCACGACCGGCGCTTTCTCGACAACGTCACCACGCGCGTGATCGAGCTCGACCGCGGCCGGCTCGCGAGTTTCCCGGGCAGCTATGCGGAATATCAGCGGCGCAAGGAGGAACTGCTCAACGCCGAAGCGCAGCAGAACGCGAAGTTCGACAAGCTGCTCGCGCAGGAAGAAGTGTGGATCCGCAAAGGCATCGAAGCGCGCCGCACGCGCAACGAGGGCAGGGTGCTGCGTCTCGAGCAACTGCGCCGCGAGCGCGCCGCGCGCCGCGACCGCCTGGGCCAGGTCAACCTCGACGTCGCCGCCGGCGAGCGCTCCGGCAAGCTGGTGGCCGAATTGCACAACGTAGCCAAGCGCTTTGGCGACAAGCCCGTCATCGCGAATTTTTCGGGCGTGATCCAGCGCGGCGACAAAGTCGGCCTGCTGGGGCCGAATGGTTGCGGCAAGACCACGCTGTTGAAGCTGCTGCTGGGCGAACTCGAACCCGACAGCGGCACGGTGCGGCGCGGCACCAAGCTGTCGATCGCCTATTTCGACCAGTTCCGCGCGCAGCTCGACGACGACGCAACGCTCGCCGAAGTGATCAGTCCCGGGCTCGGAGTTTATCGAGATCGGCGGCACCCGCAAGCACGTGATTTCGTATCTCGGCGACTTTCTGTTCCCGCCGGAGCGCGCGCGCGCCAAAGTGGCGAGCCTGTCGGGCGGGGAGCGCAACCGCCTGCTGCTCGCGCGGCTCTTCGCGCAGCCCGCCAACGTGCTGGTGCTCGACGAGCCGACCAACGATCTCGATATCGAAACGCTGGAGCTGCTTGAAGCGCTGCTGCAGGAGTATTCGGGCACGCTGTTTCTGGTCAGCCACGACCGCACGTTTCTCGACAACCTCGTCACGCAGGTGATCGCGTTCGAAGGCGGCGGCACGCTCGTCGAATACGCGGGCGGTTATGCCGACTGGCAGCGCGCGCAGGAGTTCGGCGCGCAGGCGCTGCGCAACGAAGCGAAAGCCGGCGCGCGCGAACGCAAGCCCGCGCCGCAAACCGCAGTGCGCGCCGCGCCCCGCGCGAAGCTGAGCTTCAAGGAAGCGCGCGAACTCGCGGCATTGCCGGACCGTATCGCCGCGCTCGAGGCGGGAGCGGCATGAGCTGGACGTGTCCAACCGTGCTCTGATTCACGTCCTGCGCTGTGCTCAAATTCCACTGCCAGTAAGTACTGAGCCACTCCGTCAATGTCTTTCCGTAGGCATGCGACGCCGGCGGCGCAATCCGCGGCGCCCCATCATTCGCGGCCCCAGCGGGCGCCATCCAGGAACCACCTACCATGATGGCCACGAGAACCGACATTAGGGCCGTCCCTGTTCTTGCTTTCTTCATGATGTTCTCCCTCGTTTTAGAAACCCGCTTCTGATTTTCAATTCGCTGCGCATCGAGTGCTGAACGCAGGGCGAATCGGAGCATTGGGTCGAGGGTGGAGGGATGCGGCGCGCAACAGAGCTCGCCGCAGGCACGCCCAGCGGCGCAATGCACCACCGGAATGGGCAGGAAAGAACCGCAACGCACCTACCCTGGCGCGACGTTACGCCTGCAATATCCGCGAAGTCAATACTCGGCGCAACGTACGTGGGCGACGCCGTAAGGGAGCATTCGACACGCGAGTTGCGCCGCAACGCTTGCTCCGCTGCAGTGCCGCACCCTGTGCACGGTGCACCGGGAAAGGCGGTCATGGCACCCGGTGGGGATCGCCGCGGCGATCGCGCTCATCGACCGCGATTGATTGCGTTCCGACACCTTCGCGTCGCGCGAGTTGCGACCACCAGCGAGTTAAGCGTAGGTCCGGCGCGCACGCCGGCCGAGTTCGGTAATCAGTAAGCGCGCCGGACCGACGCTTCAACTCGCCGAACGCAGCGGAAACCTACTTCGGTGCCATGCGGATCGCGCCGTCGAGGCGGATCACCTCGCCGTTCAGCATCACGTTGCGCACGATCTCGCCGACCAGCGACGCGAATTCGGAGGGCCGCCCGAGGCGCGGCGGAAACGGCACCATCTTGCCCAGCGATTCGGCGATCTCAGGCGGAATCTGGCCGACCATCGGCGTTTCGAAAAGGCCCGGCGCGATCGTCATCACGCGAATGCCGCTCCGCGCGAGATCGCGCGCTATCGGCAGCGTCATCCCGGCCACACCCGCCTTCGACGCACTGTAGGCCGCCTGCCCGATCTGCCCGTCGAACGCGGCGATCGACGCCGTGTTCACGATCACGCCGCGCTCGCCATCGTCGTTCGGAGCGTTCTTCGTCATCGCCGCGGCGGCGAGGCGCGTCATGTTGAACGTGCCGATCAGGTTGATGTTGATCACGCGGACGAATCCGGCGAGGGTCGCGGGTCCGTCCTTGCCGACGACCTTCTCGCCGTAGACGATCCCCGCGCAATTGACGAGGCCGTGCACGCCACCGAAGACGTCCTGCGCAACCGCGACGGCGCCCTGCGCGCTCGCCTCATCGGTGACGTCGGTACGGACGAATTTCACCTTCGCGCCGAGCTCCTGCGCGAGCGCCTTGCCCTCCGCGTCCTTGAGGTCGGCGAGGACGGCATTGCCGCCGCCCGCGACGACCATCCGCGCGGTCGCCGCGCCCAGTCCCGACGCGCCGCCGGTGACGATGAACGTGCTGCCCATGAGCTGCATCTGCGTTGCCCCTTATTTTGCCTGCGTCTTGAACATCGTGGTCATCGACGTGACCAGGGTCGCGACGTCCGCGAGGTTCGACGGCACGATCAGGGTATTGCCTGTCTTCGCGAGATTGGAAAATGCCGCGATGTAGAGTTCGGCGACCTTGAGGTTCACCGCGTTGAGTCCGCCCTGCGCATTGGTCGCTTCGGCGACTTGCATGATGGCCCTTGCATTGGCCTCGGCAATGGCGAGGATCGCCGCCGCGTGACCTTGCGCCTGGTTGATCTCGGCCTGTTTCTCGCCCTCGGATTTGGCGATCGCCGCCGCGCGAGCGCCGTTCGCGAGATTGATCTGCTCCTGCTGCTTGCCCTCGGACGTCGCGATCACCGCGCGCTTCTCGCGCTCTGCGGTGATCTGCGCCTGCATCGCATGCAGGATCTCCTTCGGCGGCGTCAGGTCCTTGATCTCATAGCGAAGGACCTTGACGCCCCAGTTCCCGGCCGCCTGGTCGAGCGCCGCAACGACGAGGCCGTTGATGTGGTCGCGCTCCTCGAACGTGCGGTCGAGCTCCATCCGGCCGATCACGCTGCGCAGCGTCGTCTGCGCGAGCTGCGTGATCGCCACCATGAAGTTGCTTGAGCCATAGGACGCGAGCTTGGGATCGGTGACCTGGAAATAGAGAATCCCGTCGACCTGCAGCTGCGTGTTGTCCTTGGTGATGCAGATCTGGCTCGGAACGTCGAACGGGATTTCGCGCAGGTCGTGCTTGTACGCGACCCGGTCGACGAACGGAATGACGAAATTGAGGCCGGGTGCCAGCACCGCGTAGAAGCGGCCGAGCCGCTCGATGACGAGCGCATGCTGCTGCGGCACGACGCGGATCGCCTTGCCGATGACGATGATCGCGACGACGAAGAGCACGACGGTGAACAGTGACGAGCCGATCCACATGGTGAGAGCCTCCAGTTGCGCGCCGATCATTGATTCGCAGCCGAGCTTGCGGCAAAGGAGCGGTTCGCGCCGCGCGGCGACGCGGCGCAGCTCATCTCCTGGGCTTCCGGTCGGTCAGCAGGAGCACGTTGGCGCGCGTCGCGACGATGTACATCGTTTCGGCGTGCGCGCCGCCTTGCGTGGCGAGCTCGGCGTCCCATTCGGAGCCGCGATAGGCGACACGCGCGGTGCCGTCGGGATTCCATTGCAGGACCTGCACCGCCTGCCCCACGTCGAGCCCGGGTTGCTGTGGCGGCGTCGCGCGTGCCAGGCGCCAACGATGGGCGACGATCGTGAGGACGACACCGAGCACACCCGCAACCACGAATTGCAGGGGCCCGCTTGCGCCCAGAAAGGCCGCGACCCCGCCGAGGGCGACCGCGATGCCGATCGCAAGGAGATAGAACGTGCCGGTGACAAGCTCCGCCCCGATCAGCACGGCCGCGACGATCCACCAGGTCCAGTAATGTTCCATAGCGTGCCGATACGTCGAGTCTTGGTGAATGCAAGCATACCGTACGGCCGCAGCGATCCGGGACTTTGAAATCGCCATGGCCGATCGCATATGAGTGCCGTTGACTGGAAGGCGCAGCGGAAACGGCAGGGTTTCGGAAAACAGGCGGATTGCGGTATAATATTTCTTTTTGAATCAAGCGCTTTCGCGCTGATCTTGGCCGCCGATACGAGGATAGCGATGCCGATCTACGAATACCGTTGTTCGTCCTGCGGACACGAGCTCGAATCGATCCAGAAGCTGTCGGAAGCTCCGCTGCTGAACTGCCCGTCGTGCCATCGCGACGCGCTTGTAAAGCTCATGTCCGCCTCGGGTTTTCAGTTGAAGGGCAGCGGCTGGTACGCGACCGACTTCAAGGGCGGGTCGAAGCCCGCAGCGGCGAAGCCCGGCGCTGACGCCAAGGCGTCGGATGCCAAGCCAGCGGACGCGAAGGCCGACGCTGCCGCGACCACGCCGGTGGCGGCTCCGGCCACGACGCCGGCCGCGACACCCGCCAAATCCGACGCCGCCTGACGCGGCGCCTAAACGATGCGGCGCTATCTAATTGCCGGGCTGCTTGTCTGGGTGCCGCTCGGCATCACGATCTGGGTGCTGAACGCGCTGGTGGGGATGCTCGACCAGTCGCTGCTGCTGGTACCGCCCACGTGGCGGCCCGATGCCCTGCTCGGATTCCACATCCCGGGACTGGGCGCGCTGCTGTCGTTCGCCATCCTGCTCCTGACCGGTGTCTTCGCCGCGAACTTCTTCGGCGCGCGGCTCATTCACATCTGGGAAGGCGCGATCGGCCGGATCCCGTTCGTGAAATCGATCTACCTGTCCGTGAAGCAGGTCAGCGACACGGTGCTCTCGCCCCAGAGCACGGCATTCCGCAAGGCGCTGCTCGTCGAGTTTCCGCGTCCCGGCTGCTGGACGATCGGATTTCTCACCGGTACGCCAGCCGACGCGGTCAACGATCACCTGACCG
This sequence comes from uncultured beta proteobacterium, assembly GCA_963778865.1. Lineage (GTDB taxonomy): Bacteria > Pseudomonadota > Gammaproteobacteria > Burkholderiales > SG8-41 > PALSA-1004. Next base: position 2,957 of record CAVZWF010000009.1, on the reverse strand, counting down.
GCGAATATGTCAGCGTCTACGTGCCGACCACGCCGAATCCGACGGGCGGGTATTTCGTGATGGTGCCGCGCGCCGCAGTGCGCGAGCTCGAGATGTCCGTCGACGAGGCACTGAAGTACATCATCTCGATGGGTGTCGTGTCGCCGCATCGCCGGCTCCCGGGGCCGCCCGACATGCCGGAAATCGCGGCCCCCGCTCCGGGCGCGCTCGCCGCGCACCCGCGAAATTGACCGCCGCGCCAGCGCGAGGCGCGCCGCGTGTAGCGGGCGCCGGCGTGTTCGCGGGCGTCCTCCTATTGAAACCGATTCGAATTCCAAATAGCAGGAGAAACCCTTGAAACGCACCGATTACTGCGGCCAGGTCGACCGCCGCCACCTGGGCCAGACCGTCACGCTGAAGGGCTGGGTCCACCGCCGCCGTGACCACGGCGGCGTCATCTTCGTCGATCTGCGCGATCGCGAGGGACTCTGCCAGGTCGTGTTCGACCCGGACCGCGCGACGACCTTTGCGACGGCGGAAACGCTGCGCAACGAGTTCGTGCTCGAGGTGACAGGCACCGTGCGGCCGCGCCCCGAGGGGACCGTGAACCCGAACCTCGCGTCCGGCGAGATCGAGGTTCTCGCTCAGAGTGCGGAAATCCTGAATCCGTCGCTGACGCCTCCATTCCAGCTCGACGACGACAACCTCTCGGAGACGGTCCGGCTCGAGCACCGCGTGCTCGACCTGCGCCGGCTGCCGATGCAGCGCAACCTGAAGCTCCGCCACCGCGCGGCGATGTCCGCGCGCCGCTACCTCGATGCGCACGGCTTCATCGACATCGAGACGCCGACGCTCTACAAGTCCACGCCCGAAGGCGCGCGCGAATTCCTCGTGCCGTCGCGCATCCATCACGGCCAGTTCTACGCGCTGCCGCAATCACCGCAGCTGTTCAAGCAGATGCTGATGATGGCGGGCTTCGACCGCTACTACCAGATCGTCAAATGTTTCCGCGACGAGGATCTTCGCGCCGACCGCCAGCCGGAGTTCACGCAGATCGACGTCGAAACGTCGTTCCTCTCCGAGCTCGATATCCGGGAGGTGATGGAAGGTCTCGTCCACACGATGTTCAAGGACGTGCTGGGCGTCGAGCTGCCGAATCCGTTTCCGATCATGACGTTCGAAGACGCGATGCGCGACTACGGCTCGGACAAGCCTGACCTGCGCGTTCCTCTCAAGCTGACCGAGCTCACCGACCTCATGAAGCAGGTCGACTTCAAGGTGTTCCGGGCTGCGGCCGACATGCCCAATGGGCGCGTCGCTGCACTCAATGTCCCGGGCGGCGCGACGCTCACGCGCAAGGAGATCGACGACTACACGGGGTTCGTGAAGATCTACGGTGCCGGCGGGCTCGCCTACATCAAGGTCAACGACGCCACCAAGCCGAACGACGAAGGATTGCAGTCGCCGGTGGTCAAGTTCCTGTCCCCCGACGTGCTGAAGTCGATCCTCGAGCGTACGGGAGCTGCGACGGGCGACCTCATCTTCTTCGGCGCGGACCGGGCCAAGGTCGTCAACGACGCGCTGGGAGCGCTGCGTGCGAAGGTCGGGCACGAGGGCGGGCTCGCGCAGCCGGGGTGGAAGCCGCTGTGGGTCGTCGACTTCCCGATGTTCGAGTACGACGAGGAGCACAAGACCTGGGCGGCGCGCCACCACCCGTTCACCGCGCCGAAGGACGGGCATGAGGATCTCTTCACGCGCGACCCCGGTGCGACGCTGGCGAAGGCCTACGACGTCGTGTTGAACGGGTGGGAAATCGGCGGCGGATCGGTTCGGATCCACAAGCAGGACGTCCAGGCCAAGGTGTTCGCCGCGCTCAGGATCAGCCCCGAGGACCAGCAACGCAAATTCGGCTTCCTGCTGAACGCGCTGTCGTACGGCGCGCCTCCGCACGGAGGCATTGCGTTCGGCTTCGACCGGCTGGTCGCGATGATGGCGGGCGTCGACCAGATCCGCGACGTAATAGCCTTTCCGAAGACTCAGCGCGGGCAGGACCTGCTCGTCGGCGCGCCGAGCCCGGCCACCGAAGCGCAGCTGCGCGATCTGCACATCAAGGTCCGGCCGTCGGATGCGGCCAAGACGGCCTGAGTTGACGTAGACTCGACGCAGCATGAAGACGGCTCGCTCGATCCGCCATTTCGCCGCCCTCGCAGCGCTTGCCGTCGCGGTCGCGTTGGCGCCACCGACGGCGGCGGCGCGGGCGAATCCGGACGCGATTCCGGCGATCGCGCTCTCGGCGCTGCCGGCGGAGGCGCAAAGCGTCTTCGAGGAAATCCACAAGGGCGGCCCGTTTCGCTACGACCGCGACGGAATTGCCTTCGGAAACTACGAGCAGCTCCTTCCGGCAAAGCCGCGTGGCTATTATCATGAGTACACGGTGCGCACGCCCGGAACGAAGAGCCGCGGCGCGCGGCGCATCATCTGCGGCGGGCCGACGCGCACACCCGACGCCTGTTATTACACCGACGACCACTACCGCTCGTTCCGGAGAATCAGCGAATGAAAGTGCCGGACCTTTCCGACCTAGAGATCAGCGGCGTCCACGCGTGGGCCGGCGACACGCAGCCGCTCGCCGCGGCAGCGGCCGCGGCCAAGCTGCGCTTCGTCAGCGCCGATCTCAAGACGGCCGACAGCAAGGCGGATCTCCTCGCCGCGGTCGCGAAGGGGCTGCGCCTGCCCGAACATTTCGGCAACAACTGGGATGCGCTCGCCGATTCGGTCGAGGACGGCGAATGGCTGGGGCGCCAAGGCTGCGTGATCGCGCTGACGCACGCGGGCGGATATCGCAAGGCGCACACGGTGGACTGGACCACGTTCGAGGACATCCTCGCCGAGGCGTCCGATTACTGGCGCGAGCGGCACAAGCCGTTCTGGGTATTCGTGAGCTGACGCACTCCGTCCATTGCCGTACAAGATTCCCG
>CAVZWF010000008.1:0-108676 GCA_963778865.1 uncultured beta proteobacterium | reverse complement strand
GCGCGATCACCGGCCAGCTGACGCTGCCGCGCACCGCCGCCCTCGGCTACTACATGATTCGCGTCGCGAGCGGCGACGACGGCGAGCGGCTCGTTCGAAGTGCAGGAGTACCGCAAGCCGGAGTTCGACGTGGCGGTGCGGCCCGCGTCGCGCTTCGCGCTGCAGGGCGGACAGCGTCACCGCGACCATCGACGCGCGCTACTACTTCGGCCAGCCGGTCGCCGGCGCGTCGGTCAAGTACGTCGTCCACCGCCAGCCCTACTTCTCGCCGCTGCGCTACGAAGGCGTCCGGCGAGGGCGAGGACGGCGGCGAGGACGATGGCGGATACGACGGCGGGATCAGGAGCTCGAGGGCACGGCGCGGCTGAACGATCAGGCATCGCGCGAGATCTCGGTTCCGCTCGCGCGTCGACGACGACGGCCGCGACTACACCGCGCGCATCGAGGCGCGCGTCACCGACGCCAGCGGCCGCGAAGTGTCCGGCGCCGCGTCGGTCGCCGCCACCTACGGCCGCTTTCTGCTCGTCGCGCGCGCCGAGCGCTACGTCTACGCCGCCGGCGCGACCGCGCAACGTCAACGTTCGCGCGCTCGACTACGACGGCGCGCCGCAGGCCGGCGTGCGCGTGCACGTCGCGCTCGAGCGCGTCGAATACCGAGCGGGCGGCCGCGCCGCGCGTCACGACGCTGCAGCAGACGGACGTCAGCAGCCGACGCCGAGGCCGCGCGGCGTGGTCGTTCACCGCTCCGGCCGCAGCCCGGCAGCTATCGCGTGCGCGTCAGCTGCGCCGTCCGAGGGCCGGCAGGTCAGCGACACGCCTACATCTGGGTGCCCGGGCGCACGCGCCGAGGCGTCGACACGACGAGGATCAGTTTCTCGAGCTGGTCGCCGATCGGCGCAGCTATCAGCCCGGCGACACCGCCCGGCTCATCGTGCGAGGCGCCGAATTCGACGCGTCGGTGCTGGTCACGAAGGAGAGCCAGCACGTCTCGTTTCATCGCGTCGTCAAGGCACGAGGCAACGAAGCGATCGACGTGCCGATCACCGACGACGATGTCGGCGACACCTACGTCAGCATCGCGTTCCTGAAGGACGACCGCCTGTATCGCGCCGAGCGGCGGCTCAGCGTGCCGGCCACGCGGCATCAGCTGACGGTGACGGCCGTCGCCGATCGGCCGATCGTCCGGCCAGGCGAGCCGGGCATGTTCACGCTGCACGTGGCCGACGCCGACGGCGCGCCGGTGCGCGCGCAGCTGAGCGTCGGCCTCGTCGACGAGGCGGTCTACGGCGTGCGGCCGGACACGACGCCCGATCCGCTGCGGTTCTTCTACCGCCGCGAGTACAACAGCGTCAGCACGCAGTTCTCGCGCGACTACTCGTTCGTCGGCTACTCGGGCACCGAGCAGCTGCTGCTCGCCGCGCGGCGACGGCGGCCGATGACGCTGGCCGACTTCAAGGCCGACCGGCCCGATCGGCCGCGCGTGCGCAAGGACTTTCCCGACACGCGTCTTCTGGATCGGCGACGTGACGACCGACGCGGACGGCAACGCGCAGGTGCAAGATCGACTATCCCGACTCGCTGACGACGTGGCGCCTCACCGTCGCGCGCGGTGACGGTGGCGACCGACGTCGGCGCGACGCGCGGCCGAACACGACCACGACCAAGGACCTGATCCTGCGCGTCGTCACGCCGCGGTTCCTGACCGAGGGCGACAGGTCACGCATTCCCGACCATCGTCCACAACTACCTGCCGGACGCGAAGACGGTCGCCGTGTCGCTTGACGGCCGACGGCCTGGCGCCGGCCGACCCGGCGGCGCGCCGGCGGCGCCGCGACGCTGCCAGGTCGCCGCCGAACGGCGAGCAGCGCACCGACTGGCGCTTCACGCCGAACGCGGTCCGCCCGGTCACCGTCACCGGCACGGCGACGACCGACGCGGCCGGCGACGCCATGCAGCTGTCGCTGCCGGTCCTGCCGGCCGGCCTGCAGCGGAACGCCGGGCAGCTCGGGATCGATCGTCGAGGCGGGCGAGCGGCAGCTCGAGCTGACGGTGCCGTCGACGGCCAACGCGTCGGCCCGCTCGGTCCGCGTCGTCGCTGGCGCCGTCGCTCGCCGGCACGATGCTCGGCGCGCTCGACTACCTGACGTCGTTTCCGTGGGGCTGCACCGAGCAGACGCTGTCGAGCTTCGTCCCCAATCTCGTCGTGCTGCGCGCGATGAGCGAGATGCAGATCGCGCCGACCGAGCGCCTGCACGCGCTCGACCGGCAGGTGGCGACGGGCTGAAGCGGCTCTACGACTACCAGCACGACGACGGCGGCTGGGGATGGTGGAAGACCGATCAGAACCATCCGTTCATGACGGCCTACGCGGTCGACGGCCTGCTGCAGGCGCGCGACAACGGCGTGCAGGTCGACGAGTGGCGGATCGCCAGCGGCGCGGCAGCGCGCTCGAGCGGCTGTTCACGAGTTACCCGCGAGCGCTGCCCGATCTGAAGGCCTACGAGCTCTACGTGCTGGCGCGCGCGCCGCAGCCCGGCGACCGACGCCGGAGGCGAGCGCCTTCAACGTGGCGGCCGCGCTCGACGACGCTCTGGGCGGCGCGGTCACGCATGACGGCGTCCGGCCAGGCGTCTGCTGCTGATGACGCTCGACGTCGCGAAGGACGCGCGCGGCGACGACGCTCGCCGGCGAGCTGATCGGCCGGCGCAGACGCGCGGCGACCTGTCCTGGTGGACCGTCGCAATCCGACCCGCTGCTCGACGACTTCGCCGACACGAGCGTCGAAGCCTCGGCGCTGGCGCTCCAGGCGCTGTCGGCGCGCGATCCGCAGCAATCCGCTGCTCGAGCGCGTCGCCCGCTGGCTGGTGGTGAACCGCATCGGCCGGAGCCTACTGGGTCAGCACCAAGCAGACGGCGCTCGCGCTGCAGCGGCCTGCTCGCCTTTATTCGAAGCCGACCACGCGCTCCTGCATGAGGTCCGCGCGCGCGCGCGCGAGGTCGTTCGGCGTCGTGACGAGGCATACCTCGCCTTCGTATCTGCCGATCGGCAGCTCGAGCATTTGCTCGCGGGTGATCGCCCGCACTTTGGCGGCGGCGGTCAACGGCGCGGCTTTCGTTCACTATCGTGCATGGTTCGTCTCTTATTTCGCGCAGCTGTCAAAGACGCATAGTATAAGGGTGCGCGCCGCATTGATACCGAAGTGCATCGCGTTCCAGCGCGCGGCGGCAGTGGCGCGATCGTGCGAAAATGGCTGGCGTGCGACTCAGCATGCGCGCCGAGATAGGCATGTCGCGATCTGTTGGCAGGAAAGCTGCTGACAAAGATCGTCACACTGGCGTAGGCCAGTGCCCAGACGGTTGAATGCGCTGGATTCTGGCGTACGCCAGAATGACGAATTCAGAGTGTTCCGTATAGAATGAAATCGAGGACAAAATGAATCCGCTTCACGAATCCCGAATCCCGAATCCCGCCGCGCTGGCGTGCGCCGCGTTGTTGATCGCCGCGTCGCTCGCCACGGCGCAGGCCGCAGCGCCCGCGGACGCTTACCCCAATCGCCCCGTGCGCGTCATCGTTCCGTTTCCGCCCGGCGGCGGGAACGACATTCTCGCGCGCGCGATGTCGGCGCGGCTCGCGGAATCGATGGGCCAGCAGTTCATCGTCGACAACCGCGGCGGCGCCGGCGGGTTGATCGGCGGGCAGATCGCCGCGACGTCCGACCCCGACGGCTACACGCTCTTTCTCGGCAGCATGGGCGGGCTCGCGCACAATCCGGCGCTGCGGCCGAACCTTCCGTACAACCCGGTGCGCGATTTCGCGGCCATCACGCTGCTCGCGACCTCGCCTTTCATCCTCGTCGTGTATCCGGGGGTGCCGGCGCAAACGGTGCAGGAACTGCTGGCACTCGCGCGCGCGAAACCCGGCACGCTCAACTACGGCTCGGCGGGGGTGGCCTCGTCGCTGCACATGACGGGCGAACTCTTCAAGCACGTCACCAAAATCAACATCGTGCACGTCGCCTACAAGGGCACGGCGCCGGCGCTCACCGATCTGCTGGCCGGGCAGGTGCAGATGGTGTTCAGCACCATGCCGCCGCCGCTGCCGCACGTGAAGTCGGGCAAGCTGCGCGCGCTCGGCGTCACCACCACGAAGCGCTCGAAGGCGGCGCCCGACGTGCCGACGATCGCCGAATCCGGCGTGCCGGGATTCTCGGTGGAAAACTGGCAGGGCATCGTAGCGCCCGCGAAAACGCCGCGCGCCATCATCGACCGGCTCAACCGCGAAATGGTCAAGATACTGGCGCAGCCGGCGATGGTCGAAATGTTCGGCACGCAGGGGCTCGACCCGGTGGGCAACACGCCCGCGCAGTTCGACAAGCTGATCCGCGCCGAGATCGAAAAGTGGACGGCGCTCGTGAAGGCGGCCGGCATACGCGTGGATTAGGAGCGCCGAACACAATCGAAATGCAATACGGTTGAGTTGCGCGTCTCGCACAGGAAAATCGCGTACTTGTTGAGCCTCATGACACTGTATAGATGATACCGCCACATTGCCCTCACCCTCGGTCCCTCTCCCGGAGGGCGAGGGATGACAAGCCCTTCTCCCTCCGCGAGAATGGCTGGGATGAGGGAAGTACGCGCGCGCAATTACAACTGGAAAATTCACCAAATGAAATTCAGCAACTTTCTGTTCCCGGCGTCGATGGACCCGGGCAAGGACCATCAGGTCATCGACGAGACGCTGCGCGAGGCGCGGCTGTGCGACGAGCTCGGCATGGACATGCTGTGGCTCGCGGAGCACCACTTCGACGGCATCTGCGCCTACGTCGATCCGGTGACGTTCGCGGCGGCGCTGGCGGCGAGCACGCGGCAGATCCACATCGGCTTCGCGGTCGCGCAGATGTCGCTGCACCACCCGGTGCGCATGGCCGAGCAGATGGCGCTGATCGACAACATCAGCAAAGGCCGCCTCGTCGTGGGCCTGGGCCGCGGCACCGCCTACAACATCTACGATTACCAGGGCTACGGCATCGACCCCGCGGAAGCCTACGAACGGCTCGTCGAAGCCGAAGACATCATGATCAAGGCGTGGACCACCGAGAACTACGAGCACAAGGGCAAGTTCTGGAACCTGCGCCTGCCGCTGCTGCGCCCGCGGCCTTATACCAAGCCGCATCCGTTCATCGTGCGCGCGTGCTCGAGCGAAGAAGCGATGCTGGGCATGGCGCGCGCCGGCCGGCCGTTCCTGATGAACATCCAGAGCAACGAAGTCACGCGGCACCGCATGGATCTCTACCGCAAGACGCAGCGCGAGTCCGGGTTCGACGAGGCGACGATCGCGCGCAACGTCGACAACACCTGGGTGTGGCGCAATATCTTTGTCGGCGAAACCGACGCCGAGGCGCAGCGCCTGGCGCGGCCCGCGTTCGACACGCAGCAGGCGTTTCGCTCGGCGATGCGCGAAAAAGTCTACCGCGAGCAGGGCCTGCTGCTGAAACAGGAAACCGCGCCCGCCGCGCGCAACGAGGCCCAGCACTCGATGCTGTGCGGCTCGCCCGCGACCGTCGCGGAAGCGCTCGCCGAGATCGACAAGATCGGCGTCGGCGGCCTGATACTCGTGTTCCGCATCGGCCCGATGCCGCACGAAGTCGCCGCCAACAGCATCCGGCTTTTCATGGAGAAGGTCGCGCCGCAGTTCCGCAAAAAGCGACATGTTCACTAGGAGAACGCACCATGCGTCACGTCATTCATTGCTTCGCCGCCGTCGTTGATCTTCGCTATTGCGCGGACACGCGCTTCGCGCAAGCATCCGCGGCGCTTACCCGAACAAACCGATCCGACTGGTGGTCGGATTTCCCGCCGGCGGCCCGGCCGACATCTTCGGCCGCACCATCGCGCAGAAACTGACCGAAGTCACGGGCCAGCAGGTCGTGGTCGACAACCGCGCCGGCGCGGGCGGCATCGTCGCCACCGAAAACGTCGCGAAGTCGCCGGCCGACGGCTACTCCATTTACCTCGCGAGCAGCGCGGTGCTGTCGTTTTACGCCAACCTCTACGACAAGCTGCCGTACGACCTCAATCGCGATTTCGTGCCGGTGACGCTCGCCGTGACGGTGCCCGAAATGCTGGTGGTGCATCCCGCGCTGCCGGTGAAGACGGCGAAGGATTTCGTGGCGCTCGCGAAATCGAAACCGGGCCAGCTCGTCTACGGCTCGACCGGCAACGGCAACATGCCCAACCTCGCGATGGAATCGTTCAAGATCGCCGCCGGCGTCAACATACTGCACGTGCCGTACAAGGGCGCGGCGCCCGCGGTCATCGATCTGCTGGGCGGCCACGTGCAGGCGACGATACTCGACGTGCCGGTGCTGCTGCCGCACGTGCAGGGCGGCAGGCTGCGCGCGCTCGCGATCGCCACGGGCAAGCGCGCCGACGACGCTGCCCGACGTGCCGACGATGGCCGAGGTCGGCTATCCGTCGGTCAACGCCGACAACTGGTACGGCATCGTCGTCGCTTCAGCGACGCCCAAGGACGTCGTCGCCAAGCTGCACGCGGCGCTCGTCACGGTACTGCAGTGCGCCCGATACGAAACAACGTCTCGCCGGCCAGGGCGCGAATGCCGTTTCGTCGACGCCCGAAGAACTCGCCGCCTTCATGCGCGACGAAACGGTCAAGTGGGGCAAGGTCATCAAGACCTCGGGCATCAAGATCGATCAGTAGCGCAGGCGATCGTCATACTGCGATGAAAACCTGTCCCATCCCGCTAAGGTGTGAGGCGCTAGGGTGCGCGGTGCCTGGACCCCGGCCTGCGCCGGGGTGACGAACTTCCTCGTTCCCTGACTCCCGCCTGCGCGACGGGGTTGATCGAACTTTGTAACGACTAAGGCTGCGCCTTGCGGCTCAGGAGTTCGATGCTCACGCCGTCGGGCGCATTGATGAACGCGATGCGCGTCGCCGGGTTGATGTCGGTGGGCTCCATGCTGAACGTCACGCCCTTCGCGCGCAGCTCCGCGCAAAAGCTGTCGAATTCGCCTTTGACCTGGAAGCCGAAATGGTCGGCGCCCCATTCGAGGTTCGACTTGTCCTTGGCGAGTTCGCCGGGCCGCTGGCCGCGCACGATGACGAACGCGTCGCCGAACGACAGGTAGAGCTGCGGCGCGCCGCGGACTTCGCCGCTCTTGACGAGCTTGCCGCCCAGCTTGTCGACATACCAGTTGGCGGCGGCTTGCGGGTCTTTGGCGATGACGTGAATGTGATCGAATGCGAGGCTGGCGTTGGCCATGAGAGCTCCCTGTGATTGGTAAATGGATTCGGCGGTGCGCGCTAACTAGAAGCGATCTCAAAAACAAGATGCAACCGCCGATGAACGCAGATAAACGCAGATAAGATCAAGATCAGGTGAATCGGTAATGAGAAATGGCAAGGAAGAATTGGTGGCTTCACTCATATTCAATCACGGATCATCCATTGAATCGGCGTTCATCTGCGTTCATCGGCGGTTCCGCTTTATTTTTAGACCGATTCTAATCGATGCGCGCGCCGGTGGCCTTGATGACCTTGGCCCACTTCACGTTCTCGTCCTTGATGAACTGCGCGAATTGCTGCGGCGTGGTGCCGTAGAGCTCGAGCCCCATGCCGCGCATGCGCGTCTCGAACTCGGGGTTCTTCAACGCCTTCAACAATTCGGAGTTCAGGCGGTTGATGATTTCCACGGGCGTGCCGGCGGGTGCTACGAAGCCCTGCCACGTCAGCACTTCGTAGCCCGGAATCGCGTCCGCCATCGGCGGCAGATCGGGCAGCGCCGAAACGCGCTTCGCCGTCGATGTGGCCAGCCCGCGCAGCTTGCCGGACTGGATGAACGGCACCGGCTCGGGCATGGGGTTGATCATGAATTGCAGCCGCCCGCTTATGAGGTCGAGCACGCCGGGGCCCGAGCCTTTGTACGGCACGTGATTGGTCTTGATGCCGGTCATCATGTTGAAGAGTTCGCTGGCGAGATGCATCGAAGTGCCGTTGCCGGCCGACGGAAAATACAGTTCGCCCGGATGCTGTTTTGCGAGCGCGATCAGATCCTTCGTGCTCTTGACCGGCAGCGACGGATGCACGCACAGGATCAGCGGCGATGCGCTCACCATCGAAATCGGCGCGAAATCCTTCTGCGGGTCGTAGGAGAGCTTGCTGTACAGGCTCGAGTTGGTCGCCAGAAAAAACGTCCCCATCAAGAGCGTGTAGCCGTCGGCCGGCGCGCGCGCGGCAAGTTCCGCGGCGATGTTGCCGCCGGCGCCGACGCGCGGGTCGACGGTGACCTGCTGCCCCATGGACTTGGTGAGCTCGGCGGCGAAACTGCGGGCGACGACGTCGCTCGATCCGCCCGGCGCGAACGCGTTGATCAGGCGGATCGGCTTGGACGGATAAGTCTGGGCGTTAACGTGGCCGCAAACACCGGCTGCGAAAATTGACGCAGACAAAATCGCAATACGACGCATGGGGGTCTCCTCGCTTCGAACGAATTGTCGAATGACAGGACGCAGTGTAGGACTTTTCGTCAGCGCTTTCCAGCGCCGCTCTGCGGGCAAACGCAGGTCGAGCGCCGTCGCGAGCATCCAGCCGTCGCGCACGGCCGTCATAAAATCGCCGATCTGGTTGCAATCGCCCGCCAGCACGTACTGCACGCCCGAGCGCTCGACTTCCGGCACGATGTCGCGGTTCGGCAGCGGCCCGATGGCGATGATGATCATGTCGCCGGCGTCGATCGCTTCGCGCTTGCCATCGCGCGTGACCCACACCTTGTCGCCGTCGATCGATTCGACCGGCGCGTTGGTCAGCACGCGCGCGCCGCCCTTCTCGAGGCGATCGAGCACGTCGTAGCGGTTGTTGCGCGCCATCTCCTTGGCGATCACCCCCATGCCCTCGATCACGGTCGCCTTGACGCCGCGATAGTGGATCAACGTGTCGGCGGTCTCGATGCCCACCATGCCGCCGCCGACGATGGTGATGCGCGCGCCGCGCGGCACGCGCTCCTGATCGAGCAGCGCGTCCCACGCCTGCAGCACCGGCACATCGGTCTTGATCGGGCACGGCAGGGGGCGCGGCTTGGCGCCGGTGGCGACCACCACGAGATCGGGTCCGAAATCGCGTATCGATTGCGCAGTCGCATTCACGCCGGTGCGCACGGGCACCTTGAGGCTTTCGATCTGCTGCCAGCGATAAGTCCAGATGCCGGCGACGTCGGCCTTGTCCGGCGCGGCAAGTGCCAACGGCATCTGGCCGCCGGGCTTCGCGGCCTTCTCCCAGATTTCGACGTCGTGCCCGAGTGCGGCCGCCACGCGCGCCGTCTCGACGCCCGCAACACCCGCGCCCAGTATCAGGACGCGCTTGCGTTCGGCCGCCGGCCGCGCCGCGCCGCCCGCGCGCAATTGCGGCTCCGCGTTTTCGATGCGCTCGAATTCGGTGCCGACCATGGGGTTCGCAACGCACGCGACGTCGCGCTCGAGCGTCAGGCGCTCGAAACACACGTTGCACGAAATGCATTTGCGGATGGGCGTGGCGATTTCGCCGAACGCCTTGCGCGGCCAGTAGGCATCCGCGACCAGCGCGCGGCAGACGGCGACGAAGTCCGCACTGCCCGCCTGCAAAATTCCCTCGGCGTCCTCGGCGTCGATGACGCGGCCGGCCATGATGGTGGGAATCCTCAACGCCTTGGCGATGGGCCGCGCGTAGGGCTCGAGGAAGCGGCGCGCGAAGGACGGCGGCTGTATGCAATAGCGCGAGAGTTCCGGGCTTTCGTTGCTGCCGCCCGACATGTCGATCGCGATCACGCCGGCGCGCTCCAGCGCCTGGCACAGCGCGATCATGTCGGACTCGGTGTAGCCGCCTTCGCAGTACTCGGTCGCGCTGATGCGCACCATCAGCGGAAAGTCGGGCAACTCGGCGCGCACGAGCGCCGTCGTCTCCAGCAGGAAGCGCATGCGGTTTTCGAGCGAGCCGCCGTAGCGGTCGGTGCGCTTGTTGATGCGCGGGCTGAAGAATTGCTGGAACAGGTAGCCGTTCGCGGCGTGCAGCTCGACGGCGTCGTAACCGGCGCGATAGAGCCGGCGCGCGGAATCGAGATACGCGCGCTGGATCGCCACGATCTCGGGAATCCGCAGCGCGCGCGCGGGCTCGCCGGTATTGGGATTGTGCCAATCCGATGCCGTCACCGGCTCCATGCCGAGCACCGAGCGCTTCAGCATCGCGCCGCGGTGATTGATCTGCCCGACCGCGAGCGCGCCGCCCGCGTGGATCGCATCGACGATGCCGGCAAGCCCCGGGATGTAGCGGTCGTGGTAGAGGCACATCGAATTGGTGTGATTGCGCGCGCCCTCCGTGATGACCATCGCCTCGGTGATGATCATCGCGGCGCCGCCTTTGGCGCGCTCGCCGTAATAGAGCTTGTCGCGCTCGGTCGACAGCCCGTCGGTGGTGCCGTAGTTGGTGCCCATCGGCCCCATGATGATGCGGTTGCGCAGCTTCAGCGGGCCCATGCGGCCCGGTTGCGCGATCAGCAGTGCGGGTTTTGTCATTGAATTGGACTCGGGGAAATTCGCGACGCGCGCGGCTGCCACGCTACGCGATGCAGAACATCAATTCAGAAACACGGCGTAGTCTTCAACCTCGATGCGCGGCGGCCGGAACGTATTGACGACCGCGTCGGGGTCCGCGTAGCCCATCGCCATGCCGCAGATCACGATCCAGTCGCGCGTGATGTTCAATTCGCGCCGCACGACGTCCGGGTAGCTCGCGATCGCGGCCTCCGCGCAGGTGTGCAGCCCGCGTGCGCGCGCGGCGAGCATGATGGTCTGCAGGAACATGCCGTAGTCGAGCCAGCTGCCGCGCTCGAGCGTGCGGTCGATCGTGAAGATGAGCCCGGCCGGCGCGCCGAAAAAATCGTAATTGCCCGCGCGGTAGGCCTTGGATTTCGCGTGATCGCCGCGGCCTATGCCCAGCGTGCCGTAGAGTCCCCAGCCGCACTGGCGGCGGCGCGCGAGGTAGGGTTCCTCCATGGGGTCGGTGTAGTAATCGTAGTCGCGCTGGTGGCCCGGCTCGTCGGTGAGAAACGCCTGCTTGATCGCGCCGCCCACGCGCTCGAGTGTTGCGCCGGTCAGCACGTGCACGCGCCACGGCTGGATGTTCGAGCCGCTGGGCGCCTGGCCGCCGAGCGCAACGATTTCGCGCAGGACGTCGGGTGCGATCGCGCGTCGGTTGATACGCGCGGATCGAACGGCGCGTGCGCGCCGCCGCGAAAACGTCGGGCGCGGCCCGGGTGATGTCGTCCGGCATGCTATCTCCGAAAAAAACAACGCGCGCCGGGAGCGGCGCGCGCGAGCTCAACAGGAGGCTACCGGTCGATTATAGACTGACGCCGAGAGTGTCAGAAGCTCCTGCGCGAGTTACCGCCGCCGCCCGACGCGGGTGCACTGCTCGATGCGGAGGCATTGCCCGACGCGTCGCCGTTGCGGCGCCCGCGTGGTCGCCGCAGCCGTGGCATTGCTGTTCGCCGTGGTGCTCGCGTGCTCGCGCGCTTTGCGCGTTCGGCGCGTCACCGTGACGCGCGGTGCCCGCGGGAGCGCTTGGCGGCATGCGCGCGTCCGGCTGCTGCGTTGAGCACCGCTGACCGCGGCGTGCGCGGTCGACTGGCAGGCGCGCTGCGCGCTTCGAAGGTTGCGCGGGCGCAGGCGCGCTGACGGGCGCGCGCTCGACGGCCGGACGCGCGGCGCCAGCAACGCCGGCTGGGCGCTTTCGCGTTGCGGTAACGGTTGCCGGCATCGGCGCGCGATGCGTCACGCTGGCCGTAGCCGCCGCGCTCGCCGGGACGCAGGCGTGTCGTTGCCACGCGTGACATGATCGCGCGCCGCGCGCCACTGTCATGTCCGCGGCGCCGCCGCCTGCGGCCGGTTCGCCGTACTGCGCGCTTCAGGCGCGCGACGACTGCCGGCGCGCGGCATGAGCGGACGCATCGCGCGCGCGCCATTCGCGCGGCGTCACGGTGCCGCCACCGCACCGGCGGCGGGTTGACGCCATGAAGCATCGCGATTAGGCACCTCGCGGCGATGCGCGGCATCGTGCTGCCAGATGCCGTGCTCGACGGCGACACCGCGAATGATTTCCGGCCGCGGATTCACGTTCACCGGGATGGTAGTAGTAGTTGTATCCGGTCACGAGGGTGACATGGCGGCGCTGCCAGTCCGGCGTGCAGTAAAAGAAGCCGGCGCTGACCGCGATCCCCGGCCCCCACGCGTAGCCGCGCGCGTATCCCGCGCGCGAATAGTAGCCGGGCCACGGCGCCCAGTAGACGGGCTGATACCCCGTCCACCACCATGTTCCGTACACCACCAGCGGATTGTAGTAAGGCACGTAAACCATTTCCGGATTGGCAAACTCGATCACGAAGCTCGAATCGCGGAAGTCGACGCGAAACTGGTCCGACGACTGGAGATTGCCCGCGGCATACGCCTTGCGCCGCAGATACTGGACCGTGTCCATCACCTGCGCCTGCTGATCGAGAAACGCATCGCCCAGGTCTTCCGTCCAGCCGATCCTCTCGTCCAGCATGCCGAGTATGCGCGGAAACGCGACCAGCGACTTGACGCTGGCGTCCCAGTCGATGCGCTCGACCGCGCGCACCGCGCGATCGCCGTCGAGGCCGGGATTGGCGCGGGACCAGCGCGCGGCCTCGACCACCTCGCCCGGGTAAGTCGCCGCCATCAGGATCTGCGACAGCAGCGCATCGGGGTAAAGCGCGATCGGCGCCAGCATCTGGTCGAGTTGCTGCTGCGAGAACGCGGGCCTGCCCTGCGCTGGCGCGTCTTGCTGCGCGAACGCGACCGACACGCGAAAACAGCAGCACCAACAGAGAATTCAACACCCACTTGCGCGTGCAACCATGATGCTCTCCTTTGCTCTCACGAGCCCGGTCGCGCGCCGGCGCATGACCCTGCGCGTGTTGCGTGCGATCCGGCGTCAAACCGCATAACCGGCCGGCAGGGAACCGCTTCCGCTGCTACCAGTGACGCCGTTCGTCGTGCCGGTAGTCGCGGCGATCGTCGTGACGGTTAGTCGTGCCGGAAATCGTGCCGGTAGTCGCGCCGGTCCCAGTCGCGATGATGCACGAACGCGCGCGGCGCCGGCGTGTAGTAGGCAACCTGCGGGTAGTAAACGGGCTGCGGCACTACCGTGGAATAACCCGGCAATCCGATATTGACGTCAACGTTTACAGCGGCGGCGGCGATCAGAGGAACGCTCAAAGCCGCGAGCACAGCACCGGCGAGCAAAATTTTTCTTGTGGTTTTCATGATCGATCTCCTTCTTCAAAATTCGGGTGTCGTCTGGGAGGCGATAACGCGTCATAAACTTTAACGCGTGGCTTCTTCGTACGTTTGCCCGTATGCGTATGATCGATCCGGGCGCCGCCGGAATTCCACTGAAAAAAAGTAACATTCTGTTGCGGGATTTGCGCGTAACAATTGGTTACATTCGTCGCCGCAAGACGCCCATGTGTAAGCAAGTGTAAGCGGGGGTAATTCAATGTAAAACCGCGGGAGATCCTTCTGCGACGGGGGTAACGTTGCGGCTACAGGTGATGGCATGTGCCGCACCGTAGATCGAAGGAGACTCATATGTTCCGCAAAACTTTGCTCGCGCTGGCAGTCGGTGCCGCATTTGCAGTTTCAATGCCCGCCGTCTATGCGCAAACCACAACGTCAGACACCGGCAGCACGGCCAGCACCGGCAGCACAGCCAGCACCGGCAGCACGGCGCAGCAACCGGCAGCACCCGCACCGATCATCGCACGACGGGCCAGGCGCAAGACACTACGCCGTCCAACACGTCATCCACCTCATCGTCCGATACGGGCACTGTTCGCAACAATCAGCGCAGTAACAATTGGCGCACGACGGGCCAGGCGCAAAATACCACGCCGTCCACCTCATCGTCGACAACGACGACACCTCATCGTCCAATACGGGCGGCACGCGCAACGATCACCGTAATTCTCAGCAAACACCGGGCACGCAAACCGGCGCCACGGATACCCGTCATGATGGGAACTCGTTCCGCCAATCGCAGTGCTCCCAGCCGGGCGGGAAACTTCGGCCAGAACAATCGCGACTTCCGGCAGGACCGGCGCGAAATCGCGCAAGACCGCCCGATATTCGCGACGACAACCGCGAAATTCGCGGTGACCGCCGCGAAATCGCAGGCGACCGCGCCGAGATTCGTCACGACAACCGCGAGATCATGGGTGACCGGCGCGAATTGGCCGGCGACTACCGCGAACTCCAGCGCGACAGGCAGCAGCTGCGCGCCGCCGAAAGACGCGGCGACTGGCGGGCCGTTGCACGCGAACGCGCCGAAATCAGGGGCGACTACGCCGAAATCCGGCATGACCGTCAGGAGCTGAATCGCGACGTGGCCGAACGCAACCGCGACGTGCGCGAACTGCGCCACGACCAGCGCGACCTGCATGCCGACCGCACCGACCGCCGCAATGACTTCGGCGACCCGCCAGACACATGCAGGCGAACCGCGGCGACTTCGGCAACCACCAGAACATGCAGAGCGAACCGCGGCGACTTCCGCGGCGCGCAGCAGCCGAATGCGCAGCGTTCTTTCGCGCAGCAGTCTGGTGCGCAACAGCCGGCTCGCAGCATGCAATACACTCCGCGCGCGCAAAACAATCAGGTTGCGATGGCACGGACCGCACCTCAAGGCGGTCGCAGCGGACGCCGCTAAGTCTTTCCCCGCCTCATCTGCAGTACCTCTACCCTCCCCCGGGTTTGCGCCCGGGGGATTTTTTTGTCCGTCGTTCCGGAATCGAGCTGAAACGCGGCGGCGCGCCGCCTGTTGCGCGCCGCTGCAATCCGGTTGCGAAGCAGGGACGCCGGCGGGAATATTCTGCTACTCTTGACGCGGCGCGCACTCGCGCGGAAACGATTACGGGAATCCATCGATGCGGATTGACGACGAACGCGAAAGCGAAAATGTGGAAGACATGCGCGGCGCGAGCGGCCTGCCGATCGGCCGCGGCCTTTCCGTGGGCGCGATCGTGGTCGCGCTCGTCGCTTCCTATTTTTTCGGCATCGATCCGGGCGTCATCCTGGGGCTGCTGCAGGGCAACTCCACGGTCGCACAGGCGCCGAGAGCCGAGTCGGGACAACCGCCGCCGCATCCGCCCGCCAGCGATCAAAAAGCCGTTTTCGTGTCGCGCGTGCTGGCGTCGACCGAAGACGCGTGGAGTGCGATGTTCAGCGCGTCCGGCAACCGCTATCCGCCGCCCAAGCTCGTTCTCTTTACCGGTTCTTTTCCGACCGCGTGCGGCATGGGCCAGGCCGCCGCCGGCCCGTTCTACTGTCCCGGCGACCGCAAGGTCTACATCGATTTGCAGTTTTATCAGTTGATGCGCGAGCGCTTTCACGTGGCGGGCGACTTTGCGCAGGCGTACGTGATCGCGCACGAAGTCGGCCATCACGTGCAGAACCTGCTCGGCATCACCGACCAACTCGATGCCAAACGCGGCCGCGTGTCCCGGGAAGCCTATAACGCGTTGTCGGTGCGGCTGGAACTGCAGGCCGACTGTTTCGCGGGCGTGTGGGCCAATCGCACCGAGCGCAGCAAGCATTTCCTCGATCCCGGCGATGTCGAGGGCGCGCTGAACGCCGCAACCGCGATCGGCGACGATACGTTGCAAAAGCAGACACAAGGCCGCGTGGTGCCCGATTCCTTCACGCACGGCACCTCGGCGCAACGCGTGCACTGGCTGCGCCAGGGGCTTGACACCGGCGACGTCAAATCCTGCGATACGTTCAACGCGCGGGCGTTGTGAAGACTGCGACCGTAGCGCCGCAAATCCACGCTGCTGAGAGAATATTGTCGCGGAACTGAAGCAAGCTGCCAATAATCGGCGAGCCTTACTTGCATTCCTTTGGTTCTCCTTCGCGTCGATCCTCACCCCCGACCCCTCTCCACACGTGGAGAGGGGAGCTTCGAGTCCCTTCTCCCTCGGAGAAGGGATAGGACAGGGCTCGCGTCCTTTGCGGCAAAGCTTTAGTTAGCGGTAAATCTACTGCATGGTGATGCCGGCCTGCTGTATGGCCCGCACCCATTTTTCGCGCTCGGCCTTCATGTGCGCGGCGAACTGCTGAGGCGAACTGCCCACGGCCTCGGTCCCGTCGGCGGCGAGTCGCGCGGCCACGTCGGGCTGCTGCAGGCTGCGCGCGATACCCTGGTACAGGCGCTCGATGACGGCACGCGGCGTGCCGGCGGGCGCGACGATGCCGTGCCACTGCGTCACGACGAATCCGGGCATGCCGGCTTCGATCATCGTCGGCACCTCGGGCAACATCGCGGTGCGCTGGGTGGTCGTCACCGCGAGCGGGCGCAGATGGTTCGAGCGCAGCAAGCCGGCGAGCGCCGCCACGCTGGATATCGTCATATGCGTGCGGCCGGCGATCATGTCCGGAAACGCCGCGGCCACGCCCTTGTACGGCACGTGTATCAGCTTGATGCCGGCCGTCGACGCGAAGAGTTCGGTGGCAAGCTGCTGCAGCGTCGCCACACCGGCCGATGCGTAGGTGAGCTTGCCCGGGTTCGCTTTCGCATAGGCGATCAATTCGCTCACCGATTTCGCGGGCAGTTGCGGCGACACCGCCAGCACGTAGGGCGCCGCGGCAACCTGCGAGACCGGCGCGAAATCGCGGAACATGTCGTAACCGGTCTTGT
This sequence comes from uncultured beta proteobacterium, assembly GCA_963778865.1. GTDB lineage: Bacteria > Pseudomonadota > Gammaproteobacteria > Burkholderiales > SG8-41 > PALSA-1004. The sequence goes on along the minus strand of CAVZWF010000008.1, from coordinate 91,920 downwards.
TCATTTCGGCGTAGATGACCTGGCTCACGCTGAAGATCGCCAGCGTGTAGCCGTCGGGCGCCGCGCGCGCGGTGATTTCCATGGCGATGGCGCCGCTCGCACCCGGACGATTGTCGACGACGACGGATTTGCCGAGATTGTCCGTGAGCGCCGGCGCGATCAGGCGGGCGATGAAATCGAGCCCGCCGCCCGGCACCACCGGCGTCAGCAGGCGGATCGGACGCGCCGGATAGCCTTGCGCGAGCGCAGTCGCAGCGGCTGCAACCAGGATCAGCGCAATGACGCATAGCACACCGCGCCGCGTATTACCGATCATGTTCCCCCCTCGCCGCAAGCGGACGGCCGGCGTGATTTTTCATTATACAATCGGGCACACAAAACGAAGATCAAAGGAGGCGTATTTTGGATCGGGGAATCTGGATCACGTGGTACAACCTGCCGGACAAAAGCCGCGACGCCTATCTCGAGTGGCTGCACGGCAACTACATACCGAGGCAATTGGCGCGCGCCGGCTTCAAGTGGGCGGCGCATTACGCCTCCGAAAACAACGTCAAGCTCTCGGGCGCGAAAGGCCGCCTCTCCAACGTCAAGAGCAGCGCGGTGCCCACCGGCGACCGCTACATACTGCTCTTCGGCGCCGACGACGCGCACGCGTTCGTGCGGCCGGCGCCGCGCGAATTTCATGCGCAACTGCCGGCGGCGGACCGCAAGATGCTGGCGATGCGCATCGGCGAGCGCGCGAACATCATGACCGAGGAAGCGCGCGTGCACGGCCCCGCCGCCACCCAGCCGCTGGACACGATCGCGTTGAGCCCGTGCATACAGATCGGCAGCTTCAACGCCGGCGAAGATCAGGACGAAGACGAACTGGCGGCGTGGTACGCGACATGGCGCCTGCCGTGCATGGAGAAAATGCCGGGCTGCGTGCGCGTGCGCAAATACGCGTCCGTCGCCGGCTGGGCGAAGCACGCGATACTCTACGAGTTCACGTCGGCCGAAGCGCGCAACGAGAATTTTCTCGACCACGAAAGTCCGTATCCCGAGCAGGAAGCGTGGAGCGACCGCGTCGTGCGCAAGCTCGTGCACGCGCCCGGCTCGCCCAATCTCGCCCGCCGCATCTGGCCCGCGTGATCAAGGCCGCCGGAGCGCGGCAGGCGGAATAAACCGCTGGCGGTCAAACGACTGCTCGTCATAGATACGCCTCACCTCTCTCCCGATCACGGGGAGAGGGAATTTTGCACCCCGCCTAAATCAGCTGACAGCCTGAGCCTTGCGCCGCGCCGCCGCCTGCTCCGGCAACGGCACGCCTTCCTGCTCGCAGGTGTTGGCGACGTCGCTGATCGTCACCCGCCGCATGTCGCGCACCCAGCGCAAATCGTCGTACTCGGTGCCGCGGTGCATGGTGCAGCGGTTGTCCCACATGACGAGTTCGTTGGGGCGCCAGCGATGCGTGTAGACGAACTGGCGCTGCGTTGCGTGCGCGATCAATTCATCGACGAGCGCGCGCCCTTCCGCATCGGGCATGCCGTAGATCGGCCCCGCATGCGAGGCCACGTACAGCGACTTGCGGCCGTTCTGCGGTATCGTGCGCACCAGCATCTGCGGCACCGGCGGCAGGCGGCGCTGCTCTTCCTCGGTGAATTGGGCGAAGCCGCTGCGCCGGCGCGAAATGGCGATGCAGTGCTCGGCGACCAGCCCGCGCAATTTCTCCTTCATCGCGTCCGGCAGCGCATCGTAAGCCGCGCGCTGGTCGGCGAATTCGGTGTGCCCGCCGACGGGCGCTACGGTGCGGCCGTAGAGCAGCGAACACAGGCTGGGCAGAAACTTGAACGAGCTGTCGGTATGCCACAGCCGGTTGCCCATTTTGTACATGCGCTGGCGGCTCGTTTCGCCCCAGATCTTGCCGTCGGCGGCGAGATTCGAGATATCGGCGAACGCGCCGGTAAAACGGCTGGGCGTGGCTTTCGGATCGAGCGTGCGGTCGGTCTCGACGGGCCCGAACTTCTGTCCGAACGCGAGATGCTGATCGAGCGTCAGGTCCTGGCCCGGGAAAATCAGCACCGCGTATTTCCAGAACGCCTGCTGTATCGCGGCGAAGTCGGCGGCCGCGAGCGGTTGCGACAGATCGACGTCGCCGATCTCGGCGGCGAAGCCCGGCGTGACGGGTGAAATCGTGATGCTCATGTGTTCTCCGAACCAAATTGACAGTGGACAATTGAAAATTGGCAACGCAAGTGAGTCCGCGTTTGATTGCCCTCATTGTCAATTGTCCATTGTCAATTTACTTCTCCGCGTCTTTTTCCGCGCGCTCATTCATTTCCGCCACCGCCTTGTCCACGCGCTTCTGCGATTGCTCCATGGTCTTCTTGCCATCATCGACTCCCATTTTCTTGATGGCCGTCGCGGTCGCCGCGGTGGTCGCGGTTTCGACGCCGCAGCCGGCGAGCGCGGCAAGCGCGAATACAACGATGAGTTTGTGCATGATCTCCTCCCTGGCAATGTGGGCACGCAGGCGGTGCGCCGGCCATTTTACGCGCATGCCCGCCGTTCGTGCGTCTACTCCTGCTTGATGCCCGCGTCCTTGATCACGCGCGCCCAGCGCTGAAGTTCCTCTTCGATCTTCTTGCGGAACTGCTCGGGCGTGTTGGGCGCCGCCTCCAGCCCGCTGACGGCGAGACGCTCGGCCATTTCAGGCGAGGCGAGCGCGCGCGCGACTTCTTCATTGAGGCGCTTGATCACCGGCTTCGGCGTGCCGCCGACCGTGATGATGCTGTACCAATTGCTCACGTTGACGTCCGGAACACCGCCCTCGGCGAACGTGGGCACGTCGGGCAGCGATTTGCTGCGCTTGGGCACGGCGGCGGCGAGGATCTTGAGCCGTCCGGCCTTGACGAGCGGCAGTGAGACCGCCGGCGTCGAGATCGTCGACTGGATCTGCCCCGCGACCACGTCGGACATGGCGGGACCGACGCTCTTGTACGGCACGTGGATCATGTTGATGCCGGCGCGCAGGCGAAAGAGTTCGCCGGTCATGTGCGTGCCGCTGCCGCTGCCGGCCGAGCCGATGGCGAGCTTGCCCGGCTGCGCCTTCGCCGCCGCGACAAAATCCTTGAGGCTGGTCGCGTAGGGCAAACCGGGATTCACGACCAGGATGTAAGGCGCCTCGGCCACGACCGAAACCGGGTCGAAGCTCTTCAACGCGTCGTACTTCGGGTCCTTGAAGAACGCGATGTTGATCGTGAACCCGGAATCCGCCAGCAGCAGCGTGTAGCCGTCGGGAGCGGCATTCGCGGCGATCTGGGTGCCGACCAGCGAGGCCGCACCCGGGCGGTTGTCGACCACCACTGTCTGCCCCATCTGATCGGTCAGCTTCTGGCCGATCAGCCGGCCGACGAAGTCCGATCCTCCGCCCGCGGCGAAAGGCACGATGAGCCGGATCGGCTTGTTCGGGTAGTCCTGCGCGAAAACAACGGGAGCGGCCAACAATGTCCCGGCAACCCATGCTGCAAGCAGCGCCATCAATCGTATCGTCATATCGCAACACCCTCCGGATGAAATCCTGACGCCAGGCAACGAACCCAAACCGTAATCTACACCAGCCGGGACGGCACCGGCGCACCCGTGAAATGCGCGCGGATGCTTGCGAGCAACATCGCGCTGCGCTCTTCGCGCACTTCGCGCGTGTACGAGCCGATGTGCGGCACGAGCACCACCTGTTCCATCGCCGCCAACTCCGCGGGCACCTGCGGCTCGTCCCAGAATACGTCGAGTCCCGCGCCCGGCGATGCGGCCGTCCCGCAGTGCCGCGATCAGCGCCGCCTCGTCGATAATCGCGCCGCGCGCGACGTTGACGAGAAATCCGTCCGTGCCCAGCGCATTCAGGATACGCGCGTCGACGAGCCCGCGCGTAGCCGGCGTAGACGCACAACTCACGATCAGGCAATCGCACGCCCGCGCCATGCGTTCGAGATCGGCGTGGTACGCATATGTCACACCCGGCTTCTGACGCGGGCCGTGGTAACACACGTTCATGCCGCAGGCCGCAACCCGCTTCGCCACCGCGCTACCTATCCTGCCGAAGCCGACGATGCCGCAGGTCTTGCCGGTGAGACCGCGGCCCAGAGCGGGCGTGTCTGTCGGCCACTTTCCGGCGCGCACGAAGCGGTCGCACTCGACGATGCGCCGCATCGCCGCGATCAGCAGCCCGAGCGCGAGATCGGCCACGGTCTCGACGATGGAAATGCGCGTGTTGGTGACGATCACGCCACGCTCTTTCGCCGCGGCGAGATCCAGCGTGTCGTCGCCTTCGCCGAAGCACGCGATGATTTCAAGCTTTGGCAAAGCGTCGATATGCCGGCGGCTGCAGCCGAAAAGACCGCTGGTGACCACGCCGCGCACTTTGGCCGCCACCGTCTTGATGAACGTATCCGGGTCGCGCGCTTCCCACAGTTTGTGCACGACGAACTCGTCTTCGAGCGCGGCCAGCGTCGGCGCGTAAACAGGCGCGAGCACGAGGATTTCAGGTTTCATGATTCCACGGTTTCGCCGAGCAACTCGAGCGCATTGAGACCGTAAATGCGGTCGCGCTGCTCATTGGTCAGCCCCGGCACCGCATCGATCATCGCCACCGGATCGTCCTCGGCCATGTCGAACGGCGCGTCCGTGCCTATCGTCACGCGGTCGGCGCCGACCTTTTCGATCAGGTAGCGCAGCGCATCGGCGTCGTGCGTCAGTGCGTCGAAATAAAACCGGCGCAAGAGTTGCAGCGGCGAGTTCGCAGTTTTGGCGCGCGCTTCCTTGCGCACCTTGATAGCCGTGCGCAAGCCGCCCGATCTGGTACGGCAGATGGCCGCCGCCGTGCGCGAGGATCATTTTCAATGCGGGCAATTCGTCGAGCGCGCCGCTGAACATGAGGTGGGCCGCCATCAACGCGGTATCGAACGGCATCGCCGCGGTGTTGCCGAGGTAATAGCAGCCGAGGTCCGCAGGCAGGCTGCCCGCGATATAGGGATGCGCGAAGATGAACACGCCAAGTTCCTGCGCGCGCTTCAACACCGGGCGGAATCTGGGTTCCGCCAGCAGTTGTCCCTGCACACGGCAGCCCAACTCGATCGAGCGAAAACCATGCTCTTTGACCACGCGCTCCAGTTCGGCGATCGCCGCATCCGCGTCCTGCATCGGCAGCGTCGCCATTCCGCGCAGGCGGTCGGGCCGCGCAGCCGCCATGCGCGCGATGCCGTCGTTCATCACGCGACACGCCGCAAGCCCCGCGTCGGCGGCAAGCCAGTAGAAGAACACGACCGGCGTCACCGAGATCACCGAGATATCGATGCCTTTGCGGTCCATGCCCTCGACTTTCGCATCGGCGTCGAAAAATTCCGCGTAGAGCGGCGTGCCGTGCTTGTCGTCGCGCACGAACATTTCCTTGTCGCCCGCGCCTTCCACGCGCATCTGGTAATCGCGCGGTCGCTGCCGGATCAACTCGATGAGTTCGAGCGGCAGCACGTGGCTGTGCACGTCGATGCGTTTGACTTTGCCGCTCATTGCAGCTCCGTTGAGATTCGTGAATCGTAAGTCGTGAACGGTGAATCGTGGTTGGTCAGCGTAAGAATTTACCCGGTGTTTCGATTTTGACGATTCACGATTTGCGATTTGCGATCTACGACTTCTCCCGATTCACGACTTACGATTCACCATTCACGACTTCACTCGCCCTTAATTCCCGCCTCCTTGATCACCTTCTCAAAGCGCTGCGCCTCGCTCTTGATGAAATGCGCCGAATTCCTCCGGCGTGCTGGTGAGCGGCTCGACACCGGCCTGCGCGAGCCGCGGCTGCATGTCGGCAGCAGTCACCGCTTTGACGAGTTCGGCGTTGAGCCGGCTGATGATTTCGCGCGGCGTTCCCGCCGGCGCGAGCATTCCGTACCACACGCTGATCTCGAAGTTCTCGAAACCCTGCTCGCGCGTGGTGGGCACATTCGGCAGATCGGGCAGGCGCGCCGGCGACAGCACGGCCAGCGCGCGCACGCGGCCGGCCTGGATTTGCGCGAGCGCCGCGGGCGCCGCCAGCACTTCCATATCGACCTGCCCGCTGGCGAGCCCGATCAACGCGAGCCCGGAGCCCTTGTACGGCACGTGCACGATGTTGAGTTTCTCCAGGCTCTTCAGCAGTTCGGGCGCGAGATGCGTGGTGGTGCCGATGCCGCCCGAACCGTAGTTCAGCTTGCCCGGATTCCTGCGCGCGATCTCGATGAACTCCTTGAGCGTTTTCGCCGGCACCGAGGGGTGGATGACGAACACGTTGCGCACCGCGCCGACCAGCGCGATGGGCGCCAGGTCCTTGTACGGATCGTAATTCAGTTTGCCGTAGAGCAGCGGGCTCAACGCGATCACCGGCGAACTCAACACGATGGTGTAACCGTCGGGCGGCGACTTCGACGCGATTTCCAGACCGACGTTGCCGCTCGCGCCCGGCCGGCTGTCGGCCACCACCTGCTGCCCGATCTGCTCGGACAACCTCGCCGCAACCAGCCGCCCGACGATGTCGGTCGGCCCGCCGGGCGGAAACGGCATGATCATGCGGATGGTTTTCGCGGGATACGCCTGCGCGAGCGCCGGCCAGCCGCAAACAGTGCACGCCGCAATCACGAGGGTGACTAAAATTGCGCGCAATTTATTACGATTCACGATTCACCATTCACGGAAATATTCACGACTCGCGACTCGGACGCAGCTCACGCATCTCACGATTACCGATTCACGATTCACGATTCACCGCTTTTAATAATGCGACTTGAAACTGATCGCCTCGCGATAACCGAGGTCTTCGAGGTCGATGTACGAGCGCATGGTTTTCTTGTCGACCGTGTACTGGATCTTGCGGTTGCGTTTCGGTGGTCGCGCGGATATCCAGCAATTCCAGCGATTCCTTGACCTCCCATTCGTGGGCGCCCGCGATGCCCGGCGGCGCGTAGATCATGGAGCCGGGACCGACCTCGAATTCCTTGCCCTCGACGTTGCGCACCGTGGCGTGCCCGGAAATCACGTAGTAGCACGCTTCGATCGGATGCCAGTGCAGTTGCTCGTAAGTGCCGGGCTTGTACGTCGCGCGGCCCAGCCGCACGCGGTCGGTCTCGACGATTTCGGGGCACCCGATCATGCGCTGATAGGTCTGACCGTCCGTCACGCCGCGCCGGCCGGGACAGTCGGCCTGATTGATCACCTTCAACGTAGCTTTCACTTCCATATTGAGTTCTCCTCGTTGCGAATTCGTGCTGAATTGTGCAACTTTACCCGCACATCAATCCGGCGCGAGTTTTGCCGTCGTGACGACCTTCGCCCATTTGCCGATTTCGGCGCGAAACTGCTTGTTGAATTCGGCGGGCGTGGTGCCGGCGGGTTCGACGCCGACGGCATTCCAGCGCTCGCGCATGTCCGCCGCCTGCATGATGCGAATCGATTCGGCAGAGATTTTGTCGATTATCGGTCGCGGCGTGCCGTGCGGCGCAAACAATCCGTACCAGACATCGACTTCATAACCGGGCACGCCCGCTTCGGCGATCGTCGGCACGTCAGGCAGTTGCGGTGAGCGCTTCAGTCCGCTCGTGCCGAGCGGCTTGACCTTGCCCGCCTTGATCATCGGCAATTGCACAGGGATGCCGCCCATGTAGATCGAGATCTGGCCGCCGATCAGATCGTTCATCGCCTGCGGTCCGCTCTTGTACGGCACGTGCACGATATCCACACCCGCCATCAGCTTGAAAAGTTCTCCCACCATCTGGTCGGAGCTGCCGGTGCCGCCGCCGGAACCGAAGCTCAATTGCCCCGGCTTGGCTTTTGCGAGCGCGATCAATTCCTTCACCGAATTGACGGGCGACGAAGGCACTACCGTCAACACGTTGTTGCGCGATGAGAGCTGCGTGACCGCGTCGAAATCCCGCAACGCGTCGTACGAAAGCTTCTTGTAGAACGACGGCGCAATCGAGAAAGAGCTCGATGCGAACAGGATGTTGTAACCGTCGGCCGCGGACTTGGCGACGAGATCCGCGCCGAAATTGCCGCCCGCGCCGGCACGGTTGTCGACGATGACGGTCTGGTTCCACGCTTCGGTGAGCTTCTGCGCGAGCACGCGGCAGACAATGTCCATGCTGCTGCCGGCGCCGATCGGCACCACGATGCGCACGGGCTTGGTTGGATAATCCGCGCAGCGCGCACCACTCGCGCCGAACGCGAGCGTGCCCGTGCAAACCGCAACAACAATGAACCGCGACCCCGCGATTCTGTCATTATCTGCTTTCAACCATTGCATCGATCACGATTCACGATTCACGATTCACGATTCACGATTCACGACTCACGACTCACGATTCACGATTCACGATTCACGACTCACGACTCACGGCTTAATCAGGCTTCACCCCCGCTGCTTTGAAAACCTTGCGGCGCATCACGATCTCATCGCGCACGAGCTTGTCGAACTCCTGCGGCGTCGATGATTTCGGCACTGCGCCGGTGTTGAGTATCTTCTCGGCGACATCCGGCAGCTTCAGAATGCGCGCGACTTCGGCCGCCATCTTGTTGATGATCGCGCGCGGCGTTTTCCCCGGCGCGAAAATGCCGTACCACCCGTCGTATTCGAATCCCGGCAACGCCGCTTCGGCGACCGTCGGCAGGTCGGGCAGGAGCGACATGCGCTCGCGCGTGGTCACCGCGAGCGCGAGCAGTCGTCCGCTTTTGACCAGCGTCATCGCGGGCAATACCGGCGCCGTCATGTATTGAATGCGGCCGCTGATCACGTCGTTGATCGCTTCGGGCGTGCCGCGATAAGGCACGTGCACGGTATTGATGCCGGCCGCGAGCTTGAAGAGTTCGCCCGCGTAATGCGTGCCGCTGCCGATGCCCGACGAGCTGAAATTGAACTGCCCCGGCTTTTCCCGGGCGAGCGCAATCAACTCCTTCACCGATTTCACGCCGAGCGCCGGCGACACCACGACGACGAGCGGCGTGCTCACGACTTGCGTCACGCCCGCGAAATCCTTCACCGAATCGTACGGCAGCTTGTCGTAGAGCGCCGCACTGCCCGCAAAGCCGGACGAGGTCAGCATCATCGTATAGCCGTCGGGCGCCGCACCCGCAACGATGCTGCCCGCGACAGTGCCGCCTGCGCTCGGCCGGTTGTCGACGACGAGCTGATGGCCCCACGCTTCGAGCAGCTTCGGGCCGATCAGGCGCGCGAGAATATCGCTGGCGCTGCCCGGCGTGAACGGCACGACCATGCGGATCGGTCCGGCTGGATAAGTTTCAGCTCCTTGTGTCGAGACAGAAGCGAAGACGAGGCTTGCTGCAACGGGCACGTGCATGTAACGCATTGCGATCTCCATTGCTTATTCCTTGCGAATTCCGGCTTCGCGGATCACTTTCCTGAAGCGCGCGACTTCGCTCGCCATGTGACGATCCAACTCGGCGGGCGTGCTGCCCACCGCCTCCGAGCCGTCCGCCGCGAGGCGCTCCTTCACTTCGGGCGACTGCAGCCCGCGCGCGATGTCCATGCTCAAGCGGTTGACGAGTGCCGCGGGCGTGCGCTTGGGCGCGACCACGCCGTACCAGCCGATTGTTTCGTAGCCGGGCAGGGTTTCCGCAATGGTGGGAATATCCGGCGCGGCTGCCGAGCGTTTGAGCGAAGAGACGGCGAGCGCACGCACCTTGCCGGCGCGCGTGAGCGGCAACCCCGATGTGATGCTGGCAAACACCAGTTGCACCTGTCCGCCCGCAAGATCCGCGAGCGCCTGCGGCGGCCCCTTGTACGGCACGTGCGTGAGCTTGATGCCCGCAGCCGAGCAGAACACTTCGGTCACGAGATGATTCGAGCCGCCGATGCCGGTCGAGCCGTAGTTGAGCCGGCCCGGCTGCGCTTTCGCGAGATCGATGAATTCGCGCACGGTGCGCGCCGGCAGATTCGGCGTCACCGCCATTACGTACGGATTGCGTGAAACGAGACTCACGCCCGCAAAATCGCGCACGACGTCGAACGGCAGCTTGTCGTCGAACGCAGTGGCGGACAACTGCGCGACCGCGAGCATCATCAGCGTGTAACCGTCGGGCGGCGCTTTCGCGAGCATCTCCGCCGCGATCGCGCCGGTCGCACCGGTGCGGTTGTCGACCACGACGCTCTGTCCGTACAGCTCGGTCAACTTCTGCGCAACCGCACGCGCCGCGAGATCGGAGCCGCCGCCGGCGGTAAATCCGGTGAGCATGCGGATCGGCCGCACCGGATAGTCGGTGGCGGCGCATGCGCATTGGCGACAGCGCGAGCAAACGCCGCAGAGGACGATGGTCAGTTGACAATGACAATGGACAACGGAAATTCATTTGAGCATCAAGGCGGAAGGAAATGTCGATGCGCACCGATCTTGAATTTCATTGCATTTATCTGCATTCATTGCCCATTTATCACTTCGACTTTCGCGCCCGACACCTTCACCAGCTTGCCCCATTTTTCGTGCTCGGACCTTATGTACGCGGCGAGTTCGTCGGGCGTGCTGGTGACGATGTTGAAGCCCTGCGCGGCGATCTTCTCGCGCGCCGCGGGGTCGCGCAGGATTTTGACGATCTCCGAGTTCAGGCGCGCCACCGCGTCCTTCGGCATGCCGGCCGGCCCGACGATAGCGACCCAGTTGCCGAGATCGAAGCCGGTGAAGCCCGCTTCTATCATCGACACCGTATCCGGCAGCACCGGGTCGCGCTTGACACTTGTCACCGCGATCGCGCGCATTTTGCCGGCCTTCACGAACGGCACCAGTTCCGGCATGTTGTTGAACAGCAGTTCGATGTTGCCGGCGACCAGATCGATGCTGGCGGGGCTCCCCCCTTTGTACGGCACGTGCTGCAGATCGCGCGCGCCGTAGGCGCGCAGCATTTCCGCCGCGAGATGCCCCGGCGTGCCGATGCCCGACGAGCCGTAACTCAATTTGCGCTTCTGCGTCAGCGCAATCAGGTCGCGCGGCCCTTTGACCGGCACCACCGGATGCGCCGCTATCAGTATCGGGATTTCCGCCACGCGCGTGATCGGCGTGAAATCCTTCAGGATGTCGTACCCGAGCTTCGGATACAGCGTGGCATTGATCGTGTGCGTCGCGCTGATATTGCCTATGGTGTAGCCGTCCGCCGCCGCGCGCGCAATCGCCTCGACGCCGATGTTGCCGCCGCCGCCCGGACGGTTGTCGATGATCACCGTCTGCCCCATCGCTTCCGTCATGCGCGCGCCTATGATGCGCGCGAGGATGTCGTTGGAGCCGCCCGGCGGAAACGCGATGATGTAGCGGATCGGCTTCGCGGGATAAGTTTGCGCCCAGCGGCGCGAGCGCCGCGGACACCATGACGCAGGCGCAAACCAGCGCCGGACGAATACGCTGCTTCAACATTCCGCTCTCCTCCAATCTTCGGTTTCGAATGTTAAACCAGTTTCATCACCGTACGCAGATGATCGGGCGCCAGACGAAAGTAGTGCGCGACAAAACACTTCAATACCGCCGCATCGTGCTGCAGTAGTGCGCATGCCCCTGCCACGACTGTTCATTGACCGCGCCATCGCGAAAAATAAACGTGCGTTCGCAGCGCACGATTTCGCCGCCGCCTTGCCCGATTACCGTACCCGTGCCGACCCCGACACCTACGCCGCGGTTGCTGCCGTAGACGCCGATTGACGGAAACCACATGCCGCCCCCCGCGACGGATTCGGACACCCAGGTATGCGCATCGCGGCCGTCGGGAAGCACGGTGCTGCGCACAGGCGCGCCCCACAGCGCGACGACGGTCTCATAGCGCACGCCCTGCCAGCTTTCCCTCGTCGCATTGAGGTCCACCGGCTGCGTGGCGCAGCCAGCGAGCAAAATGAGGAGCAGTGCTTTAACTGCGTGACGCAAAAAGCACCGTCGCTCCCGCGCAGGCGGGAGTCCAGAAAACGAACGCTAGTCCGGACAAAACCATCTGGATTCCCGCCTGCGCGGGAATTACAGAAAATAAATGTGCCTCTACGTTTCGCATTACGCTACCGGCGCTAACGCCTATTTCACGCGCAGCTTCGCGATCACGGCGGGGTCGGGGTCGACTCCCAGCCCCGCGCCCTGCGGCACCGCTATGCAGCCGTTGTTGTCCGGGTGGATCGCGTCGTGCAGCGGGTTCTCCGCGAAATCGGCGTCGTAGCGCTCGACGAGGCTGTCCCCCGGCATCGCGGCGATGCAATGAATCGATGCGAGGAGCCCGGGGCCGAGGTACGCGGAATGCGGGACGACGGTGACGCCGAATGCGTCCGCGAGCGCCATCACTTTGCGCATCTGCGTGACGCCGCCCACCTTGGTGATGCTCGGCTGCGCGTAAGAGATTGCCGCGTGCTCGAACATGCTCTTGAATTCCGGCAGCATGGAATTCTCGCCGGCCGCGGTCGGAATGCCGCCGTGCGTGCGCACGCGCGCAAGGCCCGCATGATCTTCCGGCGGCCAGATCGGCTCCTCCAGCCACTTGGGATTGAACTCCCGCAACGTGTGCGCCATGGCGATTGCTTCGTCGATCGTCCACGGGCAATTGCAATCGATCATGATCGGAATGTCGGGGCCCGCCGCCACACGCGCCGCCTTGATCGGCGCCGCGGTGATTTCGTGCAGCTTGATGTGGCGGTAGCCGCGCTTCAGTGCGCGCTCGACGTAACGCGTCACCGCCGCGGGCTCGCCGTAACGCAAGAGGCTTGCATACGCCGGCAATTCCTTGCGCGCCGATCCGCCGAGCAGGCGGTAGAGCGGCTGTCCCGCCACCTTGCCCGCGATGTCCCACAGCGCAATGTCGATCGCCGACAGCGCGTACATCGCCGGCCCGTTGCGGCCGACGCCGCCAAGATTGCGCTGCAGTTCGTCGACGAGCGGCGCAATCGCGGCGGGATCGCGGCCGACGCACATCGGGCCGATGAACGAATCGAGCGCGGCTTTCGTCGCGGTAAAAATGCGATGCCCGAAGCCTTCGCCCCAGCCGGTCACGCCTTCGTCGGTGTCGATGCGCACGAGCAGCGTATCCATGCTGGTGCGCGGCTTGCCGCCCTGCTTGGGCACGACATCGCCCTCGATGATCATCGGCATCGTAATGACGATGGTTTCGACTTTGGTGATTTTCATTGTCCCGGAATTCCTCTGCATGATGAGTATTCAAGTTTACCAGCCCGCGGGCTGCGACCACACGCCGTTCGCATTGAAACTCGCTTACGCGATACAGTCCACTTGATTCCCGCCGCGCCAATCAAGCACTAAACTTCAAAGCTTCACCGCAAAGGACGCGAAGGACGCAAAGGAAGGCTTCAGAAAGGGTCAAGTTTCCATTTCACCATTTATAAACTTGCAGTATATTGAAATTGACTCGCGGATCCTTTTATTGCATTCCTTCGGTTTTCCTTTGCGTCCTTCGCGTCCTTTGCGGTTCAAGATTTTGAGTTTTCTTTTCACGCGGCGGGCCTTATGATTCCCCTCTCGGTCGGAATCAAGAGCTGAAGCCGCAAATATCAAAGGAGATTGCGATGGCAGGTGAAGTCACCCATACGCTGGCCCAATTCGCGGCCACGCTCAAATACGAAGACATCCCGCAGCGCGTCACCGAATATTGCAAGAACGTGCTGCTCGACACGCTCGCGTGCGCGGTGGCGGGCCATCAGGGCGAAGAAACCCACCAGCTGGCGGCGCTCGCGGCAGGCCTTGCGCAATCGAACGAGAGCAGCATCATCGGCGGCGACCGCCTGTCGCTCGCCGGCGCAACGATGTTGAACGGCTATCTGATCACCGCCGTCACCATGTGCGACATTCACCGCTCCACGCTCACCCACGTCACGCCGGAAGTGATACCGCCCGCGCTCGCCATCGCGGAGCGCGACGGCCTGTCGGGCCGCGATCTGCTGGTCGCGATTGCCGCCGGTTGCGAAATTACGACGCGCGTCGGCCTCGGCCTCGATTATCCCGAAGCGCGCAAGCGCGGCTGGCACGGGCCCGGCGTCATCGGACCGTTCGGATCCGCCGCCGCGGTGGGCCGCCTTATCGGGCTCGATACCGCGACCATGGCGAAAGCGTTCGGGCTCGCGGGCAGCCAGTCCGCCGGCACTTTTGCCGCGTGGGGAACGCCGACCGTCAAGTTCCATCAATGTCGCGGCGCGCTGTCGGGGCTGATGGCGGCGCTGCTCGCGCAGCAGAATTTTCTTGCCAACAGCGAATTCCTGACTGCGCAAGACGGCGGTCTCTATAACACGTACTCGAACGGCGGACGCCCCGCGGATGCGGTCGGCTCAACTCGGGCAGCGCTGGGAACTCGAACAGATCGCACTGCGCCTGTGGCCGTCGGCGTCCACCATTCAGGGCTTCATCACCGCGATGTTCGACCTCGTCGAAAAAAATAATCTGCGTCCCGAGCAGGTGAAAAAGCTCAACGTGAAGATGGGCAAGACCGCGGTCGACATGCACGGCATATTCCCGCGCTACAAGGGCAAATTCGACGCGCTGCTGTCGACGCACTACGCGGCAGCGGTGATATTGCACGACCGCGAGTTGTCGCTCGCGCAGTTCGAGCCGGCGCGCTACGACGACGCCAGACTGCGCAAGTTTGCGGCGGAACAGGTCGAAGTGACGATCGATCCCGCGCTCTCCGGCGTGCAGGCCGTGGTTGAGGCGCACACCACCGACGGCAAGACGCTCAGCATGCGCTGCGATCACCCGCGCGGCTCCGCCGAGAATCCGCTCACGCGCGCGCAGATCGAAGCGAAGTTCCGCACCTACGCCAAAGCGCGGCTGCCCGCCGCCAACGTAAACGCCGTCATAGACGCAGTAACGCGGATCGAGGATCTCGGCTCGACGCGCACGTTGATGGACCTTTTGCGCGCGGGCGGCGAGCAACGATTGCGCAAATCGGCTGCGGCTTAAAAAGCGGGGACCGCATGCGTTGCGTGATTTTATCGGGCGCGCTGTTCGCCTTGCTTGCCGCGAGCGTTACGCCCGCGGCAGCACAGACAACCGACTACCCCAACCGTCCCGTGCGCATCATCGTGCCGCAGGCGGCGGGCGGCGGCGTCGACATCGTGGCGCGCGCGATCGCGCAGAAACTGACCGAGTCGTGGGGCCAGCAGGTGGTCGTGGACAACCGCCCGGGCGCCAACGGCATCATCGGCATGGAAGCAGTCGCCAAGTCCAAGCCCGACGGCTACACGCTGGCCGCGCCGTTTACTTCGGTGCTCGCGATCAATCCCTTCGTCTACAAAACGCTGCCGTACGACGCGTTTCGCGATTTTGCGCCGGTCATGCAGAGCGTCGCCAACGTCATCGTGCTCGTCGTCCATCCGTCGCTGCCGGTGCGCTCGGTGAAGGAACTCGTGGCGCTCGGCAAATCGCGTCCGGGCGATCTCGTTTACGGCTCGTTCGGCATCGGCAATCTCACGCACCTCGCGGCGCGAACTCCTGCGCATCGAGACCGGCCTGAAAATGGTGCACGTGCCGTACAAAGGCGAAACGCCGGCGGTGACCGATCTGCATCGGCGGCCAGTACGTGTTGCTGTTCGCAACGTCGGCCGGCGTAAACGCGCACGTCAAGGCGGGCCGCCTGCGGCTGCTCGCGACCGGCGGCGAAAAACGCGCGGCCGCGTACCCCGACGCACCGACGATGGCGGAAGCCGGCTATCCGGGCGCCGGCGTGACGGGCTGGTCGGGGCTCGTCATGCCGGCCGGCACGCCGCCGGACATCGTGCAGAAATTTTCAGCGCGAAGCCGCCCGTCATGTGCGCGTCGGCGGAATTGAGCGAGCGGCTCACCGCGCTCGGCGCCGAACCCGTCGGCAGCACGCCGGAAGAATTCACCGCCTTCATAAAATCGGAAGCCGCGAAGTGGTCGCGCGTGATTCGCGAGGCCGGGATCACGCTAAATCAGTAGAGATGGGTTCTATACGACCCAAATATGAAACGCGCGCACGCCGCAATCGATGCCGCGTTGCTGATCGCGCCATGCGTATCCGTCGCCCAATCGTATCCAAACAAGCCGGTGCGCCTGATCGTGCCATACCGGCGGGAATACCGACACGACTGCGCGTACCTTCGGACAAAAGCTCGGCGAGCGGCTCGGGCAGCAGGTGGTGATCGACAACCGCCCGGGCGCGGGCGCCAACGTAGGCGCGGAAATCGCCGCCAGGGCGGCCCCCGATTTCGTCGCTTTACGAATCGTTCATGGACTCGCGGCTTAGTCCGATCGCTATCGGCGCGGGGTGCCTGCCGGCACCAGCACGGCCGAGACCAGGTGTAGGCCTCGTAACCGGGCGCCGATTCGCTGCGGTGGCGACCTTCGGGAATCGCGGCACGCCTTGACGGTCGAGCACCGTGAATCTTCATACGCGCGGCCGTGTAGGGCTGGATCGCGGTGGTGAGGTCGTTGAACACCAGCGGAATGTTGCCGCCAATGACATCGATGGTGGCGGGATTGAGCCCCTTGTACGGCACGTGCTGCAGATTGATCCCGGTCATCATCTTACGAGTCCGCCGGCAAGGTAGGTGCCACCGCCCATTGCCGGGCCCGAGACCAGCTTGCCGAGCAGCTGGCGAGCGCGTTGGTACGGTGGACCAGTTCGTGCACAGGCGGATCAGCACGGTGGCGTTGATCACCAGCGGGATGGTCGAAGCCAGCGTGATCAGCGCGAAGTCCTTCACGGGGTCGAAGCGGCAGCTTGCTGTAGAGGCTGCGTCGATGCTGTCGGTGCTGATCGCGCCCATCAGCAAAGTGTAGCCGTGGGGCGAGGCCTTGCGCGGCCAATTCGGCCCCGACGTTGCCGCCGGCGCCTGCGCGGTTGTCGACCACCACCGTCTGCCCCAGCGCTTCGGGAGCCGCCCTGACATCGAGCGCGCCATGAGATCGGTCGGGCCGCCGGGCGGATACGGCACGATGAAACGGATCGACCGGCTCGGATAAGCTTATTGCGCCGCCGCATCGGTCGTAAACACTGCGGCCCAAACAACTCAGCACGGTTAATGAGCGGCGCGGCCGTGACGTGCTCGCCGCCTGCCCGGCAGATTGTTCGTCTGCGTATACGCCAACCCCAATCCGAATCCTGCGGCGATTGTTCATACGCGCTCCCCGCATATGCAGTGCATATTATGCTCGCGCAGAAAAACTTTGCCCGCAATGGCGATTAAGTTGTGTCCATCGCATTGCAACATTCAGTCCGGCGCCGCAACCAACCAGCGCGTGAGCGCGTGAAGGTTTGTCTCTTCAACATGGATGCCCTCACCAGAATAAATGGTGCACTGCCCGGTTCTGGATCGGACATTTCTGTTGCGAAGCACAACGCATACGCGATCGCGAATTCCGGAAATTTCGTGCACAAATACCTCGTATCAGGAAACAAGGAAGGTAGATGATTGTCATATGGCCGAGGCGGAAACATCCGCCCGATAACAGCAACATAAAAATTTATTCAACGGCAACCAACCCACCACGACCACCGCTCCCGAATTCCAGGAACCCGGGGTTCACCGATTGAATGGAGGCGCCTGATGATGATCGCAAATGTAATTGCCAAGGCCGATTCCGAACACGTAATTTATTTCTTATTGGGCGCTTACGTGGAAGCAATACTAATTCGGACGCAATCTTCCCGAGCACCTGACGAGTTTGCCGGTACCGGGTTGCAGGATGTCGAGACACGTTACGAGCGACTCGTCGGGGAATCCCGGAGCGCATCCCGTCAACAACGAGAAAAAACGCGTCTGGAAATCGACGAGGCCTTGCACATATTCGATACCGCGTTACGGCGTTTGAAAATTCTCGAACGCGAATCGGAAACGATGGTGGGCATCCAGCATTTCGGCAGGCGAAGCTCGCGGCAACACGCAGCAGGAAGTTGATTGGCACCTAGCGGGCGCCGCCGCCAATCTAACGGGCTTCGGACCAAAGCACGTCATTGCACGGCCAAAAAACTCCTCAAATCCTTCGCCCCGCCCCACATCGCAATAATTGCCGATCACCTTGGCGGTGCCGAGTAGCAGTGATTACTGAATCCCGAGGCACAATTTTTTATCCGTCTTCGTCGAGGATCGGAAGTCAATCCGGCTTTGCGCCCGACGCTTTGACGACCTTCGCCCACTTCGCGAGCTCCGACCTGATGAACGCGCCGAATTCGCGCGACGTGCCGCCAACGAGCTCCGAGCCCAGCTCGGCGTAGCGCTCTTTCAACGCGGGCAGTACGCGGTTGACTTCCGCATTCAGGCGGTCGACTACCGCGAGCGGCGTTTTCGCGGGTGCGAGCAATCCGAACCATCCGGTGACGACGAATCCGGGCAAACCCGCTTCGATCACCGTCGGTATCTCGGGCGCGATCGATGCCCGTCGCGGACCAGTGACGGCGAGCGCCCTGGCGCGGCCGGCGCGCACATGCTGGATGATCGCCGTCGTGCTGCTGAATACGACCTGCACCTCCCCCGCGAGCAATGCGGTCACCGACGGCCCCGAGCCCCTGTAGGGCACGTGCACCATGTCGATCCCCGCCATGGTCTTGAACAATTCCCCGCCAAGATGGTTCGCGCTGCCGGTGCCCGACGATGCGTAATTCAGCCGTCGCGGATTCGCTTTCGCGTAAGCGATCAATTCGCCGACCGAATTCAGTGGGCCCGGATTGCGCACCGACAGAAAATACTGGCTGTAAACAATCTGCGCGATGGGCGCGAAATCCCGCACCGGATCGTAGCCGACTTTCGCCTGCAGACTCGGATTGACCGCGAATTCGGGCGACACCACGATCAGCGTATAACCATCGGGCGGCGCCTTGGCTGCAAGCTCTATGCCCAACATACTGCCGGCACCGGGACGATTGTCGACGATGAACGGCTGGCCGAGCGTATCGGAGAGCTTCTGCGCGATAATGCGCGCGGTGATGTCGGTGCCGCCACCGGCGGCGAGGCCGACGATCACACGCACCGGCTTTGCCGGGTAAGCAGCACCATGCGCGCCCGTGCATGCGGCAAGCGCGATTCCCGCCCACCCGGCAATCCACGTTTGCCTCATTGGGTTACCGATACTTCCAGCGCCAACCCGAGCTGCACGCTGGCGTCGTAAACCACGTGCCCGCGGGAGTCCATCGCGCGCCTTCGCGCAACGTGTGGCTGCGCACATCCTGCGGCCCCATCAGGTGCATCACCTCGATACCCTGCGCGAGCAGGACATCGGCGATAAACGAGCGGTGACAGTGTTCGGGGTTGGATCTCCGCGCACATGAATGCAGTCGTTTGCGTTACGCCAATCGCGGTGAGCCTTGCCAGCGCGCTTTCGAATTCGACAGTTGCCGTATGATCGGCATAGCCGCGGTGCGCCGCGTCCGCCAGCGCCACGTGGGGTGAATCACTACGCGGCCGGCGCATACCGCCGAGCGCCGCGCCTTCCCACACGTAGCGTATCGCATGCGCCTTCAACACCGGATCGAGCGCCATCCGCGCAAACTGCGGATTGCGACGCGAGCGTGGATACGCGCGCACGTCGACCAGGCATTCAATGCGCGCGTTCTTCAAGAGCGCGATGAACTCCGCAATCGCGCGGTTGCCGTGACCGATCGTGTAAAGCGTAGTCATTTCACTATTGTCAGGAATCGCCGCGACTGTATCGAACCCAGCATCGTGCTATGTGGCAAAACACTCTTCTCCCGCGCGTTCACGTCGAGTATAGGCAAGAACCAGATCACCAACAAGCGCGGCCCATCGACGCCACGCGCTTTTCGCTGCCGCGCGATTCACGTATATTGCGATCTATCATGCAAGACAAATACCGCTGGCCCTACGACGTGCGCTGTGTGGTCACCCTGACCGTCTACTTTGCGGCCGGCAGAGAACTCGCAGGCCGGTGCAAAAACGCGCATCCGCAGAGCGCGCTTGTGGGCGCGAATCTGGCCTCGTTCGACGCCAGCCTTGCGCGCGGCTGACGCATGGTTCGGCCGGGGGCTACCATCATGAAGCAGTTCTCACGACTGGTCATAGCAAGCGGCGTGCTGGGCGCCGTAGCGGGCGGCAGCGGCATCGATGTGCGCGCGCAAGCGTATCCAGCCAGGCCGATCCGCCTGATCGTGTCCGTGCAACCTGGCGGCAACCTCGATCTGATCGGGCGCTCTGTCGCCGATTACGTGAGTGCGGGCCTAGGACAGCGCATGTACGTCGAGAACCGGCCGGGCGCGAACAGCACGATCGGGCTGGCGAGCGCCGCGCGCGCGGCGCCGGACGGCTACACTTTCGTCATGGTCGCGCAAAGCGCTTTGATCGCGCCGATGCTGATGCGCAATCCACCCTACGACCCGGGGCGGGATTTTGCCGGCGTCAGCCTCATTGCAACACTGCCGCTCCTGCTTGTCGTGCATACGTCGTTGCCGGTCAAAAGCGTAAAGGACCTGATCACGCTCGCCAGCGCGCGGCCGGGGCAGTTGAACTGCGGTTCCTCGGGCAACGGTTCGGGATCGCATCTGGCGCTCGAGTTGTTCAACCGGATGGCGGGCGCGCGCATCATGCGCATTCCGTACAACGGCGACGGCCCGGCGATTATCGATTTGCTGGGCGGACAGGTGCCGATGAAATTCGACAATCTCTCCACGTCGCTTACCCACGTCCGGGCGGGCAAGCTGCGCGCGCTGGGCGTGACCAGCCCGGCCCGCACCGCGCTCCTGCCCGATGTGCCCGCCATCGGTGAAACGGTGGCCGGCTTCGAGGTGACCATATTCAACGGAATGATGGCGCCGGCCGCCACCCCTCCGGAAATCCTGGCGCGCGTGCATCAGGAAATCGTGAAGTTCGCATCCTCACCCGAGATACGCAATCGGTTTGCGAGCCAGGGTGTCGTCCTTCAGGCCAGCGCCACGCCCGAGCAGTTCACGGCTTACCTCAAATCCGAATACGCGAAATGGGCCAGGGTCGTTGAAGACGCGGGGATCAAAGGGGAGTGATTGCTGCGGCAGTTCTGCCGCATTGGTGGCGTATCGTTACAAGTGAAGGTCCTGGCCGCCCTGCCGCTCGAATCAGCCGCGTATGCCCGCGATGCTGGTCACCATCCTGAACCGCGACTCGCACTCGCCACGTGACCTGTCACAGCGCCTGGGCCGTGAAACGGAACGCTCCGCTCAGCACGTCAAGCGATGCTTTCACCAACTCCTTCAGCTGGTATTGCGTGTGGTCAAGCTCGTCGAGCACGAATACGCCATGCTGGCCGAGCTTGATTACGCCGCCGTTGGCGAGCCGCAGCAGTGCGCGCGCGCCGGAAGCCGCGACAATGCGATCTTTGCCGGCGAGTGGAATTTCAAGTGCGCTCGCTTCCCAGGCGGGCATCTGCAATCCTTCGACCGTGGAATTGGGCCGCTTTGCCGCCGAAGCACCGCTCGCCGTCAACACGATCAACAGGGTAAAGAGTAGCTTCGCGTTCATGACGTGCTCCTTGATATCGCGGTTACACACATTCCGCGCGGCGTTCGAAAATTGCCATGCGGTGCGGTCAATAATTGCTTCCTGGCCGAAATGCCGGACGCCGGATCAATGCTTTGCAGTTAAGACCCGGCGCCGCAGCTATATTTCGACACCGGCCGTAAAATGCTGATACGCGGGACTAAGCAAATCCCATTTTCTGCGCCCGCGATTCGCCACCAGCACAATGCGCCAGCCGCCTAGGCAAATGCCGCCCCCAGCCGGCTGCGTACGGCGCAGACGACAAATCGAAATGCGGCAAAACGCAATTTCCCCCTCCATTGGACGCCGTGTTGCCGTTCAAAAGGATGTGTTTGTTCCCGCCACTAGGCTACGCCCGCCCGCGTCCAGCGGCTATAGTCCGTTGGAACCATTCCTATGACAAATGAATGGATGAGTCTATGCATCGACCCGGCGCAAAGGCCGGTATATTGAAAGTGCGATTACCGAAGACGAATCGGACTTTCCGTCACCAACCGCATGACTTCTGCTCGATACAATCCGGCGCCTGAAATCAGCCGGCGCTCAAGTTACGGCCCCGCCCGAACAAGCGACTGCCTGACCGATCGCCAGACCCAATTGTGCTGCCGCGCTGCAACCGTTGCCGGCGATCTCGACCAATCCCAGGCTGTTCTCGTACCAGAACACCGCGCCCGCCGGCGCCGCGAAAACACGCGCGCATAGTCAAGCGATCGTGCGCCCGCCACCACGCGGGTCTCATGCGCCAGTGCATGCGCGCGCAGTCCGGTAAACGCATTGCCGTAGTGGTCGATGTAAATGATTTCGCCGAGGTCGGCCGCGCCGAAATCGACCTGCAGACCTGCGACCCTGACCGCCTTGCCGCCAAAAGAATCGCCGCGTGCGAGTTTCGCCGCGACCGGCGCGAACAGGTCGCGACCGTGAAACGACGGCGCCATATTTTCCGGCTGCCACGTGATGCGCCAGACGGCGGACGACTCCGCGCGCGCCGCGAGCACCGACAGCAGCCCGTTGTCGGGACCGACGAACCAGCGGCCGCCGATATCCACCGCGACCGCGTCGCGCGCGCCGCCCACGCCGGGATCCACCACCGCCAGTGTCACGCTGCCGGACGGAATCTGCGCCGCGAGCGCGGCCAGCAGATGCGCGCCCGCCCTCACGTTGAACGCCGGCGCGTCGTGCAGCAAGTCGATGACCGCAACATCCGGCGCATGCCGCGCGAGCACTGGCCTTGACCTGGCCGACGTATAAATCGGCGGCGCCGTAATCGGTGAACAGAAAAATGGCTCACTTGCGGTGCGCCGCGTGACTTACGCCGCGGCCGACGGCCGGCGCAGGCGTCCGGAGATATTCGCGACGTAAGTGCGGTAAATGTCCGCCAATCGCGCCAGCACATGCGTCCTTGCCCAGCACGTCGGCATCAGCGCAGCGTTGCGGCAATCAGTTCGGGTGTGAGCATCTGCAGTGCGACGCGACGCCATCGGCGCGTAACTCAAATGCCAGGGCTCCGGGTACACGCCGCCTTGATACGCCGCGTAAGGCCTGAAGAAATCAAAGCGCGACAGATTTTCATCCAGCCACGCGTTCAGCCGGTGAAAAACGCCGCCTTCGGCGTATTCCTCGCGGCACCAGCCGGTAGCGGTAGTTTTCCGGCATCGCGGCGCGATCGATCACGTCGATATCGGTGCCCCAATGGTGGCGGCTGGCGCCGGGCAACGCGCTCCAGCACAGAATGCCGTCGATCAGCTCGCCGGCGTCGAGACTCGCGTGGTCGCGAACATTGCCCGCCTCGTCGTAGAGCGGCCGCTCGCCGCGGTACTTCATGTTCCAGATGCGCAGCTGCGCCGCGAAATCGCGGAAGCCGCTCGCAATCTGCAATTCGATGCCCGCGCCGGCGGCCGCCGCCTTGAGCGCGAGAAACGGCGCCAGCGCGTCGCGGTGTATGGCGGCGCCGAGATCGTCGCGCTGCACGACGTGGGTCGCGGCGCGGCCGGTCAATTCGAGTTCGTTGAACATGGCGGGATTCTAAACCCTGGCGGCGCGGGCAACAAAAAAGCCGGCACGAGGCCGGCTTTTCAAATATTGCCGTTTTTTTATTATGCCGCCTTGGCAGGCGCTTCTTCTTTTTTATCCTCGCTGACCTCAGGACGGTCGATCAGCTCGACCACCGCCATGGGCGCGTTATCCCCCTTGCGAAATCCGAATTTCAAAATGCGCAGATAGCCGCCGTTGCGCTTGGCATAGCGCGGGCCGAGCTCGCCGAAGAGCTTGGTCACCATATCGCGGTCGCGCAGGCGGTCGAACGCGAGCCGGCGGTTGGCGAGCGACGGCGACTTGCCGAGCGTGAGTATGGGCTCGGCGACGCGGCGCAGTTCCTTCGCCTTGGGCAACGTGGTCTTGATGACCTCGTGCCGCAGCAGCGACACGGTCATGTTGCGCAGCATCGCCAGGCGATGGCTGCTCGTGCGGTTGAGTTTTCTTAAGCCGAGACGGTGACGCATGGCAAATCCCTTTTAGACTTTTTCCAGCCCGACCGGCGGCCAGTTTTCGAGCCGCATGCCGAGCGTCAAGCCCGCGCGATGCGAGCACTTCCTTGATCTCGTTGAGCGACTTGCGGCCGAGATTCGGCGTCTTCAGCAATTCGGTTTCGGTGCGCTGGATCAGGTCGCCGATGTAATAGATGTTTTCCGCCTTCAGGCAGTTGGCCGAACGCACCGTCAGTTCGAGATCGTCGACCGGCCGCAGCAGGATCGGGTCGATCTGCTGGGCTTTCGGCTGTTCGATCTGCACCGGCGTGCCCTTGAGATCGGCGAACACCACCAGCTGGTCGACCAGGATGCGCGCCGCGTAGCGGATCGCTTCTTCCGGCTCGATCGCGCCGTTGGTTTCGATGTCGACGATCAGCTTGTCGAGGTCGGTGCGCTGTTCGACGCGCGCCGAATCGACCTGGTAGCTGACGCGGCGCACCGGGCTGTAGGATGCGTCGAGCACGATGCTGCCGACCGCGCGGCTGACCGCGCCTTCGATCTGCTCGCCGCGGCTGGTGCGCACCGCGCCCGGCACGTAGCCGCGGCCGTGTTCGACCTTGATCTGCATGTCGAGCTTGCCGCCCGCGGTCAGATGCGCGATCACGTGATCGGGATTGACGATTTCGACGTCGTGCATCGGCTCGATGTCGCCCGCGGTCACCACGCCTTCGCCCTGCTTCTTGAGCGTCAGCTTCGCTTCTTCGCGGTTGTGCAGCTTCAGCACGATGCCCTTCAGGTTCAACAGAATATCGACCACGTCTTCCTGCACGCCGTCGATGGTCGAATACTCGTGGAGCACGCCGCTCATTTTCACTTCGGTCGGCGGCGAAGCCCGGCATCGACGACAACAGGATGCGGCGCAACGCATTGCCGAGCGTGTGGCCGTAGCCGCGCTCGAAGGGTTCCATCGTAACCTTGGCGTGGAACGGCGAAATGTTCTGCACGTCGATAATACGAGGCTTAAGAAAAGTGCTGCTGGGCATGGCTTATTCCTCTAACGATTACGGAAGCTCTGACATGGTTTTTCTTCCAACCGAAGCTTCCCTGATTCAGGGGATCACAAGGGGGCGTCGCCCCCTTATTCAAATTATCCTTATTTGGAGTAAAGCTCGACCACCAGCGACTCATTGATGGTGGAGGGCAGATCGCTGCGCTGCGGCATGGTCTTGAACGTGCCTTTGAACGCGGCGGTGTCGACTTCGAGCCATTCCGGATAACCGCGGCCGGAGGTGGCTTCGAGAGCGGCCTTGATGCGCAGATGCTCCTTGGCCTTGCCCGCGACTTCGACCACGTCGCCCGGGCGCAGCTGGTAGGACGGAATATTCACGCGCTTGCCGTTCACCAGGATGCCGTTGTGGCGCACGATCTGGCGCGCCTCCGAGCGACTGGCGCCGAAGCCCATTTTGAAGGTGATGTTGTCCAGCCGCGACTCCAGCATCTGCAGGAGCGTCTCGCCGGTAATGCCTTTCTTCTGCTCCGCGCGGTGATAAATATTGCGGAACTGGCGTTCGAGCAGTCCGTAGATGCGGCGCAGCTTCTGCTTTTCGCGCAATTGCACGCCGTAACCGGAGAGACGGCTGTTCTTCTGGCCGTGCTGGCCGGGCGGGTAATTGCGGCGCTCGATCGCGCACTTGTCGGTAAAGCACTTGTCGCCCTTGAGGAACAGCTTCTCCCCCTCGCGGCGGCACTGGCGGCATTTTGCGTCTAGATTTCTGGCCACGGCCCGTTCTCCTTAAATGCGGCGCCGCTTGGGCGCGCGGCATCCGTTGTGCGGCACCGGCGTGACGTCGGCGATGCTGGTGATCTTGAAACCCAGCGCGTTCAACGCGCGCATGGCGGACTCGCGTCCGGGACCCGGGCCCTTGATGCGGACCTCGAGATTCTTGACGCCGCATTCCTGCGCGAGCTTGCCCGCGTGCTCGCCGGCGATCTGCGCCGCGAACGGCGTGGACTTGCGCGAGCCCTTGAAACCGGCCGAGCCGCTCGTCGCCCACGACAATGCGTTGCCCTGGCGGTCGGTGATGGTGATGACGGTGTTGTTGAAGGAAGCATGAATGTGCGCGATGCCTTCCGCGACATTCTTCTTGACCTTCTTGCGAACCCGCGTGTTTGCCTTTGCCATTGAATATGCTTTCCGCTATTGAACTGTCGATCAGACCGTGACCGATTTTTGAATCTTGACCGCCGCCTTGCGCGGCCCCTTGCGCGTGCGCGCATTCGTGCGCGTGCGCTGGCCGCGCACCGGCAGCCCGCGGCGATGCCGCAAGCCGCGCCAGGTGCCGAGATCCATCAGGCGCTTGATGTTCATGGAAACTTCGCGCCGCAAGTCGCCCTCGATGGCGAACTTCGCGACCTGCTCGCGCAGCTTTTCCATGTCGGTGTCCGACAGGTCCTTGATCTTGGCCGTGTGCTGTATGCCGGCCGACGCGCAGATCTTGCGCGCGCGGCTGCGACCGACGCCGTAAATCGCGGTCAGCGCGATTCCTGCGTGCTGATGATTCGGAATGTTTACACCACCAATACGGGCCATATTTATCTATCCCATCAACTCTAAAAGCGCGCTCGAAATGAGCGCTTGAACATAGGCCAAAAATCGAAAGCCGGCGATTATAACGTGTTAATTTGCATCAGTAAATGCGTTGTTATCCCTGGCGCTGCGCAATTGCGCCGATCAACCTTGGCGTTGTTTATGACGCGGATCCTTGCAGATCACGCGCACCACGCGCTTTCTGCGGATGATCTTGCAGTTGCGGCATATCTTTTTCACCGAAGCCAGTACTTTCATGATGCACTCCTTCTAACCTTCACCTAGTGCTACTTGGCGCGGAACGTGATCCGGCACCGTGTCAAATCGTACGGCGAGACTTCCACCGTGACCTTGTCGCCGGGCAGAATGCGGATGTAGTGCATGCGCATCTTGCCGGAAATGTGGCCGAGAACCGTGTGGCCGTTTTCCAGCTTTACCCGGAATGTTGCGTTGGGCAGGGTTTCCACTATCGTGCCCTGCATTTCTATGGTTTCTTCTTTCGCCATTAACGAGTCGGAAACACGCCGCCGCCCTTGAAATTGGCCTTTTTAAGCAAACTCTCATACTGGTGGCTCATCGCGTAGGCCTGCACCTGCGCCATGAAATCCATCGTCACCACCACGATGATCAAAAGGCTCGTGCCGCCGAAATAAAACGGCACGTTCTTCCACACGATCAGAAACTCGGGCAACAGGCACACCAGCGTGACGTAGATCGAACCCACCAACGTCAACCGCAGCATGATTTTTTCGATATAGCGCGCGGTCTGGTCGCCGGGCCGTATGCCGGGCACGAACGCGCCGCTTTTCTTCAGGTTGTCGGCGGTTTCCTTCGGGTTGAACATCAGCGCCGCGTAAAAAAAACAGAAAAACACGATCGCCGCCGAATACAGAAAAACGTAAACCGGCTGCCCCGGATGCAGCGTGGACGCGATGTTTGACAGCCAGCGCATGTTCTCGCTGGTGCCGAACCAGCCCGCGAGCGTGGCCGGAAACAGGATGATGCTCGACGCGAAAATCGGCGGAATCACGCCCGACATGTTGAGCTTCAGCGGCAGGTGCGACGATTGTCCGCCGTACACCTTGCGTCCGACCTGGCGCTTGGCGTAATTGACCAGAATGCGGCGCTGCCCGCGCTCGACGAAACACACCAACGCGGTGA
Source organism: uncultured beta proteobacterium (assembly GCA_963778865.1). Classification (GTDB taxonomy): domain Bacteria; phylum Pseudomonadota; class Gammaproteobacteria; order Burkholderiales; family SG8-41; genus PALSA-1004. The sequence goes on along the minus strand of CAVZWF010000008.1, from coordinate 64,241 downwards.
CGCCGATCACCAGCGCCGCGATGACGAATACGGTCGAGGATGGAAAGCGAACCCGGTGCGCTGCAATTCGAGCGTGCCGACCACCGCGTTCGGCAGTCCCGCCGCAATGCCCGCGAAGATGATCAGCGAAATTCCGTTGCCGATGCCGCGCTCCGTAATCTGCTCGCCGAGCCACATCAGGAACATGGTGCCGGTGACCAGCGTGATCATGGTGGTCAGGCGAAACGCCAGGCCCGGATCGAGCACGAGCCCGCGCTGCGACTCCAGCGCGATCGCGATACCCATGCCCTGGAACAACGCGAGCGCGGCGGTGCCGTAGCGCGTGTACTGCGTGATCTTGCGGCGTCCCGACTCGCCTTCTTTCTTGAGCGCCTCGAGCGTCGGCGACACCACCGACATCAGCTGCATGATGATGGACGACGAGATGTAAGGCATGATGCCGAGCGCCAGTATCGTGAAGCGCGACAGCGCGCCGCCCGAAAACATGTTGAACATGTCGAGTATGCCGCCCGCTGCGACTTGAAAAGCTCGGCGAGCGCGACCGGATCGATGCCCGGCACCGGAATGTGCGCGCCGATGCGGTAAACGATCAGCGCGCCGAGCAAGAACAACAGGCGACGGTTAAGGTCGCCCATCTTGCCCTGCATGCTCAATCTGGAATTCTGATCAGCCAACTTTACTCAGCCTTCTTTTTCTTGCCGGCGGGTTTGTCCTTGCCGCTCTTGGCTTTGGCATTGGCGTCAGTCGTGGGCGCGGCTTTCGCTTCGGCCTTGGCTTCGGCTTTCACTTTCGAATCCGCCTTCGCCTTGCTCTTGGCGTCGGCTTTGGCTTCGGCATCGACCGCCGCCTTGGCGTTTTCCTCGGCGATGGTCGCGGACGTCGTCGCGGCGCGGGTTTCGGCTCTGACGATGGCCGCCGCTTTACGCGCGACCTTCTTGCCTTCCTTCGCCGGCTTGCCGCCGGTGCTCTCCGGCATTTCGAACTTGCCGCCCGCCGCTTCGACCGCGGCGCGCGCGCCCTTGGACGCCAGCAGGCCGTGCAGCGTGACTTTGCGTTTGATTTCGCCGGACACGATGACCTTCGCGGACAACGCATGGATCGGCACGATGCCCGCCTCTTTCAACACGAGTATGTCGATCGTGTCGGCTTTCAACCGGTTCAAATCCGACAGGCGCACTTCGGCCGTATCGTCGCGCATGGGCGAATTGAAACCGCGCTTGGGCAGGCGGCGCTGCAGCGGCATCTGGCCGCCTTCAAAGCCGACTTTGTGATAGCCGCCGGCGCGCGACGATTGTCCCTTGTGTCCGCGGCCCGCCGTCTTGCCGAGTCCGCTGCCGATGCCGCGGCCGACGCGTCGTTTCGCGTGCTTGGCGCCGTCTGCGGGTTTGATCGTGTTGAGTTGCATTGGATTATCCCTCGCACTTCACGAGATAGCTCACCTTGTTGATCATGCCGCGCGTGGCCGGCGTGTCGATCACTTCGGCGGTCGAATTGATGCGGCGCAGTCCCAGGCCGCGCACCGTCGCGCGATGGGATTGCATGGTGCCGATCAGGCTTCTTGACCAGCGTGACCTTGATGGTCTTGCCTGCTTGTTTGGCGTTCGTCGTCATGACTTACCCCGCGATCTCTTCAACCGTCTTGCCGCGCTTGGCAGCGACGTCGGACGGCGTGTTCATCGCCTGCAGGCCGTTCAGGGTCGCGCGCACCACGTTGTAGGGATTGGTCGAGCCGATGATCTTGGCGAGCACGTTGGTCACGCCCATCACTTCGAAAATCGCGCGCATCGGGCCGCCGGCGATAATGCCCGTGCCGTCGGACGCCGGCTGCATGTACACCCGCGCCGAACCGTGGCGCCCGGTGACCGCGTGGTGCAGCGTGCCGTTCTTCAGGTTGATCTTGACGAGCTTGCGGCGCGCCTCGTCCATCGCTTTTTGCACCGACACCGGCACTTCGCGCGCCTTGCCCTTGCCCATGCCGACGCGGCCGTCGCCGTCACCGACCACGACGAGCGCGGCGAAACCCATGACGCGGCCGCCTTTCACCACCTTGGTGACGCGGTTGATCGCGATCATCTTTTCGCGGAGGCCGTCGCCGCGTTCCTCGCCGCCCGCCATTCTGTTTGCCTGGAGTTTTGCCATGTCGTTTCCTGACTAGAACTTGAGCCCGTGCTCGCGCGCGGCTTCCGCCAGCGCCTTGACACGACCGTGATATTTGTAGCCGCCGCGGTCAAACGCGACCGCTTCGATCCCCAGCGCCTTGGCTTTTTCGGCGATCAGCTTGCCAACCGCGGCCGCCGCCTCGACATTGCCGCCATTCTTGACGGACTTGCGCAACGCGGGCTCGACGGTCGAAGCGCTCGCCAGAATTTTGGCGCCGCTCGCATCGATGACCTGCGCGTACATGTGCGCGTTCGAGCGGTGCACGGCCAGCCGCACGACCCGCAACTCCGCGATCTTGCGGCGGGTTTGCTGGGCCCGGCGCAGCCGCGCCTCTTCTTTGCGTTCTTTCATCTCTCGCCCCTACTTCTTCTTGGTCTCTTTGAGGATGACCGTCTCATCGCTATAGCGCACACCCTTGCCTTTGTACGGCTCGGGGCGGCGATACGCGCGGATTTCCGCCGCCACCTGGCCGACCACCTGCTTGTCGATGCCCTTGATCAGGATCTCGGTCTGCGTCGGCGTCTCGACCTTGATGCCCTTGGGCATCTGGTGCACGACCGGGTGCGAAAAACCCAGCGTCAGATTCAGCTTGTCGCCCTGCGCCTGTGCGCGGTAACCGACACCGACCAGCGTCAGCTTGCGCTCGTAGCCCTTGGTAACGCCGTGCACCATGTTCGCCACCAGCGCGCGCATCGTCCCCGACAACGCATTGGCGGCGTTCGACTCATTGGCCACCTTGAACTGCAGCTTGTTGTCGATCTTTTCGAGCGTGACCTGCTCCGACAAAGACTGCTTCAACGTGCCGAGCGGGCCCTTCACCGAAATTTCGCTCGGCGAGAACTGCACCTCGACATTGGCCGGCACGTCGACCGGAAAATTACCTATTCTGGACATCGTTATTCCCCGTTTGCCGCTTTAACTATGCAACGATGCACAAAACCTCGCCGCCGATGCCGAGGCCGCGCGCTTTGCGGTCGGTCATCACGCCCTTCGAGGTCGATACGATTGCCACACCCAGGCCGTTCATGACCCTGGGAATGTCGTCGCTCGGCTTGTAAATGCGCAGTCCCGGCCGGCTTACGCGCTCGAGTTTTTCGATGACCGGGCGGCCGGCGTAGTACTTGAGGCCGACTTCCAGCGTCGGTTTGCCGTCCAGCGGGCGCACCGCAAAGTCGTCGATGTAGCCTTCGTCCTTCAGGACCTTGGCGATCGCGGCTTTCACCTTGCTCGACGGCATCGCGACTGAAACTTTTTCCGACATCTGCGCATTGCGAATGCGCGTCAACATGTCGGCGATCGGATCACTCATGCTCATGGTTTTGGTCTCTCCCGCTTCCTGCTACCAGCTCGCCTTGATCACACCGGGAATCTCGCCGCGCATCGCGATATCGCGCAGTTTGCTGCGGCCGAGGCCGAACTTGCTGTAAACACCGCGCGGCCGGCCGGTCAGCGCGCAGCGGTTGCGCAACCGCACCGGGCTCGAATCGCGCGGCAGCTTTTGCAGCTTCAGGCGCGCTTCGTAACGATCTTCCGGCGACAATTTCTGGTCGTTGATGAGCGCCGTCAATTGCGCGCGCTTGGCGGCGAATTTCTTCACCATCTTGCGGCGGTTCTGGTCGCGAAGTTTCAACACGAGTTTCGACATGGGCTAGTTCCTGAACGGAAATTTGAATGCCGCCAGCAGCGCCCGGCCTTCGGCGTCGGTTTTGGCGGTGGTGGTGATCGTGATATTCATGCCGCGCAAGGCATCGATCTTGTCGTATTCGATCTCGGGGAAAATAATCTGTTCCTTGATGCCGAAATTGAAGTTGCCGCGGCCGTCGAACGATTTGCCCGGAATCCCGCGAAAGTCGCGGATACGCGGAATCGCGACGGTCACCAGGCGGTCGAGGAATTCATACATGCGCGTGCCGCGCAGCGTGACCTTGCAGCCGATCGGATAGTTGTCGCGAATCTTGAAGGTCGCGATCGACTTGCGCGACTTGGTGACGAGCGGCTTCTGGCCGGCGATCTTGGCCATGTCGCCGACCGCGTTGTCCATGATCTTCTTGTCGTTCACCGCTTCACCCACGCCCATGTTGAGCGTGATCTTCTCGATGCGCGGGACCTGCATCACCGACTTGTAGCCAAACTGGGTGACGAGCTGTTTGACCACCTGCTCCTGGTAATGCGTCTGCAGCCGGGGCGATGCCGCGGCGCCTGTGTCCTTGCCGGCGGTTCTGGCCTGGGTACTCATGCGTCTATCACTTCGCCGTTGGATTTGTAAAAACGCACGCGCCGGCCGTCGTCAAGAGTCTTCACGCCGACGCGGTCGGCTTTCTTGGTCGCCGGATTGAAAATCGCGACGTTCGAGACGTGCAGCGGCATTTCCTTGTCGACGATGCCGCCGGTGGTGTTTTTCATCGGGTTCGGGCGCTGGTGCTTCTTGACGCGGTTCGCGCCCTCGACCAGCAGATGCTCGAGGTCGACCACGCGCAGCACGGTGCCGCGCTTGCCCTTGTCCTTGCCGGTGATGACGATCACGTCATCGCCTTTTTTGATCTTGCGCATGCTTGTCTACCTATGGCTCTTACAGAACTTCCGGTGCGAGCGAAACGATCTTCATGAAGCGCTCGGTGCGCAATTCGCGCGTCACCGGTCCGAAAATACGCGTGCCGATCGGCTCCAGCTTGGCCGTGAGCAGCACGGCGGCGTTGCTGTCGAACTTGATCATCGAACCGTCGGCGCGGCGGATGCCCTTGGCGGTGCGCACGACCACGGCGTTGTAAATCTCGCCCTTCTTGACGCGGCCGCGGGGCGCTGCGTCCTTGATGCTGACTTTGATGACGTCGCCGATGCCCGCATAGCGGCGCTTCGAGCCGCCGAGCACCTTGATGCACATCACTGCGCGCGCACCGGTGTTGTCAGCAACATCCAGAATGGACTGCATCTGTATCATTTTTTGCTCTCGCTTTGTGCTGCTGTCTCTTCCAACTTGAACCGCGCTAACAACCTGTCTGCGGTCAGTCTTGGAACCCGTCCGGGGTCAGATCATCCGCGCCCGAAATCCCAGGGCGCGGCGCAATGAACGCGGGATTCTACAGAGAATCCCCTGCTATTTCAACCAATTTCCCTGCTTTTTTCGCTTAAATCTCGCGCGCCTTCTCGATCAGCTTGGCTACCCGCCAGGCCTTGGTCTTGGCGATCGGCCGGCATTCCTCGATCAGCACCGTATCGCCCGCCTTGAACTCGTTTTTCTCGTCGTGCGCGTGGTATTTCTTGGAGCGCGTGACGATCTTGCCGTAAAGCGGATGCTTGACGCGGCGCTCGACCAGCACGGTCACCGTCTTGTTCATCTTGTCGCTGACGATGCGGCCGGTCAGCGTGCGCTTGTTCGCTGTGGTTTCGGTCATGACTGGCGCGCCTTTTCGTTGATGATCGTGCGCACGCGCGCGATGTCGCGGCGCACTTTCCCGATCTGGCTGTTGTTGGTGAGTTGCTGGGTCGCAACCTGCATGCGCAGGCTGAACTGCGCCTTCAGCAATTCATTCAGCTCCTGCCGCAACTCGTCCGTGTTCTTGACGCGCAATTCGCTCGCTTTCATGGCTTAGCCTCCGACCATACGATGCACGAACGTCGTCAGCAGCGGCAACTTGGCCGACGCGAGGCGGAACGCCTCGCGCGCGGTCGCCTCGTCGACGCCGTCCATTTCATACAGCACCTTGCCCGGCACGATTTCGGCGACCCAGTATTCCGGATTGCCCTTGCCGTTGCCCATGCGCACCTCGGCGGGTTTGCGCGAAATCGGCTTGTCCGGGAAAATGCGGATCCAGATGCGGCCGCCGCGCTTGATGTGGCGCGTCATCGCGCGCCGCGCCGCTTCGATCTGGCGCGCCGTCAAGCCGGCCGCGCGTCAGCGCCTTCAGGCCGTATTCGCCGAAACTCACCTTGGCGCCGCGGGTCGCAACACCTTTGTTGCGGCCCTTTTGTTCCTTGCGGTACTTCCTTCTAGCTGGCTGCAGCATGCTTTACTCCTGTGCGTCTTTTCTTGGGCGCGGGTTTCGCCGCCGGCTTGTCGGACGCGGGTTTGTCGGTCACCAGCGATTCGGGCGTCGCGGCCGGCAGCGGCCAGCGCCTGCTCGTGCTTGGTCAGGATCTCGCCCTTGAACACCCACACCTTGATGCCGATGATGCCGTAGGTGGTCTTGGCTTCGGAGAAGCCGTAATCGATGTCGGCGCGCAACGTATGCAACGGCACGCGGCCTTCGCGATACCATTCGGTGCGCGCGATCTCGATGCCGTTCAAGCGGCCCGCGCTCATGATCTTGATGCCCTGCGCGCCCAGCCGCATGGCGTTGGTGATGGCGCGCTTCATCGCGCGGCGGAACATGATGCGCTTCTGCAATTGCTGCGCGATCGAATCCGAAATCAATTGCGCGTCGAGTTCGGGCTTGCGGATTTCCTCGATATTGATGTGCACCGGCACGTGCAGCAGCTTCTGCAGCTGCGCCTTCAGCGATTCGATGTCCTCGCCCTTCTTGCCGATGACCACGCCGGGGCGCGCGCTGTAAATCGTGATCTTGGCGTTCTTCGCCGGGCGCTCGATGATGATTCTGCCGACCGCGGCGTGGCGCAAGTTTCTGCTTCAGGAAGTCCCGCACCTTGATGTCTTCCTGCAGCATGCCGGGGAAATTCTTGCTGTTCGCATACCACTTGGACGACCAGTTGCGCAGCACCGAGAGGCGGAATCCGATCGGATGTATTTTTTGTCCCATGACTATTTCCTTCCGTCGCCGACGGTCAGGTGAATGTGGCAGCTGTGCTTCAACACGCGCACGCCGCGCCCCTTGGCGCGCGCCGCGAAACGCTTCAGCACGGGCCCTTTTTCGACGTAAATGCGCGTGACTTTCAATTCGTCGATGTCGGCGCCGTCGTTGTGCTCGGCATTGGCGATCGCCGACTCGAGCACCTTGCGGATGATGACCGCGCCCTTTTTCGGGCTGAAGGTGAGCAGATTGAGCGCCTTTTCGACCTGCAGGCCGCGAATCTGGTCGGCGACCAGCCGGCCCTTCTGGGGCGACAGTCGCACGCCGTTTAATTTTGCCGTGGTTTCCATTAACTGCATCCCTCATTTCTTGGCCGGTGCCGCGGCGGCAGCGGCGCGGCGACGCTCGACTTCTTGTCAGCCGGCGGCGCCGCGGTGCTGCCCGCCTTGGAGTGGCCCTTGAAAATCCGCGTGTGCGAAAACTCGCCCAGCTTGTGGCCGACCATGTTTTCCGAGATATAGACCGGAACGTGCTGCTTGCCGTTGTGCACGGCGATCGTCAGACCGACGAAATCGGGCAGTATGGTCGAACGCCGCGACCAGGTCTTGAGCGGGCGTTTGTCGTTGGATGCGCGCGCGGCTTCCACCTTGGCCATCAGGTGATAGTCGACGAACGGGCCTTTTTTGATTGAACGTGCCATATTTATTTACCTCGTTTATCCGGCGCTGACTTTGGCGTGCCGGCGGCGCACGATCATGCTGTTGGTGCGCTTGTTCTTGCGCGTGCGATAGCCCTTGGTCAGCGTGCCCCACGGGCTCACCGGGTGGCGCCCGGCGGCGGTCTTGCCTTCGCCGCCGCCGTGCGGATGGTCGATCGGGTTCATCGCCACACCGCGCACCGTCGGGCGGATGCCGCGCCAGCGCACCGCGCCGGCCTTGCCGATCGAGCGCAGGCTGTTCTCTTCGTTGCCGACTTCCCCGATGGTCGCGCGGCAATTGACGTGCACCTTGCGGATTTCGCCGGAGCGCAGGCGCAATTGCGCGTATTCGCCTTCGCGCGCCAGCAACTGCACCGCGGTGCCGGCGGCACGCGCGAGCTGCGCGCCCTTGCCCGGCATCATTTCGATGCAATGTATCGTGGTGCCGACCGGAATGTTCCTGAGCGGCAGCGCGTTGCCCGGCTTGATCGGCGCATCGGAGCCGTTTTGCACCTGGGTGCCGACCGCGATGCCCTTGGGCGCGATGATGTAACGGCGCTCGCCGTCCGCGTAGCACAGCAAGGCGATATTGGCGCTGCGGTTCGGATCGTGCTCGATGCGCTCGACCTTGGCCACGATGCCGTCCTTGTCGCGCTTGAAATCGATCACGCGATAGTGCTGCTTGTGGCCGCCGCCCATGTGGCGGGTGGTGATCTGCCCGGTGTTGTTGCGGCCGGCGGTCTTGGTCTTGCGCTCGAGCAGCGCATCGTGCGGCCGCCCCTTGTACAGATCGGGATTGACGACCTTGACCACCGCGCGGCGGCCAGGCGAGGTCGGTTTGACTTTGATCAGCGCCATTATTTGCTCTCCCCTGCCGCGAAGTTGATTTCCTGGCCGGGCTTCAACGACACATAAGCCTTCTTCCAGTTGTTGCGGCGGCCCATGAAACGGCCGAAGCGCTTTTCCTTGCCCTTGACGTTGGCAACCTGCACCGACAGGACTTCGATTTTCTTGTCCTTGGTGCCGAACATCAGTTCGACCGCGGCCTTGATTTCGGGCTTGGTCGCGTCCGGCATCACGCGGAACAGGTATTGGTTGTTCTTCTCGCCGACGAAGGTGCCCTTCTCCGAAATCACCGGAGCGAGCAGCACCTTCATCAGGCGCTCGGTATTCTTGGTGCTCGTCGGCGGCGCTCATTTCAGCAGCTCCTCGAATTTGGCCATCGCGGTCTTGGTCAGCAGCACGTGGGCGTGACGGATCAGGCTGACCGGATCGGCATGCGTGACCGCGCAGACGTTGACGTTGGGCAGATTGCGCGCCGACAAGCAGCAGATTCTCGTCGACGCTGTCGGTGACGATCAGCACGTTTTCATAGCCCATGCTCTTGACTTTCTGCGCCAGCAGCTTGGTTTTCGGCGCCTCCAGCGTAAAGCTGTCGACGACGGCGAGACGTCCTTCGCGCGCCAGTTGCGACAGAATCGAGCACACGCCGGCGCGGTACATTTTCTTGTTCAGCTTGTGCGTGAAATTCTCGTCCGGCCGGTTCGGAAATATGCGTCCGCCGCCGCGCCACAACGGGCTCGACGACATACCGGCGCGCGCGCGGCCGGTGCCCTTCTGGTTGAACGGCTTCTTGGTCGTGTGGCTGACTTCGCCGCGATCTTTCTGCGCGCGCGTGCCCTGGCGCCCGTTCGCGAGATACGCGGTCACCACCTGGTGGATCAGCGCCTCGTTGTAATCGCGCCCGAACACGGTGTCCGCCGCCGCCACGTTGGCAGTCGACTTGCCGCTTTGATCGATCAGTTTGAGTTCCATCATTTACCTGCCTTCGCGGCCGGTTTGGCGGCCGGCTTGTTGCCGGCTGCGCGCCCGGTTTGCTGGTCTTGACCGCCGGGTAGACCGTGATGTCGCCGTTCTTGGCGCCGGGAATCGCGCCGCGTATCAGCAGCAACTGGCGCTCGGCGTCGATGCGCACGATGACCAGATTCTGCGTCGTGCGGTTGACGTCGCCCAGATGGCCGGTCATTTTCTTGCCGGGGAACACGCGGCCCGGATCCTGCGCCATCGAGATCGAGCCCGGCGTGTTATGCGAGCGCGAGTTACCGTGGGATGCGCGGTTCGACTTGAAGTGGTGGCGCTTGATGACGCCGGCGTAGCCCTTGCCGATCGTGGTGCCGGACACGTCGACTTTCTGGCCGACCTTGAAAACGTCAACGCCGATTACGCCGCCGACCTTGAGGCTGGCGACCTGCTCGGCGGTGACGCGGAATTCCTTCAGCACCGAACCGGCTTCGACCGCCGCTTTGGCGAAGTGCCCCGCCGCGGCCTTGTTGACGCGGCGCGCGCGGCGCTTGCCATAGGCGACCTGCACCGCGGTGTAGCCGTCGGATTCCGGCGTCTTGATCTGGGTCACGCGGTTGTTCGACACGTCGACGACCGTCACCGGGATGGAGTCCCCATCGTCGGTGAAGACGCGCGTCATGCCGATCTTGCGACCGACTAGTCCTAAACTCATTTTGTTCACCTTTTCTTTAGCCTGCCCCGGCATCAGCGCCGCGGACAGGTGCCGACTTCAATTGGCCGGCAATTCACTTCAGGGATTCCGGGAATTAGCGCTTCCCGAATCCTGCCTTACCTACAACTTGATCTCCACGTCCACCCCCGCCGGCAGATCGAGCTTCATCAGCGCGTCGACCGTCTTGTCGGTGGGGTCTATGATGTCCATCAGCCGCAAATGCGTGCGGATCTCGAACTGGTCGCGCGAGGTCTTGTTCGCATGCGGCGAGCGCAACACGTCGAAACGCTCCTTGCGCGTCGGCAACGGCACCGGGCCCTTGACCACCGCGCCGGTGCGCTTCGCGGTATCCACGATCTCGAGCGCCGACTGGTCGATCAAGCGATAGTCGAACGCCTTCAGGCGGATACGGATTTTCTGACTTTTGACAGCGGCCATTATGTTTACTCGATGACTTTAGCGACGACGCCGGCGCCGACGGTCCTGCCGCCCTCGCGAATCGCGAAGCGCAGGCCCTCTTCCATCGCGATGGGCTGGATCAGCGCCACCGTGATCGAGATGTTGTCCCCCGGCATCACCATCTCCGTGCCCGCCGGCAACTCGATGCTGCCCGTCACGTCCGTCGTGCGAAAGTAAAACTGCGGACGGTAGCCGTTGAAGAACGGCGTGTGCCGCCCGCCCTCGTCCTTGCACAACACGTAGATCTCGGCCGTGAACTTGGTGTGCGGCGTGATCTCGCCCGGCTTCGCCAGCACCTGCCCGCGCTCCACCTCTTCGCGCTTGGTGCCCCGCAGCAGCACCCCCACGTTGTCCCCCGCCTGCCCCTGGTCCAGGAGCTTCCTGAACATCTCCACACCCGTGCACACCGTCTTTAACGTCGGCTTCAAGCCCACGATCTCGATTTCCTCGCCCACCTTGACGATCCCGCGCTCCACCCGCCCCGTCACCACCGTGCCGCGACCCGAGATCGAGAACACGTCTTCCACCGGCATCAGGAACGGACCGTCCAGCGCGCGCTTGGGCTCCGGAATGAAGGTGTCCAGCGCTTCGGCCAGCTTGAATATCGCGCCCTCGCCCATCTCGCTCTTGTCGCCTTCCAGCGCCTTTAACGCCGAGCCGATGATGATCGGGGTCTTGTCGCCCGGAAATTCATACTTCGACAGCAACTCCCGCACTTCCACTTCCACCAGCTCCAGCAGCTCCTTGTCGTCCACCATGTCCGCTTTGTTCATGAACACCACGATGTACGGCACCCCCACCTGGCGCGCCAGCAGAATGTGCTCGCGCGTCTGCGGCATCGGGCCGTCGGCCGCACTCACCACCAGGATCGCGCCGTCCATCTGCGCCGCACCCGTGATCATGTTCTTGATGTAGTCCGCGTGCCCCGGGCAGTCCACGTGCGCGTAGTGGCGCTTCGCCGTCTCATACTCCACGTGCGCCGTGTTGATCGTGATCCCGCGCGCCTTCTCCTCCGGCGCCGCGTCGATCTGGTCGTAGTTCTTCGCCTCGCCGCCATACTTCTTCGACAGCACGTGCGTCATCGCCGCCGTCAGCGTCGTCTTGCCGTGGTCCACGTGTCCTATCGTCCCCACGTTCACGTGCGGCTTCGTGCGCTCAAATTTGCCTTTTGCCATTTCGGTTCCTCGTTACTTTTTAGAGCCCTTGTCGGGGCCGTCGCGATTGATAATTCCCTCAGCAATGTTCTTCGGCGCCTCGGTGTAATGCTTGAATTCCATCGTGTAGGTCGCGCGGCCCTGCGTCGCCGAACGCAGCGAGGTCGAGTAGCCGAACATTTCGGCCAGCGGCACCTCCGCCTTGATCACTTTGACGCCCGCGATTTCGTCCATGCCCTGGATCATGCCGCGGCGCGACGACAGGTCGCCCACCACGTTGCCCATGAAATCCGGCGGCGTTTCGACTTCGACCGCCATCATCGGCTCGAGTATGGTCGGGCTCGCCCGGCGCATGCCTTCCTTGAAGGCCATCGATGCGGCCATCTTGAACGCGTTTTCGTTCGAGTCGACTTCGTGGTACGAACCGTCGAACAGCGTGACCTTGACGTCGACCACCGGGAAGCCGGCGAGCACGCCCGCGGGCAGCGTGTCGATAAGCCCTTTCTCGACCGCCGGGATATATTCGCGCGGCACCGAGCCGCCCTTGATCGCATCGACGAATTCGAAGCCCTTGCCGTGCGGCTGCGGTTCGACCTTCAGCACGACGTGGCCGTACTGGCCGCGTCCACCCGACTGCTTGATGAACTTGCCTTCGATCTTGTCGCAGGATTTCTTGATCGTCTCGCGATACGCGACCTGCGGCTTGCCGACGGAGGCCTCGACGCCGAACTCGCGCTTCATGCGGTCGACGATGATCTCCAGATGCAGTTCGCCCATGCCGGCGATAATGGTCTGGCCCGATTCCTCGTCGGTGCGCACGCGGAACGACGGATCTTCCTGCGCCAGGCGGTTTAACGCGATGCCCATCTTTTCCTGGTCGGCCTTGGTCTTCGGCTCGACGGCCTGCGAAATCACCGGCTCCGGGAATATCATCCTCTCGAGAATGATGATTTTCTGCGGATCGCACAGCGTCTCGCCGGTGGTCGCTTCTTTCAGGCCGACCGCGGCCGCGATGTCGCCCGCGCGCACTTCCTTGATTTCCTCGCGCGTATTCGCGTGCATCTGCAACAAGCGCCCGATGCGCTCCTTGCGGCCCTTGATCGGGTTGTAAATCGTGTCGCCCGAATTCACCACGCCGGAATACACGCGGAAGAAAATCAGCTGGCCGACGTAGGGGTCGGTCGCGATCTTGAACGCGAGGCCCGAAAACGGCTCGTCGTCGCTCGCCATGCGTTCGGTCGGCTGGTCTCTGTCGTCGATGCCCTTGACCGGCGGAATGTCGACCGGCGCCGGCAGATAGTCGATGACGGCATCGAGCATCGCCTGCACGCCCTTGTTCTTGAACGCCGAGCCGCACAGCATCGGCACGATCTCGTTGTGGATCGTGCGCGTGCGCAGGCCGAGCTTGACTTCCTCGATCGACAAGCTGCCTGACTCGATGTACTTGTTCATCAGTTCTTCGTTCGCTTCGGCCGCGCTCTCGACCATCTTGTCGTGCCATTCCTGCGCCTGGTCCTGAAGATTGGCGGGAATATCGCGCAATTCGAATTTCATGCCCTGGGTCGAGTCGTCCCAATAGATCGCCTTCATGCGCACCAGGTCGATGACGCCCTCGAATTTTTCTTCGGCGCCGATCGGAATCTGGATCGGCACCGGATTGGCCTTCAGACGCGACTTCATCTGCTCGAAGACCTTGAAGAAGTCCGCGCCCTGGCGGTCCATCTTGTTGACGAACGCGAGCCGCGGCACGCCGTACTTGACGGCCTGGCGCCACACGGTTTCCGATTGCGGCTGCACGCCGCCGACCGCGCAATAAACCATGCACGCGCCGTCGAGCACCCGCAGGCTGCGCTCGACTTCAATCGTGAAATCGACGTGGCCCGGCGTATCGATGATGTTGATGCGATGTTCGGGATAGTTGCCGTCCATCCCCTTCCAGAAACAGGTCGTGGCCGCGGACGTGATCGTGATGCCGCGCTCCTGCTCCTGCTCCATCCAGTCCATCACGGCGGTGCCGTCGTGCACTTCGCCCATCTTGTGCGAAACACCGGTGTAGAACAGCACGCGTTCGGTGGTCGTGGTCTTACCGGCGTCAATGTGGGCACTGATGCCGATATTGCGATAGCGATCGATGGGAGTTTTGCGTGGCACTTTTGATAAACCTTCAGCTGACAGCGTAGTCCTGGATTAAAACCGGTAATGCGAGAACGCCTTGTTGGCTTCCGCCATGCGGTGCACTTCCTCGCGCTTCTTCATCGCGCCGCCGCGGCCTTCGGCCGCTTCGGCGATTTCGCCCGCCAGCCGCGCGCCCATGGATTTTTCGCCGCGGCTGCGCGCCGCATCGCGCAACCAGCGCATGGCCAGCGCGGTGCGACGGATCGGACGCACTTCGACCGGCACCTGGTAATTGGCGCCGCCGACGCGACGGCTTTTCACTTCCACCATCGGCTTGACGTTGTTGACCGCCGTCGTGAATACTTCGAGCGGATCCTTGCTGGTCTTTTTCTTGATCTGCTCGAGCGCGCCGTAAATAATGCGCTCGGCCACCGACTTCTTGCCGGCCTGCATCAGCACGTTGACGAACTTGGCGACGTCAACGCTCGAGTACTTCGGATCCGGCAGGATCTCGCGCTTGGGAATCTCTCTACGACGTGGCATGGTTTAATTCAGTGAAGGGTGAGGGGTGCGGTGAGGATCCTAAACTCTCTACCGGGTACATCTTTGATCCGCCTTCAGTCTCCTTAGTGATTAAGCGGCCTTCGGCCGTTTGGCGCCGTACTTGGAGCGGCTTTGCTTGCGATCCTTGACGCCGGCGGTATCGAGACTGCCGCGCACGATGTGATAACGCACGCCCGGCAAATCCTTGACGCGACCGCCGCGAATCAGCACCACCGAGTGCTCCTGCAGGTTGTGGCCTTCGCCGCCGATGTAACTCGTCACCTCGAACCCGTTGGTCAGGCGCACGCGCGCGACCTTGCGCAGCGCCGAATTCGGCTTCTTCGGCGTCGTCGTGTAGACGCGCGTGCAGACGCCGCGTTTCTGCGGCGAATTCTTCAGCGCCGGCACCTTGCTCTTGACGACGCGGATGACGCGCGGCTTGCGCACTAATTGGTTGATCGTCGGCATAATCGCTTTTTGCTTCCTGCTAAATTCTGCTCATTTCTGTTTAAAGGGCCCGCGGATTTCCCGCGCCTGAAAAAAGGAGGGGACGGCAAAACTGCCGTCCCGTCCGTTTTTGGGTTTGAAGCTAAAAAGACTGTAAATTTTAGAGGGTTACAGCACCCCTGTCAAGCAACCTGCTCGCGGGTTTCCGCTGGCCGGCGCCTCGGCGGGCGCCTCCTCGGTCAGCGGCATGCAGCTCGCCGGCCGCAACCTGCCGTTTACGCGTGTTGTGGTAGGCAAGCCCGGTGCCCGCCGGAATCAGGCGGCCGACGATGACGTTCTCCTTCAACCCGCGCAATTCGTCGCGCTTGCCCATGATCGCCGCTTCGGTCAGCACGCGGGTGGTTTCCTGGAACGAGGCCGCCGAGATGAACGAATCCGTCGACAGCGACGCCTTGGTAATACCGAGCAGCATGAAGTCGTAGGTTGACGGCTTCTTGCCTTCCGCCGTCACGCGATCGTTCTCGTCGAGCACTTCGGCGCGCTCGAGTTGCTCGCCCACGATAAAGCGCGTATCGCCCGCATCGACGATCGTCACGCGGCGCAGCATCTGGCGCACGATCACTTCGATGTGCTTGTCGTTGATCTTGACGCCCTGCAGGCGGTAAACGTCCTGCACCTCGTTGCAGATGTAACGCGCAAGCGCCTCGACCCCGAGCAGGCGCAGGATGTCGTGCGGATCGGCCGGACCGTCGACGATGACTTCGCCGCGGTTGACGACCTGGCCGTCGTGCGCCATCACGTGCTTGTCCTTCGGTATCAGATACTCGTGCGCGACGCTGTCAAGATCGGTGATCACCAGGCGCTGCTTGCCCTTGGTGTCCTTGCCGAACGAGACCGTGCCGGTGATTTCGGCCAGCAGCCCGGCGTCTTTCGGCGAACGCGCCTCGAACAGTTCCGCGACGCGCGGCAAACCGCCGGTGATATCGCGCGTCTTCGACGTTTCCTGCGGGATACGCGCCAGCACTTCGCCGACCGACACTTCCTGGCCGTCCTTCACGGTGATAATGCAACCGATCTGGAACGTGATATTGACCGACTGGTCGGAACCCGCGATCTTCACTTCCTGGCCGCTCGAGTCGAGCAGCTTCACCTGCGGGCGCAGCCCCTTGACCTGCGCGCTGCCGCGCCGCTTGGGATCGACCACGACGAGCGTGGACAGACCGGTGACCTCGTCCGTCTGCTTCGCGACGGTGACGCCTTCCTCGACGTTCTCGAAGCGCACGCGCCCCGCGTACTCGGTGATGATGGGCCGCGTATGCGGGTCCCACATCGCCAGCACGTGTCCGGCCTTCACCTGCTCGCCATCGCGCGCGAGCAGCGTCGCGCCGTACGTCACCTTGTGGCGTTCGCGCTCGCGGCCGTGCTCGTCGTGTATCAGCACTTCGCCGCTGCGCGAAATAGCGACCAGTTCGCTGCGCGCGTTGGTCACGTAGCGCATGCCGGGCGAATAACGCACGACACCCGCCGATTTGCTCTCGACCTGGCTTACCACCGCGGTACGCGATGCCGCGCCGCCGATGTGGAAAGTGCGCATCGTCAACTGCGTGCCCGGTTCGCCGATCGACTGCGCGGCAATCACGCCGACCGCTTCGCCGACGTTTACGACCGAGCCGCGGCCCAGATCGCGGCCGTAGCACTTGGCGCACAATCCGTAGCGCGTCTCGCAGGTGAGCGGCGTGCGCACCTTGATTTCGTCGAGGCCAACCGCCTCGATCGCCTCGACCGCGTCTTCGTCCAGCAGAGTGTTGGCCGGGAACATGAGCTGGCCGCTTTCCGGATTGATCATCTCGGTCGTGCTGACGCGGCCCAGAATGCGCTCGCGCAACGACTCGACGACTTCGCCGCCCTCGATCAACGCCTTCATCGCCACACCTTGCGACGTGCCGCAATCCTCCTCGGTCACCACCAGATCCTGCGTCACGTCCACCAGACGGCGCGTGAGGTAACCCGAGTTCGCGGTCTTCAACGCGGTATCGGCAAGACCCTTGCGCGCGCCGTGCGTCGAGATGAAGTACTGCAGCACGTTCAGGCCTTCGCGGAAGTTCGCGGTGATCGGCGTCTCGATGATCGATCCGTCCGGCTTCGCCATCAGGCCGCGCATGCCGGCCAGCTGGCGGATCTGGGCGGCGGAACCGCGCGCGCCCGAGTCGGCCATCATGTAGATCGAATTGAACGACTCCTGCGTAACCGCCGCGCCCTTCTTGTCCTTCAGCGGCAGATAGTCGCGCTTGTTGTAGTCCCATGCCGCCACATCTTCGGTGCCCGAGCTGGTCCATCATGGCCTTGGCCACCACGTCACCCGCGCGCCCCCAGATGTCGACCACCTTGTTGTAGCGTTCGCCCTGGGTAACCAGGCCGGACGTGTACTGCGACTCGATTTCCTGCACTTCCTTCTCGGCCGCGGAAATGATTTCGTCTTTCTGTTTCGGCACCAGCATGTCGTCGACCGCGATCGAAATACCCGCGCGCGTCGCCATCGTGAAACCGCTGTACATCAGCTTGTCGGCGAATATCACCGTCTCGCGCAGTCCGCAGCGGCGGAACGCGTGGTTGATCAGCTTCGAGATCTCTTTCTTCTTGAGCGACTTGTTGATGAGCTCGAACGGCAGGCCCGCCGGCAGAATTTCCGAGAGCAGCGCGCGCCCGACCGTGGTCTGATAGCGCGTCATCTTCTCGCGCTTGTCGCCGGACTCGTCGAACTCGATCTCCTTGATGCGCACCCTGATCTTGGCGTTGACCTCGACCTGGCGCGTCTCGTAGGCGCGCGATACTTCGCCGACATTGGAGAACGCCATGTCTCTCGCCGCGCGCGCCCATTTTTTCGCGCGTGATGTAATAAAGACCCAGCACGATATCCTGCGACGGCACGATGATGGGCTCGCCGTTGGCGGGCGACAGGATGTTGTTCGACGACAGCATCAGCGTGCGCGCCTCGAGCTGCGCTTCGAGCGACAACGGCACGTGCACCGCCATCTGGTCGCCGTCGAAGTCGGCGTTGAACGCCGCGCACACGAGCGGATGCAGCTGGATCGCCTTGCCTTCGATCAGCACCGGCTCGAACGCCTGGATGCCCAGACGATGCAGCGTCGGCGCGCGATTCAGCATGACCGGATGCTCGCGTATGACTTCCTCGAGGATGTCCCACACCTCGGGCACTTCCTGCTCGACCAGACGCTTGGCGGCCTTGATCGTCGTGGCAAGACCCAGCACTTCCAGCTTGTGGAAGATGTAGGGCTTGAAGAGTTCGAGCGCCATTTTCTTCGGCAGGCCGCACTGGTGCAGCTTCAGTTGCGGTCCGACCACGATGACCGAGCGGCCCGAGTAGTCGACGCGCTTGCCGAGCAGATTCTGGCGGAAACGGCCGCCCTTGCCCTTGATCATGTCGGCGAGCGACTTCAACGGACGCTTGTTGGCGCCGGTCATCGCCTTGCCGCGGCGGCCGTTGTCGAGCAGCGAATCCACCGCCTCCTGCAGCATGCGCTTTTCGTTGCGCACGATGATTTCGGGCGCCTTCAGTTCGAGCAAACGCTTCAACCGGTTGTTGCGGTTGATGACGCGGCGATACAGGTCGTTCAGGTCGGAAGTCGCGAAGCGGCCGCCGTCGAGCGGCACCAGCGGGCGCAATTCGGGCGGCAGCACGGGCAGCACTTCCATGATCATCCACTCCGGCTTGATGCCGGATTTGTGGAACGCTTCGAGCACTTTCAGGCGCTTGGCGATCTTCTTGATCTTGGTGTCGGACGTCGTCGCCGCCAAGCTCGGTGCGCAGCGTCTCGATCTCGTGCTTGAGATCGATCGCGCGCAGGAGTTCGCGCACGCCCTCGGCGCCCATGATCGCGGTGAAATCATCGCCGAACTCCTCGACTTTGGCGAGGTAATCGTCTTCCGACAGCAACTGGCAGCGCTGCAGCGGCGTCATGCCGGGATCGGTCACGACGTAGGCTTCGAAATACAGCACGCGCTCGATATCGCGCAGCGTCATGTCGAGCACCATGCCCAGGCGCGACGGCAGCGATTTCAGGAACCAGATGTGCGCGACGACCGACGCGAGTTCGATGTGCCCCATGCGCTCGCGGCGCACCTTCGAGAGCGTCACTTCGACGCCGCACTTCTCGCAAATCACGCCGCGGTGCTTCAACCGCTTGTACTTGCCGCACAGGCATTCGTAGTCCTTGACGGGCCCGAATATCTTGGCGCAAAAAAGCCCGTCGCGCTCCGGCTTGAAGGTGCGGTAGTTGATGGTCTCCGGCTTCTTGACCTCGCCGTACGACCACGAGCGTATCTTGTCGGGCGATGCGAGCCCGATCTTGATGGCGTCAAACTCTTCTTCCGGCGTTACCTGCTTGAACAAGTCCAGTAGTGCTTTCATTTTTCACTCCAAATAGGCGTGATGCACAAATTTCCGTAATTCGATTGCACGCATTGCGGCGCGGTCAGTAGCGTTCGTGATCGAGGTCGATATCGATCGCCAGCGAACGGATTTCCTTGACCAGCACGTTGAACGATTCCGGCATGCCGGCCTCGATCTTGTGCTCGCCCTTGACGATGGATTCGTAGACCTTGCGGCGGCCTTCGGTATCGTCCGACTTGACCGTGAGCATCTCCTGCAGCGTGTACGACGCGCCGTAAGCTTCGAGCGCCCACACTTCCATCTCGCCGAAGCGCTGACCGCCGAACTGCGCCTTGCCGCCCAGCGGCTGCTGGGTAACCAGGCTGTACGGTCCGGTCGAACGCGCATGCATCTTGTCGTCGACCAGGTGATGCAGCTTCAGCATCTGCATGTAGCCGACGGTGACCTGGCGGTCGAACGCTTCGCCGGTGCGCCCGTCAAACAACGTAATCTGGCCCGAGCGCGGCAGGCCGGCAAGTTCGAGCATCTCCTTGATCTCCGCTTCGGTCGCGCCGTCAAACACGGGGGTGGCAAACGGCACGCCGCTTTGCAGATTCTTGGCGAGTTCCATCACCTCGGCGTCGGTCAGCGAGTCGATATCTTCATGCTTGCCGCTCGAGTTGTAGATCTTCGTGACGAACTTTCTCAACTCGATCAGCTTGGCCTGCGCTTTCAGCATCTCGCCGATCTTCAGCCCCAGGCCCTTGGCCGCCCAGCCCAGATGCGTCTCGAGTATCTGGCCGACGTTCATGCGCGAAGGCACGCCCAGCGGGTTTAACACGATGTCGAGCGTCGTGCCGTCCGCCATGTGCGGCATGTCTTCGACCGGCGTGATTTTCGAGATCACGCCCTTGTTGCCGTGGCGCCCCGCCATCTTGTCGCCGGGCTGCAGCCGGCGCTTGACCGCGATATAGACCTTGACCATCTTCTGCACGCCGGGCGGCAGCTCATCGCCGCTGGTGAGCTTTTTCTTCTTTTCTTCGAACGCCTTGTCGAACTCGACGCGTTTCTGCGCGAGGCTCTCCTTCAACTGCTCCAGCTGGCGGTTCAACTTGTCGTTTGCGACGTCGACATCGAACCAGCTGTGGCGCTCGACTTCCGTCAGGTAGGCCTTGGTGATCTTGGCGCCCTTGGCGAGCTTCTTCGGACCCTTGTTGGCGGTCTTGCCCACCAACAGGCGCTCAACGCGCATGAAGGTGTCGTCTTCGACGATGCGCATCTGGTCGGCGAGGTCTTTCTTGTAACGCTTCAACTCGTCGTCGATGATCTGCTGCGCGCGCTTGTCGCGCTCGATGCCCTCGCGCGTGAACACCTGCACATCGATCACGGTGCCCGACATGCCCGAAGGCACGCGCAGGCTGGTGTCCTTAACGTCGGAGGCCTTCTCGCCGAAGATCGCGCGCAGCAGCTTTTCTTCCGGTGTCAGCTGGGTTTCGCCCTTGGGCGTTACTTTGCCGACCAGCACGTCGCCCGCCTCGACTTCCGCGCCGATGTAATATGATGCCCGACTCGTCCAGGTTGCCGAGCTGGGTTTCCGACAGGTTGGAAATATCACGCGTAATCTCTTCCGGCCCCAGCTTGGTGTCGCGCGCCACCACCGACAACTCCTCGATGTGTATGGAGGTAAACCGCTCGTCGGCCACCACGCGCTCGGAAATGAGGATCGAATCCTCGAAGTTGTAACCGTTCCACGGCATGAACGCGACCAGCATGTTCTGGCCGAGCGCCAACTCGCCCATGTCGGTCGACGCGCCGTCAGCCACCACGTCGCCCTTGGCGATATGGTCGCCAACGCGCACCAGCGGGCGCTGATTGATGTTGGTGTTCTGGTTGGAGCGCGTGTACTTGACGAGGTTATAAATATCGACGCCGACTTCGCCGGCCGTCGCTTCGTCGTCGTTGACGCGCACCACGATGCGGCTCGCGTCGACGTAGTCGACGATGCCGCCGCGGGTGGCGCGTACCGCCGTTCCGGAGTCGACCGCAACAGTGCGCTCGAGCCCGGTGCCCACCAGCGGCTTCTCGGCGCGCAGACACGGCACCGCCTGGCGCTGCATGTTCGAGCCCATCAAGCGCGCGGTTTGCGTCATCGTGCTCGAGAAACGGAATCAACGAAGCCGCGACCGACACGATCTGCGCCGGCGCCACGTCCATGTATTCGATGCGGTCGGGTGTGGCCAGCGTGAACTCGTTCTTGCTGCGGCACGACACGAGTTCGTCGGTGAACTTGTTTTTCTTGTCGAGCTCGGCGTTGGCCTGCGCGATGACGTACTTGCTTTCCTCGATCGCCGACAGATAATGGATTTCATCCGTCACATGCGCGCTCTTGACGACGCGATAGGGCGTTTCGAGAAAACCGTATTCATTGGTGCGTGCGTACAACGCCAGCGAGTTGATGAGGCCGATGTTCGGGCCTTCCGGCGTCTCGATCGGGCACACGCGGCCGTAATGCGTGGGATGCACGTCGCGCACTTCGAAGCCCGCGCGTTCGCGCGTAAGCCCGCCCGGTCCCAACGCCGACACGCGGCGTTTGTGGGTGATCTCGGACAACGGATTGGTCTGGTCCATGAACTGCGACAATTGCGAAGAGCCGAAGAATTCGCGGATCGCCGCCGACACCGGCTTCGCGTTGATGAGGTCATGCGGCATCAGGTTTTCCGATTCCGCCTGGCGCAAGCGCTCGCGCACCGCGCGCTCGACGCGCACGAGGCCGGCGCGGAACTGGTTCTCGGCGAGTTCACCGACCGAACGCACACGGCGGTTGCCGAGGTGGTCGATATCGTCGATTTCGCCGCGGCCGTTGCGCAGTTCCACCAGGATCTTGATTACCGCCACGATGTCTTCCTTCGACAGCGTGCCGGCGCCCGTCAACTCCGGGCGGCCGACGCGGCGGTTGAATTTCATGCGGCCGACTGCCGACAGATCGTAGCGGTCCGCCGAGAAAAAGAGCCCGTTGAAGAGCGTCTTCACGGCGTCCTCCGTCGGCGGCTCGCCGGGACGCATCATGCGGTAAATCGCAACCATCGCCGCCATCTGGTCGGCGGTCTCGTCGGCGCGCAGGGTCTGCGAAATATACGTGCCCTGGTCGAGATCGTTCGTGTATATCGTCTGGATCTTGCCGATGCCGGCGTCGATCAGCTTCGCCAGCAATTCTTCGGTGATCTCGTCGTTGGCGTTGGCGACGATTTCGCCGCTCTCCGTATCGATGACGTTCTGCGCCAGCACGCGCCCGAGCAGGAATTCCTGCGGCACGCTGATCTTGGATAGGTTCGCGTCCTGCATGTCGCGCACGTGCTTCACCGTGATGCGCTTGTCCTTGGCGACGATCACCTTGCCCGACTTGGTCGCGAAGTCAAAGCGCGCGATCTCTCCGCGCAGGCGCTCCGGCACCAGCTCGAACTCGATCTGGTCCTTATGCAGGCGGAACGTGTCGAAGGCGAAGAATTCGGCCAGAATCTGCTCGGGCGTATAGGACAGCGCCTTGAACAATATCGTCACCGGCATCTTGCGGCGGCGGTCGACGCGGAAGTACAGATAGTCCTTGGGGTCGTACTCGAAATCGAGCCACGAGCCGCGATACGGAATGATGCGCGCCGAAAACAGCAGCTTGCCCGACGAATGGGTCTTGCCGCGATCGTGCTCGAAGAACACGCCCGGCGAGCGGTGCAATTGCGACACGATCACGCGCTCGGTGCCGTTGATCACGAACGAACCCGTGGTGGTCATGAGCGGTATTTCGCCCATGTAAACTTCCTGCTCCTTCACTTCCTTGACGGTCGGCTTGGATGCTTCCTTGTCCATGATCGTCAGGCGCACCTTGGCGCGCAGAGGAGCGGCGAACGTGAGGCCGCGCTGCTGGCATTCCTTGACGTCGAATGGCGGCTCTCCCAAGCACGAAGCTCACGAACTCGAGGCGCGCATTCTTGGAATGGCTCTCGATCGGGAAAATGCTCTGGAACGCGGCCTGCAGGCCCTCGCTCTTGCGCGCATCCGGTGCCACGAACTCCTGCAGAAACGCCGCGTAAGAATCGAGCTGGGTGGCCAGGAGATACGGCACCTGCCAGCACGCTCGCGCGTTTGGCAAAGCTTTTACGAATACGCTTTTTTTCAGTAAACGAGTAGCTCATTGAGGCTCCTCAAGAGTGAAAGACGGTACAGGGCCCAGCGCACCGCGGGCGATGCGCTCGGTCGTGGCCTGTCCACCACAAAAACCAATAGGGAAAAGCTGGCGGTTGCCCGCCAGCCCCGGTTCGACTGCCAAGTTACTTGACTTCAGCCGTTGCGCCGGCTTCGAGCAGCTGCTTGAGAATCGCATCTGCGTCCGCCTTCGATACGCCTTCTTTAACCGCTTTCGGTGCTGCATCAACGAGGTCCTTGGCTTCTTTCAGGCCCAGGCCGGTCACCGCGCGCACCACCTTGATGACGTTGACCTTGCTGGCACCCGAGCTCGAGAGGTGCACGGTGAACTCGGTCTGCTCCTCAGCCTTGGCCGCGCCGCCGCCTGCAGCGGGGGCTGCCACCGCGACCGCGGCCGCGGCCGCCGAAACGCCGAACTTTTCTTCCATGTCCTTGATGAGGCCGGACAGCTCGATCACCGTCATGTTGGAAATTGCGTCAAGAATTTCTGCTTTTGCTAATGCCATGATGTTCTCCTAAAATTTGTCTGTAGTGAAAGCACGCCCGCTTTTAACTTAACTAAGCAGCCTGCTTTTCTTTCTGGTCCCGTACCGCGGCAACGGTGCGCACGAACCTGCCGGGCACCTCGTTGAGTGTGCGCACGAACGTCGCAATCGGCGCCTGCATGGTGCCCAAAAGTTTCGCGAGCAGTTCTTCGCGGCTCGGCATTCTGGCCAGGCTTGCCACGTCTTTTGCAGACATGACCAGATTGGCCATTGCGCCGGCTTTGATTACGAACTTGTCGTTGTCTTTGGCAAAATCCTGCAGTACTTTCGCAACCTTCACCGGATCGCTGCAAATACCGTACGCGAGCGGACCGACCAGTTTTTCGGCCAGTCCGGCGAACGGCGTCTGAGCGACCGCGCGGCGCGCGAGCGTATTCTTGAGAACCCGCAGGTAAATGCCCGAACCGCGCGCTTTCTTGCGCAGATCGGTCATCGCTGCGACCCCAAGGCCGCGATACTCGGCGACCACGATGGCCTGTGCCTGCGCAACCTGCGCGCCGATTTCAGCCACCACCGCCTGTTTCTCTTCCAGATTAAGACCCAAGGCCTACCTCCATTCGTTAATGGCCGCGCATCTCTGCCAGCACACGCAACCGACCCACGGCGACCTTAAGTTCCAGGCATTAGCAACAAACCTGATTCATCGGGACACGCCGTCTGCGTAGGGTGCTTCGCGTGAAGGAGTAAAGCGTGAGGAGTGAAGGGTAGCTTCGCTCCGAACCGTTTTACTCCGTCAAGCCAATTCCCAATTAAATATCGGGCTTCGGATCAACGCTCGGGGTTCCGGTTTTACCCTTCACCCTTCACTATTCACCCTTCACCCTCTATCCCTACGGTCTTTGACAACCTGCCAGCACCGCTTACCACTGCGGACACCGGCAGCCCAAAGCCTTCACTACCAATTCTTTGACACCAATTCCGCTTTACGCCTGCGTGCCACCCTGATCGACGCGCACGCCCACACCCATCGTGCTCGACACCGATACCTTCTTCAGGTAGATGCCCTTGATGCCGGTGGGACGCGACTTGTTCACTGCGTCGAGCAGCGCTTTCATGTTTTCAACCAGGGCGTCGACCGTGAACGACGCGCGGCCGATCGTGCATTGCACGATGCCGGTCTTGTCGGCGCGGTACTGCACCTGCCCCGCTTTCGCGTTTCTGACCGCGGCCGCGACATCCGGCGTTACCGTGCCGACCTTGGGATTGGGCATCAGGCCGCGCGGACCGAGTATCTGGCCCAACTGGCCGACCACACGCATGGTGTCCGGTGTTGCGATCACGACGTCGAAATCCATCTTGCCGCCCTTGATCTCGGCCGCGAGGTCGTCCAGGCCGACGAGATCGGCGCCGGCGTCCTTCGCGGCCTGCGCCTTGTCGCCTTGCGCGAACACCGCGACGCGCACCGTCTTGCCCGTGCCGGCCGGCAACACGACCGAACCGCGCACGGTCTGGTCGGACTTCTTGGCATCGATGCCGAGGTTGATCGCGACGTCGATCGATTCATTGAATTTCGCGGTCGCGTTTTCCTTGACGATCTTCATCGCATCGGCGAGCGGATACAGCTTGTTGCGATCGACTTTGCCCGTCAGCGCCTTGTAACGTTTCGACAGATTGCTCATGTTATGCGCCCTCCACTTCAACGCCCATGCTGCGCGCGCTGCCGGCGATGGTCCGCACCGCCGCGTCGAGATCGCCCGCCGTCAGATCGGGCATCTTGGTCTTGGCGATTTCCTCGGCCTGCGCGCGCGAGAGCTTGCCCACCTTGTCGGTGTGCGGCGTCTTGCTGCCTTTTTCGAGCTTCAGCGCCTTCTTGATCAGCACCGACGCCGGCGGCGTCTTGATGATGAACGTAAAGCTCTTGTCCTGAAACGCGGTAATCACGACCGGCAGCGGCAGGCCGGCTTCCATTTTCTGGGTCTGCGCGTTGAACGCCTTGCAGAACTCCATGATGTTGAGACCGCGCTGGCCCAACGCCGGCCCGATCGGGGGGCTCGGATTGGCTTTGCCGGCGGGCACCTGCAGCTTGATAAAGCCGACGATTTTCTTTGCCACGATGACTGCTCCTTATGGTGGGTGGTAGCGGGCCGCGATTCGACGCTGCCCTCCCCGTTAAACACAACTGCCCAATCAATCCTGATGCCTGAATGCCGTCTCCTGCAGTTACGCCTTCTCGACCTGCCCGAAATCCAGTTCCACCGGCGTGGAACGCCCGAAAATCGTGACCGACACGCGCAGCTTGCTCTTGTCGTAATTCACGTCCTCGACATTGCCGTGGAAATCGGTGAACGGGCCTTCCTTCACGCGCACCGATTCGCCGATTTCAAACAGCACCTTCGGCCGCGGCTTCTCGACGCCTTCCTGGATCTGGTGCAGGATGTTCTGCACTTCCTTCTCGGATATCGGCGTCGGCTTGGTCGAAGTGCCGCCGACAAAACCCGTGACCTTGGCGGTGCTCTTCACCAGGTGCCAGGTATCGTCGGTCATTTCCATTTCAACCAGCACGTAGCCCGGGAAGAACTTGCGCTCGGAAATGTTCTTCTGGCCGCTTTTCATTTCGACGACTTCTTCCACCGGCACCAGAATCTGGCCGAACTTGTCCTGCATGCCGGCGCGCGCGACACGGTCGATCAACGCGCGCTGCACGGTCTTCTCAAAGCCGGAGTACGCGTGCACGACATACCATTTCTTGCTCATGAATCGCCCTGACCCATCAGTATGCGTACCGCCCATAGCAACCCCGCGTCAATCAGCCACAAAAACAACGCCATCACGAACACGAACGCAAATACCACGCCGGTCGTCTGCAACGTTTCCTTGCGGGTCGGCCACACCACGCGCTTGGTCTCGTCGATCGATTCCTGCGCGAACGCAAAAAACTCCTTGCCCGGCGTGCTGGTCCAGAACACCACCACCGCGGCCACCGCGCCGCCGAGCACCGCGCCAACGCGCACGATCAGCGGACTCTGGTCCCAGTAATAAAACGCCGCGATACCCGCCAACAGCAACACCACTGCCACCGCAATTTTTAACTTGTCTACCATGTGTCCCGTTCAGCATTTCAGGGTCAGAGCAGAGTGCGAAAACTTCCCGGCTCGTGCCTACACGCTGAAACTCTTAGCCATCCGCACTCAACAGCTGTCCTGGCAGGCCAGGAGGGAATCGAACCCCCAACCTTCGGTTTTGGAGACCGACGCTCTGCCAATTGAGCTACTGGCCTAATCCTTGTTCATTAAAATGCAAACGGGCGAAGACGCGAAGTTTGTTTCGCCGCCCCGCCCCGCAGTTACCGTTACTCGATGACTTTAGCGACGACGCCGGCGCCGACGGTCCTGCCGCCCTCGCGGATCGCGAAGCGCAGGCCCTCTTCCATCGCGATCGGCTGGATCAGCGCCACCGTGATCGAGATGTTGTCCCCCGGCATCACCATCTCCGTGCCCGCCGGCAACTCGATCCTGCCCGTCACGTCCGTCGTGCGAAAGTAGAACTGCGGACGGTAGCCGTTGAAGAACGGCGTGTGCCGCCCGCCCTCGTCCTTGCTCAGCACGTAGATCTCGGCCGTGAACTTGGTGTGCGGCGTGATGCTCCCGGCTTCGCCAGCACCTGACCGCGCTCCACCTCTTCACGCTTGGTGCCCCGCAGCAGCACCCCCACGTTGTCCCCCGCCTGCCCCTGGTCCAGCAGCTTCCTGAACATCTCCACACCCGTGCACACCGTCTTTAGCGTCGGCTTCAAGCCCACGATCTCGATTTCTTCGCCCACCTTGACGATCCCGCGCTCCACCCGCCCCGTCACCACCGTGCCGCGACCCGAGATCGAGAACACGTCTTCCACCGGCATCAGGAACGGACCGTCCAGCGCCCGCTTGGGCTCCGGAATGTAGGTGTCCAGCGCTTCGGCCAGCTTGAATATCGCGCCCTCGCCCATCTCGCTCTTGTCGCCTTCCAGCGCCTTTAACGCCGAGCCGATGATGATCGGGGTCTTGTCGCCCGGAAATTCATACTTCGACAGCAACTCGCGCACTTCCACTTCCACCAGCTCCAGCAACTCCTTGTCGTCCACCATGTCCGCTTTGTTCATGAACACCACGATGTACGGCACCCCCACCTGGCGCGCCAGCAGAATGTGCTCGCGCGTCTGCGGCATCGGACCGTCGGCCGCACTCACCACCAGGATCGCGCCGTCCATCTGCGCCGCACCCGTGATCATGTTCTTGATGTAGTCCGCGTGCCCCGGGCAGTCCACGTGCGCGTAGTGGCGCTTCGCCGTCTCATACTCCACGTGCGCCGTGTTGATCGTGATCCCGCGCGCCTTCTCCTCCGGCGCCGCGTCGATCTGGTCGTAGTTCTTCGCCTCGCCGCCATACTTCTTCGACAGCACGTGCGTCATCGCCGCCGTCAGCGTCGTCTTGCCGTGGTCCACGTGACCTATCGTCCCTACGTTCACGTGCGGCTTCGTCCGCTCAAATTTGCCTTTTGCCATTTCGGTTCCTCGTCATCCTCTGACTTACTGTCTGGTGCCCATGGCGTGGATTGAACACGCGACCTCTCCCTTACCAAGGGAGTGCTCTACCACTGAGCTACATGGGCAAAACGCTGTTCGGGCAACGCTTTTGCTGACCATCCTCTGAAACTCCCCGATCCCCGCCAATCGAAAAAATGAGCGGCCGCTCATTTTTCGATTGGAGCGGGTGAAGGGAATCGAACCCTCGTCGTAAGCTTGGAAGGCTTCTGCTCTACCATTGAGCTACACCCGCAACTCTGATGGAACTCAGCTCTTCCGGCGCCCCGTTTTATACTGGTGGAGGGGGAAGGATTCGAACCTTCGAAGGCAGAGCCGTCAGATTTACAGTCTGATCCCTTTGGCCGCTCGGGAACCCCTCCGAACGAAACCGAACATTATGGCGATTTCCCCTATTTCTGTCAAACAGTTGGGCGAATTATTTGCTATGCCCGGCGGCAGCCGCACGGTGACCGCGCGAATTCGCTACTATTACGCGCAAAGTTGCACCTCCAATGACCCCGTCCACCCCCGGCCTGCGCAACGTTCTCAACCCGCGCTCCGTCGCCATCATCGGCGCCTCTGAAAGCACCGCCAAGTTTGGCGGCCGTGTCATGAGTTTCGTTATAAAACATGGATTTAAAGGCGCCATTTTACCCATCAATCCGGCTTCATCCGTCGATTCTCGGTCGCCGCTGCCTACGCCCGGATCGGCGATGCGCCCGGCCCGATCGACGTGGCGCTGCTGGCGGTGCCGGGGGCGCAAATTCCCGCCGCAATTGCCGAATGCGGCAATGCAGGTGTGGCAGCCTGCGTAGTGCTGACCGCCGATTTTGCCGAGGCCGGCGCGGATGGGGCCGCGCGGCAAAACGAACTGGTTGCCATCGCGCGCCGCCATGGCATGCGCTTGATGGGCCCTAACTGCCTGGGATTCATAAATCCAGGCCTCAGGTTAGCGCTTACTTCGTCTGTCGCGCTTGCGGCTGAACCAATGCCGGCAGGCAGTATCGGGCTTGGTCAGCCAAAGCGGCTCGCTGATGGCGGCGCTGATTTCACACGCCCACGACCTGGGCACCGGGTTCAGCGTCGCGGCGTCAGTCGGCAATCAGGCCGACCTCGAAATCTGCGATTTCATCGAATATTTTCTGGAAGACCAGGCAACGCGCGCGATCTGCGCATACATCGAGGGACTGCAAGACGGCCGCGCGATTTCTTGCGCTCGCCGCGCGTTGCCGCGCCGCTGCGCAAGCCTTTGCTGGTCGTAAAAGCCGGCGGCAGCGACGCCGGCGCGCGCATCACGCGATCGCATACCGCGAGTCTTGCCGGCTCGGACGCCGTCTGGGCGGCCGCGTGCAGGGATCACGCGGTGATTCTGCTCGACGATCCCGAAGTCGCTGATCCAGTGCGCCGATTTTCTGATCCGCTTCGGCGCCCCTCGCGGCGATGGCGTCGCCGCGCTGTCGCCCTCGGGAGGCACCATTGCCGTGACTGCCGACCGGCTTGCAGCGGCCGGGCTGCGGCTCGCGCAATTGTCGGACCCGACGCAACGCGCGCTGCATGAGATCGTTCCTGCAACGCGGCCGGTAAACCCGCTGGATGTCGGCGGACTCGCGCGCGAGCAGGGCGTCGCGAGCGCCGGGACCTGTTATGAATTGCTCGCCGGCCGACCCTGACACGGCAGCCGTGCTGATCGTCGTCGCCACCACGCCGCAGCTCGACGACAAAGTGCGTCTGTGGGGCGAACTCGCGCTCAAACGCGGCAAGCCGACCGCGATCCTGCTCACACCCGGCACGCTGGTCGACGACGCACGCGCGACGTTGCGCGAACTGCATTGCCCGTTTACAAACCGCATGGACGATGCATTGCGCGTCCTGAAAGCCGCAATTCATTATGGCAAAGCGCTCCGTACGCCGGCGGCAACACCCGCATGCCCCGCTGATTTTGGCGCCGTCGCAACCTTCACCGCCCCGTCAGCCGCGCTGACCGAGAGCGAAACCAAGGCTTTACTCGGTATCGCCGGCATAGCCGCGGCCGCCACCAACAGTGCACACAGCGAATTGGAAGCGGTAGAAAGCGCGAACGCGATCGGCTATCCGGTCGTGCTGAAGGTGAGTTCGCGCACGCTGGCGCACAAGAGCGACGTCGGCGGCGTCCAGTTGGATTTGCGCAGCGACGAAGCCGTGCGTGCCGCGTGGCAGCGGATTCGCGACAATGTGGCAACGCTTGCCGCAGGCGCGCTCGAATGCGTGGTGCAGCCGATGGTCTCCGGCGGCATGGAAGTGATCGTCGGCAGCAAATGGGACGACCAATTCGGCGCAGTCGTGATGGTCGGCGCGGGCGGCATCTGGGCCGAAACCCTGCGCGATACCCAACTCGCACTCGCACCCGTCGCACCGCGAGCGCGCATTGGAACTCGTGCAAGCCTTGCGCATGTGGCCGCTGCTGGCGGGCGGTCGCGGGCAACCGGCCGCGGACATCGATAAACTGGCGGACGTTATCGTGCGCGTAAGCTGGCTCGCGGCGACGCTGGGCGCGCGCCTCACCGAACTCGACATCAACCCGTTGCTGGTGAAACCCGCCGGGGAGGGCGCGATCGCGCTCGACGCCCGCGCCACCTTGCAACCGCTGTAACGCGACACAACAAAGGAACCCGCATGAGCGAAAACGCCGTCACCTACGAAGTCGTCGATAACATTGCCATCATCACGCTTAACCGCCCGGACAAGCGCAACGCGATAAACAACGATATCGCCACCGGCCTGCGCGCGGCGTGGCAACGCTTCAACGCCGGCGACGAACGCGTCGCCATTCTCACCCACGCCGGCGAGCACTTCTCGGTGGGTGTCGACGTCAAGGCGCCGGCCGAGGATTTTCCGGCGTGCGTGCCCAACGTCGGCGTGCGGCTGCACAAACCGCTGATCGCGGCGGTCTCGGGATGGACGGTCGGCGGCGCGGTGGTGATGGTGCAGATGGCCGATCTGTGCGTTGCCGCCGACGACACGAAATTCATGTTTCCCGAAGCGAAAGTCGGCTTTACCGGCGCGGTGATCGCCGGCCTGGCGGCGCGCATCCCGCACAAGGTGGCGATGGAACTGATGCTGCTCGGCGAAGAACTCGGCGCCGAGCGCGCGTATCAGGTCGGCCTCGTGAACAAGGTCGTGCCGCGCGCGCAACTGCTCGAAGCGGCGATGCAGTACGCGCGCCGCCTCGCGGAAAACGCGCCTATGGTGCTCGCGCTGCTGCGCGAATTCGTCGCCGATGTCCTCCCGCGCGGCCCGTCCGAGCATTTTGCGCGCGCGCGGCTCGCGATTCAGCGCGTGCGGCAGAGCGAAGATGCCAAGGAAGGTGTCGCGAGCTTCAAGGAAAAGCGCAAGCCGAAGTTCAAAAACAAATAGCCGCCGGTGGCAAACGCCGGCATTCCGATGCATCCACCCTACGACCCCTTAAGCGCGGCTACGCCCGGCACCGGTCTTGAACACGTGCCGTCCTATTGGGCCGCGACGGCCGGCGAAATTCCGCCTGATGACGGACCTGCGCCCGCGCAACTCGACGCCGATGTCGCGATTATCGGCGGCGGCTACACCGGTCTGTCGTGCGCCTATCATCTCGCGCGGTTCCACGGCATAAAACCTGTCGTGCTCGAAGCCAATCGCGCGGGCTGGGGCTGCAGCGGCCGCAACGGCGGTTTCGCGCGCATGGCGCTCGGTCGGTTCAGCGCCGGGGAAATGATCGCGCAGTGGGGCCGCGACACCGCCCGCCGCGCATTCGGCGAAATGACAGCGTCGCTCGACAATGTGCGCGCGATGATACGCGACGGCGCCATCGACTGCGACGCGAGCGAAGCCGGCCACCTCAAGATCGCGCACCGGGAAAGCCGCGCGGAGGGGCTCCAACGCGAAGCGGAAATCCTGCAACGCGATTTCGCTTATCCCGCGGAATGGATCAATGCCGGGGATCTGCGCGACAAACACCTCGGCGGCACGCAATCGCACGGTGCGCTGCGCATTCCCGACGCGCTTGCGGTGCATCCGCTCAAGCTCGCCTTCGGGGTGCTGCGCATGGCGCGCGCCGCGGGAGCAAGAGTTCACGCGGCGAGCCCGGTTACGGCATGGGAAAAACGCGGCGCCGAACACGTGCTGACCACGCCGCACGGCACGGTGCGCGCAAAAACGGTTGTGCTCGCAACCAACGGCTACACGCCGCAGCAGCTGCATCCGGCCGTGCGCGCAACATTGCTGCCGGTGCTTTCGCACATCATAGTCACGCGCCCGCTGACAGCCGATGAAATCCACGCCGCCAATTTCGTCACGCGGCATGTATTGACCGACTCGCGCAAACTCCTTTATTACTGGCGGCGCCTGCCCGACGACCGCATCATGTTCGGCGGACGCGGGCTGATCTCGGACGACGCGCAGCGCAATGCGCAGCAGCGTGACTTCCTGCTCGCCGAACTCAAAGCCAAGTACCCGGGACTCGAACGCGTGACGGTCGATTACGACTGGCACGGCTGGGTGTGTCTCACGCGCGACTTTCTGCCGCATATCCATCACGCTGCGGATGACGCGTCGGTCCACTATGCGCTCGGCTACCAGGGCAGCGGCGTGTCGCTGAGTCTATACGCGGGCAAACTGCTCGCACAATGCGTCGCCGGCCAGCCGGCCGAAAACGTACTGCCGCTCATGAACTCTCCGCTCGCGCGTTATCCGTTGCATAGCCTGATTCGCATTCCGCAGCGCGTGATGTATCTTTGGTACAAGTTCCTCGACAACTCCGACTGGACGCCATGAAACCGCCAGCGACATATGCTTTGCTCGCGCTCATTTCGATGGCGCACGCCCAGGACTACCCCGAAAAGCCCGTCCGCCTGATCGTGCCCTATTCGCCGGGCGGACCGGTCGATATCGTCGGCCGCCTCGTCGCGCAGAAACTGACCGACGAGTTCAGGCAACAGGTCATCGTCGACAACCGCGCGGGCGGCGGCGGCAACATCGCGGTCGAAATCGTCGCCAAATCCGCGCCCGACGGCTACACGCTGCTGATGGGCGCCAACGGCACCAACGCAATCAATCCGAGTCTGTATCCGCATCTCGCGGTCAACGCCGCCAAAGATCTGGCGCCCATCGGCATGGTCGCGTCGAGCCCGATGATACTGGTGACGCATCCGTCGGTGCCCGCGAATTCGGTGCGGGAACTCATCGCGTTGGCCAAAGCGAAGCCCGGCACCATCAATTTCGCGTCCTCGGGCAGCGGATCGACCGCGCATCTTTCCAGCGAATTGTTCAAGAGCATGACCCGCATCGACATCGTGCACGTGCCGTACAAGGGCGCGGGCCCGGCGCTGACCGATCTCGTCGGCGGCCAGGTGCAGATCATGTTTACCGGCATTTCGTCGACGCTGCCGTACGTGCGCGTCCGGCCGCCTGAAACCGCTCGCGGTGTCGAGCGAAAAACGCGTGCCGATATTGCCCGAAGTGCCGGCGGTCAATGAAGAGATCGCGGGTTACGAAGTCAACACCTGGTACGGCGTCTTCGCGCCGGCGCAATTGCCCAAGCCCATCATCACGAAGCTCAACCTGACGCTGGCGAAACTATTCGGCACGCCGGACGCACGCCAGCGGCTCGCCGCGCTCGGCGCGGAACCGGTGACGATGTCGCCCGAGAAGTTCGCGCTTGCCGTGCGCAAGGAAACTGAAAAATGGGCGAAGGTGATCAAGGAATCCGGCACGCGGCCCGAATAGCCCCCCACGCCGTCCGGCCCGCGTCCGGCGTGAGGTAAAATCGATCCACAATCACGCTTATCGGAGGAGTCACCCATGAACGATGCAAGCAACGCGCCGCAACTTGCGCGCAACGTCACGCGTCTCGCGCATCTCGACCTGCCGGGCGCCGGCCAGGTCTATGTCGACGGCAATTACGCCTACATCGGCCACCTGCCCAACAAGGCGGGACTTGGCACCAGCATCGTCGACGTGTCCGACCCGCGCAAACCGCGCCTCGTGTCGCAGATCAATCTCGAAGACCCGACGTCGCACAGCCACAAGGCGCGCGTGATCGGCGACATCATGATCGTCAACAGCGAGCGCAACATGACGGGGATCGGCCGCAAGGCGGACGAGTTGCCCAAGCTGCGCACGGAACTCACCGCCTCGCTCGGACGCGAACCGACGCCCGCGGAACTCGCGGCAAAGCTCGGCGTGCGCGAAGAGGACATGGCCGCGGTCGAGGCCGCCAGAGAAAAATCCCTACGACAAGGGCGGCTTCAAGATCTACGACGTGTCGGACCGCACGAAACCCAAGCTCATCACCTTCCACAAGACGCACGGCATCGGCGTGCACCGCTTCGACATGGATGCGAACTACGCCTACATCTCGACCGAGATGCCGGGCTATCAGGGCAATATCCTGGTGATCTACGACATACGCAATCCGGCGCGGCCCGAAGAGGTTTCGCGCTGGTGGCTGCCCGGCCAGCACATCGCCGGCGGTGAAAAGCCGACCTGGCCCGGACGCCAGCACCGCCTGCATCACGCGTTGCGAATCGGCGACAAGCTATGGGCCGGCTGCTGGCACGGCGGCGTGCGCATCATCGATGTCGCCGACATCAAAAAGCCGCGCACCATAGGCGCATACAACTACCATCCGCCGTTTCCCGAACCTTCGCACACGTTCATGGGCGTGCCCTTCCCGATCGCCGGCAGACAGATTGCGATTGCGATCGACGAGGAAGACCACGCGCACGACGGCGCGGAAATGGCGCGCCGCCGCGGCCGTCCGCACGGCTGCCTGTGGGTGTTCGACGTAAGCGATCCGGCGAATATCCAGCCGTTGTCGATTTTCGAGGTGAGCGAGCTCGACTCGCCGTGGAGCCGCGCAGCGCCCGGACGCTTCGGCGCGCACCAATTCCACGAACGCATGGATGGGGACACGCTCGTCTACTGCACGTGGTTCGCGGGCGGGCTGCGCATCGTCGACATTGCCGACCCGACCGCGCCGCAGGAAGTCGGGCACTACATTCCGGAACCCGCGAAGGGTCAGGCCGGGCCGCAGACCAATGACGTCGACGTCGACAAGCGCGGCATCATCTATCTGGTCGACCGCCAGCCCGGGTTCAACATCCTGGAATTCAAGCGCCCGAACTAAAATTCAGACGCAACCGCCGATGGACGCGGATGAACGCCGATAAATTCAAACGCATAATGCGATTCTCTGCGTCGGTTTCCCGTTTTTAATCTGCGTTTATCGGCGTGAATCGGCGGTTTCATTCAAGTTGCACGCCGATCGCCTTGATGACTTTCGCCCACTTCGGAATTTCGCGCTGGATGTGATCGGCGAATTCCTTCGCTGAGCCGCCGACGATTTCGGCGCCCATTGCGGCGAGCCGTTCGCGCACGTCCGCAAGCTGCAGCATGCGGTTGATCTCGGCGTTGAGCCGCTCGACGATCGCGACCGGGTGTGCCCGCGGGCACCAGCACGCCGTGCCACGTCGACGCCTCGAAACCGGGGACGCCGGCCTCGGCGATCGTCGGCAGTTCCGGCATGAAGCGGCTGCGCTTGGCCGTCGTCACGCCCAACGCACGCACGCGGTTCGCCTTGATGTGCTGCATCACCGACAGCGAGGTCGCGAACATGAGCTGGGTTTCGCCGGCGATGAGGTCGGTCAGCGCGGGTGCCGCGCTCTTGTAAGGGATATGCACGATGTTGGTTGCGGTCATGCTCTTGAACAATTCCGCCGCGAGATGCGCCGCCGCACCCATGCCCGAGCCGGAATAATTGAGCTGTCCCGGCCGCGCCTTGGCCAGCGCGACGAGTTCTTTCACGGAAGCAACCGGCAGTGAAGGATGCACGACCAGAATATTGGGCTGGGTCGCCACCAGTATCACCGGGGCGAAATCCTTGACCGGATCGAATCCCAATCGCTTGTAGAGGCTCACGTTGGCGCCGAAGGTCGCGTTGTTACCGGTCACCAGCGTGTAGCCGTCCGGCGGCGATTTGGCCGCCGCTTCGGTGCCGATGTTGCCGGCGGCACCCGCGCGGTTTTCGATGACGACGGGCTGGCCCAGCGTTTCCGCCAGCTTCTGCCCGATCAGCCGCGCGAGTATGTCGGTCGGCCCGCCGGGAAGATTGGGCGCGATGAAGCGGATCGGCTTCGCCGGCCATTCCTGCGCGAGCGCATGCGTGCACGAACCCGCCAGCGCAAACGCGGACAGCACAACGCGCCATGCGCGCTTGCGGTCACACATCATGTGCCCGCGGGTCTGCTTGAAATTCCGGCGCTCACTCGATGCCGGCTGCGGTAAACGTCGCTTTCGCCGCCGGTGTCGCGAGCAGGCGCAGCACCGCTTTCGCCGCGTCGGCCGCCGGCGCGCCGGTCATCAGCGCCGCGTCGTAACTCGTGTAATTCTGCACTTCCGCCGGCAGCGGGCCGACGTACTTCAGTCCTTTCGCTTCATACGGCCTGATCTCGGTGATCGGGCCGAAGCCGATCTCGTTGCCCTTGCCCTTGACCACGTGCTCCATCACCGAGCCCGCATCCGGATAGCGCGTCGTCTTCGGTTTGATCTGATCGAGCACGCCCATTTTGGCGAAAAGCTTGTCGAGATAAATGCCGGAGGAGGCCGAGTTATAGACGACTGAATCCGCGGCCAGCAGCGCCTGCTTCATCGCTTCAACCGTTGCGATGTCGGCTACGGCTACACCGCTGCGCACGACGATGCCTGCGCCGACGCGCCCGAGCGGCACGCGCGTATCGGCCACTATCTTGCCGTCTTTCGCCACCTCGTCCTGCGACGCCGGCGGCAGGATCAGTATGTCGTAGACCTCGCCCGCCGCAAGGCGTTTCGTAATTTGCGGCGTCGTATTGAATATGATTTTCAGGTCGTGCCCGAGCTCGCGCTTCACCTGCGGCTCGAACGCGTGCATGCCGCTCTCCACCGCGCCCGCGCTCAGAACCTTGATTTCCGCTGCGAACGCGCTGGTTGCCACGCTAGCGCTCAGAAAACAGTACGGCCAACCAGTTTTTTCATCACTTCCTCCGGTGTTGATTATCGCCTGCACGTTTCTGAATGTTAGCACGCAGGCTTGCCAACATTTGGCATCTGTCCGACACTGGCGTCCGGAGAAAAACCCATGAACGAACCAACACACGACGGCGGCTGTCATTGCGGCCGCGTCCGTTTCCGGCTGCATCTTCCGCTCGCGCGCGCGACGCAATGCAATTGTTCGATCTGCACCCGCAAGGGGACATTGAATCACCGCGTCCCGGCGGACCGCTTCGAACTCCTCACGGGCGCGGATGCGCTGTCGATTTACCAGTTTGGCACGCACACGGCGAAACACTACTTCTGCAAAACCTGCGGCATCCATCCGTTCAGCAACCCGCGCGCAGCACCCGGATGCCTATGCCGTCAATTTACGCTGCCTCGACGAATATCCGCAGATCATGGCCGGGCTGGAACTCACTGAATTCGACGGCCGCGAATGGGAAAAAGCCAACGCGGCGCGCCAGCGCACGGGCTGGTAATCGACGCGCGGTAGCGCGCGCCTTACTTGACGTCGAAACCCACGCTGCGAAACCGGTCCTGCGCCGCCGGTGTCACGAGTGATGCGATGAAAGCCTGCGCCGCCTCGCCGGCGGCGGCACCGGTATGCACGCCGGCGGAAAACGTCACCGAATTCTGGATTTCAGCGGGCAGCGGGCCGATCAGCACCAGACCCTTGTTCGCGAGGATTTCGCTGATCTGACCGAGGCCGATTTCGATGTCGCCGCGCGCGACTTCGACAAACGCCTCGGGCGCGCCCGGGCGCAATTTGAGTTTCGGCTTCAATTCCTGCGCGATGCCGAGTTGATCGAACACCTTTGCCACGTGGATGCCGCTCTGCCCGCCGAAAGCGGGGTCCGCAAAAGTAATCGAGCGCGCAGCGAGCATGGCGTTCTTGAAAGCGGCAACGGTACTGACGTCGGGCAATGCGCTGCCGGCTTTGATGGCGACACCCACACCCATGCTGCCCAGCGCGCGCGTCGAAGGCGCGACAACCTTGCCGGACTTCGCGAGATTGGCGAGCATTTCGGCCGTCGTGATCACGACGTCGCCGCTCTCGCCATCGGCGACACGCTTGGTCACGGAGCCCGCGGTACCGTAAATAAACTTGACCGTATGGCCCGACGATTGCGCAAATCCTTTCGCCAGATCCGTGACCAGGCTTTGCACGGCGCCGGGGCAGAACACCACGATCTCGGCCGCCTGCGCGAAACACGCGAAGACCGCCAGCACACACGCCCCTATCAATCTTTGCATCATGATTTCTCCGTTGATGTTCAGGCGCCGCCGGTGCCGGTGACGCTGGTGCCGCCGCACACGAACAATGCCTGCCCCGTCACGTAACCCGCGTCGCGGTCGAGGAAGAACAGAATCGCCCGCGCGATGTCGTCGGGCGTGCCGACGCGTTTGACCAGTATGCCGTCGATCACCGTCTGGCGCTTGACGCTGCCTTCCGGATGTCCGCGGTTGAAGAGATCGCTCGCCACCGGCCCCGGTATCACCGTGTTGACGGTGATGCCGTCGCCGCCCACCTCGCAGGCAATCGTGCGCGCCATGCCGATCAGTCCCGCCTTGGCGCCCGCATACACCGTGCGCGAGGTCTTGCCCGTGATTGCGCGCGACGAGATATTGACGATGCGGCCGAACTTCGCCGCGCGCATGTTCGGCACGAACGCCTGCGTCAACACCATCGCGGCACCCAGCGTGATCGCCGTCACGTACTGCAAAATCGTCGATCGTCGCATCCTCGAGCAGCGCCGGCCGGTTCGCACCCGCGTTGTTGACGAGATAGCGCACCGGAAATTCCGCCGCGATTTCCCGCGCGAGCGCCTGGGTGGCCGCGAGATCGGAAAGATCGATCTTGCGGAAATGCAGGTTCGGATGCTGCAATCGCGGCGGCGAGCGCTGCAGCGAGACGACGCTGACTCCCTGATCGAGCAGTTTGCGCGCGCACGCTTCGCCGATGCCGGAACTGGCGCCGGTGACCACAGCGGCTTCGGAAGGTTGCATGGTTTGGGGTCCTAAAAAAAAGCCAAATGCATGCCACAGAGGCCACAGAGTTCACAGAGGAAAAGCAAATCAGAACCGTGCGATCGATTCCTGCTTTTTGCATTTCTCTGTGTTCTCTGTGCCCTCTGTGGCTAATGCTTTTTTTGAACTTCTCAGCAGTGTATCAGTGAAATTTACCGACCGCCGCGACAAAGCGCGCGTACGCCTCGGGATCGACGGTCGCGCGCGTCGCCTTCGGCGCCACGTAACCGAGAACGTCGAGCGTTTTTTCAATCGCCTCGCGCGCGATGCCGCGCGTGATGAAAACGATGCGCGAAGCGCGTTCCTCGTCCGGCCAGCCGGGCAAAGGCACGGGTTCGTGCACGATGCGCTGCACGGCGTGCACGGCGACCGGCTCGCCTTCGACATTGAATACGCCTTTGACGCGCAGCAAATCGCGCCCTTTCAAGCCGGCGAGCAGATCGAGCCACAGCACGAGGCCCGCGCGGGTGACGGCGCCTTCGTGACGGATGGAAAAGCTTTGCACGTTGCCGGTATGCGCGACAAATCCGCCGCGCGTGCG
Organism: uncultured beta proteobacterium; assembly: GCA_963778865.1. Classification (GTDB taxonomy): domain Bacteria; phylum Pseudomonadota; class Gammaproteobacteria; order Burkholderiales; family SG8-41; genus PALSA-1004. The sequence goes on along the minus strand of CAVZWF010000008.1, from coordinate 24,166 downwards.
CGCAGACGCGCCCTCGCGCAGCCAATCGTTGATGTCGCCGCGGCCCTGCGCGATGTCGAAATACTCCACGCCGAAAAGCACGCGCGGATCGGCGGCGCGCGGGTCGATGTCGAGGCGCGGCGCGTCCGGATTGAGTTCATTCAATTTCACCGCGAGCGCCGCCAGCGTATCCGCATCGGCAAGATCTGTCTTGCTGACGAGTAGGCGGTCGGCCACCGCCACCTGCCGGCGCGATTCGCGAAACTCCGCCAATTGCCCGAGCGCGTTGACGCCGTCGACCAGCGTCACGACGGAGTGCAGCGCGAAATGCACGGGAATTTCGGGATGCGCCGCCAGCACTTCGAGTATGGGAATCGGGTCCGCGAGACCCGTCGTCTCGACCAGCACGCGGCGAAACGCCGGAACGCCGTCCTTGCCGCGCTGCGCCAGCAGATCCACGAGCGTTCCGACCAGTTCTCCCTGCACCGTGCAGCACACGCAGCCGCTTTCCAGCACGAACATGTTCTCGCGCGGCATTGCGACCAGCAGATGATCGATGCTGATGGCGCCGAACTCGTTGATGATGACGGCGCTGTCGGCGAACTGCGGGTCGGCGAGGATGCGGTTGAGCAACGTGGTCTTGCCGCTGCCGAGAAAGCCGGTGAATAGCGTGACGGGAATTTTTGTCGCTGGATTCATATCAAGGCCGGGCGCACTGCCGATTCATTCGCGGCCCATACTACCAAATCCGGCGCCGGACGGTTGACAGCGCGCGGCGCCGCCGCTAACGTTCAGCGTTCAGAAAATTACATCCGCATCAGGAGCGAGCACAGCATGGCGGCGAAGAAGAACTGGTGGAAGCCCGAACCCGCGTGGCCCACCCCGGAAAACAAAGGCAAGGACGTCGTGATCACCGGCGCGAAACTGATCGACGGCAACGGCGGGCCCGTCATCAACAACCCCGTCATCGTGATCAAGGGCGAGCGCATCATCGCGGTCGGCACCAAGGGCAAGATCAAGACGCCGCCCAACGCCGAGGTCATCGACGCCGCGGGCTGCACGCTGATGCCCGGCATGATGGACTGCCACATCCACACCGCGATGTTCAACTGCATGACGTTCCACAACCATCGCGTCGCGCAATGGGAAGTCACGCCGCAACTGCAGCAGATGTACGCGCTCTTCCACGCGCAGAACTGCTTCGACATGGGATTCACGACGCTGCGCGACCTCGGCATGAACTCGAGCCGCGGCCTCTTCACGCAGGAACTGTGCGCCGTGCGCGACTCGATCAACGCCGGCATCCTCGAAGGCCCGCGCATGCTGATCGGCGGCTTCACCACCATCACCGGCTCGCATCTCGATCTGATCCAGCCGCGCGCGATGCCGCGTTCCGGCTTCAACAACGGCGACGGCCCGTATGAACTGCGCAAGCTCGCGCGCACCAATCTCCTGTGGGGCTGCGACGTCATCAAGACCTGCGCGTCCGGCGGCGGCGGCACCGACAAGGAAGAGCCGGACATCATCAACATGACGCAGGAGGAAGTCGACGCGATCTGCGACGAGGCGCACGCCTTCCACAAAGCCGCGGCGGTGCACTGCTTCACGACCAACGCGCAGCGCATGGCGATCAAGGCCGGCGCCGACACCATAGAGCACATGGTGTTCTCGGACGACGAAACGATCGGCATGATCAAGGAAGCCGGCATCCCCGTGACGCCGACGCTCGCGCACCGCACCGACCACGCGATCCAGTTGCGCCGCGAGCTCGGCACCGCGGAATTCGTGCTGACCAAGCTGAAGAAGCTGCAGCCGCACTGCTACGAGACGTTTCAGAAAATGTACAAGGCCGGCATCAAGATCGCGATGGGCACCGACATGGGCTTCGAGCCGCATTTCGGCACCAACTCGTGGGAGCTCGAAGTCTACGTCGCGCTCGGCATGACGCCGATGCACGCGATCCAGACCGCCACCAAGAACGCCGCCGAAGCGATCAAGATGGGCCGCGATCTCGGCACGCTCGAAGCGGGCAAGCTCGCCGACATCGTCGCGGTCAACGGCGATCCGCTCGCCGACATCCGCATACTGCAGGAAAAGAAGGCCATCCACATGGTGATGAAGGAAGGCAAGGTCTACGCCGACCGCCGTCCCGGCAAAAGCAAGAATGTGGTGCCGTCGGAGAGCTGGAAGAAAATCGATTACTTATAAGAGAGCAACGGACAACCCACATGGCAACCCAGAAAACCAAAACCGCCGGCGCCATCAAGGCCGGCAAGGGCAAATATCATTTCCGCGTCGCGAAACTGAAAAAAGTCGATGCGGGCACCGGCTACTCGACTTCGCACGGCGGCGTCGTCGAAGGCGCGCGCATGCTGTTCGGCTACATCCACAAGCCGCGCGGCACCGGCTCGCGCATGCACAGCCACCCGAACGAGCAGTTCAACTACGTGGTGCAGGGCACGCTCAAAGGCTCGGTCAACGGCAAGCGCGTGCTGGCCCCCGCCGGAACTCTCATCTACATTCCCGCCAACGCGCCGCACACGCTGGTATCGACGCCGGAAGAAGACGTGATTTTCCTCGCGCTGAAGGATTTGTCGCACGGCATCATCGGCAAAGCGGTCGACGGCACCATGGCGGGCCCGCATTACGAACCGGGCTTCGAACCCAAGGCTGCCCGCAAGCGCGCGGCGAAAAAATAGCGCTTCATCCGATTGCCCGGCAGGACTAACCGGTGAATTCAAAATCGTGCTGCAGCGCTGCGACACTGATCGCAGCTGCTCTGCTGATGTGCGCGTGCGCGCACGCGCAGACGCCCGCGTGCGGCGCGGATCTCAAGAATGCGCAGCGCGCGGAGTTCGGCGCGCTACACGGTCGTGTACCAGACCCGGCCTGCGAAGATCGGCGTCTCCCGGCACTTCTCGCTGAGCGTCGCGGTGTGCGCCAAATCCGGCGCACCGGCGCCCGACGCGCTGCGCGTCGATGCACGCATGCCCGAGCACGGACATGGCATGAATTACACAGCTGACGGTCAAGTCGCTCGGTCGCGGCCGCTTCGAGGCCGACGGCCTGATGTTCCATATGCCCGGACGCTGGGAACTCGTGTTCGACGTGCGCAGCGGCGACACCGCCGAACCGGTGCGTCCACAACATCACGCTGCAATGAAACACGCGCCCGCGGCGCGCATCGCGGGCTGTGCTCGATTGGCGCCGTCGATCGCTGTCGTGCGCCTGGGCCGCCACCGCGCCGGACGTTGGCGTCCTGCGCATTTAGCTCGCGAGGAGATTGCAGCGCATCCGCCTGCACGGCCCATGGCCGCCGGCGCCGGTGCGCGACGCCAGCAACCGCGTCTCGGGCAACCGGCGCGCCGCCGAGTTTGGCGCGCGATTGTTTTTCGACGCGCGCCTGTCGACCGCGTGGAAACATCAGCTGCGCGAGCTGCCACATCCCGGAATCCGGCTGGAGCGATGCTCGCGCGCGGGCACGGCCGGGCTGGAAGAAACCGATCGCAACACGCGAGAGCGTGCGTCAACTCGCGTTTCAACCGCTGGTTCGGCTGGAGCGGCGCCAGCGACAGCCTGTGGGCCGCGAGCATACGCCCGCTGCTCGATCCGCGCGAGATGGGCGGCGCCGAGCGGCATGTCACGGCGCTGGTGCGGGCGCAGCCCGATCTGATCTGCGGCTATCGCAGCGCGTTCGGCCGCGCGCCGCCGGCGGACGATGAGACGCTGATCGTCGATATCGCCAAGGCGCTCGCCGCATTTCAGGAAACGCTGGTCACCGGCCGCACCCCGTTCGACGACTTTCGCGATGCGCTTGCGCGAGGCGACCGGCGCGCGGCCGCGCGCTATCCGCTCGCGGCGCAGCGCGGGCTGCGAGCTGTTCGTCGGCGCCGCCAAGTGCAATGTCTGCCACTTCGGGCCGCATTTCACCAACGGCGAGTTCGACAAGGTCGGGAATTCCGGTACGCGGCACCAGCGGACGCTTCGATTGGGGCCGCTACGACGGCATCAAGACGCTGCGCGCCAGCCGCTTCAACCTGCTGTCCCGGCACAACGACGATCGCTCGGGCGCGAATGCCGTCAGCACGCGGCACGTCGCGCTCGGCCTGGAGTCGTACGGCGCGTTCAAGGTGCCCGGCTTGCGCAACGTCGCGCTGACTGCGCCGTACATGCACAACGGCAGCCTTGCCAGCCTGCGCGATGTGGTGAATCACTACTCGGAAATCGACGACGTCAAGCTGCAACTCGCCGTGCCGCATCCGCATGCCGAGCCCGGCGAACCGGTCCCGCCCCCCGCGAGCGCCAGCGTGCTGCAACCGCTGCATCTTTCCGCTGCGCAGATCGCCGACATGGTGGCGTTCCTGGAAACGCTGACGGAAAAAAATCCGCTGTCGCGGCCGCCTGCACCCAAGGCTGCGGTCTGCACGTTAAGAGTGCGCGTCGCCGCTAGTCGCGTCCGGACGGTATTCCGAGTTCGGCGCAAATCCGCGCGACGAGCGTCCGCAGTTCGCCGACTTCCGTCTCGAGCCGCATGACGTTGGCTTTGACGCGCAGCCAGTTCACCGACTGAAACATCGGCGCCGGCGCTCGCCGCGACCGCCGGCGCTTCCTGCGTCGGCGTACCGCTTAGCGTGTGGGCCCAGCGGTTTTCCCGCGCGCCGGGCAATCGCGGAAGTTCCACCACGAAGGCGCCCGCCGGCCGCGCTGCGAGTTCGTTCAGGCAGCTTTCCACCGCGGCAATGTCGGCAAAGCGGTGCAGACGTTCGCAACCGATGCGCAGTTCGCCCGACGTCTGCGCGCCGCGCAGAAAAAGTGCGGTGAGCAGGGCGGCGGACTCAGGCGGAACCTGCAGCGCGCGCTCCAGATTGTGGGCGTAGCGGGCGACGCGCCCGCCGCTGGTTTCCATCACCATGCTGTAATCGCTTCAGGCTGTCGATGCTGGCCTGAACTTCCGCCTCAGTGGCCTCCATCACGGGATCGCGGCTGGTCTTCTGGTTGCAGCCGGAAACCAGCGCATTGAGCGTCAGCGGATAACTGTCGGGAACGGTGCGTTGCTTCTCGGCGAGCGTGCCAAGCACACGGGTTTCAAGCAGAGACAGCGTGGGTATCGGGTTGGGCATACGGGGTAAAAACGATCAGGGGCTGCCATCGAAATGGCGGATGCCGATTTTACGCACAATTGCCCTGCGTAAAGAAGGCAGCGGCGGATCCTGCAATCATAAAATCGAGCACTGTGCACGAGAGATCAGGCAGGCTAACATCCGGCTGGTCCAAACCGTTTCAACCCATTACGCAAGGAGTTTGCATGTCCCTCCCCCCTCAAATCCGCGACCGTTTGCGGATTCCCGTGCTCAGCGCGCCCATGTTTGTCGTCTCCGGCCCCGACCTCGTGATCGAGCAATGCAAGGCCGGCGTGATCGGCTCGTTCCCCGCGCTGAACGCGCGCCCGCAGGAGGAACTCGATAAATGGCTCACGCGCATAGAGACCGAACTCGCGCAATGCCAGCGCGAACATCCCGGCAGGAAAGTCGCGCCGTACGCGGTCAACCTGATCATGAACAAGGCCAACAAGCGGCTCGATGCCGACCTCGAAGTCGTCCTCAGCCACAAAGTGCCCATCGTCATCACGTCGCTCTCCGCGCCGACGGCGCTGGTGCCGCGCGTGCACGCGTACGGCGGCATGGTGTTTCACGATGTCATCAAGGTGCGTCATGCCGAAAAAGCGCTGGAAGCGGGCGTCGACGGCCTGATCGCGGTATGCGCGCGGCGCGGGCGGGCACGCGGGCACCCTCAATCCGTTCGCGCTGGTCAATGAACTGCGGCGCATCCATAAAGGCCCGCTGGTGCTCGCGGGCGCCATCACCAACGGCGCGGGCATACTCGCGGCGGAGGCGATGGGATGCGACCTTGCGTATCTGGGCACGCGCTTCATCGCGACCCGCGAATCGATGGCGGTGGAGCAGCTACAAGCAGATGATCGTCGATTCCGACTCGGGCGACATCGTCTACACGCCGCTGTTTTCGGGCGTGCACGGCAGCTATCTTGCAGGCAGCATACGCAATGCGGGTCTCGACCCCGACAACCTGCCGGCCAATGACGCGCCGGGACAGTATCGCAATCGCGAGGAGCGTCCGAAAACCTGGAAGGAAATCTGGGGCGCTGGGCAGGGCGTGGGCAATATCGACGACATACCGACTGTCGCGGAACTGGTGGATCGTCTCGAAAAGGAATATTTCGACGCCCGACGGCGGATCGCCGATAGCGGGAAATAATGCGCGCCTATCACGAAATTTATTTCTTCGCCATGCCGAGATAAGTCATCACGCCTTTGAGTTCCTCGTACTGTTCGGCCATGAACTTGCGCGATTCCTCCGCGCCGCGGTAACTCGATGTCCCACTGGTTTTGCTCGGCGTAATTGCGGAATTCGTCGCTGCTCGTCATGCGGCGAAACACGTTGTCCCAGAAAGCAATCTGTTCCGCGGTGATGCCTTTCGCGCCGATGATGCCGCGCCAGTTTTCGAACACGCCCTTGTAGCCGAGTTCCGGCCACGTGGGCGCCGTCGCCAGCGGCCCGCTCATGCGCTTCGCCGAACGTCACCGCCAGCACGCGCAGCTTGCCGCTCGCCACGAACGGCGCGACGTTGACCGTGCCCGCGGAAATGACGTCGACGTGCCCGCCCAGCAGCGCGGTCACCGCCTCGCCCGACGAATTGAACGCAACGAATTTGACTTTGCCGGTATCGACCCCGCCCGACAGCAACGGCAGGCCGAACGAAATATGGTGCGTGCCGCCCGGCGCGCTGCTCAAGCGCCAGGCTCAGCGACGCCGGCGCCTTCTTCAGCGCCTCGACAAACTCCTTGCCCGTCTTCAGCGGCGAGTCGGCGCGCACGGCGATCGCGATGTACTCGGTGAGCAGCACCGCGAGCGGCGTGAAGTCCGTGTACGTGAGCGGAATATGGCCGTTGATATGGTTCGCCAGCAGCGTCAGCGACGTCACGCAGAGGTAATGCGGATCGTTCGGCGCGCTGCGCGAGATAGTTGTAGGCGACAGCGTGACCGCCGCCGCGCGCGGTTCGATACGGTGCTCGACACCGGCAATAGCTTCAAGTCGCCCCAGATGCGCGTGACCGTGCGCCCCGTGGTGTCGAGCGAGCCGCCGGCGGTGGAAGGAACGATCAATTCGACATTGCGCTGCGGGCTCCAGCCCTGCGCGCCTGCCGCGTTTGCAACAAGCACGCCGACAATAAGACAGTCCTGGCACGTATCATCGCACTCCTCCTGAGCAATCCGCTACGCCAACCTAAACCTGTTCAATCTTTAACCGCGAAGGACGCAAAGGACGCGAAGGGAAACGGTAGACTAGATGGGAATCCATTTCGCGTTTGCGTTTGGCGGCTTCAAGTGACTCGCTGATCCTGTCTTGCATTCCTTTGGTCTTCCTTTGCGTCCTTCGCGTCCTTTGCGGTGCAAGCTGTCGACGTAACGTGCCAGCTCAACGCGATCAGTTCGCCTTCATGTTGATGCGCGCCTGCTCCGCCTGCTCGGGCGTCATCGAATCGATCAGGTTCTCGAGATAAGGCGTCGAGCGCACCGTCACGTAGCGCGCGAACGGCGACTGCACCTTGAGCTCGAATTTTTCGCCGCGTGCGGCCTGAAGTATGTCGCCGGGCTTGAGCGATTTTTTCTCGCCGTCGCACTGCGCCTGCAATTCGCCGTGCAGCACATAGACGAAAGTTTCATGCGCCGCTTTCGCCTCCGCCTCTCCGCTGCCGGCCGGCGCCTCGAAATAGCCGAACGCGAGACGCTCGCCCTCGATCCAGTTCGCGCGCCGCGCCGACACCGGCGGCGCATCGAACGCATCGATCACCGGGTAATAGCAGAGCTTGACGCCCTCGATCACGGCCTGCGACTGGCCCTGCGCCTTCTGATGCTTGTCGCGGTCGCCGACGTTGTACTTCTTGTTCACTTCGGCCACCGTCATCGCCTTGTCCGGCACGGCCTCGTCCTCGGCAAGCCCCACCACCGTCCACGTCTTGTCCTTGATGTAGAGGTACGAGCAATCGCCGTCTTCGGTCGCCTTCATCGAATGGCGCGCGTACGCGGGCGCGTGCACGAACATGCCGGTGGGTGCTATGCGGCGGTCCTTGCCGACGATTGCATTGATCTTGCCGCGCACCGGGAAAATCAAGAGCTCGTTCGGATGGTAATGCAGTTCCGAGCCGGTGCCGGCGGTCTTGTGCACGAGGCAGAAGTACATGTACTTGCCTTCGATCACGGGCCCGCGCGCGCTCGACAGATGCGGCGTCAGGAAATTGCTTTCGATATTCTCAAAGCGGTGAAACGTCATGCTGCGGTTTCCTTTCTTAGCGTCAGATTAAAAAGATCGTCAATCCGCGCGCCGGCGAGAGTCTCAGGGCTCACGCTTGCCCGTCACCCTTGGATACCTGCGTGAGACGGGTTGCGGGGTGAGTTTGTCGAATGGTCATTCTTACTCGGCCACGACACCCGCGTCCTTGATGACTTTCGCCCAGCGCTCGTTCTCCGCCTTGACGAAAGCGCCGAACGCTTCGGGCGACTTGCTGACCACGACTTCCACGCCGCCGTCGCCGAGCCGCTTCTTCACGTTGGCGTCTGCCATTACCTTCATGAGCACATCGTAGAGCTTCTTCACGACGTCGCGCGGCGCGCCCTTGGGCACGAACACGCCCTGCCACGAGCCGACCGTCATGCTCGGAAATCCCGCTTCGGCCATCGTCGGCACATCGGCCACGGCCGCCACGCGTTTCGGCGCGACGATACCGAGCGCGCGCATGCGCCCCTGCTTCACGAACGAGATCGACGACGACAGCGTGACGAACATGAGCTGCACTTCGTTGCCCAGCAGCGCGATCGCCGCCGGCCCCGCACCGCCCTTATAGGGAATGTGCGTCATCCTGGTCCCGGTCGCGCGCATGAAAAATTCCATCTCGAGCTGGTTGGCGCTGCCGGTGCCCGGCGAGCCGAAATTCAACTTGCCCTGATTCGCCTTCAGGTAATCAACGAGTTCCTTGACGCTGTTGACCGGCAACGACGGATGGACGACCAGCGAACCCGGCACATCGACGACCTGCGTGATCGCGATCAAGTCGTTCACCGGCTTGATCGGGAATTTGAGATACAGGCCCGGGTTGATCGCCATCGTGCCGATGTTGCCGAGCAATATCGTGTAACCGTCGGGACTCGCGTGCGCGGCGACCTCGACGCCGATATTGCCGGCGGCGCCCGCGCGATTGTCGATCACGACCTGCTGGCCCAGTTCGTCGCTTAATTTCGGCTGGATGATGCGGCCGACGAAATCCGACGCGCCGCCGGGAGCAAATGGCACGACCATGCGCACCGGGCGCTGCGGGTAGCCGGCCTGCGCCCATGCCGGTACTGCGACGAACGCGGCGAGCGCGGCCAACGCCGCACCCGCGCGCACGGCGCAGCGCGTGACTGAAATTGCTGAATCCATATGCAGCCATGATCTCCTCGTAATTGCTCGATCCCTGATGACGACGCACACGCCTGCGCGCGGCAATCGTCTGTGCGACTTCGCTACATGCGTCGAATCCGCGCGGCGCTAACTGCTAAACTTCGCCTACCGCAACTAACGAGCCGAGATTAAACCATGAGTTCCCCCGCCCCGACCAACACAGCACGCGCAGCCGCCGCTGTGCGCCAAATTCGACGCCGCATACGCGCGCGCCCAAATTCAAACTGCCGCCGGGCGCCACCGACTGCCACGCGCACATCTGCGGACCGGCAACGCGCTACGAATATTTTGCCGAGCGCATTTACACGCCGCACGACGCGCTGCTGAGCGATTACCAGCAGATGCTCGCCACCCTCGGCATCGAGCGCGGCGTGATCGTGCAACCGAGCGTCTACGGCACCGACAACAGCGCCATGCTCGACGCGATCAAAGCCGCGCCCGCGAAGTTGCGCGGCGTCGCGGTGGTCGCCGACGACATCGCGGCCGGCGAACTCGAGCGCATGCATGAAGCCGGCGTGCGCGGCGTGCGCGTCAACATCGTCGACGTCAAGGACCGCAAAGCGGGCACGCTGCCGCTCGCCGCGCTGAAAAAAGTCGCCGACAAGATCAAACCGCTCGGCTGGCACATGGAATTCCTGATGCACGTCGACGAGTTTCCCGATCTCGACCGCCTGCTCGCCGACTTTCCGGTGCCGACCGTCTACGGACACCTCGGCTACATGAAAACCGACCACGGCACCGGCAACCCCGGATTTCAGGCGCTGCTGCGCATGATGAAAGCCGGCCGCGCGTGGGTGAAGCTGACCGGGCCGTACCGCATTTCAGCGCAGCCGATGCCGCACGCCGACACCAACGACTACGCGCACGCGCTGCTTGAAGGCCGCGCCCGCGCAAGTCGTGTGGGGCAGCGACTGGCCGCACGTCATGGTGAAAGGCGCGATGCCGAACGACGGCGATCTTGCCGACATGCTCGCCGCGTGGATACCCGACGCGGCACTGCGCAAGCAGGTGCTGGTCGACAATCCGGCGCGGCTGTACGATTTCTAGCCGGCAATCTTGCGCGTTACGCGAAGAGAAACCGCGCGCCCTCGAGCCCGAACCGCGCGACCCCGCTCACGAGCAGCGCCACGCCCACCGACAGCGCGACCGAGAACAGCGCTTCGCGCCGGCCTATCGTTTTCAGCATCACGGCGAACGTCGAGACGCACGGCACGTAGAAAGTCAGGAACAGCAGGAAGGTCATGATCTGCACGTGGTCGAGATAATTGCCGACCTCGAAGCTGCCGAGCGCCTGATAAATCATCAGCAGCGACAATTCCTTGCGCAGCACGCCGAACAGGATGGGCACGCCCAGCACCACCGGCAGCCCCAGCCACCAGGAGGTGATCGGCGCGAGCAGCGCGTTGATATACTGATCCGCGCCGACGTGCGCGAGCAGCGCCAGCACCACGCTGCCGCCGACCAGCAGCGGCGTGACGATCGTCAGGATGTCGCTGGTGCGCTCCCACGTCTCGCGCAGCATCGGGCGCCAGCGCGGCAGCGCGTACGGCGGGATCTCCTGCACCTGGCCCGGACCGCCGCGCGGATAGCGGCGCCGCAGGACCTGTCCGAGCACCGCGATCACCACCATGGTGAGCAGGAAGATCACGCACACGCCGAGTCCGCCCAGGTACTTGCCGGCCAGCGCCAGTATGATCGCCGAGCGCGCCGAGCACGGCACGAACGTCACGAGCAGCGACGCCATCACGCGTTCGCGCCCGCTCGTCGTGTTGCCGATGGCGGAAATCGCCGGCACGTTGCAGCCGAGCCCGAGCAGGAACGGCACCGCCACGCCGCCGTGCAGGCCGATGCGGTGAAACGTGCGGTCGACCGCAAACGCGATGCGCGCCATGACGCCCGCCTCTTCCAGCGCCACCAGCAGCAGCACCAGCGGAATCATGTACGGCACCACGATGCCGACGAGTCCGATCAAGCCGTCCACCACGGCGCGGCCGACGACGCCGGCGGTGGACTCCGGCTTCCACTCCGACGTCCACGTCACCAGGCGCGCGGACGTCTCGCTGTCGATCCAGGTGCTGACGTAGAACACCACGAAGAGCACCGCGGCGAACACCGCCACGCTGCCGATGAAGCCCCAGCGCGGACTCAGGAACAATTCATCGAGCCAATAGCGCCAGCCGCGGCCTTCGTGCGGCGCGCCGAGCCGCGTCGCGGCTTCGAACAGCATTGCCGCGCGATGGTGGCGGTCGGCGTGCAGTTCGTCCGTCAACGGGCGCGGCAGCGCCTGACCGGCGCTCGCGAGCAGCCGCTCTATTTCCGGCAAATAACCGGGAAAGTGCTCCCGCATTTCGTCGAGAAAATACGGGTCGCCCTCCGCGATCTGCGACACCAGCAATGCCGGCGGCACGCGGAACGCGCTGCTGGATCTCGGGCGCGCTCAACAACGACGCGAGCGGCGCCAGCGCGGTGGAGATGTGTGCGCTGGGCGGTTGCGCAACCGGGCACACGCCTTCGCGCTTGGCTTGCACGGCCGCGCGGAACAACTCGGCGATGCCGTGCCCCATGATCGCCGCGGTCGGCACCACGGGCACCCCCAGCCGCGCGCGCGAGCTCCTTCGCGTTCACGTAAATGCCGCGCTCCTGGGCTTCGTCCATCTTGTTCAGCGCGATCACCAGCGGGCGCCCGAATTTCACGAGCTTCAGCGTCAACTCGAGATGATGTTCGAGCGCCGTGGCGTCGAGCACCTGCACGATGACGTCCGGCGGCGCAAACGGCGCGGGCGGACCGTCCGGCTCGTGCAGCGAAACCGGCGGGCGCTCGTCGCCCCACAACAGGTATTTCAGCGCCGCGCGGTCTTCCGAATCCAGATTGTGCGGCGAGCGGATGCTCGGCAAATCGATCACGCGCGCTTCATCGAGCCCGATCTGCACGGCGCATTCGTCGTAGACGCTGGTTGCGTGCCGGCCAGCGCGCCGGTCTTGACCGACGTGCTCGCCACCGACGCGAAGAACGTGCTTTTGCCGCTGTTGGGCAAACCCACGAGCGCGATGCGCAGCCGCCGCTTGCCGCGGTAGAGCGGTTCGCGCACGGGTATCGCGACGGTATGCAAAGTCACTGGTTTCATCAAGGCCATGGCTGCGACTGGGGCTCGGTGCCAGTTTACTTCAGGGCATGCAGAAGTTCACTCCGGCGCACACTGGTGTCCGGCGCCGCCCATCCTGCAATTCCGATCAGGACCAATTCGCGCGCGCACGCAGACCCGCGACGCATTCCGCAGCCTCCTTCAGCACCTCGGCGTGATCGAGCGCGGTGAACTGCCCGCCGCGCAGCAGGATGCGTCCGTCGACGATCACCGTGTCCACGTTGCGCGGCTGCCCGAACGAAACCAACGCGTCGTAGGCGCCGCCGGCGGGCGCGATGTTGATGTCGCCCGTGCGCACGAGAATAATGTCGGCGCGCTTGCCGGGCTTGAGCGAACCGGTGCGCCCGGCGATGCCAAGATCGATCGCGCCGTCGATGGTGGCGAGCTGAACGAGCCGCTGCGCCGTCAGAGGCACGCGCTGGCCGACGCGATGCTGATGCAGCGCGTAGAGCATGCGCATGCTGGCGAAGAAATCGAAACTGTAGCTACTCAAATTGTCGGTCGAGAGGCTGACCTTGACTCCCGCTTCCAGCAGTTCTGCAAACTGAATGAGACCGGCGCTCGCCGGACGCCGCGCCTCGCCGACGGGCGAGGTGCTGTAACTGACGCCGCGCTCCTTCATGATTTTGCGTTCCTCCGCGGTAGTGAGCAGCGGATGAACGAGTTGCACGTCGGGGCCCAAGAGGCCCGCGTCGTCAAGATATTTGATCGGGCTCGGGCCCGAGGTGTGCAGCGTGATCGGCAAACCGAGCGCGCGCGCCCGGCCCCACTCCGCTTTCACGATGTCGAGCGGGATGTTCCCGCGCAGCGGGTTGGGATCGCTGCCCACGTTGCGCGAGTTGATGCCGAGCGTGAGCATGCCGTCGTTGGGCATCCACTCGCGCTGGATTTTGGCGACGCCGTCGAGATCCATCGGCTGTTCGTTGGGCATGTTCTGCGCCGGGCCGTAGGAGAAACGGCCGCGCAATCCCGTGTCGCGCATGGCGCGCAGCTCGGCGTCGGCGTGCGCGGGCGAGCGCACGTTGTGCGCCCAGTTGTGGACGGTGGTCGCGCCGGCGCTCAATGACTCGGCGAGCCCGAGGCGGACATTGCGATAGCTGTCCTCCGGCGTGTAAAGGGGACCGAGACGGTTGGTCACCGGGAAGTAGCCGGCCTTGGGATCGTCCATGCGGATGACGGCGCGTAGCGCGCTCGTCCACAGATGCAGGTGCGTGTCGATGAAGCCGGGCATGCAGATCATGCCGCGCGCATCGATGGAGGTCGCGCCGGGCGCCGCGATCTCTGCGGCGACCGCAACGATTGCACCGTCCCGCACGTGCACGTCGCCGCGCGCGAAATCGCCGACCGCTGAATCCATGCTCAGTATGGTCGCGCCGCGGATGACGAACTCGCCGCGTGACGGCAAAGCCTTCGCGGAGTGGCCCGCGCCCGCTTGCGCGAACAGCGCGCCGGGCGCGAACCCCGTCGCGGCGAGTGCGGTTGCCGCTTTGAGTATCGTCCGCCGATTGAGTTTGAATTCACCCATAATGCTCCTCCGTTAGGACCGCAACCTCAATGGCCCGCCGGGAAGTATCTATAGGCAAACTGGCGCAGTCAACCGCAGTTGTCCCGTCGGGCGCCACATGGAATGCCCGCGTACCCGTGCATTGCCAGCGCAAATCCGTCTGTGTAGAATGATGTGTAAGGAGTCACACATGGCGACCAATCTTTCCCTCGATCCCGATCTGCTCGACCGGGCGCTGAAAGTCAGCGGCGAGCGGACCAAAAAAGCGGCGGTCACCCGCGCGCTCGAAGAGTTCATCGCGCGCCGCAAGCAGAAGCGGCTGATCGATTTGATGGGCAAGCTCGACTGGGACAGTTCATTCGACTATAAGGCCGAGCGCTCCCGCAAGTGACCCTGTTCGTCGATACCAGCGTCTGGTCGCTGGCGTTTCGTCGTGACGTGCCCTCCGGCGCTCCGGAAGTTCGCGCGCTGCGCCACGCCCTGGAGAGCGGCGATCCATTGTGACCACGGGGCTGATCCTGCAAGAATTGCTGCAGGGGTTTACCGGCCCTCGTGCGCGCAAAGAAATCATCGATCGTTTCGCGGCGTTGCCTCTGCTTGCGCCGGATCGGCAGGACCATATCGATGCCGCGGAGCTGCGAAACCGCTGTCGTCGCGCCGGCGTGCAGATCGGCACCATCGATGCGCTGCTCGCGCAACTCTGCATCCGCCACGAACTGACGCTGCTCACGACCGACAACGACTTCGTGCGCACAGCCGCGCACTGTCCACTGCGGGTCTGGAAAGAATCGCATTAACGCGTGGGTCTCGCGCAGCGGGATTGGTCCTGCTGAACTACTGGCCGCGTGAGATCGTCGCTCAAATTGCGCCCGCTCATGCCGCCGCTCCTCAATTCGCCCGTATCCCGGCTTCACGCACCAGTTTGCCCCACTTGACCGTTTCCGTCTTCACGTAGGCGGCGAACTCGTCGGGCGGCATGCCGACCGGATCGAGTCCCATCGCGAGCAATCGCTCTCTGGTGTCGGCCTGCGCGACAGCCTTGGCAATCTCCGCGTAAAGCTTGGCGACGATTTCTTTCGGCGTCGCGGCGGGAGCGAAGAGCGCGTACCACTGGTCCACGGCGAATCCGGGGACTCCGGCCTCGGCAATCGTCGGCAGTTCCGGCACCGAAGGTGAGCGCTTCGCGCTCGCCACCGCGAGTGCGCGCAGTTTGCCCGAGCGCACGTGCGGCATGGTCGAGATCGCACTCGCCGAAGTCACCGAGATGCGCCCGGCCACGACGTCGAGGATGCTCGGCGCGGTGCCCTTGTAGGGAATATGCACCAGTTGCAGTCCCGCCATGCGGTTGAGCAATTCCATGGTCAAATGCTGTCCGCTGCCGCTGCCCGATGAGGAAAATAGAATCTGGTTGGGACGCGCTTTGGTAAACGCGATCAGTTCTTTCACGCTCGTCACCGGCACCGAGGGATGCACCGCCAATACGCTGGGCGATTGCACGAACAGCGATATCGGCGCGAAGTCCCTGATCGTGTCGTAGCTCAAATTATAGAGCGCCGGTGTGATGGCGTGGCCCATGGACGTCATCAGCAGCGTATATCCGTCGGGCGCCGCGCGCGCCACCTGCTCGCCGGCAATAGTCCCGCCCGCGCCGGGCCGGTTCTCCGCCACGACCTGCTGACCCCACGCATCGGTGAACTTCTGCCCGAGCAGCCGCCCCGAAGTATCCACACCCCCTCCCGCGGCAAGCGCGACGACCATGCGTATCGTCTTGGCGGGGTAGCTCGCAGCATCCTGAGCCCGGCCAGCGCCTGCCGATGCGACCATCAGCAGGAAGACACCCAATCGAATTAGCGATTTTGATCATGTCGATTCCTCCTTGCCCTCGCGCGTCCGGTCGATGGCGGCGATAAGACGGTGCGCTGAATGCGCAGCGAGCATGTTGCCCCCGCGCCCCGCCGATTGCAATGCCAGCCACCGCCCGCACCTCTCCGCTCTCCGCCCCGCTCACCGCTTACCGCTTACGACTGCACCGCTTCCCGACTCACGATTCCCGATTCCCGATTCACCACTCACCTCTCACCGCTTTCGCTCTCCTGTTACCATATCCCACCGCTCAACCGCTAAGAGTGCCTAACATAATGAAACGCGCGATGCGCTGTCACGATTTTGGCTCAGGGCTAGAAGAAAGGCCTGCGGCTTAGTCATTCTAAGCAAGGGACTTTCGACAATGTGGCGCCGTGACTCGTTAGCCGCAGGCCCGCTTGCGGGAACGGTGCCGTAGCCCCCGGAATGTATATGCGCCACTCGGCCCCCGTCTCCGCCCCAAGAACAAAACCCTTTCGCCGAGAGCCGGGGGCTACAGGCCAAAACTCGTGCCAGCCCGAAGGGTTGCAGCCAGAATCGGCGCTAGCTTCGTTGCTCGTCTTGGCAATAGAATGACTATTGCCTTCACCGGGCGCCTTGCCATCACCAATTCTGGCTGCAACGCACACGTGTTTCATAATGTTAGGCACTCTAGGAGTCCAAGCTCATGACCTCGACCAACCGCTTACGTGTGGGTTTCATCGGTGCGGGCGGCAGATGGGGGCCGCGCGCGCATGCCCCTGCCCTGCAGCGCCTGCCGGAGACGGAGATCTACGCCGTCTGCACCGCCCACGAGGAAACTGCGCGCGCCGCCGCCGAAAAGTACGGCGTCGAACGCGCGTACGGCGACATCAATGCCATGAATGCGAATCCCGCGGTCGAGGCGGCGCTCGTCGCCGTGCGCGTGCCGGCGCACTACGCCCTCACGAAGAACGCGCTCGAAGCGGGCAAGCACGTTTACTGCGAGTGGCCGCTGGGCAAAAACCACGCAGGAAGCCGAAGAACTCGCAGCACTCGCCCGCAAGATGAAAGTCCACACGATGGTGGGTCTGCAGCGGCGCGCATCGCCCGCGTACATGCGCCTGCGCGAGCTGGTGAAAGAGGGATACGTCGGGAAAGTGTTGTCGGTCAACATGACGCACATGGGCGACGGCGTGCTGACGCGCACGTCGGACCGCACGTGGCAGCGCGACTTCTCGCTCGGCGCGAACTCGCTGACCATCACCTTCGGCCACGCGATGGACGCGGTGTGCATGGTCGCCGGCGAACTCACCGAAGTCGCGGCCGTCGTCAGCACCCAGGTGCCGCAGTGGTACGAAACCGACACGAAAAAATTCGTCGACGTGAATTCGCCCGACAACGTCATGGTCACCGGCCGGCTCGAAGGGGGTGCTGTCGTCAGCGCCAATTTCGGCGTGCATCCGTACCACGGCACCGGCTACCGGTTCGAGATCTACGGCACGGAAGGCACGCTCACGATGGTGGGCGGCGGCGACGCCGGCGAGGAAGTGAAACGCAAGCTCATGGGCGGGCACAAGGACGACAAGACGCTGCAGGAACTGCCGATACCGGAGCGCCTGAAGTGGGTGCCGGAAGAAGTGCGCGGTCTGGGCGCGGGCTACGACGTCGGCCAGATGTGGGTCAAGTTCGCGGAGGCGATCCGCACCAACACGCGCATCGAGCCCGACTTCGATTCCGCCGTGCGCCGCCACCGCATGCTCGACGCCATCTTGCGCGCTTCACAAACGGGGCAGCGGCAGAAGGTTGTGCTGTAAGTACGTAGCGGGGAGCCGGCGATAGCTTTCCCGCGACCGTTACCGCCTTTACCGACGCTCACCGCTCACCACTTACCATAACGATTTGACACTGCCTCACAATTGGAGCACTATAGCCCGCGCGCTTTGATCCTTTGATTCCTGGGAGGAGGATGATATGAGACGCCTGTTGAGCATTGTGCCGGCCTTGCTGGCATTCGCGGTTGCAGCTCAGGACTATCCAAGCAAAACCGTGCGTATCGTCGTGCCGTTTCCCGCGGGCGGCTCGACCGACGTGCTGGCGCGGATGGTCGCGCAAAAGCTCAATGAATCCCACGGGCAGCTTTTCATCGCGGAAAACCGTCCCGGCGCGACGGGCACCATCGGCGGCGCCTTCGTGGCGAAAAGCCCGCCCGACGGCTACACGCTCATCATGCATTCGATGAGCACGTACACGGCGGGATATCTCTATCGCAAGTTGAGTTACGACGGCGCCACCGCCTTCGCGCCTATCATCAACTGCAGCGTGAATCCCTTTTATCTCGTGTCGGCCGCGAGCCTGCCGATAAGGAACGTCGCGGACCTCATCGCGCTCGCGCGCCGGCACCCCAACGAGCTCACGTTTGCAACGGTCGGGACGGGCAGCGGCGCGCATCTCGCCGCGGAAATGTTCAACGCGGCCGCCGGCATCAAGGCGGTGCCCGTCGCGTACAAAGGCTCGGCGCCCGCGATGATTGCGCTCGCCTCCGGCGAGACCGTCTACGGCGATCAACAACATTCTCGACGCACAACCTTTCGTCAAGCAGGGAAAAATGCGCGCGCTGGCGGTGACCGGGGCGAAGCGGTCGCCGGCCGTTCCCGACGTGCCGACGCTGATCGAATCCGGCATCCAGCTCGAAGCGAACTTGTGGACGGGCCTGTTTGCGCCGGCAGGGACGCCGAAAGCGATCGTGAACAAGCTCAATGAGGAAATCGGCGCGCATGCTGGAAGCGCCGCAGATGAAAGACTGGCTGCTGAACAACCTGGGAGGCGAAATCACGCCCCAAACGCCGGAGCAGTTCGGCGCTTTCCTGGCGGTGGATGCTGCGCGCTGGCAGAAGATCATCAAAGAGATCGGCCTGCAATTGGATTGACCGCCTGAATGCGCCTTTCCCGCTTACCGCCTACGATCGCACGCGTTGAAAATCCGACCCTGTCCCGGATTTCGCGTGGATATGGGCACCATGATCAAAGCCACACTTTCATTTTTCGTTTTAACGGGCTGCATTGTTATTGGTGCGCCTGCAACGGCGCAAAGCTATCCGGCCAAGCCGGTACGCTGGATAGTCCCGCTGCCGCCCGGAGGAAGCACGGACCTGATTTCCCGCACGATCGCGCAAAAACTGACGGACGCGTGGCGCGTGCAGGTCGTCGTCGACAATCGTCCCGGCGCGGCGGGCACGCTGGGTTTGGCGCTGGCCGCCAAATCGCCGCCGGATGGTTACACCATGGTGCTGGCCCAGACGGGGAATGTCGCGATTGCGCCGGGACTGTATTCCCGGCTGACTTACGATCCGGTGAAGGATCTCGCGCCGGTGACGCAGGTGCTGTCCACGCCGATGATTCTGGTCGCACACCCGTCGCTGCCGGTAAAAGGCGTCCGTGACCTCGTCGCATTGGCGCGCGCGAAACCCGACACGATTACCTACGCGACCGGAGGCAGCGGTGGACAGGTCCATCTGGCGTTCGCGCTGCTCGCCAGCATGGCTGGCATAAGAATGGTGCACGTTCCCTATAAAGGCGTCGGCCCGGCGCTCATTGAATTGCTCGGCGGGCAGGTTGCCATTTCCCTCACCAGCATTCCACCGGCGATGCCGCACATCAAGGCCGGCAAACTCAAGGCGCTCGGCGTTTCGAGCGCACGGCGGTTCAAGTCCCTGCCCGACGTGCCGACCATTGCGGAGGACGGCGTCGCCGGCTATGAAGTGTCAGTGTGGTACGGCGTGATGATGCCGGCAGGCACTCCGCAGGAAATCATTGCGCGCGTGAACGCGGACATCGTGCGTATCCTCGCGCAACCGGATGTGCAGGAGCGTTTCAGCGGCGAAGGCGGTGACATGGTTGCCGGAACGCCCGAGGCATTCGGTGCTTACATTCGCGCCGAGATAGCCCGCTGGACGAAGGTCATCGCGGAGACGGGCGTCAAAGTCGACTAGATCCTAGCGCCCGGACTTTTTCTTGCGCTCGATGATGATGTTCGCCTCGCGAACTGCCTTCGCGTATATTTCCGGGTAGCCAGCCCGCAGAAATGTCCAGTCCGTTGCCCTTATCCGGTCAAATTCGCGCGAAGCGGCAACTTCGCTGCGCTCGTGCAATAGCGAATCCAACTTGTCTTTCACCAGTTCTTCCACCCGCATGTCGCACACGCGCGGGAGCCGGGATAGCGAATGCACCTTGCCGCGCGCAATCGACTTCAAATGATGCGGCACGCTGACATCGGCCAATTCCATGGTTTCGCGCACTGTGCGAGTGGTGGACAAATCACGTATGGCTCGTGCGCACGATTCTTCAAGTGCCGCAAGCTCATCAGCTAACGTGTCAGGTGCCGGGTGAACGGACATGCACGAATGTTATCAGGCCGGACACCGGTGGGCGGGCACTAATTCATTCTTCGATGCTCCGCCATGCACTGAGATTACACTGAACAATGCCAAAGAATAAATCTGGTCGGTGTAACTTTCGCTTTGGCGCACATTGAAAATCTGCGCCCTGACCCTGATTACACGCAGGACTGTATGATTGCAAGACCTAACCCTGCTGTCACGTGTCACGCGGGCACGAAAACATTAATTTCAACCGGAGAACGATCATGGCAAGACTGACTTCCATCACCAGCAAGAGCCAGGTGGCGCCCGAGCACCAGGCGGTTTTCGATGCCGTCGTCGCGAGCCGCGGCGCGGTGCAAGGGCCGTTCACCATGCTGCTGCACTGCCCGCCGCTCGCCGAGCACATGGTGCACCTGGGCGGGTACGTGCGCTTCGAGGGCAAGCTCGACATGCGCGCGCGCGTGCTTGCCGCGATGACGGTCGCGCGCGAATTCGACACGCTCTACGTGTGGGGCGCGCAGACCGGTTCAGCCCGGCGGCAGAAGGTGCCGGAGGCGACCATCACCGCGATCCGCGAGAAGCATACGCGCGGCATCCCGGCCGAGGACGCGCAGATCGTCGAATTCACCCGCGAATTGATCCGCAAGCATCGCGTCAGCGACGAGAGCGCGAAGGCGCTGCTGGCGCGCTTCGGCAACGAGGGAATGATCGAGTTCACCGGCGCGATCGGCTACTACAGCATGCTGTGCATGATGGCGAACGCCGTCGAGCTCGAAGCCGGTGCCGGCGCTGAAGTGTTGAAGGTGGAATAAATTTTAGGGTCCGGACCCCGCTGTCCTCTCGAAAAAGGTGTCCGTTGCGTTATTTCCGCTTTTCTTTATGCAAGACGGTTCAATTCAGCTTCGCATCAACCGGCTGGTCCGACGGATAGAACTGCAGGCTGACGGTTACATGCGCGCGCAGCGAGCGCTCCTGCAGCAGGATGGGAGCGGCCAACGCGGCTTCGACCTTCTGCTTCACCCGCTCCGCGTGCTCCGGCAGGGTCAGTTCCTCGAGTATCATCGCGAACTTTTCGCGGTCGATGCGGGCGAGCGTGTCGGTTGCCCGTGCCACGCTCGTCAGCCGCGCGGCGACCTGTTTCAGGATTTCGTCCGCCTCCTGTTCGCTCAGCTTGCCGGCAGGCGCGGTCTTTGCCGAGCGCAAGATCGATGGTCATCACGGCAAAGATCTTTTTGTACCTCGAGGCCCGCGAGCGGGCCGCGGCGAACCGCACCCCGTAGCCGCCGCCGCTCAAGAGCCCGGTGAGGGCATCGTGGATCGCGCTCGTCGGCGGCCCGGCGTCCCTCACGCCGAGGTTATACACCTTGCGCAGTTCCCGCGTAAGCCAGCGCAGGTCGCGCTTGAGCCTCGGCGGTATACCTGGGTATACGGTCCTCGATTTGCCGCGAGTTCGATCTCGATCACGTTCTCGGTCACATCGTTCCTTTCACGCAAATTGAAGTTCTGATTATATGCGATGAAAAATTGGGGACGTAGCCCGGTTTCAATTTTGTCCGGCCAAAAAGCCGGACGCGTTCCGTTCCCGTTCACCGCTCACCGCTCACCGCTTACCGCTTACCGCTCACCGCTTACCCTTTCTGGTGCAAAATTTTTTTGGCGCACCAGAACAGGGCTGCGTGGCGAAAAATTTCCTCGCCCATCGGAATATAACTAATTGATTTAGCGCGATTGGTGTCGCGAGTATCGCTGGTATTCGAATTGCTTACTGAGAACTATCGGGAACGGTTGATCGGTAGCGCCAGTGTGGGTATGCATCTTCTTTTGAACAGGTAATGACCATCATCCGCGGAGACCTCATGAAAGCACATACGTCTGTTCGGCGCGATGCGAAGAAGCGTGGGATCGTAAAAAAGCATTGCCCAAATTGCGGCAGCAGCGAAATAATACCGCACAAAGTCAACGACCAATTCAGGGCGGTCGATCCGCGTGGAGAAATTTTCGAGATCGGCTTTCAGGCGCCGGTGTGGACCTGCCTCGCCTGCAATCTTTGCTGGCAAGGTCAGGAAGCCCTGGCCGCGAAGGAAGCCGCGTACCAGTATGCGCTCGTCAAGCGGTCACCGAGCCGGATCACCGCATAACCTGAGCACACGCGTAAAAGCGAATTCACCGCCGGATTCGATTTCCTCCTCCTGTTCAGTGTCCGGTGTTTTAAGGCCGCGTCTCAAGACGCGGCCTTTTTTTGCCTTTAGTTCCGCGCGCGATCTCTGCAATAATGCAGAAAATAACCATTCTGGAGGGGCATGCGTCATGGCAAACAAGATTCGCCTGGGATTTGTCGGAGCCAGCGTTCGTTCACACTGGGCTTCCCAGTCGCACTTCCCGGCGCTGATGGCGAGCCCGGACGTCGAAATGACTGCGGTCTGCACCACCCGGCCCGAGAGCGCGGAAGAAGCGCGCAAGGCGTTTGGAGCGAAGCTCGCCTTCACCGATTTCCGCGCAATGTGCGCATCACCGGAGATCGACGCGGTCGCCGTCGTGCGTACGGGTGCCATCGCACTATGAGCCGACCAAGGCCGCCATCGAAGCCGGCAAGCACGTCTACACCGAGTGGCCGCTCGGCCGGAACACTGCCGAAGCAGAAGAGCTGGCCGCGCTGGCCCGCGCCAAGGGCGTGCAGACTGCGGTCGGCCTGCAATCGCGCGTGAGTCCCTCACTGCTTTACATGAAGGAGCTGGTCGAAGCCGGCTATGTCGGCGAGGTGCTCTCCTGTCATGCCGACTGCATGCGCGACGGCGCGCTGGAGCGTACCGCCGCCCGCAGCTGGCAGCGCGACGTGACGCTCGGCGCGAATCCGCTGACCATCGCCAACGGGCACGTCATCGATGCGATGCGCTTCGTCGTGGGCAACTTCGCGCGCGTGTCGTGCATGGTCACGACCCAGGCCAAACAGTGGCTGCAGACCGACACCAAAAAAATGGTGGATGTGACTTCGCCGGACAACATACTGGTCAGCGGCAAGCTCGCGAGCGGCGCGGTGGCTTCCGTGCACGTCGCGGCCGTCCCGTGGGCGGGCGGGGGCTATCGCATGGTGATCTACGGGCGCGATGGAACATTGGTCGTGACCGGCGACGTCTCTTCGCAGCGCGGCGAGCTGCTGCGGGTGCAAGGCGCGCAGCGCAGCCACAAGTTGAGCGACCTGACTATCCCCGAACGTTTCTTCTGGGTGCCGCCGGAATTTCCGCGCGGCGATCCCTTCAACGTCGGGCAGATGTATAAATTGTTTGCCGACGCGGTGCGCACCGGAAAAAACCTCCTGCCGACGTTCGACACCGCGGTCGAGCTGCATCGCTTCATCGATACGATCAAACAGTCTTCGGACAAGGGGCAGGAGTTGCCGGTCGCCTGACGATCGATTTCAACGGGAGGGGACACGTGTCGCCGGACGGAAAAGTTTTCAGTTGAATACCCGGGCGTTTGACCGCTTATGAGCGCGGTGATATGGTGCTGCTGGGCAAAATAAGTTTCTAAAATTCCAACCCACCGGCGACTGTAATTCCTGGATCAACGAGCGCGGCATTGGGGCGTTTCCACCACCGCGCGCATTCAGGTGAAGACTGTTCGCCAGCGCACCGTGGGCAATGGGCCCGATACCGTTGGGGGCTGCGACGACCGCGGCTCCCGCGCAATTCCCGACCGGGATCGTCTACTGCAGGAGGAGGCATGACAATGCGAAAAATTCTTTTGACCGGCGTGGCTGCAATCGGTGTTGCAGCGCTGTGTTTGGTTGCACCGGTTTCGCTGCAGGCGCAGCAAGCGGCCG
>CAVZWF010000007.1:0-185775 GCA_963778865.1 uncultured beta proteobacterium | reverse complement strand
AAATTTGCATGACTTGCGTTGCTTTTGCATCCCACGTAAAAAGTGCATTTACACGTTTTCGCGCACTCTGCGAAATAAGTGCAATGCGATCGGGCTTGTCACAGATCGCACCTACGACCCTCCGCAAGTTATCGATGATCTCATTGCGTTGACCGATTGGCACCTTGAATCCGGTTTCGTCGGTCACCAACTCGCCCGGTCCTCCATAGTCAACGACCACTGGAACGATACCAAGCGCCATCGCCTCGAGGACCACGCCCCCGCCGAACTCCCGGATACTCGGGAAAACCAACAGCTGTGACCTGCACATTATGTCCTGCAAATTGCCGTGCTCGATCCAGCCATGCAGCGTCACGTATCCTTCAAGACGCTCCTTTGCGAACGAAATCCCGTAGTGCCGGCATGAGCGGGCCATCCCCGATGATGTCGAGTTGAAGCCGGCCGCCGCGCAGAAGCGGCGCCATGGCCTCAAGCAGCATGTCAGGGCCTTTGTAAGGCACCAACCGCCCCACGAAGCATGCACGCAGACACTCTCCCGGCGGGAATCGGCGTGGCGGCGCGGGAGAACTTGTCCGGATCGATCGCATTTTCCGGCAAGTAGATGCATTTGTGACGGAATGCCCCGGGAATCTGTTGTAGCGTGTCGTTAGACCCGACGATAAGTGCTGCCGCCGACTCCAGCGTACTCTTGTATGCCGGCAAGAAGCTTATAGGCTGACCGCACGTAAGACAACCATTCACGTTCCTTGCGGCGTGCAGAATCAAATCCCTTTGGCCAAGGGACGCCGCCATTGAGAGGTCCGATAACAAATGGAACGCCAGCGCGACGACATCTTTTCGCCATGATACTGGGGATCGTCGGGCTGAGCGGCGTGATACGGTGTACGACATCATAGTCGCCGCGCAAGATTGCACTGCCAAATTGCTTCCAGACGAGCGACTCGAAGTAGTAATAGGCAAGAGCAGCCATCGCCGTACTCGTCGTCCAACCAACGCCAGCTTTTCCACGCAGAATGTTGCTAATGCGCCAAAGAGGCCGCGCCACAGCCTCCGAGTCGACGGCTGTAAAATCTTTTCCTTCAGTGAGGCCCGCTTTCAGTATTGCGGTCCTGTTGCGAACGTGGGTAACGATATGCGCCGGCGTAATTCGCGCAATTGAGGTAGCCAATGACCAGCCCACAAGGGGAACACTTACCCAGTCGGGATTCGCCGCCTCAGCAATCAGTAAAGTTCGTGTCGCCATAATTGGCTGCGCGGATCAGGCATGACCTATCGGAGGCAGAAACGACATGGTGACATGCAATGCTTTCACTTTCACCTACGATGAACCAATCGCTTGCGTCTGCGACCTTTATCGTCGACCAACAATTTCAGCTTTCTAAATAATGTCAACTCTTCATGCTCGAGGGCCGAAAACCGGTCGGCCCTGTACGCTCAGGCGCCTTTGCCGGAACGTTTGCAAGCGCAAGCATGCGCGCATACGCAACGCCGAGCCCGGCCACCGACCAGTAGATCACCGGAATGACCGAGATGCTGCTGACGGTAAAAATGATGACCAATATGCCGAGCAGCGTGGAAAATAACGCTTGGCCCAGCAAGTAATGCTCGTCGTTCCTGTCGGCCAGATTCCGCATGCCCCTGAAATATGCCGACAGCAATAGCAATAAAAAAGCCCGCAAAGAGAGACAGTCCGACCAAGCCGCTCGTCAGCCCGACGCCCAAGTAGGAATTGACGATGTCAATGATGCCCTGCCCCTTGCTTCATTTCCTGCATTGCTGGTGAATACATGAAATCGAAGGCGCCGAAAAAAGGATTCTGCAGGATTACTTGAACCGCTATTTCGAGCAACCGCTGCCGGTAAGTCACGCTCTCTGCATCGACGGTTCCGACAAAGGGCAAGTGGTCGATGATGTCTTGACCTGCGGGAGATACCAACAACACCGGGATCACTATCAGGCCGAGCAGCGCGAGTTTTACGAAACCTTTCCCGGGAGACGGGCTCGTCGCGATGAATACCAGCAACATTGCAGCCGCACCCACCCAAGGCCCGCGGGACAAAGGGGCGATCAGGCCCGCGATCAGCAGCTACCAACCCAAGACCCCACGCCAGCGGGTTGGGAACCGATTTTTTCAAATAAAGCAAGAACCCCGCGGCAACAGCCATGACGTAGCCGAAGGAATTGGCTGTCCGACACTGCCCAATGCACGCAGAGCCCTTCCCCTCGGTCAAGGTAATTCCCAAAACCCCATCGCTCTGCGCCCAGCACATCTTCCAGGTTTTTGTAGAGCAGCCAGTGCTTGGCGTACTCGAAGACGCCGATCGCGGCGAGCACCAGCGCGGCCATCACGAACGCCATCAGTGCATCGCGAAATCCCTGCAGATTTTTGAGCGAGCGGCTGGCCACATAATAGGGCAGGAAAACATCGATGAAGGCGTAAAAAACGCCATGCGCAGCGTATTGGTGAAGGTGCTGGCGCTCAACATCAGCACGAATTGCAGAATCAGATAGCCCGCCAGAAGCTTGTCGGGAAGCAAACGGCCGAAACGTTCGTTGTCCGGCTGCTTCCGCAGGTACAGGAATGCCGGCAACAGAACCGTCAGGGCGAGCAGGCGGACGTAATCGATAGTGAAGAAGTGTTTGATTATGCCCAGACCGGTGATCTGGGCGGGAAACATCGGCACCGCAAACAGCAGAAAGAAAAACATGGCGAGCTTGTTGGGCTCGCGGGGCAGCGCGAAAAGCAACATCGCGGCCGCGAAGATGATGAAGAGCCAGAAATTGTGCGCAAGAAAAGCCGCGAGCGTGATGCCGAACCACAGATTGCGCCGGCGCTCGAAATCGCCGCTGTTCATCGCCATCGCGCAGGCGGGCGCCTTGGCGAACGCGAATACGACGGTCGCGAGAACGAGAATGACGACCAGGGCTCTTAGATGTTCAGGCATGGGTTAGGAGCGAGTGACGAAGTGACGAGGCGTGACAGGTGACGAGTGACGGTGGAGCGGTGAGTTGCCCCCTCCCCAACCCTCCCCCGCGAATGCGCAAGGGAGGGAGCGGTGTGCATTCGCT
The DNA here is from genome assembly GCA_963778865.1 of uncultured beta proteobacterium. GTDB lineage: Bacteria > Pseudomonadota > Gammaproteobacteria > Burkholderiales > SG8-41 > PALSA-1004. The sequence goes on along the minus strand of CAVZWF010000007.1, from coordinate 182,706 downwards.
TCGCGCATGAGTGCTAAAACTGGCCCCCTCCCCAGCCCTCCCCCGCGCAGTGCGCAAGGGAGGGAGCGGTGTGCATTCGCTTCGCGCATGAGTGCTATAACTGGCCCCCTCCCCAGCCCTCCCCCGCGCAATGCGCAAGGGAGGGAGCGGTATGCATTCGCTTCGCGCATGAGTGCTAAAACTGGCCCCCTCCCCAACCCTCCCCCGCGCAATGCGCAAGGGAGGGAGCGGTGTGCATTCGCTTCGCGCATGAGTGCTAAAACTGGCCCCCTCCCCAGCCCTCCCCCGCGCAATGCGCAAGGGAGGGAGCGGTGTGCATTCGCTTCGCGCATGGGTGCTAAAACTGGCCCCCTCCCCAACCCTCCCCCGCGCAGTGCGCAAGGGAGGGAGCGGTATGCATTCGCGTCGCGCATGAGTGCTAAAACTGGCGGTGAGCGAAAGGCAGTGAGCAGTGGAGCGAGTGATGAGTAATGGGTCATGGGTAACGAGTGATGAGTGACGACGTTAGACATTTCCAATTTATTTTTCGCATGCAGCCGCTCCAACGGCGAGTTAACCGGCGCGCGCTGCCTTTGCGCGTGTCCGCGTTAAACGCGCGGTTGGGCGTGTGCTCGTTTTCGCGAGTTTCAGCAGGCCGCGTAACGCGGCGTTTACTGATGCTTCGTTGGGGAACGCTTTTGATACAGCGGGGTCAATTACGACGACATTTGACTCGGTAGCCATGCGGCGGGCATATTTTCCCCGCACAATGGGTCCCAGGTCGCTGCGTTTGTATTCGGGACGAAGCCAGTCGTTCGCTTCTGATCTAGCCTTCTTCATAAATTTTCCTTTCTGCGCGAGTTGCCAAGCGTGCGCTGATAATTCGAATTCGATCTCCGCGTTCACGTGTGGGAAACCGCGAGCAAGCGACCGTTGGCGGAGACGCCAAAAGTGATAAAGCGGAACTCTACCACCGAGTGCGCGAGGTCGCGCGCGGTGGCAGCGAAATCGTCGCCTAGAGTGGAGACGGCCTCTTCAAACGAAACGCCATGTTTTTTGACGTTTGCAGCCGCTTTGGCCGAATCCCACTCGAAGTCCATTTGCTAATTATACGACAGGGGTATCGACGCCCAGCGCTTCCGGTGAGCGGTAAGCGGAGCGAAGAGCCGTGAGTCGTAAGTGGTAAGCGGTGGAGCGAGTGAGGGGTCATGCGTGATGGGTTACGCTCTTGTGTAACCCGCCTCCTTCTGGCTGCGGACGGCGAGCACAAACACCGTGTCAAGTTCCATAACGTATCGATACAGTGCAACATAACCGCGTGCACGGCGCCCTATTACAAGCTCTCTAAGATCGGTGCGGACGCGCCGACCAATCAGCGGATTACGCTCCAGCACGTCGATCGCTCTTAAAATATCTTCAATGTGCGATTTGGCGTCCGCCGCTTCATGCTCAGCGAGATGGTTCAAGATGCGGTCGAAATCATCCCCGACTTCTGGTGCGAGCTCGATGCGCGACATCACTAGCGCGCCAGTGTTCTTGGCTTTGGTCGAGCGATCTTGTTACCGGTGAGTCGACGTTCAAGATAGCGACGCATTTCACCCCACGGCACTGTCTTGCCGGAGGCCAGAATCTCGGCGTACCGTTGCTCGGCCGTATCTTGAAACTCGCCCTGACGCTCTTCCTGTTCGGCTTTTTCGGCTATCGCTTCGAGGATGAAACTGTGTGCGGTGCGTCCAGCGCGTCCTGCGGCCCGAGCGATGCGCTTCTTTAGATCCTGCGGCAGGCGAATGGTGGTCGTGGACATAGTCTAACTCCAGTGTAAAAAATTAATAATAGCACAAGTGTGCTACATCGATATGCCGAAGGCCGAAGGACTGAATGTACCGTTCGGGGCAGCTTTGAAGTTGTCTCCTCAATGACGGGTTCTGGCCAATTGTCGCCCCACGAGGCCGGGCCGAAATTCACATGAAAGCGCACATCGACTGTCGGATCGAGTCTCGACTATTACAGGTCATGAGTGACGACGTTAGACATTTCCAATTTGTTTTTCGCATGCAGCCGCTCCAACGTTCACGGTGCCTCGCGCGCATTGCGTTTGCGCGCGCCGGTGAGCGAGACCCTTTCTTCCGGCACAATCACGGAAGGCACCATCAAGATCGGCGACCGCAGCGACGACAGCCAGTCTGAACCGACCTTGACGCTGGCACGACCCGCTGGAATTGCCGCCCATGCAGGCGGCAATTTCCCGGCGTCGATCTCTTCGCGCTGCGCCCAAATACCGTCAGGCACATTGATCTCAACCAAATACCGATTCAACGGCAATCCGGAATCATCGACATGTGCGGCGGTCTCGAGCACGGCCATTGCAATCGTCGGTGCGCTATAAACGACCGGTTCCTTGTCATTGTTCCAGCGGCCCGGGTTTTTGGCCGCACCGCCGCCGCTCAGATCAGTTGCCGGATACCCATTACTGTTCACCAGGTTCATATTGTCGTTGTTCATTGCAGGTAACGCACATTCGCGCCGTATGCCGCCAAGGAAATATCCGCAGTAAGCAGAGTCAGTTGCTCTTGTCGCGCTTGCGCCAGAATCAATCGGTCGAACGGGTCGGCATGAAGGGTGGGTAATTCCGCGGTAGCAGCCGCGTGGTCCGGGGTTATCGGCAACAAGCGAATACCTCCGGCACGGGCTGCTGCGAGAAACGCACTTGGCGCTACCGGCAATTTGTCCAATCGGAACTTGATTGCCACCTCCCACACCGATACGGCGCTCAGCCAGCATTCGCTGCGGCCAATTTCGTCGCGTAACTCCTCAGTGAGACGGGCGTTGCCGGAGAACCACCACAAGGCAATATGAGTGTCCAGCAGCAAACGGGGGTGCGTCACGTGGCCGGGCCCTTAAATAAACGCGCTACATCTTCCTCTGCCTCTGGCGTAAACGCCGCGTCCAGTAACCGTGTATCGATTTCCAATGATCCCCAACCCTTGGTTCGGGCCTTCCCGGATACCACCGGTACAAGACGAACCGCCGCCTTGCCAGCCCGCGCAATTAATACCTCCTCACCGTCCAATGCCGCTTGAACCAACTCCGATAGCTTGGTCTTGGCTTCGTATAAGTTGCACTGGCGCATCATCCACCTCACACAATATTGGTTAGACTAGTCTAGTTGGTTAGTCTTGTATGGTCAAGGGCGATGAGTGAGCGGTGAGCGGTAAAGCGGTGAATCGTAAGTCGTAAGTGGTGAGTTGGGAGCGGATATAGTATAGAGGAGTATTTGGACAAAATTAGTGTTTTTTCTGTACAATACGGACATTCGACTTCGGGCGACTGCCCCAATGGCCCAAAATCTGGACAACTTACCGGAAATTCTTTTCAGTGATGCAAAGGCCCCTGCGGCTTCCAAGCGCATTCGGCGCCTGGCAGAGAGTGGCCGCCTGCGTAAACTCTACGCCGGCGTATACACCTCAAATCTCGACAGCCCGCCCGGCTCGATCGTTCTTCGAAACTGGCTCGCCATTGTCAGTCAACTCTTACCCGGCGGAGTTATCTCGCATCGGTCTGCATTTGATGCGCAGCCTCACGAGGGTCATCTCATAATCACTCGCGGCAAAACGCGCCGAGACCTGAAACTGCCCGGCCTTACGGTGCACATTGTCCCGGGACCAGGTCCACGCACCGACGTAGCGCCTGTCGATATGCCTTACGGCGCTCTGTACCTGGCGAGTGAGCCGCGGCGATACTTGGAGAATCTCACCAGGGGCCGCGGCTGGTCCGAACGTGTATTACCTCAAGGCGAAGTTGAGAACCTCCTTGACGAGGTATTGGCAATTCGCGATGCGAACCAGCTCAACGGTCTTCGCGACAATTCCCGGAGCCTCGCCCAAACGCTGGAGCTGGATGCCGAGTATTCCCGCCTGGACGCAATCATCGGCGCACTGCTTGGAACCCAGGCGGCAAAGAAGTTGACCACCAGGCAAGCGCTAGCGCGTGCCGCAGGCCGGCCCTATGACCCCTCGCGGCTCAACAGATTTGACGCGCTCTTATCCGGGCTTAACCGCACCTCATTCGCTCCCGCGCCCGACCAAGCACCCACCGGCATTGGCGGGGAAAACTTCGGGTTCTTTGAAGCGTACTTCTCCAATTACATCGAAGGCACGACATTTACAGTCGAAGAGGCGGAAAGCATCGTATTTGAACGCAAGATTATCGAAAATCGCAGCGAGGACTCTCACGACATTTTGGGTACGTTCAACGCAGCGACAATGTCCCCTTGGCGCGACCAACCCCCAAAGACTGCCGATGAGTTTCTTTCATGGCTAAAGAACGTCAATGCACTTGTCATGCAAAAGCGTGCCGACAAGAAACCCGGCGAATGGAAAGATAAACCCAACCAGGCTGGTAACACTTTATTTGTAATTCCCGAGCTCGTTCAGGGAACCCTGCGCGAAGGCTTCGGGCGAATCAAGGCTCTCGCGGAGCCGGTGGCGCGCGCAATCATGACAATGTTCGTCGTTGCCGAGGTCCATCCGTTTCTCGATGGCAATGGTCGAACCGCCCGCCTCGCGATGAACTGCGTTCTCTCGTCCGCAAAGCTAAGTCGTATCATTATCCCGACGGTTTACCGCGAGGATTATCTGTTGCCACTGAAAGCGTTGTCTCACGACGATAGTCCCGAGCCACTCATCAAGGTTATGTGCCGTGCACAAGCTTGGACCGCGGCGTTCAACTACGGCCAGTCGCGACACCTGGTGCGGGAAGCACTCGCGGCCTGCAATGCGTTTCAAGAGGATTTGCGCAACTACAAATTGATCTTTCCTGAACGGAGTGATGGGTAATAGTCGAGTGATGAGTGATGAGTGACGAGTGATGCGTGACGAGTGACAAGTGATGGGTGAGCAAGAACCGGTGAGCGGTGAGGGGTAAGGGCGGCGCGCGAGTGCGCCTTTTTGGGGTTTTACTCATTACTCATCTCTCATTACCCATTTACCGCTTTTTTCGCGGCTTGATTACGCGCGCGAGGAGGCTGTCGAGAACGAAGAGCGCGGTCAGGGCGACGAGGAGAAGCACGATGCCGGCGGAGCCGTGGAGGTAGCCTTGGCCGGCTTCGTCGCCGAAGTGATAGGTGATGAGGATCAGCACCAGGACGCGAATTACGTTAGCGATAAAGGCAATCGGCAGAATGCTGGCGAGCATGATGGCGTTGTGCAGGAGGCTGGCGCGCGCCGTCATATACATGTAGAGCATGCCCAGCGCGGATAAGCTGAACATGGTATTCAGCCCGGAGCAGGCGTCGGCGACCATGAGCTGGTATTGGCCGACGGTCAGCATGACGCCGTTGCGCGCGATGGGATAGCCGGCGGTGTAGAGAACCTGCTCGGCGATCTGCCGAGACGTGTTGCTTGAGTGGGCCCGTCAATGCATCGGTAAATGTTCCCGGCAGCGGCACCATGAATGCGACGAAAAAAATCGGAAACCACAAAGCACGCAATGCGCGCCAGCCGCGCATCGCCAACACTGCGCCGGCGAGGATAGGCATCAGCGCGCCGATTTCGAACAGCACGATATCCACGGATCGGCCCATGACATAGAACAGCAAGCCGATCACGAGCAGCGCGATGCCCGGCGCCGGCGCGGGCTTGAAGGGCGCGGCAAATAGCGCGGCCCGCTTTTTCCAGATCAGCCACGCGATAACAGCCAGAATGATGGGGCCGTGCGCGCCCTCTTCCGACAGCCAGAACGATGTGGCAGCGTTGTAGAAGGTCGGAACGTAAAGCGCCAGCAGACCGATCGCCACCGGCAGCCAATCGAGGTTGCTCGAAGAGCGGCGAGAGGGGGTGGCGTTCAGGGTGGAGGACATGCGAGTAATGGGTGATGAGTGATGCGTAATCAGTGATGAGTAATGGGTAAGAAGTGATGAGTGATAAGTAATCAGTGATGAGAAATGGGTGTCGAGGATGCGTGTCAGCGTGAAATCCGGATACGATCGCCGCGCACGGTAATGACGGAGCCATTTGACATTTCCCGTTCATGTTCCGCAAGCAGCCGCTCGAACAGCGCAATACGCCCCGCTGACGGCACATCCGGCAAACGGACGAGGCCGCGATGCGGCGCTCCTTGCGCAAAAACCAGAACGCCGAAGTCCTTGTCTATCGTCACCAGCACCCTGTTTTCTGCCGCTGCCTGAGCAAGCAATTCCTCGTCTCCGGGATCAGTGTCGCGCTCGCCCGCATAGTACACGTCATGCCCTTGTGTCCGCAGCCATTGCGCAAGCTTGACTCCCGCGCAACGGTCGACGAGAAATTTCATCCAATGACTCGCACGGCGTCGAGCGAGTCATTGGCAATCACTGCGTGAGCATAAGCGAGGCACGCCTGCACATCCTCGCGAGTAAGTCCGGGGTAATCATCGATGATCGCCTCCACTGTCTCCCCCTGCGCGAGCAGGCTCACGATGGTTTCGACTGAAATGCGCAGACCGCGCACGATGGGCTTGCCGCCAAAGATCTTCGGATCGGCCGTGATCCGCTTCATGAGCTCCTTTTCGGTGATTGTCATGGCAGGGACTCCGTTGCGCTGGCGCTAATGAGTGATGAGTGATGGGTGATGAGTGATGGGTGATGGGTGATGGTAATCAGTGATGAGTCGTGGGTGATGAGTATGAATTTATGAGCGGACGGTTTTGTGCAGGCCGGTGATGAGCCGGGAAACAAGGTCTACCAGCTCGAACACTGGATCGTTGTTCTTGATGTAGCCCAGATCCGTCGCTATCAATAGTTGTGTCTCCAGCTCACTCAATGAGCCTCGCGCAATGTTGAGGAACTGAGCGAACTCCCGTATTCCTCTACGGGCCGCACCTTCTGCAATGTTGCTTGGGATTGAGATCGCGGCGCGCCGCATCTGTGCGGTCAATCCAAATATTTCTTCCTTGGGAAATGCTCTCGTAAGCGTATAGACAGTTAGAACCAATTCTCTTGCCCGCTTCCATGCTTCCAGCTTGTAATGGCCCCGGCTTCCCCCCACACGCGGTCGCTCATCGCCCATCACTCATCACTCATTACTCATTACTCATTACCCGTCACTCATTGCCGCTTACCGCTCACGGCTTCTCAAAAATCATTCAGCACGGTGCCGACGATCGTGGCGCTGGTCTGGACGGCGTGGTCGGCGATGCCTTTTACGCGCCAGAGCCGCGAGGCGTTTTTGCGCACGACGATCAACGCGCCGCCGGCGCGCATGGTGATGATTTCCGCGTCGGAGGTATGGGACGACGCCGGGGTGTCGAGCGAGGATGACGTCGAACTCCTTGGCGGATTCCTGCAGGAGTTGCGCGAACAGCGGCCGCGCCAGGAGTTCCGACGGGTTGGGCGGCTGGGCGCCGGCGGTCAGCACGCAAAGATCGCGCAGCGCGGGTATGCGCTGGATGGTGTCGGGCCCGCCGCGGCCGGACAGCACCGCCGACAAGCCGCTGCGGTTGTCGAGGCCGAAGAACCGGTGCTGCGACGGGTTGCGCAGGTCCGCGTCGATGAGCAGCGTGTGCTCGCCGAGCTGCGAGAACGCCACGGCGAGGTTGGCGGCGATGAAGCTGCGGCCTTCGTTGCGCTCCGCGCTGACGATGGCGAGCGCCTTGCGCGAGAGGTCGGTGTCGAACCAGCGCAACATCAACTGGCTGCGCAACGCGCGCAGCGCTTCGACCTGCGGCGTGAAGGGCGCGTAGGCGGCGACGACCTCTTCGCTGACCGCGCTCTCGCCGCGCAGCAGATACGGGTAATCGAACTGCGACGCGAGCGCAAAATCGATGTCGGCCTTGGTGATCAGGCCGAACTTCAACGCGGCGTCGCCGAAGCGCAGGCCCTGCTCTTTCTGCAGGTGCAGGATGCGCTCCGCGTCTTCGATCTTGAGCCGGCCGGCGTCGACCAGAATGGCGCCGATCGAGCGTTCGCGCGTGCTTGAGCGCGACGCTCCGCGTCGGGGCGGGAATAACGTTGCTCTGTCGCCATGGTTGTCGCTTACCTCGACAACAGCGGCGATGCTGCGACGCAAGAACGCAAGGCGGCGGCGGGCGCGAGATTACGCCGAGCACGGGAAGCTGCATCACTTCGGCGAGGTCTTCGACCGAGCGGATGCGCCGGTCGAGCATCTCGAGGCCGAATGCGGCGAGCACGCCCAACAGGATGCCAAGTGCCGCGCCCATCGCCAGCATCTTTTCGAGCGGTTTCGGAAACGACGGCACGAGCGGCACGATCGCCGGCGAGAGCACCGTCACGTTGGCCTGCGTGGACTGACTCGCGAGTGTGGTCTCGGTGTAGCGCTTGTTGACCGACTCGTAGGCGTTTTTCGCGGCGTCGACGTCGCGCTGGAGCACCGCGAGCTGGTCGCGCTCGTTCTTGAGATCGAGCAGCTTTCTCTTCTGCGCCGCGATGGCGGCCGCGAGTTCGGATTCCTTGTCCGTGCCGATCGATCTCGATACCGAAAAACCGCTCGGTGACCAGCTGCGTTTCCGCCTCGAGTTTCTGCTTGAGCGCGGCGAGTTCGGATTCCATGCGCAGGTACTGCGGGTGGTTTTTGCCGAGGTTGCCGGCCGCTTCCTGCAGCTTGGCTTCCTGCCTGGCGATTTCGCTCCTGAGGCCGGCGACCACCGAACTCGCCATGACCTCGGGAAGCTTGTCGCCGGTCGCGCCCGACTTTTGTTTGTTGCGGGCATCGCTGGTCTCCGCCTTCACCCTGATCAACTGGGAGGACAGCTCGCTCAGCTTGGCGGTTTCAACGTCGTAGCGCTCGTCGTTCGCGACGATGCCTTTCTCCTGCTGGTACGCGGACAACTTCGCCTGCGCGGCTTCCAGGTTGTCGCGCAGCGATTTGCCCTGATCGCCGAACCAGCGCGAATACTGGCGCGCCGGCTCGACTTTCAGTTCGATGGTGACGTCGATGTAGGCCTGCGCAAAGCCGTTGGCGATCGCCGCGGTGAACGTCGGATCGGCCCCGCTGTAGGCGATGCTGATGATGTTGCTGTCGCGCGCGGGCGTGACCTTGAGCTCTTTCAGCAGAAGCTCGGCGAGCCAGTATCCAGCGAGCCTTTGCCCTCGGTGGCGGTCATCCACTGGTCCCGCACCGTCGCGCTCTGGTCGAGCCCGAGCGTCCTGATGACTTTCCGCGCCACGCGGTCGCTGGTGATGATGTCCACCTGCGTGGAAAGGCTCGCGGGCATGAGCATGGTGGCGACCGGATCGGGCGACCGCACGTCCACCAGCACGGAGGTCGTCGCGGTGTATTGCTTCGGCAGCAGCATATTGACCGCCAGCGCGCCCGCCACGGTGAGCAGCGCGACAACCAGCGCGACGATGTAATGCGCGCGGAGGATGCGCAGAAACTGCAGCGGATTCATGGGCGCCTCTTCAGAACAGGCTTTCGTTGACGTAGAGCACGTCGTCCGGCCGCATCAAGTCGTCCAGCACGGGCACCGACATGCTACGATTTTGCCGTCGGCGCCGCGGCGATACAGGCGCAGGCGGCGCTCGGTGCCGCGCAGCGTGGGGCCGCTGCTCTGGGCGATGGCCTGGCGCACCGTCATGCCGCGTTCGATGCGGTGGAAACCGGGGCGCTGCACTTCGCCGTAGATGTAGTACATCGGGTGCGTGGTGCACGTAGATCACGTCGCCGCCGGCCACCACGATATCGTTCTCCAGTTTGTTGTCGAGGAACATGCCGGGAATATCGATTTCCCTGCGGAACGGCTTGCCGTCGCGAGTGCCGGTGAGAATCATGATATCGGCGCCGCCCGGTTGCTCGACACTCCCGGTCATGATGCCGCCGGCAATGGCGATCATTTCGGAGATGCGCGTGTTGAAGGTTTCCAGCGGATAACGCCCCGAGCGGTTCACCCAGCCGAGGACCGAGACCTGGTTGCCGAGATTCTTCAGCAGAACGATGTTCACCTGCGGCTTCTGGATGAAGCCGCCGTCGGTCAACGCCTTCGCGATGGCTTGCTCGGCGGCGGGGATCGTCAGGCCGCCGATTTTTACCGTGCCGACGAGCGGATAGCTGATCGTGCCGTTCTCGGTCACGCGGGTTTCGACCGTCAGATCCGGATTCTGGAATACCTGGATGCGGATATTGTCGCCGTTCCCGAGCTGGTATTCGGGCTGATTGCTTTGCGCGTTGGCGCAAAGGCGAAACCGCCGCGGCCAGGAGCAGCATCAGGGTGGTTAAATAGCGCTTGAGTGACATTGTTATTGTCCTTTGCATAACGTGAGTTGCAAGCCGTTAGCCTCACTATGCTACAAAATATTCATCGAACTCCTTCCCCCGCGCGCGGGGTAAGCGTTGCAGTCGATCGCGTGACGCCTTCCCCCGCCTGCGGGGGATGAGCCTTGTAATTCATCTCACTCTACTTCTCCTTCCCCCGCCTGCGGGGGAAGGTTGGGATGGGGGCGATTTCGTTGCGGTCTCTCTTCACCCTTGCCCCCACCCTAACCCTCCCCCGTAAACGGGGGAGGGGAATTGTTTATGTGCCCTCCCCGTCAAGGGGGAAGGAACCTTGCAATTCATCTCACTCTACTTCTCCTTCCCCCGCCTGCGGGGGAAGAGCCTTGTAATTCATCTCACTCTAGTTCTCCTTCCCCCGCCTGCGGGGGAAGGTTGGGATGGGGGCGATTGCGTTGCGGTCTCTCTTCACCCTTCACCCTTCACCATTCACCGTTCACCGCTCATCATTCACCGCTCACCGCTTACCGCACCACGCCCTTCAATCCCTTTTCCATTTCCGGTGTCAGGGGATTTGCTTGTTTCGGGGGCGCGCCTTTGGCGCGCGCGGCTTTCGCTTCGGCCTCGGCTTTGTCGCGCGCTTCCGCGTCGCGCCTGCGCTTTGGCTAATTCGTCTTCCTTGGCCGGGTTTCGGCCGCGGCTTTGGCCTTCGCGTCGGCGATCGCCTTCGTCTTCGCTTCGGCCGCGGCCTTGGCTTTGGCCTCGGCTTCCTCCGCACTGGCGGCGAATTCGCCGACGTATTCGATCTTCGCCTTTTCCTTGATCAGCTTCATGTCCTTGGCGACCGCTTCCCGCGCGCGCTGGGTAAACAGGAATTGCTGAATGCGCGGCGTGGCGCGCGCCTCGTCCACCGGCTCCGATTTGCTGGCCGCGACGCGTATCACCTGAAGTTGACCGCCCGCTTCGAATACCCGCATGTCGCCGTCCTTCATCGCCTGCAACTGGGGCAGAAACTCGAGCGGCAACTGCTCCGCGGCACGCACGGCGCTATTGGCGGTGAACGGGATGCCCTGGGATTTCAGCCACGCCGCGATATCCTCCATGGAGCGGGCTTTGGCTACCTGCTCCTTCAGCTTGGCGGCGAGACCTTCGGTTGCCGGGACGGAAAATTCCTCGATACGGTAAACGCGCCGCTGGCTGAACAACTCGGGATGCTCCACATAATATTTTTTGACCTCTTCGGGAGTCGGCTTGGGCTGCGCCGCGGCAATCTGCTCGACGTAAGCGCGGGCGAGAATTTCCGTCTTGGCGGCTTCCAGCGCCTGCAGCACGCCGGGCGTGCGGTCGAGTTTTTTCGCGACCGCCTCCTCGCGCGCGAGTTCCGCCTCGATCAGCCGGTCGAGGATTTCGCGCTTGGCGCGCTCCGCGGCTTCGGGCTTGACGTTGGGGTTGCGGGCGAGGACGTTGTTGATCTGCGAGATGGTGATCTCGGTGGAATTCACCTTGGCCGCGACCTGCGTGGTGGCTTTTTTGATTTTCAGCCGTGGCGTTCGTGTTCTCGCTCTTGCTGCAGCCGGCGACGATCGCGAAGCCAAGAATCACGGGAACGATGCCAACGAGATGATGAGGTTTCATTGCGTTCGACATTTCAAAAAAATTTCGTGGTTTCAAATGGATACGATGTTGCTTGGCGGGATATTGTAAACCATATTATCCTCTCACCAATGTGCTGCGCGGCTTTTTGCGCACTGCAAAATTAACATGCAACAACCTGAATCCCGCGGGCGAAACGTCAATAGCCCGAATGGACTAAGCGCGCCATTTTCGTGATAACGTCCGCTCTCGTCTTCCCGGCGGAAGCCGGGACCCAGGACGAACTCGATTCCGCCTGCGCCGGAAGGACGAGCGACTTGTTGGTGAAATTCTGAATACTCATTAATGCGCTCACGGATATCAGAAATTAAACGATGCGCCGACGGTTGCGGTGGTGTCGTTGAAATCAAAGCTGGCAAGATTGCTCGTACGCGTGTGCTGCGTTCAAGACTCGCGTTCACAGTCATGAAGCGCGCGGGGAGCCCACTCGACCGCGAGCCGCGCAGTGCGAAATTCATCATTCGTATGCTGACTCGTGACAGGCGGAGTCACCGGCACCGGCCCGCGATAATCACTGCGCGTGCGCGCGAGATTCAGCACGCAACGTGACTTTGGCGTCTACCTTCAGCTCCGATCCCAGCGAAAACGTTTGGTCCACCCTCGTTGTTGGAATTTTCGATCGTGTTGCCATACGCGAAGTACGGCAAAAAGGTGCGGACGGCGGCGAGCGTTGAACTGCAGCTTGCCGGTCGGCGTCCACCCGTAACGAAGCTCGCCGGCGGTGCCGGTAAAATTGCGCTGCGGCAAAGTGCTCGTTCGTGCGCGTTCTTATACGTCACATTGCCGTCCAGGGTCGATTTTCCGCCGTTTTTCCAGCTCACCTTGAGATCGCTTTCCGTGTCGGTGTAATTGGTATCGATCAGGTTGTTCGGGTCGAGCGCCTGATTGATAAGGTCCGCCGGTATCGAGCGCTGCATGAAGGTGATCGAATTGCCGGACTCCGCGACGTAGCGCAGCCCGCCTTCGATACGACGATTTTGAAACGACGGCGACGCCCAAAATCGTTTGCTGGGTCTCCGAGTCGGATTGCCCATAGCCTCCCAGCAGGTGCCAGCCGCCGAACATCCAGCCGTCGAGCGTGAAGTTGCGGTTATTGGTCGTGCGCGTGTTTTTCTGGGTGCCGCCGGTTGTCGCGAACGGGACTTGCGACTGCGCGCGATCCACGGCGAGCGTGCCCGTCCACCGGTATGTCAGGGCCCACAGCCACGCGGCGCGATAGTTGAGCGCATCCGCATCGAGGTAAGAAAATGTGTTGTAACGCGTCATGGTGTCGTTGACTTCGGCCTGGAAGCGCTGCTGCATGTACGGCTTGTCGATGCGCAGCCCGACGCGATAATCGGTGATCTGGTCGCTATTGGTCGAGTAACCCGCGCGGCGGAGGACTGCTGCTCGGAGTCCTGAAAACGTTGGAGTCGTATCGAAGAGTGCTGCCGAACGTCACGTTGAGCGTGTCGTATTGGTCGGCGACGGCAGGCTGCGCCACGAAACCCGCCGCCAATACAAATGACCGCGGCGGAACGAATCCGTCGCGGACGAAGCGCGAGCAACGCGGGGGAATTCACCAGAACTCCCAATGGCCGGTTGCGAGAATCCAGCACGCGAGCGCGGCGTTGGTGGTGGCGTGGCTGACGATCGGCAACCAGAGATTGCCGCCGCGCATGTAGACAAGGTTGTACACCAGTCCGGCGAGCAGGCCGGCCAGCCACAAACTGTGCTCCGATGCAAAGAGCAGCGCGCACAACAGCATTGCGCGCAGGCTGACTCTGGCGGGATCGTGAGCGAGAAAATCATGCCGGTCGAGCCAGCGCAACAGGAACGACCGCCAGAACAATTCCTCCATGACCGGCACGATCACGGCGAGCCCGAGCAACCGGAAGCCAACGAGCATCCCAGTGAATATCGGAACCGTCGGCGTGGGTCGGATCGAACGAAGGCGGCTTGCCGAACTGCGCCCACGCGAAGTCGAGATTGATCCACAGCAGAAATACGACTATCCCCGCGGCAAACGCGACGCCGATACGCCGCAGCGTGACGCCGGAAAAAACGCGCAACTCCGTGTAGTGCCGCCAGAAAGCAAACAGCAGGAGGGCGACTGCGATGGTCCGCGCCGGATAGAGCCAGCGCGTATCGAGTCCCATCGAGCGCAATTGCTCGTCAGCAACGGACTGCAGCACGACGAACGCGATAAATACCGCGAACGGAATTGTTCTGGCGGCCGCCGGAGTGATGAGACCCGCGGACGGCGATGTCGTGCGCATCACATTGCCGATCCGTATCCGCGCATGGCGTACGAAATATTCGCGGCCCGGCAGGCCCGGTTCAGCGAACTGGACATGGACCGCATTCATGCGATGCGCCGGAGATGCCGAAGCCGAAGCCAAACAATTCTGACCTCCTCGAAGTTGCGTAAGTGGATGCGATTACCGCGGCAACACAAAACCGGCCAAGCCAGATTGCGTGCGGTTCAGTCTAAAGAAATCAGTTTAATTTACCGATCCATGTCTATCATTCTAATCGGTAATTTTAGCTAAATGGAAGCTTGTTAGCGGCCATACGCCGGTTTGTTGCGTTTTTGGTCTTCACCCCGAGGGACGATCTAAGCCGGGGCTGGAATCCAGAATTAAGGAAGCTCTGATTAAGTATGGTTTCGTCATTCCCGCGAAGGCGGGAATCCAGGATATTCAGGCAATTACTGGATCCCCGCCTACGCGGGGACGACTTAATCAGAGGCTCCTTAATAAATCGTCATTCCAGTGAATGCCGGTATCCCCTTCCCCCGCTTGCGGGTGAGGGCAGGACGTCGATGTCCGTCCATTCACTGGCCTCGCCGCCGGAATCCCCTTCCCCCGCTTGCGGGGGAAGGCGGGATGTCGGTCCATTCGCTGGCCTCGCCGCCGGTATCCTCTTCCCCCGCTTGCGGGGGAAGGCGGGATGGGGGCGCTGGACACCGGCCCCGGCTTAACGCCTACCGGGGCAGGCCCGTCACCCGCCGGAATCCCCTTCCCCCGCTTGCGGGGGAAGGCAGGATGTCGGTCCATTCGCTGGCCTCGCCGCCGGTATCCTCTTCCCCCGCTTGCCGGGGAAGGCGGGACTTCCGTCCATTCGCTGGCCTCGCCGCCGGAATCCCCTTCCCCCGCTTGCGGGGGAAGGCGGGATGGGGGCGCTGGACACCGGCCCCGGCTTAACGCCTACCGGGGCAGGCCCGTCACCCGCCGGAATGACGAACTCAATCATAGTGACCTTATATTTCAGTTCGTCATTCCGGCGGGTGAAAGCCTGCCCTCTGTCCCCCCCTCCGGCACACTCCTTATGAATTTCCGCTTCGGCCGAATGTTTTGTTAAATCAATTTATTACATTTGTTACCTCCAGCGTGTTGTCGTTTTTTCGGCAAACCTGACGCCGCCTCAACACCGCCGAGTTGCCCCGGCGACGCGGCGGTCCGAGCGCCACCGGAAGCGCCGTGACGTACGCCCTGAATAACTTTTTCCGCCGGCAGCGTTCGGGACTTATGACCGGTATTAACTGCCTGGCACAGTAATTGCGGACAAGGGATCAGGCAACGATGTTTTTGAAGGGAAAACGAGAAGGTTTGACGGGGCCCGGTCATGCGGTGGGCGAACTCGAAGAACAGGACACCGCAGACACATGACAACGAAATTGGGCTGATTGGGTGAATTTTCACAAGTATGTAATGCGATTTTCATAGTTTGAGGTTGGGAGACAGACCATGGATCAACTGGTTATTAAACGTAAACGGCAAGGCGCGGTGCGCGCCGCGGGCAAATATATCGGCGGCATCGTAGCGCTGCACGGATTCCACCGGCCCGGAACCGGCGTTCAGCCCGGCGCGGCGCGGCTTGAAGGAAGCGTGGCGGCTGATGACACTTTCCGGCTAACCACGAAGGAAAGCGAAACTTTCCTGCAGATCGTCGAGAAGGCCTCGAAAGTCATCGTGTCATTTCGAGCTTTTCCGTCTGCTTCAGTGCGAGGTCCAGAAATTCATTCCGCACCAGATACTGATTTCCGCCTGGGGCGATTTTCAGGGTTCGAAGCCGAAGCTCGACGTGATTTCCGCCATTCAGGGGGTGCGCACCGGGCGGCTTAATGGTTGCGGCATCGAGCTGTTGCTCAAAAACGTATTCACGCGCTGGGTTGCCGGCAGCCGGCGGCCCCTGTTGCTCGATAACGCAGCGGCCGATCAGATCACGCACTCCTCTTGCAATTGCGCGCTGCATCTGGCGATGCGGGGCATGCGGTCGGTGCTGGTGCACGGGATGCGCAACGAACGCGACAATCACGACAGCCTGTATATGATGCTGAGCGCGGAGTCGGTGGTGAACGGACACCGCCTCGAACGTTTCCACTTCCTGGTCGATTCGGTGATTGCCCAGATCGATGTGGCTTATCGCAAAGTGGCGGCGCTGAAGTCTGCCGCGGCCCCGGCGGGGGACGGCGACCCGCGAAATTCCGGCGGCCTGAGCGCGCGCGAGCAGGAAATCGTCATGAAGATCACCGAGGGCAAAACAAACGCCGAAATCGCCACGGTTCTTGGCATCAGCTTGTTCACGGTGAAGAACCACGCGCAGCGGATCTTCCGGAAGCTCGGCGCGACCAACCGCACCGAAGCGGTGTCGAAGTACCTGCGGGAAACTTCTCCGGCGACGTAGTTTACCGCCCCCTCCCCCGGCCCTCCCCCGCGCTGCGCGCAAGGGAGGGAGAAATTAGTCTCCTTCCGCTGCGCACTCAAACCTCTTTCCCTCGCGTGCGAGGGAAGGTCGATTTATTCCTTACCCGCACCGGCGCCTCAAAATTCCTTCCCCTGCGTGCGGGGGAAGGTTGATTTATTCCTTACCTGCACCGGCGTCTCGAACTTCCTTCCCCCGCGTGCGGGGGAAGGTTGATTTATTCCTTAGCCGCGCCGGCGTCTCGAACTCCCTTCCCCTGTGTGCGGGGGAAGATCGATTTATTCCTTGCCCGCACCGGCGTCTCGAACTTCCTTCCCCTGCGTGCGGGGGAAGGTCGATTTATTCCTTGCCCGCACCGGCGCCTCAAAATTCCTTCCCCTGCGTGCGGGGGAAGGTTGATTTATTCCTTGCCCGCACCGGCGTCTCGAACTTCCTTCCCCCGCGTGCGGGGGAAGGTCGATTTATTCCTTGCCTGCACCGGCGCCTCGAACTCCCTTCCCCTGTGTGCGGGGGAAGGTCAGGATGGGGGGAAATTTGATTGGGCGGAGTTCAATTCCAAGGCACGCATAATGGTATCGAGTACCGCCGAGGTCTCTTGAAATACCTGGTTGTTCCAGAATCGGATAACCCGAAACCCCCGCGCTTCGATTCGAAGGTCGCGACGCTCATCGTAGCGACTACGCTCCTGGTGCTGTCCGCCGTCGAGCTCGATCACAAGTTTCGCCTCTAGGCACGCGAAATCCGCGATATAGCCGCCGATGGACACCTGACGGCGGAATCGGTGACCTCCGAGTTGCCGGCGTCGCAAATGTTGCCAAAGGTGGCGTTCAGCATCAGTGGCCTGATTTCTCAAAATGCGGCCGCGACGTTGTGCAACAGTGTCACGCATGCGACGCATTATCCGCTATTCTGCCCCCTCCCCAACCCTCCCCCGCGCTGCGCGCAAGGGAGGGCTACTCTAGATTCCTTCCCCGCGCTGCACAGCGGAAGGTCGACCTATTTTCCTTCCCCGCATCGTGCGGCGGAAGGTCAACCTATTTTCCTTCCCCCGCATCGTGCTGCGGAAGGTCGACCTATTTTCCTTCCCCCGCACCGTGCCGCGGAAGGTCGACCTATTTTCCTTCCCCCGCGTGCCGCGGAAGGTCAATCTATTTTCCATCCCCCGCACCGTGCCGCGGAAGGTCGACCTATTTTCCTTCCTCCGCACCGTGCCGCGGAAGGTTGACCTATTTTCCTTCCCCCGCGTGCCGCGGAAGGTCGACCTATTTTCCTTCCCCCGCATCGTGCCGCGGAAGGTCGACCTATTTTCCTTCCCCCGCGTGCGGGGGAAGGCCAGGATGGGGGCAGCGATGTGTAGAAGCCTATCCGCGGAAAAAGTTTTCCCGTGATATGCCGGATGCATGACGTCTTTCCGAGTGCGCGGCGGGTGTACAATTTCCAGTTATGCCACAGCGAGCGATGCCCGTTACGTTCCGGAGCGCGACCCGGCTTTCGGTCGGGCGCGATCAAATTCTCAATCTCATCGAGATCGTGCTCGACCCGCTGGTGCTGGTGTTGTCGCTGTGGGCGGTGGCGCTGTGGTTCGAGGGACGCCTGACGCCGCAGGACATCATACTTTCGCTGATCGTGTTTTCGCTGACGTTCCCGGGCTCCGCGCGCCTGACCATGCCGCGCGTGGCGCGCCATGCGGCACATCGCGGGCGGGTGGCTGGTGCTCTCGGGACTGCTCTTTTTCTTCGGCTACGTGAGCCATTACCTCGGAGAATTCCCGCGCGATGTGCTGCTGACCTGGTGGTGGGTGTCGCTCGTCAGCCTGAGCGGCGCGCATTTCCTGCTGAAAGCGGCGGCGCCGATGATCCGCGAACTGCAGGGCCCCGCGCGCATGCGTTGTGTTGGCGGGCATGAACGAGCAGGGCGTCGAACTCGCCCGGCGGCTCGGCAGCGATCTCTACGCGAACGTGCGCGTAGTCGGGTTTCTTCGACGACCGCACGCGCGAGCGCCTGACGCATTTCGACGAGTATCCGCTGCTGGGCAAGATTTCGGATCTGCCCGAATACGTCAAGAAAAATCACGTCGACGTGATCTATCTTTCGCTGCCGATGGCTTCGCAGCAGCGCATCCTGAATCTGCTCGATGCGCTGCGCGATACGACCGCGCTCGATCTATTTTGTTCCGGACACCTTCGTCACCGATCTTATTCAGGGACGCATGGACGCGGTCGGCGGCATTCCCGTGGTGGCCGTGTGCGAAACGCCGTTCACCGGCTTCAACCGCATCATCAAGCGCGGCACCGATATCGTGCTTGTCGATCCTGATCCTGATCCTGATTTCGCCGCTGCTGGCTGCTCATCGCGCTCGGCGTCAAGCTGACTTCGCCCGGGCCGGCGATTTTCAGGCAGCGGCGCTACGGTCTCGACGGCAACGAGATCACCGTCTACAAATTCCGCTCGATGACCGTGATGGACGACGGCGACACGATCCAGCAGGCGCGCAAAGACGATAGCGCGGATGACTCCGGTGGGCGCGTTTTTGCGCAGGACGTCGCTGGACGAACTGCCGCAGTTCTTCAACGTCCTGCAGGGGCGCATGAGCATCGTCGGCCCGCGGCCGCACGCGGTCGCCCACAACGAGATGTACCGCAAGCTGATCAAGGGCTACATGCTGCGCCACAAGGTCCCGCCGGGAATCACCGGCTGGGCGCAGGTCAACGGCTTTCGCGGCGAAACCGAGACGCTGGAAAAGATGAAGGCGCGCATCGACCACGATCTGGATTACCTGCGGAACTGGTCGCTGCGTCTCGACCTCTACATCATCGCCAAGACCGTGTGGGTCGTGCTGAAGGGCGACAACGCGCAGTGAAATCCCGGCGTCCGCGTCACCGGGAACGGGGTTCATTGTTTCCTTTTCCTGCGTGCTGCAATTCCGCCCCCTCCCCAACCCTCCCCCGCGCTGCGCGCAAGGGAGGGAGAACCAAATTTCCCTCCCCCGCGCTTCGCGCAAGGGAGGGAGAACTAAATTTCCTTCCCCCGCTTTGCACGAATCTCCTTCCCCTGCTTCAGGGCGGAGAGCGCGCGCAGCCAGCGAGGGGGATCTGGGATGGGGCTCTGGAATCTCCTTCCCCTGCTTGCGGGGGAAGGCTGGGATGGGGGCACGGGAATCTCCTTCCCCTGCTTCAGGGCGGAGAGCGCGCGCAGCCAGCGAGGGGGATCTGGGATGGGGCTCTGGAATCTCCTTCCCCTGCTTGCGGGGGAAGGCTGGGATGGGGGCACGGGAATTTCCTTCCCCTGCTTCAGGGGGGAGAGCGCGCGCAGCCAGCGAGGGGGATCTGGGATGGGGGCTCTGGAATTTCCTTCCCCTGCTTGCGGGGGAAGGTCAGGATGGGGGCAATTTCAGCGTTGTCTTATCGGCAATTTAAATCATTAAAACAATGCATTGCGAATTCTCCACCGCCATGGCCCCAAGCTTTTCCTGATCTGTTCGAGGATCGCACGGTCATAATTCTTCGCCGTGAGCGACCCGCAATCCCGGGCCGCGCGCGTATTCCGGGTGCTGTCCGGTCATGCTTGACAATTTTCAATATTAGTCCGAACGGGCTATAGATTTTCTGTTTTGATGAGTAGAGAATCGTCCTCCATGTGCGGTGCGTACGTTGAGTTGAATCATTACTCGCATCGCAAAATTGGTGTAGGAACAAGCGCCAATCCGAAATTTAATAAAGTAGAAGGAGAACTGCTTATGAAAATTTCAAAACTGCTTCTGGCTTGCGCGATGTTTGTGGGCATCGCCGCGGTATCGGTTTCCAGCCCAAGCGGCGGCATGATGGTGTGTGCTCCGTCTGGTCTAGGTAACTGCAATTTGATCTTCACTTTCACTGATGCAAATCTGTCCGGATCGCACAATTAGTCCAGTTGCTACTCGTGGCGCTCCCAGGCCCATTTAGGCAATGGTGATGACGTATTAATTGGAGTGGTCAACAACACGCAGCTACTTGATCACAAGTATTTTCGTCACTTCCGACTCGGGACCGCCTTTGATTTCTCAGTCTGCAGCTCGCCGGTCCGGACGGCATCGGCTCATATGCAGGCCAAGGCCCGGTTCCGGACCCGGTGGGCTGGGCTTTACCCGGATCCGACTGTTTATGGCGGGCCAAATGCTCACTTCTTTAATATCAGCCCGGATAAAACATCAGGCTTCGTGAGCTTCGTGGACGACGACGTCGAATCGGCTTCGTCGTCTATTGCGGGATAGCAGCAGGCACATCGAACTACTTTTCGCTGGAACAGCCGTCAGACGACGAGACACCTTCACCGCCGCAATTCCCGAACCCGAAACCTACGCCCTGATGCTGGCGGGCCTGGGCCTCATGGGTTTCGTATCGCGCCGCCGGAAACAACGCGCCGCCTGACCGGTTCAGGCAGTGCTCAAAAAAACCCGCTGCGGCGGGTTTTTTGTTTGTGGGAAGAGTTGATTGATTCCGTGCGTGCTGATGTATGGAAGCACGTCCCCGGGATCGAAGGGCGCGAGCGCGGCGTTTACCGGGCCGTTCACCCTTCTATACATCAGGGCGAACGGCTGCAGGCCAGGCGTCACATCACCCGCGAACGTCGCCTGGTCTGTCGCATCAGGCCGGCGGCAGCTCCTTGAACGGATTGAACACCTTCAGTCCGGGCCGCCGGAAGTCCTTGTCATTTCCTGTCACGATAGTCAGCCCATGCCGGCGGGCGGTGGCGGCAATGTAGCCGTCCTCCACGGGCATGCGCTGGCCGTGCTTCTCCAGCAGGTGCTCCTGATCGGCCCACACATGAGCAACCGAGACGTTGAAGCCGAGAATGCGCCCGCCGAGGGCGTCCACCAGTCTTCTCAGCCAATCCTGCAAATCCCTGCGCTGACGCCCCTCCTTTGACCGCACCCAGTAAGCGAGCTGGGCGATGACGATGGCACTGGTGAAGCACTGGTCGCGTTCCTGGTGCAGCCAGCCGATCACGCGTGCATCGCCGTGTCGTTTCGCCGGCTGGCAAATCACATCGGTATCGAGCAGCCAGCTCACAGCCGACGGCGTTTCGCGCGTGCCCTCCGGCGACGCGGCAGATCGCCCATGCTCACGGGGCATTCGCCGAGCACCGCAAGCCAGTCGCCCGTGCTCGCGATGCGGCGAAACACGATCTCGTTCTCTTCCGCATCAAACCGCGCTTCAAAGGCGTCTCCCGGCAATGCCGGAGCGAGGGCTGCCGGGACAGTAAGACGGCGCTTGGCATCGAGGATCAGGATCATGGTGGGATTGTCCCACCACTGGGTCCGCGGGTCAATCTGCCTGGTCGGCGAGCGCGCCGGAACGAATAAGGCTGGATGGTGGCGCATTCGACGTTCCCCTGCCACTGGCGCAGGCCGGATCGTTCTGGGAGAACGGATCAATGCTGATCCGAAGCGAATGAATGGTCACCGGACATCGGGTTGTCGAACTCTCGTGGAGTTCTCGATCTTCCGGGAACCTCAAACAAAAAACACGCAACCGGGAAGGCGGCATTTTTTTTGTTTGGCGCGCCCGGCCCGATGCGAACGGGCGACCTTCGGCTTCGGAGTTTTAACTGTAAATCAACGTTGTTGTTAAGGAGCCACTGATTAAGTCGTCCCCGCGTAGGCGGGGATCCAGTAATTGCCTGAATATCCTGGATTCCCGCCTTCGCGGGAATGACGAAACCATACTTAATCAGAGCTTCCTTAAATCAATTGCGTGCAACGCTTGCCAATTTCAAAATCAATTTCACGCAATGCATGATCAATTTTTGTCAGGCTGACCGCGCCACACGTGTGCCACAGCCCTATCTTCGACTTTCCGGCTCAATATGCGGTACTTGTCGGCCCAAAGTTAGCGCTCAGATCGCGGGCATGGCTTCAAGCCGCTTGGCAGAATCGTTTAATCCCTTCAATACAGAATCCAGCACATGCCGCGGGAAACCCCTGGGTATGCCGGTCAGCACCGACGCGATAACGTGGGGAGTGGCCGCGAGGATTTCCTTGATGAGCGGTTCCGCCGTCCCGCCCAATCCACAACGGGCCGCGGTCTCGTTGAAATGCCTGCGCTGAATGTCTTTCATCAGGTAATGCTTGTTCTTGCCGCGAATTGACATCGCGAGTCTCGCGTTATGCCAGGCTATTTGTTTGGCGCCGTTACCCATGATCGGCCAGATCGAGATTACGTCATACAGCGGAGTAAGCTGGTAGCGCCCGCGGTTCAGCACGCGGATGCTGAAATTTTTTGCGTGTCCGTCGCTGGCGGCGAGCAGCCAGAACAAAAGCTGGGCTTTGAGCAAACACGCGAGATCGCTATCCCGGTTGACCGAACCTCTCAGTATTTTGGCGATGTCGAGCATGCCCGGACCGCCGTCACGCTCGTACTTAAGCGAGGAAGGTGTCGCTGTAGCCTGACAAATATCTTCCTGCACGAGGCGCAGCCAGTATTTCCCGCTCGAATGCAACTGCCGGTCAAAGCGCTCGACCACAAGCGCTTTTTGGGAGCCGAATCGACCAATATCGCAGCGGGCCACCGGCAGGCCATAGGCGGCCAGTATCTTCGCGCATAGCCATTCGTTTTCCACCGAGTTCGACATGTCGGCCTGCATGTCGCCCACCAGACCCAGCGGCAACTTGAATATGTGCGTTGTCGGAGTAGACCCTGATGGCCGGCACCAGCGGCCGTTGTGGCGCAGAAAGGCGGTTTTTTCCTGGGCGCCTGCGATCGAGATTCGAAAATCATCTTCCACCCGATGTTCCGCGATGGACGGGAGCGACACGGTTTGAATCAAGGCCTTCTCGATCTGCGCGTCGGTCAGCGGTTTTGCGTCAATCGTGCGGACGTTCCGCGGCTGTTCGCCGGGATAGAGTAACTGAACCGCGCCTACGCAATCACGTCCGATCGCCGCGAGGAGTTCGAATGAATTGCGCGACGGCGTGTGAAAACGATCCTGCAGCCGTTTTCGAATCGGTTCGCTGTCCGGGAGCAGGTTGTCGAAGTAGTATTCGACCGGCTTGCCCTTGATTGGGGCCTTATCGAGGCTGAACGGCAACGATAACGACAGCGGGCGTCCGTCCTCTGATTCAACCCAGCGGGGTCATACTGGAACTCGATGTCGCCGCGGGCGGGAATCCGCCACTCGCCGGCAAGTTGGCCGTTGATCCAGACTGAAAGCGCGCGCGCGCGGGATTTTCGGCCCATGGCTTACCACTCCGTTTTGGACGAACGTTGAGCAGCGGACCTGTTCTGGATAACCAACTCCAGCCGAGGAGATTGCAGAGGTCCAGCAGGCGCTCAACTGTGAGAGTGCCCGGGTTGGTCTCGATCTCCGACAGCCGGTTCTGACTGATGGTTAATTTTGCGGCAAGCGCTTGTTGCGAGAGCTTGAGAGCCTGTCCTGCGGCTCGCGAGGATCTGTCCAAGTTGTGCGCTGTGGTTCAGGATTTGTCGCATGGTTGAATTATCGGTTATAACGATAAACATAATATATCGCCTTTATCGATATATGTCAATTATCGTTTTTACCGATACTATCTAACTCTGGAACGGCCCGCGCGGGGAAGCTTGGGAGTCTTAAAGATTGGTAGGGCGGACTGCGCACCTTGCGCCGGCACATTTGGCGCCGCATGCGGAAATTCGTTGCAAATCTTCTCGGCGGCACAAGTGCGAGCGCAGCCGACGACATCGAGCGTAAGCTAATTACTGGCTAACTTTTTGAATTTTGGCGCGCCCGGCCCGATTCGAACGGGCGACCTTCGGCTTCGGAGACCGACACTCTATCCAGCTGAGCTACGGGCGCAACGGGAGTGCACAACAGCGAGGCTAGCATAGCGGTTTTCCCTATGAGCGTCCAACCGGGGGACGGTTGCGCGTTTTACGGTGCGCGGCGATTACCGTTATAATGTGCGCCTCGCCAACGCGCCGCCGCAGGAAAATTCATGAGCGAAGTCCATCTCGGGGAACATTCCTCGCCGATCAAGACGCCGAAACAACTCATCACCGTCATCGTAGTCGCGTTTGTGGTGCCGATCGCGATTATCGTCATGCTGTCGCAACTCCTGACCACCGGCATCGACACGGACGAAAACCAATCCGCGCAATCCGACGAGGCGGTCGCTGCGCGCATCAAGCCGGTCGGGCAGGTCGAAGTCGCGGATCCGAACGCGCCGAAAGTCGAAAAATCCGGCAAGGAAATTGTCGACGCGGCGTGCAGCGCCTGCCATGCGACGGGCGCGCTTAACGCGCCCAAGATCGGCGACAAGGCCGCGTGGGCACCGCACCTCGGCCTGGGGCTCGAACACCTGACGCAGATGGCGATCAAAGGCGTGCGCCAGATGCCGCCGCGCGGAGGCAGTTCGGATCTGACCGACGTCGAGATCGCGCGCGCAATTACGTTCATGGCCAATCAATCGGGCGCGAATTTCAAGGAACCCGCGGCCACGGCAGCGCCGGCTAAAGCGGATGCCAAAGACAAAGCGAAGTAAGGCGGCCCGCGGTCATCGAACAAGGCGCAGACGAGTCTGCGCCTTTTTTGTCCGCGCGGCTGACCGCGGTGCCGCTCGATCGCGCGCTGACGGCGGACGATGCAGCCATGGCGGAACTGCTAAGACGCCAATGACGACGTACGCGATCGGCGATATCCAGGGCTGTTATTCGACGTTCAGGCGGCTGCTCGACCGCATAAACTTCGAGCCGGCGCGCGACCGCCTGTGGCTCGTCGGCGACCTGGTGAACCGCGGCCCGCAATCGCTGGCCGTGCTGCGCTTCGTCAAGGGTCTCGGCTCGCGCGCGATCACCGTGCTCGGCAATCACGACCTGCATCTGCTGGTGGTCGCCGCCGGCCACGTCAAGCAGCATCGAGGCGACACGCTGACCGAGGTGCTGCGCGCGCCCGACCGCGAAGAACTGCTTGCGTGGCTGCGCACGCGCAAAATGATGCACGCCGCCGGGCGCTATGCGATGGTGCACGCCGGCCTGCTGCCGCAATGGTCGATCGCGAAGGCGCTCTCACTCGCGCGCGAAGTCGAAGCCGCGCTGCAAGGCGATGATGGCGACGAATTCCTGCGCCACATGTACGGCAACCGGCCCGACCGCTGGCGCGACACGTTGACCGGGTTCGACCGGCTGCGCGTGATCACCAACGTGATGACGCGCCTGCGCATCTGCACGGCGCACGGCAAAATGGAATTCGCGCACAAGGGCAAGCCCGCGGAACTGCCGCGCGGCTACATGCCGTGGTTCAAAGTGCCGCGGCGGCGCCACCGCGCGACCACCGTCATCTTCGGCCACTGGGCGGCGCTGGGGCTGTACCTCGAGTCCAACGTCGCTGGCCTCGACACGGGCTGCGTGTGGGGCCGCCAACTCACCGCGTTCAGGTTGGCGGACGGGAAGATTTTCCAGCACGCCTGCCGCGGCACGGGCACGTTAAGCGCGCCGGCAATCCGCCGCTGCGGCTTCGTGCGCGAGTTCGCGCCGGTGCCTGCCGTCGCACGCGAACGACGGCAGGAAGTGCAGACGCGCATGGATCACCGGCTGCGTCAGTATCTGGCGCAGCGCAACCGAACAGCGTCTTGGCGCCCGCGTAATCCGCTTCGCCGCACAGGCTGCCATCGGCACGCGCGTAACGGATCGCCACCGGAAAGAGCCGCGCGTTGCACGCGAGCGCCGGCTGCAGCAGCGACGCGTGAAACGGCAGCAGCACGTCGCCCGCGGTGACGTAGCCTTCCGGAAACACCGCGAACGTATCGCCCGCGGTCAATGCGGCGACGATCTGTTCGTTGATCTGCGCCGTGTGGCGGCGGCGCGCCTGCTCGATGAACAGCGTGCCGACTTGCGCGCTCAGCCAGCCGATCAGCGGCCAGCGCCGGATTTCGGACTTGGCGACGAAACGCACCGTCTGCACCGCGTTGATCGCGAGAATGTCGAGCCACGAAACGTGATTGGCGACGATCATCACCGGCGCGTCGCGCGCGCGCGGCGGCTCGCCGCTGACCGTGACGCGCACCGCGAGGATTGCGAGCAACTGGCTGCGACAACCGGCGCACGCGCGCGCCGGCGTTGCGCCGTTGTCGAGAAACGGGAACACGGCCACCGCGTTCGCGTAGATCCACAGAACATGCAACAGCATGTGCAGGGCGCGCAGCGCGCGGACGATGGCGGAATTGGTGTTGATGGTGAAGCTCGGAACTTGGGTTAGCGCGGACGCCGGGTGCGCTCTGCGGCCGGGTTGCCGCGGGCTCAATGCGTTACGCGCACGCTGCCGGTGCCCGACAGCACGCGCACGCGTTCGCCGGGCTTGAACGTTTCGCCGTCGGGCTGCAGCACCAGTATCACCGATCCGCTGTCGAGCCGGACGGAAATTTCCAGTCCGTCGCGCGCGGTCACCGCGTTTTCGAGCGCGCGACCCGCCACGCTGCCGGCGACGGCGCCGAACACCGAAGCCGCCTGGCTGCCGCGGCCGCTGCCGACCGTGCCGCCGGCGATCCCGCCCGCCGCCGCGCCGCCGACACTGCCGACGTAGCCGCCCGACACGCCGGCAGCGGCACGCGGCCGCACTTCTTCGACGACACCCGCGCGCACATCCATTTCTTCGCCGGCCTTGCGCTCCGCCGGTGAGTTCGCGGCACAGCCCGCGACCAGCGCGCCCGCCACCAGCAATGCGATTGCCCGAGCCGCTCCACGTCCGCCGCCGTCACCAGATGGACGTTCCGAAGTTCTGCTTGAAACGCGCCGCGATCTCGTCGCGCGTGAAATGATGGTTCTGCGCCGCCGCGATGCGCGATCTTGAGCGCGCCCATCAGCGAGGCGAGCCGGCCGGTCAGCTCCCAGTCCAGCCCGTTGGCGATGCCGTACAGCAGCCCGGCGCGGTAAGCGTCGCCGCAGCCGGTCGGGTCGACGACCGCGTCGGGTTTGGCGCACGGGAATTTCGAGCTGCGCGCCCGTCGGCGTAAATCAGCGAGCCCTTGGCGCCCCAGCGTGACGATCAGCGCCTTGACGTGCCGTGCCAGCGCGTCGAGCGTCTGGCCGGTTTTCTCCTGCAGCAGCTTGCGCTTCGTAGTCGTTGACCGTCAGGTAATCGGCCTGGCGCACGAATTCGAGCAGTTCGTCGCCGTTGAACATCGGCAGGCCCTGGCCGGGATCGAAAATGAACGGGATGCCGGCGTCGTGCAAACTCGCGCGCGTGCTGCAGCATGCCGTCGCGGCCGTCGGGCGCGACGATGCCGAGCGTCGACGTCCGCGGCGTCGCGCGACATGGTTCTGGTGCGAGTGGTTCATCGCGCCGGGATGAAACGCCGTGATCTGGTTGTCGTCGAGATCGGTGGTGATGAACGCCTGCGCGGTGAACGTGCCCGCGACCTGCGCGCACGTGCCGCTGCGACAAGCCGCAGCTTGTCGAGCCGGTACGCATACGGCTGGCAGTCGTCGCCGACGGTCGCCATGATCAGCGGCTCGCCGCCGAGCAGCTTCAGGTTGTAGGCGATGTTGCCGGCGCAGCCGCCGAACTCGCGGCGCATGTCGGGCACCAGGAACGCGACGTTCAGGATGTGCAGCTTCTCGGGGAGTATGTGCTCCTTGAAGCGGCCCGGAAACACCATGATGGTGTCGTAGGCGATCGAGCCGCAGATCAACGTAGTGCATGCGCGACCATCCGTTGCAAAGGCGCGAATTATACCATCGGCGCCTGTGGCCGCCTCCGCGCGCGGCGCGGCGGAAACGGCAACGCTTTCTGCTAGAATCATCGCGCAACATCGTTCCGTCATTTCACGGGGAGGACAACCATGCTGGAAGAATTCAAGAAATTCGCGATGCGCGGCAACGTCGTCGACATGGCGGTCGGCATCATCATCGGCGCCGCGTTCGGCAAGATCGTCGACTCGCTGGTGAAAGACCTGATCATGCCGCCGATCGGCCTTCTGCTCGGCAAGGTCGATTTCACCAACCTGTTCTTCGTGTTGAAGGAGGGCAGCGCCGCCGGGCCTTACCTCTCGGTCGAGGCGGCGCAGAAGGCCGGCGCCGTGACGTTCAACTACGGCGTATTCATCAATACGTGCATCGGTTTCTTGATCATCGCCTTCGCGGTGTTCCTGTTGATCCGCGCGATCAACCGGCTGCAGGCGGCGGAGCCGCCCGCCGCGCCGCCCGCCACGCCCGAGGACATCGTGCTGTTGCGCGAGATACGCGACGCGCTGAAAAAATAAGGCGACGGCGGGCCGGCGCGGCGCTTTATTCCGGCGATCAGGCTGACGACGCCCGCCAGCACGAGCGACCACACGACCAGCACGTTGATCACGCTCAACATCACCGCCGCGCTGCCGAAGTCCTTCGCGCGCTTGGCCAGCACATGACGCTCAAGCGACACGCGATCGGTGACCGCTTCGATCGCCGAATTGAGGAGCTCCACGATCAACACCAGCAATACGCTCGCTATCATGAGCGCCTTGGCGAAGGCGTTGACGTGCATGGAAAACGCGAGCGGGATCAGGATGAGCGCCAGCACCACCTCGAGCTGGAACGCGTCCTCGTACTTGAATGCCGCGCCAAAACCGTCGAGCGAGTGGAGCAACGCTTTCCAGACGCGCTTCACGCCGGTATTTCTTTTGTACTGATTGGTCATACGCCGGCCGCCGCCTGCGCGCCCCGCCACGCGAGATCCAGGTCGCGCGCGGCCTTCACGTCGTCGAGCCGGCGCACCGGCGTCGTATGCGGAGCGGATTTCACGAGCCCGGGCTGCGCGCGCGCCTCGCGCAGGATCTCCGTCATCGCGCGCACGAAAGCGTCGAGCGTCTGTTTGGATTCGGTCTCGGTCGGCTCGATCAAGAGGCATTCCGGGACCAGCAGCGGGAAGTAGGTGGTCGGCGCGTGAAACCCCTTGTCGAGCAGGCGTTTCGCGAAATCCATCGCGGTGACGCCGGTCTCGTCCTTGAGATTTTTTAACGTAACGATGAATTCGTGGCTCGCGCGCCGCGTCGGGAAACGCAATGTCGAATCCCGCCTTTTTCAATTCCGCCATCAGATAATTGGCGTTGAGCGTCGCGTACTCGGCCACCCGCTGCATGCCTTCGCGGCCGAGGAGCCGCGCGTAGACGTAAGCGCGCAGCAGCACGCCCGCGTTGCCCAGGTGCGCGGACAGGCGGCCGATCGATTGCGGCGCGTCGCGCTCGTCCTGCAACCGATAGTGCCCGCCCTCCATGGCGACTACCGGCAGCGGCAGATACGGCATGAGCCGTCGCCGCGACTCCCACCGGGCCCGCGCCGGGACCGCCGCCGCCGTGCGGCGTCGAAAATGTTTTGTGCAGGTTGATGTGGATCACGTCAAAGCCCATGTCGCCGGGCTTGACCTTGCCGAGTATGGCGTTGAGGTTGGCGCCGTCGTAATACAGCAGCCCGCCGGCGTCGTGCACGATTTTCCCGATGTCGAGTATGGCGCGCTCGAACACGCCGAGCGTCGACGGATTGGTCAGCATCAATCCCGCGGTGTGCGGGCCGACGGCCGCGGCCAGCGCGGCAAGATCGACGTTGCCTTCGCGGTCGGTCGGAATTTCCCGCACCGTGTAGCCGCACATCACCGCCGAGGCCGGATTGGTGCCGTGCGCCGCGTCGGGCACCAGTATCTCGGTGCGCGCCGCGTCGCCGCGCGCGCGATGATAAGCGCGGATCATCGCGACACCCGCGAATTCTCCCTGCGCGCCGGCCATCGGCGCCAGGCTCACGCCCGCCATGCCGGTCACGTCCCGCAACATTTCCTGCAATTCGAACATGCAGGCGAGAAATCCCTGCCCGGTGTCGGCGGGCGCGAGCGGGTGGCGCGCGAGGAACTGCGGCAGCATTGCCAGGTGGTTGCATGCGCGCGGATTGTATTTCATCGTGCACGACCCCAGCGGGTAGAAATGCGTGTCGATCGAAAAGTTGCGGCGCGAGAGATTGGTGTAATGACGCACGGCGTCGAGTTCGGACACTTCCGGCAAGCGCGGCGGCGTCGCGCGCAGCTCGCTCGCGGGAATCGCGCCCGGCGCGGGCGCGGCGCACGGCATTTGCGCGGCGTTGCGCCGGTGCGGTTGCGACAGTTCGAAAATCAGCATGGCACGCCCCGCGCGCTAGCCGCCAACCACCGACATGGTCTTGCCGTCCACGCGGCGCACCGGCACGCGCGACACGTCGACGCCGTCAAGGCAGTAGACGTTGACCCCGTAATGGTCGGGCGCCGCGCGCTTGCGGTGAAACGTGTAGATGCCGCACACGCTGCAGAAATAATGCCGCGCGACGCGCGTATTCCACCGGTAAAGTCCCAGCTTGTCTTCGCCGCGCAGGATCTTGAGCCCGGACTCGTGCACTTTGTACATGACCGCGTTCTTCTTCACGCACAACGTGCAGTCGCACTGGTGAATTCGTCGAGCGTGCCGGTCACCTCGAACTCCACGCTGCCGCAATGGCATGAGCCTTTGAACGTTCCGGCCGGCTGTGCGCCCATATCCGCGTGACCCGCGCCGATCAAGCGTTACTTGAGCGCGGCCAGCGCCGCGTCGTAGTCCGGCTCGTTCTTGATCTCCGGCACGAGCTGCGAGTACTTGACCTTGTTGTTCTCGTCCAGCACGACCACCGCGCGCGCGGTCACGCCCTTCAATGGGCCGTCCGCCAGATCGACGCCATACTTGGTATGGAAATCGCGTCCGCGCATGCGTCGACAACGACACCACGTTGTTGATGCCTTCGGCTTCGCAAAACCGCTTCATCGCGAACGGCAGGTCGGCGGAAATCACCAGCACCACGGTGTTCGCGAGGCCGCCCGCCTTCTCGTTGAATTTGCGCGTCGACGTCTGGCATACCGGCGTGTCGAGGCTGGGCACGATGTTGAGCACCTTGCGCTTGCCCGCGAAGTCCTTGAGGCTCACGTCTTTCAGGTCCTTGCCGGTGAGGTTGAAATCGGGCGCGGCATCGCCGGCCTTGGGAAAGTTGCCGGCAACGTTGACCGGGTTGCCGCCGAGCGTGACAGTAGCCATCGAAGTTCTCCTTGAGGGTTTCAGGTTGAAGGTTTAAGCGCGCATGGCGCAGGACGAAAACGGCGGCCGAGTATGCGTTTCAGGTTGGCGGTGTAGCGCGCGAGGTCGTCGTCGCGCTTGGTTTCGGTCGCGCACACGAGTAACGCGTTGCCGAGTTCCGGATAGTCCTGCGTCAAAGCGAGGCCGCCCAGTATGCCCTGCGCCTTCAACGCGTGCAACACGTCGGCGACCGGCAGTTTGAACTGCACGACGAATTCGTGAAACACCGGGCCGCTGAATATCGCGCTTGACACCCGGCAGCGCGCATAATTGCTGTGCGAGCTTGATGGCGTTGGCATGCGAAGTCTGCGCCACGCGCGCGAGCCCTGCCGGCCCGAGCAGCGCCATGTATATTGTCGCCGCGGTCACCGCGAGCCCCTGGTTCGTGCAGATGTTCGAAGTCGCTTTCGAGCGCCGGATATGCTGCTCGCGCGCCTGCAGCGTCAGCGTGTAGCCGGGCGCGCCGTCGACATCGACGGTGCGTCCGACGATGCGTCCGGGCATTTGCCGCACGTACTGCGCTGCGGCAGGCCATGAAACCGAAATACGGGCCGCCGCCCGCGAGCGGCACGCCGAGCGGCTGGCCTTCGCCGACCACGATGTCGGCGCCGCCCGCCGCCCATGCGCCGGGCGGCCGCAATATTGCGAGCGAAATCGGATTGACGACCGCGATCGTCAACATGCGATTGTGTTTCGCCCACGCGGTCAATTCGTCGACCGGTTCGAGCACGCCGAAAAAATTCGGTTGCGGCACCACCAGCGCGGCGTAGTCGCTGACCGGCGAACTTCTGCAGCGCCGCGGGAATCACGTGGCCGCATTCGGTGCAATAGGGAACCTCGACGACCTCGATGTTCTGGTCTTGCACTATCGTGCGCACGACCTTGCGATACACGGGGTGCACGGTCGCCGGCATCAGCACGCGTTTCGCGGTCTTGTGCACGCGCACCGCCATCAATACCGCTTCCGCCAGCGCGGAGGCGCCGTCATACAGGCTCGCGTTGGTGACGTCCATCCCGGTCAGCGACGTCATCATCGATTGGTATTCGTAGAGCAGTTGCAGCGTGCCCTGGCTCGCTTCGGCCTGGTACGGCGTGTAGGCGGAATAGAATTCGCCGCGCGTCGCGATCTGCCAGACCGCCGCCGGAATATGGTGTTCGTACGCGCCGGCGCCGATGAAATTCAGCCAGCGGCCGTCGCGCTCGGCGCGCTCGTGCATCAGCCGCGTCGACCTCCATTTCATTGATGCCGGGCGGCACGTGCGTCAGCGCGGCGCTGCGCAGGGAATCCGGGATCTCGTCGAACAAGTCGTCGATTGTGTTGACGCCGATCGCGGCGAGCATCGCGCGGACATCATCTTCGGTGTGCGGTATGAACGGCATCAATGCTTGTCGGCATCCGCGATGGCCTGATACGCCGCCGCATCGAGCAACCCGGAGAACTCGCCGGGATGGGCGGGTTTCAACTTGAACAACCATGCCGCGTACGCATCCTGATTGATTTTTTCCGGCGCATCGGCGAGCTCCGCGTTGGCGGCGACGACTTCTCCCGACAGCGGCGCAAACACGTCGGCGGCCGCTTTCACCGATTCGACCACGGCGCACTCTTCGCCCTGCGTCAGCGCGCGCCCGACCGCCGGCGTCTCGACGAATACGAGGTCGCCCAGCAATTCCTGCGCATGATGCGTGATGCCGACGGTGACCGTGCCGTCGGCTTCCTGCTTTACCCACTCGTGCGATTTCGTGTACTTGAGATTGGCGGGCGTCGTCATGAATAAACTCCATCGAAAAAGCTTCACCGCGAAGTACGCGAAGGACAACCGCAGCCGTCAGGTTGATTTTAGCAAAGCCCGTTGATTGGTCTGCGATTCTCATCCTGGCGGTCGTGGCGGCTTGGCGGTCAAGTATTCACGAGTATCCTGCCGTGGCGCACGAACGGCGGCTTGACGACGCGCGCGTGCAGCAGTTTGTCGCGAATTGCAACGGTCGCCGCGTCCCCCGCGCGCACCGCAGCCGGCACGCGCGCAAGCGCGATCGAGCAGCTCGAGCGTCGGCCCGAACCCGCCGCTGGTGATTTCGCCGTCGCCGTGCGCGGTACTTACCTGCTGATGGCCGCGCATCACGCCTTTGTCGAGCAACACCAGGCCGAGCGCGTGGCGCGCCGGCGGCGCGTTCCGCAGCGCGCTTTTACCGATGAAATCCCGCGGCGCCTTCAGGTCCACCGTCCACGCGAGGCCCGTCTCGAGCGGCGTCGTCGACTCATCCATGTCCTGGCCGTAGAGATTCATGCCGGCCTCCAGGCGCAACGTGTCGCGCGCGCCGAGACCCGCCGCCGCCACGCCCAGCGCGCTCCAGCTGCCGCCACAGCGCGGCCGCTTGCGCGTGCAGGCAGCATGATTTCAAAGCCGTCCTCGCCGGTATAGCCGGTGCGCGCGAGCATGGTCTCGCCGATGTGCGCGGCGCTGAAATGGACGAGGTCCGCGCCGGCGGCCTGCGACGCCGGGCAACGCGGCGTGGACCTTGTCGCGCGCCTGCGGCCCCTGCACGGCAATGATCGCGAGATCGCGCCGCGCGGTCAGCGTTACCTCGCGCGCGCGCTCGTCGCGCTGCGCGGTCAACCACGCGTAATCCTTGTCCGGCGGTGCCGGCGTTGACGACGAGCCGGAACCAGTCTTCGGCGAAAAAATACACGATCAAATCGTCGATCACGCCGCCGGCGGGATTGAGCAAGCACGAGTAGAGCGCGTGGCCCGGCTGGCGCAGGCGCCCGACGTTATTGGCAAGCACATAGGCGAGGAATGCGCGGCTGCCGGCGCCGCGCACGTCGATGGCGAGCATGTGCGAAACGTCGAACATGCCGCAGGCCCTGCGCACCCGGTGATGTTCTTCAATTTGCGAGCCATAGTGCAACGGCATGTCCCAGCCGCCGAAATCCACCATGCGCGCGCCCCGCTCGCGATGGGACGCGTTGAGCGCCGTAGTTTTTAACGCGGGCGCGCTCAAGAATACGCTCGGATCAGGACGGGTTGACCGCGGTCTTGCGGCTTGCGTGCGCCACGCCGCCACGCCGCCGGCATCAGTTTGCCGGCGCGGCGATCAAACCCAGCCGAAAGCCCGCCGCGCCCATGTCGCCGGTATCGACATCGAGCCGGACCGTGACTTCGGCGTTGGGCGCGATGCCCGCACGCGCGCCCTTGCCCGCGGCGAGATATTCCGCGGGCAGAAATATGCGGCGGGCGACGGTGTGATCCTTGGTGTTGGTCAGCACCACGTCGAGCGCGGGATAGCCGAGTTCCATCGCCGCGTTGTTGCGCAACGTCGCGGTCAATGCAATCAGTCCCGGCCGCGCGGGATCCGCCGCCTGCAAGTCGGAAGCTTCGATACTGATCTCGCGCGGACGCTGCGGCAATGCGACCGTGCAGCGCAGAAGCTCGCACGTCTTGGCGAGGTACGGCCGCGCTTCCGGCAGGCGCGCCGCGATGTCGCTGCGAAAAAAATACGCGCCCTGCGCCGCAAGTCCGACCGTCAGGAGTAAAACGCCAAAGGCCCAGCCGCCACTGTAAGTTCGCGGCGCGATTGCCGCGAAATCGCTCGCGGCAACGAACGGCGGCTCGGGATCGGCGGCGGACGCGCGACCCGTGATCCGCGGTAGTTCCTCCGTGGGACGGTAGGGCACCGTCGGCACATCATCGATTCCGGGTCGCGCAAGCGCGGGATCGAGAAACGGCGGGAAATCGGGCACGGGTTGCGTCTCCGCTCGCGCGGGCTGAGGCAG
Source organism: uncultured beta proteobacterium (assembly GCA_963778865.1). Lineage (GTDB taxonomy): Bacteria > Pseudomonadota > Gammaproteobacteria > Burkholderiales > SG8-41 > PALSA-1004. The sequence goes on along the minus strand of CAVZWF010000007.1, from coordinate 147,368 downwards.
CGCTGACGGCGCAACGAACTTGGAGCGAGCGGCCGCCTGATCAAGTTCGGGTCGCGCGGCCGGATTGCCGTCGCGCGCAGCCGGCCGACTCTGCGCCTGTGCCGCGTCCGGCAGCGTTTTCAGCGTCTTGAACCCGTCGAACACGGTCGCGCATTGGCCGCACCGCACCATACCGTGCTGCGCCTGCAGCTGGGGTGGCGTGACGCGAAACATCGTGCCGCAACCCGGACATTGGGTGATGATGCTCATAACTTAACTTAGCGTTTGCCGCCGCTAATCAACACCCAGCCTTCGTCATGCTGCATGGGGTCCAGGTCAAACCACGCGCAATAGGCATCCGCCACTTCGCGCGCCTGGTGTTCGAGCACGCCGGATAACAGGAGGCGTCCGCCGCGGCGCGTTGCGCCGGCGAGTACGGGCGCCAATAGTTTGAGCGGGTTGGCGAGTATGTTGGCCACCACGACATCGGCGGCTTCCGGGGCGGCGCTATCGGCGGCGGCGAATTCCATCATCACCTGATTTTGCATCGCATTATGACGCGCGGCAAGCAGCGCCAGCGGATCGATATCGATGCCGATGGCACGCGCAGCACCCAGCTTCATCGCGGCGATCCCGAGGATGCCCGAACCGCATCCATAGTCGAGCACGTTCTCGCCCCCGCGCATGTTGGCGTCCAGCCAGGCCAGGCACAGCCGCGTCGTCGGGTGGGTGCCGGTGCCGAACGCGAGACCCGGGTCGATGGTGAGATTGATCGCGTCCGGGACGGGCGGCGCGTGCCACGTCGGCACTACCCACAGCCGCGACGATACGCGTAGCGGCTGAAACTGGTCTTGCGTCGCGCGCACCCAGTCCTGATCGGCCACGCGAGTAATGTCGAAAGTGGTGTCGGCATGCATACCGGAGGCGGCCAGCGCGGCGGCGATACTCGCCGCGACGTCCACGCTCTCCTCGAACAAGGCGCTGACCCGGGTCCGCGTCCACTCCCCGGTCGTGGGTTCACCAGGCTCGCCGAACAACGCGTGCTCCGCAGAGGTGCCCGCATGCGCATCGGTCACGTCGACGGCAAGTGCGCCTGCCTCCAGCAAAGCGTCGGAGAGCATTTCAACGCGGGCGGCATCCACGATCAGGGTGGCGGACAACCAGGGCATTCTTCGGGAGAGGAGTGAGGAGTGAGGAGTAAGGAGTCAGGCGAATACCTACACCGCTCGATAGGGGTTTCCACGCATCATGCGCCTCGCACCGCTTGTCTCTCGCCTCCCACCCCTCTCTCCTCAATCGATTTTGGTCGACTTCGCAAGTTTTTGTTCGAGGTAATGAATGTTGGTTCCGCCGCGCAGAAATGCGGCGTCCTGCATCAATTCGGCGTGCAGCGGCAGATTGGTCTGTATGCCCTCGACCACGGCTTCGGAGAGCGCGATACCCATGCGCGCGATCGCCTGCTCGCGGGTGTCGCCGTACGCGATCAGTTTCCCGATCAGCGAGTCGTAGTTGGGCGGTACCAGGTAATTGTTGTAAACGTGCGAGTCGACGCGGATGCCCGGCCCGCCCGGCATATGCCACGACGTGATGCGTCCGGGCGACGGCGTGAACTTGTACGGGTCTTCGGCGTTGATGCGGCATTCGATGGCGTGGCCCTTGAAGACGATGTCGCGCTGCTTGACCGGCATGCGCTCGCCGGCCGCGATGCGGATTTGCGCCTGCACGATGTCGACGCCGGTGATCATCTCCGTCACCGGGTGCTCGACCTGCAGGCGCGTGTTCATCTCGATGAAATAATACTCGTCGTCCTCGTACAGGAACTCGAACGTGCCGGCGCCTTCGTAGCCGATTTTGCGGCACGCTTCGGCGCAGCGTTCGCCGACGCGTATGCGGCCGCGCATCGGCAGATGGGGTGCCGGCGCTTCTTCGATGATTTTCTGGTGCCGCCGCTGCATCGAGCAGTCGCGATCCCCGAGATAGACCGCATTGCGGAATGTGTCCGCCAGCACCTGGACCTCGATATGGCGCGGACTCTCGAGGAATTTTTCCAGGTAGACCATGGAATTGCTGAACGCCGCCTGGGCTTCGGCGCGCGTCATCGACACCGCGTTGAGCAGCGCGGCTTCGGTGTGCACGACGCGCATCCCGCGCCCGCCGCCGCCGCCCGCCGCCTTGATGATGATGGGGTAGCCGATCGCGCGCGCGGTCTTGATGACCTCCTCCGGCTCGTCGGGCAGGGCACCCTCGCTGCCCGGCACGCACGGGATGCCGGCTTTGCGCATTGCTGCCTTGGCGCTGACCTTGTCGCCCATCAGGCGTATGGTTTCGGCTTTCGGCCCGATGAATACGAATCCGCTTTTTTCGACGCGCTCCGCGAAATCGGCGTTTTCCGAGAGAAAGCCGTAACCTGGGTGGATTGCTTCGGCGTCCGTGACCTCCGCGGCGCTGATGATGGCGGGGATGTTGAGATAGCTTTGCGCCGAGGGTGGCGGGCCGATGCACACCGACTCGTCGGCGAGCTTCACATACTTTGCTTCCGCGTCGGCCTCGGAATGCACGGCCACGGTCTTGATGCCGAGCTCGCGGCACGCGCGCTGTATACGCAGCGCAATCTCGCCGCGATTGGCAATCAGAATCTTTTCAAACATGGAGGATGGGCCGGCGCTAACCGATCACCATCAGCGGGTGGCCATATTCGACCGGCTGACCGTTCTCGACCAGTATTGCCTTGATCACGCCGGCACGGTCGGCCTCGATTTCGTTCAGGAGTTTCATCGCTTCTATGATGCATACGGTGTCGCCCTCGTTAACCGTCTGCCCGACTTCGACAAACGACTTCGCGCCGGGCGTCGGTGCTCGGTAGTAGGTGCCCACCATGGGGGATTTCAATACGTGTCCCTCCGCTTGGGGCGCAGCCGCGGGTTCGCCAACCGGCGGTGCGGGCACAGCCGGCGCCGCAACGACCGGCGCCACCACCGCGCTCACGGGCGCGCCGGCGGTGTGGTTACGGCTGATACGGACCTTTTCCTCGCCTTCCGTGATTTCGAGTTCAGCGATGCCGGACTCCTCGACCAGGTCGATCAGTTTTTTCAGTTTACGCAGGTCCATGTTCAGCCTCCCGGTACCTGTTGCAGCGCGTAGTCAAGTGCGAGTTCATACCCCTTAGCACCCAGGCCGCTGATGATGCCGACCGCGAGTTCGGTGAAGTAGGAGTGGTGGCGAAACCGCTCGCGCGCGAACACGTTGGACAAATGCACTTCGATAAACGGAATCCCGACCGCGGCGAGCGCGTCGCGCATGGCGACGCTGGTATGCGTATAGGCCGCGGGATTGGCGATAATGAAATCGACCCCTTCACGCTGCGCCTGCTGTATGCGGTTGACGAGGTCTCCTTCGACGTTGCTCTGATACGTACTCGAACCGGGCCCCCGCACCGCGCGCCCGTTCGGTTAACTTGTGGTTGATCGATTCCAGGGTGGTCGACCCGTAGTGATCGGGTTCACGCGCGCCCAGCAGATTCAGGTTGGGCCCATGCAAAACCAGGATATGTTTGAACGGGGGCATAGTGTGCCGTTATGTTGGCGGCGCGAGGAATCGGTATGGATGTCGCCGGACAACACTGAAATTTCCGTGAACATCCGGCTAAGGCCAGCAACTTAGGGATATTTTGCGGCAGATCGACGCACTTTGTCTACTTTTCGCTACTTTACCCCGCCGAATTGGGGTCTGTCAGATCCGCAACCGGACTTTCGGCAAGCGCTTTCGGCGGCCAGTGCCAAGCGATCTTCGCCACCGCTTGTCGGCACTTTAAATGACCTTTAAACCTGCCAAACATCAAGCAAATGGGCCGTCCTGCAAAATCAGGCTAAAGGATTTTATGGCTGTTTTGTCAGAAATTAACAGATGTTGGCCGAAATTTACCGTAAATCACAGTAGCGGTACTAATAGAGTTTCCAGCTTGTCGGGTCTGAGTATTCCAATATCTGCACTTTGCACCATGCCCGCGCGGTTGAGCACGAGGGTAAATGGCAGCACTCCTCGCCGGTTACCCAGTTGGCGCGCGAATTCCATGGTTTCCAGTCCGCCGACCAGGACCGGATAATTGATGCCTATTTCCCGCGCATAGGGTGCGACGCGATCCTTTTGATCAATCGCAACGCCCACAAACTGAACCCCGCGCGCGCCGTAACGCTCCTGAAACTTGATAAAGCCGGGGATTTCCTCGCGGCAAGGCGCGCACCAGGTCGCCCAAAAGTTGACCACCAGGACTTTGCCGCGCCATTGCTCGAACGGCTGCAGCTTATCGTCTACCCCCATTAACTTGGCGGCCATAAGGGCCTTGCCCACGGCAACCGCGTCGGGTGGGCGTTCGTTAGTCGACCATTGGTAATAGAGCAAACCCGCGACGGCGAACGCGACGGCGAAGAGGCACGCGATGAGCGCCTGCCAGGCGCGGGTCATCGCAGCGCGCGGTCGAGCGTCGCCGCGAACTCGTTGGCGGCCTGGAACCCGACCACGCGCAGACCGTTGATTTCACGGCCCTGACGATCGAAGAACACGATGCCGGGCGGACCAAACAGGCTAAAGCGCTTGAGCAGCGCCTTGTGCTCGTCGAGGTTGAGCGTAACGTCTGCTTGTAACAATGTCAGGCTGTCCAGTCTAGCCCGCACTGCGTCATCATTGAACGTATAGCGCTCCATTTCCTTGCACGACACGCACCAGTCGGCATAAAAATCGAGCATGACCGGTTTGCCGGCGGCGGCGCGGAGCGCGCCGTCCAATTCGCCAAGGTTTCCTATGCGCTGGAACACCGGGGCGCGTCCCGCCGGTGCGGCGCCGCCGCGCAATCCGGAGAGCGGCTGCAAAACGTCGCGGCCGCCTGACAGCGCGCCCACCAACAGCGCTGCGCCCGCCAGCAGGGCAACCACGCCGATACCCTTGAACAGTTTGCGCACTCCGGGCACGCCGGGTGGCAACGGATCGAGCGCGTGCAAATAGATCGCGCACACGATCAGCAATGTCGCCCACGCCAGCATAGGCGCCACCGCCGGTAGCAGCGGCGATACGAGATAAATCGCGACACCCAGCAGCACGACGCCGAAAAACCGCTTCACCGTTTCCATCCACGGGCCGGCTCTCGGCAACAACGTGCCGGCCGAAGCGCCGACCACGAGCAGCGGCACCCCCATACCGAGCGCCATCGTAAACAAGGCGGCCGCGCCCAGCACCCCATCGCCCGACTGGCTGATGTAGAGCAACGCGCCGGCCAGCGGGGCGGCGACGCATGGCCCCACGATCAACGCCGACAGAACGCCCATGGCGAACACGCTCGCAAAATGCCCGCCGTGCAACCGGTTGGACGTGACGGCCAGCCTGCTTTGCAGCGCACTCGGCAACTGCAGCTCAAAGAACCCGAACATGGATAACGCGAGTGCCACGAACACCGCCGCGAAGCCTGTCAGCACCCACGGGTTTTGTAATGTCGCGGACAACAAGGTACCAAGCAAGCCCGCGGCAACGCCGGCAGCCGCATAGGTAATTGCCATGCCGAACACATAGGCGAGCGACAGGGCGAACCCGCGCGCATGCGTAAGGTGCTCGCCGTGCGGCACGAGTATGCCCGACAAAATCGGGATCATCGGAAACACACACGGCGTCAACGCGAGCAGCAGTCCAAAACCAAAAAAACTGGCGATGAGCACCCAGAATCCGCCCTTGAATAATCCCGCGATCAACGCATCTTCGGACTGCGGGCCGGGTGCATCCGCCCGCGGCGCCGCGGGCAAAAACGGCGTCGGCCGCGCGTTGGGATTGACGGGTGTGAACGCGGCGAGCGAGAGCGCCGCCGTTTGCTCGTGCGGCGGATAACAAACGCCGATGTCGGCGCAGCCCTGCGACACCACCTTCAGGCTAAAACGCGGGTCCTGCGCGGGGGCGCCCGTGACCGGCAGCAAAAAACGCTGTGCGCCGCGATAAATCTGCACGTCGCCAAAAAACTCGTCTTTCTTAACCTTGCCCGGCGGCAATTGAGATGCGTCGATGGCGATCGACGACGGGTCCGCAGCGAACGTGAACTTGTTCCGATACATGTAATAACCGGGTGCGATTTCATAGTTCACCTCGAGCTTGCCCGCATCGATCAAGCGCGCCGAAAAACGAAACGCCTGGTCGGGTTCCAGCAAGTCCGGCTCGGCCGCGCCGGCGAGGCACGAAAATAACAGCAGCAAAGTGATGAGTCGCGTCAGCATTCTGGATTCAGCCTATCTCGGTTACGGTGGCCGCGCTTATCCACTCAAGGTAGTCGTCCGATCCGCGCTCGACCGGGACCGCGACAATTTCCGGTAGTTCGTACGGATGCAGGCTCTTGATCGCGAATTCGACATCGTCATAGATATCGGCGCGCGTCTTGATCATCAGCGGGACCTCGCCGGCGGTCTCGATGGCGCCGCGCCAGCGGTAAATTGAAGTGCATTCGGCGAGAATGTTGACGCACGCCGCGAGCTTGCGTTCGACGAGCGCGCGCGCGATTTTTTCCGCGATTGCGCGGTCGGGCGCGTGGGTGAAAACGATCAGCGCGTTCATCGTTCGCCGCCGCGGCCGGGCGCGATCGCGGCGATTCCTTCGCGCACCGTCGGATAGCGCAGCTTGAACCGCAGCTCTGTCTTGAGGCGAAGGTTCGAAAGCCGCCGCGACTCGTTCATGAACGACAACATGTTCTCCGGGATGCTCCGGCTCGCCTCGGCGCGCGACAGGCGCGGCGGACGCGGCAGGCCGCAATGGTCGGCGACGAGATCGAAATAGTCCCCCATCTTGAGCGCGCTGTCGTCGCTCGCGTTATACATCCGTCCGGCATGGCCGAAGCGCAGCGCGGCAATCACCATGCGCGCGAGATCTTCGGCATGCACGTGGTTGCTGTAGCAGTCCTCGTCCGCGAGCAGCGCCGGCGTAGCGGCCTGCAGACGCAAAAGCGGTAGCCGCCGCTCGGAGTATATCCCCGGCGCCCGCAAGACCGAGATGCGCACGCGGCTGCGCTTGCCCCAGTTGCGCAGTTGCCGCTCGGCGTCAACCCGCCGCCGGGCACGCGCGGTGAGCGGTCGCAGCGGCCGCGTTTCGTCGACGAGTTCACCGGCGCAGTCGCCATACACCCCGCTGGTGCTGATGTAGATTAATTGCTGTGGTAGACTTTTGGCCTTTGCCAGCGCGGCGATCAGATGTGCAGTGCGCGTGTCGCGCGTGCCACGCGGCGGTGGCGGAGCGCTATGCAGAACATCCTGGGCAATGCCGGTCAATCCATCAAGGCTGGCCGGATCATCGAGATTCCCCACGATCGGCAATATGCCGTGCTCGCGCAGGAGCGGGGCACGCTCGCGGTTGCGGGTGAGTCCATAAACGCGGTAACGCTCGCGCAAATGGGGCAGTGCGCGCAACGCCACGTCGCCGCAGCCAATGATGAGTAACCGTCGCATAGTGCGCGAATTTTAACTTAAAAGAGCGGTCCGTCGCCCGCGTTGCAGACAAATCACGGCCTGTCATGCCCAATCAGGTAACCATCCAGCCCACCAACCACGTTTTTAGCGCGCGCGACGGCGAGACGATACTCGACGCGGCTTTGCGCGAGGGCTACGTAATCTCCTATGGATGCCGCAATGGCGCGTGCGGCACGTGCAAGGGCAAGGTGGTAGCCGGCGACGTCGATTACGGCATTTATCAGGTAAGCGCGCTCACCGACGCCGAAAAGCGGCTTGGCATGGCGCTCTTCTGCCAGGCAATACCACGCGGCGACATCGTGATCCAATGCCGCGAAGTCGACGCCGTCAGGGATTTCCAGATCAGAACGCTGCCCTGCCGCATCCAGAAAATGGAGCGCGCTGCGTCCGACATCATGATTTTGTATCTCAAATTGCCAGCCAGCGAACGACTGCAGTTTCTCGCCGGCCAATATATCGACGTCCTGATGAAGGATGGCTCCCGCCGCAGCCTATCAATGGCCAACGCGCCGCACGATGACGAATTCCTGCAGTTGCACCTGCGCGATTACGGCGGGCCGTTCAGCCAGCACGTGTTCAGCAACATGAAAGAGCGCGATATTTTGCGCTTCGAAGGTCCGCTGGGCACATTTTTCCTGCGTGATGACAGCGCCAAACCCATCATCCTCCTGGCCAGTGGCACCGGTTTCGCGCCGATCAAGGCCATCATAGAGCATGCGTTTTACGCCGGCAGCTCGCGACCGATAGTGCTGTATTGGGGGGCGCGCGTGCGGGCAGACATCTATATGAACGAACTGCCCGAGCGCTGGGCGCGCATGCACGGCAACTTCAAGTACATCCCGGTGCTGTCGGAACCGCTGCCGGGCGACAATTGGACCGGCCGCGCGGGACTCGTGCACCAGGCGGTCATGCAGGACCTGCCGGACATGAGCGGCTACCAGGTTTACGCGTGTGGCGCGCCGGTGATGGTCGAGTCCGCGCATCGTGATTTCACCACCCGCTGCGGCCTGCCCGACGAGGAATTTTTCTCCGACGCTTTCACGCCGGCCGTTCCTGCCGCTTAGATTTAAAGCGGCGTTCTGCGCCGCCCACCCGTCATCTGCTTTAACTGATCGACGGCGAGCTCTAGGCTCGCGCGATAGTGCCTGCGCGCGGCGTCGGCATTGCCCAGTAGGTCGTGCAACTCCGCGAGCGAGAGGTGCGCCGAGTACAGGGGTTCCACCGAGATACTCGCCTCAAGGTAACTCTGCGCTTTGCCCCATAACTCCTGCCGCGCGCACAGCCTGCCCAGCGTGAGCAGCAGCACGGCGTCGCGCGGATTGGATTTAAGCCACAGCTCGGCACGCTCGATCTGGCGCACGGTGTCGGTACCCGCGCAATCGGCATAGATGCCCACGAGTTCGGAGTCCCAATCCGTCGCCAGCGCCTGCTCGATAATCTGCAACGCCTGCGCGATGCCGCCCAGCGCAACGTAGCATTGCGCGGCGATCGCGGCGACCTTGGCATCGAGTTTCTGCGCGGCTGGGATCTTCCGCCAACACTCCTCGAGCGCGCGCTGATCGAGCGCCTTGCGCTTCAGATTTTCGATGTGCGCGTAACGCCGCAATTGGCCGGCCTGCGTCGCATCGTAAACGCCGCGCCGCTCGAGCTGGTCGATAAGCAACAATGCCTGTTCCCAGTTTTTGGCCTGCTGCTGCGCCTTCAATTCAAGGCGCAGCGCCGCGGTGTGCTTGTCAGGCAACTCGCGCAATGCCGCCAGGGCGTCCTGAAAACGCCTTTGCTCGAGCAGCATGTCGGCCGCGGCGATGATGCGCACGACGGACGCGTCGGGAGCAAGCTGTGCAGCGCGCGCGAGATACGCATCGCGCTCATCAAAATGCCGCAGCTCGTGCGCCGCGCGCGCGGCGAGCACGGTCGCGAGCGCGGACGTGTCCGTCGACTCCATCACGCTGGCCGCGGCTTTTTCGGCGCGCCCATAGCGGCCCTCGAAAAACGCGTTCGCCGCGCCGAGCAAGGTAGAGCGCGCATGCTCGCGGCGGCGGCGTTCGCGATACTCGCGCACCCTGGCAGGCAATCCGAGCGCGCCAAAAATAAATCTCAGCAAGAGGTAACCGGCGGCAAAACCCGCAGCCGCCAACACCAGGGCAAAGTTGAGCGACAACTCGACGCGGTAGGGCGGCCATACCAGTATCGCGTAGCCGGCATTCATGCGCAGCGCGAGCGCCAGCGCGACCGCCAGCGCGAACAAACCAAGCATCCAGAATACCCAGCGCACGCGGGCCCCTTGAGCTAGCGCGCGCGTTCGCGCGTCAGCCGGTAATTGCGCACGGCGTCGAGGCTGGACGCTACGTCAGGCACCTCGATGCTGACCTGACTGTCGTGCAACTGGCGCACCGCGGCGGCCGCAGCGGCGACCGACGGGTCGCGCGCGTCGTAATAGCGCATCAGCCACTCGCGCGCCGCCTTCAAATCCGCCTTGAAACTCTTTTCGTCGTGCGCCAGGAGTGCCAGCCGCGCGCCGAGCAAACGCAGCTTCAAGTTCTCGCGCAGAAAGTAAGTCTGTCCCGGCGCCAGCAGCGGCAGGTCCGGCCGGTCCATTCTTTCGATCCGCACAAGCTCGCGCGTGTCGCGCCATAATTCGCGCATGAAACGCGCCCACGCGCTGGCGTCCGCATCCGCCGATGGGCGGGCGGCGGGCGGCGGCGCGCGCATTTCCATAGCGAGCGGCAGGCCGTCGACTACCCCCATCAGATTATCGATGCGCGCGCTGATGCCGATCACGTCAACGTACGGTGCGAGCTTCAGCCGCTCGACGTCGCGCGCGATCACCTTGCGCAAACCGGCCAGCTGCGGCCGGTCAAGCCGGGCGAGCCGCGCATCCGCCGCCTGCAGCGCGATTAGTGCCGATTTGACGTTGCCGGCGAGCTGCAATTGCTGACTGGCCACCAGCAGCGTCTGTTCGACGTCCGCGAGCAACGATTCGTCGCGGCTGCGCGACAGCTCCTGGTAGAGGGCCTCGAGCGCGATTTGCTGGTTCTGCGACTCCTGCAACTTGGCCTCGAGCACGCCCAACTTGATCTGGGCCTCGCGCGTGGCTTCGCGCACCTGCTCCGCGACGCCGCGGCTTTCCCGGTTTTCGACGTCGGCGGCGGCGAGACGCCGCGCCATTTCGTGCTGCAGCGCGTTGATCTGCTGGCGGTTGTCGTACCACTGCCACGCGAGCAGCATGACCGCAAGCGCCGCCGCCAGCACGACCGGCTGCAAGTAGCGCGCGCGTAAACCCGCCGGCGGCGCATCCGTCACCGGCGCGGGCGCGGACGCACTGGCGGCGATTTTAGGGGGTTCTTCCATCAGTCCAACTCGAAGCTTTCATCGCGTTACGGACTCTATGCGTGCCAAACATAATGCAACGCACACGTGTTTCATTAATTAAGTTAGGCACTCTAAACAGTGGCTGTGCTGCTGTAAACCGGCAGGCGCATTCAAACCCGAGCGCCAAACCACTCCCGCAAGCCCTGCATGAGCCCGTCGTCGCCCTGTGCAGTCTCCACCACCGTCGCAAAATCGAGCTCACGAGCCGTTGCGGCGATGCGTGGGTGCGGTGCGAATACCGGCGTCTTCAGCATCCAGGGCCGGCCGCGCGGGCCGACCAGCTCGCAGAAGTTGCGCAGCCCTTCGCTGCTGGTGACCGTGATCGCATGCAGTTCATCGCGCGCCCACGCTTCGAGCAATGACGCGGGATCGACGCGCGGCCGCACGCGGCGGTAACACTCGGCGTATTCGACGATCGCGCCGCGCGCGGTCAACGCGTTGCCGAGCATTTCACGGCCGCCGACGCCGCGGAAAATAGCTACGTGTTTTCCTGCGATGTTCTTAAGCGGCGGCGTTTCGAGCAGACCCTCGCTGTCGAAACGCGCGGGCGCCAGCACCTCCATTACGCCGAAATTATTTAACTCGCGCACGCTGGCGCGCCCGACCGCCGCGACCGCGAGGCGCGGCGGCCATCCGCGCCGCGCCGTGATCGCAGCCAGCGCCTTGTTGGCCGCGTTCGGACTGATGAAAATCGCCCACTCGAAAGCGTCGAGCCGGTCGATCAATGCGTAGAGCGGCCGCGGATCTTCGATATCGACAATCTCGATCACGGGAAACCGCAGCGCAGTTCCACCCGCAGCGCGTATCAATGCGGCTAGCGGCGCAGCCTGGTGCGCCGGACGCGTCACCACGATGCCTTTGCCCGCCAGCGGATTGTCCTTACTCGCTTCGTTCATCTAAACCAGTGTAGCCGCCAAGTCAGGGTTCGAGCGCGGCGAGTATCGCCGTTGCACCCAGCGCGCGCAGCCGTGCCGCGAGTTCGCTTCCCAATGCCTCCGGATCGCGCGTGGTCGGCGGTCAATTCCGCGCGCACGAACTCTTTGCCGTCCGGGCTGGCGACAAAACCGCGCAGCCGCAGGCGGCCGTCCTCCAGCTGCCCGTACGCGCCGAGCGGCAGCTGGCAATTGCCCGACAACGCACGTGAGAGCGCGCGTTCCGCACGCACGCAGGCGGCGGTCGCGTCGTCATGCAGCCTGTGCATCATGGCAATGATATCCGCGCGGCCGGCGCGGCACTCGATTCCCAGCGCGCCCTGTCCCGGCGCCGGCAGGCTGTCCTCCGGCGTCAGGATCGCCGTGATGCGGTCGGCGAGCCCGAGCCGTTTGAGTCCCGCGGCCGCCAGCACGATGGCCGCATATTCGCCAGCGTCGAGTTTTTTCAATCGGGTCTGCACGTTGCCGCGCAGCGGCGCGACTTCAAGCAGCGGATAACGCGCTCGAATCTGGCTTTCGCGGCGCAGGCTCGAAGTCCCGACGCAACTGCCGTCAGGCAACGCGCTAAAATTCGCGTACCGATTGGCGACGAAGGCATCCCGCGGGTCGGCGCGTTCGGTGATCGCGGCGATCACGAACCCGTCGGGCAGCACCATCGGCACGTCCTTCATCGAATGCACCGCGATGTCGGCGCTGCCTGCGGCAAGCGCGTCCTCGAGCTCTTTGACGAAGAGCCCTTTGCCGCCGATTTTGTCGAGCGCGCGGTCGAGTATGCGGTCGCCCGTCGTGGTCATCCCGCGGATGGTTATGCTGGTGTGCGGGTATAACGCCGCAAGCCGCGCTTGTATGTTGCGCGCCTGCCACATCGCCAGCGCGCTTTCACGTGATGCAATCACGACGCTGGTTGGTAGTGGATTTGAGGCGGCGGTAGTCACGCGTTATGCCTGCCGGAAAATAGATATGACGAACGGCGCGCAGCGGGTCGGATTGCGGTTTTGGATACTATCGCGGGCAGGCGATCGATGCCGCCCGTCGGCCGCCGCGCGCGCTAACCGCACTGCAGGCGCTGGCCGTCGCGCTTGCGCTTGACCGCATCGGGATACGACGCAAGCTCGAAATTCACGAATACCAGGTCTTTGCCGCGGTGCGCGCTGATCTGGCCCGCCGCGTTCTTCCACGTTACGCCCGCTTGCGCGCCCGCGTTTTCCACGGGCATTGCTTGCGGCGCCCCGTAGCGCGCGCGCAGATAGTCGACAACCGCGTCAAAATTGCGCACCTCCGCGGTCAGCGAGAATTGCTGCAAACGGCCGTCCAGAAAGTGCAGGCGGATTTCGCGCGTCTCGATGCCGTCGAGCCGCTCGGCATGCGATACGCAGGCGGCGTCGGCAAAATCGTCTTCGCGCTGCATGCAGCCGTAACCGCGCTTGCCGAGATCGGGCTTGCCCGCGGTTGTCTTCGCGAGCGTCGCATCGATGTCGCGAAAATCCAGTTCGCGCTCAAGCCGCGCGTAGCTCGCCCCGAGGGTAATGTCGAGCACGCCGAATGGCGCGTCCGCCGCCACCGCGTTCGCGGCTTGCGCCAGGATCCACACGGCCAACAGTCGTGACATCATAGGATTTTCCCCAGTTCGCGTACGATATGCTGCTGGCGCCGGCTGACGTCGAGCTTCTCGGCGATGTTGTTCAGCACCACCAACCAGTGGCCCTCGCCGTCGGCGTCGGTGGCACGCTCGAAACCGCGGATCGCATCCTTGGCGACCAGGCAATTGCGGTGTATGCGCACGAAACGCCCGAAAAACTCCTGCTCGAGCCTGGCCAGCGATTCCTCGAGGAGAAATTCGCGCTGCGCCGTGCGTACCGTCACGTATTTTAGTTCCGCTTTGAGAAACGCGATGTCCGCCACCGGTATGAGGTGGATGCGCCCGCGTTCGTTGACCGATAAGTGGCTGCGCGCGTCCGGCTTTATCTCGCGCAACACGTCGAGCCGCAAAGGCGCGAGCGAGCGAGCGCGCGACAGCGCCTCAAAGAGGCGGCCGAGCCGGATCGGCTTCAAGAGGTAATCGATCGCGTGCACTTCAAACGCTTTCAGCGCATACGCGTCATAGGCGGTGGTAAATATGACGGCCGGCGGCTCATCGAGCTTCTGGATGTGCTGCGCGACTTCGATGCCGTCGATTTCCGGCATGCGGATGTCGAGCAGCACCACGTCGGCGTCGCACGCCGGCAAGAGCGCGAGCGCCTCGCGGCCGGTCGCGGCTTCGCCGGCAATTTCGAGCGGCAGCTTGAGCGCGCAGTCGGCAAGCAGGTCGCGCAGGCGATTGCGCGCGGGCGCCTCGTCGTCGACGACCAGCACGCGCAACGCCTGCACGGCGGCCATCAGGCCTCTGCCTTCAGATAGGGAATCACGATGCGCACTTCATAGATATCGTCAGTCGCCACCGTCTTGATACCGGCTTCCGCATCGAAATGCAAGGCCAGCCGCTCGCGAATGTTGTCGAGCGCCATGCGGTTGCCCGCATGGTGGTTGCCGCTGGGACGGTACGGGTTGCGCAAAGTGAGGTGGATCTGTTCGCCGTCGCGATTGATCCGGATACTGATGGTGCCGGGTTCGCTGCGCGGTTCAATGCCGTGGTACACGGCGTTTTCCAGTAACGGCTGCAGCACCAGCGGCGGAATCACCGCGTCCGCCGGCAATTGCATGACGTCCCATTCGATGCGCAGGCGGTCGCCCAGCCGCAATTGCTCGATACTCAGGTAGCGCTTGGCGAGTTCGACCTCGCGCGCGATCGGCGTGAGTTGGCGGTTGTCCGCCATCAGCACGCGAAAGAGATCCGCGAGGTCTTCGAGCGTCTGTTCGGCGCGGCGCGGTTCCTGCCGCATCAGGCTCAACACGGCGTTGAGGCTGTTGAACAGGAAATGCGGGCGTATGCGTGCCTGCAACGCCTGCAAACGGGCCTCCGTCAGCGCCGGCGACAGCGCGCGCCCGCGCAGGTCGAAGTAGCCGATGAGTACGCCGGTGATCAACACGGTGAATATCCAGTAGCGCTCGAGCGCGCTAATGCCGCCGTACAAATTCAGGCCGGAATAATGTACCACCGTGGTGATCATGAGCTCGCCCGCGAGCACCGCGCCAACCGCATACCGGTAGCGCAAACGATGCAGCCAGTCGTTGGCGGTGGCCAGCACCAATAGGCTCATCATGAGTATCGGCTGCACCAGCGAGGAGAGGTCGATCAACTCTTCGACCAACACCAGCGGTCCGGTTGTTTTCAGCAGCGCCGCGGCCAGACACATGCCGTCGACGATCACCAGAATTCGCAGCAGTATCCCGAGGTTGCGGAAGTTCGGCAGGGCGCTCGCGTTGGCGTTTTGATTTATACTCACCGCTTGATTATGTGAGAGCGCCACACGTGACGCAAGAGCAACAGGAAAGCGGCGGGGCTTTGCCGTGGTCGGGACGCTTTACCGAGCCCGTGACCGGGCTCGTCAAGCGTTTCACCGCGTCCGTTGACTTCGACCGGCGCCTGGCCGAATTCGACATTGCGGGCTCGCTCGCGCACGCGCGCATGCTGCACGCGGTCGAGATTCTGAATGCCGCCGACCTCGCCGCCATCGAACAGGGCCTCGCCCGCATCCGCGACGAGATTCGCGCCGGCACGTTCGACTGGTCGGTCGACCTCGAAGACGTGCACATGAACATCGAAGGCCGCCTGACGGCGCTCGCCGGCGATGCCGGCAAACGGCTGCACACCGCGCGCTCGCGCAACGACCAGGTGGCGACCGACGTGCGGCTGTATTTGCGCGCGGCGATCGACGAGATTGCGGATCTCATCAGAGCTGCGCAGCGCGCGCTGCTCGATCTTGCGGACCAGCACACCGAAACCATCATGCCCGGCTTCACGCACATGCAGGTCGCGCAGCCGGTGTCGTTCGCGCACCACCTGATGGCGTACTTCGAAATGCTCAATCGCGACGCGCAGCGGCTCGCCGACTGCCGCAAACGCGTCAACCGCCTGCCGCTGGGCGAGCGCCGCCCTCGCGGGCACGACCTTTCCGATCGACCGCATGCAGGTCGCGAAGGAGCTCGGTTTTGACGGGGTGTGCGAAAACTCGCTCGACGCGGTGTCCGACCGTGATTACGCGATCGAGTTCTGCGCCGCCGGCGCGCTGGTGATGACCCACCTGTCGCGTTTCTGCGAGGAAATCATCATCTGGATGAACCCGCGCTTTCGATTCGTCGAACTGGCCGACCGCTTTTGCACCGGCTCGTCGATGATGCCGCAGAAAAAAAATCCCGACGTGCCGGAACTGATACGCGGCAAGACCGGGCGCGTCAACGGCCACCTGGTCGCGCTCCTGACCCTGATGAAAGGCCAGCCGCTCGCCTACAACAAGGACAACCAGGAAGACAAGGAACCGTTGTTCGACACGGTGGACACGCTCACCGCGAGCCTCGCCGTGTTCGGCGAAATGCTGGGCGGCATCAAGGTCAACGCGGTGGCGATGCGCAAGGCCGCGCTGGAAGGTTACGCAACCGCAACCGATCTCGCCGACTACCTCGTGAAGAAGGGCTTGCCGTTTCGCGAAGCGCACGAGCGGTCGCGCAGGCGGTGCGTTTTGCGGAAGGCCGCGGCTGTGATCTCGCCGAGCTGACTCTGCCCGAACTGCAGCAGTTTTCCGCGCTCATCGGCAAAGACGTGTTCGCGGCGCTCACGCTCGAGGGCGCGCTTAACGCGCGCAGCCACATCGGCGGCACCGCGCCCGCGCGCGTCAAAGCCGCCATCGCCAAGGGCCGCAAGTCCCTGGCGTGAACGCTTTGGTGTGGCCGGAAATCAGCGCCGGCATCGCCGGCGCGTCCGGCGCGCCGTTTGCGATCGAATCGCGCACCGCCGTCGGCGGCGGCTGCATCAACCAGTGTTATCGCGTCGCGGGCCATGGCCGCGCATTTTTCGTCAAACTCAATTCCGCCGGCCGGCGCGCGATGTTCGAAGCCGAAGCCGCGGGCCTCGCCGCGATCGCGGCCACCGCGACCGTTCGCGTGCCCGCTGCCGTTGTGCTGGGGATCGAATCGCGACACGGCGTGGCTCGTGCTCGAGCACATCGAGTTTGGCGACGCGCATGCGGGGAGCATGGCGCGGCTCGGCGAAGAGCTTGCCGCGCTGCATCGCGTGACGGACCGAAAATTCGGCTGGACGCGCGACAACACCATGGCGCCACGCCGCAGATCAACACGCAAAGCCGCGACTGGATCGAGTTCTGGCGCGATCGCCGGCTCGGTTATCAGCTGGCGCTCGCGGCGAACAACGGCGCGCCGCCGGCGTTGCTCAGGAAAGGCGAGCGGCTCGCACACGGCTGCGGCGCGCTGTTCGGCGGTTTAACCCTCAAGCCCGCATTGCTGCACGGCGACCTGTGGGGCGGCAATGCCGGGTTCGACCGCGCGGGCGCGCCTGTCATTTTCGATCCGGCCGTCTACTACGGCCACCGCGAAGCCGATCTCGCGATGACCGAATTTTTCGGCGGCTTCAGCGCCAACTTCTACGCCGCCTACCGCGACGCCTATCCGCTCGACGCCGGCTACGACGTGCGCAAGCAACTCTACAACCTGTATCACGTGCTGAATCACTTCAACTTGTTCGGCGGCGGCTATGCGCGCCAGGCGGAAATCCTGATCGACCGCCTGCTCGCGGAAATTTAAGCAACATTCGGATAGAACGCACGCGCGCTCAAGACTAATATGGCACGCCGGGTCGCCGGCTACCGCTGGGGATTGGCGCGCAAGGCGGCGCTGCTCGCGAGGGAAAAACAAAAAACCGGTAATGAGTAATGGGTAATGGGTAATGGGAAAACACCCTTTACTCCTCACTCCTTACTCCTTACTCGCTTGACCAGCGCAAGCAGCGCGCGGCGTGCGGTGTCGGACACCCCGCCGCCGTGTTTCAGGAAATTCTCCACCGCACGTTCGAGCGGGTACTCGACGCGCTCGAACCGCCGCACGTCGAAAAATTTCTTGTCCGAAGCCGCCTGCGTCACCAGCCGGCCCTTTTTCATCTCGATGAACGATATTCGGGTCTTGCCGATCTTGTAGACGACGGCGTGATGGGCGTTGTGATCGCGGTAGACGCCCAGCACCTTTTTATTCTGCCGGATGTCGCCGTCTTCAAACGGCAGGTGCAACTGCTCAAGCGCCGTTCGGCCGCGTCTAAACCGCGCCGGCATCGCGGATCAGCGCTGCACGCGGCGCATCTGCGCGCGTGCCGGCGGCGCGGTCGTCCCGCGCACCATGAGTTTCACGGGCAGTTCGTGCTGCCGCGCAATACTCGTGCCCGATAATTGCGACAACAGGTGAAAGGCCGCGAGCTGGCCGAGCTCGAGGGTCTGGAAATGCACGGTCGTGAGTCCCGGCGACAAGAGGGACGCGATCTCCATGTCGTCAAATCCCGTGATCGAAAGCCGCTGCGGCACCGGGATGCCCAGGGTATTGCATTCGGCGATGGCGCCGATCGCGAGCACGTCGTTGCCGCACATCACCGCGGTTGGCGGGCGCGCGTTCGAGAGCAGCGTGCGCAGACCTTCGCGTCCGCTCGCGAGCGAATACGGCTTTTCAATCACGCGCCCGGGGGCGAGCTCGATGCCGCGCGCGGCGAGCGCCTCGCGCACACCCTGCAAGCGGTCGCGCGCGCGTTCGTTGTTAAGGGTCACGCCCGAAATCATCGCGAATTCGCGATGGCCAAGATCAAGCAGGTGGTTGGTGAGCTGCAGCGCGGCGGCGCGATTGTTGAAGCCGACGCACGGATGCGCGCCGCTCGCATCCAGCGCCCAGGTCAGCACGTAAGGCATCTGGCGCTGAGCGATCATCGCGTAGAGCCGCGGGTCGTGCGAGGTGCCGAGCAGGACCAGGCCGTCAATGCCACGCTCGATCAACGCCCGCGTCAGCCGCACTTCGACCGCCGCGTCGAATTCGTGGCACGCGAGCAAGAGCGTGTAGCCCGCGGCGTCGAAGGTCTTCTGCAAAGCGTGTGTCGTGTTCGCGAATATCGCGTTGTCCAGCGTTGGAATCACCGCGCCTATGGTGTGGGAGCGGCGCGAGGCGAGCGCGCGCGCGGCACCATGCGCCACGTAACCCAGGCTGCGCACCGCATCCTGCACGCGGGCCAGCGTGCCGGGTTTGACTTTATGCGGCAGCATCAGCGCGCGCGACACCGTCGCAGTCGATACGCGGGCGGCGCGCGCGACATCGCTAAGCTTCGCGTTCTTCCTGGGAGTCTTCACTTAGAGTGCTTGCCTAATGAAACGCGCGAGTACTGGCCACGCCGAGCGTAGCAACTACAGATAGTCGCCGCAAGCGTTTTTCATCGGATGCCGGCGTGCGGCGGCGCGGTCGTGCCGCGCACGATCAGGTCGACCGCAAGCTCGGTCATCGTTACGCATGGCTCGCCGTTAAGCCGGGCAAGCATCTGTTGTGCGGCCGCGTAGCCCAGTTCGCGCATGGGCACGCGCACGGTAGTTAGGGACGGCACCAGAATTGACGCAGCCTCAATGTCGTCGAAACCGGTCACCGACACCGCGCCTGGCACTAACAGATTTTGTGCGTGACATTCGAGTACCGCGCCCATCGCGAGTACGTCGTTCGCGCAGATCACCGCGGTCGGTCGCACCGCGGCCGCCAGGATTCCCCGCATCGCCACGCGCCCCGCGGCCAGCGTATACGGTGCTTCGACCACGCGCTGCGGGACCAGCGGGATGCCACGCGCGGCGAGCGCCTCGCGCGCGCCCGCAAGCCGCTCGCGCGCGCGGTCGTTGCCGGCCGCTACGCCGGAAATCATCGCGATTTCGCGATGGCCGATATCGGCGAGGTAATTCGCGATCCGCATCGCCGCGACACGATTGTCGAAGCCCACGCATGGATGCCGCCCGGAGGTATCGAGCGCCCACGTCAGCACATAGGGTATCGCGCAATCGGCAAGCAGCGCGAACAATTCGTCAGCGTGTTCGGCGCCGATCAGCACCACGCCATCGACTCCGCGCTCGATCAGCGAGCGCGTGACTTTGACTTCGTTGCCCAGATCGAAATCGTGGCACGCCAGGAGCAGCGTGTAACCACGCTCATCGAGCGCCTTCTGCAGCATGTGAGTCGCCTTGGCGTAGAGCAGATTATCGAGCGTGGGCAGTATTGCGCCGACCGTCAGGGTGCGCCGGGCGCGCAGCGCGCGTGCCGCGCCGTCGGGGACATAGCCCAACTGTAACGCGGCGGCCGCGACGCGCTCCTGCGTTTCCGCGCTGACCGACTTGGGCCGCGACAGCGCGCGCGACACGGTGGCGTTGCATACGCCGGCAAGGCGCGCGACATCGATGAGTTTGGTGGCCGGTTTGGTCAATGCATGACTAGCGGAGGAAGATTGAAGTATGCTCGCACCATGCGACCCGGACTGCAAGACCCGTTAACGCTGGCGGCCGGCGGCGACAAGTGCCATGCCTTACCCGTGGCGTAGACCACGCAACTGAATATGCCGTGCATAATGACAAGGCAACGAGATGAGCGCGCATAATCCCGGCCGGCCGGCCTATATACTCGCCGCCATGCTGTTGTGCGCGTATGCCGCAAACGTATTGATCGGTAAAAGCAGCGTCGCCTTTGGCTGGCATTTGCCGCACGCGGGCGACGTTGCCGAGTTCCTTGGCGTGCTCGCCGCAATGGTCTTGTTCGTGACCGGCATCATGCGTGACGAGGCCGCCGCGCGGTCAGCAAAATAATCGCAGTCCCCGCCGCAAAAATAATTACCACTCACGAGGAGAAAACAATGTCCAAGCGTAATCAACCGATCGAGTCCCCGGCGCGCCGCCGTTTCCTGGAAATTTCCGCGCGTTACGGTTACACCACCGCGGTCCTCGCCACCACCGGCGGCTATCTGTGGTCCGACACCGCGGTTGCCCAGACCGCCGCGAACGAGGAGGACCTCGCGCGCAAGGCCCAGCACCGCATGATACTCGCCACCGAGTACAAGCTGGGCTCCTTCGTGAGCTACCCCATCATGCAGGAGGCGTTCAAGGACAACGTGCAGCACTTGAGCAAGGGCGCGCTCTACGTGAAGCTTTTTCCGGCCGGGCAACTCGGCATCGGCGGCTCGCTCGCGCAGAAAGTGCAGGGCGGCACGGTCAATGCCGGCGGGCTGTCGCTGTCGAACTTCTCGTCCTACGCGCCGGCGGTCGATCTCATCAATATCCCGTACTGGTGCGGAGAAAATCAACGCTACGCGAATCTGGTGACCTCCAAGGCGTGGGCCGACGAGATCAATCCGAAAGTCAACGCCAGGAACTACAAACCGCTCTTCTACTACACGGTGGATCCGCGCACGATTGCCGTGCGCAAGGGCTTCGGCAGGATCGTGCGCTCGCCCGATGACATGAAGGGCGTGAAGATGCGTATTCCGCCGTCCAAGCTGCTCGGGCGCTTTTACCAGCTCGCCGGCGCCAATCCGACCATCGTCGCGTGGGGCGAGACGCCGGCCGCGTTGAAACAAGGCGTGGCGGATGCGCTTGATCCGGCCATCGGCGCGCTCTACACATTCGGCTTCATCGACATACTCGAATCGATCACGACGGTCGAATCGGTATCGGATGCACAAATGTTTGCCTGCAATCTGCCCTGGTTCAACGGCCTGCCGAAAGACATGCAGCGCAAGTTCGAGGAGGCCGCGGAACTGACCCAGGCGCAGTCGTTTGCCCAGATCATCAAGGCGCGCGAGCTGTCGGTGCAGGAATTCACCAAAGTCGGTTGCAAGTTCTACGCCCCCACCGCCGACGAGAAGAAACGCTGGGTCGACGCGTGCGGCGAGCAAAGGAAGGAGTGGGACGACATCAAGAAGGAACTTGCCGGCTCGCTCGATAATTTTGAAAAACTCAAGACAGCAGCCAACACCAAGGGCAAGTTGACGGTGGCAAGTTAGAAAGGGGAAAAAAGTGATGGTGGGTAACGTGCTTAAGCGTCTCGACGCCGACGCCGAGCGCTACCTGATGCTGGTGTTTTATTGCACGGTCGTATTCGTCATCGTCAACGAAGTCGTGCGGCGCTTCGTGTTCCAGTATTCGAGCCTGTGGGGCGAGGAGGTCGCGCGCTACGCCTTCATCTACCTGGGCTGGGTGGGTGCCGCGCAGGCGGTCAAGGAGCGCGCGCATATCCGGTTCGACACGGTGCTGCAACTCTTGCCCAAACGCTGGCACGGCTACATCTACATATTCGCCGACGGGGTCACACTGATATTCGCGTGCATCGCAATCTACTGGTCGGTAATTACGATTTCAACGGTGGTCGAGTTTGGCGCGGCGGCACCCGCGCTGCGTATCAGCAAGGCGTGGTTCGAGTGCGCCGTGCCGCTCGGCTTCGCCCTGATGATCTGGCGTCTCGCGCAATCGATCCGGCGCGATATCCAGGACATCCGCGCGGGACGCGACGCGTTCAAGGGCGCGTTGCTGTTCGACTGACGAATGCCGGCAACGTCCGCTCTTCAGCACGGCGCCCAACGGCCGCCGCCCGCGCGCTTCGCGCGGCAGCCTGCGCGGGGATAACGCGATGGCAGCAACACTGTGCGTAGCGTTCATGCTGGTGCTCCTTGCGCTGTCGGTACCGTTCTGGGTGGTGCTCGGCCTCGGCACGGTCGCGCTGCTGCTGACCACCGATGCATTGCCGCTGTCTTTGCTCGGTGAAGCGTTATTCGACAATGTCGACTCGTTCGCGCTGATCGCGATTCCGCTCTTCGTGTTGACCGGCGACGTGATGGTGCGTTCCAGGCTCGCCTACAAGCTGCTCGATTTCGCGGAAGCAACCGCCGGCAGCCTGCGCTCGGGGCTCGGCACCTCGACAGTCATGGGCTGCGGCTTTTTCGCCTGCATATCCGGGTCGGATGCGGCGGACGCCGCCGCCATCGGCCGCATCACCATGGGCCGGCTAGTCGAGCGCGGGTATCCGCTGCCGTACGCGTGCGCGCTGGTGGCGGCGGGTGCGTGCACCGGTATCCTGATTCCACCGTCGATCGCCTATATCATCATCGGCCTCGTGCTTGGCATTTCCTCGGCGACGCTA
Source organism: uncultured beta proteobacterium (assembly GCA_963778865.1). Lineage (GTDB taxonomy): Bacteria > Pseudomonadota > Gammaproteobacteria > Burkholderiales > SG8-41 > PALSA-1004. The sequence goes on along the minus strand of CAVZWF010000007.1, from coordinate 124,522 downwards.
TTTCTCGGCGCGTTCATTCCCGGCCTGATCGTACTGGCTTCCATCATGCTCACCAACGCGGTGCTGAATCGCATCAACGGTTACGAGAATTCGCAGCGCCGGTTTTCATGGCGGGTATGGTTCGCGGCGCTCTACGATGCCAAGTATGCAATCGCGGTGCCTTTCACCATCCTCGGCGGAATTTACTCGGGCATATTCACGCCCACCGAATCCGCGGCGGTGGCGGTGGCGATGGCTTTGATCGTGGGCCTGTGCCAGCGCACGATCACGCTCAAGGACTTTCCGGTGATGCTCGCGACCTCGGCGCGCGTCAACGGCGTGATCCTGCCCATCATCGCGGTGGCGCTCCTGTTCGCGCAGGCGTTGACGGTACTCGAAATCCCGCAGCAATTTGTCGCCGCGCTCACTTCCGTCACCACCGACCGCACGCTGCTGATTCTGGTCATGCTGCTGATCTTCATCATTGCCGGCATGTTCATGGAGACCACGCCCAACATCGTGATCCTGGCGCCGCTGCTCTACCCGGTCGCGCAACAAATCGGCATGGATCAGATTCACTTCTGCATCTTCATGGTGACCTCCCTCGGGCTCGGCTTCATCACGCCGCCGATGGGGCTCAATTTATTTGTAGTGGCGAGCCTGACCGGGCAACCCATCATGACCATCGCGCGTTACGCGTTTCCGTTCGTAGTCGTGATGATAGTGGTCTCGGCGCTGATCGGATTCGTGCCGCAGATTTCATTGTGGGCGATCCGCTGATCGCGCGCAGGCAAAGTAGCAACAAAAAAGCCGGCCTACAGCCGGCTTCTTGTTGATCGCTTGTCGTTTCGCGTTACACGCCTTTGGCGCTGTACTTCTTGTATTTCGAGAGCAGCCGCTTCGGCTGCCGGAACGCGTCGCGGCGGAACGGGTCGCCTAATTCGCGCGTGAGCATCAGGTTGATGACGGTGGGCTTGTTCGACTTCACGGCGCCCCGCAGCGCGTCGCCGATGTCGTCTACGTGATCGACGGTCATGCCTTTCGCGCCCATCGCCACTGCAACGTCCGCGAAATTCGGATTCTCGAGGTTGGTGCCGAGGTAGCGGTTGTTGAAGTAATCGATCTGGTTTTTCTTTTCCGCGCCCCACTGGCCGTTGTTGAACACCACTGCGACGACCGGAATGTCCTCGCGCACGCAGGTCATCACTTCGGCGAGACTCATACCCCACGCGCCGTCGCCGACGTAGGCGATCGCAGGACGGTCGGGGCGGCCGACTTTCGCGCCGATCGCGGCCGGATACGAATAACCGCAATTGCCGAAGCTCATCGCGGCGAGGAAACTCGGCGCCATGTCGAAATGCAGATAACTGTTCGACACCGAGCACACGTTGCCGATGTCGGTCGACACCATCGCGTTTTTCGGCATGGCTTTGGCGAGTGCGGCGAGTGCCTGGCGCGGGCCGATGCGGCCTTTCTCGTTGGGCGACGGCCATTTCGCGAGTTCCTGCGCCCACGCATCCTTCTCCGCGCGTACTTCGGCGAGCCGCGCTTTGTTCGGCGCCATCTTGCCGAACACCTGCAGGCGCTGCAGCAACTCGCGCGCCGCGAGCTTCGCATCGCCGCAGATGCCGATCGAAACTTTTTTCACCAGTCCCAGCATGCGCGGATCGGCATCGATCTGGATGATCTTGGCACTCTTCGGCCAGTACTCGAGGCCGTGCTGCGGCAGCGTGCCGAACGGCCCCAACCGCGAGCCCAGCGCCAGCACGACGTCGGCGCGCGAGATGAGCTTCATCGCCGCTTTCGAGCCCTGGTAACCGAGTGGCCCGCACGCCAGCGCGTGGCTCGCCGGAAACGAATCGTTGTGCAGATAGCTGTTGACGACCGGCGCGGTCAGGTATTCGGCGAGTGCCACGCAATCCTTGATGCCGTTCGCCATCACCACGCCGCCGCCGGACAGTATGACCGGGAATTTGGCCTTGGCGAGCAACCGCGCCGCCGCGTCGAGCGAGTCGGGACCGCCCGCGCCGCGCTCGATTTTCTGCGGCGCCTGGATTTCGTAATCGCCTTCGCCGTAGTAGTAATCGCGCGGTATGTTGATCTGCACCGGCCCGCGCTCGTGCATTGCAATGGTGAACGCGCGGTGCATGAGTTCCGCCATGCGCAGCGGCGAATTGACGTGCACCTGCCACTTCGTGATCTTCGAAAAAATCGGCATCTGCTCGGTTTCCTGGAAACCGCCGAGGCCCATCGTCAGGCTGCCCGATTCCGGCGTGATGCAGATCACCGGCGAGTGCGCCCAGTACGCGGCGGCGATGCCGGTGACGAAATTGGTGATGCCCGGGCCGTTCTGCGCGATGCAGACACCGTGCTTGCCGGTCACGCGCGAGTAGCCGTCGGCCATGTGCGCGGCGTTCTGCTCGTGCGCCACCGAAATGAAGCGGATGCCGGCGAGCGGAAACAGATCGTGCGCGTCCATGTAGGCGCTGCCGACGATGCCGAACGTGTCCTTCACGCCCTGCGCGACCAGCGTTTCGACGAACGCCTCGCTGGGCGTCATGCGCACTTTGCCCGACTGCACGGCGAGGTTCTTGACTTCGGTCATGGTGTTCATGGCGGCTCCTGGCGGCGGAAAAATTCGGGGATTGGAGGGGCGCAGTTTAGCGCGGTGGCAACGATTTTGGAAGCGCTTACATTGCGCTGGATAGCGCGCTTAGCGGGTTATACCTTCGTCGGCCCCTCAATCCGCGCCGCACGGGATTGGCCGCTCGCTGTCAGGTAAATTCCGCTCAGTATCAGCGCGCAACCGATGAAATGATAAAGATGCAGGCGTTCGTCCAGAAAGACGATCGCGAGCAGCGGCGTGAACACGAGCATGAGGTGCATAAACGGCCCGGCGCGATTCGGCCCGACCTGCTGCACTGCATGGTCCCAGAATACGTACGCAACGACTGTCGCCAACGCGCCCATGTAGGCGATACCGGCCACGACGGTCGGCGTCACGTGCAACGTGCGGCCGGCGGCCATTTCCCAACCGTATAACGGCAGCATGGCGACCACGCCTATCGCCGAGACCGTCCACAACAGGGCGAGCGGATTGAGTTCCGCCGGCCGCCAGCGCAAAACTACCGTGTAAACGGCCCACGCGAATGTCGCCACCAACACCCACAAATCCCCGTCATTGAGTTGCAACGTGGCAAGCACCGCAATGTCGCCGCGCGCGACGATAGTAACCACTCCGCCAAGCGAAATCGCGACGCCCAGCGCCTGCATGACGGCCACGCGCTCGCCGACCAGCACGCGCGACAGTATGAAGATCACAACGGGCGTCGCGGAGTTCAGCAATGCGCCGTTGATTGCCGTGGTCGCCCGCAACCCGATGTACACGGGTATGTGATTCAATACGGTGGCCAGCAATGCCAGCAGGCACAGCACACGCCACGAGCGCAACACGACGTGCCAATGGCGGCGGACGTGCGGCATACGCGAGCGGCGACAGGATGACGAGCGCGACGACCCAGCGCCAGAACGCGAGCGCCACCGGCGGCGCATCGAAGCGCAGCGCGCGCGCGAACACCCAGTTGCCGGCCCACAGCAGCACGGCAATCGCGAGCAGCGCGTACGGAAAAAACGGCGAGCGGCGCACCTGAGGTATATCCGCTTGAGGCCGGCGCCGTCAGGCCGGGCTGCGCGCGACCACGCCGCGATCGATCACGAATATGTCGTCGAGCAATTCGCGTGCGTGGGTCACGCTCGACTCGGACAGTATCACCGTCAGCCCGGCGCGTTTCAATCCGGCGATCACCTCGGCGAGGCGGCGCGCGAGCACCGGCGCCACGCCTTCGAACGGTTCGTCGAGCAGCAACAGCTTGTCGCCGCACATCAGCGCGCGCGCGAGCGCGACCAGCTTCTGCTGCCCGCCCGAGAGCTGCAATGCCTTGCGCTGCGCGAAATTGCCGACCTCGGGAATCATCGCGTAGACGCGCTCGAGCCGCGCGCCGGCATCCGGCGCACGCGTCGACCACGCCGGCAGCAGCACGTTTTCCTCGACCGTCAGTTCGGGAATCAGGCGGCGGTCTTCCGGCATGTAGCCGATGCCGAGCTGCGCGCGCGCGTGGGTCGGCACGCCCGCCAGCGGTCTGCCGTCGAATTCGATGCCGCCCGCGCGCCACGCCAGAATGCCCATGATGCTGCGCATCAGCGTGGTCTTGCCCGCGCCGTTCCTGCCGATGAGCCCGGCGAAGCGTCCCGCGCCGACGGCCAGGTTCACGCCGCGCAGGATGCCCACCGATTCGATCGCAACGTCGAGGCTGTCAATGCGCAACATGCACGGTCTTCCCCGATCACGTACTTGCGCACCTCGTCGTCCTTCAGCACCGTGCCCGGCGCGCCGTCGGCGATGATGCGTCCGTCGTAAAACGCGAGCACGCGCCCGGCGTAGCGGCTGACGATGTCCATATCGTGCTCGACGAACAACACCGTCACGCGGTCGGCCTTCAACCGCGCGCATGACGACGTCCATGATGCCGAACTTCTCGTCGGCGGACACGCCGCTCGTCGGCTCGTCGAGCAGCAGGATCCTGGGCTTGACCACCAGCGCCATCGCGATGTCGAGCAGTTTGCGCACGCCTTCGGGCAGCACGCCGGCGGGCTTGTCGCGATACGCGTCAAGGCCGAAGCGGTCGAGGATGTCGTCGGTCACGGTGCCGGCGCGTTCGCGCGTGATCGCGCCGTGCGCCCACCGCGCCGCGGCCGCGACGACGATGCCGACCGCGGCGAGCAGGTTGTCGCGCACCGTCAGCGAATTGAAGAGCTGCGGGATCTGGAACGAGCGCGCGATGCCGAGCTGCGTGATGCGGCGCGGCGCGAGCAGCGTGATGTCGTGGCCGTCGAACCGGATGGTGCCGGCGCCCGGCTTCAGGTAGCCGGTCACCATGTTGATGAAAGTGGTCTTGCCGGCGCCGTTGCTGCCGATCAGGCCGGTCACGCTGTCGCTCTCGACGCTGACATTGATGTCCGCCGCGGCGACCACCGCGCCGAAGCTTTTGCACAGACCGCGCGCTTCGAGGATCGCGCTCATGCCGGCCGCGCCTTGCGCCGGAACACCGCCCACAGCCCGGCCGGCAGGAACATGATGATCGCGAGCATCGCGATGCCCAGCGTCATCTGCCAGACGTTGGGCGCATACTGGTTGGCGAGCGTGCGGATCGCTTCGAAAATCACCGAGCCGAAAAACGGCGCCAGCACGTTGCCGGTGCCGGACAAAACCGCGACGAACACGAATTCGCCGGAGGTCGTCCAGTACGCCATGTCGGGATCGATGTGCCCGACCGCGAGCGCGGTGAGCCCGCCGCCGATGCCGCCGAGCGCCGCGGCGATCACGTAATTCAGGTGCACGACATTGCGCACCGAGGCGCCGAGATACTCGACGCGCAGTTCGTTGTCGCGCACGGCCGCCGACAGCCGGCCGCGGTGCGAATTCAGATAGCGATGCAGTGCGATGGCGGAGACGACGGACAGGAACACGGTCGCGGCCAGAAATACACGGCCATTGTTGCCGCTCCGCGATTGCAATTCCGAAAATCGACCGCGTAGCCACGTTGAACCCGTCGCTGCTGCCCAGCGCCGAGGTCTTGATCAAAAGGCCGAATACGATCATCGAGAACGCCATGCTCAACATGGCGAAGAAGATGCCGCGGTAGCTCGCAAGCAAAAGGCCCAGCACCAGCGCGACGGCGACCGGCACGGCCAGTGCGGCAACGAGCATCAGCGCCGCGTCGTGGATGCCCGCCGCGTGATCGAGGAGTGCTGCCGCATACGCGCCCAGGCAGTAATACAACCCCTGGCCGAACGACACGAGCCCGGTGCGCATCAGCAATACGAGGCCGAGCACCACCAGACCCTTGGCAAGCGCCAGCGTGATCAGGAACATCAGCCACTGCGGCATGAACGGCATACCGGCGAGCAGAAGTGCTGCGACACCCAGCAGCACGCGCACGGTGTGGTCCGTCATATTTTGCGCGCCTCGGCAATCGAGAAAAGCCCTTTAGGCCGCGCGATCAGCACCATCGCCATCACCGAGTAAACGCTGAACAACTCGACCGCAGGCCAGTAATGCACCGCGGCCGAGCGCACGATGCCGACGATCAGCGCGCCGAGTGCAGCACCCCCCAGGCTGCCGAGTCCGCCGATCACCACCACCGCGAACGAAAGCACGATCACTTCGACGCCCATGCCGGCCGATACCGCGAGAGTGGGCGCCGTCACGGCACCGCCGATCGCCGCGAGCATGGTGCCGACCGTAAACGTGACGAGATAAACGCGGTCGACATTGATGCCCATCGCGCCGCTGATTTCGCGGTCGTGGATCACCGCCAGCAGCATCTTGCCGTGGATGCGTGCTGTTGAGCGTCCACGCGATCGCAATGCCGGTAATCACCGCCGCGCCCACGAGCACCACGTTGTAGACCGGATAGCTCAGCTCACCGATGTCGAAGTTGCCCAGGAGATCGTACGGCTGCGAAACGTACAGCGAATCGACCCCCCAGACGAGCTTGATCACGTCCTCGAGGATCAGGAACACCGCGTAGGTGATGAGCAGCAGCACCACCTCGTCGCGGCCGTACATGAGGCGCAGCAATCCCGCGCTCGAGCAGCGGCCCCATCACGAGCCCGACCGTCAGCGCAGCGAGCGCCAGCATCGCGTAACTGCCAAAGCGGCGCATGCCCGCCGGCGAGCCACCAGCCGACGAGCGACGCCGCGAGGTAGGCGCCCAGCGCGTAGAGGCTGCCGTGGGCGATGTTGAGGATCTTCATCACGCCGTAAATCAGCGTGAGCCCGGCCGCCATGATGAAGAGCCACGACGAGTAGATGATGCCGTCGACGACGACGGCGAGGAGATCAGACATCGGCGCGGACAAGCAGCAAAAGCTTTGCCGCCAAGGACGCCAGGGACGCGAAGAAATTCAAATAAATCGCGGCCACGGCGTTCCCGGAATGGTCAAGTGAGCGCTACCCCCGATTTGCACAACGAAGTTATTTCGCTTTGAAGCCGGACTTGATCCAGTCCTCGCTTTTCACGCCGTCGGGCGGATTCACCTTTTCCGCGGGATAGCGCTTGACGTTGGTGATCGTGAGTCTGTCCCTTCGACGAGCTTGGTCGTGCCGTAGGCGGTGCCCTGCACCGCCTGATGGCCCTTGCCGATCGCCATGCTGCACCGTGCCGCTCGGCGCCTCGAAAGTCAGATTCTCGAACGCGGCGATGATCTGGTCCTGCGTCGGCGCGTTGCCGCCGTTCGCCGCCTGCGCCTTCTCGTAGGCCGTCTTGATGCCGAGTATCGCCTGCGCCATCTGGTAGGACGGGATAGTTCGGCGGCACCTGGTAGCGCGTCCTGATACGTCGGCGCGGAACCACTTGTTCAGCTCGGTCGCCGGCGCGAGTACGCCGTACGGGCCGCGCGCGCCGATCACCGTGCCGTCGGGGATCTTGTCGCGCCAGGCTTGAACATCGCGGTCTCGCCCGTCGTCAGCACGACGGTGCTCTTCTTGAAGAGATCGCGCGGCCCGGCCTGCAGGATCAGCGCCTCGAGGTCGCCGCCCCAGAAGCTCGAATGGATCACGTCGGCGTTGCTCGAGAGCAGCGTCGAGATCTCGGCGCCGAACTGGCCGGCGAAGAGCTTGGGCATCTGCGAGGTCTTCACCTCGACGCCGGGCTTGAGCACCTTCATCGCCGGCCTCGAAGTCGTTCCACGAGTCCTGGCCCCAGGCGTAGTTCTGGTTGAGGCCGGCGATGGTCTTCACGCTTCGGGTTGCGGTCGAGCACGTAGAGCGCAGCGCCGACGCTGTCCATGGTCGCGTCGGCCGTGGTGCGGAACACGTACTTGTAGGCTGGCGTCCTCGAAGATGCGCGGCGTGCCGCAGTCGAAGAACACGGTGAGCTTCTTCAGTTCCTCGGCGACCGGCGCGACCGCCAGGCAGTTGCCGCTCGAGATGTAGCCGATCACGAGGTCGACGCGCTGCACGAGATTGCGGAACTCGGCGACCTGCTTGGTGGTGCGGCCGGCCTCGTCGATGAACACGATCTCGACCGTCGCGCCGCCGAAGCCCTTGGTCGCGTACGGCGCGGGCACGCTTGCCGGCATTCAGGTTCTCGAACAGCACCTCGGCCGCGTTGCGCGCCGGCACGCCGAACGGCCCGGCCGCCGGCCCCGACAGGAAAGTGACGATGCCGATCTTGAGCGGCTGCTGCGCCTGCGCGATTGCCACCGACGTCATGCCGAACACCGCTAACGCGGCACCTAACCACACTTTCACCCGCTGTTTCATGGCTGCTCCTCCTTTTAAACACCCTATTTAAGCAAAAACCCGCCGAACCCGCACCTTACCAGTAACGCATTGCATTGCGGAAAATGCCGCGCAATTCATCCTTGCTCACGTCGCGCGGCGCATTCTTGATCACGCGCTGTTGCGGGTAGGCGCCGTCGGTGAGCGCGTCGACGTCGCGCGCGCTGTAACCGACGTATTCGAGCCCGCCCGGGAAATCGGTCGCCTGCATCATCTTGATCAGATGTTTGGCAAGCACCTCGCCCGCGTCGGCCGGCTCCGCGCCGCGCATGTCGGCGCCGAGGCACTGCGCGCCCTCGAGGTGGCGATCCGGACACGCCGGCGCCGTAAAGCGATAAACCGCGGGCGCATTCAACATCACCGACATGCCGTGCGGCACCATCGGTTCCGCGGGCGGATAGTCGGGCGCGCGAAATTCGCGCACCAGTCCCGACACCGCGTACGACATGCCATGCGGCAGATGGCATCCGGCGTTGCTGAACGTCATGCCGGCAACCATCGCCGCATACATCATGTTGGCCCGCGCCTCCTCGTCGGCAGGGTCCTTCACGGCGCGTACCAGGTAGTGGCCGATCAAGCGCAACGCTTCGCGCGCGCCCATGTCGCTCCACAGGTTCGCGCCCTGGTTCATCGGACGCTGACTGGCAATGCCGGTGCGGCTGCGCGCCGCATGCGAGCGGGCGGTGAATGACTCCAGCGCGTGGCTCATCGCGTCGAAACCGCTCGCCGCGACGATGGTCGGCGGTAGCGTACGCGTGACGAGCGGGTCGACCAGCGCCACGGTCGGTATCATGCGCCGGCTCATGAGCCCGGTCTTGGCCTTCATCGACAGTAAATCGAAGATCGCGATGCCGGTGCACTCGCTGCCGGTGCCGCTGGTCGTCGGGCACGCGATGTGCGGTTTGAGCGGCCCCGGCACCGGTTGGCCGCCACCGATCGGCGCGTTGACGTAGGCGAGAAAATCCGCCGGGTACGTTGCATACAGATTCGCCGCCTTGCAGGTATCCATCACCGAACCGCCGCCCACCGATACGAAACCGCCGAAGTTGCCCGCAGAGGCGAATTTCGCCGCCGCCTTGAGCGACGCGTCGCTCGGCTCGACCGACACTTCGTCGTAAACCGCGCAATCAACGCCCGCACTCGCCAGTGATTGCTTGACGGTGTTGAGGTGTGGCAGCCGGGCGACGCGCGGATCGGTAAACAACGCCACGCGCTTCAAGCCCAGACCTTTGGCGTGGGCGCCGGCTTCGGCTAGGCAGCCGGCGCCGAAGGTGAACTGCGGAACATCGACGGTAAACGACGGATCGCCGTCACCGGTGGCCATGTAATATTGACAGCAATGCATGTTTGAGCTCCTCGCCGGCGCCGCCGCGCGCGCCGGTCAGATCATCAGATACTTCTGCTTGACTTCGTCGTTGGCCGCCAGCTCCTGCATCGTGCCCTGAAAACGGATGCGGCCTTTCTCGATCACGTAGGCGCGGTCGGAGATCTCGGTCGCGAAATGCATGTTCTGCTCGGCAAACAGGATGGTGAGCCCCATCGTCTTCAGCGCCTTGATCTGGCGCGTCAGTTCCTGCACCACCACCGGCGCCACGCCTTCCACCGGCTCGTCGAGCAGCAGCAGCGACGGATTGCCCATCAGCGTGCGGCCGATGGTCAGCATCTGCTGCTCGCCGCCCGAGAGATAACCGCCGAGGCGCGCATCGAGCGGCTGCAGCACCGGAAACAGCTCGTAGATCCGCTCCACCGTCCATGCCGCCGGCGCGCCGTCGGCGCCCCGCTTGATCGCGATCTCGAGGTTCTCGCGCACCGTCAGGTCGGGAAAGATCAGGCGCTCGTCGGGCACGTAGCCGACGCCCAGCCGCGCGATTTCGTAGGGCGCGCGCCCCACCAGGTCGACGCCGTTGAAGCGGATGCTGCCCGCGCTCGCCGGCGCGAGCGACATGATGCTCTTCAGCGTCGTGGTCTTGCCGGCGCCGTTGCGCCCGAGCAGGCACACCGATTCGCCCTGCGTTCACCTCGAGCGACACATCGAACAGGATGTGGCTCGTTTCGTAATGCGTGTGAACGTTGCGCAGCTCCAGACGGCTCGTCATACGTGATGCTCGCCGAGATAGACCTTCTGCGCGGTTTCGTTCGCGCGCACTTCCGCGGGCGTGCCCTGCACCACGATTTCGCCGCGATGCAGCAGCGTGAGCTTGCGCGCGTGGTTGAACACGATGCCCATGTCGTGCTCGGTGAACAGCACGGTGAGCCCGAGTTCGCGATTGAGCCGGTCGACCAGTTCCATCGTGCTGCGCGCCTCGTCGATCGACATGCCGGCGGTCGGCTCGTCGAGAAACAGCAGGCGCGGCTTGCCCGCGAGCGCGATCGCGAGTTCGAGGCGCTTCTTGTCGCCCTGCGCCAGCTCACCGGCGACGAGATCGCGTTTGCCCTCGAGCCCGCACAGCGCGAGCACGCGGTCGGTTTCGTCGCTGCCGATGCGGCCGGCGACGCCGAAGATGCTGAACGACTGCCGCATCTGCGCGTGCACCGCCGAGCGCACGTTCTCGGCGACCGTCATCCTGGCGAAGATGCTGCTGACCTGGAACGCGCGCGAAATTCCCATGCGCGCGATCCAGTGCGGCGGCCGGTTGGTGATGTCCTGCCCTTCGAACACCACCTTGCCGGCATCGCAGCGGTGATAGCCGGTGAGCAGATTCATGAACGTGCTCTTGCCGGCGCCGTTCGGTCCGATGATCGCCGACTGCTCGCCTTCCTCCATGCGAGAAGTTGACGTTGCCGCGTCACGTGGATCCCGCCGAAGTGCTTGTGCAGGTCGGTGACTTCGAGTATCGCCGCCATGGCTATGCTCTTCCGTCCCGGCGCGCGCGGCCGTCGCCGGTATCGCCGCAGCCGCGCCCTGGCGCGCCTTGATGCGCTTTTCCACCAGGCCGAGCACGCCGCCCGGCACGAACAGCACGATCAGCAGAATGATGGTGCCGATGGTCAGCGGCCAATAGATCGTGAACATGGTGACCACCGCCTGCAGGAAGGTGTAGATCACCGACCCCAGCAGCGGCCCCATGAACGAGCCCGCGCCGCCGATCAGCGTCATGAACACCGCGATGCCGGACTCCTGCCAGCCGAGCAGCCCCGGCGACACGCTGCGCGAAAACGGTCCCCACAACGCGCCGGCGAGTCCGGCGAAGGCGCCGGCAATCACGAAATTCACCAGCATGTGCAGGCGCACGTTGATGCCGAGAAACGCCGCCCGCCGCTGGTTGTCGCGCAGCGTGCGCATGATGTAGCCGAACGGCGACTCGGTGATGCGCCACATCACGCAGCAGCGCCGCGATCACGATCGCCAGCGTCAGGTAGTAGTAGTGGACCGCGTCCTGGAAGTAAGAGCGGCGGCAGCAGGCCCTGGATGCCGTCGTCGCCCTTGGTGAAGCTGTACCAGGAGAACACGATGTAGAACAGCAGTTCGCCGAACGCGAGCGACAGCATCGCGAAGTAGATGCCGGTCAGCCGCACGCAGAAAAAGCCGACGATCAGCGCGCCGAGCGCGGCGACCGGCGGGCCGGCGAGCAGCGACAGGAAGAAATCGAGCGTCGCGATTTCGCCGCCGGCGGTCTTGAAGCGGGTGAATACCATCGCCGTGGCGTAGGCGCCGAGGCCGAAAAACGCGGCGTGCCCGAACGAGATCTGCCCCATGTAGCCGTAGAGCAGGTTGAAGCTCATCGCGAACAGGCCGAGGATCAGGATCTCGGTCGAAACGATGGTCCAGAACTTGCCCGGCAGCAGCGGCACCAGCAGGAAGAGCACGAACAGTACGAGCGCGACCGGTCCGGACAAGCCGTAACCGGCGTAGAGCCGCGACCACCAGCCTGCTGTTGTCGGGTCGCTCACGTCGATCGCTCAATAACGCAGCTCGGTGCCGAACAGGCCCCACGGCCGCCAGATCAGCACCAGGATGACGATCAGGAAAACCATCGCCAGCGCGCCGTCGGGCCAGAACAGGATCGAGAACGAGTAGACGACGCCGACGATGACCGCGGCGACAAAGGTGCCGAGCATGCTGCCGAAGCCGCCGATCACCACCACCGCGAAACACTGCACGATGATGTCGTGATCGACGCCGAGCGCCATCGGCAGCAGCGGCAGGAACACGCCGCCGGCGAACGCGGCGAGCCCGACCCCGAGCGCGAACACGCCGGAATAGATCAGCGGGATCGGAATGCCGAGCGCGCTCACCATGTTGCGGCTGTAGACCGCGGCGCGCACGATCTTGCCGAAGCGCGTGCGGTGCAGGAAAAACCACAGCCCGAACGCGACCGCGACGCCGGTCGCGATGATCACGAAATGGTAGGGATTGACGAAGGTATCGAGCATCTCGATCGGCTCGATGCCGAGGCTGATGCGGCGGTTTTCGACGCCCCACACGAGCTTGATCAGGTCGCCGATGATCAGCACCAGCGCGAAGGTGAGCAGCAGCTGCTCGGGCAGCTCGCGCCCGTAGGTGCGCCGGATCAGGTAAGCGCTCGAGCGCAAACCCGGCCGCGGCCATCACGCGCCGTGGCGCCGAGGATCGCCGGCAGCAGCAGCCACGGGACTGGCGCCGAACTGGCCGCTCAGGAACTCGAAGATCGAGTAGGTGACGTAGCCGCCGACCAGCCACAGCGTCGCGTGCGCGAAGTTGAGGATGTTCATCACGCCGAAGATCAGCGACAGCCCGGCGGACAGCAGGAACAGCACCATCGCCGCGCGACAGCCCGCTGAACAGCTGGATCGCGAATGCACTGAGGTCCATCGCGTCCTGCGCGAGCGGCGTGGCGTTGGTCGAAAGCGGCAGCTGGCGGCGGCGCGACGCCCGCAGCCGGCGCGTGCGCCTAGGCGCGCTTCTTCTTCAGCTTCTCGACCGCCTCGCAGGTCGGCGTCCACACGTCGTGGCCTTCGACGACGATCATGGTGTCCGGCTTGTAGATCGGGAACGGATAGTCGGGCGAATCCCAGACCTCGCCGACGTAGGACGGGCACGTCGAGCTGGTTGCTGCAGTCGCGCATGGTGCGCTTGCCGCGGCAGGTGTCGAGCGTCGCGCCCTTCAGCGCCTTGACCACGGCCTCGGTCTCGATGCTCTTCGCCTTGTTGATCGCCTGCTCCAGGCCGTACACGCGCGTCGTAGTGCATGCACGCCCAGTCGTCCGGATAGTCGTCGTCGCCGAACTTGGCGCGGTGCATCTTGATGTACTTCTGCATCAGCGGCTCTTTGAGATGCGCAAAGAACGGGCAGCGCGCGAGGCCGATGATTCCGCGCGGCAGCGTCTTGCGCAGCTGGCGCAGCTCGGTCACCGAAATCAGCCCGCCGGGGAACGGCACGCGCTTGAACAGCCCCATCTGGCCCGCCTGCTGCAGGAAGGTCTCCGAGTCCTTGCCGGCGATGGCGCCGAACAGGAAGTCGGGCTTCGCCGCCATGATGGCCGTGATGTAGGAGGTGAAGTCGGTCTCGCCGAGCTTGAACCACATCTGCTTGGTTTCCTTCGCCTCCGGCGCCGCCTTGGCGAGTTCGGTGGTGAAGCCCTTGTGCGTGTCGCGCCCCCACTCGTAGTCCTGGCCGAGCGACACGTACGATCTTCCAGTTGTTCTTCTTCACCATCTTCGATACCGCCACCACCACCGCGCCCGACTGCATGTTGCTGTCGGGGCAGAACTGGTAGGTGTAGGGCGAGTAGTTGTCCTGCGTGATCTTCGAGCTGTTGGAGGTCGCCGCGATGTGCAGCACCTTGTGCTCGTGCGTGATCTCCTCGATCGCCAGCGCCACCGCGCTCGAATAGGTGCCGATGATGGTCTGCACCTTGTCGTTGAGGATGATCGACTTCGCCTCGCGCGCGCCGACGTCGGGCTTGGTCTGGTCGTCGCGGTAGACGATCTCGATCGGATGCTTGCCGAGGAAGCCGCCCTTGGCGTTGATCTCGGCCACCGCGAGCGGCATGCCCTTGATGGCATTCTCGACATAATTCGCGCCGGTGCCGGTCGACGGCAGCAGCACGCCGAGCTTGTAGGGCTTGGCCGCCTGCGCGCCGACGAAGCGCGGCGTCATGGTCAACACGCCGGCCGCCGCCGTCGAGAAAATGAAATCGCGGCGGCTGACCTTAAGTTTGTCGAGAAACGCGTCCCACTGCTTGTCGCTGTGCGTCATGACTTTTCCTCCTGTTGGTGTGACCGCGGCGCCGGCCCCTGCCGCTAGGTACACGGGCACGCGCAAAACACGGAAACCGGACCGGTTGGTGCTGAGAATATCCCGGCAGATGCGGCTGGGCCGGGGGCAGTCTTTCTTGAGTTACCGTCGGGCCATCGTAGAGCACGGTTATACCCAAGTCAATGGTGAGGATACTGACCGGCCCCCGCGCCTGCGGCCGCACCAGTGGGTGACGAGCGGTATCCGCAGCGGCGCGGCATCGACACTGGGTCACGACGCGCCACCGCGCGCGCGTTGGCGCGTGGAATCGGCCGCTAACTCGCGACGAAGATATCGCGATAGCCGGTGTAGATCGACGCGATGGCCACCGGCCCCAATACGAGGAAACCCAGCATAATCGGTATCGCGGCGACAAAGCACAGCACAAGCAGAATGACGCCGTAGATCAAAAACGGCACGATGTTCTTCAAGCACGCGAAAAAGCTCGCCTTCATCGCGTCGACCGGTTTCAGATTATTGAAGACGACGAGCGACGGCGCAAACCACAGCGCCATATAGACGGGCAAGGCCAGCGCGAGTCCCACCAGCACGGCCAGCATGAAGCTAAGGCCCAGCGCGCCGAAATTCGGCAGGTGTCCGCCGCCGCCCATCATCATCGCCATGAAAGCCCCACCGCCCATGATCAGCATCGACGGAATGCACGCGACGATCCAGCCCACCAGCGCGAGCACGCCGAGCACCACGAGATCGCCGGTGTTCTGTTTGAACCCCGCGAACACGTAGCCGACTTCGAAGTTCTCGCCGTTGTCGAGGGCGCGGCAGCCGAGCATCATGCCGCCGATGAACACCTGCATGAGCAACATGAGGGCCAGCGAACCTATGACAGGCACGATGCTGATCAGGATCGAACACACGGCCAGCTATAATCAGGATCAATATCCAGGTGCCCGGCTGCTTCTTGAACAGCGCAAAACCTTCGGCGATCCATTCCCACCCGCGTCCGGCGTCAACCGCGCGCCCGGCGGCGGAAAAAGCGCCCGCTGGCGCGGGTGCGGGCGCGGCCGGCGGTTGGTAAGGATTCGGTTCGCTCATGACGGAATTCCTCCTTATGGGTGGCCGGCTTGCGCAATCCGGCGATGCGGCCCATCGTAGTGCAATCCCCGCGCCATGACAAATGGCCGCGCTAAGCGCGTGCGGCGTCGCGCAATATCATGTCGGCGGCCTTCTCGGCGATCATCACCGTCGGCGCCGCGGTGTTGCCTGACACCAGCGTCGGCATGATGGAGGCGTCGACCACGCGCAGACCCGCAACACCATGCACTTTGAGCTGCGTGTCGACCACCGCCAGCGCATCAGCCCCCATCTTGCAGGTGCCGACCGGGTGGAAAATCGTAGCACCATAGTTGCGCACGAACTCGAGTATCTCGTCGTTGCTTTGAGCGCCGTTGCCGGGCCGGTATTCATCGCCGATCAAGCCGGCGAGCGCGTGGGTGCGCGCGAGCCGGCGCGCGACCTTGACGCCTTCGATCATGGTGCTGCAGTCGTTCTCCGTCGACAGGTAATTCGGCTTGCAGCGCGGGTGCGGCGAGCGCATCGGGCGACTTGATCATTACGGTGCCGCGCGAGGTCGGCCGCAGCTGGCACACCGAAAACGTGCAGCCCGACCATGGGTGCGTCTTGGCGCCCGCCATCTCGGCCGACAACGCGGCGAAATGAAACTGGATGTCCGGTGTGGCCGCTTGCGGCAGTGCGCGCGTGAACATGCCGCCGTAATTGATGCCGATCGCGAGCGGCCCGGTGCGGTGCGCGAGCCACTTCCATCCCATCCCGAGCCGGCGCCAAAAGCTTTTCATGTCGTCGTTGATGGTGATCGGCTGCCTGACCTTGAACATGACGCGCGCCTGCAGGTGGTCCTGCAGGTTTTCGCCCACACCCGGCAAATCATGCGCCACGGCGATGCCGTGCGATTGCAGAAACGACGCGCGGCCGATGCCTGAGAGCTGCAACAACTGCGGACTTTGCAAGGCGCCAGCCGCCAGCAGGACTTCGCGCGCTGCGCGCGCTGCGTGCTCGACGCCGTGCTGCCGGTAGCGCACGCCGGCCGCGCGCGTGCCTTCCATGACGAGCGAGGTCGCCTGCGCTTCAGTTTCGACGCGCAGGTTGACGCGCCGGCGCGCCGGCTTCAAATAGGCGGTCGCCGTCGAAGCTCGCCAGCCATTGCGCGTGAACAACTGATAGTAACCGACACCTTCCTGCGCTGCGCCGTTAAAGTCGTCGTTGCGTGGAACTCCGAGTTCATTGGCGCCCTTGATGATCGCATCCATCAGCGGATGCCGCTCGCCGATGTCGGAGCAGGCCAGCGGGCCGTCGCCGCCGTGGTAATCGTCCGCCCCGCGCGAATTGCCCTCGCACTTGATGAAATACGGCAGCACGTCACGCCAGCTCCAGCCGGCGTTGCCAAGCTCCGCCCAGCGGTCGTAGTCCTGATGCTGGCCACGGATGTAGATGAGCCCGTTGATCGAACCTGATCCGCCGAGCCCGCGGCCGCGCGGCCAGTAGACCTGGCGATTGTTCATC
This sequence comes from uncultured beta proteobacterium, assembly GCA_963778865.1. GTDB lineage: Bacteria > Pseudomonadota > Gammaproteobacteria > Burkholderiales > SG8-41 > PALSA-1004. The sequence goes on along the minus strand of CAVZWF010000007.1, from coordinate 107,443 downwards.
TTGGACTCGGGTTCGGTATAAAAGCCCCAGTTGTAGACCGGGTGGAACATGGTCTTGGCGTAACCGATAGGAATGTGGATCCACAAGTAGTTGTCGCGCGGGCCGGCTTCCAGCAATAGCACCGAATATTTGCCGCCCTCGGTCAGCCGGTTAGCCAGCACGCAGCCGGCGGAGCCCGCGCCAACGATGACGTAATCGTAAGTCGCCGTTTGCATGACTGTCGTTCCGGTACGTAAAGAGTTTTTTTATCGGCCGTCCGCCAGTCTGCGCTGCGTTGGCCGGCCTCGATGAATCGACGGTTGCGTTTTTCCCGCGATGCTGAATAACTGATCGGGTACTGCCGGGCCAGTATTGCATGGGGTATTGTCGGTGTCTAGCATGCGTATCGCCTGTCTCGCAAGTGTCGCGCCGGCGACACGGGTTAGAATACCGTGGAATTTCTTGCCAATGCTGTCTCGCCACTTCACAAACCACATGCGCATGTCCGCGATTCGATCCACGCCCCGGCAGCCGACGGCAGCCGGAAGCAATGGATGCCGATGACTACGATTGAATCGCTGCCCATCGCGGTGATCCTGTGGCTCACGCTGGCGATGGTGGTTTCGGGTTTCATCCAGGGCGCGCTGGGATTCGGCTTTCCGTTCATCGCCACGCCGATGGCCGCGATGGTGGTCGACATGCGCACCGCGATCATCACCGTGCTGCTGCCAACGCTCGCGACCGTGATCATCACGCTCGTCACCAGCGGGCCGCTCGCGCCGATGATCAGGCGCTTCTGGCTGATGCCGGTCTACGCCACGCTGGGCGCGCTCGCCGGCACCTGGATTTTTGTGGCCGCGCCGCAGGCGCCGTACCAGTTGCTGCTCGCGGGAATCATCATCATGTATCTCAACCTCGACCGCATTACGCGCGGCGAGTGGCGGTTGATCAAGCGGCACGAGCGCGCGTTCGCCCCGCTGGCCGGTACCGCCGCGGGTTTATTCGAGGGCACGGCCAACGTTGCGGCGCCGCCGCTCATCATCTACTACCTCGCGCTGGGATTAAGCCCCATCATGATGGTGCAGGCCATGCAAATTTGCTTCATGGTCGGCAAGGCGACTCAATTTACCGTGCTGACGCTGCACGGCGGCGTGTCGTCAGCGCAATGGCTGGCAACTTTGCCCTTGTGCGTCGTCGGGGTCGCGGCGGGATTTTTCGGCGCGCGCGTGCGCAACCGCATCGATGCCGCCAAGTTTCGCATCTGGGTCAAGCGCGCGCTCGCTGTCATCGCGCTTGCGCTGCTCTCTCAATATGCTTACCACGCGTGGCTGACTTGAATGTTCATCGCTGGCGTACGCGACGGCGATCCCCGCAGCGCGTGAATTAGGCGAGCCCGATCTTCCCGGCAATGCACAAGAAAAAAGGGCGCCGCAGCCCCCTTGTTCCTGCTGCGTCCTATGCTTATTTCTGCAGCACTTTTTTCAGTTCCCCGCTTTCGTACATTTCGCGCAGGATATCCGAGCCGCCGACAAATTCGCCGTTCACGTAAAGCTGCGGTATGGTCGGCCAGTTGGCGAATTCCTTGATGCCCTGGCGGATGTCGGGATTTTCGAGCACGTTGACCGAGAAAAAATCCTCCACGCCGCACGCGCGCAGGATGCCGACCACGTTGGCGGAAAACCCGCATTGCGGAAAATCCGGCGAACCTTTCATGTACAACACCACCGGGTTCTTGGTGACTTGATCTTTAATAACTTCCTGCACGTTCATGTCTGACTCCCGAATACTTGAGTGAATTGATATGGTATGTTACAGGTTGATGCACACCGGCGTCAAGACAGCGGGCGCCACCACCCGCCGCTGACGCGCTGCACGCCGGCAAGATCGGCGCGGGAAAACACTTCGTTGAATCCTCCTTCTGCGAGCAATTCACGGCAGCGCGCCGCCTGATCGTAGCCATGTTCGAATACGAGCCAGCCGTCGCGGTTCAGGTAGAGCGGCGCTGATGCAACGATGGCGCGTATGCGCGACAGGCCGTCGCCACCCGCGACCAGCGCAGTCGCCGGCTCGAAACGCAGATCGCCTGCGTTGAGATGCGGGTCGTCCTTGGCAACGTATGGCGGATTCGCCACGATCAGATCGAAGCGTTGTTCGCCGAGCGCCGCAAACCAGTCGCTTTGCAGTAATGACAAGTCACCCCCATCCCCACCTTCCCCCATCAAGGGGGAAGGAGTTTCAGTGCAACCATTTGGGTCCCCTCCCCCTTGATGGGGGAGGGCCAGGGTGGAGGTGGAGATCGAACAAGCGCGCAATAGCCTCCTTGCATTCGCGCACGCAACATCGAGCGCTGCCGCGCTCGAATCAACCGCTACAACCTGCGCGCGTGGACGGTGTTTCGCAATCGCAATTGCAATACAACCGCTGCCGGTTCCCAGATCGAGCACGCGGTACGCGCGATCCGGACTCAGTCGTTCCAGCGCGATTTCGACCAGCAATTCGGTTTCCGGCCGCGGAATCAACACCTCCGGCGTCACTTTGAATTCGAGACTGAAAAATTCGCGCGTGCCGGTGATGTACGCAACCGGTTCGCCGGCGGCGCGGCGCGCGACGAGTGCCGAGTACACCGCATGGTGCGCGGCGCTCAACGTCTCGTCTGCATGCGCAATGAGATATGCATCATCGACGCCGCATGCATGACGCAGGAGCACGCGCGCGTCGACCGTATCGAGACGCGCTGACGCAAGCGCTTGCGCTATCGTCGGCTGCATTTATTCTAAGAATCGGTTTCAAAGATACTCCCTCGCTCCGCGATAGTGGGGAGAGGGTTGGGGTGAGGGGCAGCGATAGCGATCATGTTTAGTGTAACAATATTTCCGGCCGCCCCCCTCACCCTAGCCCTCTCCCCCTTAACAGGTGGAGAGGGAATTCTTGAGATAGCTTCCGAATTAATAGTACGGCCCGCGCGTGACATCACGCCGCTTGAGATTCTTCGCCGAGCGCCGCCAGCTGCTCGGCCTGGTGCTCGGCGCTCAAAGCGCCGGTCAATTCGTCCAGATCGCCGTCAATGATGGAAGCAATCTTGTAGAGCGTGAGATTGATGCGATGATCGGTCACGCGGCCCTGCGGAAAATTGTAGGTGCGTATGCGTTCCGAGCGGTCGCCGCTGCCGATCAGCGATTTGCGCTTCGCGGCGGTTTTCTGCTGCTGTTCGCTCACCTGCTTGTCCTTGATGCGGGCGGCGAGCACGGCGAGCGCGCGCGCCTTGTTCTTGTGTTGCGAACGATCGTCCTGGCATTCGACGACGATGCCGGTCGGCAGGTGCGTGATGCGAATCGCGGAATCGGTCTTGTTGATATGCTGGCCGCCCGCGCCCGACGAGCGAAACGTGTCAATGCGCATTTCGGCGGGATTGAGGACGACATCGGCGACCGCATCGACTTCAGGCAGCACGGCGACGGTGCAGGCCGAAGTGTGTATGCGCCCCTGCGTCTCGGTCGTGGGCACGCGCTGCACGCGATGGCCGCCCGACTCGAACTTGAGCTTGGAATAGGCGCCCTGGCCGGCAATCCGCGCGATCACCTCCTTGTAGCCGCCGAGTTCGCTCTGGCTGTGCGACACGACCTCGACCTGCCATTTCTTGCGTTCGGCGTAGCGCGTGTACATGCGAAAAAGCTCCGCCGCGAATAACGCCGATTCGTCGCCGCCGGTACCCGCGCGAATTTCGAGAAAAATATTGCGCTCGTCGTTGGGGTCCTTGGGCAGCAATTGCGTCTGCAGTTCGTCCGCAAGCTGCACAAGCCGCGCGCGCGCGTCGCGCATTTCCGCTTCGGCGAACTCTCGCATCGCCGGGTCGGCAGCCATGCTTTCCGCGGCCTGCAAATCGCCTTCGCTTTGACGGTACCGTTTGTAGAGTTCCACCACCGGCGTGATTTCCGCGTGCTCGCGCGTGAGCTTGCGGTAGTTGTCCATGCTGTCGGTGGCCTGTTCCGAACTCAGGAGCCCGTTCAATTCTTCCAGCCGCAGCGCGAGCTGCGCGAGCTTGGCGGCGATGCTCTCTTTCATTCGGACTGCTTCAGCTGGTAGAGCCGCCTTAACATGGTTACAAGTTGCTCGCGATCGCCGTCGTTGGCGTGGTTGAGCGCGTGCGTGGGTGCGTGCAGGAATTTGTTGGTGAGCGAATGGCTAAGCGCTTCAAGCACCTGCTGGGCGTTGTCGCCGCGCGCCAGGCTCCGCACCGCGCGCTCGACTTCGTGGCGGCGCGCGCGTTCCGCGTCGTCGCGCAGCGCGCGTATGGTCGGCACCAGTTCTCGGTTGTCGAGCCACTGCATGAAATCGCCGACCTGGGTTTCGATGATGGCCTCGGCCTGCGCCACCGCCGACTCGCGCACGCCCAAGCCCTCGCGCGCGATTCTGCCCAAGTCATCCACCGTGCACAAAAACACATCGTCGAGCGCGCCGACTTCGGTTTCCACGTCGCGCGGCACCGCCAGATCGATGATGAGCAATGGCCGGTGTTTGCGCGCGCGCAGCGCGCTTTCGACGAGCCCCTTGCCGATGATGGGCAGCATGCTCGCCGTGCAAGAAATGATGATGTCGTGTACCGCCAGCTGCGACGGCAGATCGTTCAGGCTGATGGCGCGGCCGCGAAAACGCTCGGCGAGATGCTGAGCGCGCTCCACGGTACGGTTGGCGAAGGTCATGTGGCGCGGGTGGCGCGCGCCGAAATGCGTGGCGGTCAGTTCGATCATTTCGCCCGCGCCGATGAAAAGCGCGCTTTGTTCCGCGATGCTCGGGTAGATACGCTCGGCGAAGCGCACCGCCGCTGACGCCATCGACACCGTGCTGGCACCGATGTCGGTTTCCGAGCGCACGGCTTTCGCCACCGAAAACGTGCGCTGAAAAAGTTTGTTCAGCAGCAGTCCCAGCGTGCCCGCCTCTTCGGCCGTGCGCACCGCATCCTTGAACTGGCCGAGAATCTGCGGTTCGCCCAGCACCATCGAATCAAGCCCGCTGGCGACGCGAAACGCGTGCTTGACCGCGCGTTCGCGCGGCAATTGATAGACGTACGGCTCGAGGTGCTGCGTCTTTCAGCTGGTGATACTCGGCGAGCCAATGCAAAGCCTGGCGCGGCTCGGTCGTGTCGCAATAGACTTCAGTGCGATTGCACGTCGAGATGATCGCAGCCTCCTTGACCGGATTGCGGTCGACGAGGTCGCGCAGCGCCTGCACCAGATTTTCGGCGTGAAAAACCACCTGCTCGCGCAGCGCAAGCGGCGCGGTCTGGTGGTTGATGCCGAAAGCGAATAGCTGCATGGCCGGCAAGCCGCTGAATGAACGGGCTATATTATAGCCTCATCGTCGCACAGGCCCCTCTATAGCGCGCAAGGGCCGCCGGTCGCATTTCTCGCAGCGATTTGCTTGCAACTGGCGGATTAAGCCGTATGCGGATTGGCGAGCGGCTCGCCGCGCGCCCACTTCTCGAGGTTCTGCAAAAAAATCTCCGCGCTGCGGCGGTCGTTGCCCGCCGATATCGAGGCGTTGTGCGGCGAGAGCACGACGTTAGGCAGGTCCCACAGCGGAGATTCCGCCGGCAGTGGTTCCTTCTCGAACACGTCGAGGTAGGCGCAGCCGAGCTGTCCGCTCTTCAACGCTTCGATCACCGCGGGCTCGTCGGCCACGCGCCCGCGCGCGACGTTGATGAGCGCAGCACCCGGCGGGAGTTTCGCGAGCGTGCCGGCATTGACGAGATGGTGGGTTTCCGGCGTGTACGGGCACGCGAGCACGAGCCACTGGCAGCGCGGCAGCAAGTCGGCGAACTTTGCCAGCGGATGGATTTCATCCAGCGGATCGTTGGCGCCCTTGCGGCGTGCGGCGGATGCCGATCACGTGCATGCCGAGCGCCTGACAGAAGCGCGCGATCGGCATGCCGATGTTGCCCAGGCCCACCACCATCATCGTCTGGCCGCGCAAATCCGCGGGCGCCGCGTCGCCGCGCATCGGTTCCCACGCATGGCGGCGCTGCGCGTCGAGCCAGCGCGGAAAGCGGCGCGCGAGCATCAGCAATCCCGCGATTGCGGTCTGCGCGACGGGCTCGGCGTTGCCGCCGGCCGAAGTCGTGAGCTTCACGCCGCGCGCGAGCAACGGCGGCACGAACGGATGCTGCTCGATCGCGGTGCTGTGGAAATGCGCCCATTTAAGGTTTCTCGCCGCGATCAGCGCGTCGCCGAAGCTCTTGAAGAGATCCGAAAAACGGATGTCGCGCGTCTGCATCGTGACTTCGATGCGGTCGCAATCGGCCTGCGCAAGCCGCGCCTGCGGATCGTCGGGCAAGTGCACGATATCCGGCGTGAGCTTGACGCGTTGCGCGACTTCGGCAAGCTGCCTGCCGTAATTCGCGACAAAATCTTTGGACAACAAAATTCCGGTCACGCGGATCTCCCTCGAGCGGTACACGCCGCGCGCGCGCCCGGTCGTGCGGCTATTTTTTCTTGCCCTGCGCGAACAACTTGTCGAGCTTCTGCTCGTACGCGTGATAACCGAGATAATCGTAGAGATCGTTGCGCGTCTGCATCGTATCGATGACGTTCTTCTGCGTGCCTTCCTTGCGCAGCGTCTGGAACACCTTCAACGCCGCCGCGTTCATCGCGCGAAACGCCGTCAACGGATACAGCGCCATCGCGACGTTGGCGCTTTTCAGTTCTTCGGTGGTGAAGAGCGGGGTCGCGCCGAACTCGGTGATGTTGGCAAGAATCGGCACTTTCACCGCGTCGGCGAATTTTTTGTACATCGCAAGCTCGGTAATCGCCTCGGGGAATATCATGTCGGCGCCCGCCTCGACGCACGCGCAGGCGCGGTCGATCGCCGCCTGCAGGCCTTCCACCGCGAGCGCGTCGGTGCGCGCCATCACCACGAATTCGCGGTCGGTCTTGGCATCGGCCGCCGCCTTGATGCGGTCGACCATTTCCTGCTGCGTCACGAGTTCCTTGTTCGGCCGGTGGCCGCAGCGCTTCGCGCCCACCTGGTCTTCGATATGCATCGCCGCGGCGCCGAACTTGATCAGCGATTTGACGGTGCGCGCGACGTTGAACGCACTCGAACCGAAGCCGGTGTCGACGTCGACCAGCAGCGGCAGCGTAGCACACGTCGGTGATGCGGCGGATGTCGGTCAGCACGTCGTCGAGATTGCTGATGCCGAGATCGGGCAGGCCCAGCGAGCCCGCGGCCACACCTCCGCCCGACAGGTAAATCGCCTTGAAGCCGACGCGCTCCGCCATGCGTGCGTGATAGGCGTTGATGGTGCCCGCGATCTGCAATGGTTTTTCGGCGGCGACGGCGGCGCGAAAGCGCGCGCCCGCGGAGGCGAGTTGCGGCGCGCCTGAAGAAAGATCGGTCATGATGGCTGCTCCTGGGTCGGGTGGGAGAACCTGCCGCGTCGTGCACATAGCCAGGCGGCAGGCGATGACAGGCGTCATTTTAGCGCACGCGGCGCGCCGCGGGAAAGCGACGGCGCGCGGATTGCACCCCTCGCATGAATGCTGTTATGTTTTTGCTCCCCGGCTTCACCGCCCCGCACCAACCACAGGAGCAGCAATGCAATCAGCGTTTCGACTGGTGTGCGCCGCGGCGCTCGCGTTCTCCGCGCCGCAGGTCGCCGCCCAGCCTACAACCAAGCCCGTGCGCTTCCTGGTGGGGGCGCCGGCGGGCGGCAGCAACGATATTTTCGCGCGCGCCATCAGCCAGCGTCTCTCGGAAGCGCTCGGCCAGACCGGTGATCGTCGACAACCGTCCCGGCGCCTCGCAGATGATCGCCGCCGACCTCACGGCGAAAGCGCCGCCCGACGGCAACACGCTCTACATGACGTCCACCACCTACACCACGGGTGCTGCGTTGATGGCGAAGCTGCCGTTCGATCCGATCAACGATCTCACCGGCATCACGATGATCGCGCGCGGGCCGATGGTGCTGGTGGTGCATCCCTCGGTGCCGGCGAAGACCGTCAAGGAATTGATCGCGATCGCGCGCGCGCGGCCGGGCGAGCTCAACTACACCTCGTCGGGCATCGGCGGCATCAATCACTTCGGCGTCGAAGTGCTGAAGTCGATGGCGAAGATCGACATGGTGCACGTGCCGCACAAGGGCATGGCGCCGGCGATCACCGACCTGATGGCGGGCCAGGTGCAGGTGCTGCTGGTGAGCCTGACGGCGGTCGAAGCGCAAATGCAGTCGGGACGTCTGCGCGCCATCGGCGTCAGCAGTCCCAAGCGCTCGTCATTCCTGCCGAACCTGCCGGCGATCGCCGAAACGCTGCCCGGCTACGACAACGATTTGTGGTGGGGCGTATTTACGGCGCGCCAAGACGCCGAAAGCCGTCATCGACCGCCTCAACACGCGAAATCCACAAGACGATGACGACCGACGAGATGAAAAAGCGCTTCGCCGATTTCGGCGCCGTCGCCGCGCCGACCACGCCCGACGGTTTCAACACCATAGTGAAAAACGAAATCGCCAAGTGGAGCAAAGTCATCAAAGCCGCCAACATCAAGCCCGAATGACAAGCGCGCTGCACAAAAAATCGTTTCAACCCGGCGCCAAGGGCGCGCTTGAACGGCGTGCGCGTGCTCGACATGTCGCGCCTGGTCGCCGGCAACACGTTAACGCAAGTGCTCGCCGATTTCGGCGCGGAAGTCATCAAGATCGAGCCGCCCGCCGGCGACACGCTGCGCGCGTGGCAGACCAACGGTGTAACGACCAACTGGAAAATCTACGCGCGCAACAAGAAAAGCCTGGGCCTCGAATTGCGCAAGCCTGAAGCGCGCGACATTCTGCTCAACATGCTGCCGGCGGCCGCGGTGTTCGTCGAGAGCTTCCGCCCCGGCACGCTCGAGGAAATGGGACTGGGTCCGGACGTGCTGCTCGCGAAAAATCCCAGGCTCATCATCGTGCGCATTTCCGGCTGGGGCCAGACCGGGCCGTACAAGCGGCGGCCGGGTTTCGGCACGCTGGTCGAAGGCATGTCGGGCTTCGCCGCCATCAACGGATTCGCCGATCGCGAACCGGTATTGCCGCCCATGTACATGGCGGACTCTTACGCCGGGCTTTACGGCGCGACGGGCGTGATGATCGCGCTGCGCGAAGTCGAGCACAACGGCGGCGCGGGCCAGGTGATCGACCTGCCGCTGCTCGATCCGGTGTTCGCGGTGCTGGGGCCGCAGGCCGCCAACTACCGGCTCACCGGCAAACTGAAGCCGCGCACCGGCAGCCGCTCGACCAACGCGGCGCCGCGCAACGTGTACCGCTGCAAGGACGGCAAGTACGTGGGCCTGTCGGCGTCGATCCAGAAAATGGCCGAGCGCGTGTTCAGCTCGATCGGCCGGCCCGATCTCATCGACAATCCGCGCTACAAAACCAATGCCGGCCGCGTGAAATATGCGGAAGAGCTCGATGTCATCATCGGCGCGTTCGTCGCCGCGCGCACGCAGGCGGAGAACGTCGCGTACTTCGAGAAAGCCGAAGTCACCATCGGCCCGATCTACGACATCTCGCAAATCGTCGAGGACCCGCACGTGATCGAACGCGAACTCGTCGCCGATTATCCCGATCGCCGACATGGGCGAATTCCCGATGCACCACGTCGTGCCGCGCCTGTCGGGCACGCCGGGCGCGATCCGCACGCCCGCGCCGCAAATCGGCGAACACAACCGCGCGCTGCTCGCGGAACTCGGCATCGATGACGCGGCTTATGCCCGGCTATTGGCGGCAGGCATCGCGTGTGAACAAGCAGCATCCGTCGCGAAGAAAAAGGCCTAGCGCCCGCACGAAGGTTGCTCCGCGGCAACCGTATCCTCACGTGACGTGCGGTGTCACTGTCCGAATTTGTAGGTGGTTTCACGCAGGAGCTTAGCGACCCGGTCCCGTTCGGCCCGCAACGCATTGGCGGTATCTGCAGGCGAGGTGCTCAGCGGAGTAGTGCCCTGAACCGCCAGTTTTGCCTTGATGTCGGTCAGCGCCAGAATGCGGCTGATTTCGACATGCAGCTTGGATAGGATCTCCGGCGGAGTAGCCGGCCGGCGCGAGCAGTCCCTGCCACGAACCGGTCAGAAAACCCGGCATGCCGAGTTCGGCCACGGTCGGTGTGTCCGGCAGCGTGGGCAGGCGCGCTTCGCTGGTGACGGCAAGCAGCCGCAATCTGCCGCTCTGGACTTGCGGCATGACCGGGAGCATGCCGTTGAACATGACGTCCGCCTGCCCGGACACCACGTCCATGATCGTTTGCATGCCGCCGCGCCCCGTGATGTAAGTCCAGCGGATGCCGGCGCGGCTCGCGAAATCGATACCCGCCAATAGCGGCGCGCCCGCCAGCGAGGCCGCGAAATTGAGTTCGCCCGGACGCCGCTTCGCGAGCGCGATGAGTTCCTTGACGTTCGCCACCGGCAGGCTCGGATGGCTGCATAACACGTGCGGCGAAAACGTGAGCGCCATGACCGGTGTCAGATCGCGCAGGTAGTCGAATGCCGGCTTGGCCTGCGCAAGATAAGAGATCAGCACCGAGCCCATATCCGTCACCAGCAAGGTATAGCCGTCCGGTTGCGCGCGCACGACGGCTTCGGTGCCGATCAGGCCGGCTGCGCCCGGCCGCGCTTCGATGACGATTTGCTGTCCCCACTTCTCGGTCAACTTCTGACCGATCATCCGGCCCAGAATGTCGGAAGTGCCGCCCGCCGGGTACGGCGCGATGAAGCGGATGGATCTCGCGGGATAGGCCTGCGCCGGATCAACCGGCGTGGTCTGCGCATACACCACCGTCGAAAATACCGCGATGCCCGCGGCAACGGAATTCCCGAATACGCGTATGGTTGCCATCTCTCCTCCTATCGATCGCGGCAAGACCGGAAAGCGAATGTATTGCCGCGCGGTCGCCTTCAATTCGACGCGTCCACTTCGCCGCCGTCATCTGCTGCGGGGTGATGACTAAGCCCCGGCAGCCGTGTAAGCTCGAACGCACGCCATTTTTTTGATTTGTTCATGAAACCGGCATTACTTATTTCGCAGAAAATCGTCGCCGAGTTCGGTGCGCGCCTCAACGATATCCTGAGCGCCGCGCCGCGGCAACTCGAACTACTGCCATTTACGCCGACCGTGCAGGTTGCCCCGGCACGGCTTGAGTCTATCGCAGCGGCATACTATTCGCGCGACATCTGGGAGGGCACGTCGAAAAGCGCGGTCAGTCCCGCCGGGCGCGTCTTCTGGGATATCGCCGAGCGCGCGCCCAATATGCAGTGGATACCCGTGTTTTCGTCGGGCACCGATCAACCGCAGTATCAAGAGGCGATGCAGCGCGGCGTGCGCGTGACCACCGGCGCCGGCGCGCAAACCGAGCCGGTCGCCAATGCCGCGGTAACCGGATTGCTGGCGCTTTCGCGTTGCCTGCCGCATTGGGTGGCCGCCCAGCAGCGCGGCGAATGGGCGCCGCTGCGCGCCGCGGACGTGCCGCCTGATTTGCGCGGCCAGACCGCGGTCATCGTCGGCGCGGGACTGATCGGCAGCACCATAGCACGCGTGCTGCAGGTGCTCGGCATGAAAACCGTCGGCATCCGGCGGCACGCCGCACCGGCGCCGCACTTCGACGAAGTACTGGCGCCGTCCGCACTCGACGCGCAACTGCCGAAGTGCGGCTGGCTGATAATCGCTTGCCCGCTGTCGGCGGAAACCCGCGGCATGATAGACGCGCGGCGGCTTGCGTTGCTGCCGCACACGGCGGGGTTCGTCAATATCGCGCGCGGCGAAATCGTCGATGAAGCGGCGCTGACTGCTGCGTTGAGCAACGGCCGGCTGCGCTGCGCCTATCTGGACGTGTTCGTGCAGGAACCGCTGGCGCGCGCTTCGCCGCTGTGGCGCCTGCCCAACGTATTGATCTCGCCGCACAATGCCGGCGCATCGAACGGCACCTATGCGCGCGGGGTGGAAATTTTTCTGCGCAATCTCGACGCTTATTTGAACGGCAGGCCGTTGGAGAACGAGGCATCCCTCGGGTGAAAACCCGCAACCCGTAAAATACTCGATTCAGGCACCGACTTGTCCAAAGCTGCCGGCAACGCGTGCAGGCGGCTCCCAACCAAAAAGGAAGTCGAATGACGACCGATCGCGAACTACCCGTCTGGCGCTCGCTCATGTACGTGCCGGTCAACGTCGACAAGTACGTCGACAAGGCGCACACGCGCGGCGCCGACGTGATCCAGCTCGACGTCGAAGACAGCGTGCCGCCCGCGGAAAAAGACAAGGCGCGCACGCTGATCGAGGCGGCGGCCAAAAAAGTGCGCCGCGGCGGCGCCGACGTCGTCGTGCGCATCAACCGCCCGCTGTCGCTCGCGGTGCGCGACCTCGAGCATGCGATCTGTCCTGATGTGAACGCCATCGCCTGCACCAAGGTCGACAGCGCTTCGCACGTCAAGCTGCTCGACGAACTCGTTACCGAACTCGAAGAAAAGCGCGGCATGGCCGTCGGCCACACCAAATTCATCACCATGGTGGAAACCGCCGATGCGTTCTTCCGCATCCACGAGATCGTGCGCGCGAGCGAACGCATCGTCGCGACCTGCATCGGCGGCGAAGACTTCGCGCTCGACAACAACATGCAGCCCACCGGCGAAGCGCTGTTCTATCCCAAGCAGCACATGATATTCGCCGCCAATTCCGCCGGCATCATGCCGATCGGCTTCGTCGACAGCATCGCGGGCTTCGGCGACTGGGACAAATTCCGCCAGATGGTGCGCCGCTCGCGCGACTTCGGCTTCATGGGCGCCGGCTGCATCCATCCCGGGCAGGTCACCATCGTCAACGAGGAATACACGCCGACCGCCGACGAAGTCGAGTTCGCGCGCAAGGTGATCAAGCTCGACGCGGAAGCCGCCGCCACCGGTCGCGGCTCGTGGTCGCTCGACGGCAAGATGATCGACATTCCGGTCGTCGTGCGCGCGCAAAAGCTCATCAAGCGCTATGACGCGATCAAGGCGCGCGAAGCGAAGACGCTCGCTGCAGCGAAAGGGTGATGAGTGATGGGTGCATAGGGTCGCAGACTGAAGCGAACAGACGACTTAATTACCCTCTCCCCGCTTGCGGGGAGAGGGCGGGGTGAGGGGCGCGCATCAATTCATTGAACTACATTCTCACAGTGACTCAAATATGAACAGCCGAACGAAAGACGATTGAAGAACGTCTCGCCGCGCTCAACATCGTCCTGCCATCGGCACCTCCACCCGCGGCGAACTATCTGCCGTGGACGATCACCGGCAACCAGTTGTGGATCGCGGGCCAGGCGCCGATCCGCGACGGCAAGTACGATTACGTCGGACGTGTCGGCGAGGAAGTTACGCCGCAGGACGCGCATGCCGCCGCGCGGCTATGCGCCATCAACGTGCTCGCGCAGGTCAAGGCTGCGTGCAAAGGCGACTGGTCGCGCGTGGTCAAAGGCGTGCGCGTATGCGGCTATATCAGCGCGGCGCCCGATTTCTTCGAATTCCCGAAAGTGCTCGACGGCTGCTCGGATCTGATGGTCGAAGTACTGGGCGATGCGGGCAAACATGTGCGCACGGTGATGGGTGTCAGCGGGCTGCGCTTCAATGTGCCTATAGTCGTCGATGCGGTGTTTGAAATTCGCGCGTGAGGAATACAAGCATTGGGAGATTGTAAAACCTGATCCCGAAGGCATCGTCGTAGGCATCATGATGCAGCAGTGCAAAACTGTCGTTGTATTACATATCGAAATACAACAGCCGCGCATGACCATCTTCGCCGCGGTACGCTGCCTGCAGGTCTCGTGCATCCAGCATCACGCGCGCCATGATTTTGGCGTCGATGTCATTCGTAAAGCGCCCACCGGTATAAAAGTGCATGGCGGCACCGCCGGCGACACAGGCAACGACCGGTTTCGCCGGCCGTTTCGGTCCCAGCGCGTGTTCGATGCGCGACATGATCTGCGCGAATGCCTTCTGATATTCGGCGTCGGGCCGCAGCGCCGTCGGCGAATGGCGCGACGCCGCCATCACCGGCGCCCGCGCGCCCTGCTCATACGCTGTCGCAACAACGGCAGAAGGCGCGCCGCCTGCACGGGCGAGTTCCCGAGCCAGCGCCCGAATTCAGCGGGCGTGCTCATCCCCGGGTGCAGACGCTCGGCAAGCGACAACATGCGCATGCGCTCGAAGCCCTCCTGCGAAGCCAGCATCGCAGCCACGCCGGCAAGCAGGTACGGATCGCCGGCACGCAACCAGCGCGACGGCCGGAAGTCGCCGCGCGCGCACAATTCGACAACGCGCTCTTCGTCGCGGCGCCACGACAGCAACTTCACCTTATAATTACCCACCGCCGGAGGAACCCCCATGAAGCTGCGCCCCGCCCTTGCCGTTGTCATCGCCATGCTCGCGACTGCGGCCACCGCCATCGCGAGCGAATATCCCGCGAAACCGATCCGCATCATCGCGCAGTTCACGCCCGGCTCTTCGACCGACATCCTCGCGCGCGTCGTCGCCGCGAAGATGAGCCAGGACTGGAACCAGCAGGTCATCGTCGACAACCGGCCCGGCGCGGGCGGCGTGGTCGGCACCGAGATGGGCGCGAAAGCGAATCCCGACGGCTACACGCTGACGATGGCGGTGTCCTCCGCGTTCGGCATCAACCCGACGTTGTATCCGAACACGAGTTACGACGTGATCCGGGATTTCGCGCCGATCTCGACACTCGGCCTGACGCCGCAGACGCTGGTGACGAATCCCGCGGGCGCCTTCAAGAGCGTGAAGGACTTCGTCGCCGCCGCGAAGGACAAGCCGGGCCAGATCAATTTCGCGTCGCTCGGCAACGGCTCGACGAGCCACCTGACGATGGAGATGTTCCGCTTCGCCGCCGACATCAAGATCAACCACGTGCCGTTCAAGGGCAGCGCCGAGGCGCACACGCAATTGATCGGCGGCCAGATCCCGGTCATGTTCGACGCGATACCGGCGACGATGCCACAGATCAAGTCGGGCCGCTTGCGCGGGCTCGGCATCGCGACGCTCAAGCGCTCGCAGTTCCTGCCCGACCTGCCGACCATTGCGGAGTCCGGCTATGCGGGATTCGAAGCCGTCGGCTGGATCGGCATCGCGGCCCCCGCGAAAACGCCCGACCGCGATACTCGACAAGTTGAATGCCGAGATGGTGAAGATCATCAACGAGCCGGACGTCAAGGAACGTCTCGCGACACTCGCCTTCACGCCGGTGGGCGACACGCGCGCGCAATTCGCCGCGTTCATGAAATCCGAAATCGCCAAGTGGGGCAAGGCGGTGAAGGACTCCGGCGCGAAAGCGGATTGATTCAAAAACGTATGTGACCGCAGATGGACACCGATGAACGCAGAGAAATGCCAAAATCCAAACTTCAGCTCTATAAGAGAAGAGCTTGATTTTCCTCTGTGCCCTCTGTGCCCTCTGTGGCTTGCCTTTCGGTTTAAAGGGTTGGATCTTTTATATTGCTTCAAAAACTATGACGAACAAAACCATCACCGCGACGCTGGTCGACAAAGTCCTCGCGCTCGACTACGCATCGCTGCCGCCGGCGGCGGTCGACATGGCCAAAGCGGTGACGCTCGACGGCCTTGCCGTCATGCTCGCGGGCGCGGACGAGCCGCTGGGCGTGGGTCGTATTTCCATCGACTACGTGCGCGAGATGGGCGGCACGCCGCAGGCGTCGGTGATCGCCGGCGGCTTCAAGACGTCCATGCTCAACGCCGCGTACGTGAACGGCACGCTCGCGCACGCGCTCGATTTCGACAATACGTGGTATCCGCTCAACCATCCGACTTCGCCGACGCTGCCGGCGATCCTCGCCATTGCGGAGCACTACAAGCTGCCGGCAAAAAAATCATCGACTGCCATCGCTGCGGCGTTCGAAGTGCAGGGACGCTTGCGCATCGCGGCGACGGGACTCAAAACCGGCGCCGGCTTTCACAAGCCCGGCACCACCGGCCTGTTCGGCGCGGCGACCGCGGCGGCGAAAATGCTGGACCTCGATACGCAGCAAACGCTGATGGCGTTCGGGCTCGCGGGCTCGCGCGCCGGCAGCATTTCGATCAACACCGGCACCATGACCAAGTCGTCGCACTCGGGACACGCGGCGCGCATGGGGGTGGAATGCGGCGTGCTCGCGAAAATGGGCTGGACCGCGAGTGCCGACGTATTCGGGCCGAAAGGTTTTTTCGACACGTTCTTCGGCGGCGATGCGAAACCCGAACTGCTCGTCGAAGGTTTTGCAGCGCCGCTGCGCATGGTGGATCCCGGTGTCGGCTTCAAGAAGCACCCGAGCAATTACTTCACGCACCGGCCGATCGACGCGGCACTCGCGTTGCGCGAGGAATTCGCATTCAAGCCTGACGCGATCGAGCGCGTCGAAGTGGTCTTTCCGCGCTTCGACTACGTGAACCGCCCGCTTCCGCAAACGGGTCTCGACGGCAAGTTCAGCGTGCAGTACGCAACACTCGTTGCACTTCTCGACGGCGAAGTCACGCATCGATTCATTCACCAACGAGCGGCGTTTCGCGCCGGATATCGAGGCGCTGCTGCCGCGCGTGAAGCTCGTCGTCGACGACTCGATACCGCCGGACTTCGATCAGATGCACATGATCGTCAGCGTCTGGCTCAAGGACGGGCAGGCATTTGAGCAAGCGCGTGGACAAACTCTCCGGCTGGATCGGCTCGCCGCTGACGCGCGAGCAAAGGTTGAAGAAGTTTTTCGGCTGTACGCGGCGCGTACTCGACGACGCCCGTGCGCAGCGCATGCTCGAACTGGTCGAACGACTCGACGCTCTGACCGACGTAACCGAAATCATGGACATCGCGCGCTGCGAGCGGTAAGCGGCCTGCTTCATAATATTCACGGAATAACACTATGGCGCAGAAATCTCCCGCTGCAAACGGCAAAAAACCCTGGCACGCGCCCGGCAAATGGCTCGTCAATCCCGCCTACTGGGACGACGAATCGATGGCCGCGCGCGCGGGCATGCCGCAACGCATACAGTTCATCGACTGCACGATCAGCGAAGGCGACGATTGCGTCGGCCACCAGCTGAACTGGAACACGCGCCTGGGCGTGATCGAGCGCCTCGATGCGATCGGCGTCGGCGAAATCACGCTGCCGAGCCACGCCACGTTCAGCGAGGAGCGCGACATGATCAAGGCGTGCCGCAGCCTCGGCGTGCGCACGCGCCTCGTCGCCAAGGGCCCCGGCGTGAAGCCGCCGCTCAAAGGCGACTGGCGCGGCGCGATCGACCGCCACATCGATCTGGGTGCCGACGTGATAAGCCCGATCGTGAAGTGGGACTACGCCGACACGCTGTCGGACTTCGCCGGCGAACTCACGAAGCAGATGGTCGTCGACGCGATTCTCGAAAGCGTCGCGTACATGAAACGCCAGAAAATTCGCGTGGTGCCGTGGATGGTCGACAGCATGCGTTCGCCGGTCGCTACCGCGTGCCTCTTCTTCAAGGCGATGGCCGACGCGGGCGCCGACGGCGTTTACGTCGTCGACAGCCGCGGCAACAGCACGCCGCTCGCCACCCGCACGTTCATCCGCCGCGTGCGCGCGGCGGTCGGCGAAAAGTGCGACGTTTACGTGCAGCACCACAACGATCTGGGCGTCGCCACCGCCAACGCGATGGCGGCGGTCGAAGGCGGCGCCAACTGGATCGACGCCTCGGTCATCGGCATCGGCGACCGCGGCGGCTGTGTCGCGCTCGAAGAAGCGGCGGCGCTCTTCGAAATGTACGGGATTGCGACCGGCATCAAGCTCGAAGCGCTCTACGAACTTTGCCGCTACGTGCAGCAGGCCTACGGCATCAAGTTGCCGCCGTGGAAACCCATCGTCGGCGAAAACTGGAACAAGGAAGAAGGCGTCGGCCATCACGAAGGCAGTGCGGACGCCGAATCCACCATCGGCATCGCGCCGCGGGTGGTCGGCCGCGAATTCGAAAACGTGATCGGCGGCAAAATCCTGTTCGGCCGCGAGCGCAGCAGCGCGCACACCGACGACCCGGTGTTTCTGCGCGACATCGTGCGCGATCTCGGCCTCGAAGTCTCCGAGGAGCAGTTTCAGCGCATTCTGCTGCGCGCGCGCGCCGCGGTCGCGAGCAACTACGAAACGCACTACCTCACGTTCGCCGAGTTCGAAGCGATCTGCCGCGGCGTCATGCTCGGCGGGCGCGCATAGAAGGCGGTCGGATATGCGCACCGTTATTCGCACGGCCGCGTTGCTCGCGAGCGGTTTGTTCACGCTGTCGAACGCGCTGGCGGCGTATCCCGACAAGCCGATCCGCCTGATCATGCCCTATCCCGCCGGCGGCAGCATAGACACCGCGGGCCGCGCCGTCGCGCAAAAACTCGCCGATCATTTCGGCCAGCAGATCGTCATCGACAACCGCACCGGCTCGGGCGGCACCATAGGCACCGAAACCGGCGCGCGCGCGGCGCCCGACGGCTACACGCTGGTAATGGGCGGCACCGGCACGCTCGCGTTGAGCCCGCACCTGCAGCGCAACCTGCCGTACGATCCGGTGCGCGATTTCGCGCCGGTCACCATGCTCATCGCGAGCCCGTACGTGCTCGTCGTGCATCCGTCGGTGGCGGCGAATTCGGTGAAGGAACTGATCGCGCTGGCGAAAGCGCGGCCCGGGCAGATCAATTACGCCTCCGGCGGCAACGGCAGCGCGCCCCACTTCGCCGCGGAAATGTTCAACACCGCCGCCGGCGTGAAACTCATGCACATCCCGTACAAAGGCAGCACGCCGGCGGTCACCGATCTGATCGGCGGCCAGGTGCAGGTGATGTTCACCGGCATTCCGAGCGTGCTCGCCTATATCAAGAGCAATCGCGTGCGCGCGATCGGCGTCACGGGCAAAACGCGCACGGCCGCCCTGCCTGACGCGCCGACCGTGATCGAGTCGGGCGTGCCCGGCTACGAAGTGAGCCCGTGGTTCGGCGTGCTGGTGCCGGCAAAGACACCCGCCGTCATCGTGACGACCCTCAATCGCGAGATCGTCAAGGATACTGCGCACGCCGGCGCTGCTTGAACGCTTCGCCGCCGAAGGTGTGGATCCGGTCGGCGACACGCCCGAGCATTTCGCCGCCTACATCAAAGAGGAAATCGTGAAGTGGGGCAAGGTCGTCAAAGACACCGGCATGCGCGCTGAATAGGCTTAAAGTCCGCCGGCATCAACCGCGAACCGTAACGCGCCATTGTTTTCAAGCCCGCGGCTTGAAGGACAACGGGCAGCGTGGAAACATTGCTAGAATCACGCCTCCCATATTCATGATCACGCCCGCCGCAAGGAGACCGCAACTGTGGCGCAGAACCTCGAGCAACTCAAAGACTGGATCGGCGAGCGCGAAACCGACGTCGATTACGTGACCATCCCCGCCGTGCATCGCCTCGCGGCGACGCTCGACCGCGACGACCCCGTGCCGAAATTCGGCGACCCGCTGCCGCCGGGCTGGCACACGATACTGTTCCCGCGCGTGGTGCGCCAGTCGCAGATCGGCCACGACGGCCACCCGACGCGCGGCGACTTTCTGCCGCCGGTGCCGCTGCCGCGCCGCATGAACGCCGGCCGCCGCACGTGGATGCACGACGCGCTGCGCGTGGGCGACGAGGTGAAGAAGGAAGCCACGATCAAGGACGTCATCATCAAGTCGGGCCGCAACGGGCAGATGGTGTTCGTCACCGTCAAGACCGACATGCTGAGCCCGCGCGGGCTGGCGATCAGCGAAGAGATGGATGTCGTCTACCGCGAAGAACCGGACCCCAACGCGCCGAAGGCGTCGCCGCAGCCCGCGCTCGGCAAGGCGGTGTGGAGCAAAGTCTTCAATCCCGATCCCGTGGTGCTGTTCCGCTATTCGGCGCTCACGTTCAACGGCCACCGCATCCATTACGATTATCCGTACGTGACGCAGAAGGAAGGCTATCCGGGACTCGTGCAGAACGGCGGCCTCACCAATCTCCTGCTGTTCGAACTCGCGCGCGCGAACGCCGCAACGCCGATCAAGTACATCACGGTGCGCAACGTGCGCCCGATGTTCGCCGACCAGCCGTTCACGCTGTGCGGCGAGCCGTCCGCCGACGGCAAGAGCGCGAAGCTGTGGACGATGGACCACAGCGGCGCGCTCGCGACCAACGCCAGCGCGGAGTTTAAATGATGGCCGGCGAAGTGCTTGCCGGCGTGGTGCAGTAATGGCCGGCGGTCCTCTCGCCGGCGTGCGCGTCATCGACATGACGTCGGTCGTGGTCGGGCCCATGGTCACGCTGATGCTCGCCGACTACGGCGCCGACGTGATCAAGGTCGAGCCGCCGTCGGGCGACATCGTGCGCAACCTCGCGGGCCGCGCGATCACGCCCAACATGTCGCCGAAGTTTCTGCACCTGAACCGCAACAAGCGCTCGCTCGCGATCGATCTCAAAAAACCGGCGGCCTACGACGCGCTGACGAAGCTGCTCGCGACCGCGGACATCCTACTGTGGAACGTGCGCCCGTCGGCGATGGCGCGGCTGAAGCTTTCCTACGAAGACGTCAAGGCGATCAATCCGAAAATCATCTACTGCGGCATCGTCGGCTTCGGCCAGACCGGGCGCTATCGCAACAAGCCCGCCTACGACTCCATCATCCAGGGCGCGGGCGGCATCGCAGCGCTGCATCATCGCGCGACCGGCGAGCCGCGCTTCGTGCCCATCGTGATGGCCGACAAGACCACGGGCCTCATCGCCACGCAAATGGTGCTGATGGCGCTCTATCACCGCGAGCGCACCGGCGAAGGCCAGGCTATCGAAGTGCCGATGTTCGAGAACATCGCGCGCTTCGTGCTCGAAGAGCACATGTACCACCAGACGTTCGATCCGCCGATCGGCACCACCGGCGACCCGCGCCTCTTCGATCCGGGCGCGCGCCCGGTGCCGACCAAGGACGGCTATATCTGCGTGTCGGCGAACACCGACGCGCAGGCCTTCGCGGTGTTCGACGCGATCGGCAAGCCCGAGTACAAAACCGATCCGCGCTTCTGTTCGGTCGCGGCGCGCTTCAAGCACGTGCCGGAATATTTCGCCGCGCGCGCGGAAGGACTCAAGCAGAAAACCAACGCCGAATGGATCGCGATATTCGACAAGATGGATGTGCCGGCGATGCAATACCACACGCTGGAATCGCTGATGGAGGACCCGCATCTCAAGGACGTCGGTTTCTTCCGCAAGTTCGATCATCCGACCGAAGGCCGCATGATCGACATGGCGCTGCCGAACAAATCCACCGCCGGTTCGCGCAGCGACTTCATGCCGGCGCCGAAAGTCGGCCAGCACACGGTCGAGGTGCTGCGCGAAGCGGGCTACGACGAAGCCGGCGATCGCCGCGATGGTGACCGCCGGCATTGCGGTGGATGGCAGGCTTGAGAAAACGTGAGTCGTAAGCGGTAAGCGGTGAACGGTGAAGGGCGACGCGTAGCGCACAAAAAGGCGATCCGCGACATCATGGCGATAACGATTGCCGCGACCCTGATCGTGCGCCACCGGCACGTCGGCCGCGCAAACTTATCCGTCCAAGCCGATCCGGCTGATCGCGCCGTTTCCGCCCGGCGGCAGCACGGATCTGCTCGCGCGCATCATCGCGCGCAAAGCTGACCGAAGCGTGGGGCCAGCAGGTCATCGTCGAGAACCGCGGCGGCGCCGGCGGCACGATAGGCGTCGAGCTGGCCGCGCGCGCGGCGCCCGACGGCTACACGATGGTGATGGGGCATATCGGCACGTTCGGCGCCAACCCGACGCTGTATCCGAAGTTGCCGTACGACGCGATCAAGGACTTTGCGCCGATCACGCTGCTCGGCGATGGTCCCCAACGGCATGGTCGTGCATCCGGCGCTGCCGGTGCGTTCGGTCAGGGACGTTCTCGCGATCGCGCGCGCCAAGCCGGGGCAGCTCTTGTACGGCTCGGGCGGCAGCGGCAGCGCCGCCCACCTCGCCATGGTGTATTTCGAGTTGCTCGCCAAGGTGAAACTGACGCATATTCCGTACAAAGGCACCGGGCCGGCCATCTACGATCTGATCGCGGGCCAAACGTCGCTGATGATCACCGGCATGGCGGCGCTGATGCCGCATATCAAGTCGGAAAAGCTGCGCCTGCATCGCGGTGGGCACCGCCAAGCGCCTCGCCGTGCTGCCGGACGTGCCGACCATCATCGAAGCGGGCGTGGCGGGCTACGAAGCAACCCAATGGTATGGGATACTGGCGCCTGCGGCGACCCCGCGCGACATCGTGTTGAAGCTCAACGCCGAGATAGTCAGGGCGCTGCGCCAGCCCGAGGTCAGGGAGCGGCTCGCCGCCGATGGCACGGTACCGGTCGGCAACACGCCCGAGGAATTCGGCGCGCATATCAAGGCCGAAATCGCGCGCTGGGCGCCGGTGGTCAGGGCATCGGGCGCGCGGCCGGAATAAAATTCAGGCAACACCTGTTTCAACTAAAGGGAGAATCGATGATGAACGCACTTCGACAATTTACGTCTCACGGCTCGCCGCCGTTGCACTGCTGTTGACCGCGACGGTTGCGCTCGCACAACCCGCCGAAAAACCGTTCGAGCCGTACTCGGGCCAGCCGGGCAAGGACGTCGTGTGGGTGCCGACCTCGCAGGCGCTGGTCGACAAGATGCTCGACATGGCGCAAGCTCGACCGCCGAGCGATATTCACATGGATCTCGGCTCGGGCGACGGCCGCACCGTGATCACCGCCGCCAAGCGCGGCGCGCGCTCGACCGGCATCGAATACAATCCCGACATGGTCGAACTGTCGAAGGCGCAACGCGGCCAAGGCGGGTGTGACCGACAAGGCGACTTTCGTAAAAGCGGATTTGTTCGAAACCGATTTCTCGCACGCCACCGTGATTACGATGTTCCTGCTGCCCGACATCAATTTGAAGCTGCGCCCGAAAATCCTCGACCTGAAGCCCGGCACGCGCATCGTGTCCAATACATTCACCATGGGCGAGTGGAAGGACGACGAGACCGCGACGGTCGAGGAGAGCGCGGGCTGCAGCTACTATTGCACCGCGCACCTGTGGATCGTGCCCGCCAAGGTCGCCGGCACGTGGCATTCCGCGCAGGGCGATCTGACGCTGAAACAGGAGTTCCAGATGGTGCAGGGCACGCTGAAGTCCGGCGCCAACTGCGCTGCCGATTGCGAACGCCAAGCTGCGCGCCGACCAGTTCAGCTTCAGCGCGGGCGGCGCCAATTACACGGGGCGCGTCAACGGCAACACCATCGAGGGCACCGTCAACACGGGCGGCAACACGGCCAAGTGGAGCGCCACGCGCCGCTGACCCGGCGCTCGCACACGCCATTCGAAAATCTGATCAAGGGAGAATCGGCATGCCGGCTGCACAAGTTCTGCGTCGTTCGTGGTTAACATTTCTGCTGTGCCTGCGTCGCCGCGGGCGTCTGCGCGCAGCCCGCCAAGAAGGAATTCGAGCCGCAGGTCGGCCAGGAAGGCAAGGATGTCATCTGGGTGCCGACGCCGCAGGGACTCATCGACAAGATGCTCGACATGACGAAAGTCACGTCCGCCGATTACGTGATCGACCTGGGCTCGGGCGACGGCCGCACCGTGATCGCCGCGGCCAAGCGCGGCGCGCGCGCGCTCGGCATCGAATACAACCCGGACATGGTCGAACTCTCGAAGCGCAACGCCGACAAGGAAGGCGTTGCCGGCAAAGCCAATTTCATGAAGGCCGATCTCTTCGAAAGCGATTTTTCGCAGGCCACCGTGATCACCATGTACCTGCTGCCCAACATCAACCTGAAGCTGCGCCCGAAAATCCTCGACTTGAAGCCCGGCACGCGCATCGTGTCGCATGCATTCACGATGGACGAATGGACGGCGGACCAGACCGAGTCGTTCGACGGACGCACCGCGTACATGTGGATAGTGCCGGCCAAGGTCGAAGGCACCTGGCAATTCGCGCAGGGCGAACTCGCGTTGACGCAGGCCTTCCAGATGGTCAGCGGCACGTTGCGCGCCGGCGGCAACACGCTGGCCGTGCGCAACGGCCGGCTGCGCGGCGACCAGTTGAGCTTCAGCGCGGGCAACTCCGAGTACACGGGCCGCGTCAACGGTGCGACGATCGAAGGCACGGTCAAGGGCGCGAACGCCGGCGCGTGGAGCGCGACGCGCACGAGCGCCAAACCCCCGGCGCCGGCCAAATAGGTCCGCCGCGCGGCGCCACGCGCAGGCGCCGCAATCCGATTTTGTCTTCTGGAGCAACCTGCATGGCCAAGCAACAGGGCGTCGCCATCATCGGCGGCGGCATCATGGGCGGCGACATCGCCATCATTTTCGCCGCCGGCAACTGGAACGTGCACGTGATGAGCCCGTCGGAAAAAACGCGC
The DNA here is from genome assembly GCA_963778865.1 of uncultured beta proteobacterium. Lineage (GTDB taxonomy): Bacteria > Pseudomonadota > Gammaproteobacteria > Burkholderiales > SG8-41 > PALSA-1004. Next base: position 83,028 of record CAVZWF010000007.1, on the reverse strand, counting down.
GGCTCGCTGCCCGCGCGGCTGACTGCCGGCCTCGAGAAACTCGGCGCGCCGGACAGCGCCGCGGCACTCGTCAAAACGTACGCCGATCTCGAATGCCATACCGTGGCAGGAAGTCGATCTCGTCATCGAAGCGGCGACCGAGGATCTCGCGCTCAAGCAAAAACTTTTTTCGCGGCTCGAAACGCTCGCGCGGCCCGACATTCCGCTCGCGAGCAATACGTCGACGTTTCCGATCGGCGACATCGGCGGGCATCTGAAAACGCGTTCGCGCGTGGTCGGCCTGCACTACTTCATGCCGGCCCACCTCGTGCCGCTGGTCGAAATCATACAGGCCGATTTCACCGACAAGGCGGTGGGCGACCGGCTCGAAGTCGAGCAGAAGGCGCTCGGCAAGGCGCCGGTGCGCGTCAACAAGGACATCCCCGGCTTTATCGGCAACCGTTTGCAGCACGCGATGATGCGCGAGGCGCTGTACCTCGTCGCCGACGGCGTGGTGTCGCCGGAAGGCATCGATACCGCGGTGCGCTACGGTTTCGGATTTCGCTTTCTCGCCTGCGGCCCGATGACGCAAAAGGAAATGTCGGGCTGGGACACCAATCTGTACGCCGGCACCTCGCTGTATCCGAGCCTGCACAGCGAGAAGGAGCCGCCGCAGTTTCTGAAAGACATGATCGCGCAAGGCCACATCGGCATGAAAACGAAGCGCGGCATCTGGGAATGGACCGACGAGAGCGTGGCCAAGGAAAAGGCTCGCATCGAGAAAGTGCTGCAGCAGGCCTTCGCGATACTGAAAGCCGAGGAAAAATAATTTCGTGAACAGGCATACCGCAAGCCCGGCGCGAATCGCGCACACGCGCGGCGTGAACGCCGAAGCCGGGCGAAAATCGTCATTGACGCGCAGGCGGCCGCCGGACTAGAGTGGGGGAAAATCAAAGGCCCGATCATGAAAGACGTCACGCTCAGCGTCGCCAACCTGCGGTCGACACACGCGATGGGCGTAACCGCCATCGACCACGCAGGCGCCGGCGTCTCCGGGCCGAGCAACCTGGCGCATCCGCCGATGCAGGTCAAAAACTTCGACACGGGATTGCCGTCACCGTGCGCCTGACCCGGGCTTGGATTCAGCCGGTCGCCGCGCTGAGGCGCTGGTTTAGCCGCGCCACGGAACCGCACATCCTGTTTCCGGCCATCGCCATTCTCGGCCTGGGGGCGATCTGGGGCACGACCGTAAACCTCATCAATGTCGAACGCACCGCAGCCGAGAACACCGCGGCGGTGACGAGCCGCGAAGTGGCTGAGACTTACGAGGCGCAAGTCATACGCGCGCTGCGCGAAATCGATCAGACCCTGAAAATCGTCAAATATGCCTACGAACTCAAGGGCAAGAATTTCGCAATGCAAGAACTGAAGGCACGGGAGCTCTTGCCGCCGGCTCAGTTTTTCGTCATCAGCATTGCGGACAGGGCGGGAAATATCGTGGCCAGCACCCGCCCGTCCGAACTCAAAAATGTCGCCGATCAGGAATACTTCCAGAGCGCGGGTCAGACCGACGAACTTTCGATCGGCCGTCCGCGGCAAAATCCGGGCTCCGGAACGTGGGAGCTGCGTTTCAGCCGCAGGCTCACGGCGGCGGGCGCGACGCTATCCGGCGTAGTGACTGTCGCGGTCGCCGCGGCCTATTTCGTCGGCGGCTATGAAGCCTCGAAATTGGGCGCCCACGGCGTACTCGGCATACTCGGCACCGACGGCATATTCCGCGCGAGACGCAGCGGAGAAACCGCGTCTGCCGGCGACCGGGTTGATTACGCAGCGGTGGTGTCTGCGCGGGGCGAAGCGGCACGCGAGGCAGCGCTCGCAACCAACCCGTGGGACTACGTGCCGCGTTACACCGTCGCGCGCAAGCTCTACGGTTTCCCGCTTGCCGTGATCGTCGGCTTGTCGGCGGACGAGCAATTGGCCACCGCGCGCAGCGACATGCGCACGTACGTGTGGCGCGCGTCCGCCGTGAGCCTGCTGCTGATTCTGGTAGTCGCGCTGCTGGGCAGCTTGAGCCTGCGGCTTGCGGCAACCCGCCAGCGTGTCGTCGAGGCCCAGATGGCGCATGCCGAACGCGTCGAATACATCGCGTATCACGACGAACTCACCACACTGCCCAATCGCAGCCTGTTCAGCAAGCTACTGGACCAGAACATCACCCTCGCGCGCCGCTACAAAAGACAGGTGGCGGTGCTGTTTATCGACCTCGACGGCTTCAAATACGTCAACGACTCGCTCGGGCACGATGCCGGCGACCAGTTATTGCGGGAAGTCGCGGCGCGGCTCAAGGCTTGTCTGCGCGACAGCGACACCGTCGCACGGCTCGGTGGCGACGAGTTCGTCGCCCTGCTGCCGGAAGTCGAAGCGGACGAATTCGTGTCGGCCGTGGCGCAGAAAATTCTCATCGCGATCGCCCGGACATTCGTCCTGCGCAATCGTGAATTCCGCGTCACGGGCAGCATCGGCATCAGCATCTACCCGCGCGACGGCCTGGATGAGCAGACGCTGACAAAAAACGCGGATATCGCGATGTATCAGGCGAAGGCGGAGGGCAAGAACAACTACCAGTACTATACCGAGAACCTGAGCACCCGCTCGCTCGAACGCCTGAGCCTGGAGTCGAACCTGCGCAACGCGCTGGAGCGCGACGAGTTCCAGCTTTTCTACCAATGCAAGCGCGAAAGCGGCAGCGGCCGGATCAGCGGCATGGAAGCGTTGCTGCGCTGGCAGAATCCGGCGCTCGGGACGGTGGCGCCGATGCGTTTCATCCCGATCGCCGAGGAACTCGGCTTTACCGTGGCGATCGGCAAGTGGGTGCTGAGAACCGCCTGCGAGCAAAACGCGGCGTGGCAGAAACAAGGCCTGCCGCGCATGAGCATGTCAGTCAATCTGACCGCGCGCCAGTTTTCCGATGAAAAGCTGCTGCCCGATTTGAAGGCAATACTCGCGGAAACCGGCATGGATGCCCATCTGCTGGAACTGGAAATCACGGAAAGCGTGCTGATGCGCGACATCGAAAGATCCCTGCGCATTCTGAACGCGCTGAGAAAACTGGGCATCCGCATCGCCATCGACGACTTCGGCATCGGCTATGCGTCGCTCGCCACGCTCAGGCAATTCCCCCTCGACACGATCAAGATCGATCGTTCGCTGATTCGCGACTTCGCCAGCGTCCCCGAAAACCGGAATCTGGCCAAGGCCATTATCGCGATGGGAAAGACGCTGAGCCTGACCGTCGTGGCCCAGGGCGTGGAAACGGCGGAGCAGGCCGACTTTCTGCGCGATAACGCCTGCGGCGAAATCCAGGGCTTTTATTTCAGCAAGGCCGTGGCACCGGGCGAGTTTGCTGAAATGGTCGAAGCGCAACCGGCGATCGCCACTACGGCCGCGTAACGTCCGCGCGCGACAAACTTGCCGGCGACACCGCGGCAACGCGGAATTTCGTGCCCTAAGGAAACGCTGATCAAGCCCGTTCGTGCCGATGTATAGAAGCATGTCCTGAGGTATGGAAGGACACGATTACCGCATTTACCGAGGGACACCGTTCACCCTTCCATACATCAGGGCGAACGGTTGCGGGTTTGATCGGATATTTCCTAAACCTCGATTTCCATTTCAAGCAGCGCGTACGAAAGGCTCTTGCCGTGCGCGTCCATCGCAAGCGACGTGGTGACGCCGCCGCCCAGCGCCTGCTCGCACACGAATTGCAATGCGCCGACGTTCGGCACTTCATGGCGCGTGACTTGGCCTTTGATGATGTGCGCGAGATGGCGCTTGACCGCGTGCGCGGTGACCTTGCCGCACAGCACCGCGTAGTCCTCGTCGCGATACGCGATCAGCGACAGGATCGATGTATTGCCCTTGTCGCCGGCGCGGCAATGCGCGAGGTCATACAGTTTCTTTTTCACGCCGCCACTCCCGCACCGTTACTTCGGTTCTGATTTTCTCGCGCGCGATTAAACCGGATATCACGCCGACCTGCTCGTGCACGTACTTGCGCGCGCCGCCGCCGCCGCCCGGCCCGTTCGTCCACAGCGCCTCGACCTCCTCGCCGACGAGCGCTGCTTTCTCGCGCGTGGCCGCGCGCGCCGCGACGCGCAGGCGCACTTCATACGGGCGCGCGGCCTCGTCGTACGCCTTGCCGTGCAACGAGGTGCTGCCGATGTAATCGACGCGCATTTCCGTGAACGCGCCCTTCAAGCGCTCCTTCACGACTTCGCCAGCCAGTTCGGCGCGCTTTAACGCATTGGCCCCCGCGTAGCTGATTTCGCCTTCGCCGACATAACCCGCGTGATAACCGATGCTGACCTTGAGCGTCGGCGAGCGTGGTTTGCCGGTCGCGCCCGACACGGCGACGCGATTCGCGCCCGCCTGCCGCAATTGCACCGTGGTGAAATCCGCGGTGATGTCGGGCGTCACGTACGCGCGCGGATCGGTCACCTCGTACAACAACTGTTCTTTCGCGGTAATCAGGTTGATCGCGCCGCCGGTGTCGGCGGGTTTGCCGATGATACAGTTGCCGTCGGCGTCGACGTCCGCGTAGGGAAACCCGATATGCGCGAAATCCGGAATGTCCTTGCGGCCGGGATCGGCGCAGTAGCCGCCGGTGATCTGGCCCGCGCATTCGAGCAGATGGCCCATCACGGTGCCGCGCGCCATGCGGTCGAGATCGTCGGGCTGCCAGCCATACTCGTAAGCGGCGGGTGCCAAAAACAGCGACGGGTCGGCGACGCGGCCGGTAATGATGATGTCGGCGCCGGTCGCGAGCGCGGGCAACAGCGCATCGACGCCCAGATACGCGTTGGCGGACACCAGCCATTTGTAGGCCGACAGCGGCCCGCCGGTTTCGAGCACGCGATCGGTGGGCCGCATCAGTTTCAACACGTCGTCGCCGGTCACCGCCGCGACTTTGATATCGAGCTTGCGGCGCTTGGCGATTTCGACGATCAGGTCCGCCGCCGCGACCGGATTGGCGGCGCCCATGTTGGTGATCAGGCGCACGCGCTTTTTCTTGATCACCGGCAGCAGCAATTCCATGCGGCGCGCGAGCAGCACGTCGTAGCCTTCCGCCGGCTCCTTCAGCTTCCTCAACTGGGCGAGCGCGATCGTGCGCTCGGCGAGACATTCGAGCCCCAGGTACTGCAGTCCGCCGCGCTCGGCGAGAATTACCGCCGGCTCCAGGCGGTCGCCGGCAAAGCCGGCGCCGGAGCCGATGCGCAGCGACTCCGTTTTCTTGCGCGGCATCGTGTTATGCAACTCTTAATTGCCCGGCAGGTTGTGAATTTCGGGGAAGAACATGTCCTTCCACGAACCCGGCTTGTCCTTGACCGAGCCGATCTTGGCCATGAACTCGGCGGTCTTGAACACTTTTTCCGGCATCAGCGTGAACGCGTAATCGGGGTTCGAGATCGCCGCATAGACTTCGTCGAGCGTCGACTTTTTGTCGTTCGCCCATTCGAGATAGCGCTGCGCGGCGACTTTCTTGTCGCGGTTGATCGCGTCGATCGCTTCCTTCAACGCGGCGAAAAATGCGTTGTAGGTTTTCGGATTCGCCTCGCGGAACTTCGTCGTCGTGACGACCACCAGCGCGGTCGCGCGCCCGCCGAGGATTTCGTACGACGTCGTCAGCGTGCGCACGCCCGGAATTTTCATCTCCTGCTCGTGGAACGGCGAAGTCGTGAAGTGCGCGTCGACGCCGCCGGTGTTCGACATCAGCGCCGCCATGCCGTCGGGATGCGACAGCGTGACGGTGAACGGATCGAGCTTGAACTGATTGCCTTCGCCGAACGCTTTCTCGGCCGCCATCTGCAGCATGATCGCCTGCGTCGACACCTTGACCGCGGGCACCGCGATCTTGTCCTTGTCGGTGAAATCCCTGATCGATTTCACATTGGGATTGCGCACGTTGAGATACAGCGGATACGTGGTCAGCGCCGACACGCCCATGACGCCGATGTTGCCCTTGGTCTTGCCCCACAGCGTGATCAGCGACGGCGCGCCGACCGAGCTGAAATGCAGCGACCCCGACAGCAGCGCGTCGTTCATCGCAGCGGGACCCGCGAGCTTGGCCCAGTTGACCTTGAGTTCGCCGAGCCCCTGCGCCTTGGCGTGCTTTTCGATCAGCTTGTTGTGCTCCATCCACATCAGCGGCAGAAAGCTCACGCCATATTGTTGCGCGACGCTGACTTCGCTGACCTCGGCGCGCACGCCGGCGGTTGCGGCGGCAAACAAGATCGTCGCGACTGCTGCGGCTAAACGGCTGCGAATGCTCATGCGCTCCTCCTGATTAGAAAAATACTCCCTCGCCCCGCGCTAGTGGGGAGGGCTGGGGTGAAGGGATTTTTGAGATGGCCTCCCGTATAGGGTGCCGATTATGCCATTACACCCCGCCGGCCGCCGCCGGCGAGTCCGATTCCACCAGCGGTGGTAGTACGGCGGCCGCGCAACCACCGGCGATTGTAGAAGCAGTCCGGCCGCCGGCGAAACCCGCCCGCTCATCGTCTGTAAACCTCTCTTGCAGTGGGCGCGTTATTGCACGTATACTGTATATAATTACAGTATCGTTCCCGGCCCGCGGGACGCGCCACGTAAAAGGGCACAACCACAGGAGACCCGCATGGAAAAAGCAGACGCACTGAAAATCATCCAGCAACTCGCCGACGGCCTCGATCCGCAAACCGGCAAGGCGTTCGGCGCCGACAGTCCGTACCAGCATCCCGACACCGTGCGCGCTTTGTTCGTAGCGCTGCGCGCGCTCGATGCGCCGCCCGCGCCCGCGCCAAGCCGCGCGCTGCCGCGAACGAATGAAAACGCGCCGTCGAACGCCGGCAAGCCGTGGTCGGACGACGAAGACAAGGCGCTCGCCGCCGCTTTCGACGCCGGCAAGAAAATCCTCGAACTGGCCACCGCGCACCGGCGTTCGCGTTTCGCGATCGAAGCGCGGCTCGCCAAGCTCGGCAAAATCGAGCCGCCCGCCAATATGCGCGGCGCCAGGGCCGCATCCGACACGGCAGCTTATTCACATTGAGTGGGCGAAACGGGAGGCCGGCAAGAGCCCATAACATAATGAAACACGTGTGCGCGTTTCATTATGTTATGGGCTCAGGGAAAGGGAGCTTCCCGCCGGCCTCTTGCTGCTTCAACCGCATAGAAAGGCCGCGATGGAAGAACTGACCAAACGCCAGCAGGAGATACTGCGCATGATCCGCGAGTTCATGGCGGACTCCGGATTTCCGCCCACGCGCGCCGACATCTGCCGCGCGATGGGTTTCAATTCGCCCAACGCCGCCGAGGAACACCTGCGCACGCTCGCAGCGCAAAGGCGCCATCGAGATGCTGGCCGGCGCTTCGCGCGGCATCCGGCTCACGGAAACACTGGGGCTGCCGCTGATCGGGCGCGTGGCCGCCGGCAGCCCGCTCCTGGCCGTTGAAAACATCGAGGCGCATTTTCAGCTCGATCCGCAACTCTTCAAGCCGCGCGCCGATTACCTGTTGAAGGTGCGGGGCTTGAGCATGCGCGACGCCGGCATCCTCGACGGCGATCTCATCGCCGTGCACCGCGCGCACGAAGCGCGCTCGGGCCAGGTCGTGGTCGCGCGGCTGCACGACGAAGTCACGGTCAAGCGTTTCCGCCGCCGCGGCAACCAGGTGCAGTTGCTGCCCGAGAATCCGGATTTCAAAATCATCGAAGTCGACCTGCGCCGCACGCCGTTTGCCATCGAGGGCATCGCGGTCGGCGTGATCCGCAGCGGCACGCTGTGAACGCGCTCGCCGCCATACTCGCTCATCCCGCCATCTGGCGCGGCAACCAGTTAAGCCGCGTGGCGAGCGCGAGCGTGCCGACCGGTTTTCCCGCGCTCGACGCGCGAACTGCCCGGCGGCGGCTGGCCGACCGCAGCGCTCACCGAAATCCTGCCGCAGCATGCGGGCATCGGCGAACTGCGCATACTGGGAGCAGCGCTTGCCGCGCTGTCCGCGCAGAAACGCCCGCTCGCCTGGATCGCGCCGCCGCATCTGCCGTACGCGCCGGCGCTCGCGGCCGCCGGCATCGACCTCGCGCACGTCATCATCGTCACCACCCGCTCGCCGCGCGAAACGCTGTGGGCGACCGAACAGGCGCTGCGTTCGCAGGCCTGCGGCGCGGTGCTCGCGTGGCCGGGCGCATCAAATATCCCGAGTTGCGGCGCCTGCAACTGGCCGCCGAAGGCAACCCCGTGCTCGCCGTGCTGTTCCGCCCGCCGCAGGCGCGCGCCGAAACGTCGTGCGCGGCGCTGCGGCTCGATCTTGCAAACCTGGCGCGGCGAGCTTGCCGTGCGCATCCTCAAACGCCGCGGCGCGGCGCTCAACGCGCCGATTCTGCTTAGCACTCACCTGCCGTCGCACCCGCACGCGCAAGCAAATCCTGGTCAAATCATCATGCTGTGGATCGCGCTCGATTTCCCGAGCCTGCCGCTCGAAACGTTTGCGTTAGCCTCGGCGCACACTGAACCGTGGGCGATCGCCGACGGTGCCGACGTGATCGTCTGCAATCAGCCGGCGCGCGCGCTGGGCGTGCGCCAAGGCATGCGCCTGTCGGCGGCGTGCGCGCTCGTCGCCCCAACTCAACTACCGGTCGCGCGATGCCGGCGCCGAAGCCGCGACGCTCGCTACACTCGCCGCGTGGGCCGGCCAGTTCACGCCCAACGTCGCGCTGGCGCCGCCGCGCGCGCTCCTGCTCGACATCGAAGGCAGCCTGCAACTCTTCGGCGGCATCCGCGCCATCCTGCAAGCGTTGAAGCGCGGGCTCGATGACATGGGCTGTTCCGTGACGATGGCGTGCGCGCCGACCGCCACGGCGGCGCTGCTGCTCGCGCGCGCGCGCCATGCAGAAAATCGTCAACTGCAAACGCGCGCTCGAAGCCGTCGTCGCGGCGCTGCCGCTCACGCTGCTCGACTGCGATGCGCGCGTCGTGCAAACGCTGCACGCCGCCGGCGTGCGTAGTGTCGGCGATCTCATGGCGCTGCCGCGCGACGGTGTGGCGCGGCGCGGCGGGCGGCGAACTCCTCGACACCGTCGACCGCGCGCTGGGCCGGCTGCCGGCGCCGCGCGAATTTTTCATCGCCGCCCGCGCGGTTCGACGCCAAACTCGAACTCGCCGCGCCGGCCGCGCACAGCGAAGCGCTGCTGTTCGCCGCCAAACGCCTGATCAATCAGCTCGCGGGTTTTCTCGCGGCGCGCAACGGCGGCGTGCAGCGTTTCACGCTGACGCTGCTGCACGAGCGCAGCGCGGCCACGCCTATCGAAATCGGACTGGTTGCGCCGGCGCGCGACGGCGCGCACCTGGCGCTGCTCGTGCGCGAACGGCTGGCGGCGCTGGCGCTGCCCGCGCCGGTGCACGCGCTGCGCCTCGAAGCGGACGACATCCTCGTGCTCGCGCGACGAAAACCGCGAACTCTTCGCCGACCGCGCCGGCGCGCACGGCGACGTGGCAAAAGCTGGTCGAGCGCCTGCGCGCGCGGCTGGGCGCGGAGGCGGTGCACGGTCTCGCAGCGCACGCCGAGCATCGTCCCGAGCGCGCGTCGCGCACTACCCAGCCCGGCACCGCGAGTGCGGCGCCCGCGTGCGGCCCGCGCCCGCTGTGGCTGCTCGCCGCGCCGCGGCCGCTCACGGAAATCGCCGCGCGGCCGCATTACCGCGAGAATGCGCTGGCGCTCGTCGCCGGACCCGAGCGCATCGAGTCCGGCTGGTGGGACGATGACGACGTCAAGCGCGATTACTTCGTCGCGCAAACGCCCGACCACGCGACGTTATGGATCTACCGCGAGCGCCGAGCGCCCGGCGGCTGGTACCTGCACGGCGTCTTCGAGTTGAATGCACGCATGCCGCGACTTGCACTGCTGCCGGCGCTACGCCGAGCTGCATTGCGTCAGCAACTTCACTTTTCTGCGCGGCGCCTCGCACCCGGAAGAACTCGCCGCGCGCGCGGCGCAACTCGGTTACGCGGCGCTGGCGATCACCGACGAATGCTCGCTCGCGGGCGTCGTGCGCGCGCATGTCGCGGCCAAAGAACACGGGCTGAAGCTCATCATCGGCGCCGAGTTCCGCCTCGCCGACGGCGCGAAGCTCGTGCTGCTCGCCACCGACCGCGAGGCCTACGGCAACCTGTCGCAGCTCATCACGCTCGCGCGGCGGCGCAGCGCGAAAGGCAGCTACCATCTCGAGTGGAACGATGTCGACCGCGGCGCCGGCGACTGCCTCGTCTTGTTGATTCCCGAGCGCGAGCCGGACCGCGCAGCGGCGCACCGCGTCGCCGGCCGCTTCGGCGGGCAGGCGTGGATCGCGGTGGAACTCCTGTGCGGCCCCGACGACCGCGCGCAACTCGAGCGCCTGCGCGAACTCGGCGCCGCGTGCGGACTGCCGCTCGTGGCGGCGGGCGACGTGCACATGCACGTGCGCTCGCGCCGCCCGCTGCAGGACACGCTGACCGCCGATCCGCCTCGGCACCACCGGTCGCCGATGCGCAGCACGCGCTGTATCCCAACGCCGAGCGCCATCTGCGCCTGCGCATGCGGCTGGCGCAACTCTATCCGCCCGAACTTGCTGGCCGAAACCGTGCGCATCGCCGCGCGCTGCAACTTCTCGCTCGACAGCCTGCGCTACGAATATCCGGAGGAACTGGTGCCGCCCGGGCACACGCCGGCCGCGTATCTGCGCGCGCTGACCGAAGAAGGCCTGCGCGCGCGCTTTCCCGCGCGGCGCGCCGGACAGCGTGCAGCAAGCTGATCGAGCACGAACTCGCGCTGATCGCGGAGCTCGGCTACGAGCCGTACTTCCTCACCGTCCACGACATCGTCGCGCTTCGCGCGCAGCGAGAACATTCTGTGCCAGGGCCGCGGCTCGGCCGCCAACTCGGCGGTGTGCTACGCGCTGGGCATCACCGAAGTCGATCCCGCGCGCATGAGCGTGCTGTTCGAGCGCTTCGTTTCGCAGAGAGCGCAACGAGCCGCCCGACATCGACGTCGATTTCGAGCACCAGCGGCGCGAGGAAGTGATCCAGTACCTCTACGAGAAATACGGCCGCGACCGCGCGGCGCTCGCCGCCACCGTCATCACCTACCGCCCGAAGAGCGCGCTGCGCGACGTCGGCAAGGCGCTCGGCTTCGATGCTCGCGCAGGTCGACCGGCTCGCCAAATCGCTCGCGTGGTGGGACGACCGGCAAATGCTGCCGCAGCGGCTCGCGGAGGCGGGCTTCGATCCCGAGAGCCCGCAGGTCGCGCGCCTGATTGCGCTCGTCGACACGCTCGCGCGGCTTTCCGCGCCACCTGTCGCAGCACGTCGGCGGCTTCGTGATCGCGCGCGGCCTGCTGTCGCGGCTGGTGCCGATCGAAAACGCCGCGATGCCGGAGCGCACCGTCATCCAGTGGGACAAGGACGATCTCGACGCGCTCGGCCTGCTCAAGGTCGACGTGCTCGCGCTCGGCATGCTCTCCGCGATCCGGCGCGCGCTCGACATGATCAGCGCACTGGCGCGGCACGCCGTTCGCGCATGGCCGACGTGCCGCCCGAAGATCCGCGCGGTCTACGCAGATGATCCAGCGCGCCGACACGGTCGGCGTGTTCCAGATCGAATCGCGCGCGCAGATGAGCATGCTGCCGCGCCTGAAGCCGGACAAATTCTACGATCTCGTGATCGAGGTCGCGATCGTGCGCCCGGGCCCGATCCAGGGCGGCATGGTGCATCCGTACCTGCGCCGGCGGCAGGGGCTCGAAGCAGGTGAGTTATCCGAGCGACAGCGGTGCAGAGACGTGCTGGAGCGCACGCTCGGCGTGCCGATTTTCCAGGAACAGGTCATGCAGCTCGCGGTGGTCGCCGCCGGCTTCACGCCGGGCGAAGCCGATCAGCTGCGCCGCTCGATGGCGGCGTGGAAGCGCAAAGGCGGGCTCGAGCATTTCGAGCAGCGCCTGATCGACGGGCATGCTCGCGCGCGGCTACCAGCGCGAGTTCGCCGAGCAGATCTACCACCAGATCCTCGGCTTCGGCGAATACGGTTTTCCCGAATCGCACGCGGCGAGCTTCGCGCTGCTCGTCTACGTCTCGGCGTGGCTCAAGTGCCACGAGCCGGCGGCGTTTCTCGCCGCGCTGCTCAACAGCCAGCCGATGGGTTTCTACGCGCCGTCGCAACTCGTGCAGGACGCGCGCCGTCACGGCGTCGAAGTGCGGCCGGTCGATGTCGTGGCGAGCGAGTGGGACTGCACGCTGGAACGCGGCGCGGATGGCCAACCGGCCGTGCGCCTGGGTTTCCGCATGATCAAGGGCTTCGCGGAAAAAGCGCGCCGAGCGCATTGATCGCTGCGCGCGCGCAGCGCGGCTTCGATTCGATCGAGGATCTGGCGCGGCGCGCGCAACTCGACGCGCGCGATCTGAAATTGCTCGCCGGCGCCAATGCGCTGGCGCGCGCTCGCCGGACACCGGCACCTTGCGCACTGGGTGGTGGCGGGCGTTGAGCCGACGACACCGCTGCTCGAAGCCGCACCCGTCGTCGAAACGATCCCGCCGCTCGCGGCACCCAGCGAAGGCGAAGACCTGGTCGCCGATTACGCGAGCACCGGGCTCACGCTGGGCCGCCATCCGCTGGCGCTGTTGCGCGCGCCGCTTGCAGCGCCTGCGGCTTTCCACCGCCGCGGAATTGCGCAGGTTGCCGCACGGACGGCTCGCGCGCGCCGCCGGCATCGTGACCGGCCGCCAGCGCCCGGACACCGCGTCGGGTGTCGTGTTCGTCACGCTCGAAGACGAAACCGGCAACGTCAATGTCATCGTGTGGCGCGACCTGGGCGAGCGGCAGCGCCGCGAACTGCTGGGCGCAAGCCTGCTGGGCGTATACGGCGTGGTCGAGCGGGAGGGCGAAGTCGTGCATCTCGTCGCGCAGCGGCTCGTCGATCACAGCGCGCTGCTGGGACGGCTCGAAACCGCGAGCCGGGATTTTCATTGAGTGCGGTTGCCAACCGAATGCCGTCCCCAAGGCACGTTTCTCACCCCCCGGCACGATCCGCATCGAGATCTCCGGCATCGACGCGCCCGAGAATATCGTGAGGACGAGACACGCGATATCAGTTCTTGGCGATCACTGCCACTGCTGTACGACCACTAAGGGACACGGTCGTGTTGCCGCGATTGGAGTAGAACTGGTGGCCAAGGGCGGAATCGAACCACCGACACAAGGATTTTCAGTCCTCTGCTCTACCAACTGAGCTACTTGGCCATGTGCTGTACAAAGCAAACTACAAAACCGTCTACTGCAAATTCGGCATAAAGATTTTAGTTCCGGCCGCCCGCGAACACGGGCAGGATGGCAAAAGGGCGCTATTTAAACCTTAATACCCGCGATGCGTCAAGCCGATGTGCTGTTCTTGCGCAGCAATTTTACCTTACGTAGCCGGCGCGGGACTCAAAATTCTGGATCCCGGATCGTGTTCGGGATCACGGCTGCGGCGACTACCGGATGACGGCCGCCGCGGTACGGAATTACAAGCGGTACGGTTAGCAATCGCCACCGCAAAAAAGAAGCCCCGCTTGCGCGGGGCTTCTTGTGTTTCGGTCCCCGGAACGAATCCGGGGTGAGGGCAAGTAACTTGCGCTTGCGCGCTCGTTACATATCCATGCCGCCCATGCCGCCCATGCCACCGCCACCGTGGCCGTGGCCGCCATGACCGCCTTCTTCTTTCGCCTGTTCCGCCACCATTGCGTCGGTGGTGAGGATCAAGCCGGCAACCGAAGCCGCGTTCTGCAGTGCGCAGCGCGTGACTTTGGTCGGATCGAGCACGCCCATTTCAACCATGTCGCCATACTGGCCGGTCGCGGCGTTGTAACCGAAGTTGCCTTTGCCTTCGACCACTTTGTTGATGACGACAGACGGCTCGTCACCCGCATTGTAGGCGATCATGCGCGCCGGTTCTTCGAGTGCGCGCAGCACGATCTTGATGCCGGCGTCCTGGTCGTGGTTGTCGCCTTTCAGCTTGGCCAGGCCCGAACGCGCACGGATCAACGCTACACCGCCACCCGCCACGATGCCTTCTTCGACTGCGGCGCGGGTTGCATGCAGCGCGTCTTCGACACGCGCTTTCTTTTCCTTCATTTCGACTTCGGTTGCGGCGCCGACTTTGATCAACGCCACGCCGCCGGCGAGTTTCGCCACGCGTTCCTGGAGTTTTTCCTTGTCGTAGTCGCTGGTCGCTTCTTCGATCTGCTTGCGGATGTTCTTGACGCGGCCTTCGATGGCTTTGGTGTCGCCTTTGCCGTCGATGATCGTGGTTTCTTCCTTGCCGATCTCGATGCGTTTGGCTTGCCCGAGGTCGTTGAGCGTCGCTTTTTCGAGCGAGAGGCCGACTTCTTCGGCAATCACGGTGCCGCCGGTCAGGATCGCGATATCTTCGAGCATCGCTTTGCGGCGGTCGCCGAAGCCCGGCGCTTTGACGGCGCAGGTTTTGAGAATGCCGCGGATGTTGTTGACGACCAGGGTCGCCAGCGCTTCGCCTTCGACTTCTTCGGCGATGATCAGGAGCGGTTTGCCGGCCTTGGCCACTTGCTCGAGCACGGGCAGCAGATCGCGGATGTTCGAGATCTTCTTGTCGTGCAGGAGGACGTAGGCATCTTCAATCACCGAAATCTGCTTCTCGGGATTGTTGATGAAGTAGGGCGACAGATAGCCGCGGTCGAACTGCATGCCTTCGACGACTTCGAGCTCGTTCTGCAGGCTCTTGCCGTCTTCGACGGTGATCACGCCTTCCTTGCCGACTTTTTCCATCGCATCGGAGATGATCTTGCCGATGTGCGCGTCAGCGTTGGCGGAGATCGCGCCGACCTGGGCGATTTCCTTGCTGGTGGTGCAGGGCTTCGAGAGTTTCTTCAGCTCTTCGACCACCGAGTCAACCGCTTTGTCGATCCCGCGCTTCAGATCCATCGGGTTCATGCCGGCGGCAACGAACTTCATGCCTTCCTGCACGATCGATTGCGCGAGCACGGTCGCGGTGGTGGTGCCGTCGCCGGCGATGTCGGAAGTCTTGCTGGCAACTTCCTTCACCATCTGCGCGCCCATGTTTTCGAACTTGTCCTTCAGTTCGATTTCCTTCGCGACCGACACACCGTCCTTGGTGATCGTCGGGGCGCCGAACGAACGCTCGAGCACGACGTTACGGCCTTTGGGGCCGAGGGTCACTTTGACCGCGTCGGCCAGGATATTGACACCCGCGACGATTTTGGCGCGGGCTGAATCATGAAATTTGACGTCTTTTGCTGCCATGTTGATTTCTCCTGGTTTTCTGTGCGGGTTACTCGATGACGCCCATGATGTCTTCTTCGCGCATCACGAGCAGTTCTTCGCCTTCGACTTTGACGGTCTGGCCGGAATACTTGCCGAACAGCACGCGGTCGCCGACTTTAAGATCGAGCGCGCGAACTTTGCCGTCTTCGAGCACTTTGCCCTTGCCGATGGCTTTGACTTCGCCTTGATCGGGTTTCTCAGCGGCGGTGTCGGGAATAACGATGCCGGAGGCCGTCTTGCGCTCTTCTTCCAGCCGCTTGACGATCAGGCGATCATGTAAAGGACGAATCTTCATAAATACATCTCCTCTTTGCGAAAAACGTGAAATGAACTACGGGAAAATTATTAGCACTCAGATTCGAGCGAGTGCTAATAATAGGCGTTTATTGATGGGATTTCAAGAGCCTGCGACGAACCCGCCACGGCGGGCGGGCGCCTGCCAGCGCGCTGACGGAAAAAAACTACTACGGGTCAGTCGGTTACGACTGAATAGTGCGGCGTAAGGGCGCGGCCGCCAGCTAGTGCGAACCCGCGAATGGATTCGTCGCCGACACCCCGAACCGTACACCGTCTTGCGGTTGCCTTCGCAGATCGGCGGAATCGGGCAGCAGCGGGCACGGCGGGTTGCGGCGGCCGTCCTCGATCAGGGTTGCATCGTCGGCGTAGTCACCCCAGATGCCGCCGCGCACGGGACGAAACAACCACATCAAGTAGCCGCGGCGCGCGGCGACTTCCACCAGTTCGTCTGCATCGGGAGCGTCGGCCACGACCACGTTGTTGCCATTGATGCCGAACGGAAATGAGCCGAAAGCCTGCAGGCATTCGAGTGCTTCGCTCGATTCCGCGCCCGGCCGCATGCAGCCCGGGCGCTCGGCGCGCTGCACGTCCCACGCGCCTAGCTCCCACGCCGCATCCATCGCGGCGCGGTCCACTGCGACAAGATCTCGCCACCGTTCATTCAACTGCAACGCGGAACTCGGCACGGGCGTGTAGGAAACCACTTCGGCTTCGTCGACTTCGGCGAGCTTTTCTTTGATGAAGCCGTGCCAGTGGAGCGTGAGGATTACCGGTGTATCGGGGCACGGTACAGCGGCGAGCGGTAATTGCAAACAGCGGCAGGCCGGTTGCGGCGACCTGGTCTTCGATGCGATCGAGTAACACCATGGCAAGCTTACCTCCACAGGAATGCTACACTCACAACCGAGCAAGTTTGATGCCACTCACACACAACAACGTCGGCGCCGGATCGCGCGTTGACGGACGCGTGCATTGAAGTTACGGCATCAGCTGACAAGTCTTGAGTTCCGGTGTCACAGTCTCGTCGCAATGAAGATGCGTTCTCCTTTTCGCGTTGATTGTTCGAACGCCTGACATTTTGCATGCGCCGCGCCATTTGTAAATACAATTTTCGTCACTTGCTCTGCGAATTTTGAGCGCATGACTGTTAGCACTCGCAATCACTCATTGCTAACACGCAGCGCCGCTGCGGTGTGGCACCCCTGCACGCAGATGAAGCAGCACGAATCGCTGCCGCTTGTTCCGATCGCGCGCGGCGACGGCGTTTGGCTCTATGACTTCGACGGACGGCGCTACCTCGACGCGATCAGCTCATGGTGGGTGAATCTTTTCGGGCACGCGAATCCGCGCATCAATGCCGCGCTCATCGCGCAGCTGGGCGAACTCGAGCACGTGATACTGGCCGGATTCACGCATGAGCCGGTGGTGGAACTGTCGGAGCAGCTCGGCGCGTTGACCGGCGGCGCGCTCGGTCACTGCTTTTATGGCAGCGATGGTGCGTCGGCGGTGGAAATCGCACTAAAAATGAGCTTTCATTTCTGGCGCAACAGCGGGCAAGCGCGCAAATGCGGTTTCGTCAGCCTCGCCAACAGCTATCACGGCGAAACGCTGGGCGCGCTGTCGGTATCCGACGTCGCGTTATTCAAGGACATTTACGCGCCGCTCTTGCGCCACAGCGCGCAGGTGCCCAGCCCGGACTGGCGGCTCGCAGAAAAGGGAGAGACGCCGCGCCGTTACGCGCAACGCTGCGCGGGCGAGCTCGAGCACCATCTGGAACGGCACCACGCCGAGACTGCGGCGCTGATCGTGGAGCCGCTGGTGCAGGGCGCGGCCGGCATGGCGATGTACGATGCCGAATATCTGCGCATCGCGCGCGCGCTATGCGATCGCTTCGACGTGCACCTGATCGCCGACGAAATCATGACCGGCTGCGGCCGCAGCGGCACGTTTTTCGCATACGAGCAGGCGGGCATTACGCCCGACTTCCTGTGCCTGTCCAAAGGCATCACCGGCGGTTATCTGCCGCTGTCCGTGGTGCTGACCACTGAACACGTCTATGCGGCGTTCTATGACGACAGCGTCACGCGCGGGTTTCTGCATTCTCACTCGTACACCGGCAATGCGCTGGCGTGCCGCGCGGCGCTGGCGACGCTTGAAATCTTCCGGCGTGACGACGTCATCGCACGCAACCGCGTCGAAGGCCGCATATCTGACCCGCGCCGCACAGAGCATCGCGCGGCATCCGCGCGTCAAGAACTTTCGCAACACCGGCATGATCTGGGCGTTCGAAATCGACACGGGCGATGCTGCGTTCGCGCGCAGTTTTTTATCAGGCGGCGCTTGCGCGCGAGTTGTTGCTGCGCCCGATCGGCAACACCGTTTACTTCATGCCGCCTTACGTGATTGGCGACAGCGAAATGGACATGCTCGTCGCGCGGACATTGGAAATTATTGATGCGCTACCGACGTAACGCGTTGCTTGGCGTGCTGGCGGCGTTGTGCTGCTGCATCATTGCGTATGCGATCGGCACAAAATACGGGCTCGCGCTTGCCGCCGCCGGTGGCGCAGGCGCTTGCGCAGGCGGGCATACCGGACAGCAGCGTGGGCATTTATGTGCAGGACATCCAGGCGGCGCGGCCGCTTGTTGCGGTCGGCGACGAGCGCGCGCTGAATCCGGCGTCCACCATCAAGCTGCTCACGACGTTCGCCGCGCTCGACCAACTCGGCCCCGCCTACCGGTGGGCGACCGAGGTTTACGCGGACGGCGCGTTGCAGGGCGACGTGCTCAACGGCAACCTTATCCTCAAGGGCTACGGCGATCCGCGCCTGACGCTGGAAAACTTCTGGTTGATGCTGCGCAATCTGCGCGCGCGCGGTGTGCGCGAGATCCGCGGTGACCTGCTGCTCGACCGCAGTTATTTCATCGCGCGAAGACGACGATCCCGCCGGCTTCGATAACGAGCCGACGCGTCCCTACAACACGCCGCCCGACGCGTTGCTCGTGAATTTCAAGGCGCTGCGACTGCAATTCATTCCGGATGCGGAGCGGCGCGCGGTAAAGATTATCGCGGAGCCGGCGCTGCCGCAGATCCAGATATTGAACAACATCACGCTGGATAACGACGCGTGCGGCGACTGGGTCGGCCGGCTCAGGCTCACGGCGCTGGGGGATAGCGCGAGCGCGCGCCTGCTCTTCGGCGGCAACTATTCGGCGGCGTGCGGCGAAAAGGAACGCAACTACAGCGTGCTGGGCCACGCGCACTACGTGCACGGGTTGTTCACTCTGCTCTGGCGCGAACTCGGCGGCACTTTTGCGGGCGGCGTGCGCGATGCCGACACGCCGGCCGGCGCGCGGCTTCTGCTCGCGCACCAGACGCAGTCGCTCGCCGAGATCGTGCGCGACATCAACAAATTCAGCAACAATGTGATGGCGCGACAGTTATATCTCGCGCTCGGCGCGATTACGCTGGGCGCGCCCGCCTCCTATGAAAAAAGCGCGCGTTCCGTGAAGCAATGGCTGGCCGCGCGCCGCCTTGCGTTTCCCGAACTGGTGCTGGAAAACGGCTCCGGCCTGTCGCGCATTGAGCGCATCAGCGCAAAAAATCTCGGCCAGCTGTTACTCGTTGCGCAGCGCGCCGCGATCATGCCGGAATTCATCGCGTCGCTGCCGCTGGTGGCGGTCGACGGAACGATGAAAAAACGCCTCGCGGGCGCCGACGTCGCGGGACAAGCGCACATCAAGACCGGCACGTTGTCGGGGGTGCGCGCGATTGCGGGATACGTGCTCGATGCCAAAGGGCGCACGATGGTGGTGGTTTGCCTCGTCAATCATGAGCGCGCGCCAGGTGCATCGGCCGTGCAGGACGCGCTTGTTGAAGTGGGTTTACAGCCGCTAGGACCGCACTCGTCTCATACCGGCACTCCGAATTAGCACGGAAATAATTATTAATATGTATGTAAATTCAATATATTATAGAATATTGTTGTCAAAATACAACAGATATAGCTGATTTTCTTCCAAAAACAAAGGGGTTTATATCGACAAGTTAAAGTCTTTTCTTTAAGCTGGCCTTAACGCTCTAACACATTGAGGTTTTTGCGGGGGCATTCTCTCCGCATCAATCCGGCCGAAAATCAGGAGAAAGAACCATGCTTAAGAAACAACTGTTGTCGATAATTGCCCTTGTTGCAGCATGCGCGGCGGCTGCGCCGGCGATCGCTTCCGACAACAATTGGTACGGCGTTTTCAGCCTCGGCTCGTCCCAGCTTCAAGCCAATTCTGCGTCAGTTGATTATTATAATGTCAACAACGGTTTTGCCAGTTCGACGACATCCAGTAGTTCCAGCGCAACGGGCGGCAAAGCGCAGCTCGGATATAAGCTTGGCAAAACCTTTGCCCTCGAAGGGGGTTACACCTATCCTCGGCAAAGCCGATTTTACGTCAAGCACAAATCTGGGCGCGATCGGCGGCAGCCAAGACGCCTCGCTGTTCAATCTGGATCTCGTAGCCAAGATGCCGGTGAACGATAAGTTTTCGATACTCGCCCGGTTTGGCGGCTACTACTGGAAAACCAAGAACGAGATGCCCTATGCCGCCACGCTCGGCAATGTCACCATCAATGACAATGGATACGATTTCAAGATCGGCGCCGGCGTGCAGTACGAGTTCACGCCGATATTTGCGCTGCGCGGCGAATACGAACGCTTCAACGGCATCGGCAACAATACATCGGCCGGGGATTCCAAGGTCAACCAGTGGACCGTCGGTGCAGTACTAAAGTTCTAAAGTTGGCGCAGTACTAAAGTTCTAACTAAAAAGCTGCGCCAAAATCTCATAGCCGGGTAGCTCCCGGCTATTTTTTTTCAAGATCCAGTTTGTCCCACAGTGCGTCGATGCGGGCGCGGGTCGCGTCGTCCATCCGTATCGGCGTGCCCCATGCGCGCGCGGTTTCCGCCGGCCACTTGTTCGTGGCGTCGATGCCCATTTTCGAACCCAGGCCCGACACCGGGCTCGCGAAATCCAGATAGTCGATCGGCGTGTTATCGGCAATGAGCGTATCGCGCTGCGGGTCGACGCGCGTCGTCAGCGCCCAGATGACTTCCTTCCAGTCGCGCACGTTCACATCGTCGTCGGTCACAATGATGAACTTGGTGTACATGAACTGGCGCAGAAACGACCAGATGCCGAACATCACGCGTTTGGCGTGGCCCGCGTATTGTTTTTTCATGCTGACCACCGCCAGCCGGTAGGAACAACCTTCGGGCGGCAGATAAAAATCGACGATCTCCGGAAACTGCTTCTGCAGCAACGGAATGAAAACTTCGTTCAGCGCCATGCCAAGCACTGCCGGCTCGTCGGGCGGCTTGCCGGTATAAGTGCTGTGATAAATGGGCGCGTGCCGCGACGTGATGCGCTCCACGGTAAATACGGGAAAGTGTTCGCGCTCGTTGTAATAACCGGTGTGGTCGCCGAACGGCCCTTCCAGCGCGGTGTCTCCCGGATAAATGTATCCCTCGAGCACGATCTCCGCGGTTGCCGGCACCTGCAAATCATGCGTCACGCATTTCACGATTTCGGTCCGCTCCCCGCGCAAGAGCCCCGCGAACTGATACTCGGAAAGGCTGTCCGGCACGGGCGTCACCGCGCCAAGCAGAGTAGCCGGGTCGGCGCCGAGCGCGACTGCGACCGGGAACGGCTCGCGCGGATACGCGAGACAATGGTCGCGATAATCGAGCGCGCCGCCGCGCGCGCTCAACCAGCGCATGATTACTTTGTTGGACGCGATAACCTGCTGACGATAAATGCCGAGGTTCTGGCGCTCTTTCTGCGGGCCGCGCGTGACGACGAGGCCCCACGTAATAAGCGGCGCCGCGTCGCCTGGCCAGCACGTCTGTATTGGCAGGCGGCCAAGGTCGACATCGGACTCCTCCCATGCCTGTTCCTGGCACGGCGCACCGGACACAACAGTCGGCGCCATGCTGAGCACCTGCTTTAGCAGCGGCAATTTATCCCACACATCCCGCCATCCGCGCGGCGGCGCGGGTTCTTTCAATACGGCGAGCAGCCGCCCGATCTCGCGCAGCGCGCCGACGTTGTCCTCGCCCATGCCGAGAGCAACGCGCAGCGGCGTGCCGAACAGGTTGCCGAGCACCGGCATGGAAAAACCCGCGGGCTGCTCGAACAACAGCGCCGGCCCGCCGCGCTTAAGCACGCGATCGCAGATCTCGGTCATCTCGAGCCGCGGGTTGACCGTTACGGCGATGCGCTTGAGTTCCCCGCGTCGTTCGAGCTGCGCGATGAAATCCCTGAGGTCGCGATATTTCATCGGCGATCAGGGCGTAACCGGCGTGGCCGCGAATCGCGGGACGCGCAACAGGAATTCGGCCACGAATCCGATCCACACCGCCGCGCCCATGAAATTGTTCAGCAAGAAGGCCTTGAAACAATCGTCGCGGCGGCGCTCGCGTATCAGCCGGTACTGATAGGCGGCAACGCCGGCGGCGACGGCGATTCCGGAAAAATAACCCGCCCCGCAGCGCGCCTGAAAACCGATGTAAACCATGCACAGTAAAAACAGCGCGTGGCACGTCATGACGCCCGCCACGTCGAAACGCCCCAGCAGAATGGCGGATGAATTGAGTCCCAGCTTGATGTCGTCATCGCGATCGATCATCGCGTATTCGGTGTCGTATGCCATCGCCCACAACATATTGGCGAGCACCAATTCCCACGCGAGCGGCACAACGTAGTTCAGGTGCGCCGCGTATGCCATCGGAATGCCGAACCCGAACGCGATGCCGAGCCATGCTTGCGGCAGCCAGAACACGCGTTTCAGGAACGGATAAATTACCGCGAGGACGAGCGCGATCATCGAGAGCTCGACGACCAGCCAGTTGAGCTGCACCACCAGCAGGAACGCCAGCAGTATCAACACCCCGGCCAACAGTAACGCTTCTTGAGGAGAAATCAATCGCGCGGCCAGCGGACGGTCTTTGGTGCGTTCGACGTGCCGGTCGAAATCGCGGTCGGCAAAATCGTTGATGATGCAGCCGGCCGAGCGCATGAGCACAACGCCGAGCACGAATATGACGAAGACGAACGGTTCGGGAGACCCGCCCGACGACAACCATAGTCCCCACAGTGTCGGCCACAACAAGAGCAGAATGCCGATCGGCTTGTCGAGCCGCATCAGCTTCTCGTAAATGTCGAGGCGTTCCCTTAATTTCATGGCGCGAGTTCTAGGATAGCGGGCAGAAACACTTCTGTCACGAGCAATGGCGAACCGCACAAAACGAACAACGACCGCCGCGCCCACAACGAGGCGGGCGATTCTACGAGCAGACCGCACGCGCGCTTATGCAGGACGTGCCGCCGGTTGAGTTGTCGAAAGCGCAGCGGATAGCGCTTGATTCGCGGATCGGCAAATAACGCGGCCCCGAGCGGCCGCGCGCCCAACCCGGACAGCATGCGCCAAGCGCCCCTCAACGCGCACGGCGCGGCCACCGAATGCGCGAATACCAGCGGCCGGCGGCCGCAATTCAGGCTCACTTCGCGCACCACGCAGTGCGCGCCGGCGCGCCGGTTGATGATTCCGCCCTCGTCGCCGCGCACCGCCGCGACGCGCTGCGACAGGACGTCAAGACGAAAATTCATACAGCGCGACTGGATACGGTGCGTTAGCGAGCCGCGATCGAGCAACCAATGCCGCAGTTGCGCGTCGGCGCAGGCGGGCAAAGGGTGCCACAAGGTATCAGCGGTATGCATGTAATTTCGGCGTATGCATTGCCATTATCGCTTACCGGCCGCGATAATTCGCACCGCCATGGCAGGGCGCGCGTTAGACGCGCAGATAGTGCTGCTTGCCGCCCAGCCAGCGGCTTAGGTGCTGCTGCGCGACCGCGGGGTGGTTGCGCAGGAGATCATGCGCCGCGCCGCGCGCCGCCTCCAGCAAATCGAGGTCCGCCTCGAGATCGGCGAACCGCAGCATCGGCACGCCGCTCTGGCGCGCCCCCAGCAGTTCCCCGGGACCGCGCACGCGCAGATCCTGGCGCGCAATTTCGAAGCCATCATTGCACTCGAAAATAATCTTGAGGCGCTCGCGCGCGAGCGGCGAGAGCGGCTGCTGATAGAGCAGGATGCAGGTGCTGGCGCCAGCACCCCGGCCGACACGTCCGCGCAATTGATGCAATTGCGCGAGCCCCATGCGTTCGGCGTTTTCGATCACCATCAGGGTCGCATTCGGGACGTCGACCCCGACTTCGATCACCGTCGTCGCGACCAGCAATTGCAGCGCCCCGTCCTTGAACGATTGCATCACCGCCAATTTCTCCGCCGCCGCCAGCCGGCCGTGCACCAGACCGACGCTCAGTTCCGGGAAAGTCGCCATCAGGCGCGTGTAGGTATCGAGCGCGGTTTGCAGCTGCAGGGCCTCGGACTCTTCGATCAGCGGGCACACCCAGTAGGCCTGGCTGCCCGCGACACACGCGTCGCGTATGCGCTTGATTACCTCGTCGCGACGCGTGTCCGCGACTAAGCGCGTTGCGACCGGCGAGCGTCCCGGCGGCAATTCGTCGATCACCGAGACGTCGAGATCGGCGTAATAACTCATGGCGAGCGTGCGCGGGATCGGCGTTGCGCTCATCATCAACTGATGGGGTTGCGCCGCCGCGCCGTCGCGTGTGCCTTTCAGACGGAGCGCGAGGCGCTGGCGCACGCCGAACCGATGCTGCTCGTCGACGATCGCCAGCCCCAACCGGCCGAACTCGACGTCGTCCTGAAACAGCGCGTGCGTGCCGATGGCGATCTGAGCGTCGCCCGCCGCGATTTCAGCGAGCGTTGCGCGCTTCTCTTTGCGCGGGAGTTTGCCCGCCAGCCACACGACCTTGACGCCAAGGCCGGTAAGCCAGCCCGTGAACTTGTTGAAGTGCTGTTCGCCGAGGATTTCGGTGGGCGCCATCACTGCGACCTGAAACCCGTTTTCTATGGCCTGCAGCGCGGCGAGTGCCGCGACCACCGTCTTGCCGCTGCCGACGTCGCCCTGCAGCAGGCGCTGCATCGGGTGCGGCCGCGCAAGGTCGCGGCGAATTTCCTCCGCTGCCTTCTGTTGCGCCCGCGTCAACCGGAAAGGCAATTGCTCGAGCAGACCGCGCGTGAGGTTGCGCCGCGCCGTCAAGGCTGGCGCGTTGACGGTCTTGCGCCGATCGTAATGGATGCGCATCGACAATTGCTGCGCAAGCAATTCATCGAACTTTACGCGGCGCCACGCGGGGTGAGTGCGGTTCTGCAGCGCCGCCTGCTCGGCGGCGGGTGGCGGATGGTGCAAGAATCTTACGCTGTCGCGAAACCCCGGGAGCTTCAGTTGACCGAGCAACGCGGCCGGCAGCGTGTCGCCAAGATCGGCAGCAGCGAGCGCGTCGCGCGTTAAGCGCTGCAGCGCGGCCTGACTCAAGCCCGCGGTGGTCGGATACACGGGCGTCAGCGTTTTCGCAACTGGCGTGTCGTCCCGCACGACGCGATACCGGGGGTGAACCATTTCGGCGCCGAAAAATCCCTGGCGAATTTCACCGAACAGGCGCACGCGCGTGCCGGGCGCAAGTTGCCTCACCTGGCTCATGTAAAAATTAAGCATACGCATCACGAGCACGCCCGAGTCGTCTTCGAGCGTGCAGACCAACTGGCGCTTCGGCCGATACTTGATTGCAGTGTCGGTGACTACACCCTCGACCAACGCGGGCATGCCCGCGGGCGCGTCGCGGATACGGTGGAGCTCGGTTTCGTCGTCGTAACGCAGCGGCAGATGCAGCACGAGGTCCAGCTCGCGGTGTATGCCCAGCCTGGCAAGTGCGGCCAGCGTGGCCTTGCTATGCTTCGCGAGCGAGGCGTGCGGCGTGACGGGTGCGGGATCGGTACGCTTCGGTTTAGCGCCCGTCGCCGCCTTGCGCCTCACGCCGCCGGCCTCATGCGAGATTCAGGATGGCATCGACCTCGACCAGCGCGCCGCGCGGCAAGCCGGCGACGCCGATGGCCGCGCGCGCGGGATAGGGCTGAGTGAAGTACGTCGACATGATTTCGTTGACGCGGGCGAAGTGCGACAGGTCGGTCAGGTACACGGTGAGTTTCACCGCGCTATCGAGCTGCGCGCCCGCCTCCGCCGCAACCGCCTGCAGATTCCGGAATACGCGGTGTATCTGCGCATCGACTCCATCGACCAACTGCATGGTCGCCGGATCGAGTCCGATCTGGCCGGACAGGTATATGCTGTCGCCGCAGCGTATCGCCTGCGAATAAGTGCCTATGGCCTGCGGCGCCGCAGCCGTGTGTATCGCCTGTTTCATCAAACCTCCGTGTGGTTGCAAACTCGGAACTGCGCTATGATGAAGCCTGCACGGCGGGAATTCAATCGCCACCGCCTCACTCTGCCTCCATCCATCGCGCGTGAATCCCGCTGCCAACGACCTACTCGAAAACCCGTGCGCGGCAGGCCGTGGCGATCAAGCGCGGGTTGCTGCGAGCACGGCAAAAAGCGGCCGACGCGAAAAATGACGGTGTGCGCTAGCCGTATCGCGAGACCGCCCGTGCCATCCGCGTAACGGCGCACGCATGTCAATGCTACACACGCTGCGCCGCCTGATTATCGGCGCGCCACTCGATCCGCTAAACCCCGACACGCGGCGCCACATCGTACTAATTGCATTCCTCGCGTGGATCGGGCTTGGCGCCGACGGCCTGTCATCGTCATGCTACGGTCCGGAAGAGGCGTTTCTCGCGTTGGGCGAGCACAGTGAACTCGGCATTTTCCTCGCGATCGCCACTGCGGTTACGGTTTTTGTTATCTCGCTGGGCTATAACCAGGTGATCGAGTTGTTCCCGAACGGCGGCGGCGGCTACAAGGTCGCCACCAATCTGCTTGGTCCGCATGCAGGACTCGTGTCGGGCGCGGCATTAATCGTCGATTACGTATTGACGATCGCTATTTCGGTTGCGAGCGGCGTGGATGCTCTGTTCAGCCTGCTGCCAGTCACCGCTCAGGCGTATAAAGTCGCTACCGAGGCCGCGCTCGTGCTGCTTTTGATCACGCTCAACCTGCGCGGCATGAAGGAATCCATCGCAGTGCTGCTGCCGATTTTCCTCGGATTTTTCATCAGCCACACGTTCCTCATTATCTACGGAATTTACGTTCATGCCGACGGCCTGTCGCAGCTGATCCCAAGCGCCGTCACCGACTCGACCGCATTGAGCCGCGAGATGGGCTGGATATTCGTCTGCGCCTTGTTTCTGCGTGCATACTCGCTCGGCGGCGGAACGTATACGGGCATCGAAGCGGTGTCCAATAACATCAACACCCTCGCCGAGCCCCGCGTGCACACCGGGAAGCTCACGATGTTTTACATGGCGTTGTCGCTCGCGTTCACCGCCGGCGGCATCATACTGCTGTATTTGTTATGGCAGGTGCAGCCCGTCAAGGGCCAGACGCTCAACGCCGTGACGTTCGGTGCGATAATCGTCAATCTCGGCATCGGCGGCGAATTCGCGAATAATTTTGCGCTCGCGACGGTGCTCGCGCTCGAAGCCGGGTTGCTGCTGGTCGCCGCGAACACCGGTTTTCTCGGCGGGCCCGCGGTGATGGCCAACATGGCGGTCGATTACTGGGTGCCGCGCCAGTTCCGGCAATTATCGAGCCGGCTCGTCACCCAAAACGGCGTTACGTTGATGGGCGGTGCCGCCCTTTTGATCCTGATCTGGAGCCAGGGCCAGGTTGCGCTGCTGGTGGTGCTCTACAGCATCAATGTATTCCTGACGTTCTCGATGTCGCTGCTCGGCCTGTCCACGCACTGGTGGCGCAATCGCCATTCACAGCACAATTGGCGCGCGCGGCTCGCTTTATCTCTAACCGGACTTGCTGTCACTGCCAGCATCCTTGCAGTGTCGCTCGTCGAAAAATTCGCCGACGGCGGCTGGGAAACAGTGCTGATCACGGGCATCGTAATCGCAATCTGTCTTGCGATCCGCAAGCATTACGACACCACGCGCGCGCAATTGCTGCAAATCGACAAGATGTTCTCGGGACAACCGATCCAGCAGGATGCGGCCAGCCCGCCGGCGCTCGATCCGCACCGGCCGACGGCGGTGTTTTTCGTGGGCAAGAACCGCGGCGTGAGCATGCACGCGCTATTGTGGGTACAACGGCTGTTTCCCGGGCATTTCTGGAATTTTATTTTTCTGAGTGTCGGCGAAGTCGACGCCCAGAGCTACGACGGGCAGGGCGCGCTGCGCACGCTGCGCTACGAGATTGAAAATTCGCTGCGTTATTACGTCAATTTCTGCCACGCGCACGGACTTGCCGCCAAATCGTGCCTCGCGTTCGGCACCGACCCGGTGGAAGAACTGATCAAGCTTTCCGATCAGGTCAACGCGGAGTTTCCCAACTGCGTGTGCTTCGCGAGCAAGCTGATTTTCGCGAGCGAGTCGTTCTTCACGCGCTGGCTGCATAACCAGACTGCGCTCGCCATCCAGCAAAGGCTGCACATCCTGGGGCAGCAGATGGTGATACTACCGATGAAAGTTGCGTAAATCCGGACCGCGGTGCGGCCGGATTACGCGCGCGAGTTGGAGCGGACAACCGACCTCCGTCGCCGCTCAACGCGCGCGTAGGTAGTGCATCACGATGGGAGCTTGAGCACGTACTTGGCGAGGATGTTGCGCTGGATTTCGCTCGAGCCGCCGTAGATGGTGCCCGGCCGCGCGCAGTAAAACGGGCTCAGCACGTCGACGCCGACGCCGTCGATGGCGTGATCGCCCGGCATGCCGCCGTATTCCTGCGCGGTTTCGAGCAGTAAATCAGTGAGCCGCTGCCACGATTCCATCGCCCAGATCTTGAGCATGGACACGTCCTGCCCGAGTTCCCCGCCGCGCTTCACGATGTCGACGTAGCGCGCGTAGAGCGATCCCAAATCCTCCACGTCAAGCTTGAGCGCGGTGTACTTGTCGACGAAACCCGGATCGTGCAACAAGCCCTTGGCGCGCGCGAGTTCGGCGAGCCGTTTTAGCGCGTAATGCGGACGGCGCGGACTGCCGATGTTGACGCGCTCGAACGACAGCAGCGCCTTGGCGACCGTCCAGCCTTTGTTCAGCCCGCCGACCAGATTGACCTGCGGCACGCGCACGTTCTCGAAGAACACTTCGCAGAATTCCTCGTGGCCGGCGATGTTGCGGATCGGCCGTATGGTGATGCCCGGCGATTGGGCGTCGACCAAGAGAAAGCTGATGCCTTCCTGCTTCTTGCCTTCGCGGCTCGTGCGCGCGAGGAGATAAATGTGCGTCGAATCGTGCGCAAGGGTGGTCCATATCTTCTGGCCATTGACGATGAAGTCCGCGCCGTCGGGCACGGCGGAAGTGGCAAGGCTCGCCAGATCGGAACCGGCGTTGGGTTCCGAATAGCCCTGACCCCAGATGTGGTCGCCCGACAGAATCTTCGGCAGGTAGTATTGCTTCTGCTCCGCGCTGCCGTACTTCATGAGGATCGGCCCGACCTGCACGATGCCATGGTCGGGCACGCGCGCCACGCCGTAATCTTCCTGCTCCTCGAGCAGGATAAGCATTTTGCCCGTATCGAGCCCCATGCCGCCGTATTCGCGCGGCCAGTTGGGCGCGATCCAGCCGTGCCGGGACAGCGTCAGATACCAGTCCTTCATCTCGGCAAGCCGCGCGCGCCGCAGTATGTAACGCAGATGCGGCGGGTAGTGCTCGGCGAAGAACTCGCGCACGTGAGCGCGAAATTCCTCGTCGCTCAACGTATTGAAGTCGGGTGCAGTCATGGGAGTGCGCGCCTAATCACCGTTCGCCGCGGCGAGTTCGGCGTAGCGCCGGCGATGCAGCGCCGCATTGCCCAGCCACGCCGACAGCGTCATCGCGCGCTTGAGGTACAAGCCTGCGTCGTACTCGTCGGTGAAGCCGATCGCGCCGTGGATCTGGATCGCTTCGCGCGTGATGCGCAGCCCCGCTTCCGAGCAGCGCGCCTTGACGCGGCTCGCCATCGCGCCGCGGCGCGCGCCGGACGCGCCGGCATCAAGCAACGCCACGGCATCGTCGAGCACCGCCGACGACAACTCGCGCTGAATGTGCAAATCGACCGCGCGATGCGCCAGCGCCTGAAAGCTGCCGATGGGCTTGCCGAACTGCACGCGCGTTTTCATGTAATCGACGCTCATGTCGAGCGCGCGCCCCATGACGCCGGACATTTCCGCGCCCGCCATCACCAGTGTCGTATCGAGTGCCGCCTGCAGCGCCGCGTTGGCGCACGCCGGCGACGCGAGCAAACGGTCTTTCGGCACCATCACGTCGTCGAGTTTGAGCATACCGGTCATGCGGCCGTCGGCGAGCGGCTGTAACTCCAGCGTGACGCCGCCGGTATTGGCGGGCACCCAATAGAGCGCGAGGCCGTCGCGCGATTGCGCCGACACCACGAAACCGTCCGCGCCCGCGGCGCCGGCAACAAAGCTCTTGGCTCCGTTTAGCTTGATCGCCGCTTCAAAGGGTTCCGCGCGCGTGGCCGCCGCCGCGGTATCGAGGGAGCCTGCGCGCTCCTGCCAGGCGAGCGCGGGAATCAATGAGCCTGCCACCAGCGCTTCAAGCAACTCACGCTTGAGCGCCTCGTTGTCGCCGCGCGCGATGGCCCCGGCCGCGAACACCGCGGCTGCCGTGAGCGGTTCCGGCGTCAGCACGCCAGCCGTGCCGGCGGCGACTATCGCCATCTCGGTGCAACCCAGGCCGAGCCCGCCATACTGCTCGGGCACCAGTATGCCGAGCCAGCCGAACTCGGCCATCTGCCGCCAGACCGCGCGCTCGAATCCCGGCTGCGTATCGCGCAGGCGGCGCACGCGCTTGATATCGGTGCCGCGCTTGGCGAAATCCGCGACGCTGTCGCGCAACATGCGCGCGTGATCGGTGCCCGGCGCCGAATCTGGAGAATGCAGAGTCAAGTGATTACTCCACGCGAGTGATTATCCAGTCTTAGACTAGGTGCGGCACGCTACCGGCACCAGCGCGTAAACCAAAATGAGGTGGTGGAGAAGAGGAGGATCGAACTCCCGACCTCCGCATTGCGAACGCGGCGCTCTCCCAGCTGAGCTACTTCCCCAACATAAGTTGTTATTTTAGCAGGATATGACGCCGACTGGAAAGCCGGCCCGGCTAGCGCCGCGACGAATGCACGTTATAATCGATTTTATTTTGCACCGGGACACGCCTCATGCCGACCACCGCACCCCAGATCACGCCGCCGTACGGTTTTCAGGAAGTTGTCGCGCTCGCCAAGAACCATCGCGTGCTGCTGCCCAAAGGTCCGACGCTCCCGGTCGTATTCCGCTCCATGAATCCGATGCCGGTGAGCTACGCCGAGTTTCCGATCGCGAGCCACGACTTCCCGCTGGTATTCATCTCGGCCGACCAGGGCGCGACCTTCGCACCCATGCTGGTGCTCGGGCTTGAAGCGCAACAGAATCTGTTCGTCCTGCACGGAGATACGTGGGACCCCGGCGTGTACCTTCCCGCCTATGTCCGGCGCTACCCGTTTTGCATGACCCGCGTCATGGTCGACGGCAGGGAAGCGCCGGAGCGCGTGGCCTGCGTCGAAAAGCGCGCGATCAATGAGAAGGGTGAAAAGCTGTTTGACGACAAAGGCCAGCCGCTGCCGGACTGGGAACAGCGCCAAAAACTTCTGTTTGAATACGAAGCCGATCTCGGTCGCACCGAGGAAATGTGCAAGCTGCTCGCGCAGCAGAATCTGCTCGAGCCGTTCACCATGCAGGCGGTGCCCAACCAGGGCGAGCCGCTGCAATTGACGGGCATGTACCGAATCGCCGAAGCGAAGCTTGCCGATCTCGACGGCGCGGTGCTGAAGGACTACGCGCAAAAAGGCGTGCTCGGCCGGATCTACACGCATTTGCTGTCGCTCGATAATTTTCAGCGCCTGTTGGCGCGCCGCGCCGAAACCGCCAAACCGGCGGCCGCGGAAAAGCCGGGCTCGAAAAAACTTAACTAGCCCGGCGCCGGTACGCCCACGCCAGCATCGCCAGTCCCGCGATTATCATCGGCAGCGACAGCCACTGCCCGAGAGAAAAGCCGAGCGCTAGTAGACCGAGGTAGCTGTCGGGTTCGCGCGTGAATTCCACCGCAAAACGAAACACCCCGTAGCCCGTCAGAAAGCATGCCGACACCGCGCCGCGCGGACGCCGTTTCGCGGCAACCCACCAGAGCACGGCGAACAGTGCGACGCCCTCGAGCGCAAATTCGTAGAGTTGCGATGGGTGGCGCGGTACGCGGTCGACGTTGGGAAATACCATCGCCCACGGGAGCTCGGTCGCGCGCCCCCACAGTTCCGCATTGATGAAATTGCCCAGCCGGCCCGCGCCTAACCCCATCGGCACTAACGGTGCGATGAAGTCGGTCACTGCGAGCCAGTCGAGGCGGCGCGCTCTGGCATACCACCACATCGCGACGATGACGCCGAGCATGCCGCCGTGGAACGACATGCCGCCTTCCCAGACGAAAAAGATTTTCCACGGCTCGACGAGGTAATCGCTAAACTTGTAGAACAGCACGTAGCCCAGGCGTCCGCCGAGGATGACGCCGAGAATGCCGTAGAACAACAGGTCGTCGAAATCCTGCGCGCTCAACCCCGGCCGCGCGCGCGCCTTGATTGCATAGCGTCCCACCAGCCAGATCAGCGCGAAACCCAGGAGGTAAGTCAGGCCGTACCAGCGTACCGCGAGCGGGCCGAAGAGTTTGAACGCAATCGGATCGAACTGCGGGTGAACCAGCATTTAGCGCGGCCGGGGTTTGGGTTAAAATCGTCGATTATACGTAACACCCGTCAAGGACACGCCATGGCACTGAATAAACGCAGCCGCCTCATCACCGCGGGCGACGCGCGCTCGCCCAATCGCGCCATGCTGCGCGCGGTCGGTTTTGGCGACCACGATTTCGAGAAGCCGATCGTCGGCGTCGCCAACGCGCATTCCAACATGAATCCGTGCAACGCCGGCATCCAGCCGCTCGTTGACCGCGCGATGACGGCATTGCGGGAAATCGGCGCGATGCCGCAGGTGTTCGGCGTGCCCACCGTCACCGACGGCATCGGCATGGGCACCGAGGCGATGAAGTATTCGCTGGTGTCGCGCGAAGTCATCGCCGACGCGATCGAGACGTCGGTCAACGGCCAGGCCATGGACGGCGTGCTGGTATGCGGCGGTTGCGACAAAAACATGCCGGGCGGCATGATCGCGATGGCGCGCATCAACGTGCCCGGCATCTTTGTCTACGCGGGCACGATCAAGCCCGGCAGGTGGAAAGGCCAGGACCTCACCATCGTCAGTGCGTTCGAGGCGGTCGGCGCCTTCAGCGCGGGCAAAATGGCGCGCGAGGATTTCATCGGTATCGAGAAAAACGCGTGCCCTTCGGTCGGCGCGTGCGGCGGCATGTTCACCGCGAACACGATGTCGTCGTCGTTTGAAGCGCTTGGCATGAGCCTCCTGGGTTCGTCGCAAATGGCCTCGCCCGACGCCGAAAAAGCCGATTCGGCCGCCGCCTCCGCGCACGCGTTGCTCAACGCGATCAAGCTCAACTTGAGGCCGCGCGACATCATCACCCGCAAGTCGATTGAAAACGCCGCGTGCCTGATCATGGCCGCCGGCGGCTCGACCAACGCGGTGCTGCATTATCTCGCCATCGCGCACGCGGCCGCGGTCCGGTGGACGATAGACGACTTCGAACGGGTGCGCCGGCGCGTGCCGGTAGTGTGCGATTTGAAGCCGTCCGGACGCTTCGTGGCGACCGATTTCCATCGCGCGGGCGGCGTGCCGCAGGTGTTGAAAATGCTGCTCGCGCACGGCCTTGTGCATGGCGACTGCATGACGATCACCGGCAGAACGCTGGCCGCGGAACTCGCCGGCATCCCCGCCGAGCCGCGCACCGATCAGCAGGTGATACGGCCGTGGGCGAAGCCGCTGTATCCGCACGGTCATCTGGCGATACTCAAAGGCAATCTCGCGCCGGAGGGATGCGTGGCCAAAATCACCGGGCTCAAATCGCTGCGTATCACCGGGCCGGCGCGCGTATTCGACTCCGAACCCAAAGCCATGCAGGCAATACTCGCGAAAAAAATCAAGGCCGGCGACGTCATCATCATCCGCTACGAAGGCCCTAAGGGCGGCCCCGGCATGCAGGAAATGCTGGCGCCGACGTCGGCGTTGATCGGCCAGGGACTCGGCGAATCGGTGGGACTCATCACCGATGGCCGTTTTTCCGGCGGCACCTGGGGCATGGTGGTCGGACACGTCGCGCCGGAAGCGTTCGAGGGCGGCCCCATTGCGCTCGTCAAGGAAGGCGACTCCATCACGATCGATGCGCACAAACGTCTCATTCAAGTCAATGTGTCCGCCACGGAACTTGCGCGACGCAAGAAGAAATGGCGCCAGCCCAAGCCGCGTTACACGCGCGGGCTGCTGGCCAAATACGTGAAGCTCGTGTCCACCGCGAGCACAGGCGCGGTCACCGACTAGCACCAGCAGGCGACGCACGCATGCCGTCACTCATCACCGCCGCGTGGGCCGCCTGGGGCGCTGCAAACCTGCCCGGCTGCCGGCAAATTTGCCGCGGACGACCTTGCCGGCGCCATCGTCAAGCTCGGCATCAGCGTGCCGCCGACCGCGCGCACCGCCGACACGCTGGGCACCGCGCGCGAAGGCACCGGCGTCCTGATCGACGACGCCGGCCATATCCTGACGATAGGCTACCTGCTGCTCGAAGCCCAATCGATACTCGTCGTCGCGGCCGATGGGCGCGTGCTGCCGGCCACCGTCGCCGGCTTCGACCACGCGACCGGGTTCGGCCTCGTGCGCGCCGCGCAGTCGCTCGATCATCCGCCGCTCGCGATGGGCACGAGCAGCGACGTGCGCGAAATGAATACCGTGACCGTCGCCGCGCATGCCGGCGCCGGCGGCTGGTCCAATGCCTGCATCGTCAAACGGCGGCCGTTCACCGGCTGGTGGGAGTATGCGCTGGACGACGCCATCTTCACCGCGCCCGCGCGCGACAATCACAGCGGCGCTGCATTGCTCGACAGCGAGGGCGGGTTGATCGGCATCGGTTCGTTGTGGGTGGGGGACGCAGCCGAGGCGGGCGCCGCGTTTCCCGGCAACATGTTCGTGCCCACCGATCTATTGACGCCCATCCTCGCCGAGCTCAAAACCGAAGGCCGGCGCCGTGGTGCTGCGCGGCCGTGGCTGGGCATTTATTCGGAGGAAATGCGCCAGCATGTAGTCGTGACCCAGGTGTTGCGTGATTCGCCGGCGGAACGCGGCGGGATCAAGCGCGGCGACGTTATTCTGGCGGTCGGCGAACAGGCGATCGGCAGCCAGGCGGAGTTTTACCACGCCTTGTGGGCGAGCGGCGCCGCCGGCAGCGAAATCACCTTGCAAATCTGGCGCGCCAAGGCCGTGCGCGAAATCAACGTGCGTTCGATCGACCGCATGGAATATCTGCGGCCGTCCCTGCAGTCCTGACCGCAGGAACTGCGTGCGGCCGGTGTAAACTCGGCGCATTTTCCGGAGCGCCGGATGTCAAACCGACTCGCGCGGCAAACCAGCCCGTACCTGCAGCAGCACGCCGACAATCCCGGTCGATTGGTATCCGTGGGGCGACAGAGGCGCTCGCCGCCGCGCGCGAGCAGGACAAGCCGATACTGCTGTCGATCGGCTATTCGGCGTGCCACTGGTGTCACGTGATGGCGCACGAGTCGTTCGAGGACGCGGCGGTCGCCGCGGTGATGAACGAACTCTTCATCAATATCAAAGTCGACCGCGAAGAGCGTCCCGATCTCGACCAGATTTATCAGGCGGCGCACGCGCTCTTGACGCGGCGCAACGGCGGCTGGCCGCTGACGATGTTTCTGATGCCGGATCAGACGCCATTTTTCGGCGGCACGTATTTTCCGAAGACCGCGCGCCATGGCATGCCCGGTTTTCTCGACCTCATGCCGCAGGTGGCGGCGGCTTATCACGGCCAGCGCAACGACATCGAAAAACAAAACGCGGCCTTGCGCGCGGCTATCGCGCAAACTTCGCCGCCGGTCGCGAACGGCGGCGCAGTGTCGGCGACGCTGCTCGACGAGGCGTTGCGCGAATTGAAAATGAGTTTCGACGAAACCGACGGCGGCATCGGCGCCGCGCCCAAGTTCCCGCATCCGGCGGAACTCGAATTCTGCCTGCGCCGCGCCGCCGACGTGCGCGACGATTATGCGCTCGGCATGGTGCGCGCTTACCCTCACCAAAATGGCCGAAGGCGGCATTTACGACCATGTGGGCGGCGGTTTCTGCCGCTACAGCGTGGACGCACACTGGACGATTCCGCATTTCGAGAAAATGCTCTACGACAACGGTCCGCTGCTGCGCCTCTACAGCGATTTGTGGCGCGTCGATCGCCAGCCGCTCTATGCGCGCATCGTGAGCGACACCGCGGACTGGGTCATGCGCGAAATGCAATCCCCCGACGCGAGGGCGGCTACTACTCGTCGCTCGACGCCGACTCCGAACACGTTGAAGGCAAGTTTTACGTGTGGACGCCGGACGCGGTCAAAGCCGCATTGAGCGCCGGGGAATACGCGGTCGTCGCGCCGCACTACGGCCTCGATGTGCGGCCGAACTTTGAACGCGAGCACTGGCATTTGCGCGTAACGACAACCGCTCGCGGCGGTCGCCCGCCGGCTGGGCCTGCCGCTGGAACGCGCGCAGGAGCTGCTCGACGCGGCGCGCGCGAAGCTCTTCGCGGCGCGCGCGCGACGCGTGCGTCCGGGACGCGACGAGAAGGTGCTCACGAGCTGGAATGCGCTGATGGTCGCAGGGCTCGCGCGTGCCGCGCGCGTATTCGGCAAACCCGCATGGCTCGCGTCCGCGCGCAACGCGGTCGAATTCATGCGCTCGAAGCTATGGCGCAACGGCCGGCTGCTCGCAACCTACAAGGACGGCAACGCGCATCTCAACGCCTATCTCGACGACTACGCATTCCTGCTCGACGCGCTCCTGGAACTGATGCAGCACGATTTTCGCATTGCCGATCTCGACTGGGCGCGCGCGCTCGCGCAGGTGTTGCTCGACCAGTTCGAAGACCGCGAGCACGGCGGATTTTTTTTCGTCAGCCACGACCACGAACACCTGCTTTATCGCGCCAAAAGCGGCTACGATCATGCGACGCCCTCAGGCAATGGCATCGCGGCGCTCGCGCTCAACCGGCTCGGCCACCTGACCGGCGAGCCGCGTTTTTGCGACGCTGCCGCGCGCGCGTTGCACGCATTCAAGCCCATGCTCG
Source organism: uncultured beta proteobacterium (assembly GCA_963778865.1). Lineage (GTDB taxonomy): Bacteria > Pseudomonadota > Gammaproteobacteria > Burkholderiales > SG8-41 > PALSA-1004. The sequence continues at coordinate 46,035 of CAVZWF010000007.1, read as the reverse complement.
AACGCCAGCCGGCCGCGCACGCGAGTTTGTGCGCGGCGCTCGAAGAGGAACTCGCGCCCCCGACCATCGTCGTACTGCGCGGCGGAACCGACGCAGCAGCGTGGCAGCGCGCAGTCAACCAGCACTATTTGCCGCACGTTCTGGTGCTCGCCATTCCCGCGGAAGTCGCGGGCCTGCCGGCCGCGCTCGACAAACCCGCGGGTAGCGAAGTCAACGCGTGGGTATGCCGCGGCGTTAGTTGCTTGCCACCGATCGCCGACCGCGCTCAATTGCTCGCACTGCTGACCGCACCCGCCGCGGCCGTTGGATGAAGCGCGCCGGATTTGCTATGATGCCGGCGGTTTTTTGCACTCATTCGCAAAGGAGACCTGATGAAATCGTTGTTGCTCGGATTACTCGGCCTCGCGGGCCTCGCTGCCGCCGGCGGCAGTTTTGCCGCCACCGCTGAGGAAACCTATAAACGCGCGTGCGCGGTCTGCCACGACGCGGGAGTCGCCAACGCGCCCAAACTCGGCGACAAGGCCGCCTGGGCGCCGCGCATCAAGCAAGGCATGGAAGCGCTGTACAAATCAGGGCTGGAGGGCAAGGCCGGCACCGCAATGGTCCCCAAAGGCGGCTTCGCGAATCTGTCCGATGCCGAAGTCAAGGCGGTGGTCGATTTGATGATCGCGAAAGCCAAATAGTCCCGCCCGCTTTACCCACGGGCGCGCCGGCGCGGCGCGCCTTTTTTTGTGTGCGCCGGACAGCCGCAGGTGCGCCGCCCCACGTTCAATACCCGAGTCGATCGTGCGGCCGCGAAATTGACAATGGGCGGGCGTCTACGCATAATCGTTTGTCACGCTGCAACAATAATTTATGCTCACGGGAGACGCCATGAACCGCATTCCATCCGTAGTCACCGGTGTGTTGTTCGCCGCCGCCTTGATGATGCAGGGTTGCAGCAAAGAAGAGCCGCCAAAACCCGCGCCCAAGGCCGAGGCGCCGCCGCCGCCGCCGGCGACCGTAGTCAAAATCGGTCACGCCGCGCCGCTGACCGGCGGCATCGCGCATCTGGGCAAGGACAACGAGAACGGCGCGCGGCTGGCGATCGATGAGGCGAACGCCAAGGGCCTCACCATCGACGGCAAAAAGATCAAGTTCGAGTTAGTCGGCGAGGACGACGAGGCGAAGCCCGACAAGGGTCCCATCGTGGCCCAGAAATTCGTCGACGCCAAAGTTGCCGGCGTTGTCGGCCATCTGAATTCGGGCGTTTCGATCCCGGCGTCCGCAGTCTACAACACGGCCGGCATCCCGATGATCACCGGCGCCGCCACCAACCCCAAACTGACCGAGCAGGGATTCAAGGTCACCTTTCGCACGGTTGGCCGTGACGACCAGCAGGGTCCCGCCGTCGCGAGCTATCTTGCTTCCGAATTCAAACCCAAGACCGTCGCGGTCATCGACGATGCGACGGCCTACGGCGAAGGACTTGCCAACGAGGTAGAAAAAACCCTCAAAGCGGCCGGTGTCAAAGTGCTGCCCCGCGAAAAAGGCACCGATCAGACCAAGGATTGGAAGGCGATACTCACCAAGATCCGCGGCAAAAAGCCGGACGCGATTTTCTACGGCGGCATGGACGCGACCGGCGGACCGCTGTTGAAGCAGGGCCGCGAACTGGGCATCAAGGTCGTGTTCTCCTTTGGCGACGGCGCATGCACCGAAGAGATGACGAAACTCGCGGGCGACGCGGCCGAAGGACTGATCTGCTCGCAGGCCGGGCTGCCCGTGCAGGCGGCCAACAAGAAATTTCTTGCTGCCTACAAGGCCAAGTTCAACGCCGATCCGATCCTCTATTCGCCATTCACCTATGACGCCGCGAACCTGCTGATCGAGGCGATGAAGAACGCGAATTCGTACGATCCGGTCAAATACCTGCCCGAGCTCGCCAAGATCAGCGTCGAAGGCGCGACCGGCAAGATTGAATTCGACGAAAAAGGCGATCGCAAAGACGCCGAAATGACGATTTTCACCATGAAGGGTGGCAAGCTCGATCCGCTGGCGATTATCAAAAGCGGCAAGACGATCAAGTTCGAAGATTTCATCAAGACAGCGGCGACGGCTCCCGCAGCTGCACCGGCTCCCGCTCCGGCCCCAGCACCCGCGGCGAGCACCGGCAGCCCCGCAGCCGCGGCACCGGCACCCGCGGCGGCACCGGCACCGGCCACCAAGAAATGATGGTTGGGTAGATTCCTCATGCGTGGCGTAAACGGCACCTGCGGGTGCCGTTTTGCTGTGGGCTAGCCGCGATTCATCGCCATGGACATATTCCTGCAGCAGATCATCAACGGGCTCACTCTCGGCAGCATCTACGCAATGGTGGCGCTCGGCTATACCATGGTCTACGGCATCATCCAGTTGATCAACTTCGCGCACGGCGAAGTCGTGATGATCGGCGCCCTGGTGGCGCTGACGGTCATCAGCTGGCTGGCCGCGAATACTGCGCTGCCGCCACTCGTGATCGTGCTGATGGGTACTGCGGCCGCGATTCCCGTCTGCATGCTGGTCGGCTACGCACTCGAGCGTCTGGCCTACCGGCGATTACGCCACGCGCCGCGCCTGGCACCCCTCATCACCGCAATCGGCGCGTCGATCGTGCTGCAACAGTTCGCCATGATGATCTGGAGCCGCAATCCACTCGCATTCCCGCAAATCGTCCCGAACCAGGTATTTCAGATCGGCGATGCAACGATCACCCTCGTGCAGATCGCGATCATCGCCTCGTCTGTCGTTATGATGGCCGGGCTCACGCTGTTCGTTTATCGCACCAAACTCGGCGTTGCCATGCGGGCGACCTCGCAAAACGCGCACATCGCCGGTCTGATGGGCATCGACATCAATCACGTGATCGCGGCTACGTTTATGCTGGGCGCAGCACTCGCCGCCGTGGCCGGCGTCATGATTGGCAGCTATTACGGCATTGCGCATTACACCATGGGTTCGCTGCTCGGGCTCAAAGCCTTCGCGGCCGCGGTGCTGGGCGGCATCGGCAACCTCGCCGGGGCCATGCTGGGTGGCATGTTGCTAGGCATTGTCGAAGCGCTCGGCGCGGGCTATATCGGCGATCTGACCGACAACGTGTTTGGCAGCAATTACCAGGACGTCTTTGCGTTTCTGGTCCTGATCGCGGTGCTGGTATTCCGGCCGTCGGGACTCCTGGGCGAACGCGTCGGTGAACGGGCGTGACAGGCGCTGCATGACAGTCGAATGGCTGACCCGGCTCAGGCAGCATCCGGCCGCCCTGTGGATCGGCGTCACGCTGGTGGCACTTACGCTGCTCGTCCTGCCGTTCGCGCTTGCCGCGATCGGCACCACGTGGGTGCGGATCATGAACCTCGCGATCCTGTTCACGCTGCTGTCGCTCGGCCTGAATATCGTCGTCGGCTACGCCGGCCTGCTTGACCTGGGCTACATCGCCTTCTACGGCGTCGGCGCTTATACCTACGCGCTGCTCGCGTCGCCGCAATTCAATATCCACCTTCCGTTCTGGGTGATACTGCCGATCGGCGCGCTGGTCGCGTGCCTCTTTGGCGTGCTGCTCGGCGCGCCGACCCTGAAATTGCGCGGCGATTACCTGGCGATCGTGACGCTCGGTTTCGGCGAAATCGTGCGCATTTTTTTCAACAATCTGTCGCAGCCGGTCAATATCACCAATGGTCCGCAAGGGATCTCGCTGATCGACCCGTTTCGCCTCGGCGGCTTCAACTTCAATCAGAGCGAGACGCTGGCGGGTCTCGTTTTCAGCGGGCCGGTCAAGTACTACTATTTGCTGCTGCTCGTGCTGCTCGCCGTGGTTATGATCAACGTACGGCTGCAGGACTCGCGCGTAGGCCGCGCGTGGCAGGCGATCCGCGAAGACGAAGTCGCCGCGGGCGCGATGGGGATCAACACCACGCACGTCAAATTGCTCGCGTTTGCAATGGGCGCCTCGTTCGGCGGCCTCGCAGGCGGCATGTTCTCCGCGATCCAGGGTTTCATCAGCCCCGAAAGCTTTGTGCTGGTCGAATCGATCATGGTGCTCTCGATGGTCGTGTTGGGCGGCATGGGGAACATCTGGGGCGTGATCCTCGGCGCGCTCTTGCTGTCGTTCGTACCCGAAATCCTGCGGCACACCGTCGACCCGCTGCAGCGCGTGTTGTTCGGCAAGATCATCATCGAACCGGAAGTCATACGCATGCTGCTGTTCGGCCTGGCGCTGATGCTGATGATGCTGTTTCGCCCGGCCGGGCTGTGGCCTTCGCAAGTCCGCAAGCGGGAGTTGTCGGCATGATGGCATTGCTCGAGGCAAAAAACATCGGCAAACGCTTCGGTGGACTCGAAGCGCTGACGAGCGTCACGCTCACTATCGAGCGCGGTGAAATTTACGGACTTATCGGACCCAACGGCGCCGGCAAGACGACGTTTTTCAACGTGCTCACCGGTTTTTATCAGGCTGATCGCGGTGAATTCCGGTTTGATGACGCGTTGCTAAATGTGACTGCAACCCACACGGTCGCCGCGGCGGGCATCGCGCGCACCTTTCAGAACATCCGGCTGTTCGGCAACATGAGCGCGCTTGAAAACGTGATGGTCGGGCAACACGTGCGCACGCGCGCCGGCGTGTTCGGTGCGGTGTTGCGCACGCGCCAGGCACGCGACGAGGAACGCGCGATCCATGCGCGCGCTCTCGAATTGCTTGAGTATGTAGGCGTCGCTTCCCGCCAGCATGAACTCGCGCACAATCTGCCGTACGGCGATCAGCGCCGGCTCGAAATCGCACGTGCGCTCGCGACCGCACCCAAGCTCCTGGCGCTCGACGAGCCGGCGGCCGGCATGAACGCGACCGAGACCGCCGCATTGAAGCGGCTGCTCGAGCGCGTGCGCGCCGACGGCACGACGATACTGCTGATTGAACATGACGTGAAGCTGGTGATGGGATTGTGCGACCGCGTCGCGGTACTCGATTACGGCAAGAAAATCGCCGAGGGCGTACCGGCCGCCGTACAACGCGATCCCGCCGTCATCGACGCATACCTCGGCGGCGCCATTGCATAATTCTCTCCACGCGGAGCCCGCCGCCGGCAGCGGCACCCGCCACGCGTCCCCGGCCGCGATGCTTGCGGTGCAAGGGCTAAAAGTCGCCTACGGCGGCATCACCGCGGTCAAGGGTATTGACTTTATCGTCAATGCCGGTGAAATGGTGACCCTGATCGGCGCCAATGGTGCCGGCAAGACGACCACGCTAAAAGCGCTGACCGGTCTCGTGCGCCCGGTTGCGGGCCGCGTCCGCTACAATGGCGCTGACATCACGGCGATGCCTGCGCACCGTCTTGTCGCGCTCGGCATTGCGCTCGTACCGGAAGGCCGTGGCGTATTTCCGCGCTTGACCGTCGAGGAGAATATCGACCTGGGCGCGTACTGCCGAGATGATAAACGGGAAATTAATGCCGATCGCGATCATGTTTTTGGATTGTTTCCGCGGCTTGCCGAGCGGCGGCGCCAGGTGGCGGGAACGCTCTCCGGTGGCGAGCAGCAAATGCTCGCGATCGGGCGTGCCATCATGGGCCGGCCGCGGCTCTTGTTGCTCGACGAACCCAGCATGGGATTGGCGCCGCTGATGGTACAGAAAATATTCACCACCATCCGCGCGATCGCCGCCACGGGTGTGACGACGGTGCTGGTCGAGCAGAACGCCAGGCTCGCGCTCGAGATGTGCGACCGCGGCTACGTGATGGAAAGCGGCGAGATTACTTTACACGATGACGCGCGCGCGTTGCTGGCCAATCCGCAAGTTCGGCGCGCCTACCTTGGCGAATAGGATAGAGCCATGACCAAGACTGAAATTCTGCACGCCATCCTGCTGTGCATAGCCGCCGCCGCGCTGGCGGCGGTGCTGGCGTTTTTGTACGACAAGACGCAGGCCGTCGACTTGCGCGAACAGAATGACGTTCTGGGGCTCTTGCGCGAATTGAAGGATATCGACAGCCGCTGGGACGTTGACGTGGTGCGCACGCGCTCCGAACTTGCCGCCGCGGGTGTGCCCGCACCGGACCGCGCCGCAGCGGCCGGCAAAACCCTCGAAAGCCTGCGCGCGGCGGTACACCGGACGTCGAGCGCGGGGTTGCGCGCGGGGCTGCCGGAGCTCGGCACGGCGATTCTCGAAAAAGCCCGGCTGGTCGAAAAATTCAGGGCCGAGAATGGCGCCGCGCAAGCCGCACTACACGATGTAATCAAGCACGCGGCCGAACTCGGCACACAGGCAGCCGGGTTGAAACCACGCCAACCCGCGCTCGAGCAGACGCTCACCGCGCTCGCCGCAACCGCTTCCCTGTATTACTGGCTTGCAGAGGATGCCCCGCGCGCGACTCTGGACGCGGCGGCCGCCCAACTGCGCGCCGCGCCGGACAGCCTGCGTGACAATGCGGCTAAACTCGAGACCTCCGTGCAAACGCTGGTAAACACCCGCTCCGCCGAGCAAGAACTGTTCACCAAACTGGCTTACCTCACCTCGGGTCCGCGTCTGGACAACCTGATTTTCTCGTTCAACACCGAGGTCGAAGCCACGCTGCAGGATAAGGAGCGCTATCGCGTCTACCTGATTGCTTACACCGGCGCGCTGCTCGTGCTGCTCGCGTATCTCGGCGGCAAGCTGAAGGCCGCCAACCTTGACCTGGAGCGGCGCGTCGAAGAGCGCACGCGCGAATTATCGGCAGCGTTACAGCACCTCAAGGAATCCGAGGCGCAATTAATCCAGTCGGAAAAAATGTCGTCGCTCGGTCAGATGGTCGCCGGTGTCGCGCACGAGATCAATACACCGCTGGCGTACGTCAAGAACAGCCTCGGCACGGTCTCCGCCAAGCTGCCGGAGCTGAGCGGCGCGATCGACGCGTGCGAGAAGCTGCTTAAGCTGTTGCAGGCCGGCAACGATCCGCAGGGACTGTCGCAGCAGTTCGCGCTGGTGTCCGCGCAGGTCGCGAAACTCAAGCAGGAGGAGGTGATCAGCGAGCTCGCCGGCCTCGTCCAAGACGGGCTCTACGGCACCGGCCAGATGGCCGAGATCGTGGGCAACCTGAAGGACTTCAGCCGGCTGGACCGCAGCAAAGTGACGAGCTTTAACCTGAATGACGGCCTCAACAGCACGCTGTTGCTGGCCAAGCATCTGCTCAAATCCATTACTATCAACAAGACCCTGGGCAACATCGCGCCCATCGTGTGCTCGCCGTCGCAAATCAACCAGGTTTTTCTGAACCTGATCACCAATGCCACGCAGGCGATCGGGGAGCGGCAGGGCGCGATCACGCTTGCCACCCGGCCTGAGGGCGGCGGTGTCTGCGTCGAGGTTGCGGATAACGGCTCGGGCATCGCGCCGGAGGTGCTGCCAAAAATATTCGACCCGTTTTTCTCCACCAAGGAAATCGGCAAGGGCACGGGTCTCGGCTTGTCGATTTCCTACAAAATCGTGCAGCAGCACGGCGGGCGTATCGAGGTCCAATCGAAGCCCGGCAGCGGCACCCGGTTCACGGTGTGGCTGCCGCTTACTCCACCCGCAGAGGCCGAACTTGCAGCCTGATCGCGCGCCATGACCACACCGCAAAAAATCGGCAAGTACGAAATCCAGGAGGTGCTCGGTAAAGGCGGCATGGGCCGTGTTTACCGCGGTTTCGATGCGGCCATTTCGCGCGCGGTTGCGATCAAGGCGATTTCCAAAGGCGCGGTCGGCGCCGACGATTTGAAGCACATCATGCAGCGCTTCCGGCACGAAGCGCAGGCGGTCGGGCGTCTGGTGCATCCGCGCATCGTGCAGATTTACGACTACGGCGAGGATGACGAGGTCGCCTACATCGTGATGGAACTCGTCAACGGCAAGACACTGGCTGATCACCTGCAGCAGGAGATCAGCTATGAAATCCGCGAAGTCGGGGAGATCATCCGCCAATTGCTCGACGGCCTCGGTCATGCCCACGCGGCAGGCGTGATCCATCGCGACGTCAAGCCGTCGAACATCCTGATCAATAACGACGGACGCATCAAGATCAGCGATTTCGGCATTGCGCGCATCGAATCCTCGCAACTGACGAAGGTCGGCGACGTACTCGGCACACCGCATTACATGGCGCCGGAGCAGTTTCTGGGTGCGGATATTGAGTTGCACGCGGATCTGTACTCGGTCGGCGTAATCGCCTACGAACTGCTCACGGGGCGCAAGCCGTTTACCGGCAACTCCGCCGCCGTCATGCAGCAGGTGCTCAACCAGGCGCCGCCTGATCCGTCGAGCTTGAATCGGAAGTTATCGCCGCTGATCGACCGCGTATTACACAAGGCGCTGGCCAAAAAGCGCGAAGACCGGTTTCAAAGCGCGCGCGAATTCTCGGAATCGCTCCAGGCGGCAATCGACGCGTTGTTCACGCCGGCAGACGGTGCAGCCGCCCTGCCGGGTGATGGGGCGACGCTGATGAACGCAGCACGGGTGATCAGCACTGCGCCCGTTGCAGTCGCCCTGCCGGCCGACGGTGACGTGGCGCCGATACTCGCCGGCGAAAGCGCCATCAGCCTTGATACCGGCGTCAAAATGGCGCGGCTGCTGCTGATCGACGACGAGGAGCGAATACTGACGGCATTGAAATCGCTCTTTCGCCAGCGCTACCACGTGTTCACCACGACCGACGGCAACAAAGCGCTCGATTTCATGGGCAGGTTTCACGTCCACGTCATCGTCAGTGACCAGCGCATGCCCATCATGCCGGGTGTTGAACTCTTGCGCCGCTCGCAGGAAATTTCACCGAACAGCGTGCGTATACTGCTCACTGGCTACTCCGATCTCGCGGCGATCGTCGGTTCGATCAACGATGGGGAGGTCTACCGGTTCATTTCCAAGCCGTGGGACAACACCGACCTGCAAACCATAGTCGCCGAAGCAGCGACCATCGGATTGCAGCTCGTCGACACCAAGACGAAAACGGCCGAGCTGCCGAGCAAAATGGACGCCGGCGTGCTCGTGATCGACGCGGACGAAGAAATCTTTCGCGTGGTGCGCGAGCTGATCGGCGGGTTGTGTCCGGTGGTCTATGCCACCGGTGTCGACGCAGCGCTCGCCGTCATGCAGGCACGCGAAATCGCGGTCGTGATTACCGATGTCGAGGCGGGCGGCGGTCAACTCACCGCCATGTTGAAACTCTTGAAACAGGAGAATCCGCAGATCCTGACCATAGTCGTCACCACGGCGTCGGATTCGGAACTCGTGATCGAGCTCATCAACGAGGCGCAGATTTTCCGTTTTCTCAACAAGCCGGTGAACGTGCGCTTATTGAAGGGCCATGTGCATGCGGCGCTCCAGCGCTACCTCACTTATAAAAAATCTCCCGAACTCGTCAAAGCGCACCGCGTGCAGCCGGCGGACGAGGTTCGTTCGTCATCGGTCGGCCAGCGCATACTCGACGGCATCAAGTCGCTGCGCGGCCAGGTGGTTCGGAACCGGTGACGAAACCTAGACGCCAGTTCTTGGCGATCAAAAAATCGCTGTATAACGCCGCCTCCGCGCTGCCCGGCGCGGGCTGCCAGTCGTAGCGCCATTTCACGACCGGCGGCAGCGACATCAGGATCGATTCGGTGCGCCCGCCCGATTGCAGGCCGAACAGCGTGCCGCGATCCCAGACGAGATTGAACTCGACGTAACGTCCGCGCCGGTAGGCCTGCCAATCGCGCTCGCGCTCGCCGTACGGTATGTCTTTGCGGCGCTCGAGGATGGGCACGTAGGCGTCGAGAAAGCGGTCGCCGACGCTTTGCTGCAGCTCAAAGCACGTCGCAAAGTCCGGCGCGTTCAGATCGTCGAAGAAAATGCCGCCGATGCCGCGCGGCTCCTGGCGATGCTTGAGAAAAAAATAGTCGTCGCACCACTGCTTGTAACGCGCATGGCAAGTCGGCGCCGAACGGCGCCAGCGCATCGCGGCACGCGCGCGTGAAAATGGACTGCGTCTTCGGCAAACCCGTAATACGGGGTCAAATCCATGCCGCCGCCGAACCACCACGCCGGCTCATCCGCTGCAGTGGCCGCGTGCGCGACGAAAAACCGCACGTTCAGGTGCACGGTCGGCGCATACGGATTGCGCGGATGCAGCACCAGCGACACGCCCAGCGCCTCCCATGGGCGCGCGGCGAGTTCGGGGCGCGCCGCGGTCGCCGATGGCGGCAGAGCCTTGCCCGTCACGTGCGAAAAATTGACGCCGCCGCGCTCGAACACACCGCCGCCTTCGATCACGCGGCTCACGCCGCCGCCGCCTTCGGGGCGCTAGCCAGGCGTCGGCGCGAAACGCGGTGCCGTCGATCGCCGCGAGCCGCGCGACGATGCGGTCCTGCAGACCGGTCAGATAATTTTTGACCGCTGCGGGGTCGACGCGCGATGTGCGGCAACCGACATTTCTCAGTTCGCGCTTTTCTTCAAGCCGAGCGCCTGGATAATTTGCGCAAGCTCGGCATCTTCCTTGGCCATCAACCGGCCGAAATCCGCCGCCGGCAGGAACGCCGGCGCGACCGACAGGCTGTCGCCCGCTTTGGCGAACTCGGCGCTCGCGACCGTTTTGCGGATGGCATCTTCGAGCCTGGCGATCACCGCTTTGGGCGTGCCCTTGGGCACGGCAATGCCCCGCCACGCGTCGGCAACCACGTTGACACCCTGCTCGACGGCGGTCGGCACATCGGCAAACGCCGGGTCGCGCTTGGCGGAGAGCGCCGCGAGCACGCGCAGGCTGCCGCTTCGTATGTGTGCGGCGAGCGCGCCCGGCAACTGCATCGCGGCATTCACGTGACCGCCGAGCACGCTGGGCACGACCTGCGCCGCGCCAAACGGCACGTCTATGACTTCGACACCGGCTGCCCTGAACAGCATGACGGCGGAAAAATGCGTGTGGCTGCCCGCGCCGGAATTGCCGACGCTGACCTTGCCCGGATTGCTTTTCGCGTAAGCAACGAATTCCCGCAGGTCTTTCCACGGCGCGTCGGACTTCACGACGAGCAACGGCGTTTCGACGAGCACGCGCGCGACCGGATCAAACGCGCGGTAATCGATCGCCATCATGCCCGTATGGTACGTGGTCGACACGGAGTTCGAGTTCCACACGAGGTGGTGGCCGTTGGCGTTCTGCGCGGCCACGTACTTGTAGCCGATCGCGCCGCCCGCGCCCGGACGGTTGACCACCAGCACGTTGGTGTTCAGTTGCCTCGACATGCCTTCGGCCAACACGCGCGCGGTCACGTCGGCGGAGGTGCCGGCGGGAAACAAAACCGTCATCTCGATCGGCTTACCGCCGGGAAAAACGTCCTCGCGCGTGCGCAGTGAACTGCAGCGCTCCCGCCAGGGCAAGCCCGGCGGCGAGGCGCGCGTATACCGGGCGACACGCCATGCCGCGCATGGTTACTGGTGGACTTTGACGACCACTTTGATCGCGTCGTCGATGCGCTCGCGCGCGTACTTGATGGCCGTCGGCACATCCGCGAGCGGGAACGTGTGCGTATGAATCAGTGTGGCGTCGAACCGTTTCTGCGCCATGAACGCGGCCGCCCGATGCGTGGCGCTCTTGCCCTCGCCACGGATGCCGAAGAGGTAAATATTATTACGCACGAGATAAGCGACGTCGACCAACGCCGGCTCGTGCGGAAACGCGGCGAGACAGATGCGCCCGCCGCGATTCAACATGCGTGCCGCTTCATTCACCGCGTTGGACGCGCCCGAGCATTCGAGCACGTAGTGCGCGCCTTTGCCGTGCGTGATGCGCTTGATGGCTTCGACCGCGTCTTCGTTGCGCACGTTGACCACATGATCGGCGCCGAGTTTTCTGCCGATCGCGAGCCGGTTGTCGCGCGTGCCGGTGAGTATGACCGGCTGCGCGCCGAGCGCCTTGGCCACCCCCACGCCCATCAGCCCGATCGGGCCCGGCCCCATCACGACCACCGCCTGGCCGGCGATTAAGCCGCCCATCACATCGAGTCCATACATCGCGGTACCCGCGGTAACGACGAGAGTAGCTTCCGCGTCGCTCATGTCGTCGGGCACGTGCACCATCGTGTTGATATGATTGACCGCAAACTGTGCGAACCCGCCGTCGGTCGTGAAGCCGTTCGCGCGGTGACCCTTGTTGCGGTCGCCGTAGTTCATGCCGTAATTGGTGCATGCCGTATACATGCCCTCGCGGCAGCGTTCGCAGCGCCCGCAGCCGGCATGGATTTCCACCGTCACGCGATCGCCGACATCGAACTCGTCGACACCGGGGCCTAACTTGACCACGGTGCCCATGTATTCATGGCCGGGTGTAAAGTTCTTGTTGAACGGGTCGCCGCCCTGAATCAGCGCCGGCGGGCCGCTATGAATGATCTCGAGATCGGTCGCGCACACCGCGATCGCGTCGATACGCACGAGTACCTCGGCGGCGCCGGGCTGCGGCACCGGCTTGTCGACGAGCTTCAATTCATCCGGATTGCCGAGCACCCACGCCTTCATGCTGGCGGGAACGGTAAGGCTCTTCGCCGGGCTTGCATTGGCCATGACTTGGTCTCCTCTTGCGGCGCCTGCGCGGAACGGGCGGCGGCGCGCATTTCGCGCGCGACGGGGATCGATTCTAGCATGCGCCATGCCGGCGGCCGGCGCAGCGCGCCCGGCGTCAGCGCCGTCGATGCTGGATCGCGCGATGTCCGATGTCGCGCCGCATCTGCATGCCGTCAAAGCGTATAGGCCCCGCAATATCGTACGCGCGATGCTGCGCGGTCTTGACGTTGTGGCCCAGCGCCGTCACGCACAGCACGCGGCCGCCATTGGTCACGACCGCCTCGCCGTCCAGTGCGGTGCCCGCGTGGAACACATGGTAGTCGTCGCCCGCTTTTTGCATTCAGCGGCGGCAATCCGGCGATCGCATCGCCCTTGCGCGGCGTGTCCGGATAACCGTGCGCGGCCAGCACCACTCCCAGCGCGGCGCGCGGGTCCCACTCGGCTTCAGCTTTGTCGAGCGTGCCGTTCAGCGCATGCTCGAGGAGTGTAACCAGATCGCTTTTGAGGCGCAGTATGATGGGCTGGGTTTCCGGGTCGCCGAGGCGGCAGTTGAATTCGACCACGTGCACCTCGCCGCCCTTGCCTATCATCAGTCCCGCGTACAGAAAGCCGACAAACGGCGCGCCATCCTGCTCCATGCCGCTGATCGCCGGCTTGATCACTTCGCGCATTACTTTCGCATGCACGCTGGGTGTTACCACCGGCGCCGGTGAATAAGCGCCCATCCCCCCGGTGTTGGGGCCCACGTCAGCGTCCTGCAAACGCTTGTGGTCCTGGCTGGTGGCCAGCGCCAGCGCGTGGCGGCCGTCGGCCATGACGATGAAGCTCGCCTCCTCGCCATCCAGAAAATCCTCGATGACGACGCGGCTGCCGGCAACTCCCATCTTGTTCGCGACCAGCATCAAGTCGATCGCATCGTGCGCCTCGTTGAGCGTAGCCGCGACGACCACCCCTTTACCCGCCGCCAGACCATCGGCCTTGATCACGATGGGCGCGCCGCGTTGGTCCACATACTGGTGCGCGGCACGCGCGTCGGTGAAAGTCCGGTACGCAGCGGTCGGAATGTGATGGCGGTGCATGAACGCTTTCGCAAAATCCTTGGAACTCTCGAGTTGTGCCGCACGCTGCGTGGGCCCGAAGATCCTGAGCCCCGCCGCCTGGAACGCGTCGACTACGCCAGCGGCAAGCGGGGCTTCCGGGCCGACCACCGTCAGCGCAATCTGTGCTTGGCGGGCAAAATCCATGAGCCCGGCGTGATCGGCGACGTCGACATTCTCGACGCCGTTCTCGAGCGCGGTGCCGGCGTTGCCCGGCGCCACGAATACTTTGGAGACGCGCGGCGACTGCACGAGCTTCCACGCCAACGCGTGTTCGCGGCCGCCGCTGCCGATGACGAGGAGTTTCATGTTCGGCACATCAGTGCCGAAAATGCCGGTGGCCGGTAAACACCATCGCGATGCCGCGCTCGTCAGCCGCGGCAATCACCTCCGCGTCGCGCAGGCTGCCTCCCGGCTGGATCACCGCGATCGCACCCGCCGCTGCGACCACGTCGAGCCCGTCGCGAAACGGAAAAAAAGCGTCCGACGCGACGACTGAACCCGCGAGCGCGAGGTTCGCATTCTGCGCTTTGATCGCGGCGATACGCGCCGCGTCAACCCGGCTCATCTGGCCCGCGCCGACACCCAGCGTTCGTCCATTGCCGCAAAACACTATGGCATTGGATTTGACGAACTTGGCAACCCGCCATGCGAACGCGAGGTCGTCGCGCTGTTGCGCTGTCGGCTGCTTTTTCGTCACGACCCTCAAGTCTTGCGCGCGGATGCTGAAATCATCGGGCGATTGCACCAGCAGTCCGCCGCCGACACGTTTGTAATCACAACGCAGCGCGTTCACGAAGTACCCCTCGCCCTCCGGGAGAGGGGCCAGGGGCGAGGGCGGGCCGTCACTTCGTCCCCGCGATACTTCCAGCACCCGCACGTTTTCTTTTTTGGCGAGCGCCGCGCGCGCGCCCGTTGAAATCCGCGGCGCGACCAGCACCTCGACAAACTGCGCGGCCACCGCATCGGCGGTCGCGGCGTCGAGTTCGTGATTAAACGCGATGATGCCGCCGAAAGCCGAGGTCGGATCGGTCGCAAAAGCGAGGTTATAGGCGTCAAGCGCAGTGGACGCGACCGCCACACCGCACGGATTCGCATGCTTGACGATCACGCATGCCGGTTGCTCGAAAGTTTTTACGCACTCCCATGCAGCATCGGCGTCGGCAATGTTGTTGTACGAAAGTTCCTTGCCCTGCACCTGCGTGTAACTCGCGAGGCCGCCGGGCGCCGGATCGAGGTCGCGGTAGAACGCCGCGTTCTGATGCGGGTTCTCGCCATAGCGCAGCCGTTGCGCCAGCTCGAAATTCAGATTCAGGCGTTGCGGAAAAGTGGCGCGCGCGCCGTCCGCGCCTAACGCGGTCAGGTAATTGCTGATCGCGCCATCGTACGCGGCGGTATGCGAAAAAGCCTTCTGCGCGAGCTTGAAGCGCGTCGATGCGCCGACCGCGCCATTGGCCGCGCGCATTTCGTCGAGTATTGCGGTATAGTCGGCGGGGTCGGTCACCACCGCCACATGGGCATGATTTTTGGCCGCACTGCGCACCATCGCAGGTCCGCCGATATCGATGTTTTCAATCGCCTCGGCGAGCGTGCAGCCGTCGCGGGCGACCGTCTGACTGAACGGATAGAGATTGACGACCACCAGGTCGATCGGCGTTATGCCGGCCCCGCTGATCGCGCTGACATGCGCGGGCACATCGCGCCGCGCGAGTATGCCGCCGTGGATTTTCGGGTGCAGAGTTTTGACGCGGCCGTCCAGCATCTCCGGGAACCCGGTGTGATCGGACACCTCCGTCACGCCGACCCCGCTGTCTCTTAACAGCTTGGCCGTGCCTCCCGTGGACAACATTGCAACACCGAAACCGGCCAGGCCGCGCGCAAACTCAAGGACTCCGGCCTTGTCGGACACGCTGAGCAGCGCGGTCTTGATGACGGACATGGAATGCTCGGAATTCAGGACTCGGCGCTGCGCGATGGTGCCAAGCTGGGTACGATCTTAATCCTGTATCCCGGATCCTGACTCCCGCAGCCTAGCCCTTGATCCCGTGCGCCTTCATTTTCTTGCGCAGCGTATTGCGATTGATGCCGAGCACCTGCGCGGCATGCGACTGATTGCCACGCAACTTGTACAACACCGATTCGAGCAGCGGTTTTTCGACACTATTGATCACCATGTCGTAAACGCCGCGCGCCTTCTCCCCGTCCAGGTCCTTGAAGTAGCCGTCGATGGCCTTGCGCACGAAGCGGGCCATTTCATTCTCGTTCATCATCATGCCGCGAGTTCCTCAACATAAATAAGCCGCTGGCCGTGACTGGCCAGTTCCCCGAAAAATTCGTCGATCGCCGCGAGCTGCTCAGCGCAGGTCTGCAGCTGGTTCATCGCGTGGCGGAACGCCGCCGAGCCCGCGAGCCCCTTGGTGTACCACGAGATGTGTTTGCGCGCCACGCGCACGCCGGTGTGCTCGCCGTAGAACGCGTAAAGATCGTGCAGGTGCGCAACCAGCACGCGATGGATTTCCCCGACCTCAGGCGGCGGCAGATGCGCGCCGGTCTCAAGAAAATGCGCGATTTCACGGAAGATCCACGGCCGGCCCTGTGCCGCCCGCCCTATCATCACCGCGTCAGCGCCGGTATAGGCGAGGACGTGCCGGGCTTTTTCCGGCGTGGTGATGTCGCCATTGGCGATGACCGGAATATTGACCGCCGATTTGACGGCCGCGATCGTGTCGTATTCGGCGTCGCCGTTATAAGCGCAGGCGCGCGTGCGCCCGTGCACCGCCAGCGCCTGTATGCCCGCCGCCTCGGCGAGCTTCGCGACGGCCACCGCATTGCGGTTGCCGCGGTCCCAGCCGGTGCGTATCTTGAGCGTGACCGGAACGCGTACTGCGCGTACGACTGCCTCGACGATGCGCTTGACCAGCGGCTCGTTCTGCAGGAGTGCCGAGCCCGCCATCACGTTGCAAACCTTCTTGGCTGGACAGCCCATGTTGATGTCTATGATCTGCGCGCCCTCATCGACGTTGTATTGCGCGGCTTCGGCCATCATCACCGGATCCGCACCCGCGATCTGCACCGAGATCGGGTCGACTTCGCCTGCGTGGTTGGCGCGGCGGCGGGTTTTCTCGCTGCCCCACAGCAACGAATTACTGGCGACCATTTCCGACACGGCCATGCCTGCCCCCATCTTTTTGCACAACTGGCGAAACGGCCTGTCGGTGACACCGGCCATGGGTGCGACCACCAGGTTGTTCTTCAGTTGATAGGGGCCGACGCGCATGGGCTGGCTATATTCTTATCGCTGCGAAAATTTCGGGGAAAGGGCGTAATTGTAATCGCCTCAAAGCAGCAAGAAAAGCATCGCGTGTAAATTTTATTTCATCCCCGCGCGCCAAACATCATACGACGCACCAGAAAATTTTTTGCCGCCGGAACGCCGCCCAAAGCCGCAAGTCCCGCGCCGCGCAGCCGGTCCAGCATCGGGATGTCGTTGGAAAACAACCGGATCAGCGTATCGGTGAATAAAATGGTGGCAGTTCGATCAAAACGCCGTTCTGCGAAATAGGCATTCAACGTTGCCCGCTCACCGGGATCGTGGGCATCGCGCGCGGCTATCGCGAGTTCCCACGCGTCGCGCAAGCCGAGATTGAATCCCTGGCCGGCGACCGGATGCAAGGTTTGTGCCGCATTGCCGATGAGCACTGTGCGCGGCGTGCGCGGTGCGCGCGCGTGTCTCAGCCGGAGCGGAAATACCTGCCGCGGGCCCGGCGCACTGAATGCGCCGAGTGCCGCGCCGAACGCCGCGTATAGTTGCGTGCAAAATTGCGCGTCGTCTAGCGCCGCCAGTTCGCCCGCGCGTTGCGGGCGCGCGGTCCACACCAGCGACCACCCGCGGTGCGTGGGCAGTAACGCGAGCGGTCCCTGCGGCGTAAATCGCTCAAAAGCCCGGTTGTGGTGCGGCTCTTCGCTCACGACATTACAGACTAACGCCGATTGGCCGTAGTCGCGCCCTTCGACGTGCGCCGCCTGCAATCCTTCCCCGCCGTCGGCAAGCACAACCAGGCTAGCGTCAAACTGACGCGTCGCACCGTCGCAAATCGCGGCTACGACGGCGCAGTTCGCATCGCCGGTGACCTCGCGCGCAGCGCAGCCCGGCATTACATCCACCGCACTGCCGGCAAGGGCAGTAGCCAATACGCGTTGCAATTCGGCATAACTCGCAACATAGCCGAGCGCGGGTACTTTTGCCTCCTCCGCGCTTAATTCGACACGCCCGAACCGGCACTGCTGCTGTAATCGCGATGCGGTGGATCGGTGTGGCAATTTGCGCCAGCGACCGCCACGCGCCCAGGCGTTCGAGAATCAGGCGGCTGCCGTGCGACAACGCGATCATGCGCGCATCGTCGACGCGGGTGTCACGCGGTAGCGCTTCGAGCAATGCCACGCGGTGTGCGCTGTCGCGCAGGCCCAGCGCCAGCGCAGCGCCCACCGGGCCGCCGCCTGCGATCACGATAGCGTAACGCTCAGCCACGCATCCAGGCTTCGATGTCGGCGACAGTCTTGGGCGCCGCCTGCGTCAACACGTCATTGCCCGTCGCCGTGACGGCAACGTCATCCTCGATACGGATGCCGATATTGGCATACTGCTCCGGCACGCCCGCGCCGGACCGTATGTAGCAACCGGGCTCCACCGTCAACACCATGCCGGGTTCGAGCTTGCGCCATGCGCCATCGCGCTTGTAGTCGCCCGCGTCATGCACGTCCAGTCCCAGCCAGTGTCCCGTCCGGTGCATGTAGAACTTCCGGTAATCGCCGGTTTCGATCACCTTGTCGACACTGCCTTGGCACAAGCCGAACTCGATTAACCCCTGTGCGATCACGCGCACCGCGGCGTCATGCGGCGCGTTCCATGCGGCGCCGGGTGCGACCTTGGCAAGTGCTGCCGCCTGCGCCGCGAGCACCAGTTGATAAACGTCGCGTTGTGCCGCGCCGAACTTGCCGCCGACCGGAATCGTGCGCGTGATGTCGGATGCGTAACCGTCGAGTTCGCAGCCGGCATCGATCAACAGCAGCTCGCCGGCGCTGAGCACCGCGTCGTTTTGCACGTAATGCAGTACGCAGGCATTCGCACCGCCGGCGACGATGGACGTATAGGCCGGCGCCTGCGCGCCGCCGCGGCGAAATTCGTGCAGCAGTTCCGCCTCGATTTCGTACTCGGTGCGGCCCGGCGCGGTCGCGCGCATCGCGCGCTTGTGCGCAGAAGTCGAAATCTGCGCGGCGCGGCGCATGGTGGCGAGTTCGTGCGCATCCTTGATGAGCCGCATGTCGTCGAGCACGGTGCGCACGTCGGTAATGGCGGCGGGTGCGGCGACACCATTGCGAACCTGGGCGCGCACTGCGTTGAGCCAGCCCAGCACGCGCGCGTCCCACGCCGCGTCGCCGCCGAGATGGCAGCAAACCTGCGGCTGATCGGCCAAGAGCACCGGCATCCGTGCATCGAGCTCGGCCATCTTGTGACATTCGTCAAAGCCGAACACCGCGCGCGCCGCGTCGGGCCCGTAGCGAAAACCGTCCCAGATTTCGCGTTCCGGGTCCTTGTCGCGGCAAAACAGCACGCTTTTGGGCTCATCCCCCGCTATCACCAACAATACGGCGTCGGGTTCGACAAAACCGGTCAGGTAGTAGAAGTAGCTGTCAAACCGATAGGGATAATGCGAATCGCGATTGCGCGTTCGTTCCGGCGCCGTCGGTATGATGGCGATCCCGTGTTTGACACGCTGCGCAAGCCGCGCGCGTCGTGTCGGCGTAAACGCGCGGTCATGCGCGCGGCCACTGGGGGTTCCGTCATGCGCGAATTATACGCCGCGTGCGCCGCGTCGACCGTTAGCGCGCGGCGAGTTCGCGCTCGAGCTGCGCCAGGCGCGCGGGCGTGCCGATATCGCGCCAGAGCCCGGCATGATATTCACCGCTCACGTGTTGCGCCGCGATCTGCCGGCGCAAGAGCGGCGCGAGTTTGGCGCGGGCGCCACGCACGATAGCGTTGAACATCGCAGGACGATAAGCCGCGATGCCGCTGAACGTAAGATGCGCGCCATCGAGGGCAACGCGCTCTTGCCGTAATGCGAAGTCGCCGGCGGCGTGATGCTCGGGATTTGCCACCAGCACCAGATGCGCCAACAGGTTTTGCTGCGTTAGACGACTAACCGCGCCTGCCAGGTGCGCGTAATCATAATCGCTGAAAACGTCGGCATTGACCGCGGCGAATGGCGCGTCGCCCAACAACGGCAGAGCGTGGGCAATGCCGCCGGCGGTCTCCAGCGCCTCGGCTTCGCGCGAATAAACGATATCGACGCCAAAACGGGTACCGTCGCCGAGCGCGTCCTCGATCATTGCGCCCAGATGCGCGTGGTTGATCACGATGTGCGTAAAGCCGGCGGCGGCCAGTTTTTCGATATGCCAGACGATCAACGGTTTGCCGCCGACCACCAGCAGCGCCTTGGGGATAGTGTCGGTCAGCGGACGCATGCGCTCGCCGCGTCCGGCGGCCAGTATCATCGCTTTCATACCAGCTGGTGGCGCGCGCCCGGCTGCCGGCGGGGAGCGCATTCAAAACGTATAGCCGACGCCCGCCACCGCCCGGCCTTCAATTTCATCGAGCAGCGTTAAGCAGCGGTTTGAGCGCGCCGTAGCGCGCCGCGACCGCGCGCACGTAGCCGATGAAGCGCGGCGTGTCCGCCAGATAGCCGCTTTTGCCGTCGCGGTAATTGAGCCGCGCGAAGATGCCGAGCACCTTGAGATGGCGCTGCAAGCCCATCCACTCGAAATCGCGGTAGAACTCGCCGAAATCGGCGGCGACCGGCAAGCCGGCGCGTTTCGCTTTCTCCCAGTAGCGCGCCGTCCAGTCGAGCACGCGCTCCTCGTCCCAGCTCACGAACGCGTCCTTAAACAACGACGCGACATCGTAGGTGATGGGCCCGTAAACCGCGTCCTGGAAATCGAGCACTCCCGGATTCGGCTCGCACACCATCAGGTTGCGCGGCATATAGTCGCGATGCACGTAAACCGCCGGCTGCGCGAGATTGCTTTTAAGTATCAGCGCAAATACCGGAGCCAGCGCCTGGCTGCTGCGCCGCGCCCAGCGTAACCGCGCGGTGACGCCCGACGTACCACTCGGGAAACAGCCCGAGTTCGCGCGTGAGCAGCGCTTCGTCGTAGGGCGGCAGCACGCCGGGTTTACTCGCCAGCTGCCAGCGCAACAACGCGTCGATGGCATCGCGAAAGAGGTCGTCCGCGGTGTCGTCGTTGAGCGCCTGCAAATAATTCGCAGTGCCCAGATCGGACAGCAGCAGAAATCCGCGCTCGAAATCCTCGGCGATCACGCGCGGCACATTCAGGCCGGCCTCCTCCATCAAGCGCGCAACGCGCACGAACGGCCGGCAATCCTCGTGCGCGGGCGGTGCGTCCATTGCGATCAACGATGCGCCCGCCGCGCACACGCGAAAATAGCGCCGGAAGCTCGCGTCCGCCGAGGCCGGTTCGAGCGCGAGCGGCGACGCATTCAACCGGGTTTCGATCCAGTGCTGTAGTTCGCTCCGTCGGTCCACGCCGCGCATTGCCTAATTCGGGAAAGTGTGCGATTTTATCACTCCCTTCCCACGATGCTGATAATGAGCGTTTCCCGCCGCAATCCGATGCTGTTGTTGCTGCTGTGCGCATGTGCTTGCGCGGCGGCGGCCGACGACGGCGCGCTCGGACTGAAGCCCGACGGCGATGGCTTGCAACTGAAGCTGCAACCCGCATTCATCCTTATTCCGCCCTCGAACAAGGATCCGGTGCCTTTATTCGTCGACGCCGACAATCTTGCAGGGCCACCACGAGCGGGAAATCGAAGCCGAAGGCACGGTGCGCCTGAGAAAGCGCGGCAAAGCGGTCTACGCGGACTGGCTGCGTTACGACAAGCAGGACGATGAAATTCACGCGCGCGGCAACGTGCGCATCGAGCAGCGCGGCGACGAACATCGACGGCACCGAACTCAACTTCAACCTGGACACCGAGCGCGGCGCGATGGAAAAGCCCAACTACAGCGTGCAGGTCAACGCCACCAGAGGGCCGCGGCGAAGGCGAGCGGCTGGTGTTTGAAGGCGAAAACAAATACCGCATGCTCGGCGGCAACTACACGACCTGCGAGGTCGGCAACAACGACTGGTTCGTGCGCGCCAAGGATTTCGAGATCGACAAGGATCGCCAGATCGGCACCGCGCATAACGCCAGCGTCGAGTTTCTCGGCGTGCCGATCCTGTACTCGCCGTACCTGAGTTTTTCGCTCGATCGTCAGCGCAAATCGGGCTTTCTCGCGCCGACTTTCGGCACCACCGGCAATTCGGGCGCTGAATTTTCGATCCCCTACTACTGGAACATCGCGCCCAACCGCGATGCGACGATTACGCCGCGCGTCATGTCCAAGCGCGGCATCATGTTGCGCAACGAATTTCGCTACCTCGAGACCGCGTATCAACGGCGAAATCCATTACGAAGTCCTGCCGAACGACCGCGTCAGGGGCGGCGACAGCCGCTACGCGTTGTCGGTGCGCCACCTCCAGAACTTGGGGAACGGCTGGACGGGCAGCGTGAACGTGCAGAAAGTCTCCGACAGCAACTACTTTACCGACCTGTCGACGCAAATCGCCGCGACGTCGCAGGTGATACTGCCGCACCAGGGCGCGCTGTCCAAAACGGGCACCTGGTGGAACGACGGCACGTTCGGTTTTTCCGCCGCCGTGCAGCGCTGGCAAACGCTGCAAACCGATCCACTGAACCCGGTCACGCCGCCGTACAATCAAAGCGCGTTGACCTTGAACGCCGCGAAGCAGAATCTGGGGCCCGCGGATTTCGACTTCAGCAGCAGCATGTCGCCCAGTTCACCCACCCGACGTTGATCAACGGCACGCGCGCCGTCGCGTACCCGAGCGTCAGCGTGCCGCTGCAATCGTCGTTTGCCTACGTGACGCCGAAGATCGGCATGCACCTGACCCGCTACGATTTCGACCAGACCAATACGCACGCTGGCGATCAAAACCGGGCGGTGCCGATTTTGTCGACCGAAAGCGGCCTGGTGTTTGAACGCAACATGACCTTGTCCGGACAAGGCCTGCTGCAGACGCTCGAGCCCAAGCTTTATTATGTCTATATTCCGACGCGCAATCAGAATTCAGCTTCCCAATTTTGATAGCGGGCAGAGAACAGTCAACTTCGCCACCCTGTTCTCGGAAAACCAGTTCAGCGGCAACGACCGCATCAACGACGCCAATCAAGTCACCACGGGCCTGACGTCGCGCCTGCTGCAGGAAAACGGCGTCGAACGGTTGCGCGTCGGCCTCGCGCAGCGCTTTTATTTCAAGAGCCAGGAGGTGACGCTGCCCGGCGTCGCCCCGCGCGGCAACAACCAGTCCGACCTGCTCGCCGCGTTGGACGGGACCATCGTGCCGCACTGGTCCGCCGAAGCAGGCTGGCAATACACGACCGCATTCGTCGCAAACGCAACGCGTCAACGCGGGCGTGCGCTATGAGCCGCAGCCCGGCAAGGTGCGTCAACGTCGCCTATCGCTATACGAATGGCGCGCTGATTGCGGACATCGGGAACGGCAACCGTCAACAGTCCGACCAATCCCTCCAACACGCTGCGCCAGGTCGATCTGTCAACCCAATGGCCGCTTACCCGCCGACTGAGCGCCATCGCGCGCTGGAACTACTCGATCGCGGACAGCCGGCTGCTCGAAGGGCTCGCCGGCCTGGAATACGACGGCGGATGCTGGGCGTTTCGCGTAGTCGCCCACAGTTTTGCCACCACGTCGACCACGACGGTCAACTCGTTTTTTATGCAGCTCGAATTGAACGGCGTGTCGAAAATCGGCTCTAATCCGCTGGAACTCCTGCGCCGGAACATCGGCGGCTACTATCGGGCGGGCGCGCAAACTGCGCGCCCCGACGACAACGTTTTTCCACCGCGTTAGCGTGCACGGAGCAGGTCTCGGTATGAAAAATTTTCATGTTTATGCAATTGCGCTTACCGCGCTCACGCTGTCCGGCGTGCCGCCCGCCGCCGCGCAACAGCCGGCGCGGCGCGTCGTGCTGCTCGACCGCATCGTGGCGGTGGTCAATGAAGACGTCATCACGCGCCGCGATCTTGACGACCGGCTGCACGGTCGTGACGACCCAGCTGCGCCAGCAGGGCACCCCGCCGCCGGCCTGCCGAGGTCCTCGACAAGCAGGTGCTCGAGCGCATGATCTACACCCGGGTGCAACTGCAGTTCGCGAAGGAAACCGGGCTGCGGGTCGACGACGGCCAGCTGGACAAGGCGATTGCACGCATTGCCGAAGACAATAAAATCTCGCTCGCGCAAATGCGCGCAACGCTGGAGAAGGACGGCGTCAACTTCGCCAAGTTCCGCGAGGAGATACGCGACGAAATTGTGATGTCCCGCCTGCGCGAGCGTGAAGTCGACAACAAGATCACGATTGCCGACAGCGAAGTCGACAATTTGCTCAATGCCCTGCAACTGCAGGACGGCAAGACCGAGGAATTCGATTTATCGCATATTCTGATCCGGGTGCCGGAGCAGGTGAGTCCGGAACAACTGCGCGAGCGCCGCGCGCGGGCCGAACAGGCGCTTGGCGCAGATCAAAGGCGGCACCGATTTCAGGCAGGTCGCGGCCAGCTTTTCCGAGGCGCCCGATGCGGTGCAGGGCGGCGCCATGGGCTGGCGCGAACTCACCCGGCTGCCGACGATCTTCGCGGACGCCGTTAAGATCAATGAACCCCGGCGAAATAAGCGCGGTGCTGCGCAGTCCCAACGGGTTGCATATCGTACGAGTCAACGACCGGCGCGGGCAAAATTCGCCGGTGATCGTGTCGCAGACCCATCCCCGCCACATCCTGATCAAAACGAGCGAAGTGGTGTCGGAGAACGACGCGCGGGAACGCCTCGTCAAGTTGAAGGAACGGCTCGACAACAACGTCGATTTTGCGGAGCTCGCCCGCCTGCAGTCAGAGGATGCCAGCGCGTCGCGTGGCGGCGATCTGGGCTGGTTATCGCCCGGTGACACGGTGCCGGAGTTCGAAAAAGCAATGGATGCCCTGAAACTCGGTGAAATCAGCGGCCCGGTGCGTTCGCCCTTCGGCTGGCACCTGATTCAGGTGCTCGAGCGCCGCAACGAGGACATGTCCAAGCAGCAGCAGCGGTTGCAGGCGCGCGTGTCGTTGCGCGCGCAAAAAGCCGACGAGGCATACCAGGAATGGTTGCGCCAATTGCGCGACAAGGCGTTTGTAGAATATCGCCTCGAAGAAAAATAGCTCGCGCGCCCAAGCCGAAGTTGCGCAACGCGGATTTCTTTGCTGCGTGACATTCGCGTAAACGGGGGACATTCATTACTCATCGACCAAATCACGAGGCTCCCGTTATTGCGCTGACCGCGGGAGAGCCGGCCGGCATCGGGCCCGATTTGTGCGTAATGCTTGCGCAGCAGCACCACGCAGAGCACTTGGTGGTGATTGCGAATGCCGGGTCTGCTCGAGCATCGCGCGCGCCAACTCGGGTTGGCCTGGCGCACACTGCCTTTTGATGCGGTGCGCGCGGCGGCGTTTGTGCCGGGCGCGATGCAGGTGATCGACGTGCCGCTGGCGGTAGCGGTGACCGCCGGGCGGCTTGAGCGCGCCAATTCGGCCTACGTGCTGCGTACCCTCGAGACCGCGATCGACGGCTGCATGAGCGGCCGCTTTGACGCCATGGTTACCGCGCCGGTGCACAAAGGCGTAGTCAACGATGCCGGCATCGATTTTACCGGCCACACGGAATTTCTTGCGGCGCGCACTCACGCCCCGCACGTGGTCATGATGCTGGTGGGAGGCGGGCTGCGTGTTGCGCTGGCCACCACGCATTTCGCGGTGAAAGACATCGCGCAGCAGATTACTCACGGCAGTCTTGAGCGAACTCTGCGCGTGCTTCACCACGACCTCACGACACGCTTTGGCATCGTTTCGCCGCGGATTGCAGTCACCGGCCTGAATCCGCATGCCGGCGAATCGGGGCACCTGGGACGTGAGGAAATCGACATTATCATTCCGCTCGTCGAGCAGCTTAGCGCCGAAGGCATGCAATTGACCGGGCCGCTGCCGGCCGACACATTATTCAACCCGTTTCGCTTGCGCAATTTCGATTGTGTGCTTGCGATGTACCACGACCAGGGGCTGCCGGTGCTTAAGTATGCAAGTTTCGGCAGCGGCGTGAATGTTACGCTTGGGCTGCCGCTGGTGCGCACTTCCGTCGACCACGGGACCGCGCTGGATCTCGCCGGCACGGGCAAGGCCGAGATGGGCAGTATATGCGCTGCGATCGATCTTGCCGCCAAACTCGCCCGCGGCATCGCCTGACCGCCTGCAGCAGCGCACCGTGAAGCACTCGCCGCGAAAGAGGTTCGGGCAGAATTTTCTGACCGACGCAACCGTCATCACCGCGATTATCGCTGCGATACAGCCCGCCCCCGGCGAACGCCTCGTGGAAATCGGACCCGGGCTCGGCGCGCTGACGCGTCCGTTGCTCGCTGCGGCCGGACAGTTGCGTGCAATTGAAATCGACCGCGATCTTGCTCAAGGTTTGCAAAACGAGTTCGGCACGCGACTTGATTTGCATGCGACCGATGTGCTGGAGTTCGATTTTGCGAGCCTCGGCAACGGTCTGCGCGTAATCGGCAACCTTCCGTACAACATTTCAACGCCGCTCTTGTTCCGTCTCGCGGAGTATGCCGAACACCTACGCGATATCCACGTCATGCTGCAAAGGGAAGTCGTCGAACGCATGATCGCCGCACCAGGGGACAGCAATTACGGACGGCTGTCGGTGATGCTGCAATACCGGTTCGAAATGGAAAAACTGCTGGATGTGCCGGCAGCGGCGTTTGAACCGGTGCCCAAAGTCGATTCGGCGGTTATCCGCTTGATACCGCTGCGGCCACGCCCGTGCGTGGCGCGCGACGAGGCGCTGTTTGCGCGTGTAGTCGCCGCCGCTTTCTCACAGCGGCGCAAAACGCTGCGCAACTCGCTCAGAAACTTCGTCGCACAGGCTGGATACGACTCCCTCGGCATCGCGTCGACTGCGCGCGCCCAGGAACTGTCGGTTGCGCAATTTGTCGCGCTTGCGGATCACGTGGGTATAAACGCCCACGCAGACGCTTGACGCGGCGCGAAGCTGCTTGCCGTACTCCACGCGGTAGTTGGACGTGCCGAATCGCTAATAGCAGCGCGATATGCACGAATTGCTACGCTCAGAACTACGCCGTCTTGCGCTGGACGAATTCGATTTTATAGCCGTCGGGATCCTCGACGAAAGCGATCACCGTCGTACCGTGCTTCATCGGTCCGGCCTCGCGTGCAACCTTGCCGCCGCGTTGCTTGACCTCCGCGCAGGCCTTGTATGCGTCGTCGACTTCGATGGCGAGGTGGCCAAAACCGGTCCCGTGATCGTAAGTCCGGGTATCCCAGTTGTGCGTGAGTTCGATGACCGCTTCCTGCGCTTCGTCCCCGTAGCCGACAAACACGTTGGTGAAACGCCCTTCAGGATAGTCCTTGCGGCGTAGCAAGCGCATGCCGAGTACCTGTGTATAAAAACCGATCGCGCGATCGAGGTCGCCGACACGCAACATGGTATGCAGGAACCTCATACCTGCACCATTTCAAAATCTTCTTTACGCGCGCCGCATTCCGGGCACGTCCAGTTCATCGGCACGTCCTCCCACTGCGTGCCGGGCACGATACCCTCATCCGGGAGCCCGGCAGCTTCGTCGTAGATGAATCCGCAAATCAGGCACATGTAAGTTTTCAATACATTCACGTCCGTCGTAGTCATGGTCGATAACGAATCAGGTTAAAATGTCATTTTAGCGACATGCCCGGCTTTTGAACAATAAATCCCGCCAGTAACATGGACCCGACAGCGCCCTCCGCACTGCCGCCGATCATACTCGCGTTCGCGGCGACCGATCCGAGCGGCGGGGCCGGCTTGCAGGCCGACGTGATGACGCTCGCCAGCATGGGCTGCCACCCTCTGTCGGTAGTCACGGCCGTAACGATTCAAGACACGATGGGCGTCGAAGATGTGATGGCGTTGGACGCCGAATGGGTCGCCAATCAGGCGCGATGCGTGCTCGAAGACATGCCTGTCGCCGCGTTCAAGATCGGCCTGCTCGGCAGCACGGAGAATATCTCGGCGATCGCGGAGGTGGTTTCCGATTATCCCGAAATTCCGCTGGTCCTCGACCCGGTGCTCGCGTCGGGCCGCGGCGACGAACTCGTCACTGAGGAAATGATATCCGCGCTGCGTGAATTGCTGATACCACAAACCACCATCATTACGCCCAACAGCATTGAAGCGCGCCGCCTGGTGCAGGAAGAGGGCGAGGAAGACATCGAGCTCGCCGAATGCGCCCGCCGTCTGCTGGCGATGGGCTGTGAGTACGTGCTGATCACGGGCACCCACGAAAATACGCCGCAGGTGATCAATACGCTCTACGGCCAGGACGGTGTGGTGCGTTCCGACAGTTGGGAGCGGCTTGCCGAAAGCTACCACGGATCCGGCTGCACGCTGGCATCCGCGATCGCGGCAACCATTGCCAACGGCCTTAGCATCAGCGACGCCGTGAAAGACGCGCAAGAATACACGTGGCAAACCCTCAGCGCAGCTTTCCGGCCGGGCATGGGCCAGTACATTCCCGATCGCCTATTCTGGGCGCGGGAAGACGATCCCGCCGATGACAGCGATTAGAGGCCTGTACGCGGTAACGCCTGACCTTGCCGATACCGAATTGCTCGTCGCCAAAGTGCAGATGGTACTGGCAGCGGGCGTGCGCTGGTTGCAGTACCGGAACAAGACCGTCGATGCCGCAACGCGCGGCGAACAGGCGCAGGCGTTGCTCGATCTTTGCCGACGCCACGACGCAACATTCATCGTCAACGACGACCTTGCACTCGCGTGCGCGCTCGGCGCCGATGGCGTGCACGTGGGCGCCGACGACGCCACGGTGGGTGTTGCCCGTGCCCGGCTCGGACGCGGCAAAATTATCGGCGCCTCGTGCTACGACGACCTGGAAAAAGCGCGCATTGCTCTCTCACAAAGCGCCGACTATGTCGCATTCGGCAGTTTCTTCGCGTCGTCCGTCAAACCCGGAGCGGTACGCGCGCCGCTTTCATTGTTGCTGGAGGCACGCACGCTCGGACGGCCGGTGGCGGCGATTGGCGGCATCACGCTCGACAACGCGGGTCACCTGATCGCCGCCGGCGCCGATGCGATTGCAGTAATATCCGCCCTGTTTGAGGCACCCGATATTGGAGCCACGGCGCGCGCGTTTGGTGGGTTATTTCAGGCCAATAGGATATGACTTCTCGCAATGAAGAATTGTTTGCCGCCGCCCAGCGGGTTATCCCGGGCGGTGTCAATTCGCCGGTCCGGGCATTCCGCGCGGTGGGCGGGACGCCGCGCTTTTTCATGCGCGGCAGCGGTGCACGGATGTGGGATGCGGACGGCCAAGCGTACATCGACTATGTGGGTTCGTGGGGCCCGTTGATTCTCGGCCACGCGCATCCGGCAGTGATTGCAGCGGTGCAGCAGGCGGTAGCGCAGGGCCTAAGTTTCGGCGCACCGACCGCTGCTGAGATCGAACTCGCCGAGCTGTTGTGTCGCCGCGTACCGGGGCTGGAGCAGGTGCGGCTAGTCAGTTCGGGAACCGAGGCGACGATGAGCGCGATACGACTGGCGCGCGGGTTCACCGGTCGTGACAATATCATCAAGTTCGAAGGCTGCTATCACGGCCACGCCGATGCGCTGCTCGTCAAGGCCGGCTCCGGCGCACTTACGTTCGGCAATCCGAGCTCGGCAGGCGTGCCGGCGCAAACTGCCGCCCACACGCTAGTACTCGAATATAACAACGTTTCGATGCTCGAAGACGCGTTCGCACGCGCGGGCGGCACGCTCGCCTGCGTCATCGTGGAACCCGTGGCCGGCAATATGAACCTGGTGATGCCCGACCGTTCGTTTATTGACGCGCTGCGCGCGTTGTGCACGCGCTACGGGACGCTGCTGATATTCGATGAAGTAATGACGGGCTTTCGCGTTGGCCCGGCGGGCGCGCAAGGCCTGTTCGGCGTCACCGCCGACTTGGTGACGCTGGGCAAAATCGTCGGCGGCGGCATGCCGCTCGGCGCGTTCGGCGGCCGCCGCGACGTCATGGCAAGCGTCGCGCCGCTGGGCCCTGTGTATCAGGCAGGTACGCTGTCGGGAAATCCGGTCGCGGTTGCGGCGGGACTGGCGACGCTCAAGCAAATCGATACGCCGGGATTTTTCGAGCGGCTCGCATCCGCTACGCATGCATTGACGGGGGGCCTGACGGCTGCCGCACGCGCCGGCGGGGTCGCGTTTTCGGCACAGGCGGTCGGCGGCATGTTCGGCCTCTACTTTCGCTCGGTCCCGCCACTATCCTACGCCGAGGTCATGCAATGCGACGTACACGCATTTAACCGTTTTTTTCACGCGATGCTCGAGCAAGGTATTTACTTTGCGCCGTCGGCGTTTGAAGCCGGCTTCGTTTCGTCCTGTCACGGCGACCTTGAGATTCAGCAAACGCTGGCCGCGGCGCGCAATTATTTCAGCGTTGCCGCCTGACCTCGTGCGGACTGCAATAAAAAAGGGCGGCCGCGGCCGCCCTTTTCTTATGGGCAGTTTTCGCGCGTTAGCGCAACCCCGCGATATATTCAGACACGGCTTTGATTTCCGCATCCGACAGCCTGGCGGCGGTTGCGCGCATCATCCGGTTCGCATCGTTATTCCGTTCGCCTGCACGGAATCCCTGAAGTTGGGCCGCCGTATACTCGGCATACTGACCGGCCAAGCGCGGAAACTGCGCCGGAATGCCCGCTCCGTTGGGTCCGTGGCAGGATGTGCAGGCGGCTACCCCTTTGGCCAGAATACCGCCACGATAGATTTGCTGGCCTAGCGTGACCAGCGCCGGATCTTTGGCCG
This sequence comes from uncultured beta proteobacterium, assembly GCA_963778865.1. Lineage (GTDB taxonomy): Bacteria > Pseudomonadota > Gammaproteobacteria > Burkholderiales > SG8-41 > PALSA-1004. Next base: position 15,327 of record CAVZWF010000007.1, on the reverse strand, counting down.
CACGGGTTTTTGGTTTCTGCGCCTCAAAATAAGCACCCAGGTTTTGCATGTCCTGCGCCGAGAGCGTCGCGGACATGCCTAACATGACGGGATTTTTGCGCTCCTTGTCGCCTTTGAAGTCAGCGAGTTGCTTCGCGATATAGTCAGCGTGCTGTCCGGCCAGCACTGGATTGACCGGGGTCGCGCTATTACCGTCTGTGGCGTGGCACGCGGCGCAAACCTTGGTGACAATTTGCTGCGCTTGTGCGGGATCGACCTTCGCTGCCGGCGCGGCGGCATAGCCAAGCGGGATATAGCCGGCGCCTATCAGGCCCAGCAGCGCCGTAATCAATCTCATGGAATCTCCTTGCAACGTTGCAACCCAACGAAAACGCCGTATTCTATCGAAATCCCCCCTTAGAGGCTAGGTTGCATAAGCGATGTCGACCCTACGCAATATCGAATTTCTCACTACCATCGCAGAGTCGGGTGCATTGCCGCGCGCACACGGCGCAGAAGTTGCGTTCGCCGGCCGGTCCAATGCGGGCAAATCGAGCGCGATCAACGCACTCGCGCAGCGCAATCGCATGGCCTTCGTCAGCAAAACCCCCGGTCGCACCCAGCATATTAATTTCTTCCGTGTCGGTCCCGACCGCTACTTGGTTGACCTGCCCGGTTACGGCTACGCGGCTGTGCCGGTAGCGGCGCGCGCGCATTGGCATGACTTGGTCGGCGGCTACCTGCAAACGCGCGCCTGCCTGCGTGGCGTGATTCTGATCATGGACGTTCGTCATCCGCTTACCGACACTCGATCGGCAACTGATAAATTGGCTCAAACCCACCGGTGTGCCGGTGCATGTACTGCTGAGCAAGACCGACAAGCTCGGACAGCAAAAAGCACACGCGACGCTGCGCGAGGTTACTGCGATATTGGCGCGTGACTACACAAGCTGCAGCGCGCAGCTCTTTTCCAGTACACGCAAAATCGGTATCGGGGAGGCCGCCACACGAATCCAACGCTGGTTGGGCGGTGGATTGAATAAAAAACCCCCGGTTAAAGGGGAGTAAAACCGGGGGCGAAGCCTTAATAAAGATTAAGGCGCCCGCTCAGGGAGGAGAAGCGGGAGACGATTAAACGCCGTCTGCATTGTAGGACTGCTATGATTCTCACGAGTTCCCTCGCGTTCTAAAAAAATTATTTTTATATTTCAATTACTTATACATCGATCATGAAAATTCTGGGCAACTTTCCGCAGCGCCGGATGCGGCGCAACCGGCGCGACGAATTCTCCCGCCGCCTGACGCGCGAAAACCATTTGACGACGGACGACCTGATTTATCCCGTATTCGTGATTGACGGCAAACGAAGCACGGAGCCGATTCAGTACGATGCCCGGGATCCGTCGCTATACGATAGACAAATTGCTGCCGCACGCCGAGCAGTGTCTCGCCCTCGGCATTCCGGCGCTGGCGATTTTTCCCGCGATAGAGCGCAGCTTGAAGAGTGCAGACGGCCGTGAAGCGACCAATCCGAAAGGGCTGGTGCCGCGCGCGGTTGCCGCGCTGAAAAGGCGGTTTCCGGAATTGGGCGTGATCACGGATGTCGCACTTGACCCCTATACAACTCACGGTCATGACGGCGTAATCGACAAATCCGGTTACGTGCTCAATGACAAAACCATCGGCGTGCTGCGGCGCCAGGCGCTAGTCAACGCAGCGGCCGGCGTCGATATCGTCGCTCCATCGGATATGATGGATGGGCGCATTGGCGCCATCCGTGCGGCGCTCGACGGCGACGGCTACGTTCATACACGAATACTCGCCTACGCGGCGAAATATGCGTCCGGTTTTTACGGGCCGTTTCGCGACGCGATCGGCTCTTCTGCACAACTGGGCCGCGGCAACAAATTCAACTACCAGATGGATCCCGCCAACAGCGATGAGGCCTTGTGGGAAGTCGGACTCGATCTGGCCGAAGGCGCGGATATGGTGATGATCAAACCCGGCATGCCTTATCTCGACATCATTCGCCGCGTAAAAGACGAATTCAGGGCACCGACCTGTGTTTATCAGGTCAGCGGCGAATACTCGATGTTAATGGCCGCCATTCGTAACGGCTGGCTCGAAGAGCAAAAGTGCGTGCTGGAAGCCTTGACCGCGTTCAAACGCGCGGGCGCGGACGCGATACTCACTTACTTCGCGGTCGCGGCGGCCACCTGGTTGAAGCAGCGCGGCTGATCCCGACAGGCTGGCGCAGAATGCCCTGCAACACGCTATATCCAGGCGCATTCTTAAGATTGTGTCCCCTCATTTAGTAACGCTCTCCCGGCCACCGGCAATCAAGACCTCCACTGCGTCGGACTTCGCGCGTTCAATCGGCTTGCCTGCGCGGCTGGCTTTCAAAGGCAAGCGCATGTCGCGACGCGACAATAAAGTCAGGTGAATGTCGTAGCCGTTGCGACCAAAAATCAATACCGGTGCTACCACCGACATATCGCCGGCGTAAAGCCGCGATTCGGCGCTACGAAATCGAATATCGCGAGCGAGAAGATAATGCTCTACACTCTTGGCGTTGTCGCAAAAGAGCTGCAATTGTATATCGGCGTATTTGCCCGCGTTGCCTCTTAACACGGAGCCAACCAAATACGGATTAAACGCGGCGAGTTCATGCATAACAGTCAGCGCAAGTTGCCGCAATTCCCTTAGTCGCGCGCGATAATCGTTCTGGTACAGCTCGCGATAAACACTGAGCGCCGCGTCGATCTTCGTCGTTGTTGGGCATTTGCCGCACGTCGGGCGCTCCCATCTGGCGTGCTGCTTTGCGTTTGGCTTGCGCATAATCTTCAATACCATCCTCAGCCATCAGGCGCGCGGCAAGGTGCGCGATGCTCTCGCGAATTTGTTTGCGACCGGATTCGCGCGCCATGGCGGATTCAGAATAGCTGGCTCTTGACTTCGTCCGGCGGCTTGACCGCGCCCGGCGCGGTGACCGGGGTCGGCGCTTCGCCGTCGCGCTCACCGGGCAGAAATTCCTGATAGAAATACTCGGCAATGCGACCGTCGGGATCGCGCAATCCGGATTCCGGATTGATACGCACCTGCACCACTGCCGTAGGAACTGCGCGCGGCTGCTCTTCGACGCCTTGCATCGCCTTGGCCATGTAGGCAATCCACATCGGCAGCGCTGCCTGTGCCCCGGTTTCGTTGTGACCGAGTGTGCGGGGATCGTCGAAACCTATCCAGGTGACCGCCACCAGCCCGCTGCCGAACCCGCAGAACCAAGCGTCGACAAAATCATTTGTCGTCCCGGTCTTGCCCGCAAGATCGGTGCGCCCTAGTTGCATTGCCCGAGTTGCGGTGCCCATCTTCACAACGTCTTGCAGGATATTGGTCATGATAAATGCATTGCGCGCGTCTATTGCGCGCTCGGCGTCCTCCCCTGCGCGCGCCGGGCGCGCCTGCTACGATAACGCTTCCTTTGGCGTCTTCGATACGCGAAATGAAATAAGGCGATACGCGAAAGCCGCCGTTGGCAAATACCGCGTATGCGCCAACCATTTGCAGCGGCGTGACGTTGCCCGCGCCCAGCGCCATCGTCAGATAGGGTGGATGGTATTTGGCGTCAAAACCAAATCGCGTGATATAGTCCTGCGCATATTGCGGTGTAATGGCTTGCAATATGCGTACCGAAACCAGGTTTTTGGATTTAACCAACGCCGTGCGCATCCGCATCGGGCCTTCAAATTTGCCATCGAAGTTCTTCGGTTCCCATGGCTCCGAGCCGGTCTGACTCGCGTCAAAAACCAGTGGTGCGTCGTTGATGATCGTAGCCGGTGTGAATCCTTTCTCGAGCGCGGCTGAATAAATAAATGGCTTGAAGCTCGATCCCGGCTGGCGCAGTGCCTGCGTGACGTGATTGTATTTATTGCGTCCAAAATCGAAACTTCCGACCAGTGCGCGGATCGCGCCGTCGGCCGGTTCGATCGCTACCAGCGCCGACTCGACCTGTGGCAATTGCGTGATCTGCCAATGGGCCTTGTCGTCTTTCTGGATGCGTATTATTGCGCCACGCCGCAAGCGTTGATTCGCGGGCGCCTTGTCACCCAGCATCTTCTGCGCGAACTTAAGCCCTTCGCCGCTAATCTCCAGAGTCTCGCCGCCTTTGCGATATACCTTGACGGCGCGCATGCTGGCGTCGAGCACCAATGCCGGATAAATATCGTCGCTTTCAAATTCGTCCTGCAAGGCATCTTCAAAGTCCTCGTCCGTCGGCCGCGGACCGAGTTCGGCGTAACTTTCGGCACCGCGATAGCCGTGACGACGGTCGTACTCGATGACCCCTGCGCGTACGGCGGCGTAGGCCGCGTTTTGATGCGCAGCGGAGAGCGTCGTATAAACCTTGAATCCATGGGTGTATACATCGTCCTTAAATCGCTCATACAAAACCTGTCGCACCATTTCCGTAAAATGCTCGGCCCTCACCGCAAACTCGTTGACGTATCTCTTTATAGCAAGCGGTTGCTTGTCGGCCGCCTGCCATTGTTCGTCGGAAATAAAATTAAGCTCCCGCATGCGTCTTAGCACATACTGCTGGCGCAGCTTGGCGCGCTTGGGATTCACGACCGGATTGAAGCTTGACGGCGCCTTGGGCAAACCGGCGAGCATTGCAATCTCGGCGACATTCAATTGTTCGAGCGATTTACCGAAATAGATTTGCGCGGCGGCGGCGAAACCGTACGCGCGCTGGCCAAGGTAAATCTGATTCACATAGAGTTCAAGGATCTGGTCCTTGGAGAGACTGTGCTCGATCTTGAATGCGAGCAGCATCTCGTTAAATTTTCGCGTCAGCGTTTTTTCCTTGGACAGAAAAAAATTTCGCGCGACCTGCATCGTGATGGTGCTGGCGCCCTGCCGCGCACCGCCGGACGCAAAGTTTGACAGCGCGGCGCGAATAACACCCACATAGTCGATCCCGCCATGCTGGTAGAAGCGCTCGTCTTCAGCCGCTAGGATGGCCTCGCGCATCTCTTTAGGCACGACATCAATCTTGACCACGGCACGCCGCTCTTCCCCGAACTCGCCAATCAACAATCCCTCGCTGCTATAGACGCGCAGCGGAACTTTAGGCTGGTAGTCGGTCAGCACTTCCAGCGATGGCAACGTAGGATAGACAATTACTATAACAAAAACAAAGACTAATACGCCCGCGACGAAGGCGGACAGGACGAGCAGGAGGGGAAACGTCCACCAGCGGGAAAGCATCGGCTAAACGAATATAAAGATGATTGTTGCAAAAAAACAACGGCTTAACATGCGTGCTCCGAAGGTCAATCGCGAGCACTCGAGCGTGCGCTAAATGGTTAAGTCATATAGCGAATTTGCCACATTATAAGCTGCGCAATAGTGCAAAAGGAATGCTGCGGAATTACTTTACATGGTGGGTAGTTGTTGTTAGCATTTAATGTAAATTATATATATTGCTCCTAACCAGCCCATGCTTAAGGGAAAAGTGAACTTTAACCTCGAATTCCTAGAGCACCTGTTTAAGTCCAAGGCACCCGCCTTGATTGGCTGCGATATCAGTTCGTCGTCGGTCAAGTTGGTCGAGATTGCCGAAGCCGGCAAGAACGTCTATCGGGTCGAGCGCTATGCGATTGAACCACTGCCGCGCGATGCGGTGGTCGACGGCAATATCAATAATCTGGAAGCGGTCAGCGATTGCCTGAAACGCGCCTGGAAACGCATGGGGACGAATATCAAGGGACTTGCACTGGCCCTGCCGTCAGCGGCGGTCATCACGAAAAAAATCGTGGTTCCGGCCGGACAGCTCGAAAGCGAACTCGAAATGCAGGTTGAAACAGAGGCCAACCAGTACATCCCGTTCGCGCTCGACGAAGTCAACCTCGACTTTCACGTCATCGGCCCCGCGCCCAACAGCGTGGAAGACGTCGAAATTTTGATTGCCGCATCGCGCAAAGAGAAAATCGAAGACCGCGTGGCCGCCGCCGAATCCGCCGGCCTGAAAGCGCTGGTCGTAGACATCGAATCGTTCGCCATACAGACTGCGTTTGAACTGATCGAGCGCACGCTCCCGGAGCACGGCAAAGATCAGAACATCGCCATCGTCGACGTTGGAACGACGATGATGAATCTCAATGTGCTGCGCAACGGTCAGTCGATCTACATGCGCGAACAGCCGTTTGGCGGCAATACCCTGACGCAGGAAATCCAGCGCGCGTTCGGCATGTCGCCGGAAGAAGCCGAGGCGGCAAAACGCGCCGGCGGCCTGCCGGACAACTATGACGCCGAAGTGCTGGCGCCGTTCATGGATACGCTCGGCCTGGAAGTCACGCGCGCGCTGCAGTTTTTCTTCACCTCGACCCAATTCAACCAGGTAAATCACATTTTGCTCGCCGGCGGCTGCGCGGCCATCCCGGGCGTTGACGAAGTCGTGACGCGCCGCACTTCGGTTCCCTCCATGATCGCCAATCCGTTCGCGAACATGGCGCTGTCGTCGAAAATCAGGCCCAAGAATCTCGCCACCGATGCCCCTTCGCTCATGGTGGCGTGCGGTCTCGCAATGCGGAGGTTTGACGCATGATACGCATCAACCTGCTACCGCATCGCGAGATCCGGCGCAAGCTTCAGCAGAAGCAGTTCTTTATCATGCTGGGTGGGGTTGTGGGGCTCGGCGCGACCATCTGGTTTGCAACCCACAGCTACTTGAGCGGCCAGCTCGATGAACAGAACGGGCGCAATACTTACCTTGAGACCGAAATCGCGTCGCTGAACAAGCAAATCGAAGAAATCAAGAAGGTCCAGGAACAAACGACCGCGCTGTTGCAGCGCAAGAAAATCGTCGAGTCGTTGCAGGCCAATCGCGCCGAAACAGTTTATCTGCTCGATCAACTGGTACGCCAGCTGCCGGACGGGGTGTATTTGAAAGGCGTCCAGCAAAAAGGCGATCGGGTTGCCGTCAACGGGTTTGCGCAATCGAACGCCCGCGTTTCCACCTTCATGCGAAATCTGGAGTCGTCGCCGTATCTAGAAAAGCCGAGCCTGGTCGAAATCAAGGCCATCACTGACAAGACCTCGCGTCTGAGCGAGTTTAGCCTCAGCGTTTCGCTGACGCGCAGCAAGGAAGAGCCCGCCGGCAAGAAACCCGCCGCCGATACCCACGGCGCAGGTCGTCGTGCCGAATAAACCACCTGCGGCAGCGCCCGCCAAGGACACCAAAAAATGATGACCCTTGACGATCTGCGGCGCCTTGACCCCAAGATCATCGGCAGTTGGCCGGCGCTGCCCAAGCTCGGCGTATTGCTCTTGTTGCTGATCGGAATTGTTATCGGCAGCTATTTTTTCGACTGGCAGGGCCAGCTCGAAGCCATCGACGCCTCCGTAAAAAAGGAGCAGTCGTTGCGCACCACGTTCCTTGAAAAGAAAAAACAAGCGATCGATCTCGAGGCATATCGCAAACAGCTGGCGGACATCGAAAAGTCATTTGGCACGCTGCTCAAACAACTGCCGAGCAAATCCGAGATGGAAGCCTTGTTGACGGATATCAATCAAGCCGGGCTGGGCCGCGGCCTCCAATTTGAGTTGTTCAAGCCCGCAGCGAGCGAAACCGTGGCCGATTTTTATGCCGAGCTGCCGATCAGCATTCGCGTCACGGGCAGCTACCACGACATGGGCGCATTCGCGAGCGATATTTCCAAACTATCGCGTATCGTTCTATTGAACGATGTCACCCTTGCGCTCAACACCAACAAAGACGGCGGACTGACGATGGATGCGGTTGCGAAGACCTACCGCTACCTCGATGAAGAAGAAATCGCGAAACAGAAAAAGGCAGCCAAGGACAAGGCGGGCAAGAAATGAGCCGGCGAATATTATTTCCAATTGTGATTTGCTGCGGACTTGCGTCGTGTGGCGGCGAGCAGTACTCGGACCTGCGGCAATTCGTAAGAGATTCGGAGAATTTGCCGCACGGCAGAATACCCCCGTTACCGGACGTCAAGCCGTACGAGCCCTTCACGTATGACGCCTACAATCTGGTGGATCCGTTTAAGCCGCGCAAGATCGAGCCGCCAAAATCCGCTGCCGGCGGCGGCATTCAGCCGGATCTGACGCGCCGCAAGGAGCCGCTTGAAGCATACCCTCTGGAGAACCTGCGCATGGTCGGTACGCTGCAGCAGAACAAAGCAACTTATGCGTTGGTGAAAAGCCCCGACAACAATCTATTCCGGGTCAAGTCCGGCAACTACCTTGGGCAAAACTTCGGCCTGATCACGGAAATATCGGAATCGACTATCAAGCTCAAGGAGATCGTGCAGGACAGCGGGGGTGACTGGACCGAACGTATCAGCACGTTGTTGCTGACGGAAGACGCCGGCAAATGAAACATGGCGGATGTGGCCGCGATTGGGCGCATTAGCGGCCGGCGGAAAAATCAGGAGGCATTATGAATCACTCGAAAAAAAATATTAAAATTGTGCTTAGCCTTGTATTGGCGACCGGCGTTGGCTTGATTGCGAGCTTCGCTGCGTGGAGTCAGGGCGCGGTTCCTGAAGCCAACGGCATCGAGGCGATTAGCGTCGCGGGACAGCAGGGCGGAAATATCGTCGTCAAGATCACGCTCCGGCAACCGCTTCTCAATCCGCCCGCGGGATTCACCATTAACAATCCGCCGCGGATCGCCTTTGACTTTCCCAACACGGTAAACGCGCTCGGCAAGAATACGCAGGATGTCGGCGACGGCGATTTACGTAACATGAATGTCGTGCAGGCCGGCGACCGTACACGCTTGGTGATGAATCTCGCCAAATCGCTGGGTTACGACACCAGGGTCGAGGGCAATACGGTTCTCATCACGCTGCAAACCTCCGCCCCTGGCGCGGCGGCGGCCCCGGTCACCTCGCATTTCGCGGAAGCCAAACCGGATGATACGCGCCACACGTTGCGCGATATCAGTTTTCGGCGCGGACCAAATGGTGAAGGGCGCATCGTGATTGACCTGTCAGACAGCACCGTTGGGATTGATCTGCGCCAGCAAGGGCGCAACCTGATTGTCGACTTCCAAAACACCGCGCTGCCGAAGAATCTCGAGCGCCGGCTCGACGTGGTTGACTTCGCAACACCCGTGCAGACCATCGATGCGATGGCGCAGGGCGGCGGAACTCGCATCTCCGTCGAGCCCAAAGGTTTGTGGGAGCACTCCGCCTACCAGACGGACAACCGGTTCATAGTCGAGATTAAACCCATCGTCGAAGATCCGACCAAGTTGATTCAGGGTTCGCGCGTCGGCTATAGCGGGGAGAAGCTATCGCTTAACTTTCAAAACGTCGAGGTCCGTGCGGTGCTGCAGGTAATTGCCGATTTTACCGGGTTCAACTTCATCACCAGCGACACAGTCGGCGGCAATCTGACGCTGCGGCTGAAGGATGTGCCGTGGGACCAGGCGCTCGACATCATCCTGCAAACCAAAGGCCTCGACATGCGCAAGAATGGCAACGTGGTATGGATTGCGCCGCGTGACGAATTGGCGACCAAGGAAAAGCTCGCGCTGGAATCGCAAGCGCAAATTTCCGACATTGAGCCGGTGCGTACCGAGTCTTTCCAGTTAAATTACCAAAAAGCCGAGGCATTCCAGAAAATCCTCGCCGATAAGGACCAGCGCATCCTGTCCAAACGCGGCAGCGCGGTGATCGATCCGCGCACCAATACGCTGTTCGTGCAGGACACGCCGTCGCGACTGGAGCAGGTGCGCACGCTGGTGCGCAAGATCGATGTGCCCGTGCGGCAAGTCATGATTGAGGCGCGGATTGTCGAAGCATCCGATACCTTCACGCGCAACCTCGGTGCGCGGTTGGGCCTGCACGACCGCAGCAACGGCAACGAAATCCCCGGCAAAGGCGGAATACGAATCGTGCAGGGCGCCAACCTGAACGACACCACGTTCCACACTGGCCAGCTCGCGACGCCGATACCCAACTTGAACGATTTTACCAACGTCAACCTGCCGGCTCAGGGCATTGGCGGCAACCTTCCCGGCGTGTTTTCGGTAGTCCTATTTAATAACGCGTTGACGCGGTTTTTGAACCTCGAAATCTCGGCGCTGCAGGCGGACGGCAAGGGCAAGATAATCTCCAGTCCGCGCGTGATCACCGCCGACCAGGTCGAGGCTACGATCGAGCAAGGCACCGAGATTCCGTACCAGCAGGCGACTTCAAGCGGAGCGACCAGCGTGTCGTTCAAAAAGGCCACTTTGTCGCTCAAGGTGAAGCCGCAGATCACTCCCGACGACAACGTCATCATGGATCTCAATATCCACAAGGACAGTGTCGGCACGGTGACCACGGCGGGACCGTCCATCGACACCAAGCAAATCACGACCAACGTGCTGGTGCAAAACGGGGGCACCGTAGTCATCGGTGGAATATATTCGCAGACGCAAAACGACCAGACCACCAAAATACCGGTATTCGGTGATCTGCCCTATCTCGGATTTTTGTTTAGAAACAATTCGAAGCAAGATGACCGCAACGAACTGCTGATTTTCATCAGCCCACGCATTATGAAGAAAAACGTTTCATTGCGCTGATTCGGGGTTTGCCCACCCAAGAACAACGGCGGGGCTTCCCGCCGTTTTTTTTGCTTGTCGCGGCCGCGGCCTGCCGGTTCGAATGGCATGCGATTCACGCTACAATTCCGCCATGTCCAACGTTTCTTCGGGGGCGCTTTCCGCCCCCAGTATCCCGGGAAATATTTTTCTCGTCGGACTGATGGGCGCCGGTAAGTCGTCCGTCGGTCGTTTGCTCGCAAAACGCCTGGGCAAGTCGTTTTATGATTGCGATCAGGAAATCGAGCGCCGCACCGGTGTGAAGATCCCGGTGATATTCGAGATCGAGGGAGAAGACGGTTTTCGCGCACGCGAGGTGACCGTCTTGCGCGAACTCGCCGGGCGTGTTGACATTGTACTCGCCACCGGTGGCGGCGCCGTTTTGCGCGAAGAGAATCGGCGGGCGTTGATGCAGCATGGCACGGTAGTATACTTATGCGCTTCGCTGGACGATCTCTGGCAACGCACGCGCCACGACCGCAACCGCCCGTTGCTGCAAACCGGCGATCCTCGTGCCACGCTTGAAGAGTTGGTCGCACAGCGCGATCCGTTATACCGTGCGGTCGCATCCCTCGTCATGGATACCGGTAACCAAAGTCTCGGCAACCTCGTAAACCGGCTCGAACAACGTCTGCGCGAGCACTTGGCGTCGACGCCCGCACCCGGGGCATCCGCGTCGGGCATGACGTGCTGAGTTGCGCGCGCGACAAAATACCCGATCGGAAAATCATGCATACCGTCCAAGTCGCGCTGGCCGAACGGAATTATCCTATCTACATCGGGGATGAGTTGCTCACGCGAGGCGACTTATTGGCGCAACATCTGCCGCAAAAACGCGTCGCGCTGATCACCGATACGACGCTCGCATCGTTGTATTTGGACACGGTCGCGGCGGCCTTGGCCGCGGTTGACGTCGGCGTTACCCGGATTGTGATTCCCGCCGGAGAGCAGCATAAGAATTGGCAATCACTAAACGCGGTATTCGACGCACTTCTCGACCGCCGCTGCGAGCGCAAAACAACGTTGATCGCTCTGGGCGGCGGTGTTATAGGAGATCTGACGGGCTTCGCCGCTGCAACCTACCTGCGCGGAGTACCTTACATCCAGATGCCGACCACGCTGCTTGCGCAGGTCGATTCCTCGGTCGGCGGCAAGACCGCCATCAATCATCCCCGCGGCAAAAATATGATAGGCGCGTTCTACCAACCGCTCGCCGTCATCGCGGATACCGGGACGCTCGGCACGCTTTCCAGGCGCGAGATTAGCGCGGGCCTTGCCGAGGTCATCAAATACGGAGTTATCCGGGATGCCGCTTTTTTCCACTGGATCGAGGGCAACATCGACGCGCTGCTCGCGCATGACAGGACGGCGCTGGCCCATGCGGTTCAGCGCTCTTGCGAGAACAAGGCCGCAGTTGTAGTCGCGGACGAGCGCGAAGAACGCGGTGATCGCGCGCTCCTCAATCTCGGTCACACCTTCGGGCACGCCATCGAGACCGGGCTGGGATACGGTGCATGGCTGCATGGCAAAGCGGTTGAGCCATGCACCGTACTGCAGCCGGTCTCGATGGCGTGCCCCGAAAGTGCTGGTCTGAGCCTACGCAATGGCCGCGTTCCCGCGCTCGGTCCGCAACTACAACTCGGCCCTGTCTGCGCCGGCTAGCCGCTGGACCGCATGGCCGCGCCGTGTCATTCGCGCGAGCAGCGCGTCGATGTTGCCCTCGATCCAGTGGAAAAAAGCGGCATCCGGATGACTCCGTATTTAATCACTACGGCAAGGCCCGCGCTAATATCGCCTGAAATTGACGGGTACGCTCCCCGTATCCGCGATGACGGCGAGCGGCTGGTAGAACGCGCCTATAGGTTGTTTTCCGCGGGGATCGTAGGATGGTGTTGCCGCCGACCGAGGAATCGACCTGCGCGTGGTCGGCATCTGGATGTAAGGTTATCCGCGCAGGTAGGTTGCAGCGGCGAAGTAGAAATCTCCTGACACCGCCACCAGAGCAATACGACACTCTTTTGCGCGTTATGAGGAGGTGCAGGGAATTACCACGTTTAGTGATTGCCAATTCTTATGCTGCTCTCCGGCGGGAATCGCAATTGGCGTAGGTCCGACGTCAACCGCGGCAAGGCCGCACGACCGTGTCCAAATACAACGATGCAAGCGTGGTATCGGTGATCAGCGCGACGCGTTTGCGGCACGGACATGTTGCGCCAATAAGTCGCCTCGCGTGAGCAACTCATCCCCGATGTAGATAGGATAATTCCATTTTGGCCACACAACTTGGACGGTATGCATGATTTTCCGATGGGTATTTTGTCGCGCGCGCAACTCGGCACGTCATGCCCAACGCGGATGCCCCGGGTGCGGGCGTCAACGCCAAGTGCTCGCGCAGGACATTCTCGAGCCGGTTTACGAGGTACCGATTTTGGTTACCGGTATCCGTGACGAGGGATGCGACCGCGGCTGTAACGGATCGCGCTCAAGCGTGGCACGAGGATCGCCGGTTTGCAGCAACGGGCGGTTGCGGTCGTGGCGCGTGCGTTGCAGAGATGGTCCACAAAACGCCCCATGGTCTACTACCAGTGCCATGCTGCATCAACGCCCGCCGAATTTGTTTCTTGGCGCAAACAGGCGCCGCCACCGGTGGCGAGCTGCGATGTTGGACACGCCCAGCATGCGCGCAAGACAGGTCGTGCAAAACCGTCTTCTCGCCTCAATTTCGCGAATATCGCCGGAATCTCACACCGGTGCGTACTCGATTTCCTGATCGCAATCATAAAACGACTTGCCCCTTTTGCGAGCAAACGACCGACAGACTACAGCACCCATCAGTCCGAACGAGAAAAATATTTCCCGGGATACTGGGGGCGGAAAGCACCCGAGAAGAAACGTTGGACATGGCGGAATTGTAGCATCAGAAGTGCATGCCATTCGAACCGGCAGGCCACAGCCACGACAAGCAAAAAAAACGGCGGAACCCGCCGTTCATAGCGAGACCCAATGCACGCAATAAAAGTTTTATCCGTGGGCTGATGAAAATCAGCAGTTCGTTTGCGGTCATCTTGCTTCGAATTGTTTCTAAACAAAAATAGAGATGGGCAGATCACAAAATACCGTATTTCGGAGTCATATCGTAGTTTTGCTATTGCGAATATATTCCACCAATAACTATTTTGGTGCCCCGGTTTTTGCACCAGCACGTTGGTCGTGATTTGCTTGGTGTCGATCGACGGTACCATGGTGGCCGTTGCGACACTGTCTTGTGGATATTGAGATATCCGTGGTCGCGGTCTGGTGGGAGTGATCTGCAAGTCGCCTAAGCGACAAAGTGGCATTTTGAACGACACGCTGGTCCTCCGCTTGAAGTCGCCTGTGTACGGAATTCGGTGCCTTGCTCGATCATCTGGTCGGCGGTGATCACGCACAGGACTCGGAGATTATCTTGCCCTTGCCGTCCGCCTGCAGCGCCGAGATTTCGAGGTTCGAAAACCACCCGTCAACGCGTTATTAAATAGGACTCCGAAACACACCGGGAAGGTTGCCGCCAATGCCCTGAGCCGGCAGGTGACGTTGGTAAAATCGTTCAAATTGGTGTTATCGGCGTCCGCGAGCTGGTGTGTGGACGTCGTGGTGTCGGCTCAGTTAGGCGCCTAGCCATTAGGTTTACTGCCACTTTCCGGGATTTCGTTGGTCCGGTGAGGTCGGCCCAACCGCGCCGCCGGAGCGCGTGAACTCCTCAAAATGTTTTCGACAATCCGCGCCTCCCGTAGCTTGCCGCACGGTTGCAGTCGGATCTTGGCCGCCCGGCGTGGGCGCCTGCTTCCCGTCGCGACGGCGTGTCCTGCACGACAGGCGTATTGGTGCGCGGATCCATCACCGCGCCTGCGCGTTTGGACAGGCATGCGCTGGTCCTTATCGGCAAAAGGACTTTCTGGAATGCCTCGGCTTTTTGGTAATTTAACTGGAAAGACTCGGTACGCACCGGCTCAATGGGAAATGTGCGCTTGCGATTCCAGCGCGAGCTTTTCCTTGGTCGCCAATTCGTCACGCGGCGCAATCCATACCACGTTGCCATTCTTGCGCATGTCGAGGCCTTTGGTTTGCAGGATGATGCCGCATTGACCGGCACATCCTTCAGCCGGCGGCAGTTCAAGTACCACCGAGATATGTCGGCTGCTGGTGATGAAGTTGGACCCCGGTAAAATGGCGATTGTGCAGACGGCACGGACCTCAACGTTTTGAAAACTCCTCGAATAGCTTTCTCCAGGCCTATAGCCGACGCGCGAAGCCCTAGAAAATGACGTCGGATCTTCGACGATGGGTTGATCTCGACTATGAACCGGTTGTCGGTCTGGTAGGCGGATGCTCCACAAACCTTTGGGCTCGACGGGAATCGGCTCCGCCGCCCTGCGCCATCGGTCTGCACGGGTGTTGCAATTGCCGACCGCGTCGAGCCGGCGCTCGAGATTCTTCCGGCAGCGCGGTGTTTTGGAAGTCGACAATCAGGTTGCGCCTTCTGGCGCAGATGGAATTCCAACGGTGGTCTCGACAAGTAGATCACGATGCGCCCTTCACCATTTGGTCCGCGCCCCGAAACTAGATATCGCGCGACGTGTGGCGCGTATTCCATCCGGTTTGGCTTCCGCGAAATGCGGAGGGTGAATTTCGGCCCACCGCCGCCCCGAGTTGCAGACGTGAGATGAGAACCGTATTGCCCACTCGACCCT
>CAVZWF010000006.1:0-280973 GCA_963778865.1 uncultured beta proteobacterium | reverse complement strand
GGTATTCGGCCAGCAGTGCGAGGGTGCGCGGCAGTGCTTCGCGGCTGAAGTGTTTCTGGTGGAACTCTTGGTTGCGACTCACCTGCGTCAGCTCGGCAAGTTGCTGCGGCACGATGCGCCCGCGCAAGCGGGGGAACTCGCGGGCGAGTTGCGCCAGGATCGCGCGCGCGCTGTGCCGCGGGTTCACGTAGAAGCGCATCATGCAATGGAATATCCGTGCGGAGCGTTTCTTCTTCCAGCGCGCGCGTGCAGTCACCGGTTGGATTTGTGGAGACATGGATGCCATTCCGCCTGGTGGTCCGCGCTCGTCAGTGGAGCGTGCGCGCGCCGCACTCTCTCAAGTACTCCTCGAGGGCGGGCATCTCGACCACCTGGCGCATCACGACGTAATCGGTGCCGGGGGTGTCTTCCACTTCCTCAAGCAGCAACGCGAGCAGATCGTCCCGGCGGTCCGCGCGCGGCGTGGGAGATCGCTTGGTGCGTGAGTGCATGCGGGTTTTCATATGCCGTCTCCTTGTCAGGGATCGCCGCCAGCGGGGCTGCGACATGGGCACAGATTGCGGCCGGGCGGCCTGCAGATCGCTTAAAGAAGACTTACGAATGACTTACGGTAGGAGGTGCGATATCTTTTTTCTTATGAGACAAGCGGGTAGGCGTGGCAACCAAACCGTACCACCCGCTTTAGCACCTCGTCGAGCGGGTCTTCGAGGCAGCTTCCTGCGCTCGCAGCGCAGAAGGGGCAGGCTTGGACTTCGCCCGCGCTGTTCACAAAAACGAACCGCCGGCCCGCTCCGTAGAGGCGCCGTGCGCGCTCGCGCTGGGCGTACGCCGCCTGCAGGTCCTTGTCTTCGAGTTCGTCGGCGCGCAATTCCACGTAGGCGTAGGTGTACTGCACGAAGCCCTGTGTCGCGGCAAGCAGCAGGCCGCGGTGATGCGGGCTCTCGGCGAGCACACTTTCCATCAGCTTCAGGCTGAACGGTGCCGCGGCCGCGGATCAGTTGCGGAGTCGTCGTCCGACGCGAAACCCGTGCCGCTAGCCGCGAGCGCATCACCCACGCTGTTCACGGCGTAGTTGCGCACCGAGCAGCCGCTCGCGGCAAAACACAGCGTGAGGGTGAGGGTAAGCGCCCAGCCTTGCCACACGGGCGCGTCACGCACGATTCCGGCCGTGGCAATTCTGGTTGCGTTCACAGGGTTTCTCCGCTCGCCTTCACACGCTGCGCCGGTAAATCCACAGCACCGCAATGACGACGAACGAACCCGGCATCATCAGCACCAGCGCACCGGCGCACCACTTTGCGAAGATTTGCCACTGCGGCAACGGCCGTCGAACTTCTGCCCGGGATGCACGTCGCAATCATGAGGGCGCTCTCCCGCGCGGATTGCGAGTGTCCCGACGCGATGTCCCGCGCAGCTCTTGCGCCACCCGAGCAGCATGCGCGTCACGCGTGCCGGTCGGTTTTTCCATTCGACCCCACGGGTGAGCACGCGATGCGTTGCGATGCCGGTTTCCATGATCGATGCCCTTCCTAAGCGTTACGGGAGACCCGGTGCTGCGGAGCGGCGCACATTAGCGCGCGCTACCGGGTCCTGTTGAGGGCGATCATGAGCGGCACGCGCTTGCGGATCGGTCACGGATGGCATACCGATGGCATACAAATCGCGCAAATGGCTCAATTTGCTCGGATTTACGCGGACTTGCGCGGGGGGAGGCGTTCGCTTAGTCTTTATCCCGTCGCTAACAACAAGACCCAAGCGATTAGCGCCGTTATGAGTGATCTGGCCTATCCCGACGCCTTGCCGGCCCAGCACCGGCTGCACTGGTACGTGCTCGAGCGCGTGCTCGGGCAGGGCGGCTTCGGCATCACCTATCTGGCCCGCGACACCAATCTCGATCAGATGGTCGCGATCAAGGAGTACCTGCCGGGCGACGTCGCCACGCGGCGGCCGGATGGCACGGTGCGCGCGCGCACCGACACGCAGCGCGAGCGCTACCGCTGGGGGCTGGACCGGTTCATCCGCGAAGCGCGCACGCTGGCGCGCTTCGACCATCCGAACATCGTGCGCGTGCTGTCGGTGTTCGAGTTGAACGACACCGCCTACATGGTGATGCGGTTCGAGGCGGGGGACAATCTTGGCGCGCAGCTGGAGCGGCGCGGCGTCCTGCCCGAGGACGAACTGCTGCGCATCATGCTGCCCGTGCTGGACGGGCTCGAACTCGTGCACAACGCCGGGTTCATCCACCGCGATATCAAGCCGGACAACATCCACATCCGCGACGACGGCACGCCGGTGCTGCTCGATTTCGGCTCGGCGCGCCACTCGCTCGGCAAGGCGCGCACGCTGACCATCCTGATCGCGCCCGGCTATGCGCCGTTCGAGCAGTACTACAGCAGTTCGGAGAACCAGGGCCCGTGGACCGATATTTACGGGCTGGGCGCGACCTGCTACCGCGCGATCGCGGGCACCGCGCCGCTCGATTCGATCGCGCGCAGCAAAGGTGTGCTCGGCAGCGCGCGCGAAGTTCTCGTGCCGGCGAAAGTCATCGGCAAGGGGCGCTACTCCGACCGGCTGCTGGCGGCGATCGATCACGCGCTCGAGTTCGCCGAAAAAGACCGGCCGCAGACCGTCGCCGAATGGCGCAGCGAGCTTAGCGGGCAGAGCGCGCAAGCCGGCCCCGGCGGTGGTTGCGCCTCAGCCCGCCGTGGCGTCCGGCGGAAACGGCAACGTCTCCGCGCGCGAACCGGCGCCGCCGCCCGTCGCCGAGTGCCGCGGGTAACTCAGCGCACGACGGCGACGCAGGCCGCCGGCGCGAGCGACGGCGCGAGTCCGCGCCCGTCGAACGCGCGTACGCGGATGGTGTGGGCCGCCGTAGGCGCAGTCGCCGCGGCGGTGGTGACCTGCTGTCTTGCTGACGCGCGCGCCTGACCGCGGCGTCGAGCAGAAAATCGCGGAAACGCAGAAACAGCTGGAGGCCGAACGCGCGCGACTTGTGGAGGAGCGTAAGCTCGACGAGCAAAAAAGGCAGTTGGAGGAACAGGAGCGCCAGCGCCGGCAGGAACAACAGGCGAAAGATGATGCGGCCCGCGCGCCAGGCGGAGCCGCCGCCGAAACCGGTCATCCTCGCACCGAAGCCAAAATCCAGTCGGGCGCTACGGCAAAACCCCGGTCCGTGATGAGCCGGTGCCCCCCGAAGATCGCGCCGCAGATTGCGCCAGCGCCCGTGCCGCCAGTCCGCCGGAGCCTGTGGCGGTAATCCCGCCAAAGCCTGATACGCCGCCGGTCGTGCCAACCGAGAAGCCTGTACAACCCGCGCAGCAGGAGAAGATCGACGAGGCGGAAAAAGCCATGGCCAGCGGAGATTTCGCCAAGGCCCGCGAGATACTCACGTCGATCGCCACCCGCGGAAATGCCGCCGCCCAGGTCAAGCTCGCGGAGATGTACGCCAACGGCCGAGGCGTGGCCAGGAACCACACTCAGGCCTATATCTGGTACAGTCTGGCGATGCGCTGCGGCAATACCGCCGCCGCGGCCGAGCGGGCCAAGATGGCCGCCATGTTGCAGGCGCCCGAGGTCCAGCAGGCGGACAAAGTGGTTGCCGGCATGAAGATATGCTGATGCGGGCATCTGTATCGCCGGCGCGGGACGCGACAGGAGTGTCTATGACGAGCCGGGTGATCTGAGATGACCGGCAGGCGCAGTCTTGCCGTGTGTTGCGCGATGCTCGTCATGCTCATGGCGGGTTGCGCGCCGCTGAAACCGGAAGAAATCAACTGCGCGATCACCGCGATCAACGACAACTTTCGCGCCGATTACGAAGTCATCCTGAAGCAGAACGGGACGAAGGAATTCAAGGTGACGCGCGCCGAGGCCTACGACGCCGTGCGCATCAGCATGGCGCGGCTCGGGCATGACGGTCGAGGCGCAGGACCCGGTGCTGGGTTACGTCAACGTCTACGGGCCGGCGCCGCGCCCGCTCGATCTCGCCGAGTGGAATCAGGCGGCGACGGCGGATTTGCCGCGGGCGCGCCAGATCATCGGGCCCTGCATCGGCATGTACAGCAATTTCTTCAAGTTCGAGCCGGAAGGCCTCGAGGTCACGATCGGCGCGACGGTGATCGAAGTGACGGGCGGCACGTCGATATCCTTTACCGCGCGCATGCGTGAAATCGCGCCGCCGAAGTCGGGAATGCCGCGCCGTGAATACCTGCCGCCGACCGCCGTCTGGACGGGATTGAACAAGATGTGGGCCGAGCTCGACCGGGAATTCAAGGCGACCTACCGCAAGCCCTGAAAGCGGTTCACTTCGGGTTTGGCGCCCTGCTGCGCGAGCAGTGCCGCGTGTACCGTGTGGGTTTCCGGCGAGGGTGTTGCCTGCAGCCGCGTCGCGAGGAGCGTGCGCAGCCGCTCGTAGGTGGCCAGCGCTTCGACGATTTCGCCATGCCGCTGGTAGCACTGCATCAGGCCGCGATAGAACGCTTCGCACAGTTCGTCGGCATCGATGCATTGCAGGTAGCAATCCACCGCGGCCTCGCGCATGCCGGCTTCTTCCCAGCGCCGTGCAATCCGCGCCACGCACCTCGCCAGTTTCGCGCGCAGTTGTTCGCGATACGCGATGAAACTCGGCTGCTCGGATTCGTCCGGCAGAAACGGCCCGCGGTAAATCGTCAGCACCTCGTCGACGCGCGCGCGCAGGGCGGTTTCTCCGGACTGCGGTTGCGCGTCGCGCACCGCGCTTTCGAGTTCCGTGAGCAGATGGTCGAGGGCCCACGTGTCCACCCAGAAAAGCGCCGGGTTGAGCGTGAGACGCGCGTCGGCGAGTATCAGCGCGTCGTCCGCCTGAAAAATTCCCCGCAACCGGTGCAGCGTCGCGGTAAACGATTTGTGCGCGTAATCCGCGTCGACGCGCGGCCATAATGCGTCGGCCAGCTGGTCGGCGCGCACGTTGCGTCCGCCCAGCGCAATCAGCACTTTCAGCAGTTCGACCGGGCGTCCCGGCCCCTTTTTCGAGAATTCGATCGGCGTCGATTCGCGCAGGAGTTCGAATCCGCCGAGCGTGCAAACCTGGAAACGGGCGCGGCCATTGCTTCAGGTGCAGCGCCGAGCGCGGAGGCGGCAAGTTTCCGGCGGCCACGAGTCCGCGCGCGAACGCGGGTTCGATGTCGTGCCGCAGCGCGAGCGCGCACAGTTCGGCCAGCATCTGCGGGCGTATTCCCGGCAGATGCCGAAAGCCATGCTCGCGGGCGCGCGTGAACGCGGCAGTCAGCGCAGCGAGCGCCGCGTTCTCGTCGCGCGACGCGATCGCCGTCGCCGCGGCGACGAGTTGCGCGGATACTTCCAGCAGGGGGCTCTTCAGCTGCGCGGCGATGATTTTCGCGCTGCGCACCTGGGATTCGGCGCCACGCGCGTCGCCGGACGATAAAACGGCCTGCGCGTAGGCGACGCGCGCGAGACATTCCAGCCACGGTATGCCGACTTCCACGGCAACGCCGAGCGCGGTCTTCGCCTCGCGGTTCGCGCCCGCCGTGTCGCCTTCCAGGACGGCAAGCCAGCTCTTGAGATAATGAATGAATGCGCGGTCGCCGCGGCGCAGCCGCGCGCCGGCCGCATCGAGGCGCCTTCAATTCGCTGCGCGCGCTGTCGCAGTCGCCCGGCACCGAGTGTCGCCGCCGCCGCCAGTATGCGCAGCCATTCGTCGTACAGGTGCAGGCCTTCCGAGCCGGCGGTCGCGAGGCCGTCGCGCGCCGCTTGCAACGCGGCCGTGTAGGCGCCGCCGTGCAGATGATTGAGCGCGGCGGCAATGCTGCACGCGATGTTCATGACGGCGTTGCGTCCCGCAGTCGCGGCGCGCAGCGGACTCATGATGCTCTCGGCGCCATCGAAGTCGCCTTGCAGCACCGCCACCATCGCGCGTCCCAGCGCGAGTTCCGCGAGATACGTCCGGCGCCGGTTGTGCATCGGCGTGCGTGCGCGCGGCGTGCTCCGCGTGACGCAGCCACTTTTCCAGTTCGACATTGCCGGCATCGCGCAGCAACAAGGCGCGAATCAAGGTCTCGATGGCGCCGGGATCGACAGCGTCGGGCGAAGTGGCGACGTTTGCCTCCGAGCAGATCGGCGAGCGTGGCTATCCAGCGATCCAGCGCCGCCAGATCGTCGAACTCCAGGATGATCGCGTTGATGATGCCGCGACAGCTTTGCACGATGGCGCGCGTGTCGCCGGTGTCGCGCAGTCCGGCGTAGGCCTGCTCGAACAGGCGGCGCGCGGCGCGCGGACTCGCGTGCACGCGGCTCGCGGCGATAGATATGCAACAGCCGCGGATCCGCTTCGAGCACTGGCGGGGGCAGCAGTTCGAGCCAGCCGGACAGCGTCTCGCTGCGGCCCTGTGCGAGCATGGCGTCGGCCAGTTCCGCGGCGATGCGCGCGACTTCGCTCCAGTCATGGCATTCGATGAGCAGCGAGACGGCGTCCTCGCTGTGTCCGGCGCCGCGCAACAATGCCGCGGCGCGTTGCAGTTCGGCAGCACCTATCGCGTCGGGGAGCGCGTGGGCCGCGCGGTTGCGCAGGAACTCCCGCAGCAGCGGATGCAGCTGGTAGACGCGGGTGTCATCCGTGACGGTCTCGCGCACGAAGTATTCGTTGTGCGCGAGATTGACCAGCAGCCGGCCCGCATTTTTTTCGCCCGACAAGGCTTCGCGCCACCTCGACCGTCATGCGCGGCAGGCACGCGATCCTCAACAGGAACTGCTGCGTTGCGGCCTCGAAGCGGTCGAAGATTTCGCCCGCGAAGTAATCGAACATCAGTTTCGGCGTCGCGTCGCTCGGAAACTCGGCGATGCGGCCGGAGATTTTCGCGTGCTCGAGCATGAGCACGAGTCCCGCGGCCCAGCCCTGCGTGCGTTCCTGAAGTTTGGCCACCGCCTCCGGCGGCAGCGGCAGGCCGCGCAGGCTGGCGATTTCCGCGAGTTCGCGCGACCCGATGCGCAGATCCTCGCCGCCGACGCACACCATTTCGCCGCTCACCCGCATGCGCGCCAGTGCGGCGAGCGGCTCGCCGCGGCTGGTGACGATCACGCAGCAGTGCTTGGGGACCTGCGCCAGGCCCGCCTGCAGCACTTCCTGCAGTGGCGTATTGGCTGCCGCCTCGTGCAGATTGTCGAGCACCAGCGCCGCCTGCGCCCCCGCGCGCGAAAACAACTGGCGAAAAAATTTGCGCGAGAACGACGCTACGTCCTGCAGGTGCTGCGGCGTAAACGCGGGAAGATCGGGCGGGCGGCCGTCGCCGAGTTTGCGCGCGGCGTGGCCGAGGTAATGAAAAAAGGTGGCCACGTCGGCATCGTCGGGATCGAGCTGGTACCAGGCACACTGGTAGCCGCGCGCTTCAACGTAGCTAGCCGCGAGCGTGCTCTTGCCGGCGCCCGGCGGCCCCGAAATCCACGCGACGGTGCGTCCCGGTTGCCCATCGAGGCGCGCGAACAACGTCTCGCGCCGCGCGATGCTGCCGAGCGCGGGTCGGGTCGTCTTGGCGAGTGAAACCGGTTGCGAACTCATGCGGGCATTTTAGCTACTTATGCAGCCCCAGTTCCGCCAGCGCGCGGCGGTAGTTTTCGTGCTCGCGCTCGAGAAAGGCGGGCAGTTCGCGGTGGCCGATGAGGTCGATCGCCCAGATATTGAAGGCCGCGTCCTTCCTGATTTGTTCGCTTTGCATGACCCTGGTGAGCGCCTGGTCCCACCACGCGGTCTGCGCCGGCTCTATCCCTTTCGGCGCGAACAACGTGTAGAAAACGTTGGCGTCCGACTCGACGCCTTGCTCGCGCAGCGTAGGCACGTTGGCAAGTTCGCCGGGATAGCGGTGCGGACCCGCGACTGCGAGGAGGCGTATCTTGCCCGCTTGCGCGAGTTGCCACGCGCTGCCCGGACTTTGCACGCCGACGTCGAGGTGCCCGCCGGCGACCTGGATTGCGGTGTTGGTGCCCGAGGTATATACGACCGTCGTCAGTTTGCGCGCATCGGCGCCCGCGACGCGCGCGAGGGTGGCGATCGAAATGTGCAGTGGATTGCCGCTCGCGGTGGAAAACCCGAACGAGACGGAACCGGGGTCTTTCTTCAGCCGGTCGATGATGTCCTGCGCGCTGCGGATCGTCGAGTCGTTGCGGACGAAATACACCTGATACTCGTCAAGTATCTTGATGATGGGCGTCACGTCGCGGTGGGTGAGCGTGGTCTCGCCCGCCGCCACGGTCGTGAGCCAGCTCGACGACGCGAGACCCAGGTAGTGCGGATTGCCGGCGTGGCTCGCGAGGTACGTGAACGCGATTGCCTGGCCGCCGCCCGGCTTGTTCATGACGACCACCGGGTTCGCGAGCTTCGCGTCCTGCAGCACGCGCTGCAGCGCGCGCCCGATGCGATCGTTGGCGCCGCCGGGCGCAGCACCTATGATCAGTTCGACCGGGCGTTCCGGTTTCCACGCGGCGGGTGCTTGCGCGAATGCGAAGGCAGGCACCGCCATCAGCAGAAATGTAATCAGTCGCATATCAGCCCCTCAAATTTTGGATGCAAGCCACGGCATCCGTTGGCGGTAAGCTTGCTCGAAGGCTTCGATGTCCGCGCAGATGTTCGAGGGTCACGCCGACATCGTCGAGCCCTTTCATCAGGCGTTCCTTGCGCGTCGCGTCGATGGCGAACGCGTGCCGCGCGCCGTCGGGCGCCACCACGGTTTCGTTGACGAGGTCGACGGTGATCTGCGCGCCCGGCGCTGCCTTCAGTTGACGCCACAGGTCCTGCACCACCGCCAGCGGCAGCACCGCCGGCACGATGCCGTTCTGCAGGCAGTTGCCGACGAAGACGTCGCCGAAGCCCGGCCCGATCAGTGCGCGCACGCCGAAGTCGAGCACGGCGTACGCGGCGCCTTCGCGCGACGAGCCGCAACCGAAATCGGTGCCCGTCACGAGGATGCCGGCGCCGCGATACGGCGCGAGGTTCAGCACGAAATCCTCGCGCGGCCGTTCGTGCTCATCGAAGCGCAGGTCGTGCAGAAAAGCATCCGAGTAGTCGGCGACACCATGGATGCGGCGGATGCGCAGGAAACGGCCCGGCAGGATGACGCCGGTGTCGATCTTCGCGATGTCGAGAGGGGCTGCGACGGCGGTGAGCGTCGTGAACGGTTGCATATTCGTTACGCCGCGAGTTCGCGCACGTCGGTCAAGCGGCCGGTGATCGCGGCCGCCGCTGCCATCGCCGGGCTCATGATGTGAGTCATCGCGCCCGGGCCCTGGCGCCCTTCGAAATTGCGGTTGGTGGTGGACGCGGAGCGCTCCCCGCGCGCAAGCGTGTCGCCGTTCGAGCCGCCGCACATCGAGCAGCTCGCTTCGCGCCATTCGAATCCCGCTTCGAGAAACACGCGATCGAGCCCCTCGGCTTCGGCCTGTCTTTTCACCGCGGTGGATCCGGGTACCACCATCGCGGGCACCGCGACGCGGCGTCCGCGCGCCATCTTCGCCGCGGCGCGCAAGTCCTCGATGCGCGCATTCGTGCACGAACCGATAAACACGCGGTTCACCGCGATCGACGCAAGCGCGGTGCCCGGAGCGAGTTGCATGTATTCGAGCGCGCGCTCGATGCGGCGGCGGCGCTCCGGATCGGCGACCGCTGCGGGATCGGGAACGCGATCGGTGATCGGCGACGCTATCCTCCGGGCTCGTGCCCCAACTCACCATCGGGGAAAGCGTGGCAGCGTCCAGCGCGAGTTCGCGCTCAAAGCGTGCGCCGACATCCGACGGCAGCGTGCGCCAGTATTCGAGCGCGCGGTCCCAATCCGCCGCCTTGGGCGCGTGCGGGCGGCCGTTCAGATATTCGAAGGTCGCATCGTCAGGCGCAACCATGCCGATGCGCGCGCCCGCCTCGATCGACATGTTGCAGACCGTCAGCCGCGCTTCGACCGTCATCGCGCGTACCGTCGATCCGCAGTACTCGACCGCGTGGCCGACCGCGCCGCCGATGCCGATGCGCGCGATGATCGCGAGGATGACGTCCTTGGCGGTGACGTGCGCGCCCAGCTTGCCGTCTATCGTGATGCGCATCTGCCGCGGCTTCTTCTGCCACAACGTCTGCGTTGCAAGCACGTGGCGCAGCTGGTTCGACTGGCCGATCGGCATCGCGAGCGCGCCGAGCGCGCCCTGTGTTGCCGTGTGCGAATCGCAGCAGGCGATGAGCAGTCCGGGTTGCGTGAGCCCCAGCTCCGGCGCGATCACGTGCGTGATGCCCTGGCGCGCATCGTCCGGCCCGATGTGCTCGATGCCGAACTCGCGCGTGTTCTGGGCGAGCCACTCGACGACGTTGCGGATCGCGGGATTCGGGATGGCCGCCACCCCCGCCTTGCGATTAGTGCTTGGCAGGTAATGGTCCGTCACCGCGAGGGTCAACTTGGGCTTGCGCACCTTGCGGCCTTCCGCGCGCAGCTGGTCGAACGCCATGAACGTGCCGCCTTCGTGCACGAGGTTCAGATCCACGAACATCAGCTCTTCGCCGCCCGCGCGCGGCACGATCACGTGCTGCGCCCAGATTCTGTCGAGCATCGTCAGTGGTTCAGGCGCGCGGGGCGCGTTCATTTGCTGTTTTCCCCAGCGAATTGTTGCGTGTGACTATAGCATGATGCATGCGCGCATTTGGGCGTGCCGGGCTGCACCCTGCGAATTCCTGCTAGACTTTCGCAATCTCTGCTTCGCACCATTTCCTGCGCGCCGCGCTTAGAAGACATATCTATGGAATTATCGTCACGCATCATAGAAGCCGCCGATCTCGAAGCGGCGGTGGAAGTCTGTTACCAGCAGAAGTGGACCGACGGCCTGCCGGTGGTGCCGCCGACGCGCGGAGCGATCGAGCGCGTGCTGGCGTACCTCAAGCGCGATCCCGGCGAAGTCGTCGGCGTGGTGCCGCCGCGCAATGGTGTTGCGACGATCGAAAAGATCGCGATCAATTGCGTGATGGCGGGCTGCAAGCCCGAGTACGTGCCTATCGTGATCGCGGCGGTCGAGGCGGTGCTCGAAGAGGGTTTCAATCTGAATGGCGTGCAGACGACGACGCACGCGTGCGCGCCGCTCTGCGTGGTGAGTGGTCCTGCGGTCAAAGCGCTGGGCTTCAACACTAAGGAAGGCGCGCTCGGCCACGGCTGCCGCGCGTCGGCAACCATAGGCCGCGCGCTGCGCCTCGTGCTGTGGAATATCGGCGGCGGCTTTCCGGGCGAGCCGTGCAAGACTACCCTCGGGCATCCCGGCTATTTCAGTTTTTGCGTGGCCGAGGATCAGGACGCGAATCCGTGGGAAGCGCTGCACGTCGAACGCGGCTTTGCTGCGAACGACACAGTTGTCACGGTGACTGCGGTGACGGCGCCGATGTCGGTAGCGACCGGCTCGGGCTACAGTCCGATTGAGGACGTGTTGCTTTTGCTTGCCGATGCCATAGTGACGCTGGGCAGCAACAACATCACGGGCGGCGACATGGTAATGGTGCTCGGGCCGATGACCGCGAAAGCGCTGGGCGACGCGGGGCTCACGAAGCGCGAGGTGAAGGAAGGCGTCATGAAACTCGCGACGCGCCCCGTGCGCGAAGTCAAGGCGCGCCGCTCGATTTCGGCCACGCACCCGATGCACTGGAGTCATGTGGTCGACGAAAACGACGACGAGGCGCGCGTGCCGTGGGTGCGGTCCGTCGACAATCTCACGCTGGTCGTCACCGGCGGCTGGGGTTCGGGCGCCGGTTTTTGCGCGCTGTGCGCGGGCTGGGGCGCGCTGGGCGGTTACACGCAAAGCAAGCGCGTTGTCTTTCCCGAAACCTAAAACCGTTGAGCCGCGGATACACGCAGATACACGCAGATGAAATAGATGACGACCGACGGCTGATGCGCTATAGGGTAATTAAGAAAGTGCACGTGTCGCATTCCACATTACTGATTCGATTTGTTATAAGGCCCATCCGCGTTTATCTGCGTTTATCTGCGGCAAAAGTTGCATTGGCGTTTTGATCCAGGAGACGAGCATGACGATTGAATTGTTTGACCCGGTGGGCGAAGTCGAAGCGGTTGCGCAACAGGCGCAGCGCGTAATCGAGACATTGAATGGCAAGCGCGTTGGCTGCATCTTCAACCAGCACGTGTCGGCGCTCGCGTTCTGGAAGGCGCTCGAAGACGAAATCGGCAAGACGCTGCGACCGGCCGGTGTAACCCGCGTCTACAAGACGAACACCTGGGCGCCGGCGCCGCGCGCGGATGCGCTGCGTTTGCTGGCGGAAACGGATTACGCGTTAGTCGGCGTCGGCGCCTGAGGCTCTTGCACCTCCGGCGCCGTGCGCGACGGAATTTTTCTCACCAAGGCGGGTCACCCGACGGTGGTGTTCGTGAACGACTTCTTCGAGAAGGCGGCGCGCGCGCAGGCGCAGGCGCTGGGACTGCCGGAGCTGAAAATCTACGTGTATCCGCAGCACAAGGCGGGCGACTTTGAAGCGGGCGAGGCGGCGAAAGGCGTCAAGGCAGCGCGTGAATTGCCGAGCTGGCTGGAGTCGCGCGCCTGATAATCGAATTTGCGACGAGAAGCTGAACCGCAAAGAACGCGAAGGACGCAAGGGATCGACAAATTCAAAGGAAGGAGGTTGCCGTTGCTACTTTCTATTGAAGGTAACCTTGTCGTTGCTTTTCCTTTGTGCCCTGTGCGTCCTTCGCGGTTAAAGGTTTAATGCTTCAGGTTTTTGTCAGTGATCCGCGCCGCGTGAATGCGGAAAGGCCGATGATGATCGCGAGCAGTCCTGCCGCGCTCAATGCCAGCGACCAGTGCACGCCGATGACGCCGCCCAACACGCCGACCGTGATCCCGGAGAACGCGCGCATGCCGAGGCCCGCCATGCTGTAGAGCCCGATCACGCGGCCGCGGATTTCCGGCGGCGCGTTGATTTGAACGAGCGTCTGCGCCATCGCGCTGAACGAGAGTTGCACGAATCCGGCGGCGAACAGCAGGGCGAACGCGAATGCGTAATTCGTCGCCGCGGCAAAGCCGCCGATGGCGCAGCACCACAGCATCGCGAGCACGAAGGCGGTTTTCGGCCGCGCGCGCAACAACCCGCGGCTTTCGAGCACGAGACCCGCAACCAGCGAGCCCGCGGCGTCGGCCGCGAGCAACATGCTGTACGCGATGTCGGCGTGGCCGTGGCCCAGATCGTGCGCGAACTCGGGCATCTGCGCCTGATACGCATTGCCGACGAACAACGACGCGCCGCCGGCGAGCAACGTCATCGAGACGATCGTGCGATTGCCGGCGATCGCGCGTATCACCGATACGATGTCGGCGAAACCGCTGATCGCCGTTTTGTGACGGGCGCGCGGCTTGAACGGCGCTTTCCACAGCCACCCGACGAGCGGCAGATAAATGAGCGCGTTGATGAGTATGCCGTGCGCGGGGCCGCAGACGAGCATGATGCCGCCGCCGACCGCCGGGCCCAGCAGGAGACCCAGCATGCGCGCGGTTGCGGCCAGGCGCACCGCGCTTTGCAGCTGCGCCGGGCCGACGATGTCGTGGATGAAAAGCTGGCTCGCCGGCCCCCACAGCACGCCGGCAAAACCATGGATGACGAGCAAAACCATCGCGTGCCACATTTCGAGCGTGTCGGTCACGAAGAGATAACCCCACGCGAGCGACACGATGATAAAGCACAGCATGCCCAACTGGATGATGCGGCGCGGATCGAAGCGGTCGGCCAGCGCGCCCGAGTACACCGAGAAGAGCAGGAACGGCAGCCAGTGCGAGACCACGGCGAAACCGCCGAGCGCCTGCGAGTGAAACTTTTCGAACATCATCCAGTAACTGATGACGTGCTCGATGCTGTCGGCCATCATCGCCAGCGCCGCCGTGAAGAAGTACGCGCGGTAGACGGGATGGCGCAGCGCCGCGAACGACTGTTCGGCGGGTGCGTGGGGCTTGCTGCTATCGGTAGTCAATGCAGGCTTTCGGGCGGGCTGCGGCGCAACAGTCGTGCGGCGGTGATCGTAGAGGTCTGCGATAATAAAGGAGTGCCGGCGGATTTGGAAACCGGAACCCACCTCATTAGTACACAAGGAAGAACATGGACGCGTATCCGAATCACACCAAACGCCAGCTCGAAGCCGGCAAACTCGCGCTCGGCATGGGATTGAGACAGGCGCGCACCACCGACATCGCCGCCATCGCCAAGACCTGCGGCTTCGACTGGCTGTTCATCGACATGGAACACAATTCGATGGACGTCGATACCGCGGCGCAGATCGCGAATGGCGCGCTCGCGGTGGGCATCACGCCGATCGTGCGCGTGCCCGGCAAGGAGCATCACCATGCGACGCGGCTGCTCGATGCCGGCGCGCAGGGTGTGGTCGTGCCGCACGTCGACACCGTGGAAGAGGCGCAGCGCGCCGTCGCCAACTGCAAGTATCCGCCGATCGGCCACCGCTCGGTGGCGGGCGCGCAGCCGCAGTTCGCGTTTCAGAGCGTGTCGATGGGCGAAGCTTCGACCGTCGTCAATGCGCAAACGCTGGTCATCGTGATGGTGGAAACGCCGCAGGCCATCGCGAACGTCGAAGCGATCGCCGCGGTGCCGGGGATAGATTCCGTGCTGATCGGCACCAACGACCTGTGCGCGGAGATGGGCATCCCGTCGCAGTTCGCGCATCCCGATGTCGAGGCCGCGTACGTGAAAGTCATCGCGGCGTGCAAGAAGCACGGCGTGCATCCGGGCATGGGCGGCGTCTACGAACCCAAGCTGATGGCGAAGTACATCGGGCTCGGCATGCGTTTCATTTTAAGCGGCAGCGATTTGAGCTTTATCATGGCGGGCGGGCGCGAGCGCGCGAGTTTTCTGCAACGCGATCAAACTCTGACTTCACCGTGTTAGAAACTTAATTGCCTTCCCCTCGCTGGGGGAGGGCCAGGGTGGGGGTGAGAATGACCGCAATACGCGATGCTTACACCCCCATCCCAACCTTTCCCCCGCAAGGGGGAAAGCGATGAAAGGTAACCATGAGAACCAAACTTTCAATCTCGGCAGCGGTCATCGCGACTATTCTCGCGCCCTGCGTCCACGCGCAGAGTTATCCCGCGAAGCCGGTGCGCATCATCGTGCCGCTGGCGCCCGGCGGCAACGTCGACATCGTCGCGCGCTCGCTCGCCCAGCAGCTGACCGACAGCATGGGCCAGCAGATCATCGTCGAGAACCGGCCCGGCGCGAGCAGCCTGGTCGGCACGCAGCTCGTCGCCAAAGCGGCGCCCGACGGTTATACGCTGCTCGCCATCGCGAACACTTTTGCGATGGTGCCGTCGATCGTGACCAATCCCGGCTACGATCCGCTGAAGGACTTTGCCGCCATCACGCTGACCTGCCTGGTGCCGCAGGTGCTGGTGGTGAATCCCGCGCTGCCGGTGAAATCGGTCAAGGAACTGATTGCGCTGGCGAAGGCGCGGCCGGGGCAACTCACGTACGCGACGTCGGGCCCGGGCGGCACCGGGCACATGGCGACCGAACTCTTCAACCGCCAGGTCGGCGTGAAAATGCTGCACGTGCCGTACAAGGGCAATGCGCAGGCGATCATCGACGTCATCGGCGGGCAGGTCATGCTGATGTTCGACCAGGTGAGCACGTCGGAGCCTTACATCAAGGCCGGCAAGCTGCGCCCGCTCGCGGTCTCCAGCCTCACGCGCTCGCCGCTGTTTCCCGATCTGCCGACGATCAGACGAGGCGGGCGCGAAGGGCTTCGAAGACATCACCTTCAACGGGCTGGTGGCGCCGGCGGGCACGCCGCGCGAAATACTCGTGCGCGTGAACGAAGAAGTCGCGAAGGCCGTGCGCGTGCCGGCGCTGCACAACCGCTTCATCGAACGCGGCGTCGAATTGAAGGCGAGCGCGTCGCCGGAAGAGTTCACCGCCTACATCAAGGCCGAAGTTCGACAAGAAGAGCAAACTCGCGCGCGACGCCGGCATCAAAGTGGAATGAAACAAGTGTCACGCTGCGCGATCGCGCTGGCGGTTGCATGCGGCCTTGCATGCGAGGCGCAAGCGCAGCCTTATCCGTCAAAGCCGATACGCCTCGTCGTCGGCACCGCGCCGGGCGGCGGCACGGATTTCGTCGCGCGCCTGATGGGCAACAAGCTCACCGAGGCGCTCGGCCAGCAGGTCATCGTCGAAAACCGCGCCGGCGCGGGCAGCACGCTGGGCTACGAATTCGGCGTGCGCGCGGCACCCGACGGCTACACGCTGACGATGATCACGGCGACCTACGCGATCAATCCGAGTCTCTATCCGCTGAAGTTCGACGCGGCCAGCGATTACACGCCGGTGGTTACCGTCGCGCGCGGCCCGTACGTCGTGGTCGTGCATCCGTCGCTGCCGGCAAAGAATATCCGCGAGTTGATTGCGCTCGCGAAAGCGCGGCCGGGGCAAATCACCTACGGCAGCAGCGGCCAGGGCGCCATCGTGCACCTGACGACCGAACTCTTCCTCTACATGGCGGGCGTGCAGATGACGCACGTGCCGTACAAGGGCGGCGGGCTCGCGATGACAGACCTCATCGCGGGGCAGATCCAGCTCGTGTTCGCGACCACGCAGGTGGGTTTGGCGCAGGCGAAAGCGGGGCGCGCTGCGCGCGCTCGCGGTGACGACGCCGGAACGCATCGCCGCCGAGCCCGATCTGCCGACGATCGCCGAATCCGGCGTGCCCGGTTACGAAGTCACCAACTGGCACGGGTTGATCGGACCGAAAGGGCTGCCGCGCGCAGTGGTCGAGCGTCTCAACGGCGAGATGAACGAAGATTCTCAGGACTGAAAGAGATGGAGGAGCGGTTGCAGGCCGACGGCGTATCGCCGGCCGGCGGTACGTCCGAGCAATTGTTCGAGCAGATCAAGAAGGAGATCGAGCAGTGGCGGCAGGTCGTCGCGCGCGCCGGCGTCAAAATCAATTGAGGCCGTGAGAGCGCGAGCGCGGCGGATCGATTACCTATCCTGCGGATGGACGCTCAGGCTAAGCCGCGGTCAGGCTGCGTTGCACGGCGCGCAAGATGTCGAACCGGGTGATGGCGCCCACGATACGGCCATGCTCCACCACCGGGAAGCGGCGAAATCTCGTGCCCATGAAAAGTCCGGCTACATAATAGATGTCCATGTTGGGCGGTATGGTCTGCACCTCCGAAGTCATGAAATTGCTCACCGTCCCCGCGGGCGCTTCATGATCCGGACCGCCCAACGTGAGGAGTTTGAGGCAATCGAGTTCGGTGAGGATACCTACCAGTTCGCCTTTGCTGTTGGTCACGAGTGCGCCGGTGACCCGCTTCTCCAGCAAGAAGTTCACCGCTTCCATGATGTCGGTGTCGGGGGACAGCGTGTCCACGTATTTGTCCATGAATTCCCGGACGGTGGGTAGGCGGCGGATGGTCATAGAAGTCCCTCCTGCGGCGCCCGCGGATGCGGGTCATTGTTAGAATGTGCCCAATCCACAATATATCCTCAAGCGCGGCCGCTGCCAATGAATTGTGCCGCGGCGGCTTTCGCGGACAGCCCACGCGGGAAACGGCCGTGTCATACCGGTTCGCTCACCGGCGCGCCGCCACCGCTACGCCGATACTCGTGTGGCGTATTGCCTTGATTGGATTGCCGGCAGGCGCCGCCGGGCCGTCCCCGCAGGCTTGCACTTTCGCGCTCGCTCGTCCTTCCGGTTTTACTAACGGCCCTGGAACGCCGGCTTGCGCTTTTCCATGAATGCGTCGCGGCCCTCGACGTAGTCCTTGCTGGCAAAGCACGCGTCGACCATCTGGTCGCACCGCGCGATGTCGCGCGTGCTTTCGTTTTTACCCATTTCGACGACACTCTGCTTGACCGCGGCGATGGTGAGCGGCGCGTTGCCGACTATTGTATTTGCGTAATCGAGTACGTATTTCTCAAGTTCCGCCGCCGGCAGCATGCGGTTGATGAGCCCCATCTGCAACGCTTCCTCCGCGCTGAACTGGCGGCCGGTATAGAAAATCTCCATCGTGAACGACGGGCCCACCAGCGCCTCGAGCTGCTTTAAGCGCTCGTAACGGTAGCCGACGCCGAGCTTGGCCGCCGGCACGCCGAAACGCGAGTCGTCGGAAGCGATGCGCAGGTCGCACGCGACCGCCGTGCCCATGCCGCCGCCCATGCAGAAGCCGCGGATCATCGCGATCGTTGGCTTCGGGCATTCGTGCAACGCCTTCGCAGCGCGGTTGGAGGCCGCGTTATACAGTTCCGTCGCTTCCGCGGAGGAGCGCTTTTCCTTGAATTCCGAAATGTCGGCGCCGGACACGAACGATTTGTCGCCCGCGCCTCTTAATATCACCACGCGGACCGCCGGATCGCGCGCGTAATCCTCGAGCGCGTCTCCCATCGCCTCGTTCATGTCCATCGACATTGCATTGCGTTTCTGCGGGTTGTTGAATATGACCCAGCCGATGCCGCCTTCCTTGCGGGCGATCAGTTTGTCGGTGACAGTCGGCATGGTGCGTTCCTTTCAGGTGAAAAGGCGCAGTGTAACCAATATAATCGGACAGTGTATGCGGCCCGCCGCCGAGCGGCCGGGTTAACCAACGGGGAGAGTCAATTGCGCTTGGGATTTCTGGGATTTGGAGAAGCCGCGTTACGTTTTGCGCAAGATTTGTCGCAGGCGGGGTTGACCGGCATCGTCGCCTACTCGCGGTCGGGCGCGAAGGCGGCGCCGGGCGATGCGCTGCACGCGCAGGCTTTGGCGGCTGGCGCGCAGCTCGTCGCCACCCCGCGCGAACTCTGCCGGCGGTCGGACGTCATCATCGCGCTGACACCCGGCAAGGCGGCGCTGGCGGCGTTGCGCTCGGTGCGCAAATACCTGCGGCCCGAGCAGATTTATGTGGACGCCAGTGCGGTGGCCGTGAAGACCATGGAGCAGGCGGCGGCGTTGCTGGAGGGCAGGGCGCGCTTTGTCGATGGTGCGATCATGAGCCCCGTGCCGTTGAACGGCATCAAAGCGATGATGGCGGTGAGCGGCGCGCACGCCGAAGAATTCCGCGCGCGGATGGCGCCCTACGGGATGAACGTGCAAGTGGTCGGCGCCAAGCCGGGTGGGGCGAGCGCGATGAAGCTGATACGCAGCGTGTGCATGAAGGGGCTCTCCGCCGTGTTGCTCGAATCGCTCGAAGCGGCGCAACGTTACGGCGTGCTCGAGGCCGCCGCCGCGGACATCGCGGCCACGTTTGACGAACGGCCGTTCGCGCAGAACATGAAGCGCTACGTATGCGGCACCGCGGTGCATGCCGCGCGCCGCGTGCACGAAATGGCCGACGCGCTGGCGTTATTGAATGCGCTGAGCTCCTCCACGCGCATGACGCGCGCGACCCGCGCGAAACTCGTCGACGTCGCGAATATGGGGCTGCGCGAAAAATTTAGCGGCCGCGAGCCCGCTTCAATTGCGTCCGTGCTGGAGGCGATCGCCGCGATCGAACGCGATTGAGCAGTTGTCCGCGGGAACCCGTACAGCGAGGGAGAGGTCATGCGTGAATATATTCGGTTGAGTGTGCGCGCGCTCGCGATGCTTGCGTTCGCGGCGCCCGCGCCGGCAGCGACATCGGCAGACGATTATCCGAACCGGCCGATCCGCCTCGTCGTGCCGTTTGCGGAGGGGGACGCGTCCGGACTCGTTAGCCGCAGGCCCGTTCGCGGGAAGGGCGCGCATGCCGCCGGGTTCTATGCGGTGGCGATGGCGACTCCACTGGTGTATCCAACGAAGCCGATACGGCTGGTTGTTCCATTTGCGCCAGGCGGCAGCACCGACATCGTCGCGCGCCTGATCGCGCAGAAATTGAACGAGCGCTGGGGCAAGCAGGTCGTC
Source organism: uncultured beta proteobacterium (assembly GCA_963778865.1). Taxonomy (GTDB): domain Bacteria; phylum Pseudomonadota; class Gammaproteobacteria; order Burkholderiales; family SG8-41; genus PALSA-1004. The sequence continues at coordinate 261,096 of CAVZWF010000006.1, read as the reverse complement.
GTCGACAATCGCTCCGGCGCCAACGGCGTGATCGGCATGGAGATCGTCGCACGCGCATCCCCGGATGGCCACACGCTGGTGCTCGGCTATATCGCCAATCTGGGCACCGGGCCCGCGCTCAATCCGAAGCTGCCGTACGACGCGATCAAGGATTTCGCGCCGATCTCGCATGTCGTCAGCGCGCCCAGTATCGCCGTCATTCATCCCGGCGTGCCGGCGAAGAATCTGCAGGAGGTGATCGCGCTCGCGCGCGTGAAGCCCGGCGCGATCGCATTCGGCACCGCGGCCGTCGGCAGCATCGGCCACCTGTCGGGAGAATTGCTCAACCGGCTGGCCGATGTCGCAATGACGCACGTGCCGTACAAGGGCGGCGGGCAGGCCGTGATCGACGTCCTCGCCGGCCAGATTCCGATGGTGATCATCGGCATGACCGCGGTCACGCCGCACGTGCGCGCCGGGCGGCTGCGCGCGATCGCGACGACGGGCGCGAAGCGCTCGTTCGCGTTTCCCGACGTGCCGACGGTGGCGGAGCAGGGCTTTCCCGGTTTTGCGGCGGACGCCTGGTACGGCTTGCTCACGACGGCCCGCACGCCGCAGCCGGTCATCGACAAGCTTTACGGCGAAGTCGTCCGCATCATGAAGCTGCCCGAGGCGAAGGAGCGCATGGCGAACGTGGGCTTTGAAATCGTCGCCAGCACGCCCGCGGAGTTCGCGAGGCTGATCCGCGAAGAGATTCCGAAATGGACGAAGGTCGTGCGCGAGGCGGGATATCCGCGCGGAGTAGCGTGGGGTAGACCGACGCGTGCTTCTATATATCGCCCCGATCGGGCTTGATCAGAGCTATTCCTAAGGAGCCTCTGATTAAGTCGTCCCCGCGTAGGCGGGGATCCAGTAATTGCCTGAATATCCTGGATTCCCGCCTTCGCGGGAATGACGAAACCATACTTAATCAGAGCTTTCCTAATGTTTTTTCGTGCCGCGCCGCGCGATGAAGTCGAGCGTTGCGCGCGCGCATTCGTCGGGCGCGACCGCGGCGGTGTGGTAGCCGTCCACCTTGATGGCGACGAGTTCGGAATCCGGGATTTTTTTCTGATAGGCCTTGAACTCGGCGATGCTGCGCCGCTTGGTGTCGTTGGCGATGACGAGCGTCGGGCAGCGCACGTTTTTCAGTTCCGGATTGAGATCGACGCCGCCCACCCAGTTCACGTAAGCATGTCCGGTCGACACCGCGGTCTGTCCCATCAGATCGACCCACCAGTCGACGCCGCGCGGCGGCATCTTGCTGCCCAGGCGTCCGCCCATCGTCCAGCGCGACCAGCTGCGCATGCCGTACTTGTCCATGTGGTCGAGCCAGCCGGGAACCGTCGGGCCCTTGACCGGAGAGCACACGAGCGTTGCGGTCTTGATCAGATGCGGATACAGCATCGCGAATTTGAGCACGGGCATGCCGCCGCTCTTGCCGCCGACGACGTGCACCGCTTCGTGCGGCGACAGCGCGCCGACCACGCGCGCGAGATCGTCCGCGAAGAGTTCCGTCGTGAAATTGAAGTCCTTGTCCACCGGCCCGGTCTGGCCGAAGCCGCGCTGGTCGTAGCGGATGACGCGGTACTTGCGCGAGAAATGCGGCACCCACGCGCGCCACGCTTCGGTGTTTTCGGTGAAGCCGTGCACGAACACGACCGTCTCGGGCGTGGTCCACGCATCGGTGTGATCGTCGATCTTGTAGAAGAGCTTCAGGTCCGGCGGCAGATCGAGATACGGCATGAGATGTTCCCCTGACGGTTGAGCGCGCGGTGACGCGAGCCGATTCTACCTTGCGCGCTGATTGCGCGCTCAACCCGGCGTGGCGGCGATTTTGCTGTGCTACACTTTGCGCCATTGTGAGGCATGTACTGGTATGCGCGCGGCGGCGCGCAGATCGTCGCGTTGGCGTTCGCCGTTGCGGCGCTCATCGCGCCCGGCGCAACCGCGCAGTGGCAGCCCACGAAAAACGTCGAGATCATCGCGCCCGCCGCGGCGGGCAGCGCGCTCGATGCGGTCGCGCGCCTGATGCAACGCGTGCTGCAGGACAAGCGGCTCACTGACTGCGAACATCACCGTGGTCGACAAGGCGGGCGGCGGCAACGCGGTCGGCTTCAATTATCTGAATTCGCGGCCCGCCGACGGGCACACGGTGCTCGTCACGCCGTTCACCATCATCACCAACCGCATCACCGGCGCCAACCCGATCAACTATCAGGACATCACGCCGATCGCGTTGCTCGCGCACGAGCACATCGCGTTCGTGGTCGAGCGCCGACTCGCCGCTCAAAACCGGGCGCGACCTGCTCGAGCGCTTGAAGAGCGATCCGGCGTCGGTCAGCATGGCGCTCGCCGCCGCGCTCGGCAATGCCAATCACATCGCGGTCAGCCTGGTCGGCAAGAGCGTCGGCGCCGATCCGAAACGCTTCCGGATCGCCGTCTTCAATTCGAGCGGCGAATCGCTCACGGCGGTGCTGGGCGGGCACGTCGAACTCGCGATCACTACCACGGGTCTGGTCGGACCGCACGTGCAGGCCGGCCGCGTGCGCGTGCTGGCGGTTGCCGCCGCCGACGCGTCTGCCCGGCGCGCTTGCGCAGACGCCGACCTGGCGCGAGCAGGGGGTGGATGTCGTCTTCACCAGCTGGCGCGCGCTGATCGGGCCGCGCGGCATGGGCGCGGACCAGGTCGCGTACTGGGAAGCGCTGATGGCGAAAGTGTCCGCGCAGGAGGAATGGCTGCGCGAACTGGAGTCAGAACGCATTGAGTCCCGCGTATATGGGCGCGGAGGCCACGCGCAAATTTTTTGCGCAGCAGGCGGAGCAATTGCGCGCGATACTGACCGACCTCGGGCTTGCGCGCTGACGAAACCGGCGATCGGGGACACGCGCTTAGCGCGCAAGCCTCGATGACAATTCAAAGGGAGAGAGAACATGGCTGACGGGGCAATCATGAAGAATGCGGTAAAAGAACTCTTCAAAGCGGACAAGGTGGCGCTCGGCATGATCGCGCGGCTCGGCCGCTCCGGCGACATCGCGCGCATCGCGAAGACGACCGGACACGATTTTGTTTTTGTCGACGGCCAGCATGCGCTGTATTCGGTCGGAGACGACCGGCCATATCGCGCAGGCGGCGCTCGGCTGCGGCGTGGTGCCGATGGCGCGCGTGAGAAGCTGCGACGACCCCGATACGCAGGTGCTGCTCGACAACGGCGTCATGGGCATCGTGTTTCCCGACATCAATACCGCGGATGAAGCGAAGCGCGCGGTCAATCGCGCGAAATTCCCGCCCATCGGCAGGCGCTCGGTGTCGGGCAGTTACACGATGTTCGATTTTCGCGCCATGTCCACCGGCGACGCGGTGGCGGCGATCAACGAAAACACGCTCGTCGTGTGCATGATAGAAACGCAGGAAGGCCTCGACAACGTCGACGCGATCGCCGCGGTCGAGGGTGTCGATGTCATACACGTGGGTTCCAACGATCTGATGACCTCGCTCGGCAAGCCCGGCGCGTACGGCACGCCGACGCATCTCGCGGCGCTCGACAAAGTGTTCGCGGCGGCCAAAAAGCACGGCAAGGTTGCCGGCATCGGCGGCGACCGCAATCTCGCGCGCCAGATGGAGTTCATCCGCAAGGGCGCGCGCTTTCTCACCACCAACAGCGACATCGCCTTCATGATGGCCGAGGCCTCGCGCGTGACGGGGGAACTGCGCAAGGCGCTCGGCGCTTGAACGTTTTCGTTTGGAGAGTCGCGGCTCCAGCAATGATCCAATAATTCCCTCTCCCCGCGTGCGGGGAGAGGGCTAGGGTGAGGGGCGGACAGAAGTCTTGATTTTCGATGAGCAGCAGCGACGTTGATTCCCCTCACCCCAACCCTCTTCCCACGGATGTGGGGAGTGTATTGCGCACGGTCGCTGTTGCGCTCGCGCTCGCGTGTACGGCCGCGCACGCAGCGGACAATTATCCGTCGCGTCCCATCCGCATGATAGTTCCGAGCGGCGCCGGCGGCGTCACCGACGTGCTGGGGCGTGTGGTCGCGCACAAACTCGGCGAGAGTCTCGGCCAGCAGGTCGTGATCGACAACCGTCCGGGTGCTAGCGGCATCGTCGGCTCGCAGATCGTCGCCACTGCCGCGCCTGACGGTCACACCTTGTTGATGGTCTTTCCTTCGCACGTCGTGAACCCGGCGCTCTTTACCGCGATACCTTACGACACGGTCAAGGCGTTCGCGCCGATCACCCTCGTGAGCACGGTGTCGCTGCTGCTGACCGTCAATGGCGATCTTCCCGTGAAATCGACGCAGGAACTGATCGCCTACGCCAAAGCGAAACCGGGGCAGCTGAATTACGGTACGGTCGGCAGCGGCAGCCTCGGCCATCTCGGCTCCGAGCTGTTGCGCTCGATGTCGGGCACGCGCATTACGCACATTGCATACAAAGGCAGCCCGCAGATTTTGACTGCGCTGATCGGCGGCGAAATCAATATGTACATGGTGGCGTCGATCAGCGGCGTGGTGCCGCAAATAAAATCCGGCCGCGTGCGCGCGCTCGGGCGTGAGCACGAAGCAGGCGCTGCCCATGTTGCCGGACGTGCCGCCGATCGCGGACGCGCTGCCCGGTTACGAAGCGCGCGGGTGGAACGGCATACTCGCGCCGGCCGGCACGCCGCAAATCATCATCGACCGCCTGCACAAAGAGATCGTAGCCGTCGTGCGCTCGCCGGAGTTTAGTCAGAACCTCGCCGCGGAAGGCGCGATCGCGGTCGGCAACACGCCGGCGGAATTCGCCGCCGTCATCCGCGCCGACATGAAGAAGTGGGCGGCGGTCATCAAAGAGGCCGGGATCAAAGGCGAATAACGCCGCGTCGCTGTCGTGCCGATTACGATTGTTCGCCGGCGGTCCGAGATCGCCGTTCAATGCTCGATCTTGAGCCCCGCTAACTTGATGACCCGGGCCCAGCGCTCTGACTCGCTCTTCATGTACGCCGCGAGTTCCGCCGGCGTGGTCGTCTGCGGCTCCGATCCCTGGTCGGCGAAGCGTTGGGCAAATGACGGATCGGCGAACATCTTTACGACTTCGGTGTTCAGCTTGGCGACGATCGCTGATGGCGTGCCGCGGGGCGCCAACAGAGCGTACCAGTTGATGCATTCGAAACCGGGTATCGTCTCGGCTATCGTCGGCAGATCGGGCGTGGCGGCCGAGCGTTTCCTGCCGGCGGTGGCCAGCGCGCGCAACTTGCCGGCCGTGGCGAGCGGCAGCACCGCGGGCATGCTGTTGAACATGAAGTCCACCTGGCCGCCGACGAGATCGGTAATGGCGGGCGAGGTGCCCTTGTACGGCACGTGCACGAAATCGACCGCCGCCATCGCCTTCAACAGCTCGCAGCCAAGGTGGTTGGCGGTGCCGGTGCCCGGAGACGCGCAATTGAGTTGTCCGGGCTTCGCGCGGGCGAGTGCTACCAGTTGTTCGACGTTGCGCGCGGGAAGCGCCGGATGGCTGACCAGCATATTGGGATTGATCACCGCGAGCGAAACCGGCGCAAAGTCCCGCTCCGGAACGTAAGGCACCTTGTAGAGCAGCGGATTGATGACGAGGCCGGCGGAGGAGGAGAGCACCAGCGTGTAGCCGTCAGGCGCAGCCTTCGCCGCCAGGTCGTGACCGATCACGCCGCCGGCACCGGGCCGGTCATCCACCACGACCTGCTGGCCCCAGACTTCGGTGAGACGCTGGCCGATCGCGCGTGCGGTGTAATCGGTCGCGCTTCCGGCCGTGGTTGTCACAATGATCCGGATGGGCCGCACCGGATAGTTCTGCTGACCTGTCTTGGTCTGCGCCAGCGCGGCGCCGGTAAGCAGCGCAAATCCGGCAACGGCTGCAATGGCCAGGGAGATTCGCGGGTATGACATGAGTGAAATGAGGGCAGGGCTCAAATTAAATCCGTCCCTCATCGTCCTTTGCGTACTGCGCGTTGTGCGCCCGGGCAATTACGCCGGTTCGTACTTGAACCGCTTCACCTTCTCCATGTTGGTGCCTTCGATGCGGATCAGGCGCGTGGGGCCCGCGCGGCTCGGTGAATGCAGGTCGCCTTCGTTATAGACGTGGGCCACACCCGGCGTGAGCTTGTATTTCGTCTTGTGCTTGACCTTGCCCGGCTTGTCGGCGCTCGCGGGGCTCACGAGTTCCCAGTCCGACATCGCCGTCTCGCCCGCGACCTGCCCGTAGATCGCCCACGAGTGCGCGTGATCGTGCGGCGCGCTTTCCTTGGGACTCTTGTACTGGTGCGCGAGTATGCAGAAGCCGAGCTCCGGGTCTTCGTGCAGGATGTGGCGCTCCGGCGTGTTGTCGTTGAAGTGCGTCTTGATGAACGCATCGTCCGTCAGCACGTCCTTCAACAGCGCGCAGACTTTCTGGCGGCCGGCCGGGCCCGGTTCGGCTTTGAGTGCGGAACGGCACGCGGTGGCAAATTGTTCTATGGTATGAGCCATGATCTTCCTCCATCGGAATTTATTGGCGAGCGGCATCCGCGGGATGCGCGGCAGGTGAAACTATAGCCTATTTTGCAATCAGCAGTGTCCCCTTACCCCGGCCCGGCCCCTCGCTTGTTGCACGCGCTCTCCCCGCTTGGTGCGGGGAGAGGGGGAATTCGAGATTGCCTAGCCGTCGCGCTTCAACACCGCTTCGATATCCGCGCCGGGCACCTTGATTTCGACGCCGGCGCGCTCTTCCTGCAGCAGCATCGGCACGCGCGAATCGCGCGCGCCCCAGCCGCGGTTGAGTGCTTCCGTCATTTCGGCGCGCGTGAGTTCCGCGATGCGCATCGGCACGCCGACGTCGCGCGCGAGTTCGGTCGCGAGCGTGACGTCCTTGAGACGCGAGCTTCAGCGCGAAATCCGGCGGATCGAATTCGCCGCGCAGGAATTGCTTGCCGAGGCGGTCGAACGTGCGCTGGCGGCCGAGCGAGCATTGCCGCACCGCGGCCCACAGCGCGAGCGGCTCGACGCCGGCCTTGACGCCCATGCGTGAACACTTCGGCGAGCGCGGTCTGCATCGCGTAGCCGGCCATGTTATGCACGAGCTTCGCGACCGAGCCGGCGCCGATCGGGCCGATATAGATGACCTGATCGCCGATGGCATCGAGCGCGGGCTTGAATTTGTCGAACACCGCCTTGTCGCCGCCGACGAGCAGCGCCAGCTTGCGGGTCTTGGCGCCCAGCGGCCCGCCGCTCACCGGCGCGTCGAGCAACGCGATGTTCTTGGCGGCGAAGCGCGCGTGCAGCTTGCGGATGACGGTGGGCGAATTGGTCGAGAGATCGAACCACGCCGAGCCCGGCTTCATGCTGGCGAGCAGGTCTTCCGCGACCGCTTCAACCTCGCGCGGCCCGGGCAGCGAGGTAAATATGACCTCGGCATGGGCGGCAATCTCGCGCGGCCCGTCTGCCCAAGTCGCGCCCGCTTTGAGATGCGGCGCCGCCGCATCGCGCCGCAGGTCGTTGACGGCGACTTCGTGTTCCGCCGCCTGCACATTGAGCGCCATCGAGGCGCCCATCGTTCCCAAGCCTATGAATCCAACGCGCATGATCGTTGACCTTTCGAGTAAAAAAATAATTGCAGGTTGCCCGCGTGGGGGTAATGCGGGGCCGCGGTGTTGCACGGTGATTCATTGACTTCGTATCGGGGCAGGCTCACGCGCGCTTCTCCAGGTGACGGTTGGGTCGAGCGCCGATGTTAGCATCGCCGCGCGGCGTTCTCCATCGTGGGCGGACGTGCTCGGCTCGCCTATCACTAAGCGGTCGCTGCGTAGAGTCGGCGACGGGAGGAGACGACATGAATCAAGGCGGTAGGGCGCAAGCTCGATTGAATAATCCGCTTGAACCGGCTGCGCTATAGATCCACGCGCAATTTCCGGATTCTTTCTTCGTCGAGCGTCACGCCCAGTCCCGGCGCGTCCGTAACCCGCACCGCGTTGCCCTCAAGTTGAACGGGATTCGTGACCACGTCTTCGCTCAATACGCAATTGCCCACGGTGAAAGGTCCCTCGCGCAACGCGCCGGGCCACGCCGCGGCGAGGTGGGCGGCGGCCATCGTCGCAATGCTGGTGCCCGGATGATTCCCCGGATAAATCTGCATGCCCGCCGCGTCGGCAATCTGCCACAACTTGCGCGAGTACCAGATGCCGCCGTTCTTGGCGATCTTGGTCTGCACCGCGGAGGCGGCGCGCTCGCGTATCACCGCCATGAGATCGTGCGCGTCGGCCACGCATTCGTCCGCGATCAGCGGCACGTCGACGCGCCGCGCGAGTTCCGCCATGCCCGCGAGGTCCCAGATCGGCAGCATTTGCTCGGCGGCATCGATCGCATAGGGTTCCAGCTTTCGCAATAGCGCGAGCGCGTCATCAAAACGCGTGCCCGCGTTGGCATCGATGCGCAGGCTCACGCCGTCGCCGTAGCGTTCGCGCAGCGCGGCGAGGTTCTGCACGTCGGCCTTGAGATCGACGCCGACCTTGATGGTAAAGCTGCGAAACCCGCGCTGGTAGAGTTCGTCCGCGCCGGCCAGCGTTGCTTCGAGCGTCGGCCGTATGAACAAAACCCCGCACGACGCAACGGTGTCCCGGCACTTGCCGCCGAGCAGCGCGTGCACCGGCACGCCGAGCAGCTTGCCCTGCAGGTCAAGGAGCGCATCCGAAATCGGCGCCTGCGCGTAGAGGCTGTGATAGATCGCCGCGTCAAGCTCGTGCATGATCGCGCCGATCGCGAACGGCGACCGGCCGACGATGAGCGGCGCGAAATGATCGTTGATGACGCAGGCGAGGCTCGCCAGCGTTTCGGCACTGCCCGCGCGCCGCCACGCCTGGGTTTCGCCGATGCCGGCCACACCTTGATCGGTGTGCAGGCGCACGAGCATGACTTCCACCGCGGGGCGCGCCGCACCGCTTGCGATCTTGACCGGAACGTTCAGCGGGATCCTGAGCGGGATCGTTTCAACCCGCGTGATCCTCACCTTCAACTCCGCGCGCGCCGCCAGGTGGTTCGCGGCATTGTTCATGTCCATGCCATAGTTCTCCTCGCGCAGCGTGACCTGGCCGGGGAATTTCCCGGGCATGCGCTGCTTGTCGATACGCGACTTCGTAGTGTAACGTAAGTCCCTGGAAAGATTTTGCGCGGCGTAGTGTTATAGTCGAACGCCTCTACTGCGGCATTCGAAGGCGGCGGGGATAATCGAGGAGCGAAGTGTGGCGACCCAGGCAAAACTGATCGGCTTTATCGGCGTCGGCGTGATGGGCGGGCCGATGGCGCGGCGCCTGCTCGAACGCGGTTACAAGCTGATCGTGCACGACACGAATCCCGCTGCGGTCAAGCGGCTCGTCAAGCTCGGCGCGCGCGCGGCGAAAAGTCCGCGCGAAGTCGCCGACCGGGCGCAGACGGTGTTCGCGAGCCTGCCGACGCCGCAGATCGTGCGCGCGGTCGCGCTCGGCGACAACGGCGTGATACGCGGCCGCGCCGTGAAGACCTTCGTCGATCTTTCCACCACCGGCTCGGTGATCGAGAAGGAAGTCGCGAAGGCGCTCGCCGCGCGGCGCATAGACACGGTGGATGCGCCGATCTCGGGCGGCGCCGCGGGTGCCGCCAAAGGCACGCTGGCGGTGATGGTTGCGGGCAAGCCGCGCGCGGTCGCGGGCGTGCGTGAACTGCTCGACGTGTTCGGTAAAGTCTTCGTCGTCGGCCGGCGGCCGGGGCAGGGCCAGATCATGAAGCTCCTCAACAATCTGCTGTCGACGACCGCGCTGGCGGTCACTTCGGAAGCGTTCGTCGCGGGCGCCAAGGCCGGGCTCGACGCCGACATGATGGTGGCGGTGCTCAACGCCGGCAGCGGGCGCAACAGCGCGACCGTGGACAAGATTCCGAACGCGGTGCTGACGCGCACGTTCGATTTCGGTTTTCCGATCGCGGGCGCGTGCAAGGACATCGGGCTCGCCATCGACGAGTGCCAGGCGATGGGCCTGCCGATGCTGGTGGGGAGTGCCGCGCGCCAACTGTGGCAGTTTGCCTATGCGCAGGGCGGTGCGAAGCGCGACATGACTGCGCTGATCACTTATCTCGAGCCGTGGGCGGGTGTCGAGGTCAGAGGCAAAGCGGCGAAGAAAAAGCGCTGAAGACGCTACAGTAGAACCGACTAAGAACTGCACCGCCGCATAGCGGGCGAGGAGCATTTTTAAACCTCAGGATGCGGCAACACGATATTTCTAGTGAGGAGAAAATGAAATGCAGCAACTGTTAAAGACACTGGTCATTGCGCTGGCGTTGTCCGCCGCGCCGGTATGGGCGGCGGACGATTTTCCCAGCCGGCCCGTGCGCTGGATCGTGCCCGGCGCCGCCGGGCGGCGGCACCGATGCCGTCGGGCGGATCGTCGGCGCGAAACTGCGCGAAATATGGAAACAGCAGGTCGTGATCGACAATCGCGGCGGCGCGCAGGGCGGTCTCGGTACCGCGCTGGGCGCCAAAGCCGCGCCCGACGGCTACACGATCACTTTCGCGTACACGGGACCGGTCGCGGTAAACCCGCATATGTTACGCGAGCCCCGGCTACGACACGCTGCGCGATTTTGCCGCGGTCGCGCGGCTGACCGAACAGCCGATGATCATGACCGCGCATCCTTCGATGCCGTTCAACAATCTGAAGGAACTCGCGGCCTACGCGAAGCAGAATCCCGGCAAGCTCTCGTTTGCGTCGAGCGCGTCGGGCCAGCAGCTCGCGGGCGAACTCTTCAAGCTGACCGCCGGCGTCGACATCGTGCACATCCCGTACAAGGGCGCGGGGCCCGCGGTGCTCGATCTCCTGGGCGGCAACGTCAACCTGATGGTGTCCAATCCGACGTCGGTCGTGCCGCACGTCAAGTCCGGCAAACTGCGCGCGCTGGGCGTGCTCGGCGCCAAGCGCATCGACGCGTTGCCCGACGTGCCGGCCGCCGCCGAGTCCGGTTATCCGGAACTCGCCACGGTCAACGAATGGTATGGCGTGATTGCGCCGGCGGCGACGCCGCGTCGCGGTGGTCGATGCGCTCAACGCCGGCATCCTGCTCGCGCTGAAGTCGCCCGACGTGCTGCAGCGCCTGCAGGCGCTCGGCATGAATGCCTCACCCAGCACGCCCGCGGAATTCGACAAGCAGATACGCGCGGACTACGCGCTGTGGGGCAAGGTCGTGAAACTGTCCGGCGCGAAGGCCGACTGAACGCAGTAATGCGCGCGCGGTGATTTTTACCATCTGGCGCCGCCCCTCTCGAGGAAAGTAAATCATGAATTTCAAATTCACGGGCGCCGCGTGCGGCGCGCTGTTCGCGCTGCAGGCCTGCGCGGCCGCCGCCGAAGTGCAGGAGCTGAAAATACCGAAAGGCGCGGGCGGCATCGGCTTTCTGCCGCTCCTGGTGATGGAGCAGCAGAAGCTCATCGAGAAACATGCGGCCCAGCTTGGCAACAAGAATCTCAAGGTCACTTACGCCAACCTCGGCGGCCCCGCGGTCGTCAACGACGCGCTGCTGTCGGGCGCCGCGCACATGGCGCCGGCCGGGCCGCCGGCGTTCCTGTTCCTGTGGGACCGCACGCGCGACAACGCCAAGATCACCGGCATCGCGGCGATGAGTTCGTTGCCGATGTACCTGAATACGACCAATCCCAACATCAAGGCGCTGCACGACATCACCGACAAGGACAAGATGGCGGTCACCGCCATCAAGGTGTCGATTCCGTCCATCATCATGCAAATGGCGGCGCGCAAGGAATTTGGCGACAAGGAGACCTTTCGCTACGACCGCTATACCGTCGCGCTGACCGCACCCCGATGGCGTGGCCGCCATGCTGTCCGGCATCAGCGAAATCAACCTGCACTTCACGTCGCTGCCGTTTCACGGGCGCGAACTGAAGGATCCGCGCGTGCGCACCATCCTCGTCACCGACGACGTGATGGGCGGCTCCACCACGTTCACCATGCTCTACACCACCACCAAGTTCCGCGACGAGAATCCGGTCACGTTCAAGGCGATCGTGCGTGCCGTGAAGGAAGCGATCGATTACATCAACAAGGACAGGCGGGGTGCCGCACAGGTGTATTTCGACTCCATCGGCGGCAAGGGCGAGTCCGATAGAAGAAATCGTCGCCGCGCTGAACGAGCCAAAAAATCTGATCACCCTAACGCCGCAGAACACGCTCAAGTACGCGCAGTTCATGCACGACATCGGCACGCTCAAGAACCGCGCGGGGTCGTGGAAGGATTTGTTCTTTCCCGAAGTCCACGACCTGCCGGGTAATTGAGGCGCGTATCGCGCCGAGTTTCGCGCTCAGCGCGCGCGCTTGCAGCACGCCGGCCGCCCAGTCCCACATGTAGGCCGAGCCGATGCTGATGTTGTCGACCTGGCAGTGGTGGTAGCCGCCTTCGGCGCGCGTGAACACCTTCAGTTCCTTCTGTTTGGAGCCGGCGGCGGCGATCATTTTCTGCGCGTGCTCGAACGGCGCCTGCTGGTCGCCTTCGCCGTGCACCAGGAGGTAAGGGCAGCGCATTTTCTGGATGACGCCGTCCAGCTTGAAGCCTTCGAGTTTCTTGAACGCTTCTTCCTTGGTCTTCACGTCGAACACCCACAGGAGGTGCTGCCACGGCACCGACAGCGAGAGGATTTCGCCGCGCTCGATGCGCGCGAGACGCTGCTGCCACTTGGTGTGGTAGTCCCACTCGGGGCCCCACGAGATGCAGCACGCGAAGCGACCGTCCATCGACGCCGCGCGCGGCGCGTAGTAGCCGCCGAGGCTGAGCGCCATGATCCCGATGCGCTTGGGATCGAACTCCGGCGCGGCCCGCGAGATAGTCGTACGCGGCACCCGCATGGCGCTCCGTTTCGTGATGCAGCGGCAGATTGCGAAAGCGGATCGCCTCGCCATTGCCCGGCCCGTCGAGGATCAGGCACGAGACGCCGCGCGCGGCGAGATCGGGAATGCCGCGGAAATACTGGATTTCCTTGGTGACGTCGAAGCCGTCGAGGAACAGCATGACCGGGCCTTTGCCGGTGCGGCCCGGCACGGGATCGGCGTGCACGATGATGCCGGGCAGGCTCGTGCCTTCGTACGGCACTTCGACGTGCTCGATGCGCGGCCGCGTCACGAGGCCCGCCGCTTTCCTGAATGCCTGCACGCCGCGCATGTAGGCGGCCTGCGCTCTCGGCGGTCTTCGGCTGCGAGAAGCGCTCGCCGACATGGTAGTAGTGCGCGGCGCGGAACAGGTACGCCGCCGCGGTCAGCGCATGGCCCTTGGCGGCTTCGGCGTGGCCGATCGTTTCGATGCGCTCGGCTTCGCCCGCCCATTCGTTGAACCACGCCACGTCGTCGCCGTCGCGGTCTTTCAGGCGCAGGCCGATGCGATGGACTTCGTCGATTTCGGCGCCGCCCCACGGTGCGCCGCCCAGCGCGATCAGCACGCCGTGCGACCAGCGGTAGTTGTTCGGAAAGTACGTGAAGGCGAGTTCGCCGTCAGGCAATGCGGACGCCGGCATGAATATTTTCTCCTGATGAGATTTGAATGACGTGCCACGGCGGAACCGCGCTTAGAGGCGCGGAATGCCGGATTCGATGATGATGCGGCGGAATTTCTCGACGTCGTTTTTCACGATGGCGGTGAACTCCTGCGGCGTGTTGCCCACCGGCTGCAGGCCCAGTTGCCGGAAGCGATCGCCGGTCTCCGCGGTTTGCAGGGCCTGCGCGATGGCGCGCTGCGCGGTGCGCACGCTGGCGTCGGGCGTTTTCGCCGGCGCGAAAAGCCCGTTCCAGAATTGAATATCGAATCCAGTCACGCCCTGTTCGGCGAGCGTGGGCAGGTCGGGCAGCACCGGCGAGCGCTGCGTGCTGGTGATGCCGTAGACCTTGAGCCTGCCCGCCTGCAGGTGGGTCAGCGTCGCCAGCGGCGTCAGCAGCGACAAATCCGCTTCGCCCGACACCACCGCAAGTTCCGACGGCGCGCTGCCCTTGTAGTGGATGTTGGTCATCTTCAACTGCAGTTGCGACCACAGCGCGTCGCCGGCGAGTTGGCCGGTCGCGCCGGCGATGGCCACGTTGAGCTTGCCCGGTTGCTGTTTGGCGAGCGCGACCAAATCGTGTATCGACGTGCCGGGCAGGCGCGCATTGGCGGCCACCACCATGCCGGTGGTCGAAAATTCCGTCACGGCGACGAAATCGCGCACCGGGTCGTAGGGAAGTTTGGCATACAGCGTGGCATTGACCGCGTGCGTGCCGCTGTTGCCGACGGTGAACGTGTGGCCGTCGGGCGGCGATTTGGCGGCGATCTCGGTGGCGACGACGCCGTTGTTGCTCGGCCGGTTGTCGACGATGATGGTCTGGCCGAATGCGGCGGTGAGCGCGGGCACCAGCAGGCGGATCTGCACGTCCGACGGCCCGCCGGGCGCCGAGGCGACGAGCACGCGGATCGGCCGCTTCGCTGCGCTTTGCGCGAATGCCGCGGCGCAGTGGCTGGCGACCACGATGGCGGTCGCGAGCAGACAATATGCCCGGGTCATAAAGTGCATCGGATTCGACGTGATTACGCGTCAACTCTAACAGGTGCGCGCCTTGATTAAAAAAAAGTATGCGCCCGCGGACAGATAAAGAATTATTAGTGCATTGTTTCCATGGAATAAAAAGACAAATCTATCATTTTGATAGATTTGCAATGAAAAAAATATTCCCGTTAAATGAATGGCGTGACAGGGAGCTGTCGCCAACGCCAACGTTTTCCACGCGGGAGTAAGAACATTGTCGAAACTCGAGGCCATGGCATCCAATCCTGACCTGCGCCGGTCCGGCGCGGCAGATCGCGATAGTCTACGGCGTGATCGTCGAGCCTCTGGATACTCATTTTCAGCGGCATCCCGTTCAAATTGCTGCCCGGCGTCAAAATCGAACGCAGCGAACTGCTGCAGGCATGGGCGGGCTGGTTTTTTGTCGCGGCGACCTCGTGGCTGCTGTATTTGCTGGTCGTCAAGAGCCTGGCGGCGATCCGCCGTTCCGAGGAGGCGGTGCGCGTGCGCGACCGTGCGATCGAATCGAGCGCGAACGGCATCATCATTACCGATGCGACCCAGCCCGACCATCCCATCGAATACGTTAACCCGGCATTTTCGCGCATCACCGGCTACGCCGCCGCCGAGGTGATCGGCAAGAACTGCCGCTTTCTCTCGCACGACGACCGGCAGCAACCTGAGCTCGAAACGGTGCGCGCCGCCATTCGCGAAAAACGCGAGTGCCACGTGCTGATGCGCAACTACCGCAAAGACGGGCGCATGTTCTGGAACAGCCTGCATCTAGCACCCGTGCGTGACGAAAACGGCGAGGTGACCCATTTCATCGGTGTGCAAAACGACATCAGCGACATCAAGGGCTACGAGGACGAGCTTGCGCACCAGGCCAATCATGACATCCTGACGGGGTTGCCCAACCGTTATCTGCTCAACGACCGGCTCAAACAGACCATCGTCCAGGCCCAGCGCGAGGGCGGCATCGTTGCGGTCGCCTTCGTGGATCTGGACGGCTTCAAGCTCGTCAACGAAAGCCTTGGTCACAATGCCGGCGACGGCCTGCTGCGCATGGTGACCGGGCGGCTCAAGTCCTGCCTGCGCGAATCCGATACGCTGGCGCGCTACGGCGGCGACGAGTTCATCGTGGTCGTCCGCGGCGACAATACCGGCGAGGACTGTTTTTCCGGCGTGTTGCGCCGGATACTCGAGAGCCATTTCGAAACCATTCCTGCTCGGCGCGCGCGAGGTTTACGTGACCTGCAGCATAGGCGTGAGCCTGTATCCGCACGACGGCAAGCGACATCGAGACGCTCATCAAGAACGCGGACGCCGCGATGTTCCGCGCCAAGGAACAGGGCCGCAACAATGTCCATTTCTACACCGCCGAGATCAACGCGAAGGTCGCGGACCGCCTGTCGCTCGCGGCCGACCTGCACCGCGCCCTTGAACGTAACGAGTTGGTCCTGCATTACCAGCCGCAGGTCAATACCCAGACCGGGCGCATCATAGGCGCGGAGGCCCTGATACGCTGGCAGCATCCGACCCGGGGCCTGGTGCCGCCGGGCGTGTTCATCCCGGTCGCCGAAGAGACGGGTTTGATCCAGTCCATCGGCGCGTGGGTCATTGAGACCGCGTGCACGCAGGCGCGCGAGTGGCTGAAGGCGGGAATCCCGCTGCCCTCGATATCCGTGAACGTCTCGGTCCGGCAGTTCATGCGCAAGGACCTGGTTGACTCGCTGGTGAAGATCATCAGGCGTACGCAGATCGACGCGCAAACACTCGAGCTCGAGGTGACCGAAAGCCTGATCATGAACAACGCCGAAGAGTTCGTCTCGACCTTAAAGAAACTCAAGGACGTAGGCATCAAGATCGCGATCGATGATTTCGGCACCGGCTACTCCAGCCTGAACTACCTGAAGCGCATGCCGGTGGACCGGCTGAAGGTCGATCAATCGTTCGTGCGCGACATCAACAAGGATCCGGAAAGCGCCACCATCGTCGAAGCGATCATCAACCTCGGCCACAGCCTGAAGCTCGGGGTGATCGCCGAGGGCGTGGAGACCGCCCAGCAGCTCGAGTTTCTGCGCCATCGCGGTTGCGAGGAATTTCAGGGATACCACTTCTCGCGGCCGGTCCCGGCCGAGCAATTCTCCGCCTTGCTGCACTGAGGAAAAGACCGGCATTCCCGCCGCAATTACGGCCTGCGCTGATGCAATGACGCGCGAGTCTGCCGTCCATTGTGTAAGCGCGCATAATAAGCGCGCAGATTGTCTGGAGAGGGAATGAACCGTCGCTGGAGATTACTCGCCGTTGTCTGGGCAGCATTTGCGATGCAAACCGCCGCCGCGGACTATCCCAACCGGCCGGTGCGTCTCATCGTACCGTTTCCGCCGGGCGGCGCGGTCGATGTGATCGGCCGCATCGTCGCGTCGCGCTTGCCGGAGCGTCTCGGGCAACAGGTGGTTGTCGATAACCGCGGCGGCGCCAACGCGATCATCGGGACGGATCTCGCCGCCAAGGCCGCGCCTGACGGCTACACGTTGTTGATCGTGCCCGCCGGACACTCGATCACGCCGTCGGTCATGCGCAAGCTGCCGTACGATACGTTGAAGGATTTCGCGGCGATCGGCCTGATCGGCAACGGCGCCTACGTGCTGGTCGTGAACCCGGCGGTGCCGGCGAAGACGGTGAGCGAGTTCGTGGCTCTCGCCAAAGCGCGCCCCGGCCAAATCAACTACGCGTTTACCGGCTATGGCAACGCCACGCATCTTGCGGGCGAGCTCTTTAAGGTGCTCGCGGGCATCGACATGGTGGGCATCGTCTATAAAGGCGGTGGCCCGGCGCTGACCGACGTCATCGGCGGCCAGATTCCCGCGTTTTTTTCGGGCGTGGCGTCGGGCAGCGCGCAGATCAAGGCCGGCAAGTTGCGCGCGCTCGGGGTGACAACCGTGCGGCGCTCGGCGGCGCTGCCGGATGTGCCGACCATTGCGGAAGCCGGTGTTCCCGGTTTCGAGGTTGACGGCTGGTACGGTTTTCTCGCGCCGAAAGCAACCCCTGCCGCCGTCATCACTCGCGTCAATGACGAACTCGCCGCGCTGCTCGCCATGCCGGAAATAAAGGAGCGCCTGCTCGCGGCCGGCGTTGATGCGCAGAGCGTCGAGCCCGGCCGAATTTCACGACCGCATCGCGCGCGACATCGTCCGCTGGTCGGAAGTTACGAAGAAAGCGCGCATCGCGGCCGAGTGACGGGACGTGTGCCGTCTGTCAGGGCGCGCGCGTGTCGAATCAGACTTCCAGCCGGTATACCCGCGCGGCGGTGTCGCGATACAGCGCCGCTTTCTCCGCTGCCGAGCAATTCTGCGTGATCCGCTTCAAGGCGTTCCACAACACGCCATAGCCGCACGTTTGCTTGTCCACCGGGAAGTTGCTTTCCATCATGCAGCGGCCGGGACCGAACGCTTCGATGCAGGCCTCGACATAGGGGCGCCACGCGGCGGCGAGTTCCTCCGACGATGGCGGGACGTCGCGCAGGTGAAAATCCCAGCCGCAATACAGCATTCCCAAGCCGCCGACCTTGACGGTGAGGTTGGGAAATTTCGCGAGCTCGCGGATGTGCGCGTGCCAGACCTTGAACACTTCGTCGCGGTCGCCGTCGTGCGGCGCAATGCCGAGCAATCCGCCGCAGTGGTTCATGATCACGTTGGTCTCGGGAAATGCGCGCAGCAAGTCCACGAGGTCGGGCAATTGCGGATGAAAGAGCCACGCTTCGAACGACAGCCCGAGCGGCTGCAGGTGCGCGAAGCCCTTGCGGAAAGCGGGATCGAGCACCTGGTGGCGCGGCACCTGCCGCCGGCCGAATTTCGCCGCGTTGCCGGTGTCCCAGATCAGGCCGTGGCGGATGCCGCGAAAGCGCCCATTGCCCGCCGCGATCAACGCTTCCAGCACCGGCCGCGCGCGATCGCCCAGCATGAGATCGGCATGGCCGACGATGCCGGCGCACAGGCGCGCCTTGCCATAGCGGCCGCTCGCGCTCATCGCGGCGATGCCGTTGACGAACTCGACCTCGCCGACCGGCTGCATGTCGGCGGGCCCGTCGGCGCGATACATCGATCCGGCCTCCACGAACACCGTGGCGACGATGTTGTGGCCGCTGCCGGTGTCTTCCGCCAGTTCGTGGACCAGGTAGCGGCCGCGCTCGTCGTCCCACACGTGATGGTGCGGATCGATGATCGGCAGATCGGGTTCGAGCGCCGGTTCGACGCGCAGCTTCGTCCACGCATTCGCGTCCGCGAGCTTGCGATAGGCGTTGCCGCGGAATTCGTATGTCTTGACCATCCAAGTTCTCCCGCTGCGTTAATGTTCTCTCATTGTGTCAGAATTGACGAACTTGGAGGAGACTCATCATGAAAATGCTGCCCGCAGCCGTTGCAATCGCAATAACGTCATGTCATATCGCGCTGTCACACGCGCAGTCCTACCCCGTTAAACCCGTGCGCTATGTGGTTGCGTTCGCAGCAGGCGATTCGCCCGACATCGTCGCGCGGCTGGTCGCCGACCGCTTGAGCCGGATGTGGGACCAGCAGATGGTGGTGGAAAACCGCGTGGGCGCGGGCGGGACCATCGCCGGCGCGGCTGTGGCCAACGCGCCGCCCGACGGCTACACGCTCTTTCATTGCAATATCGCATCCAGCGCCATCGCGGCCGTGATGTATCCTAAGCTGCCGTACGATCCGGTGCGTGACTTCGCGATGGTGTCGCGCATCGCCACCACGGCCAACGCGCTGATCGTGCACCCCTCGCTGCCTGCCAAGTCGGTCGCGGAATTCATAACCTACGCCAAGAACAATCCCGGCAAGTTGAGTTACGGTTCTCCCGGTGTAGGCACGTCGCCGCACCTTTCCATGGAGCTTTTCAAGTCGATTGCCGGGATCAACGTGCTGCACATCGCGTACAAAGGCGCGATGCCGGCGCTCGCCGATCTGATGGGCGGGCAGATTCCGGTGATGCTGGCGAACCTTCCCGCGCTGCTGCCGCACATCGTCTCCGGCAAGATACGCGCGCTCGCCGTGACATCCGCGAAACGCACGGCGCAGTTGCCGGCGGTGCCGACCATGATCGAATCGGGCGTGCCGGATTACGTGGTCACGTCGTGGTACGGCATGTGCGCGCCCGCCGGCACGCCGGCGCCGATACTGGAAAAGCTGCACGCCGATCTGATGAAGACACTGACTATGCCGGACGTGCAGCAGCGTCTGAACGATCTCGTCATCGACGTTGCGCCGACGAGCCGCGACGAGTTCACCGCATTCATACGCTCCGAAATCGCCCGCTGGGCAAAGGTAGTCAAGGACGCCGGCATTCCGCCGCAGTGACGCGGGCGCGCGAGCGTATTACCTCGACGCGCTCGGCAGGTCCGCTACTTCACTCGAACTTGAGGCCGGCTGTCTTTACCACCTTCGTCCATTTCGCGATTTCGTTTTGCATGAGCGCCGCGAGCTCCGCGGGCGAACCGGTCTTCACGAAGAGCCCCTGACCCGCGAGCCGATCGCGCACGTCCGCCTGCGTCATGCCGCGGACGGTTTCGGCATTGAGCCTGGTAATCACCTCGCCCGGTGTATTCGCGGTGGCCACGAGGCCGAACCACGACTCCACCACGAAGCCGGGCAATCCCGATTCGGCGAACGTGGGAAGTTCCGGCAGCGTGGGCAGGCGCGCGGCGGCGGTCACCGCGATGCCGCGCAGACGTCCCGCCTGCACCTGCGGCAGCACCGCGATCACGTTGGAGAAGATGAGCGAGATCTGCCCGCCGATCAGGTCCGAGATCGCGGGCGCTTCGCCCTTGTAGGGCACGTAGAGCAAATCCACGCCCGCCATCTGTTTGAAAAGTTCGCCCGCCATATGCGGCGGCGTGCCGGTGCCGCCCGCGCCGAAGCTCAACTGGCCCGGCCGCGCACGCGCGAGCTTGATCATGTCCGCAACGGAGCGGATCGGCAGCGACGGATGCACGGCGAGCAGCAGGGGCGAGGTGGCCAGCATGCTTATCGGCGCGAAATCGCGCTGCGGATCGTAGGCGAGCTTGGCCATGAGGCTCGGCAGAATCGAGTGCGAAGTGGTCGCCGCGATAAAGAGCGTGTAGCCGTCGGGGGCGGCGCGCGCCACCAGTTCTGCTCCAATGGTCGCGCTCGCGCCGGGGCGGTTCTCGACGAAGAACGACTGGCCGGTGGCATCGGTGAGTTTCTGCGCAATGATGCGCCCGACGATATCGGTGGCGCCGCCGGGCGCGAACCCCACCACGATGCGCACGGGTTTCGCCGGATAGTTTTGCGCCGCGAGGTGCGCGGGAAAACCGATCAGCGCGTAAATCGCAAGCAGTACGGCTGACAGCGAAAAGTTTTTGGACTGCATCCGCGCCTCCCCCGGTGTATCAAGCATTCCACCGCCGCCATGCTACTCCCCCGTAGCAACCCGGGCCAGCACGCGGGCTGCGGTGACGGCGTGCCGGTCCGCAGGTGATCATTGTTCGTCTCAACAAGGAAGTGAACGCTATTCTTGCACAACCTCGGGTGCCGGAAAAAGTCGCCGTGCTCGGCGTCGAGCTGCAGGGTGGCGCGCCCGAAGTGTTTGCGAGCCAGATCAAAAACGACGCGGCGAAGTGGGCCGACGTGATCAAACGCGCCGGTATCGAGCCTGATTGAACCGCCGGACCGTTCTTTACTCGGCCTTGATATTGCCCGCCTTGATCACTTTCGAGTAGCGCGCGACCTCGCTCTTCAGGTGCGCGCCGAGTTCTTCCGGCGTGCTGCCGACGATGTCGCCACCGTCCTTCGCGATGACGTCGCGAATTTCCGCGGACTTCATCGCTTCGATCGCCAGAGTGTTGAGCCTCGCGATGATTTCTTTGGGCACGCCGGCCGGCGCAAAAAGCCCGAACCAGTTGTCCGATTCGAAACCCGGGTAGATGGAATCCATCGTGGGCAGATCCGGAAAGACGCTGGAGCGTTTCTTGGTGCTGACGGCGATCCCGCGCAGGCGTCCGCCTTCGACGTGCGGTTTTACCGTGCTCAAAGTTCCAAACGTGAAGTCGATCTCGCCGGCGAGGATGGCGATGGTGGCCGGGCCGCCTCCTTTGTACGGGATGGCCACCACGTTGGCGCCCGTCTGCTGCTTGAACATCTCGAGCGCGATGTGGCTCGTGGTGCCGCTGCCGTTGTGGCCGCCGTTAAGCCCGCCTTTCTGGCGCTTCGAAAGCGCAATCAGTTCCTTGACCGATCTTGACCGGCACGCTCGGGATGCAGCGTCAGCAGCAGCGGAACCGAGGACAGCCAGGTAACGGGCGCCAGGCCCGTGAGCGGATCGAAGCTCAACTTCGAACCATAGATCGCGGTGCTGACCGAAAGCGATGCGGACGCGAAGAGCAGCGTGTAACCGTCCGCCGGCGCTGCGCACGACCACCTCCGTGCCGATGATTCCACTGGCGCCCGCGCGGTTCTCGACGACGAACGGCTGCCCCAGGACCTCGGTGTATTTTTTTGCCAGCAGCCGCGCCAGCAGATCCGTAGTGCCGCCCGGCGGCTGGGGCACGACGATGCGCACGGTTTTGGCCGGCCAGGTCTGCGCGAAGGCTGCGGGCACCGACAGCGGCGCTGCGATCGAATAGTGCGACCAACGATGGCTTTTCTGATCATGTTGCTTTCTCCTTTATCTTAATTCGCGGACTGCTCGAAGAATCCCGGATGCAGGCCCGCGCGCCCAGCGTCTCGGTTTGCGCGCTCAAGTTGACGTCAGTCGGCGCGCATGCCGCTGTCTTTTACCACTTTCGCCCAGCGCTTCGCTTCGGACTGAATGAACGCCTGAAACTCCGCGGGCGAGTTCGCCACGACATCGGTGGCGTCTTTGGTGAAGCGCTCGACGAGATCCGGCGCGCGCGCGGCTTTGACGACGATGCCGTTGATGGTGTTGACGAGCGCGGGCGGCGTGGAAGACGGCGCGAGCACGCCGACCCAGCTCGCGAAATCGTAGCCCGGCACGGTTTCGGCCGCGGCGGGAATCTGCGGCAGCGCGGGCAGGCGTTTCGGGCTGGTGATCGCCAGCGCGCGCAAGCGGCCTGAGGTCACGTGCGGCATCACGGCGCTCACCGCCAGTGCGCTCAAGTCGGCTTCGCCGCCCAGCACCGCAGTCAGCGCGGGGCCGCCGCCCTTGTACGGAATGTGCAGCATTTTCACGCCCGCCATGCCGGCGAAAAGCTCCACCGCCACGTGCAGATTGCTCGCGTTGCCGGAGGACGAGTAAGTGATCTTGCCGGGCTGCGCTTTCGCGACCGCGATGAGTTCCTTGATCGACTTCGCCGGCACCGACGGGTGCGCCACCAGCAGGTACGGCGAGGTGACGACGAGCGAAATCGGCGCCAGGTCTTTTTCATAGTCATAGGACATCTTGCCCAGCATCGCGGGATTGATGACCATCGGCAGCGACTGCAGCAGCAGCGTGTAGCCGTCGCCGGGACTGCGCGCGACCATTTCGCTGCCGACGCTGGTGAGGCCGCCGGTGCGGTTGTCGATGATCACCGTCTGCCCGGTTTGTTCGGTGATTTTCTGGGCGAGCAGGCGTCCGACCACGTCGATGATGCCGCCGGGCGGCACCGGCACGACGATGCGGATGGGGCGCGCCGGATAGGTCTGCGCGTGGAGATGAGGCGCCACCGCGCCGAGCAGGGCGCAAGTCAGTGCGAAGTGGATTGCGCGCATGCTATTTCCCCCGTATGGCTGATTGAACCGAGAAACAAACTGGAATTCCTGTCGAGCGCGTCAGTCCCGGCTGACGCGCTGCTCGCGGATCTGCGCGCCGAGGCTCAGGATGTGCGACTGCCATCTCGCGCGCGCGTGCCGGTCCACAGTTCGCGCGAGCCGGCCACGATTTCGGCGATGCGCTCGACGACCCACACGCCGCCGGGGCGGCCGAAAATGTGCGCGTGCACGGTGACGTCGACGATGAACGGCCCGGGTTCGCGCGCGAGCCCGCGCTCGACGATGCCCTCAAACATCGTGAGCATGGTCTCCGGCATGCGGCCGTAGCGCATGGACGGCATGTCGTTCACGTCGGTGTTGAGCGGGATCGCGACCAGTTTGCGCTCGCCGAACGTCTGAACGTACGGCAGATCGTCGTCCATCACGTCGCCGTGCCACTGGTAGCCCGCCTCGGCGAGCAGCCGCCCGGTGTTGACGCTGGGCGTGCCGCGCGGGCTCAGCCATCCGGTGACGGGCTTGCCGGTCACGCCGGAAAGCAGGTCGGTGCAGCGGCGAATGTTCTTGCGCTCGTCGTCCACTCGAGAGCAGCACCGGGATCACGTCCATCGCGTAGGAATGCGACAGCACTTCATGCCCGGCGTCGGCGACGGCTTTCACCGCCTGCGGGTGGCGCTCGGCGAGCACGGCGTTCGTCATCACGCTCGACTTGACGCCGCTGCGCCCGAGCGCATCGAGCAGGCGATAGATGCCGCGCTTCGCTCCGTACTCCGCAAACGAGATGGCGTTGGTGTCGAGGACGCCCGGCGGCAGCGGATTTCCCATCGGCCCGATGCCCGGCGCCTTGCCGTCGGACCACGCCTCGAGGCAAATGTTGAAGAGGATTGCGCCCTTCCTGTCGTCGGGCCAGCGCCATTCCACGGTTTTCATGTACTTTTCATTCCGTAATCCCGCGCGAAAGTATCCGGCGATTATAGCGAGGCCGCGTTAGCGCAGCCACCGCGGGCGGGCGGCGTTTTGAAGCGCCTGTTGTGGCGCCCGTCGCGTTGGCATAGCATCGCGTCTGAAAGGCGGCGAGCATGCTCAAACTCCAGCGCAATTCGTCGTGGTTACGCCGTCTACGCGATAATGCGTTTCGCTTCGCAACCCGCCAACGTCGCGCTCGACACGCAATTGCACTGACTGCCGTCGTTGGCGTCGCAGTATCGATGCAATCAGCCGCCGCGGAGTATCCCGAACGGCCGGTGCGCTGCATCGTGCCCTTCGCGGCCGGCGGGCCCAACGATCTGGCAGTGCGGCCATTGGCGCAGAAACTTCAGGAAGTGCTGGGCCAGCCGTTCGTGGTCGATTACCGCGCCGGCGCCAACGGCGTGATCGGCACGGATTACGTGGCGAAATCGCCGCCCGACGGATACACGCTACTGGTCATCTCCTCGTCGTTCACGATCAATACCGCCATGGCGGCGAAACTGCCGTTCGATTCGCTGCGTGATTTTGCGGCGGTGAGTTCCATTGCGACGAGCGACATCATGCTCGTCGTTAATCCCGCCGTGCCGGCGCGCACCGTCAAGGAATTTGTCGCGCTGGCAAAAGCGCGGCCGGGCAAGCTCACCTATGGTTCTTCCGGAGCCGGCGGCTCGCTGCACCTGGGCGCCGAACTGCTGTCGCTTTCGACCGGTATCCAGATGGTGCACGTACCCTACAAGGGCGCGATCCTCGCACTTTCCGACGTGATAGGCGGCCACGTCGATGCGATGTTCGTCGCCGCGCCCGCCGCGATTCCGCAGGTCAAGGGCGGCAAAGTCCGCGCGCTGGCAGTGGCCAGCCCACGCCGGGCGCCGGCGTTGCCGGATATCCCGACGTTTGCCGAAACCGGCTTTCCCGGCGTGGAGGTCGATTCGCGCTACGGCATACTGGCGCCCGCCGCGATATCGCGCGAAGCGTTGGCCCGGCTCAACGCCGGAATTGGGACAGCGCTGGGCGCAGCCGACGTGCGTGAACGTTACACCGCACTCGGGATGGAAGCCGCCGGCAGCACACCGCAGGAATACGGGAGCTATCTGCGCGACGAAATCGCGAAGTGGCGCAAAGTCGCGGCGGCGGCGAAGCTGACCCTGCAGTGACGCGTGGTCGCACGATTGCGCGCGCGGTCCCTGCGCCGGCTCAGGACGCCGCTCCATGCGGCGTGAGTATCTGGCGGATGGCTTTGACATCCTGCAGCTTGTCGAAGCCCGCGTTCAGTTCGTCGAACCCGATGTAGCCGTCGATCAACCGGTCGACCGGCAGGCGGCCCTCGCGGTACAGGTGTATGAACCTTGGAATGTCGCGCACCGGCACGCACGATCCCATGTAGCTGCCGCGGATGGATTTCTCCTGCCCGACGAGATCGCACTGGTTGATGCTGAATGACGCGGTTGCCGCGGGAAGGCCGCAGATCACCACGGTTCCGCCGTACTTGACCACCCCGTAGGCCGTCTTCATCGCATCGATGCTGCCCGCCAATTCGAAGGCATAGTCGACGCCGCCATCGGTCAGATCGCGCACCTGCTCGACGCAATCGGCATCCCGGGCGCATACCATGTGCGTGGCGCCGACGCTGCACGCGACCTCCAGCTTCGGCGGCCTCGCGGTCGATCGCGACGATCGTCTCGGCGCCGGCCAGTTTCGCGCCCATCACTCCGCTCAGTCCAACGCCGCCCAGGCCGACGATCGCAACCGAGTCTCCCGGGCGTATGCGCGCCGTATTGATCACGGCGCCGACGCCGGTTATGACCGCGCAGCCGAACAGCGCCGCATCCGCGAGCGGCATGTCCTTGTCGATGACGACCACGTTGCCGCGATCGACCACCGCGTACTCGGCCATGCACGAGAGCCCCGAATGATGGCCGATGCGCTCGCCGTTCAGAGCGGTGATGCGACTGCCGCCGGCCATCAGTTCGCCGGCCGCCTTGGCTACGCTCGCCCGCTCGCAGACCTGCGGCCGCCCCTCGACGCAGCGCCGGCAGCGGCCGCAGGACCCCGAGAACTGAAACACCACGTGGTCGCCGGCGCGCACATCGTCGATGGCCGATCCGACCTCGACGATTTCGCCGGACCCTTCGTGACCCAATGCCATCGGCACCGGGCGCGGACGATCGCCGTTGATCACCGACAGGTCCGAATGACACAGCCCCGCACCGGCGATGCGCACCAGCAATTCAACCGGCTTGGGCGGCGCGAGATTCACTTCCTCGATCGACAATGGCTTGGACTGCGCGTAGGGGCGCGGCGCGCCTATCGTGCGCAGAACCGCGGCTTTGCAGCGTATCGTCATGATTGGTATCTTCTCACGAATATCGACGTCTTGCCGCAGGTCTCGGCGCGGCCACAGGGCGTGTCGCTTAGCGCCCGGTTATTACGCGCGTAAGCGCAAGTGCAATGCTCGGCGCGCGGCAGCGCTACTTGAGCGCCGGGCGCAAACCGCGGCACTCACTCGCCCTTGATGCCGGTTTCCCCGATCAGTTTTCCCCACTTCG
Source organism: uncultured beta proteobacterium (assembly GCA_963778865.1). Lineage (GTDB taxonomy): Bacteria > Pseudomonadota > Gammaproteobacteria > Burkholderiales > SG8-41 > PALSA-1004. The sequence continues at coordinate 234,273 of CAVZWF010000006.1, read as the reverse complement.
CGATTTCGCCGGCGATGAAGGCCGTTGTTTCGCGCGGCGTTATGCCGCCGGCGTCGAATCCCGACGCGACGAGGCGTTCGGCTACGTCCAGCATTTTATAAACCGCTGCGATGTCCGCGTGCAGACGCTCGACCACGCGGGCCGGGGTGCGGCCCGGCGCCAACGCGGCGAACCATCCGTCCACCACGTAGCCGGGCAGTCCCGATTCCGCGGCGGTCGGAATGTCCGGTGCCGCTGCGCTGCGCTTCAATCCGGTAACCGCCAGCGCGCGCAAACGTCCGGATTTGACGTGTGGAAACGCCGCACCGAGAGCGGTCGACAGCACTTGTACCTGTCCCGCGACAATTGCCGCCGTCGATGCACCGGCGCCTTTGTACGGCACATGCACCATGTCTACACCCGCCATGCGTTTGAAGAGTTCCAGCGCGAGATGTCCGCTCGTGCCGACGCCGGAGGTCGCGTACACGAGCATACCTGGCTTTGTTTTCGCCAGTGCAATCAGTTCGCCCACCGAGTTGGCCGCAACCGACGGGTGAACGACCAGCACGTTGGGCGCCGACGCGAGCACGGTGATCGCGGTAAAGTCCTGCGGCGTGCGGTAGGGCAGTTTGGCATAGAGAAACGGGTTTGCCGCGTAACCCAGAGCGACTACCAGCAGGGTGTGGCCGTCCGGTTCGGACTTGGCGACGATTTCGGTACCGATGATGCCGCCGGCTCCCGCGCGGTTGTCGATCACCAACGGTTGTCCCCAGCGCTCCGGGAGTTTTAGCGCGAGCATGCGCGACAGGATGTCGAGCGCGCCGCCCGGGGTCGATGGCACGACGATGCGCACGGGACGCGTCGGAAACTCGCCGCCGTAAGCCAAGCTCCACGCGCTGCACGCCAGCACGCAGGCCAGCGCCCGCAACGGCAATCCGAATTTCGCGTTCATGCGGTTATATCCTTCCATCGGCCATGATATACGCAATAGCCGCAGCGACTAACTTGTCAGGCCCGACTTGTAATCGCGATGCCGAAGATACTGCATCCTTAGTCACGCAACAATCCACGGCCGGTTGCACGCCGGCAGATTTTCGATTAAGTTGACAACGACTGTCCGTTGAATCTGTTACGCCGCCCGCCTGCCGTCACTCCACACCAGCGCGGGGCGAGCGACCTTCCGCCAGGAGAACCAATGTCAAGCAGCATGCTCGTGTACGAACCGGTTGCGCCATGTCTCACGCAGCCGCGGCAATCCCGGCAGGCGCTGGACAATCTCGCCGGCAAAGTCATCGGCTTTATCGACAACTCGAAGCCCAATTTCAATCTGCTGGTCGAAGATCTCTCGCAGATGCTGATCGAGAAGCACGGTGTCGCGCGCGTCATCAAGCGGCGCAAGCGCAGCGCATCGCAGGGCGCGGGGGACAGCCGTAATCGACGAACTCGTCGCGGAGGCGGACGCGGTCATCGCCGGTTCGGGCGATTGAGGGTCCTGCACGTCGTGGAGTATCCACGACAGCGTAGAAACAGCGAAGCGCGGCAAGGCCGCGCTCACGGTCTGCTCGACGAGCTTCATCGGGCTCGGGCGCGCGCAGCAGAAGGCGCTGGGGTCGCCCGATCTGCCCATCGCCATAGTTCCGCATCCGTTCGGCACGCGTTCGCGCGAGGAACTGCGGGAAATCGCGGCGAAGTGCGCCGACGATGTCGCTCGTTTGCTGTGCGAGGCCGCGCCTGCCGGAGCAGCCACGTCTGCACCGGCCGCGCTTGCAGCGCCGCGCGCGAAGCTGATCGAGGCGCCCGGCGATCTCGACGAACTCAACAAGCTCTACATCAAGCGGCGCTGGGGCGACGGGCTCATCATCGCGCCGCCCACGCAGGAAGCCGTGCAGCGCATGCTGCGTCATACGCGCCGCGCGCCGGATGAAGTGGTGGCGACGATCGCACCGGGCATGGGCGCGGCGACGGTCGAGTACATCGCCATTCAGGGCGTGATGGCGGGTTGCTATCCCGAATATCTGCCGGTGCTGATCGCCGCGGCGGAAGCGGTTGCAACGCCCAAGTTTCATCTGCAAGCGATACAGGCGACGACGAATCCCTCGGCGGTGTGGCTCATCGTGAACGGACCGATTGCGCGCTGGCTGGAGGTCAACAGCGGCGCCGGTTGCCTGGGGCAGGGCGCGTGGGCGAATGCGACGCTGGGCCGCGCGTTGCGGCTGATCCTGCAAAACATCGGCGGCGCGCTGCCGGGCGAGATGGACAAGGCGACGCACGGTCAGCCCGCCAAATACACTTTTTGCTGCGCCGAAAACGAGGAAGCGAGTCCGTGGGAGCCGCTGCACGTCGAGCGCGGCTTCGCCGCCGATGCGAACACCGTCACGGTGGTGGGGGCGCTTGGCACGTGGAACATGAACATGACCGCGAAAAAAGGCGAAGAAGTGATCGCCATGCTCGGCGACACCATGCAATATCCCGCCAGCAGCGATTACATCTACGGCGGCGCGCCGTTTATCCTGCTCTCGCCGCAGCACGCCAATCTGTTTCACCGCGAAGGCTGGAACAAAGCGGAGGTGAAACGCCGCTTGTGGGAGGCCTCGAAGATGCGCGCGGGACGTTCCAAAGGCAGCGAGTTCGAACGCCTCGCCACCGGACGCCGCGCCGAATTGGGCGAGATCGGGCCGGACACCATCGTGCCGATTTCCGAGAAGCCGGAAGATCTCAGCATCGTCGTCGCCGGCGGGCCGGGATCGCATTCGGTGTTCGTGCCGGTGTCCGCGCATACGCGGTCGGTGACGCGGGAGATCGAGTTGTCGGAGTAGCGTGGCGACGCGGGATGCGGCGAGAAGTTTTGCTTCATGAAGAGCAGCGATATCACTTCCCCTCACCCGACCCTCTCCCCGCTAAGGCGGGAGAGCGAGACATATTGCGGTATCTCCGCCTGGCTCCTGCTTACGGCAGTATTGTTCGGTGCCTGCGTACATGCGCCGCGCGGGCGGCCGACGATTATCCCCAGCGCGCGATCCGCCTGATCGTTCCGTTCACCGCCGGCGGCGCGGCGGATATCATCGCGCGCCTAATCAGCAACGGCCTCGCGAAAGGGCTGGGCCAGCAAATCGTCATCGACAACCGGCCCGGCGGCGGCAGCGTGCTGGGGTCCGAGCTTGCCGCGCGTGCGAACCCCGACGGTTACACGCTGCTGCTGGCGGCGACGGCACACGTGCTGAACCCCGGCTTGCTCGGCAAGCTGCCGTTCGACCCGATCAACGATTTTGCGCCGATCACGCTGGCTGTCGAAACGCCGTTGATCATCGTGGTGCCCGCCGCGCTCGCCGTTGCGAACCTGCGCGAGTTCATCGAGCTTGCGAAGTCGCAGCCGCAGCGCGTGACCTACGGCTCCGCGGGACAGGGCACCAGCGGACATCTGGCGACCGAGTTGCTGAGCTTCAAGACCGGCATCCGCATGGTGCACGTGCCGTACAAAGGCGCCAGCCCGGCGCTCATCGATTTGATGGGCGCGCAGATACAGATGGTTTGCACGAGCACGCTGCCGGCGCTGCCGCACGTGCGCTCGGGCCAGTTGCGCGGACTCGCGGTGACGAGCATTGCGCGCACGCGCGCGGCACCCGATGTGCCGACCGTCGCGGAGGCGGTGCCGCTGCCCGGATTTCGCGCGAGCACGTGGTATGCGTTGCTCGCGCCCGCGCGCACGCCGCCGGCGGTCGTTGCGAAGGTGCATCGCGCGGCAACGCAGGCGCTGCAATCGCCCGCGGTGACGGAGCAACTGCTGGCGCAGGGCGCCGAGACCATCGCGAACACGCCCGATGAATTGAAACAGTTTCTGAAAAACGAAATCGACGTCTGGACCAACGTCATCCGCCAGGCGAACGTCAGGCCGAGCTAACTAGGAGCGGGAGAACACACGATGCCGACCAAAGCGAGCACCATGCGCGCGTTGTTGAAAGAGGGCATCGTCGTTTCGCCCGGCGTTTACGACGGGCTTTCCGCGCGCATGGTGGAGAAGATGGGCTTCAAGGCCGCAGCCACCGGCGGCAGCGGATTCTCCAACGCGCGCCTGAGTCAGCCCGACATCGGGCTGCTCACGCTGATGGAAAACGTCGACGCGTGCCGCCACCTCGCGAGGTCGATTTCGATTCCGCTGATGGCGGACGCCGAGACGGGCTACGGCAATCCGGTCACGGTGTATCACGCCGTCGAATATTTCGAGGAGGCCGGTGTCGTCGGCATGAACATCGAGGACCAGGTGAGCCCCAAGCGCTGCGGCCACATGCAGGGCAAGGAACTGATCAGCCCGGCGGAGATGGCGAAGAAGGTCGAAGCCGCGGTGAAGGCGAAAAAAGATCCGGACTTCATCATCAACGCGCGCACCGACGCGATCGCGGTCGAAGGCCTCGACAAGGCGATCGAGCGCGCGCGGCTGTATATCGCGGCGGGCGCCGACATGGTGTTTCCGGACGCCGTCGAGTCCGAGGAGCAGATCAAGCGATTCGTCGATGCGGTCAAGGCGCCGGTCAGCATCAACATCGGCTTCGGCATCCGTTCCCGGCCCACCACGCCGTTGCTTTCGGTCAAGCGCCTGGCCGCAGTTCGGTGTTGCGCGCGTGACCATGGCCCGCATGCTGCCGTCGGCGGCGCTGATGGGCATGAAGAAGGCGCTCGAACTGATGCGCGACCACGTCGAGACCGGCGCAAGATCCACGACCGGCCCGACCTTGCTCTGCGGAATGGAGGAAATCACCGATCTCATGGGCTATTCGAAAATCGCGGCGCTCGAAACGCAGTTTCTGCCGGACGACGCAGCTCGAGCGCAAGTACGGGTCGGGGCCGGTCGATTACGTGGTGCGCACGCCGAAGAACTGATCGCAAGGCGCAGGGAGGGTGGTCCGCATAAAGGCGCCGCGCGGCAACATTCTTGCGCTTCGGCATAGAATACGGTCTTGCGTTGACGCTGCCCAGTTGATCCCGGCCAGCCGTGCTGCTCGATTTCGTCGATTCCTCTTAGGCTGCCAAGGATTGAAGTCAAATCATGATCGAAGTTAACGAATGCGTGAGTGCGCCCGCGGCGCCGCAGACCGTATGGGATTTGCTGGCGAACCCGCATGCCGTCGTCAATTGCGTGCCGGGGGCGACGCTGGGCGAACAGCACGAGGACGGTTCGTTCGACGGCGGCATCGTGGTCAAGTTCGGCCCCGCGAAGGTGACGTTTCACATGCGGGTCGCTTTGGAACTGGATGCGGCGGCGAAGGTGGGGCACGTGACGGCCAGAGGCAAGGACAATCAGGGCGGCACGCGCGTGAAGGCGACCATGACTTTCAAGGTGATCGAGCAGGTCGATCCGCCGGGCTCGGCCATCCCCATCGAGGCGCAGGTCGAGATTTCCGGCCGGCTCGCTTCGCTGGTGGAAGCAGGGGCATCGCTGGTGGTCAAACGCATGACGCGCGAATTTTCGGAGCGGCTTGCCGCTCACTGCGCGGGGGTTGCCGCGGGGTAGGCGGCGGCGCCTGGCTCGAGAATACTCCCTCTCCCCGCGTCAGCGAGTGAGCAGGGTCTGGGGTGAGGGGAAACGTTGATATTTTTAAAGGAGGAGTGGCAAACATGAAGGTGTACCAGAGACTGGCACAAGCATTTAAAGCCGAAGGCGTGACCGCGACTTTCGGCATGATGGGCGACGGCAACATGTACTGGCTCTACGAGATGCACAAGCTCGGCGTCAAGGTGCACGAAGTCCGCCACGAGGGCGCGGGGCTCGGCATGGCGGACGGCTGGGCGCGCGTGACGCACGAGCCCGGGGTCGCGACCGCGACCTGCGGTCCGGGTGTCACGCAGCTGGCGAGCGCGCTGGTGACCGCGAGCCGCGCAAGCTCGCCGCTCGTCGCTTTTTGCGGCGAGTCGCCGACGACCGACGACGAATACGTGCAGCGCCTCGATCAGTCGCGCTTCGCCGCCGCCTGCGAAACGGGGTTCGTGCGCCTGGTGTCGCCCGACGGCGCGGACGACGCGGTGCGCAAGGCGTTCTATCTGGCCAAGGTCGAAAGCCGCCCCGTCATGCTGAGCGCGCCGATGGACATCCAGCAAAAAACGTTCGAGGACGACGACGAGCCGTACAAGCCGTCGTCCACGCTGTTCACGCCGGGCGCGGTGCATCCCGACACGCGGAGCGCTGGAGCGCGCCGCCGACATCATCGCGGGCAGCAAGAAAACGGTGATCATCTGTCGGACGCGGCGCGCAGTGGTCGGGCGCGGGGCCGGCCGTGCTGAAGCTGGGCGAGCGCATCGGCGCGCTGCTCGCGACTACGCTCTTGATGAAAACCTATCTGAACGAATGCGAATATCACGCCGGCATTTCCGGCACCTACGCTTCGCGTCCGGCGATGAAGCTCTTCGAGGAGGCCGATTGCGTGATCGGCGTCGGCGCGAGTCTCAACCGCTACACGACCGAGCACGGCTACCTGTACCCGGATGCGCGTTACGTGCACATCGATTCCAAGCCGCACGCCCTGATGTTCGGCGGCCGCGGCGCCGATTGCTACGTGCAGGCGGATGCGCGGATCGGCGTCGAAGAACTGGAAAAGCTGCTCGCCAAGCGCTCGGTGAAATCGACTCGGCTACCGCACGCCGGACGTGAAGGCGAAGCTCGTCGGGCACAACGCGGACCGCTCGGAATTCCAGATCGAACCGGGCACGGTCGATCCGCGCGAAGTGTGCGTCGCGCTCGACAAGGTCATTCCGCCGGAAATCGGGCTCATGTCCGGCAGCGGCATGACGGCGGGCTTTGTGAGCCTCCTGATGACGCAGCGGCGCTCGCTGGTGCAGGCGGGCCACTTCTTCGGCTGCATCGGGCAGATGCTGCCCGCCGCGATGGGCGCGGTGGCGGCCACCGGCAACAAGCCGCTGGTGCTGATCGACGGCGACGCCAGCGTGATGATGCACCTCGCGGAGTTCGAGACGGCCGTGCGCTACAACATGCCGCTGCTGGTCATCGTGATGAACAACGAGGCGCTGGGCGCGGAATATTACAAGCTCGACGCGCACAAGATGGACGTGAAGTACTTCGATGATCACGACACCGGACCTGGGCGCCGTCGCGGTCGCCATGGGCGGGCGCGGCCGGCTGGCGAAGAGCGTCGACGAAGTGTGCGCCGCCACCAAGGAGTGGGTGGCGAAGCCGGGCCCGATGATGATCGACCTGCGCATCTCCCGCGCCGTGCCGAGCATTCCTTACCGGCGCATCCACTACGGTCTGGACGTGTAGACGATGGGCCAGCCGCGGTTTCGCGTCGGCTTCATGGGCCGGCCCATGCACAAGTCCTTCATGGAAACCGCGGCGAAGCACCCGGTGCTTGAGATCGTCACGCTCGAAATCGAACGGCCGGAAGCGGAAATCGCAATCGATGCTGGCCGGCTGCCACGGATACTACGCGCGGGCGTCGCGCGACGAATTGCCGCGGCCCTGGCATGTGACGCCGGATTTTCTGGGCCGCTTTCCGCGGCTCCTGAATGCCGGCGCAGTCGGGCGCTATGGGGCGCGCTGGAGCACGACGTTCGAAAGAACCTGGTCTCCGGGCTGAGAAGTGCAGGCGTAGGCGGAAAATACCGGGAGCACGCAACCTAACGAAACAACTCGCAAGGGAGGAGCCATGCACGGTCGTAACTACATTACACGCAGACAGGCATTGAAGATGGTAGGGGCGGCAAGCGGTCTCGCCGTGGCCGGAGGCATTCGCTACGCATGGGCGCAAGCGGCGAAGCGCATCGAGCAACTTGATCCGGGTCTGGAAATGATCCTCGCCGCTTCCCAGCCCATCCAGGAATTGGGCAGCGGTTACGGCGGAAACCTTGGACCCGCCGAAGGACCGCTCTGGTGGAAGGAAGGCGGCTACCTGCTGTTCAGCGATATTCACAACGACCGGCGGATGAAGTACACGCCGGGCCAGGGCGTGGCCTTGTTCAAGCAGGGCGTGAACCGGGCCAATGGCCTGACGCGCGACATGCAGGGCCGGCTCATCGCCTGCGAGCACGAAACCCGGCGCGTCACGCGGCAGGAACTCGACGGCAGCATTACCGTGATCGCGAACAGCTTCCAGGGACGGCGTCTGAATCGCCCGAACGACGTGATCGTCAAATCCGATGGCAGCATCTACTTCACCGACCCGAACCACAACTTCGTTCCCGAGCAATGGGACCTGCCGTTTCCCGGCGTCTACCGCGTGACGCCGGACCTCGGCACCCTGACCCTCGTGACCGACAGTTTCGTCGGGCCCAACGGGCTCGCGTTCTCCCCTGACGAGAGCGTGCTGTATATCAACGACGTCCGGCGCGGCCACATCCGGGCCTTTGACATGCTGGCGAACGGCCTGCCGGCGAAGCAGACCGACCGTGTGTTCGTCGACCTGCGCGGAACCGAGCCCGGCGCACCCGACGGCATGAAGGTGGACGTGGAAGGCAACGTCTACTGCGGCGGTGCGGGCGGGATATGGATCATGGACCGCCAGGGCAAAAAGCTCGGGCGCATCGTCCACGGCTACACCGCAACGACGAATATTGCATTCGGCGGCGACGACTGGAAGACGCTTTACTTCACCAGCCGCAATCAACTCGGCGCGGTCAACGTGAAGATTGCCGGCATCCCGGTGCCGACACGGAAGAAATAGGGATCGATGCAATATCCATTTTGGAGTTTGATCGCGCTGGCTGCGACGCTGTTACTCGCCGGCAACGGCAGCATTCCGCATCTCGCGATGGCGCTGCTCGTCTCACCGACGGGCATCGAGGTCGTGCACGTGCCGTACAAGCGCGGCAGCCAGCAAGTGATTGCGTTGATGGCGGGCGAATCGCAGGTGTCGCTCGCCACCGTCGCATCGGTTATCGAGCCTATCAAAGCGGGTCGCCTGCGCGCGATCGGTGTGTCCGCGGCGCAGCGCACGGGCGCGCGCATCGATTGCGCGGCGCCGAGCGCATGGCGATAGCGGAGCGTTCACGGTAGACTCGCGGTTCCGCAAAAAACAACACAATATATTTTCATCGGGAGGCAACACATGGCAATTCAGGACGCTGCTTTGCAGCCGGGCAACGAATTCAAAGGCAAGGTCGCGCTGGTGACGGGCGCTACGCGCAACATCGGGCGCTCGATCGCGCTGTCGCTCGCGGCGGGCGGCGCGGCGGTCGCGGTCAATTCGCGCGTGTCGCGCGAAGCCGGCGAAAAGATCGTGCAGGAGATCAAGGCGATGGGCGGTCAGGCGGAAACTTTCGTCGCCGACGTCGCCGACGCGAAGGCGGTCAACGCGATGGTCGAGGGCGCGGTCAAGCGCTTCGGCCGTCTCGACATGCTGGTCGTCAACGCGTCGGTGCGCAAGCAGACGCCGTTCGCCGACATGAGCTTCGACGAATGGAAGGGCATACTCGGCATCACGCTCGACGGCTCGTTTCATCTCGCGAAGGCGTGCCTGCCGCACATGATCAAGGCCGGCGGCGGCGCCATCGTCACGCTGGGCGGCATGATGGCGCTGTCGGGCGCCAAGAACCGCGTGCACGGATCGGTCGTGAAGCACGGTCTAGTCGGCATGACGCGCGCGCTGGCGCTCGATCTCGCGCAATACAACATTCGCGTGAACTGCGTGTCACCGGGCCAGATGAATACCGCGGCCGCCGGCGAGGAAATCACGGAGCGGCCCGCGCCCGAGCAAAGCCGTGCCGCTCGGACGCAAAGGCGAGCCGGAGGAAGTCGCCGCCGCGGTGCGTTTTCTGTGCGGACCCGCGGCGAGCTTCATCAGCGGCCAGACGCTGCACGTCAACGGCGCGCAGATGATGTATTAGTACGGCGCGCCGCGATAGATTTGAATCAACTCACGAGGCCAGGATGAAAATCTCGCACCATCGCCGCTTCATTCCCGCGCTGCTCGCCGGTGCGCTGCTGGTTTGCAACGCCGCGCGGGCGGAGCCGGATGAGTTTCGCGCGCCCAAGAAATTGCGCGACGAAAGCGCTGCCGCGCGCGCCGAGCCGTTCAAGGGCGTGACGGCGGACGGCAAGATCGTGCCCGGGCTTTTCAAGATCGTGCACACGGGTGTGACGACGGAGCCGGTGCGCAAGGCCGCCGAAAAGTTTCTCGCGGGCCTCACTGATGCGCAAAGGAAGAAGACGCTGTTTCCCGTTAATGATGACGAATGGCGGACGTGGGACAACCGCCACTTCGCGATGCGCGAGGGCGTGGGCTTCTTCGAAATGAGCGCGGCGCAGCGCAAACTCGCGTTCGATCTGATGCGCGCGAGCCTGAGCGCGAAAGGTCTCAAGCAGACGCGCGACATCATGAAGTTGAACGGCACGCTCGCCGAACTGACCAACAACTACGACGAATACAGCGAATGGTTCTACTGGATCACCATCATGGGCGAGCCGTCGGCGACCCAACCGTGGGGCTGGCAGCTGGACGGCCACCACGCGATCATCAACTACTTCGTGCTCGGCGATCAGGTGGTGATGTCACCGGTATTCATGGGTTCGGAGCCGGTCAAGACCGACACCGGAAAATTCAAAGGCACCGTGGTCCTGCAGGAGGAGCAGAACCTGGGGCTCGCCCTCATGCGCGGCCTGAATGCGGCACAGCAGGCGAAGGCGATGATAGCCGGCGGCAAACAAGGCGAGAACACGCTGTCCGCCGCGTATCGCGACAACCTGGTGCTCGATTACGCCGGCATACGCGGCGTCGAACTCGACGCCGCGCAGAAGAAGCGCTTGCTGCAGGTCATCGTGCAATACGTGAGCAACATGGACAACGGCCATGCGCGGGTCAGAATGTCCGAAGTCCGCAAACATCTCGACCAGACCTACTTCGGCTGGATCGGCGGCGACCGATCCCGCGGGCATCTTCTACTACCGCATCCACAGCCCGGTGATCCTGATCGAGTTCGACCACCAGCGCCCGATCGCGCTGGCCAAATCACACGATCCCCACGCGCAACCACATTCACACCGTGGTGCGCACCCCCAACGGCAACGACTACGGCAAGGACCTGCTGCGCCAGCACCACGCGCAGCATCCGCACGATCAAGCCAAATAGGTCAGTGGTCTTAGAAACAATACGTTGCCGTCGGTAAAAGAAGAACAGGCAAAAGGCAAGACTTGAACTCCGACCTTGCCGGTATTGAAGTCATCAGCGAACTGGACCGTGACCGACGTGCTATCCGCAAGGTAACTCGGTGCTACCTCCTCTGATTCGTAGCGCACCGGTGATCGGCATGCTACGATGATAGAAGTGATTCAATTCTTGCTCAATGCTCAACAACGCACATGGGAAAAGTTACATTGGCACTATCGATTTATTGATCTGTGAGCCGCTAAAGGAAGATCATGACCACACTGGAATTAAAAGTGACGCTGCCGGAACAGCTTGCCAAGCAGGCCAAGGCCGCAGGGCTGCTCAAGTCCGAGGCGATCGCCGCGATGCTGCGCGAGCAGTTGCGCAAGCAGGCCGGCGAGGAGTTACAGGTCATGATGGATAAGCTCGCTGCCGCGAATTTCCCGCCGATGACAACGGACGAGATTCAGGCTGAGGTCAACGCGGTGCGCAGGACGCGCAAGGCGGGCCGCCGCGCTTGAAACTGGTACTCGACACCAATACCGTCATTTCAGGGTTTTTGTGGCGCAAGGCGCCGCGATTGATTATCGACGCGGCGGTGGAGGGTCGTATCGAACTCGCGACGAGTACGGCTCTCATCGATGAACTAACCAGGGTGATCGCACGCACGAAGTTCTCGCGCAAGATCTCCGAGCATGGCGTGTCAGCCCGCGCGCTGGTGGAACGCTACGCGAAACTTGCCGAGTTGATTGCGCCGGCTCTAATCCGCCGCACCGTGCCTCACGACGCCGACGACGATCATGTGCTCGCCTGCGCGCTCGCAGCCCGCGCCGACTGCATCGTCTCTGGCGACCGCCATTTGCTCAATCTTAAGCACTACCACGGCATGCGCATCATCAACGCCGCCGAAGCCCTGCGAGCGCTCGCGCAGTAAGCCGCGGGCTTTTAACCGCGGCTAAATCAACAACGCCCGCGAGCAGCGGGCGGTAGGAGAGTGCTTCACAAAGTTTAAGTTACTCTGACCCGGATTGTCCCTTTTGCCCCTGAAAACGCACGTCTAAGCCTTCAGGCCGACGTGATTTGACGTTCTTGTTTCCGAAGATCAATGATTTGCGTTGGTCCGACCCGGATATGGCGTTGCGAGCAGCGGGCGGTAGGAGAGTGCTTCACAAAGTTTAAGTTACTCTGACCCGGATTGTCCTTCTAAGTTACTCTGACCCGGATTGTCGTTGGGGAAGCACTTCACGAATTTAAGTTACTCTGACCCGGATTCCTCTCTCCTCGACTTTCCCATCGTGTCAGTCGCTCGCCGCAAGTGATCGCTGCCGTCGTGGAAAAGTCTAACCCGAGCCTCACACACAGAAATCAGGACACTCCCGTCCGACCCGGATTGTCCGCTACATTACTGACCCCTCGACTCCTTCTGACACCTATTTAACGTTTTCAATTTTTAATCGTGGTCTGTCCTCGATTGTTCTGTGGTTCATCAATCGCGTATACGCTCTTAAACACGAACCACATAAAAAATGCCGACACGCAGCCAACCACAAGCGCGAGTACAGCGAGGAAGAGCCACCAGCCGATTCCCCCATAGCTCCCGAACATCCAAAGTAAAGCTAAAGCAAACAGCAACCCAACGCCTAAGGACACTAAAGTTTTGCCAGTAAGACGGTTCGAATTGTCCCAAGTGTAGGTCGTGATTTGATTGCGATAGCTGATCGTTGCTAGTCGGCTTGATGGGTCGTAGGTGTACGCCGTGGCATCGGCGCCGTCCACCGTGCGGCTGACCACGCGGTCGAGCGCGTCATAGGTGTAATCGATTTCGTGGTGGCCGGCTACCGAATCGGTTGCCACAGTCGTGAGCCGGTCGACCGTGTCGTAACTGTAGGTCATGGCATTGTCCGGCTCGCGGATTTCTGAGAGCCGCCCGATCGTGTCGTAGGTTCGCGTCTGCGTTGCTCCGCCCGGGAAATTGATGCTCGTGATACGGTTCTGCGCATCGTAGGTGAGGGTCGTCACCTGCCCTTTGCGGTCGGTCATTTGTGTCAGGTTGCCCGCGCCGTCGTACTGATACGCCGTGCTCTTAAGCTTTGCATCGGTCTTTTGCGTCAGGCGATTGAGATTGTCGTACTGGTACGCTTCGATTGTGTTGTTCAGCGGGTTCACCACTGACGCCAGGTTGCGTTTGGTGTCGTAGTTGAACTGCGTCACCCCGGCGTTGGCGTCCGTAATCTTTGAGAGCTGATCGACCGCGTTGTATGCCGGCTGCGTATTGAAGCCCAACGCATCGGTACTCAGCACGGGGCGGCCGGCGTCATCCGTCGCGATACTCGCGTCATTGCCCAGCGGATCGATCACTTTCACCAGATCACCGGCGGCGTTGTAATTAAGTGTCGTCGTGCGGTTGCCGGGCACGGATCTCGTCGAGAGAAAAATAATTTCGACTCCGAAAACTTCGTTCGTTGGTATAAGATACTACTAATGCCCGATGTATCGAGCAAGCCGCTAAAGGAAGACCCTCATGGAACTCAAAGTCATCTTACCCGATACGCTCGCGAACGAAGCCAAGGCCGCGGGGCTGCTCACCGCGCAAGCCATCGAGCGCCTGTTGCGCGAGGCGGTACGCAGCAAAGGCGTCAACGAACTCTTCGAGGCCGCCGACCGCTTGGCGGCAGCCGATATCCCGCCGATGACGATGGACGAGATTCAGGCCGAGGTGGACGCCGTGCGTAAGGCCCGGCGTGAACGTGCGAGCCGTTCTTGATACCAATATCGTGGTCTCGGGGCTGCTGTGGCGGGCTGCCCCGCGGCAGGTGCTCGACGCCGCACGCAACAAGCGCCTCACACTCCACACGAGCAGCGTGCTGCTCGATGAACTGGCCGAAGTCCTGTCGCGCCCGCATCTCGCCTCCGTGATCGCCGCCAATCGCGCGAGCCCGGCGTTCCTGATGCAGCGCTACGCGATGCTCGCGCAACTTGTGATCCCCGCGCATACCGCGCGCGTGGTGCCAAAGGACATCGACGATGATGCGGTGATCGCCTGTGCGCTCGCAGCCCGCGCCGACTGGATCGTCTCCGGTGATCACCATCTGCTCGACCTCAAGCACTACCAGGGCATGCGCATCATCACCGCCGCCGAAGCCCTGCGAGCGCTCGCGCAGTAAGCCGCGGGCTTTTAACTGCGGCTAAATCAACAACGCCCGCGAGCAGCGGGCGGTAGGAGAGTGCTTCAAAAGTTTAAGTTACACTGACCCGGATTGTCGGGATTGTCGTCGTGCGGTTGCCCGGCACCGTTATCGTTAAGGGCAAAAATAAATTCGACTCCGAAATTTTTGTTCGTTGGTATAAGATACTACAAACGCCCGATGCATCGGTCGACCCTGGAGAATTCACGCGGAAAGCCTGCCCAACACAGCGTAGACGCAGCTAAAGGATATTCGTCATGACGGAACTGAAATTGACATTGCCCGACAGTCTCGCGCGCGATGCGCGCAAGGCCGGGCTGCTGACGCCCAAAGCCATCGGCGAGCTGTTGCGCGACGCAATGCGGCGGCGCGCAGCGCGTGCGTTCCTCTCCAATGCACCTCGCGTAGCTCGGGCGAAGATTGCGCTCATGAGCGCAGACGAGATTCAGACCGAGATCGACGCGGTTCGCAAAGCCAGGCGCCCGGCGCGTGCGCGTCGTCGCTGACACCAACACCATCGTGTCGGCGCTGCTGTGGGTCGGCAGCCCCTATCGGCTTATCGCGGCGATCGACGAGTACGCAATCGTCTTCTACACCAGCCGCGCGCTGCTTGATGAGCTCGCTAACGTCCTCCCCCGCAGAAAGCTCGCCAAAGCCGTCCACGCCACCGGCAAAACGCCGGCGCAACTCATAGCCGAGTACGAGGCATTCGTGAATCTGGTGGTGCCGGGATCGATCCGCCGCACCGTGCCTCACGACCCCGACGACGATCATGTGCTCGCCTGCGCACTCGCAGCCCGAGCCGACTGGATCGTTTCTGGCGACCGCCATTTGCTCAATCTCAAGCACTACCAGGGTATCCGCATCATCAACGCCGCCGAAGCCGTACGATCGCTCGCGCAGTAAGGATGGTTAGGACCTGTTGCGCCAGCATCACGCGCAGCATCCGCACGATCAGCCGAAGTAACGGCGCCTCGCGCGGGGTTCAGGAGCCCGCGCGCACCACCGGATTGCGCAGCACGCCGATGTCGCGCTGAACGATTTCGCAGACGTCGCCGTGCTTCAAATCGGGCAGCGTCGCGTTGTCGGTGCCGAGCCAGACCACGTCACCCGGCCACAGCGTCATGTATTTCGAAATCTCCGCGATGTAGTGCTGCGCGGAAAACAGCATCTTGTCGGTCGTATACTCGGCCGCCTGCGCGCCGTTGACGTTGACCGAAACGGTGAGGTTCATCGGATCGAGCCCGGTCGCGATGAACGGCCCCATCGGTTTCCAGGTATCGCAATTTTTCGCGCGCCACAACGTGCGGTCGGAGGCCTGCCAGCCGCGGTCGCTGACATCGTTGCCTAGCGTATAGCCGAGCACGCACGAGAGCGCGTCGGCTTCGGAAAGATTGCGCGCTTTCTTGCCGATGACCGCGACGAGCTCGCCCTCATACTGCACCGGGCCGGGAGAATCGGCGGGGATCACGATCGTCTCGCCGGTGGCGATCAGCGCGTTGTTCGAGCGGTAACCGACATCGGCTTTTTCGGGCGGTTTGCGGCTGGTGCCTTTGCGCTTGTTGCCCCATTCGATGTGGGCAAGATAGTTGAGTCCCGCGCAATAGAAATTGGCGGGCACGCAGGGTAACAGGACTTTGAGCGTCGATAGAGCGTGGCGCTTGTCGGTGGCGCGATAAGCGTCGAATGGCGAGCCGTCGAGCTCTACGACCGAGTCGCCTTCAACGCGGCCAAAAAAAACGCGGCCCTTCTGGTCAAATCGTCCAAGTTTCATATGCGCTCCCCAGTTAATCGATTTTAAGTTTTGCCGCTTTGACCACCTTGGCCCATTTCGCGGTGTCGGCCTTCAAGTAGGCGCCGAATTCGCGCGGGTCCATCAGCGCGGGCTCGGCGCCGACGCCGGCCAGAAAGTTCTTCATATCGTCGCTGTGGACGATCTTCGCAACCGCGTCATAGAGTCGGCGGATGATGGGCTCCGGCGTCTTCGCGGGCGCCAAGAGGCCGGTCCACGAGTTGACTTCGAAACCGGTCAGCCCCTGCTCGCTGATCGTCGGCAACTCCGGCATCAGCGGCGTGCGCTTTAGCGACGCCACGCCGAGCGGGCGCACGCGGCCGGACTTGATGTGGGCGGCGAGCGCGGTAGCACCCGTGCAGATCATCGGTATCTGCCCGCTCAGGACATCGATCATCGCGATGGCAGCACCCTTGTACGGGATGTGCACGATGTCGATGCCGGCCATGACTTTGAAGAGTTCCCCGCACAGATGCGGCGAGCCGCCGTTGCCGCTGGAGGCAAAATTCAACTGGCCCGGCTTGGCTTTGGCGAGTGCGATCAGTTCCCTGATGTTGGTCGCCGGCACCGCGGGGTTGACGACGAGCACGTACGGTATCGACGCGAACATTGCAATCGGCGCCAGATCCGTGATCGGATCGTAGCCGAGCTTTGTATACACGCTGGGGCCGACCGCCAGCGGACCGGCGACGCCGATCAGGAGCGTGTAGCCGTCCGGGGTCGATTTCGCCACCATTTCGGAGCCCATGTTGCCGCTGGCGCCCGAACGGTTGTCCACCACGACCTGCTGACCCAGCGCGTCCGTGAGGCGCACGGCGAGCGCGCGGCCGAGGATATCGTTGGTGCTCGCACCGGGCGGGTAGGGCACGATCAGGCGGATCGGCCGGCTGGGGTAGGGCTGTGCCGTTGCCACGTTCATCGCCGCCGCGCAGGCAAGCGCCATGAAAATTTTCAGAGCGGTCGTCATGTCTCGTCCCTAGTATTGGCTCTTGCGCGCATCAGCCGGCGCGTTGCGCCACGATGAAAAGACGGTGCATCGGAAACAACGTGCGGCCGTCCGCTTCGCGCGGATACGCGGCCTTCACGCGCACGCGATAGTCGTTTTCAAAGGCGCTGCGCTCGGGTTCCTGCAGGCGCTCGAGGAATTGTCTGAGCCAGCTGCCCTTGACGAACTCCGCCACCGGATTGTCGCCCTGCAGAGCCTGCACGTACTCGCTGTCCCAAATATCCAGCGCGGCGCATTGCGCAGCGAGGAGCCGCCAATAATGCCGCGGATCTGACACCGGCTGGCGGCGCAAGTGCGGCTCGAGCTTAGGACGCCACGGCCCTTGTTCTATCGTGTCGTTGAGGCAGGAGTGTGAGGGTTCGGAAAAGTTGCGCGGCATCTGGATCGCCAGCCAGCCGCCCGCTTTGACCGCGGACAGCAGTCCGGGTATCACGGCGTCGTGATTGCCGATCCAGTGCAGCGCGGCGTTGCTGTATAGCACGTCCACTTGCTGCGCGGGACGCCACGCCGCGATGTCGGCTTCGACAAAGTCCGCCTGCGGATGATCGGCGCGCGCCTTGGCGAGCATTGCGGGCGAATTGTCGACGCCGGTCAGCTGCGCCCGCGGCCAGCGTTGCATGAACAGCGGCGCGAGATTGCCGGTGCCGCAGCCAAGATCGACCACGGATGCGGGCTCGGTCGCCGGGATGCGCGCCAAAAGATCGAGCGCGGGGCGCAGCCGCTCGCCGGAAAATTTAAGATATTGTGTCGGGTCCCAGCTCATGTTGGTCAGCGCAGCAGGTCGGTTACGTGGGCAACGTCGCTGATTGTTTCGAGTTCGCGCAGCGTTGTAAAGGCTTTTTCCGCGTGCCCTTCGGTGATCCGGTGCGAGTGGCGCGCGCAATCGAGGAATTTTTCGCGCAAATCGTCCCACGTCAAGTTCGCGCGTGGGCGAGCCGGGCGCATTGTCCACGCGTATCGTGTCCGTGCGCCCGTCGCGCAGGCGCACCTCGACTTCGACGAAACCCTTGCTGCCCGAACTGCGGGTCTCGAACAGCGGATCGTCGCCGCGGCACGTGGCGTCTTCCGCGGCATCGATGCGCGCATAAAGCGCGGCGATTTCCGGGCGCCGGACTGCTTCATCGGTGAACGTCGCGAGCGCGCACCCGCCGTCGAGCAGCGCGGCGGCGAGCGGGTAGTGCAGGCTGAATTTTCCTTCGAGTCCGGTCGTCGGGCGCGGGTAGGTCAGCACGTGCATGCCGCCGGGCGGCATCCGGCAGATCACCTTGTCGACCGCCGCGGCATCGAAGGCAAGCTTCGCGCGCAGCGCGAGCAGTGCGTCGATCGCGCGGTGGGACGCGTAGCAGCACGGAAATTTTTTCAGCGCGAGGCCGGGATCGACGATGATGAACGGCGCGCCCAGGTCCTTGCACGGCGATGTCCGACGTTCGATTCCGGCACGCCGTAGGCCGAAAAGAAGCCGGCTTTGGCTTCCAGCACGTCGGGCGCGGCGGTAAATCCCGCAGGCGGCGAGGCGAAGGCGGTGAGCGCGCTGCGCGCGGCGATGCCCGTGTGCAGCGGCTTGGTCATCGTGCCGAAGTTGCGCCGCACGCCGCTCGCCATCGACGCTGCGATGCCGAATGCCTGCTGCGTCGTCGGAGACATCGAGCCGGTGCAATTTCGCGAGCGCGGCGAGCGCGGAAAAAAGCGCGAGCGTGCCGGTCGCGTGAAAGCCGCGCTGGTAATGCCCGTTCGTCATGCCGAGGCCGATGCTGCCGCCGACTTCGACGCCCACGACATAGGCTTCGATCAATGCGCGGCCGTCGACGCGTTTGCCGTCGATACTCGCAAGCAGCGCTGCGACGATGACGGCGCTGGGATGCGCGGGCATGATGGACAGCACGTCGTCGTAATCGAGCGCGTGGCCGAAAGTGCCGTTGACGAGCGCCGCTGTTTCCGGCGCAGCGGTGATGCCGGTGCCCAGGATCGGCACCGGGCCCGGCGCCTGTGCGGCGTCGATATACTTCAAAAGCGGTGCCGCGACTTCGGAACCCGCGCCCGCGATGATCGCGGCAAACGTGTCGGCGATGGCTTTCTTGGCTTTTTCCGCGCTGTCCGGCGGAAAATCGCGCGTCGAGGTCGTGCGCGATAAACGTCGCGATGGCGGCGGTGGCGCCCATGAATTTTTTCCGTGTCGATTATTAACTGCTTATGATACGGTAACTGCAAGCCAGATTTGCCGGGACTGCTTTTTTTCGTTTCCATAAACCCTATAATCGCGGTATGCCGGCGGCGCGGCCGCGGCGATGCTGCGCTGGAAAATAATGACAGGCGACACGACAACCGCGGGGAATGCAATGCAGTTCGACTGGGCGACACTCGGTGGCAAGGCGCCCGACGCGCTCGTCAAGGCGCGCACGCTCGCGCATCACGCGGTGCAATGGCCGACGCGGGCGGCGCGCGCGAATCTGGAGGCGCTGCCGGACGACAGTCATTCCAGCCTGACGTGGGACGGCGCGCGCGGCGCGCTCTTTTCGCGGCCGTTGGCGGCCGGTGGTGCGGACGTGCGCGTCGGCCTGCGCCTTGCGGGTCTCGCGCTGATCATCATGCGCGGCAATCTCGTGCTCGACACCTACGAGCTCGCGGGGCGGCGCGATTCGATGGTCGGCGTGTGGCTGGATTCGGCGTTGCGCGCGCTCGGCCTTAAAGCCGCGAGCGGCGTGACGCTGCCCTATACGATACCTTCCCACGCGGTGGCGCGCGGCTCGCCGTACAGCTTCAGCGGCGAATCCGAGGCGTTCGACGAACTCGTGCGCTGGTTCGACGCGGCGGCGGATCTGCTGGACGAAGTGCGGACGGATTATGCCGGCACGCAGCCGGAGCCGGGCGCGGCGATGTGCTGGCCGCATCATTTCGACATCGCGACGCTCGTCAGCGTCCGAACGTCGCCGGCAGCGAGACCGCGCGCTCGATCGGCATCGGGATCTCGCCCGGCGATCACTATTATCCGCAGCCGTACGTCTACGTGAGCCCGTTGCCGCATCCCGATGCCGCGGGTTTGCCCGCGTTGCCGCCGCCGGGCCATTGGCATACGCAGGGTTTCGTCGGCGCGGTGGCCACCGCCGAAGAAATACTCGCGCTCGAAGACCGCCGCGCGGGCGTCTGCGCGTTTGTCCGCGCCGCGTGTGAAATCGGCCGCGGCCGTGCGTGGGATGGGCGCGCGTGACGCGCGCAATGCATGACAACACAGGGAGAGCAGCAATGAATTCGGCAACCACGCCGCCGCACCGGTCGCACCGGAACTGCCGTCGCACGGCTACGTAATGACGCAGCCGGTGCGCGGCTCGGATATTCCGATGGATCTGACCTTCGTGCTGACGCGCGACGAAATCTACGTGCCGATCGCCGTGCGCAGACCGCGCGGCGCCGGACCTTTCCCGGTGATCGTGATGGGCCGCGGCGACGGCCGCGGCGGCGTGCCGCACGTCGTCAAGCAGGTGGAGCGGCTGGCCGCGATGCAGGACGAAATGATCGTCGCGGCTACGCCGTCGTGTTCGTCAATTACCGCAACGAGATTCCGCATTTGTACGAGGACACCGCGCGCGCGCAGAACCTTGCGGACGACGTGAGCGGCGAAGGGCGCACGCTGAAATCCGCGCCGACGCTCGATTCGGACGATCTCATCGCGATCCTCAAGTACCTGCAGACGCTCGCCTACGTCGATAAAAACGCGATCGGCATCGTCGGCGTCAGTCACAGCGGCGAGATGATATTGAAGATCGCAGCGGAGACGACGTTTGCCGCCGGCGTTGCGATCGAAGGCGCGTCGCACGAATTTCTGAGCGTCAACACCGGTCCCACCGCGCCGCGCAAGGGCAACGAGATCCAGTACCAGGACATCGAAGTGGTGCGCAAGAACGCCGACAAGGCGCGCGCGATGGAGCGCATCCGGCGCATCGCAGACGCCCATCCTGCACATCGGGCGCAATGCCGACCACCTGCAGGGCATTTTCCAGCTCGCGCACGAATGGATGCAGGAAGCCGGCAAGGATTCGACGTGGGTGAGCCTCGATCACCCGGCGCACGGCTACCCGTTCATGTACCGGCGAGGACGACGGGACGTACCAGCCGGACGCGGTTCAGCGCGAAGCGTTCGAACTGTTCATGGCGTTTTTCGATCGCCACTTGAAATCGTGAATCGTGAATCGTAAAGCGTGAATCGTGACCGGTAAGTCGTGAGTCGTCCGGAATTGGATGAGGTGCGTCGCACCTCGTGCGCGACGGTAGTGGCGTAAGAAAATCAAAAATAAGGAGGGGTGGCGTGAGACTGACGAAATTTGTGTGGCTTGCCGCGTTGCCGATTGCAATCGTCGTATGCGACGCGGCGATGGCCCAATCCGCGGCGACGGATTATCCGCAGCGGCCGGTACGCGTGATCGTGCCGTATGCGCCGGGCGGCGCGACCGATATTATCGCGCGCGTACTCGCACCCAAATTATCGGAGCGCCTGGGCCAGCAATTTGTCGTCGACAACCGGGCGGGAGCGGCCGGCAATATCGCGGTTGAACTGGTGGCCGCCGCGCAACCCGATGGCTACACGCTGCTCGTCGGCAATATTTCAACCAACTCGATCAATCCGCTGCTTTTCGCCGGCAAGATGAAGGCCGATGCGAGCACGGATCTCGCGGGCATCACGTTGCTGGTATCGATCCCGAATCTCATTCTTGGCGCACCCAAGCTTCCCGCGAACACCTTGCAGGAAGCCATCGCGTATATCCGCGAACGTCCCGGCCAGCTCAACTATCAGGCGCCGCTCGGCTCGTACTCGCATCTCGACATGCTGGCGTTGCAGGCCGCTGCGGGCATCAAGATGGTGCATCTGCCGTCGCGCGGTGCGGGCGAGACGCTGCCGGCGTTGATGCGCGGTGAAGTTCAGCTCACGAATTCGAACGTCGCCTCCAACATCGGGGCGGTCCGTGCCGGGCAAATCAAGGCGTTCGCGGTGACGTCCGCGCAGCGCATTCCCGATCTGCCGGACGTGCCCACGCTGGCGGAGGTGGGATATCCCGGCATCGGCAGCCTGAACTGGAATGGCTTGTTCGCGCCGGTGCGGACACCGCGGCCGGTCATCGACAAGCTGCACGCGACGATAGTTGCCGCGATGCGCGAGCCCGAGATGCAGGAATATCTTGCGAAGCGATTGATCCCGGTAACGTTGAGTGCAACACCCGCCGCGTTCGATGATTACGTGCGGGCCGAATCGCGGCGGTGGGCAAAGATCATCAAGGATAACAACGTCAGGATCGACTAGCCGGCGGCCGGCGCACGATACGACGGGTTGGGGGATCGAAGATCAGGAAATCGCAGGATCAGGCGTTGACCCTGCGCGAATTCATTCCACCTTCGCGCCGGAGCTTTTGACGACTTTCGCCCATTTCTCCGTTTCGTAAGTGTGTATTTTCCAGAAGTCGGCGGGCGCTGCCGGCAATCGGGTCGCCGCCGAGTTCGGCTAAGCGCGCCTTCATTTTCGGGTCCGCCAGTGCTTCGTTGATCTCGCGGTTGAGTTTTGCGACGACGTCGGCGGGCGTGCCTTTCGGCGCGCCCATGCCGAACCACGCGCTTGCCTCGTAGCCGGGCACTGTCTCGGCAACCGTCGGCACGTTGGGAAGCTGGGCCGAGCGTTTCGCAGTGGTGACGCCCAGCGCGCGCAGCTTGCCCGACCGGATGAACTCGATCGAGGAGGGCATGTTGTCGAACATCACGTGTACCTGGCCGCCGATCAGATCGGGGAACGCCGGACCCGCGCCCTTGTAGGGCACGTGGGTCATCTCGATGCCGGTCATCGACTTGAAGAGTTCGCCAGACAGATGCACCGACGTGCCGCTGCCGGAAGAGGCGAGTATCACTTTGCCGGGATTCGCTTTGACGTAGGCGATGAAGTCGGGAACGGATTTGACCGGCAGCGACATCGTCACTTCCATCACGTTCGGCACGCGCACGAGTCCCGCGACGGGTGCCATGTCGCGCAGAAAATTGAAGTTGAGGTTCGTGTACAGCGTCGCGTTGATCGCGTTGGCCGGATTGACCAGGAACACCGTGTAACCGTCGGGTGTGGACTTGATCGCGAGCTCGGTGCCGATATTGTTGCCGGCGCCCGGCCGGTTGTCGATCAAGACCTGCTGGCCGAGGCGCTCCGACAACCACTGCCCCATGATGCGCGCGAGTATGTCGGTGGTGCCGCCGGGCGGATAGGGGACGATCCAGCGTATCGTGCGCGTCGGATACGCGTCGGCCGCGACCGCGCCGTAGATGCACGCGACTGCACTGCCAAGAGCCAGGAACGCAGCAACCAGAACTTTCATTATTTCCTCCAGGGTGAAATTTATTTTCGCCAAAGATACCTGTATGACGCCCTGTCGGCAAGCGGTGCAGTGCTATCGATAGGCTTGGCGCCGTTGCCCGGGTGATCTTAGAATGGGCGCCGCATCATCTGGAGCATCCATGAAACGAGCGTTCATCGCATTGCTGGTTTGCACGTTGTGCATCGCCAGTGCCCCTGCCGCGGAAAGCGCGCCTACCGCACTGCCGCGCCCCGACCATATCGTCGTCGTGTTCGAGGAGAACCGCGCCTACACGCATATCATCGGCAACATGGCGGCGCCGTATATCAACACGCTCGCGAACCGCGGCGCGCTGTTTTCGCAGTCGTATGCGATCACGCATCCGAGCCAGCCGAACTACCTCGCGTTCTTCGCGGGCTCCACGCAGAGCGTTGCCGATAACGCGTGTCCGCAACGCTTGTCCGGAGCAAACCTCGCCAGCGCGCTCTTGGCAGCCGGACTCACGTTCGGCATTTATTCCGAAGATCTGCCGGCGGTCGGTTTCACCGGTTGCAGCAATCTCAACTACGAGCGCAAGCACAATCCGGCGGTGAACTGGCAGGGCGTCAACGTGCCGGCCGCGGCGAACATGCCGTTCACGAGCTTCCCCGCTGATTTCTCGAAGCTGCCGACGGTGTCCATCGTCGTGCCGAATCAGGAAAACGACATGCACAACGGGGACGAGCCGGATACCATCATCCGCGGCGATCAGTGGCTGCGCGACCCATCTCGACGCCTACGTGCGCTGGGCGGACACGCACAACAGTTTACTGATCGTAACCTGGGACGAAGACGACGACTCCGCCGACAATCGCATCGCGACGATATTCGTCGGGCCCGATGGTGAAGCAGGGCGTCTATGCGCAGCGCATCGATCACTACAGCGTGTTGCGCACTATCCTCGATATGTACGGGTTGCCGCAGATCGGGAAGAGCGCGGCCGCCGCACCCATCGATTTCGTGTGGACGCCGCGCGAACGGCGTGACGCCGGCAGGACCCGGTAAACCCGGCGACCAGGGCGCGCTGCCGTTTATATTGCCTGACCGCAAGCCGCGCCGCTAGAATGAACCGTCAGCGTCAACCGGAGAATACGATCATGAATTATTCGATGCAGCGCGCAGGCGTGTTGGCCGTCGCACTGGGCATGGCCGTGCGCGGCCGGCGCGCAGCCGTACCCGTCGAAACCGATCCGCATCGTGATTCCGTTTCCGCCCGGCAATACGGTGGACATCATGGCGCGGCTGATCGGTCCCAAGCTCACCGAGCGCCTTGGGCAGAACGTGATCGTCGACAACCGCGCGGGCGCCAGCGGGCAGCTCGGGCTTGAGTTTGCCGCGCGCGCCGCGCCCGACGGCTACACGCTGGTCGGCGGGCAGGGCGGCAACCTCGTCGTGATGCCGCACACCTACAAGAAAATTCCGTACGATCCGATCAAGGATTTCGCGCCGATTGCGTTGTCGACGACGAATTTTCTGGCGCTCGTCGTGCACCCGAGCGTGCCGTTCAATAACGTGCGGGACCTGATTACTTACGCCAAGGCCCATCCCAGCAAGGTGACTTTCGGCTCGAACGGCGAAGGCGGTTTCCCGCACATGACGATAGAGCTTTTCCGCGTGATGGGCGGATTCACTTACGTCCACGTGCCGTATAAAGGCAGCGCGCAGATCGCAACCGATCTCATCGGCGGGCATATCGACGCGGCGATCGACGGCATCACGGGCCTGACTCCGCATATACGATCCGGCAAACTGCGTCTGCTGGCGATCACCAATCCGACGCGGGTGCCGGAGTTCGACGCGCCGGCAATCGCGGAAACCCTGTCCGGCTACGATTCGCGCGGGTGGTTCGGCTTTCTCGCGCCGGCCGGCACGCCGCGCGAAATCGTCACGCTGCTCAACCAGGAAATCAACCGCGCGATAGTGCTGCCCGAGGTCAAGGACAAACTCGTTGCGGCCGGGCTCATCATCGTCACCGAGCCGCCGGAGTTTTTCGCGGCGGCGATCAAGAGCGATTACGCGAAGTACGGCAAGTTGATCCGCGATATCGGGTTCCAGCCGCAGTAACCAGCGCTACCGCGCCTTGCCCTGCGCCACGTCCATGATCATGCGCGCGAGCAGATATAAACGCGGTTCGATCGAATCGATCAGCACGTATTCCGCGTCGTTCGAATGTGCGCCGAAGCCCTGCAGACCGAAGCGCTCGATGACGGGCGCCTTGGTCTTGAGCGCGGCGAACGCGGCATCCGTGCCGCCGCCTTCGGCGACATCGCCGACGACGAGCTGCCTGCCGAGTTCCGCGTAGATGCGCTGCGCGTGCTTGGCGAGCGCCGCGTTGGCCGGCGTGAGTTCGAGCGGCGGGCGGCGGCGCTCGAACGTCATCTGCACCTTGGTGTCGGGAATGAGCTGGTTCTTGATGCGCTCCTTCACTTTCTGCTTCGATGCCGTCGTAATCGGCGACGCGCAGCACGCGCACGTCGGCGGTCGCCGACGCGATGGCCGGAATGACGTTGCGGTTGGTGCCGGCGCTGGCGACCGTCCAGTTCATCTTGAGGCCCGTCTTGGGATCGGACAGGTCGCGCGTCTGCAGAATCTGGTGCGAGAGCTCGTAGAGCGCGTTGCGGCCGTTTTCCGGCGCGCTGCCGGCATGCGACGCCTTGCCCTGCACGTTGAGCACCACCGCGCCGATGCCGGCGGTCGTCAGCGACAGCCGGTCGGAGTCGACGCGCGAGCCTTCGCACGAGAACACGGCATCGTGCTCGCCGCCCAGTTTCGTCAGCAGCGCGCGCGAACCCGGCGGAACTCACTTCCTCGTCGGCATTGATCAACACCGTCACGAGGCCGTAGTCGCGGAAGTTCATCGCCTTCAGGACGGCCAGCGTGTGCAGGATGACCGCGATGCCCTGCTTGTCGTCGGCGATGCCGAGACCGTAGGCGCGGTTGCCGTCGACGCGAAACGGCTGCTTGGCCAGCATGCCGCGCAGGTACACGGTATCCATGTGCGCGATGAGCAGGATTTTCTTCGTGCCGGTGCCGGTGAAGCGCGCGAGCACCATGCGGCCGATTTTCTTCGGCGTGTCGACCATCGGGTAGATGTCGGCGGGATCCGGTTCGACGAATTCGACCTGCGCCGCCGAGCGCGCGCAGGCGGCCCGCGATCAGCTCGCCGATCTTGTCGAGTCCTTCGCGGTCGCCGCTGCCGGATTCGATCGACACCAGGTCTTTCAGCGTATCGAGGAGCGGCGCTTTTTCCTTCGCCGCGAGCGACATCACGGGTTCGAGCGGCGCGGCGGCCGCGTTCATGGCGGTCCCCGCGCATAGCAGCAGACGCCGCGCGCGCGAGGCGGCGGCGGTTGAAATTCACGAGTCATGGTTTTCTCCCTCGGCCGGACAATCGACCTGAAAAACGAGACTACCTTTAGTTGCGCCGTGTGGCAAGACGTATAATCCATTTTCCCCTATTGTCGTCGACAGCGATCACGAAAGCACGGCATGCGTCACTGCGCCGAATATTTTTCCGGACGCCTCGCTGCACTGCATCGCTGTCGTGGCGGGCCTACTTGCGGTGCAGCCCGCGCCGGCCCAGACGGCGGGCGCGTATCCGGTCAAACCGATACGCCTCATCGTGCCGTACCCGCCGGGCGGCTCGGTGGATTTCACCGGGCGCGAACTCGCGCAGAAGTTGAGCGAAGCGTGGGGCCAGCAGGTGGTCCTCGACAATCGCGGCGGGGCGGGCTCGACACTCGGGCACGGCCTGGGTGCGAAAGCGACACCCGACGGTTACACGTTGTTGCTCGGCACGTCGGCGGGACTGGTCGTGAGTCCCGCGCTCGGCACCCAGCTCAGCTACGATTCGCTCACGGATTTCGCGCCGATCGGGCTCGCGGTGTACGCGCCGTTTGCGTTGACGCTCAACGCGGCGGTGCCGGCCAACACCACGCAGGAATTCATCGCGCTCGCCAAAGCGAATCCGGGCAAGATCAATTTCTCGTCCCCGGGCACCGGCACGCCGAACCACCTCGGCGGCGAACTCCTGAAGGCGCTCGCGCACATCGACATCGTGCACGTGCCGTACAAGGGCGGCGGCCCCGCGCTCGTCGATCTGATCAGCGGCCAGGTGCAGATGACATTTTCGGGCGTGCCGCAGATACTGCCGCACCTGAAAGCGGGTCGCGTAAAGGCCATCGCGATCGGCCATCCGACGCGCATCCGGTCGCTGCCGGAAGCGCCGCCCGTCGCCGACGTATTGCCGGGCTTCAACAACACGTCGTGGTACGGCCTGCTCGCACCCGTCGGCACGCCGCAAGCGATCGTCAACCGCATCAACGCGACGATGAACAAGGTGCTCGCGAATCCGGAATTCGGCCAGCGGCTGCTGCTGCAGGGTGTCGAGCCGGTCACGAGCACGCCGCAGGGCATGCACGACATGATACGCAGCGAACTCGCGCGCTGGCGCAAGGTGATCAAGGAAGCGGGCATCAGCGTCGAGTCGGCGCGCTGAATGACGCAGCCGGGCGCGCGCAACTGGCCGCGATACCCCGGTAAAATCACGCAAAACCATCCGCCAACCGGGGAGGCTAGCCACATGCCGCAGGTCGCGATCGCCGACGGCGAAATTCATTACGAGGTCACGGGCACGGGCCATCCGCTGATACTGGTCAGCGGCCTGAATGGCGTCGCGCGCTATTGGCAGCCGCAGGTGGCCGCGTTCGCGGCGCGCTACCAGGTCGTCACCTACGATCAGCGCGGCACCGGCGCGAGCGATCACAAGCAGCGCGAGTTCTCGGTCGACCAGATGGCGCGCGAACTCGTTGCGTTGATGGATGCGCTGAAAATAAACCGCGCACACATCGTCGGCCTCTCGACCGGCGGTGCGATCGGCCAGACGCTCGCGATCGAGCAGCCCGCGCGCGTTGCGGGTCTTGCATTGTGCAGCACGTGGACGCACTGCGATCCGTGGTTTCGCCGGCTGTTCGAGGCGCGCCGCCGCATGTACGAACTGTGCGGGCCGGAATTGCACGCGATGTTTCACCCGTTGTTCCTGTACCCGCCGGACTACGTCAACGCGCACGACGCCGAGATCACGCAGGAGCAACAAAGCGCTCCCACTAAATCAGCGCCGGTGGAAGCGTCGATCGGGCGCATCAACGCGCTGCTCGCGTTCGACCGCCGCGACGGGCTCGCGCGCATCTCGTCGCCGACGCTGGTGATGGCGTGCGACAACGACTACATCACGCCTTCCTACCACTCCGAGGCGCTCGCGCGCGCGATCCCCGGCGCGAAGCTCGTCATTCTGCGCGGCGGCGGCCATTCGTTTTCGAAAACGCGGCCCGCAGAATTCAATCGCACGGTGCTGGAGTTTCTCGGCGCCGCGGATGGCCGGGGCTGACGGGCGTGACGTATTGACTGGTGGACGCCGCGCGGTAATGAATCGAGAATTGCTTGGATGCCCGGTTTGGACAACGTCGTTTTATGGAGGAGGACCGATGTCGAAAAAAATATCCGCGTGCGCGCGACGGAAAGCGCATCGCGGGCGCGTTCCGGCGGCCGAGCTGTGCTTCGGCACGCTGACCGTGATCCATGCGAGTTCGTTCTGCGCAGCGCCGTTACTTCTCGGCCAGGCCCTTTTCGATAAGGACCGGATATATTTCCTTCCTGAGCTCGGGCAGCGCCCTACTTCAGCGCCAGACCCGCCGCAATATACAGGGTGGCCGACAGCACAAACATCGACTGAACGCCCAGCCAACCGGTCAGCGCTCCAATCGCCAGACTCGCGATCGAAATGGCGCCTCCGTAGCACATGGTGAATAGCGCCATGGTCTGGCCGCGCACCGGGTCCGGAACGATCGACTGCAGCAACGTGTGGCTCGAGGTGACGATCCTGATGGTGCACCAGCCCGAAACCACCATGAGCGCCAAGGCGACGAGATAATGAGTGTTCCATGCGAATATTCCGGCAGTGACGCCTGCAGCCAGACAGCCGGTCACGATATTGGACTCGATGCCCCACACGAACCTGCGCCGTGCAATCAAAAAGCCGGACGCCAATGCGCCGCAGCCGGCAGCGCCCATGAGCATGCCGAGCACGCTGGGGTCGCCGTCGAAGATGTCCTTGGCATAGATGGGCAGCAGCATGGCGAACGGCGACAGGGCGATGCTCGTGCAGGCGACCGTCGCGAGCAGCCAGCGCGGCGCCGATAGTTTGCCGCAGGTAGTCGACGCTTCCGGCGAAATTCGACTTGTTGCGCGCGCGATCCGATGTCACGGGACGGATCGCCAGCAAGGTATAAATCTCCGGCAGATACGATAGCGCGTTGGCGCTGAAACACGCTTCTTCCCCGAACGCCGCCAGCACCAACCCGCCGACGGCCGGACCCAGCAGCCGGGCGGTATTGTAGGAGACCGAGTTGAGCGCGATTGCATTGCCGATATAGCCTTTGTCGTGCACGATCTCGGAAATAAATGCGTGGCGTGCCGGCATTTCAAGGGCCACCGCAATGCCTACGGCAAGCGAGGCGCCGACGAGAATTGCGGGTGTAAGATTGCCGCCCGCGGACAATATCGCGAGCAGCGCCGCCACCGTCATTTCGACCAACTGGGTCGCGACCAGTATCTTCCGGCGGGAGTATCGATCCGCGAGAATTCCCCCGACCGGCGACAGCAGCAAGCTCGGGAATTGCCCGGCAAACGTGACGAGCCCCAGCACAAGCGCGGAGCCGGTCAGTTGATACGCGATCCACGACACCGCGACCTGCTGCACCCAGGTGCCGACAAAGCTGATGGACTGACCGGTGAAATACAGTCGAAAATCCCGTTCGCGCAGCGAGCGCGCGATGAACCTCATGGTTTTCCAATCCTGCGAGCGCAGGCGCGAGTTCGACTTCAATTCACGATGTCGCGCGCGTTTACGTCCAGTAGAGCTTCGGACGGATTGTCGATGAGGATTTTCCGGCGTATCGCCTCGTCGTCGCACATCAGCGGAAAAAGATCCACCAGCGCGCCGTCGTTCGGCATCTCCTTGACGTTGGGGTGCGGGAAGTCCGTGCCCCACAGCACGCGGCCGGGTGCCGCCTCGATCAGCTTGCGCGCGAACGGAAGTGCGTCGTGGTACGGCTTGCCGGTCGCCGAGATGCGCTCCGGCCCGCTGACCTTGATCCACGCGAGTTCGTTCTTCATCAGGTCGAGCAGGAGCTTGAACGGCTGCTGGTCGAGGCCGTGCTGCGCCTGCACGCGTCCCATGTGGTCGATGATGAACGGCACGCGCAGGCGGTTCAAAAAATCGCGGTAGGTGAGGATGTCCTCGGCGTCGAGATGCAACTGCAGATGCCAGCCGAGCGGTGCTATGCGCGCGGCGACACTTTCCACCACTTTCAAGTCCGGCGCGCCGCCGAGATGCGCGACGAAATTAAAGCGCGTGCCGCGCACGCCATTCGCATGCAGGCGCTCGAGTTCGGCATCGGTCACGTCGCCGCCCACCATCGCCACGCCGCGTATCGTGTCGTTCGATGCGGCGATCGCATCCAGCATCGCGCTGTTGTCGGTGCCGTGGCAGCTCGCCTGCACCAGCACCGCGCGCGAGAAGCCGAGAAATTTATGCAGCGCCGCGAGTGTTTCCTTCGGTGCGTCGGGCGGCGTGTAGCTGCGGTTCGGCGCGTACGGAAATCTCGCGCCCGGGCCGAACACGTGGCAGTGCGCGTCGCACGCGCCGGGCGGCAGCACGTACTTGGGTTTGATCGGATTGGGATCGGGGGCGAGGATGGTTTTCATTGATCAGGATTGAGGATTGAGGAGTGCAGGAGTGATGGAGTGAGGATTGAGCACGAGACGCTGATGCTATTTTCCGTTCAGTCGATCACCTTGTCGGCGCGCAGCAGAATCGAGTTGGGGACCTTGATGCCGAGCGCTTTGGCGGCTTTCATGTTGACCACCAGTTCGAATTGGGTCGGCTGCTCGACGGGCAATTCGGCCGGGTTTGCCCCCTTCAGAATCTTGTCGACGTAGCACGGCGGCGCGTCCGACGAAATCGGTCATGTTCACCGCGTAGGCCATCAGGCCGCCTGCCTCGACGCTTTCGCGGTAGTTGTACATCGCCGGTAGCCGGCCCTTCACCGCGAGTTCGGCGAGCCGGGTCCGGTGAACTAGGAACGTCGTGGCACTGCTAACCAGAAGCGCCTCCGCCCGTTCGTCGCGCCATTGCGGCGAAGGCGCTATCGAACTCCTCGGACCTCGTGCCTCTACCCGTTGAAGACGGATGTGCAGAGATCGGGCGGCAGCTTCCAACTCTCTCATTTGAAGTGGGATCCGGTCTGGCCGGGTTCCAGAGGATGGCCATCCGGGAGGCGTGGGGGATGGTCTCTTTCAGAAGTTGCAGCTGCTTGCCGAAGATCTCCGGACCGGGCGTGGAGGTCGTGCCAGTGACGTTTCCCCCTGGCCGCCGCAGGCTGGCGACAAGCCCCATCTCAACGGGATCGCTTGGGAAGATCATGACGATGGGAATGCTGCTCGTCGCATTCTTTGCTGCCAGCGCAGCGGAGCTGGCCGGCGCGACGATCACATCCACCTTGACGCCGGACCAGCTCGGCCGCGAGCTCGGGCAGTCGCTCGACCTTGCCCTCGGCCCATCGGTACTCGATGATGAGGTTTTGGCCCTCGACCCAGCCAAGCTCCCGTAACGTTTGCAAGAACACCTGGACGCATGTCTCCACGGACTCGCGGGTCGGGGCGCTCAGATAACCGACGCGCCAGACTTTGCCTTGCTGCTGGGCAAATGAGCCGAATGACGCGTTAAGCGCGCATACGCCAAAGGCGACGAGCATCTTGCGACGCGAAAACATCGAACCTCCGCAGGGCGTGCCTTGTGACCCGCCGACTGGCGGCGCACTTGCTGTTGGTATTTCAGGGCATGCGCAACGCGCATCGTGCACCGCGTCGCCCGGTAACTTAATGAATCTCATTGCATCACGCGCCTATTATAGGCGCTTGGACGCCACTGGCATTTTGCTGCATATCTGCGATTATTCTGTGAACTCTGTGCAAGAAATGTGTCGTCACGGGCGCGGAATTTTCGCGTCGCCGACAGGCGCACTCCAGTTGGCTGGCGGGACAAAATCCGGGGAGTTGACCTGAATCAATAAAGTCATAGGTGGATACTTTAGGATTTGGCTCATTTGAAACGATTTTCGCACTTCGCGAGGTGAATCATGATGGCCGCCGCATTGGCATTGGCTTTATCTGCGCTTGCTGCGTCGCCCGTCATGGCTGCCGATCCCGCCAAAATCGACTGGTCGAACGTGCCCGTCACCAATGTGACGTTGTTTTATCCCGGCCAGACGTCTTATGAGTGGTTGCGCTCGAGCAACCACCGCGGCGCGCCGATGGTGCGGGAGGGCCGACTCGCGTGTACAACTTGTCACAACGGCCAGGAAAAGGCTCATGGGCGACAAGATCGTCAATGGCGGCCCGCTGGAGCCCATGCCGGTCAAAGGCAAGAGCGGGTTCCGTCGATCTGAAGTTCCAGGCCGCATACGACGCCAAGAACGCGTACCTTCGTTTCCAGTGGAAGACGCAATTGCCGGATCCCGGAACCGAGCACCAGTACCTGCGCTTCGACGGCAAGGAATGGAAAGTCTACGGTTATCCGAAACTCGACAAGGTCGTGCAGGACGGCAAGCAGCCCGGCATCTACGAGTCGCGCATGACGATCATGATCGACGACGGCAAGGTGCCGCTGTTCGCGCAGCAGGGTTGCTGGCTGACCTGCCACGACGGCCAGCGCGACATGCCCAAGCAGTTCACCAGCGACGAAGTGAAAGGCAACGCGCTGCTGACCGCAATCAAGAAAGGCGACGTGCGCAAGTATCTGCCCGCCACGCGCACCGATCCGTCGGACTGGAAGACCGGCAAGTCGGTCGAAGAAATCAACAAGATCAAGGCCGCCGGCGGTTTCGTCGACCTCATTCAGTGGCGCGCGCACCGCTCGCACGCGGTCGGCATGGCCGACGACGGGTATGTCCTCGAGTTTCGCAATTCCGACGCGGGCAAGGACATGTTCGCGCGGCAATGCGGACGCGAAGACGCACGCGCCGAAGTTCATGTGGGACGAGAAGAAGGTGGGCTACAAGTCGATCACCGCCGACCAGTTGCGCAAGGGCGACCATTTCCTGATCCGCGAGCAGAACGCGGTGCCGTTTGACCCCAACGCGGGCTGGAAGGAAGGCGACATGATTCCCGATTACGTGATCAGCCGCGAAGACGCCGAAGGTTCGGCCGCCGACAACAACGCGATCGCGAGCTGGAAGGACGGCACGTGGACCGTCGTCATCATTCGTCCGCTGGGCCTCGCCAACGACGACGACAAGTCCCTCAAGGACGGCGGCGTCTACAACGTCGGCTTCGCGGTGCATGACGACAACATCACCACCCGCGGCCACTACGTCTCGTTCGTCAGGACGCTGGGGTTGGGCGCCAAAGCCGATATCCAAGCCGTCAAGCTGCCGTAACCCGAACTCCCCCCGTCGATCCGGCGGGGGAGTTTTTTTGCGCTGCATGTTCGGAACTTGCGCGGCCGGCGTTCCTGGCAGCTGCTGCTACTCCGGCTCAGCCGGTCACAGCCGTGGAATCTTCGCCTTGTCGATGAGCGCGTTCCACTTGGCGATTTCATCGACGAGGAACTTCTTCATGCCGTCGGGCGTGCTCGTGTTCTGCTCGACGCCGAGTTCCTGGAAGCGCTGCTTGATCTGCGGCGAACTGACGGCCGCGTGGATCTCCTTGTTCAGGCGCTCGACGATGGCGCGCGGCGTTTTGGCGGCCACCGCGATGCCGTTCCACGAGCTGACTTCGTAACCGGGCACGCCGCTCTCGGCGAGCGTGGGCACGTCGGGCAGCAGCGCGAAGCGCGTTTTGGAGGTCACCGCGATCGCGCGCAATCCGCCCGCCTTGATCTGGCCGATGACCGGCGGCAGGAATTCCAACGCCGCCTGCACGCTGCCGCCCCTCAGCGCGGTCAGCACGCCCGCCGTGTTGTTGAACGGTACCGTCGTCACGTCGATGCCCGCCATCGACTTCAAGAGCTCGGCCGACAGATGCTGCGTCGTGCCGATGTTGATCGAGCCGAAGTTGAGCTTGCCCGGCGCTCGCCTTGGCCTGCGCGATCAGGTCCTTCACGTTTTTGACCGGCGAGTCCGGGCTCACCAGCACGCCGAGACTGAACGCGCCGATGGTCGAGACCATCGCGAAATCCTTGACCGTGTCGTACGGCAGTTTCTTGAACATCGCGGCGCTCACCGCGTTGGTGTTGTTCATCAGGTAGAGCGTGTAGCCGTCGGGTTCCGATTTGGCGACGGTTTCGGTGGCGACGATGCCGCCGGCGCTCGGCCGGTTGTCGATGATGATCTGCTGGTTCATCGCTTCGCTCATTTTCTGCATGACCGCGCGCGACGTGATGTCGCCGACGCCGCCGGGCCCGAACGGCACCAGCAGGCGGATCGGCTTGGCCGGGTAGGTTTGCGCGTGAACGACCGTCGCGTGCGTCAATGCGAGACCGGCTGCGCATGCGGTCGCGACATAGGCAATGTGTTTCATCGATCTCTCCAATTAGTTAACCTTGATGCCCGCCGCCTTGACGAGCGCGGCGTTGGTGCCGATTTCCATCTTGATGTAGGCGTCGAATTCCTGCGGCGTCATCAGCATGGGTTCCGCGCCGATTTTCGCCATGCGCTCTTTAAGATCCGGCGCCTGCAGCGCTTTGAGCGTGTTCTGATAAAGCTTGGTCACGATGTCGCGCGGCGTTTTCGCCGGCACCATCATGCCGACCCAGAAGTTGTAGTCGGAATTCGGAATGCCCGCTTCGAGCGTGGTCATGACGTCGGGCAGCGCCGAGGAGCGCTTGGTGCTGCCGGCGGCAAGCGCCAGCAGGCGGCCTTCCTTGATGAACTGCAGCACCGAGATCACCGGGCAGAAATAGTAATCGACGCGGCCGGACAAAATGTCGGTGAGCGCTTCGGGCGTGCCCTTGAACGGAACGTGCACCGCTTCGAATCCGGCGCCGAGGCGGAAGCGCTCGGCGTTCAACTGGGTCGCGCTGCCGGCGCCCGCCGACGCGTAGGTGAGCGTGCCCGGCTTCGCTTTCGCCGCCGCCACCAGCTCTTTCACGGAGCGCAGACCTCTCGACGGCGCGATCACCAGCACGTTCGGCAGATTGGCGAGCGGCGTGATGCCGGCAAAATCGCGCAGCGTGTTGTACGGCGTGTCGGGGTAGGTCGACGGCGTGACGGTGAAACGACGACGAGTGCACGAGTATCGTATAGCCGTCGGGTTCCGCCTTGGCGACCACGCCGACGCCTATGGTGCCGCCGGCGCCCGGACGATTTTCGACGACGAAATTGTGGCCGAGCTGCGACGACAGTCTTTCGACGACGACCCGCGCGGTCGTGTCAGTGGCGCTCGCCGCGGTGAACGGCACCACCACGCGCAGCGATTTGGTCGGCCAGGTCTGCGCCCATGCCGTTGTCGACGCAAGAAGACAATGCCACAGAGAGCACAGAGCACAGAGAAACGCGCAAGAATCAGTGAATTGATTTCACTCGTGATCTCTGTGCCCTCTGTGGCCAGGGTTTAAGTGTTTTTCGATTTATGTTTTTCTATTCATGTTCAACTCCTGCACCAGCAATCGGCGCGCACGCGGAATACTTTCTGCGCGGTCGCCGTGAGCATGTCTTGTTTCTGTGCATCAGTAAAGTTCGCGTTGGCTATGACTTTAAGCGGTTCCGGGTCGCCGATCGGAAACGGCGCATCCGAGCCCAGCATGACGCGCTCGCGTCCCGCTTTGCGCGCGAGGTACTCGAACGAATCGACGTCGAACACGCACGAATCGAAATACATCGCGGCGAAGCCCTTGCGCGGATCGGCGACTTTGCCCTGCGCGGCCTGATGGCTGCGCGCGAGCCGCCCGAGCGCGTACGGCAGCCCGCCGCCGCCGTGCGAAAGGATGAATTTCATGCCCGGAAACTTGAGCAGGTGTCCGGAGAACAAGAGGCGCGACACCGCGATGGTCGTGTCCACCAGCCGCCCGACCGCGTTCACGAGATCGTAGTCGGCAAGGCGCGGCTCGCCGCAGATGAACATCGGGTGCAGGTACACCGCGGCGCCGAGTCGGGAGGCGGTTTCCCAGAACGGA
Source organism: uncultured beta proteobacterium (assembly GCA_963778865.1). Taxonomy (GTDB): domain Bacteria; phylum Pseudomonadota; class Gammaproteobacteria; order Burkholderiales; family SG8-41; genus PALSA-1004. The sequence goes on along the minus strand of CAVZWF010000006.1, from coordinate 197,693 downwards.
TCGAGCGACGGATCGTCGAGATTGCCGCCGCCTATGCCCTTGGGCAGCGTGCCGATCATCACGCCGCCGAAGCCTTTGTCGAGCGCTTCGCCGAGCACGCCGGCGGCGAGCGTGCCGTTCTGCAGCGGCACGGTCGCGAGCGGCGTGAAGCGCGGCTCGTTGCGCAACGCGTCCCACATGCAGTCGTTGATATAGCGGCTCCAGGCGAGCCCTTCGTGCGCGGGCAGCTCGTAACCGAAGCTGTCGAGCCAGCCGCCGACCATCTGGTGGTCGATGCCGTTCTTGTCCATCCACGCGCGGCGGTCGTCGAGGTCGGAGAGCCGCGGCATCACCGGGCGCGTGGGCTCGGTGCCCGGAAACTGCATGGCGACGCTCTTGTCTTTGCGCAGGAGCTTCACGCCGGGAAATTTCGCGGCGTGCGCATCGAAGTTCTCGAACAGCAGCTTCGGCGTGAAGTGGGCGTGGATGTCGATGACGATGTTTCATCGGAAATTTCACGACGTGCGCGTTGAAGTTCTCGCACAGCACCCTCGGCGTGAAGTGGGCGTGGATGTCGATGACGATGGGTTTCATGGTATCCCGTATGGGTTAAAGCTAACCTTGAGCGCGCTGTGCTTCCAGCATTTCCCGCGGTGTCAGCGCCTGCGGCAACCTGGACTTTGCGGCCCGGATTTCTGCAAGCAGTCGTTCGTGGCAGGCTCGAAATCGACCCACCAGACCTCACCGCGTTTCATCGATGCTCCCGACGAGGCCCTCCGTCCAGGCCCGTGCCTCATGGTCGCGCGCGGCATCCCGTGCCGCTTCGCGGTACTGGGCGCCGAGATCTTTTTGTGCCACATGCGGACGCGCGAGATTTTCGATGAATTTGCTGATACTGCCGCGTCCCACGACCCGGTGCAGTCCTTCGTATACCGAGTCTTCGATCAAAATGGTCAGTTTCTGCTCATTGGATGGTCCTGCAATTAACACGTATGATTATACGTATTCAGCCGCAAGTGATCGCGGGATTCGGCCCCTTGAATCACCCGCCACAACGCATCGTGCGTCATCGGCAAAGTGTCGATGCGCGCGTTGAGCGGGGCGAGCGCGTCGTTGACCGCGTTGGCGATGGCCGCGGGCGCGCCGAGATAGCCGGCTTCGCCCGAGCCTTTCTGCCCGAACGTGGTCAGCGGCGACGGCGTGCAGTGATCGACGATGGTGATCGTCGGCACTTCCATCGCGCTCGGCAGGAGATAATCCATGAACGTGCCGCTTTCGAGCTGGCCGTCGTCGGTGTAGCTGAATTTTTCGTAGAGCGCGGCGCCGATGCCGTGCGCGATGCCGCCGTACGTCATGCCGTGCACGATGTCGGGCGTGATCATCACGCCGCAATCGTGGCCGCACACGTATTTGCGCAGCACGGGCGCCGCGGTGTCGGGATCGATTTCGACGTACACGACGTGCGCCTCGAACGAGTAGCACGGATAAATCTGGATCGTGTTGTCGGCGGCCGGCAGCTTGCCGCCGGTCGGCACCTCCCACACGAACTTCGCCTGCAGGCCGGGCTCGCATGCCCGGCGGCATCTGGTGGATCTTGCGATGCGCGATCGCGATCAGGTCGTCCCACGTCATGCGCTGGTCCGGATGCCCGCGCACCGCGGCATTGCCGTCGCTGTATTCGATCGACTCGACCGTGCATTTCAAATTGTGCGCGGCGATTTCGATCAGCGTTTCCTTTATTTTGCGCGCAGCGCCCGCCGCCGCGCCGCCGAGCATGATCGCCATGCGGCTGCCGACCGGGCTGTTCGACGGCAGCGCCTGCAGCGAATCCGCGCGCACGACGCGGATGCCGGCCGGGTCGCGTTCGAGCACTTCGCCGATGACGGTAGAAACCAGCGTCTCATGGCCCTGGCCCGACGACGACGTGCCCATGACGCCGGTGATCGCGCCCGACAAATCGACGCGCACCACGCACGAATCCATCCACGTCGTGGTGTCGTTCTTCGGATTGAGCAATGGCTCGAATCCCGAATTGCCGCCGTTGGGCTCGAGGCACGTCGAGATGCCGATGCCGGCGAGTTTGCCCGCGCGGCGCGCGTTGTCGCGCTCTTTCACCAGCGCGGGATAGTCGATCGCAGTGAGCGCCTTGTCGAGCACCGCGTGGTAATCGCCGGAATCGTAGGTCGAACCGCTCGGGATCAGGTACGGAAATTGATCCTTGCGTATGAGGTTTTTGCGGCGCACCTCGATCGGGTCCATATTGAGATGGCGCGCCACGCAATCGATCGTCCGTTCGAGCGCGAAATTGGTCGGCGCCTGGCCGAAACCGCGCACCGCTTCTTCGGGCGTCTTGTTGGTCAACACCGCGATGGGTTCGTACTCGATGGCGGCGATGCGGTACGGTCCGCAGATCGCGGTGACCGGCTTGCCGAGCTGGAACGGCGAGCGGCCCGCGTACGCGCCGACGTCGTCCAGCGCGCGGATTTTGAGCGCGCGCAGCGTGCCGTCATTGTCGAACGCCACCTGCATGTCGAAAATGCGGTCGGGGCCGTGCATGTCGCCGCCGCGCATGTTCTCGAGCCGGTCTTCGATCAGGCGCACCGGCATGCCGAGACGTTTGGCGAGATAGCCCACGAGCACCGTGTGCTTGATGCCGCGCTTGACTCCGTAACTGCCGCCGACGTCGACGTCGAAATGCACGCGCACCGCGTTGCCGGGCAGGCGCAGCGCGCGCGCCGCCTGATCGGGGAATTTCGGCATCTGGATCGAGGCCCAGATGTCGAGCATCTCGCTGTCCCGCATCCCACTGCGCCGCGACGCCGAAGGTTTCGATCGGCACGGTGGAGCTGCGTCCCCACACCGCGCGCAATGACAGCTTGTGCTTGGCGCGCGCGAACGCTTCCTCGACCGGCCCCCACACGAAGTGCTTGTGCAGAATCACGTTCGAGCCGTGCGCCGGATGCACGAGCGGTCCGCCATCCTTGGCCGCGAGTTCCGGATCGATCACGTGCGGCGTGGGTTCGTATTCGACTTCGACCAGTTCGACCGCGTCCTCCGCGATGGCGCGCGTGTCGGCGACCACCGCGGCGACCCATTCGCCGGCGTAACGCACGACGTCTTTCGCGAGCGCGTAACGCGTCGACCTTCGGCGCATCGACGCCGATCGCCAGCGCATCGGTGGCGGCGCAGAATTCCTCGCCGGTCAGCACGTAATGCACGCCGGGCAGCGCCAGCGCGGCGGCGGTGTTGATCGAAACGATGCGCGCGGCTGCGTGCGGCGACGCGACGAGCGCGACGTGTTTCATGCCCGGCAACGCGATGTCGGCGACAAAGCGTCCGCGGCCCGTGACGAAGCGCGGGTCTTCCTTCGTGCGGCGCTTTTTGCCGATGTAGCGGAAGGTTTGCGGATTCTTCACATTAAAGACTAATGCAAAAGCGATTTGCCGCAGATACACGCAGATAAACGCGGATGAAAAACCAATTCGATGATGCTTCGGCCGTTTTGAATCTATCTGCGTTCATCTGCGTTTATCTGCGGCTGATGAATTGTCGTTTGCGAGCCGCGCGGCGGCGTGTTTGACCGCATCGACGATCTGCTGGTAGCCGGTGCAGCGGCACAGATTGCCGCCGATCGCTTCGCGTATCTCGGCGTCGGTCGGTTGCGGCACGGCGGTCAGCAGTGCCTGCGCGGCGATCAGCATGCCCGGCGTGCAGTAGCCGCACTGCAGCGCGTGCGTGTGGCAGAAGCTGTCCTGCAATACGCTCGGCGAGCCGTCGGCATTGGCGAGGCCTTCCACGGTGGTCACGCGGTGGCCGTCGGCCTGCACGGCGAACATCAGGCAGGAACGCACCGGCTCGCCGTCGAGCAGCACCGAGCACGCGCCGCAGATGCCGTGCTCGCAGCCGACGTGCGTGCCGGTGAGCCGCAGTTCGTCGCGCAGCCAATCGACGAGCGACAGGCGCGCGGGCACCTGCGCCGTGCGGCGCACGCCGTTGACTTCAACCGTGACCGCGTGCAGCTTTTCGCTCACGGTTTGCTCCGCGCTTCGTCGTAAGCCGCGCGCAGCACGCGCGCGGCGAGCACCGCGGCGAGGTGCTTGCGATAGCCGGCGCTCGCGTGCAGATCGCCGCCCGGATCGAGTTCGGCTGCCGCGTCGCGCGCAACGTTCTGCCACGACCGCGTCTTCGAGCCGCGTGCCATTGAGGCGTGCGGCAAGCGCGGGAAATGCGAGCGGTATCGTGCCGCCGCCGCCCAGACCGAAACTCGCGCGCGTGCAACGCCCGTCGTCGTCCAGCGCGATCTGCGCGCACGCTTCGATGATGGCGAAATCGCCGTGCCGGCGGCTGACTTCGGTGAACGCGCACCCGGTGCGGCGCTCGGGCCACACCGGCCAGTGGATTTCCTCGAGACATTCCTGCGCCTCGAGCGCGGTCGTCAGCGGGCCGACGAAGAATTCGGCTGCGGGCAGGGTGCGCGTGCCTTGCGCCGAACGTATCACCATGCGCGCGCCGAGCACTTGCGCCGCGAGCGGCAGTTCGGCGGCCGGGTCGGCGTGCGCGAGGCTGCCGCCGAGCGTGCCGCGGTTGCGCGTCTGCGCGTGGCCGACCCACGCGAGCGCCCGGCGCAGCAGCGGCACGCGCGCGGCGAGCGCGTCGTCGCGCGCGACGACGCATTGCCGCGTGCACGCGCCGATGCGCGCGGCATCGTTTTCGAGCGCGATGAACTTCAGCGCGGCGATTTCGTTGATGTCGACGAGGCGCGACGGCCGCGTGAGGCGCATCGCCATCATCGGCGTCAGGCTCTGTCCGCCGGCGATCAGCTTCACGTCGTCGCCGTCCTGCCGCAGCAGTTCGCACGCCTCGGCCACCGATGCGGCGCGCACGTAATCGAAGGGGGCTGATTTCAAAGTGCTCAACCTTCGCAAAAGCGTTAGCCACAGTAGCCGCAGATGCGCGCAGATGAAACACAGATAGAAATCAATGCTGCCCATCTAGTCCGACGTTCGCCGTCTTGGACTATCATGCGGTTCGTCCGGATTCTCTCTGTGTCCAATCTGTGAGCTCTGCTGGCTAAATGCTTTTTAGCCTAAAATCTCGCATCGCAGAAGTTTCATTATGTCACAGCTTTCCGGAGCAAAATTCACATGACCGACGCCTCGCGCGGCTATCCCGATCTGCACGCGCATCTCGACGCGCTGAAAGCGCAGCGGGCTGCTGCTGACGATAGACGAGCCGATCGACAAGGACGCCGAGCTGCACGCGCTGGTGCGCTGGCAGTTCGTCGGCGGGATCGAGGAAGCCGAGCGCAAGGCTTTTCTGTTCACGAATATCGTCAACGCGCGCGGCCGCCGCTATGCGATGCCGGTGGTGGTCGGCGCGATCGCGGCCAACCGCGCGATCTACAGCATCGGCATGGGCGTGCCGGTCGAGGAAATCCAGGCGAAGTGGGACCACGCGCTCGCGCATCCGGTGCGTCCGCGCATAGTCACCGCGGCGGCGTGCCACGAAGTGGTGATCGAAGGCGCGGCGCTGCAGGGCGAAGGCAACGGCCTCGACATGCTGCCGATCCCGGTTTCGACACCGGGCTTCGACAGCGCGCCGACGCTGACCGCGACCAACGTCATCACGCGCGATCCCGAGAGCCTCGTGCAGAACATGGGCACGTACCGCGCGGCGCTGAAAGCGCCTGACCGGCTGGTCGTGCGCATGGCGACGCGCGTCGGCGGCGCCGGCGGCTACCAGCATTACCTGAAGCATCAGAAGCGCGGCGACAAGACCATGCCGTGCGCGATCGTGCTCGGCTGCCCGCCGTACGTCGCGTTCATGGGGCCGCAGAAGCTGCCGATCGACGTCGATGAATTCGACGTCGCGGGCGGACTTGCCGGCGCGCCGATCAATGTCGTCAAAGCGAAGACCGTCGATCTGCTGGTGCCGGCCGAGGCCGAGATCGTGATCGAAGGCTTCATCGACACCGAATACGTCGAGCCCGAAGCGCCGTTCGGCGAATCGCACGGCCACGTCGCGCTCGAGGAATACAACATGCCGATGCGCGTGACCGCGATCACGCATCGCAAGAATCCGGTGATTCCGTCGTACATCAGCCAGGTCGCGCCGAGCGAGTCGAGCGTGATCAAGCGCGTCGCCTACGAGCCGCTGTTTCTCGCGCATCTGCGCGGCACGCTCGGCATCCGCGGCGTCAAGCGCGTGTCGCTGCACGAGCCGCTGACGGGCCTGTTGCGCGTCACGCTCGTCACGGTCGAGAAAGGCACGCCGCGCACGGAAATCTGGCGCGCGCTCGAAGGCGCCGCGTTTTTCAAGGGCGACTGCGGCAAGATCTGCATCGCGGTCAACGACGACATCGATCCCGACAACGCGAACGCGCTGCTGTGGGCGATGGCGTACCGCATGAACCCGGTCGAGGACGTGCGCACGCTGCCGCACCGCGGCCAGGGCCACGGACCGAAGCGCGAGAGCGAGCACGAGGAAGATTCCACGCTCCTGATGGACGCGACGATGAAAGGCGACATGCCGCCGCTGGCACTGCCGACGCAGGAATACATGGAGCGCGCGAAAAAAATCTGGGAGCGCTTGGGGCTGCCCGCGCTGCGCCCGCAGGCGCCGTGGTTCGGCTACTCGCTCGGCGACTGGCTGCCGCAATGGGACGCCGCCGCGAGGCGCGCCGCCACCGGCCAGTATCTGGAGAACGGCCGCATCAGCGAAAAGCAGCGGAAGAAGGGCATCAAGCCTGAAACCAAGTTCAGGCCCGGCGAGGATGGCTAAACGCTAGTGGTCATCCCAGCTCGTACATCTCACGTCCAATATACGTGTTAACACAAAAACGCTCCACATTACTGCGATAACTTACTTTCTGGATCGTGGTGTAAACGTTCGAAGATTGAGGCCGACTCTGGCGATTCTGGTGGTTTAAACTTGAGCCCTTTGACCGTTTTCTTGGCTGAAGCCCCATGACTTACATTGCGACACTTCCGCTACAGGTCCTTGTCATCGCGGCATTTCTGGCCGCGCTCACACTGCTGTTTATCGGGCTCTACCTTGCGCCAGGACTCCGCTTTCAAGTCACCATTGGTAGGGTGCTTACTCGCTTACGTGCAATACACAAAGCGGATGACGTTGACTCGGGCGAAGTCTTTGCAGATGACAAGACGCTCAATCACCTCTGGCAGGAATACAAGCATACCGGCGGACCGCCACGCTCCGACATGAATGGCAGAGGATTTTGGTACAGGGACGTGATGAACAAGCTCGCAATTTTTTGGGGTCTTGATGCGAAGTAACGGGTAGGCACACTAGTTCCGCCACAATATGAATGCCTTTGCTCAAGCTATGATTGACCAGTTGCGTGACCCCGACCGCGACGTGAAATTTCGTATGCGGATTGTCGACGGCCCGGGAATGGATTGTTCTTGCCGTGATTTCCTTAAACTGCGCGCCGAAGACCCGCTAACTCTCGTCCGCCTTCGCTTTTTGGACTGCCTCGTAGAACGACCGAACCTTCAGCGCAACGAAACGGGATTGCGCAATACCACGGCAGACATGCGCGAACAGTTTTTCGTCAAGCAACGGCTGGGCGGAAAAAATTCCCTTCTTTACGCCGTCAATTATTTTTCGTGATGGTTCTATACGCGCGCGGGCGTAATCTGCATAGCTTTTGTGTCGAATAAAGGGGTGATCGCCCGCGTGAAGCTCGCATGCTGGATCGTGGGGGATTCCGGTATGAATAGTTGTGACGCCGACGAGCAGGGAATGCTTCTCGTCATAGTCGAGTACTGCGGCGGGGTCGTTGAGAACGATGAAAAGATGCTTCTGGTCGGGGTCGTGTGCCGGGCCTGACGGAACGAGCAGTGTCGCCCTCCGGAACGGCAGGAACAGCTTCACAAACCGGCAAAAACTCTGTCGATGCCTCGTTGATGCTCGACGCGCGCAGCCATTTTCCTTGCTTCAGCAGGCTTGCGTCCGAGCGCTATGAATATGGTTTCGTATTCGATTGCAACCGAGGAACCCTTTGGGTCCTTCCACTCGCGGCAGTAGCGATGCGTGTAGTCGACCAACTTCCATTGATCTGTCTTGCCGAATTTAGCAAGAACGTCATCAAGCACATCGATATCGGCATCGCTCAACTCGTCGAGCGCCTCACGCGATACTTTGCGTTTAAGTGATATCGCATAATCAGCCTTATCGGCGATCCAGTAGTCCCAGCCATGCTCCTGAAACTTGACTGCGCCATTGATGAGGTTCAGCGTGTGAGAAAGTACGGGGCCGTGCTCCATGGAAACATAACGATCACCCGAAATTGGATGCCCGTTACGCTTCATTGATTCTCGATCCGCGAGATAGAGAAGCTTCATCAGCCTCAGATACTTCATGCGGCCTTTGGCGCCGTCGAGAATGTACGCCGCCATTTGAGCTACTCTGCGCTCGTTAAACATCTTGCCCCCTGCTGTCTTGCCCAAGGCCAGTGTCACAATCGGACTGATACAAGCTTCGACAGGTGAATTCTACCGAAATTCTCAATGTCTCGTAGGGCTAAGTAAGTTCCGATGCGGAAACTATGGGGACCGAGGTGAGTACCCATCCCCACCTCGGTCCTCCCTTGCCCCCATCCTCAATCCTTCCCCCTTCACAGGGGAAGGACGCGTTGAGCATTTCGCACTCGCGAAATGGGTGCTAAGACTGGAAGGGGAGGATGAAGATAGCGCTGCGCGTTTACTGGAGGGGCGAAAACGCCGACGGCATCAGGATCTTGTTTTCCTGCTTGATGATTTCGTAGCCGGGCAGGCCGGTCTTCTTGGCGAGCAGCCGACGGCGGCCACATGCCGGTGGCTTTCGCCTTGTCGCGCGTCGCATTGCGCTCGTCGACCGACTTGTACGGCCAGATGTGGATGAACTGGTTGAGCACGCCGAGTTCGGAATGCCACGCCGCGCACAGCGGGCTGATCTTGGCGCGCTCCGGCAGGCCTTTTTCCCACAGCGCCTGCAGCTTGGGAAATTGCGCGCCGTTGGCCAGCGTATAAATGCGCATTTCGTAGTAGGGCCCCATCTTGCCGGGCTTCACGTTCCGGCGAAAACGAAAACGGAATCATGATTTCCGAGCGCATGTTGACGATGAACTCCGCGGTCTTCGGCGGCCAGGTGCCGTCTTTCACCGCTTCGGCGCGGATGCGCGTGCGTTCCGCGAGGTCCTTGTAGCCCCACACGTGGATGATCTGGTTCAGCGGGCCGATCTCGGTGTGCCAGAACGCGAACGAGCGGCGAATGTTTTTTGCGGTGCTCGTAGGCTTCGCCGAACCGCTTTTCGACTTCGGGCAGTGAACTCGGCTTCAAATCGTACGTTCTCACTTCGTAAATCATGATGTCTCCTCTCTGGTGTTAAAACAAAACAAGCATCAGTGCTTGGCCGACTTCGCCCAGCGCACCGGCAGCAGCGTCGCATCGCCTTTGCCGAGCCCCGCGCGCGAGGCTTCGTCGAAGCATTGCGAGCGCGCTTGCGGTGACCGGCAGCGTGCCGCCGAGCGATTGCGCTTCCTCGATCATCGTTTGCAGGTCCTTGCGCAGCGAATCGATGTCGAACGTGATCGTGCCGGTGTCCTTGCCGCTAAGCGCGGCGGCGATCACGGGCCCGCGCACCTTCAGCACGCTGGGCGCGCCGGACGTGTCGGCGAGGATGTCCATCACGCGCGCCGGATCGAGGCCCAGCGGCTTGCACAGGAGCAGCGCTTCGCCCAGCGCCTGCCAGTAGACGAGCAGCGGCAGGTTGATCGCGAGTTTCATGCTGGCGCCGGCACCCACGGGGCCGACGTGTTCGACGCGGCGGCACATCTGGTCGAGCAGCGGTTTCGCGCGCGCGACGTCCGCCGGCGTCGCCGCCGACGAAGCCGAACAATTTGCCGTCGCGCGCAGGTCCCACCGTGCCGCCGACCGGGCAGTCGATCAGGGCGGCGTTTTTCGCGGCGATTTTGGCGGCCAGCGCTTTTTCGGTGACGGGCCGCACCGTGCTCATTTCGATGAACAATTTGCCCTTGATATCGCCCGCGAGCAGTCCGTCCTTGCCGTCGTACGCGGCGTCGATCGCCGCGGCGTTCGTCAATATGCTGATGATGATTTCCGCGCCGCTCGCGAGTTCGCGCGGCGTGGCGGCGACTTTGGCGCCGGCCTGCGCGAGCGCCTGCGCCTTGGCCGCGGTGCGGTTCCAGACGGTCACTTCATGGCCGAGGCCCGCGAGCCGCGCCGCGATCGCGGAACCCATCTTGCCGATGCCGACAATTCCGATTTTCAATTGCATCTCCCATTAAGTTGAGCGCCGAAGTTGACACGCGTGCTGGCGTCGCGTCAAACTGGCGAGCCGCAAATATAACAGTTTCGCAGCCTGCACTGCAGCACGTGAGGGGAGAGGAAATGGGATCGCCAGTCAGCGAAATCCGCGACGGCATGCGCATCGAGTGGGACGTGGCGATCGCGATGGACGACGGCCTCGTGCTGCGCGCCGACGTGTTCCGGCCGCCGGCCGCCGGCAAATACCCGGTGATCCTGAGCTACGGCCCCTACGCCAAGGGGCTGCATTTCGAGGACGGCTATCCGAGCGCGTGGCGGCGCATGGTCGAGACGCATCCCGACGTCGCCGCCGGCTCGTCGAACAAATACCAGAACTGGGAAGTCGTCGATCCCGAGAAATGGGTGCCTGACGGTTACGCGGTGGTGCGCGTCGATTCGCGCGGCACCGGCCGCTCGCCCGGCTACATCGACCACTTCTCGCCGCGCGAGACGCAGGATTTCCACGACTGCATCGAATGGGCCGGCGTGCAGGCGTGGTCGAACGGCAAGGTCGGCTTGAACGGCATTTCCTATTACGGCATCAACCAGTGGCACGTCGCATCATTGCAGCCGCCGCATCTCGCCGCGATGTGCATCTGGGAGGGCGCGGCGGACTGGTACCGCGACATGACGCACCACGGCGGCATCCTCTCGACGTTCTGGGACAACTGGTACGACATGCAGGTGAAGACCGTGCAATACGGGTGCGGCGAGAAAGGGCGGCGCAGCCGCGTCACCGGCACAGCTTGTGTGCGGCGACGAGCTGTTGAGCGAGGATCGACTCGCGAAGAACCGCTGCGACTTCGGCAACGCGATACTCGCGCATCCGCTCAACGACAGTTATCACAAGGCGCGCTCGCCGCAATGGGACAAGGTGAAGGTGCCGTTGCTGTCGGCGGCGAACTGGGGCGGGCAGGGGCTGCATCCGCGCGGCAATTTCGAGGGCTTCGTGCGCGCGGCGTCGAAACACAAATGGCTCGAAGCGCACGGCATCGAGCACTGGACGCATTTCTACACCGATTACGGCGTCGAATCTGCAAAAGCGTTTCTTCGCGCATTTCCTGCAGGGCGAGAAGAACGGCTGGAACCAAGCAGCCGCGCGTGCAATTGCAGGTGCGCCACGTTGACCGTTTCGTCGAGCGTCATGAAAACGAATGGCCGCTCGCGCGCACGCGCTGGACGAAACTCTATCTCGACCCCGCCGTGCACGCGCTCACTGATGCGCCGCCGCTTGCGCCGGCGAGCGTCGAATACGACGCAATGGGAGACGGCGTGACCTTTGTCTCGCCGCCGCTGCCGCACGAAACCGAGATCACGGGGCCGTCGGCGGCGAAGCTGTTCGTGTCGTCCTCGACCCGCGACGCGGATTTGTTTCTGGTGCTGCGCATTTTCTCGGCGGACATGAAGGAGGTCGTGTTCCAGGGTGCGATCGATCCGCACACGCCGGTCGCGCAGGGCTGGTTGCGCGCATCCCACCGCAAGCTCGACCGCAAGTTGTCGACTCCGTACCGGCCGTATCACACGCACGACAAGCCGCAGCCGTTAAAGCGCAATGAAGTGGTCGAACTCGATATCGAACTGTGGCCGACGTCCATCGTGGTGCCGGCCGGCTGCCGCATCGCGCTATCCGTGCGCGGCAGGGATTACGTTTATCCCGGCGGCAGCGGCGGCAAGCTCTCGAACTTCAAGAACGAATTGACCGGCTGCGGACCGTTTCTGCACGACGATCCGCGCGACCGCCCGCCGGCGAGTTTTTCACAACAAGGTCAAGCTGCACTTCAGCCCGCAGCGCGCGGCTTACCTGCTGCTGCCGGTGATACCGTCCCGAAAATAAGCTGGAGAATCGTGAATGAAACTCTACGGATTCTGGCGCTCGCTCGCGACTTACCGCGTGCGCGTCGCACTGGCACTCAAGGGGCTCGATGCCGACCTGGTATCGATCGACCTCTTGAAAGGCAATCAGCACGACGCCGCGTACAGAGCGGTCAACCCGCAGGGTGTGGTGCCCGCGCTCGTAATCGATGACGGGCCGCCCTTGTTCCAGTCGATGGCGATACTCGAATACCTTGACGAGACGCACCCGCAGCCGCCGCTCCTGCCGAAAGATGCGCGCGGACGCGCGCGCGTGCGCGGGCTCGCGCAGATCGTGGTCAGCGACGGTCATCCGCTGATCGTGCCGCGCATCCGTGCCTACATGGAAAAGGAACTGAAGCTCGACGAGCCGGCGCGCAACCGCTGGCTCGCGCACTGGTCGTTAAAGGCGCTCGAAGCGGTGGAAGGCCATCTGGCGAAGGAAAAGGACACCGGGCGCTACTGCCACGGCGACACGTTGACGCTCGCCGACATCTGTCTCGCGTCGCAGGTGATAGGCGCGAGAGATTATTTCAAGTGTGACGTTTCCGGCGTGCCGACGGTGATGCGCGTGTTTGGCGAATGCATGAAGGTGGCTGCATTCGAGAATGCACTGCCGCAGAAGCAACCCGACGCGACGCCGGTGCATTGAGCGGGAGGGTGGCTGTGACCAGCGTGAACTATCGTCGACCGTGTCGAGCCTGACCGACGGCTTGTACAAAGAGCTAATGCTCGATTCCGCGCAGACGGCGATCGTCACGATAGACATGCATCGCGGCCATCTCGACATGGAGGTCGCGACCATGCCGGCTACAGCCCGACGATGCAAAGCGCGTGATCGCGAACGCGCGTGCGGCGCTCGATTTCGCGCGAGCGCGCGGCGTGCCGGTGATACACGTGAAGCTGGTCTACCGCCGTCTGCCCGGCATCGGCAGCGAGGGCATGGTGTCGCCGTTCTGGCGCGCGATGCACGCGGCGCAGGGTGCCGAGGACCGCCTGACGCCGGGACGCAAGAGCACCGTGCGCGAGCACAACATCGAGGGCTCGCCCGGCACCGAGATCATCCCGGAGCTGTATCGCGCCGGCGATTACGTGATCGACAACAAGAAGCGCCTCGACTGCTTTTACGGCACCGACCTGCGCCAGCTGCTCGACACGCTGGGGGTCAAAAACGTGGTGTTGATGGGAATCAATACCAATACCTGCGTGTTGAACACCGTCGTTCACCGCGTTCAATTTCGATTATCGCGTCGTGGTGCTTTCCGATTGCGTCGCAAGCATGTATGGTGACGACCTGCACGTGCTGGGGCTGCAAAACGTCGCGCGCTGCCTCGGGCTGGGTGATCACCAACGAGCAGTTGTTCGAAAAGCTTGGCGGCACGGCGACGGGAACACCGCGTGCCGCGCGGGGTTCGGCATAGACTGACGGAAAAGTAAGTTCAAAAATGTTCCCTCGCCCCCTGTGCAGGTGGAGGGGGGATTGTAGAGATCGCTTCTGAATTTCCATCAAGGAGGAATGCAAATGACCATCAATCGCAGACGTTTCATACAGGCGGCCGGCGCGGGCATCGGGGCTTCGGCATGGGGTTTCCCGGCGATCGTGCGCGCGCAGGGCGCACCGATCAGGCTCGGCCTGATGACGGTCAAGACCGGGCCGCTCGCGTCGGGCGGCATCGACATGGAAAAAGCGCTGATCATGTATCTGCGCGAACGCAACTACACGCTGGCCGGCCGCAAAATCGAACTCTTTGTCGGCGACAGCGGCGGCAACCCGGCGCAGGCCAAGAGCAAGACCCAGGAACTCGTAGAGAAGGACCGCATCAACGTCATGATCGGCCCGCTCGCGGCCGGCGAGGCGCTGGCGACCGACGACTACATACGCGAGCAGCAGCTGCCGACCCTGTCGGTCGCCGCGGCCGAGGACATGACGCAGCGCAAACCCAACCCGTGGTTCGTGCGCGGCACCTCGACTTCATCGCAGTGCGCGCATCCGCTCGCGGATTACTGCTACAAGACGCTCAAGTACCGGCGCATGGCGGTGATCGCAGACGACATTCCCTACGGCCACGAGATGTGCGCGGGCTTCCAGCGCGTGTTCGAGGAGCTCGGCGGCAAGATCGTGCAGAAAACTGTTCCCGCCGCTCACCGTGCCCGATTATGGCACCTTCCTCGCGCAATTGAAGACCAACATCGACGGCATTTTCCTGGGTTTCGCCGGCTCCAACGGTTTTCGCTACGTGCGCCAGTTCAACGAATACGGGCTGCGCGGCAAGGTGAACATTGTCGGCGGCATGACCGCGCTCGACGAGGCGGTGTTGCGCAACATGAAATTCGAGGCGATGGGCATTATCACGACCTGCTGGTACTCGGCCAAGCTCGAAAACCCGCTCAACCAGAAATTCGCGGCGGCGTTCCGCGCCGAGGCGAAATACGACCCGGGTTTCTACGCGGCCGCGACCTACGTCGAAGCGGCGGTGCTGGAAGGCGCGCTGAATGCGGTCAAGGGCAAGATCGAGGACAAGCCGGCGTTCATGAAGGCGCTGCGCGCGAGCAAGACCGACACCGTGCGCGGGCGCGTCGCATTCGACCAGTACGGCAATGTGGTCGGCAACGTCTACATCCGCAAGGTCGAGCGGGAGGAGGGCAGGCTCGTCAACACGGTGGTTCAGACCTATCCGAACGTGAGCCAGTTCTGGACCTACAAGCCCGAGGAGTTCCTGAAGAATCCGGTCTATTCGCGCGACTACCCGCCCGCGAAAAATCTCGAGTAGCAACCATCATTGTTAGCGGGGGCGGCGCGAGTCGCTCCCGCTTTTTGCGCGCATGCAATTCTGGCTCATACAGACGCTCAATAGTCTCGCGCTCGGCGGGCTGCTGTTTCTGCTGTCGGCGGGATTTTCGCTGATCTTCGGGCTGCTGCGGGTCGCGAACCTCACGCACGGCGCGCTCTACATGCTCGGTGCCTACCTGGGCACCAGCATTCTGATCGTTGTCCCGAACCTGTGGCTCGCAGCACTCCTCGGCGGACTCGCCGTCGCGGTGTTGGGCGGACTGTTCGAGCGCCTGATCCTGCGCCGGCTTCCCGGCAACGAGCTGGGCCAGGTGCTGGTGACGCTCGGCGTCGCCTACATCATTGCGGATGTCTGCCTCATCGTCTGGGGCGGCGACCCGATCCCGGTGCCGACGCCGGAGGCGCTGCAGCAGCCGCTCGAGATCGCGGGCTTCATGTTCCCGAGCTACCGGCTGGCCGTGGTCGCGCATCGCGCTCGTCACCGGGATCCTGCTCTACCTCTTGATCGAGCGCACGCGGCTCGGCGCGATGATACGGGCGGGAGTCGACGATATGCAGATGGCGCGCGCGGTCGGCATTCCGGTGTCGAAGCTGTTCACGACGGTATTCTGTCTCGGCGCGGGGCTCGCCGGCGCGGGCGGCATCATCGGCGGGCCCATCATGTCCGCGTACCCCGGTCTCGATTTCGACATGCTGCCGCTCGCGCTGATCGTCGTGATCCTCGGCGGCGTCGGCAGTCTGGTCGGCGCGTTCGTCGGCAGCTTCATCATCGGCTTCATCTATACGTTCGGCATCGCGCTTTTTCCCCAGCTCGCCTACGTGATTCTCTTTTTGCCGATGATCGTGGTGATCGCTTTTCGCCCGCGCGGACTGTTTGGGCGCGCGACGTGAGCCCCGGAGCAGGGGCCCCGCTTGCGGGGATGCGACTAGGCGAGCGGCGCCGAACGCCGACACTATGGCGTCGAAAACCCGGATACCTCGCGGAGGCGTCGACGTGAACCGTGCCGCATGGCTGGCGGGACTCGCGATTCTGCTGCTCGGCTACCCGTGGTTCGCCGGCGAGTTCTACATCAACCTGACGAGCCAGATTTTCATCGCGGCGATTTTTGCGGCAAGCCTTAATCTGCTGGTCGGCTATGGCGGCCTGCCGTCTCTCGGTCACGCGGCGTTTCTCGGCATGGCGGCCTACACTTCGGCGCTTTTCTATCTGCACTTCGGATTCGCGCACTGGATCACCGGGCCGCTCGCGCTCGCCGCCACGACGCTGATGGCGTGCCTGTTCGGACTGATCGCGCTGCGCGCAACCGGTCTGGGGTTTCTGATGCTCACCCTTGCGATGTCGCAGGTGCTGTGGGGCACCGCCTACCGCTGGGTGGCGGTGACCGAAGGCGACAACGGCCTGCGCGGCCTCACGCGCCCGGCGCCCTTCGGCATCAATCTCGACGACTCGACTGCGTTCTACTACTTCGCGCTCATCGTCACCGCGTTCGCGATCTGGATGATCGCCCGGTTCGTGGCTTCGCCGTTCGGCACGGCGCTCAAAGGCACGCGCGACCAGGCACGGCGCATGAGCGCGCTCGGCCACAACGTGTGGCTCGTGCGCTGGATCACTTTCGTCTATGCGGGGTTCTGGGGCGGCGTCTCGGGGTTGCTGTTCGTGTATTACAACAAGTACATCCATCCGGCGTCGCTGTCGCTCACCAGTTCCGCGGAGGCCATCCTCGCGGTGATCGCCGGCGGCTCCGGCACGCTCGCGGGGCCGATCGTGGGTGCTGCGATCGTGGTGATACTCAAGAACTACGTATCGGCGTACGTCAGGTACTGGAACATGCTGCTCGGCTTCGTTTTCGTCGTGATCGTGATTTTCATGCCCGATGGCATCGTGCCGGGAGTCCGCCGTCTGTGGGCGCGTTGGAGACGCCAATGACGCCCGCGCTCGAGATTAGCGGACTGAAAAAATCGTTCGGCGGGCTGCCCGCGATTAACGACGTTTCGCTCGCGGTGATGCCGGGCGAGCGCCGGCTCATCATCGGCCCGAACGGCGCCGGCAAGACGACGCTGTTTAACCTCATTACCGGCGACCTCAAGCGCGAAAGCGGCACCATCAAGCTCTTTGGCGCGGAGGTTCAGCGCTTGAAGCCGCATCAGCGCGCGCACCGCGGGCTCGCGCGCACCTACCAGATCATCACTTTGTTTGCGCGCGATACCCTCGAGCACAACGTAGTGCTGTCGTTGCTGGGGCGCGCGCCGGCACGCTGGAACATGTTCGCGCCGCTCACCGCGCAAGCGCATCTCTACACGCAGGCGCGCGCGGTGCTCGCGCGGGTTGGTCTTGAGCCTCTCGCGGCGCGGCCATTGAGCGTCGTGTCGTACGGCGAAAAGCGGCGCGTCGAGATCGCGATGGCGCTCGCGCAAAAGCCGAAGGTGCTGCTGCTCGACGAGCCGTTGGCCGGGTTGTCGCGCGAGGAACGCGGTTCGATCAGCCAGCTTATCGCGGAAATTCCGCGCGAGACCACCGTGGTCATGATCGAACACGACATGGACACGGCACTGGACCTTGCGGAGAACATCACCGTCCTGCATTACGGCAGCGTGATCGTCGAGGGTACGCGCAGCGCAGTCGTCGCCGACCCGAAAACGCGCGAGGTCTATCTTGGCAACTGAGTCGACGACGGATGCGCTGGTATTAAGAGGCATCAACGCGCTCTATGGCGACAGCCACGTGCTGCACGACGTGTCGTTCGCGGTCAGCCCCGGCCGCGTGCTGGCGCTGCTCGGACGCAACGGCGCGGGAAAGACGACCTGTATGAGCACGATCATCGGATTTTTGCCGCCGCGCGACGGCGACATCCGGCTTTTCGGCGAGCCCATAACGCGGCTGGCGCCGGAAGCGATTTCGCGCAAGGGAATTGGCTTCGTGCCGCAGGGGCGGCGGATATTCCCGACGCTCACCGTGCGCGAAAACCTGCTCGTCGCGCGACAATCGCGCAACGGGAGCGACCAGCCGTGGACGTTGGATCGCGTGTGCGACCTTTTCCCGCGCCTCAAGGAGAGGCTTGCGCAGCATGCGGGCTCGCTGTCGGGCGGCGAGCAGCAGATGCTCGCGATCGGGCGCGCGCTGATGGGCAATCCGCGCCTCTTGCTGATGGACGAACCGTCCGAGGGACTGGCGCCGCTGATCGTCGCCGAAGTCGGGCGCACCATCGCGCGTCTCAAGGCAGAAGGCCAGTCGATCGTGCTGGTCGAGCAGAACATCAAGCTCGCGTTCGATCTCGCCGACGACGTGGTGATGCTCAATACCGGCCGCGTCGTGTTTGCCGGCGTTGCGAATGAAGTGCGCGACAACGAGGCGCTCATCACGCAGCACCTTGGCGTGTTCTAGGCGGAACCTCAAAAGTCCTATTAGCCGCAGATAAACGCAGATAAACGCAGATGAATTCAAAAAAATAATCAAAAGGATTGCCGAATAATTCTTGATTATTGAAATCAATTGTATTGTTCCGCTTTGTGCTTTCCGTGATAATTCGTGGCCTTGATGACTTGGCTTTGATTCTCATCCGCGTTTATCTGCGGCAATAATTTTTTGTTCTTTTAACCGGGAAATTTCACCATGATGTTCACCTGCACTCCCGCCTGTATCGATTCCACGCATCGCCATCGTCCCGCGCTGCTCTTGCGCAAGGGCTCGACGAAAACCGTCGCCAAATCGCGCCCGGCAGCGTCGACCAAGGTCGTGCGCGACCGCAAGGGGCGCAGCCTGCGCATCGACCTGCACTGCCATTACCAGAACCCGGCGATCGCCGCGAAAGTCGCGCACGCTGAACGCGAGCCAGTATCGAGCCATCCGGAGTATTCGCCAACGCGCTGACACGCGAAGTCAACGTCAAGCAGATCCAGGATCGCGGGCCCAAGCTCTCGACCATCGAGGTGAGGCTGAAGGACATGGACCGCATGGGCATCGACATACAGGCGGTGTGCCCGGCGCCCAACCAGTGCATCTACTGGAGCGAGCCGGATTTCGGCCGCGAACTCGCGCGCATGGCCAACGAGCGCCTCGCCGAAATCGCCGCGACGTGGCCCGACCGCTTCGTCGCGATGGGCACGGTGCCACTGCAGAACGCGGACCTCGCGGTGGCGGAACTCGAGCATTGCGTGAACAACCTCGGCATGCGCGGCGTCGAGATACTGCCCAACGTGAACGGCAAGGACCTGACCGATCCCAGCCTGGGCCTCGAAAAATTCTTCGCCAAGGCGCAGGAACTCGACATCGTGATCTTCATGCACCCGCTCGGCTACACGCAGGGCGAGCGTCTGATGGACCACTACTTCAACAACGTGATCGGCAACCCGCTGGAAACCACGGTGGCGGTAAGTCACCTCATATTCGACGGCGTGATGGAGCGCAATTCGAAATTGAAGATCGTGCTGCCGCACTCGGGCGGCTACCTCGCGCATTACTGGGCGCGCATGGACCACGCCCACCGCGCGCGGCCCGATTGCCGTATCGTCATCAAGAAGGCGCCGTCGAGCTACCTGAAGAAATTCTATTTCGACACCATCACGTTCGACACGGATATGCTGCGCCACCTGATCGACAAGTACGGCCCCGAACACGTCGTGCTCGGCACCGACTACCCGTTCGACATGGGCGAGGACAACCCGGTGAAACTGATCGAAAGCGTGCCGCGTCTTGCGCGCGCCGACAAGGATCTGATCATGGGCGGAAACGCGGCGCGCTTGCTGAAAATCAAGCGCTGAGGTGGACACCACTTTCTGAGGATTTCAATCGAGCCCACAACCGTGGAAAATCAGGATACCGGTGCGGCATGAATTGCGTGTCCTGAACGTCCGCTATCGACGGCGGGTTCAATCGGTCATTGCAACACTGCTGCTAGTTTATCGGCAGTCGACAGAGCTTCGGGGGATAATGGGGGGCCATGCACGCTTTGCCTTGTGCGGGTGTGGCGGATGCATTGTTCGACACGCACTTCCTCACATAAAGGAAACGGTAATGACTAATCCGATCGAAGACATGAGCTTGGTAGGTAAAGGCAACATGGATGCTGCTATGAAGTTGGCCAAACTTTCGGCAGAGGCGGCGAACCAACTGCTGAACCTGCAAATGGAGGCAGCAAAGACTTTCGCAACCGACCAGGCAGCTTCCGTGCAAACGCTAGCGTCCGGTCATAATCCGCAGGGCATGCCGGTCATGCCGAACACACTCGCCGAGAAGGGGGTTGCGAGCGCGGTCGACTATTCGCGCAAAGTCTACGAGATCGCAGCGCATACACAGCACGAGATTGCCGCGCTCATGGAGGAGCGTTTCAATGCGATGCGTCATGAGATGGAAGGTGCGATGGCAAAACTTTTCGAGCACGCTCCCGGTGGCGCGGAACCCGCGATGAATGCGATGAAGGCAGCGTTCGCGTCCTCCCAGAATGCGTTCGACGCCATGAGTAAGGCCGCCAAACAGGGAACAGATGCAGCGGAAGCCAATGTGAATAAAACGCTGATGAATATCAGCTCGGCGAGCAGAAAAAAGTAATAGGTTCCAGCGCACCGGTCTACGATTGACTGGTTGAGTGGCGCCGAATCATCAATAGCGAAGCACAAAGGTGTGCCGAGTCAGCTCTTAATGCTATACAGGTATTGCTCAGTGCTGTAGCGTCAGCGCAAAAATTCTTCGACGGTTTTTGCGAAGAATCCCGGCTTTTCGAGTTGCGGACAATGCCCGCACTCGGATATCTCCATGAATCCGGCGCCGGGGATTCCTTTTGCGAGTTCGCGCGCGCACAGCGCGTCGATAAGGCCGCTGGTCCCGATATCGGCGATATGAATGCGTGGTTTGCGAGACTGTGATCTCTCGGTGCGATTATAATTGCCGGCATCCGGGAAATTACGCCTTTTCCATCCTTCCAATGGCCGATACCATGAATACAACCGCCTCAGTCAGCACCGCAGCCCCCGACCTCGCCCCCAAGCCCGACAGCGTCGGCGGACTCTCGTTCGTCGACAAACGCTCGCTGCCGCGCGGCCTGCGCGACTACCTGTCGTTGCAGGATTTTATCGACCACGCGCGCAAGATCCTGCCGCGCCCGATTTACGGCTATATCACCGGCGGCGTTGAAAACAATATGTCGCTGCGCGGCAATCGCGATGTGTTCGAGGAAATCGGCTTCGTGCCCAAGCCGCTGGTGGACACCACGCAGCGCACCATGAAAACCGAACTCTTCGGCCACACCTACAGCGCGCCCTTCGGCTTTGCGCCGATGGGCGGCACCTCGATCGCGACGTATCAGGGCGACGTCGTGCTCGCACGCGCGGCGGCGGCGGCGAATATTCCGATGATGATGAGCGGCGCGTCGCTGATGAAAATGGAGGACGTGAGAGCCGCAGGCAGTACCGCGATGTTTCAGGCCTATCTGCCGGGCGACGAAGATCGCATCAGCGAAACCTTCGAGCGCGCCGCGAAAGCGGGCTTCGAAACCATCGCGGTCACCGTGGACGTGCAAGTCGCCGCCAACCGCGAAAACAATGTGCGTGCCGGCTACAACAATCCGCTGCGCCCGACGCCGCGTCTGGCGTGGGACTGCATGGTCAGACCCCGGTGGCTCTTCGGCATGTTCCTGAAAACGCTGATCAAGGACGGCATGCCGCACGTCGAAAATCTGGGGCCGCGCGTGCCGCTGATTTCGAAAACAGCCATGCGCGGCTACGGCCGGCGCGACCGGCTCACCTGGAAACACGTCGCGCATATGCGCAAAATCTGGAAAGGCAATCTGCTGTTGAAAGGCGTGCTGCACAAAGACGTGGTGCGCATGGCGCGCGAACACGGAGTTGACGGCATCATGGTTTCCAACCACGGCGGCAGGCAACTCGACGGCACCGTGTCGCCGCTACGCGTGTTGCCGGGCTTGCGCGAAGCGGCGGGCGGCATGACGCTGATCATGGACAGCGGCTTCCGGCGCGGCACCGACGTTCTGAAAGCCCTCGCGCTCGGCGCGGATTTCTGCTTCATCGGCCGCCCGTTCCTGTGCGCGGCGGCCGTCGCCGGCCAGCGCGGCGTCGATCATGCCGTCAAGCTGCTGATAGACGAAATCGACCGCGACATGGCGATGCTGGGTATCAACACGCTCAAAGAAATGAACAAAGAGTTTTTGATGCCGGCTACGGGGGCAGAGTTCCTGCGGGAGTAGGCCTGTCGCGCGCAACTAACGGGCGCCCCGCGGTGGCGCATCTTCCCGCTGCGGCTTATCGGTTCAGCGCAGAAACTCTTCGACCGTCTTCACAAAAACGTCCGGCTTTTCGAGTTGCGGGCAATGCCCGCACTCGGGAATCTCCATGAATCCGGCGCCGGGAATTCCGTTCGCGAGTTCGCGCGCGAGCGAGCGCGGGAGTTGCGCCGTCGAGCGCGCCGACCATCACGAACGTCGGATTGCGAATGCCGGCGAGCAACGGTCTGAGATCGACTTGAGAGAGTGCCAGGCACGCGCGGCTGAAGCAGGCGGGGTCGGCCTTCGCGAGTACCGCTTTGCGCTCGGCGACGAGTTCGGCGTTGGCCGCGACGAACGCCGGCGGGAACATGCGGTTGATCGCGGCGTCGAGCACCGCGCTCATGCCCTGTTGTTTCACGCGCTCCGCCATCAGGCGCAGCGGTTCCTTGCCCGCGGGCGGAAAAGTCGCGAGCGAATCGGCGATGAAGAGTTTGTCGAACGAAGTCGCCGTGACGGCACGCGAGCGCAATCGCGATGAAGCCGCCGAGGCCGTTGCCGAGCACGTCGGTTTCGCGCGGCAGTTTCAGCGCCCGCAGCAAGCCCGCGACGTGATCGGCGTAATCCTCGACGCTCGCGCCGTGCGGGGCTGACGCGCCATAGCCCGGCAGATTGACCAGCGTCACGCGGTGTTTCTTCGCGAGCGCCGGCGCGACGCGGTCGAACGCGGTGCGGTCCGCGAGCAGCGAGTGCAGCAGCACGAGGTCGCGCCCCGCGCCGATTTGCGTGATGTCGACGGCGACGCCGTTTACCTGGATAGTGGGCATGGCGAATACGGTGAGGAGTGAGGAATGACTTGCCGCAGACTTGACAAGATCTACCGTCGTGAAATGAGCACTCCCGATTCCCTTCAGGGGGAAGGTTGGGATGGGGGTGGGTATGACTGTGTGACCCATCCCCTCCGCTGTCCTCTGTGCCCTCTGATGGCGAAGGGTATTTTCGAATGCGATTCTGAATTTGCTCAGCGAGTGACGCTTATTCGAGGAACTTCGCCGGCGGCACGTCGCGCCCGTATTGCGGGCCCGCGATGAACTGCTTCGGATCGTAGGTCCAGAACTGGGTGATCTCGCGCACGGTGTCGATGGTCGTGTTGACGAGCTGGCCGTCCTTCCTTTCGACCTTGCGGATGTAGATGTTGAGTATCGGTTTGCCGTACTCGTCGAGCTTGAGCGGCCCCATCGGCCCGTTGTTCAGCTTGACGTTGTGCAGGGCCTTGACGAACTCGGCTTTGTCCTCGAAGCGGCCCTTGATCATCTTCATCGCCTCTTCGAGCCACAACCCCGCCGTATAGGTGCCCGCCGTGTAAAAGCCCGGCGTCACCTTGTATTCGCGCTGGATCGACTCGACGAAGCGCTTGTTGTCCGGCGTGTTCTGGTCGGTCGCGTACCAGCTCGCCGAGTAGACGCCGAGCGCTTCGTCGCCCATGTTCTTCAGCATGCCTTCGTCGACGAGGGTCGGATTGCCGAACACCGGCATCTTCAGGCCGAACTCCGTGTAGGCGCGCAAAAAGCGCAGCGGATTGCTGCCGGCGAAACCGGCGTAGATCCCGTCCACATTGGTCTTGATCTGGCCGACGAACGAGCCGTAGTCGGGCGCGTTGAGCGCCGGCCACAGCTTCTGCACGATGCGCCCGCCGTCGTCCTCGAATACGCGCTGAAAGCCCGCCGCGCCCTCGTGGCCGTAGGTGAAGTCGTCGGCGATCATCGCGATGCGCTTGTAGCCGAGCTTCTTCGCCGCGTAGTCGCCGAGCGCGTGCATGGGCTGCGCGGCGGTGCCGTAGACGTGGATCACGTAGTCGCTCTTCTTCTGCTGCGCGAGATCGTTCTGCGCCGCCGACGTCGGCGTGATCAGCGGCACTTTCGATTGCAGCATGTATTCGTCGATCGCGAGCGCTTCGAACGTCGCCAGCGGCCCGATGATGACGTGCACCTTGTCGCGCTCGATCAGTTCCTGGGTCTTGGACTTGGCCTGCGCGGGCTGGCCCGCGGTGTCGGCGAAGAAGATTTCGACCTTGCGGCCGGCGAACATGTTGTTTCGCTCCTTGAGCAGCAGGTTGATGCCGTCTTCCATCTGCTTGCCGCCCGCGGCGAGCGGGCCGGTGCGCACCGTCAGAAAGCCGAGCCGCAGCGTTTCGCCCTGCGCGAACGCCGGTGGCCGGCAGCAGCGAAGCGAGTATTGCGAAAACTGCGGGAACAACGAGCGCGAGCTTGAATCTGGCCATAACTCCCTCCAATTAAATGCGGAAGATGCTTTTTGCGCCGGCTTGATTGACGCCGGTCTTTGCTGCCGTATGAGTCACTATGCGGATTGCGGATGGCATCATAGCATCAGCGTGAACGGGCGCAAGCGCCCTATTGACAGCGCGCGCCGAATAGACGAAGTTAACCGCTGCAGCGCCAATTTTTCCGCAGGAGACCGTCATGCCGCTCAGCAAGATCGCCCACTATTCCATCCGCACGCTCGACCTCGACGCGACGCGCAAGTTCTACACCGAGGTCATGGGCCTCACCGTGGGTCCGCGCCCGCCGTTCAATTTTCCGGGATTGTGGCTGTACAACGGCAGCCACGATTCCTACGACAACGCCGTCGTGCATATCATCGGCGTCGATCTCAACGATCCGCAGGGCCTCAAGGATTATCTCGGCGACCGCGATCTCGACAGCCTGAAGGGCGGCACCGGCACGTTCGACCACATCGCGTTCGCCGCGACGGACGTGGCGGGGATGCTGTCGCATCTGAAGAAAAAAGCCGTGCCGTTTCGCGAGCGCACCGTGCCGGATCTCAACCTGCACCAGGTGTTCCTCGACGATCCGAGCGGCGTCGTCATCGAACTCAACTACCCGACGCAAATAAAGAATTCGCGACTGCGATTGACGTAGCGGCATGAGCGCGCAGCGCAAGAGCGCTGGTCATCGGCGGCTCGATGGGCGGGCTGTTCGCCGCCAATCTGCTCGCGCGCGCCGGCTGGGACGTCGAGATTTTCGAGCGCGTCGGCGAGGAGCTGGCCGGCCGCGGCGCCGGCATCGTCACCCACGACGAGCTGTTCGACGTGCATCCGGCGCGCCGGCGCGGTGATCGACGACACGATAGGTTGCGAGACGCATTCGCGCATGACGCTCGACCGCGCGGGCAACGTCGTCGCGGAAATGCCGCTCGACCAGATACTGACCGCATGGGGCAGGCTCTACCGGCTGTTGAAGGACGTGTTTCCGCGCCGCGCGCTACCATTTCAACAAGTCGCTCGATGCGCGTCGAGCAGAACGACGCCGGTGGTCACCGCGCATTTTGCCGACGGCTCGCAGGCGAGCGGCGACCTCCTGATCGGCGCCGACGGCATCCGCTCGACGGTGCGCGCGCAGTTTGCTGCCGCAGGCGAAGCCCGCCTACGTCGGCTACCTCGCGTGGCGCGGGCTGGTCGACGAAACCGCCGTCGAGCGAAGAGGCGCGGCGCGTGCTGTCCGACCGCATGGGCGTTCTGCCTGCCGCCCGGCGAGCAGATGCTGACTTATCTCGTCGCCGGAGCGCAACAATTCGACGCGCCCGGGCGAGCGCCGCTTCAATTTCGTCTGGTACCGGCCCGCCGACGAGCAGACCGAGTTGCGCGCGCTTTTCACCGACGCGCAGGGCCGCTACTACGAGCAGAACATTCCGCCCGACCGCATCCGCCCGGAAGTGATCGCCGACATGCACGCCGCCGCCGAGCGGCTGCTCGCGCCGGTGTTCGTCGATGTCGTGCGCGCAACCCGCGAGCCGTTGTTTCAGCCGATTTACGATCTGGAGTCGACCGCAGCTCGCGTTCGGCCGCGTCGCGCTGCTCGGCGACGCCGCATTCGTCGCGCGTCCGCACGTGGGGCTCGGCGTGACCAAGGCGGCGGGCGACGCGGTCGCGCTGGTCGATGCGCTGGCCGCGCACAGCGATCTAACCGCCGGGCTCAAGGTTTACGCGGCGAAGCGGCTCGAATTCGGCAAGGCCATCGTCGCGCACGCGCGCACGCTCGGCCTCGCCATAGGCGCGGCGGAAATAAGCGGCCCGCAGGCCGGCGCTGATCGCACATCTGCGGCGGCCCGAGGTGATGATGCGCGAGATCGCGGTGCCGGATTGGGCGGACCGTAATTTCGCGCGGCAGGGCGTGCGCGGCTAGTTCGCGCTTGCGCGCGAGCGATGACGGCGCCGGCTCAGTCGGCTTCCTCGGTATTCGCGCCGAAGTCCGCCGGTACATCGGGGCCCCACACGTAGAGCGAATCGGCCACCGGATAATTTTTCGGCTTCCACTCCATATCGTCGGGAATGTAGTCGATATCGCAAAAATATTCGGCGAGGCTGCCCCACGGATCGCGGATG
Organism: uncultured beta proteobacterium; assembly: GCA_963778865.1. Taxonomy (GTDB): domain Bacteria; phylum Pseudomonadota; class Gammaproteobacteria; order Burkholderiales; family SG8-41; genus PALSA-1004. Next base: position 171,130 of record CAVZWF010000006.1, on the reverse strand, counting down.
TAGTGGAAGAAATTCGAGCCGATCACGTGCCGGCCGAATCCCCAGCCGTTGCGGTAACCCTGATCGATGAGCCGGCACGCGCCCATGCCGAGCTCGTCGATGTTGGCGACTTCGAAGCTCGCGTGGTGGTAACCGGGGCGGTCGCCCGCGATAAACCCGAGCACGTGATGGTCGCAGCCGCCTTCGCCGCTGCGCAGGAATGCGATGATGTCCTGCGCGCGGTCCGACAGCCGCATGCCGACGACGCGCGTATAAAAATCGATTTGCCGCTCGAGATTGGGCGTGAAGCGCAGCGTGTGGCCGAGGCGCCGCGGCTGCACCGGCAAGTCGCGCGGCGGATGGCCCGCCACGCCGACGCGGTTGAGATGTCCGGGCTGATTGATTTTCCATTCCGGCGCGCCGGCACAAGGTGCGGCTTCGGCAACGCGCACGTTGAGCAGCACGCCGTCCGGATCGCGAAACCACAGGCCGTCGCCGGGTGTTTCCGGCGGCGCATCGAGTAGCGCGGTGCGGTTATTCACGAGCCGCGTCTTGAGTTTTGCGAGCGCTATCGGCGCGCGCGCCGAAGCACAGATGGTGCAGGCGCTTTTTCGGGCCTTCGACGAGGATCACCTGGTCCTGATCGCGGCCGTCGCAGCGCATGACGATGCGTTTACCGTCTTCGCGCACGGCCAGCCCGAAAGCGCTGAAAAATTTGCCAGCCGACGACGGCGTCCGGCACCGTCAGCGCAATATGCTGCAGGGAACGAACCGTCATCGCCTTCCTCCGGGATCTGCCGGGCGCCGACGCAAGCCGCGCCCCGTCAGCGGGAGATTATGAAAGGGCGACGCGAAAAGTCAAGGCAAGTCCCATATCCCGGAATTGAATGCGGACAGGCCGCGCCAACGCACTATTGCGTGGGGTAGCCTTCGTGTAGCATAGCGCTTCTGGGGCGACCGGCAGGACCTTATAAGCCGAGGCGCCAGCGGCAATCCGGTCAAATTCATTTCACCGCACGGAGGAGCAACATGGCACACGACGCGCAACGCCGGCAGACGAATTCCATTCGACGCAAACTGGTACTCGGCGCCGGCGGCGCCGCGGTTGCCGCGGCCTCGCCGTTCGGGATCAACATCGTCCACGCGCAGAACAAGGCGCCGATCAAGATCGGCTTCCCGGTGCCGCTGACCGGGCCGTTCGGCACCGAGGCGAACGAGCAGGTCAAGTGCGCCGAGATCGCGATCAAGGAATTCAACGCGGGCGACGGGCTGAACGGCCGCATGGCGGAACTGCTCGTGCGCGACGACAAGTTGAATCCCGGCGAGGCGGCGACGCGCACGCTCGAGCTGATCGAAAAAGAGAAGGTCAATTTCGTCGTCGGCTCGCTGTCCGCCGCGGTGCAGCTGTCGGTCAACAACGTGACCAAGGAGCGCGGCGTCATCTTCAATTCGATCAGCCAGTCGGACGCGATCGGCGAGGTCAAGGACTTCAGCAAGTACACCTTCCACGAAGCGCTCAATCCGCACATGACCTCCGGCGCGCTCGCGCGCTACGTGATTCCGAAGTTCGGCAAGCGCGTCGTGTTTTTCGTGCCCGATTACGCGTACGGCCACGAGATGCTGCGCGGCTTCCAGCGCGCCGGCAAGGAATTCGGCATGGAAACGCTTGCCGACCTGCGCTACCCGCTCGGCACCAGCGACTACTCGTCGTTCTTCCCGCGCGTGCAGGCGCTGAAGCCCGACATGCTGGTGCATGTTCAATTTCGGCCGCGATCTCGTCAACGCCATCAAGCAGGCGTACGACTTCGGCATCAAACAGCAGACCAAGATCGTCACGACGCTCCTGCTGCTCAGCGCGCGCCTGGCCGCCGGTCCGGAGCCGTTCGAGGGCGTGGTGGGCGCCACCTCGTACTACTGGAAAATCGAGGATTCGCTGGCGAGCGCGAAGCATTTCAACGACCTTTACCGCAAGGCCTACAACGGCGCCGTGCCGACCGATTACGGCGCGCTCGGCTACGCGGGCGTGCGCACGCGTGCTGACCGCCGCGCGCAACGCCAAGACGACCGACACGGACAAGGTGGTCGCTCGCGATGGAAAACCTCAAGTACGATTTCTACAAGGGGCCGCAGTATTACCGCAAGTGCGACCACCAGTCGGTGCAGTCGATGATCCTGCTGCAGTCGAAACCCGGCAACCAGGTGAGGGACAAGAACGACGTGTTCGATATCATCAACATCGACAACGCGAGCGAGAAAGTGCTGCGGACCTGCCAGGAGCTTGGGCACAAATCCTAGTTATCCGGCACGCTGCGCCGGCCGGATAACTCGCCGGATACGAGCGGACGCTAGCGCCGCTCAATCCGGGGGCGGTGAGTGTGCGGGACCGACATGCCGGCGCGCGAAGGCCTGCCCCGGCAAGTGGTAAGCCCGGGCGGGAATCCGGAATTTAAATAATCTCGGTGAACAGATTTCTATGAGCGGCATCACGCTCGACCTCCTGTTGCTGCAAATCGTCACCGGCATCGCGCTCGGCGCGGTCTACGTGCTGTTCGCGCTCGGGCTGTCGCTGATCTTCGGCATGCTGACGGTGGTCAATTTCGCGCACGGCGCGTTCTTCATGGTCGGCGCGTACATGGGCGTGTGGCTCTTCGCGCAGACCGGCAACTTCTGGGTGTGCCTCGTCCTCGTGCCGCTCGGCGTCGGCGCCATCGGCCTCATGGTCGAGCGCTTTCTGGTGCGCCCGCTCTACGGGCGCGGCATCGATTACCCGCTGCTGCTGACCTTCGGGCTGTCGATCATGTTCGTCGAAATCGTGCGCATGACTTTCGGCCTCGACGGTATTCCGTTTTCCACGCCGCGCGGGCTCACCGGCGCGGTCGACCTCGGCATCGGCCATTTTCCGCTGTACCGGCTGTTCCTGATCGGCGCGGCGGCGGTGGTCGTCGCGTTTCTGTATTTCTTCATCGAGAAGACCTCGTACGGTCTTGTCATCCGCGCCGGCGCGCGCGACCCCGAGATCGTGCGCGTGCTCGGCATCGACGTGTCGAAAGTGTGGCTCGTCGTGTTCGGCATCGGCACCGGCATCGCCGGCTTGTCGGGGATCCTGTCAGCACCGCTCGCAGGCCGTTGCACCCGGAGATGGGCGTGCCGCTGCTTGCCGATGCGTTCGTCGTCACCGTGGTTGGCGGCATGGGCTCGCTCAAGGGCGCGGTGATAGCGGGCGTGCTGGTCGGCGTGGTGGTGAGCCTCACGTCGCTGGTCTCGCCGGAAGCGGGGCGCGTGTCGATTTTCGTGCTGATGGCGGTCGTGCTGCTGGTGCGGCCGCAGGGGCTGTTCGGCCGCACCGGCGCGCTGGGTTAGCCATGAGCGGAGGACACCACGCCGCAAGCGGCGCAGGCAGCGGGCGGTGCGTGGCGCATCGCGCTCGACGCGATCGTGCGTCACCGCGTCGCCGCGACGCTCGTGCTTCCTGATGGTTTTTCCGTGGCTCGTGCCGTATCACGCGCTCGCGATCAACATCCTGATCTGGGGTTTGTTCGCGCTCGGCTTCAATCTGCTGTATGGCTACGCGGGCCTGCTCTCGTTCGGCCACGCGGCGCTGCTCGGCGTGGGCAGCTACGGATGCGGCATCGCCATCGTGCATCTGGGATGGCCGTGGTACGTCGCCATACTGTGCGGGATCGCGTTCGCCGTCGGTGGTGGCGCTACATCATCGGCTTTCTCGCCATCCGCACGCGCGGCATTTATTTCGCGATGGTAACGATGGCACTCGCCGAATGCGTTTATTACATCTTCTACAAATGGGAAAGCGTGACCGGCGGCGAGAACGGGCTGCGCGGCATCAACGTTTCGACCATTAACCTGCTGGGCTTTGACATCGACTTCCTCGACCCGGTCAACAAGTACTACGTGATGCTGGGCGTGGTGGCGATCGCGTTGTGGCTCTTCTCGCGCATACTCGCGTCGCCGTTCGGCGCGGTGCTGGAAACGATACGCGAAAACGAGGCGCGCGCCGCCGCGTGCGGCTATAACGTGGCGAACGCCAAGCTCGCCGCGTTCGTGTTGTCGGGCGCGTTCTGCGGCGTCGCGGGCGCATTGCGCGCGCTGCATCTGTCGACCGTGCCGGTCGAAGTGCTGCAGATTTCCACTTCGGGCGACGTGGTGATGATGGCGCTCCTGGGCGGCTTCGGCACCTTCTTCGGCCCGTTCATTGGCGCCGGCGTGTTCCAGTTGTTCGGCGACGTGCTGACATTGTGGACGACGCACTGGCAGTTGTACCTGGGCGCGACCTTCGTGGTGTTCGTGCTGTTTTTTCCGCGCGGCGTCTGGGGTTCGATTTTGCACTGGCTGGGTGAGGTGAATGCGAAGTCATGAGCCGGATATCCTCGTCGCCGAGGGTCGTCGGCAAGAAATTCGGCGGCTTCGTCGCGCTGAACAACGTGTCGGTGCAGTTTCGCGAAAGACAAGCTCTCCGCGATCATCGGTCCGAACGGCGCCGGCAAAAGCACTTTCTTCAACGTCATCTCGGGCGCGTTCCCGGCGACGAGCGGGCGGGTGAGCTTCGAGGGCCGCGACATTACCGGCCTGCCGCCGCACGAATACGCGCGGCGCGGCATTGCCAAGTCGTTCCAGATCACCAACGTGTTTCCGTACCTGTCCGCGCACGAAAACGTGCGCGTCGCGGCGCAAATGCAGAAGACGCGCTACAACCTGTGGACGCCGCGCGCGGGCATCCGCGAACTGATCGACGAGGCCGATGCGCTGCTCGAGCGTGTCGGCATCGCGCGCCAAGCGCAACGCGGTCGCGCGCGACATGGCGCACGGCGAGCAGCGTTGCCTCGAAATCGCCATGGCGCTCGCGTGCAAGCCGCGCCTCTTGCTGCTCGACGAGCCGACGGCCGGCATGTCGCCCGAGGAAACGGTCAAGATGATGGACTTGATCGTGCGCCTCGCCGCCGAGCGCACGGTGATCCTGGTCGAGCACAAGATGAAGCTCGTGATGGGCATCTGCCAGCAGCTGGTCGTGCTGCATCACGGGGAATTGCTCGCGCAGGGCACGCCTGACGACATCCGCGCCAACGACGAGGTCAAGCGCGTCTACCTCGGGCAGGGCAAGACTGATGGCGGCGATGCTGAAGATCGACAATCTCAATGCGTGGTACGGGCACAGCCACGTGCTGCAGGGCGTGTCGCTCGAAGTCAACGCCGGCGAGATCGTCACGTTGATCGGGCGCAACGGCGCGGGCAAGACGACGACCCTGCGCACGGTGATGGGGCTGGTGGCGAAGAAGAGCGGTGGCAGTGCTGTTCGACGGCGCGGACCTGGTGAACGAGCCCGCGTTCCGGCGCTATCATCGCGGGCTCGCCTACGTGCCGGAGGAGCGGCGCATCGTGCCGGGCCTGTCGGTGCTCGAAAACCTGCAGCTCGGTCTTGATCGCATCAAAGCATCGCGCGCGCGAAGCTGAAATCATCGAGCGTATCGCCGCAACCTTTCCGCGCCTGAAGCAGCGGCTCGACCAGCTCGGCGAAACGCTGTCCGGCGGCGAGCAGCAGATGCTGGCGATCGCGCGCGCGATTGATGCGGAGCCGAAAATGATCCTGCTCGACGAGCCGTCGGAGGGCATCATGCCGATACTCGTCGACGAAATGTTCAGGCTGTTCGAAGACATGAAGCGCGCCGGCACCACCATACTGCTGGTCGAACAGAACGTCGAGCGCGCGCTGTCGATCTCGGACCGCGCCTATATCATGGACCAGGGCGTGATCGTGCACACCGATACGGCCGCCAATCTGCTCGCCGACAAGATCGATACAGGAGCGCTACTGCGCGGTTTAGCGGCCGGTGTCGGTCGGCAGAGTCAAAAACCAGTACGTCGACGATTTCTCCGCCGCTGCCCAGCGTGCACACCTTGCTCGGAGTGTTGCGCCGCGCGAGCGTGATCGCGAATCGTTCCGCTTCCGCCAGCGTATGGAAAGAATATCCCGAAGTGCCCTTGGCGCTGTCGACGAACCAGCTACTGGGCCCCAACGAGGCAATCGTGTATGTCATGTATTGTTCGTCCTGAACTACTTGTTTTTCATCAGTCATAAGTGCGAAGCTTAAATAAGTATTTCGGCTCATGTTGAACTGCTCCGGCGGGCGCCCAGCGGCCGGCGTCTGCGGCAACCGCGGCATGCCCTAATTATTCGGTAAGATTGGACATAGTGTTACGCCTTGTCGAGGAATTCCTTCACGATTCGGCGCACCTCCCGCGGCACGAAATGGCCGCAGTTTTCAACGATTTCCGCACACAAATCGGGCGCAACCGGCGCCACCACTTGTTTTCGTCATGGTTACCCTTCACCGCGCGCCGCGATTGCGACCGTCATGAAAAGTCGCTATCCTGTCGCGCCGCTAACCGATATATTTCAGGGAGATTTCATGTTACGTAACGCATTTTCGCCATTTCGCTGCTGCTCGCCGCCGGCGCCGTTCAGGCGCAGGCTCTCGACGGCCGCCTGAAGAAGATTGCCGAGACGAAGACCATCGCCATCGCCTACCGCGCGGACGCGATCCCGTTCTCGTTCACCGACGACAACAAGCAGGTGGTCGGGTTTTCCATCGATTTATGCAAGCGGGTAGTCAACTCGATCGAACGCCAGATCAACGTGCCGAATCTGCAGATCAAATGGGTGCCGGTCGCAACGCAAACGCGCTTCGAGGCCGTCGTCAAAGGCCTGGCCGACATGGAGTGCGGCGCCAGCACGGTGACGCTCTCGCGCCTGAAGCTGGTGGATTTCTCGAGCTATATTTTCGTCGAGACCACCGGGCTCCTGGTCAAGACCGCGTCCGGCCTGCGTTCGCTCTCCGACATGTCGGGCAAGAAGATCGCGGTCATCGCCGGCACCACCAACGAGCGCGCGATCAACGAACAACTAAAGCGCCGCCAGCTCACCGCGACCGTGGTCCCGTTCAAATCCCGCGACGAGGCGTTCGCGGCGTTCGACGAGGGCAAGGCGGACGCGTTCGCCAGCGACAAGCTGCTGCTGGTGGGGTCGACGGTCAAAGCCAAGGATCCGAAGTCGCTGGCGTTGCTTGAAGACGAACTGTCGTTCGAACCGTACGGCATCGTGTTGCCGCGCGGCGATGCGTCCTTCCGCCTTGCGGTCAATACGGGGCTTTCCCAGATTTACGGCAGCGGTGAAATCGTCGAAATTTTCGGCCGCTGGTTTGCGAGCTTCGGCCGACCGAGTGCGATCCTCGAAGCGTCCTACATGCTCGGCACGATTCCCGAGTAACCCGCTTGCCGCTGCGCCCGTCGGTCGCTTGCCGGTTGAACTAACGGGCGGCGGCACGTCTGCCAGCCCGCGTGCGTCGGCGGCGTTTACGGTTGCTCGATGAAGTCATGCAACAGGCGCGCAAGCGCCTGCGGCGCTTCCTCCGGCACGAAATGGCCGCAGTTTTCGACGATTTCCACGCGTAAATCGCGCGCGACCGGCGCCACCATCTTTTCCATCATGGGGCCCAGCCACTGCGCGCCGCCGACCGCCAGCACGCGGCATCGTCAGTTTGTTCGCCGCGGTTTCCCGGTTCTGCGCAATCGAATCGAAAATCGCGCGGTAGTACGCGTAGCCCGCGCTCATTGCGCCGGGCGCCGCATAAACGCGCGTGTATTCGGTGATCGCGGCGTCGTCGATCGCGGACTTGTTGATCGAGCGTGCGTTGAAGAGCCACGCCAGGTACAGCCGTTCGCGTCCGGCGACGAGTGCTTCCGGCAAATCGGGCAGCGCATTGAAGGAAAAATGCCACGTCTTGTTGATGCGGTCGGGTGTCAGCGCAAAGGCGTCGGCCGGCGCGATGCCGGGAATGGCGGCGTCGATCAGCGCGAGCCGCCGCACGCGGCCTGCATGGCGCACGGCATACGCGTAACCGATCCACGCGCCGATGTCGTGGCCGACGAAATCGATGCGCTCGAGTTTCAGCGCATTCGAGGAACGCGTCGAGGTAAGTCGCGATGGTCGCAGTGTCGTAGGCCGCGGGTCTTTCCGAGTCGCCGAGGCCCGGCGGATCGATGGCGATGACGCGGTAGCGCTCGGCGAGCGCGGGCATGACGTGCCGCCACGCGTACCACGATTGCGGCCAGCCGGGTACCAGCAGCACCGGCTGACCGCTGCCGCCCTCGACGTAATGGATTTTGATGTCGCGCGCCGCGGCAAAGCGATGCGTGAAGCGTTTGCCGAAGGCGGTGGAATCGAAAGTGGACACTAAACCGGACACTAAACTTTACCCAGCGCCTTGCAGGATGCGCTCCGGCGTGACGGGCTGGGCGGTGACGCGCGCCTTGAACGGCCGCAACGCATCGTTGATGGCGTTCATCACCGCGCCCGGCGCGCCGGCGGTGCCGGCTTCGCCCGCGCCTTTCGCGCCGAGCTCGGAGGTTTTGGTCGGCGTGACGACGTGAGCCGACCTCGATGTCCGGCATCTCGCCGGCCATCGGCACCAGGTACTCGGCCATGTTGCCGTTCAGCAGCTGGCCTTCGGGACTGTAGATGCAGTGCTCGAACAGCGCGCCGCCGATGCCCTGCACGATGCCGCCGCGGATCTGCTCGTCGACGAGTTGCGGATTGATGATGGTGCCGCAGTCTTCGACGCACCAGTGCTTGAGCAGTTTGACGAAGCCCGTCTCGGTGTCCACTTCGACGAGCGACGCCTGCATGCCGTTGGTGAAGGCAAATCCGTAGCCGCGCGGCGTGTAGTGGCGCGTCACCACCAGCTCGGACTGGAAATCCATCGGCAGCGTGTCGGGCCGGAAGTACGCGATGCGGCCGACTTCGGCGAGCGTCAGCTTCGCCTCGCCGGTGCGCACATCGACCACGCTGTCGTTCTTCACGTCGAGCATCTCGCCGCCGGTTTGCAGTATCGCCGCGGCCACTTCGAGTATATGCGCGCGCAGGACCTTGCCCGATTGCAGCACCGCCTCGCCGCCGATGCCGGCGCCGCGCGACGCCCAGGTGCCGCCGCCGTACGGCGTGGTGCCGGTGTCGCCGGTGATGACGCGCACCTTGTCGATGCTGACGCCGACCGCGTCGGCGGCGATCTGCGCGAAGATGCCCTCGGTGCCCTGGCCCTGCTCGGTGACGCTCACCATGCACGTCACCATGCCGGTCGGCTCGAAGCGCAGGGTCGCGCCATCCTGCGCCGAAATGCGCGCGCCGCCCACGCCGTAGAACGCGGGCGACGGATTGGTGACTTCGATCATCGCGGCGAGCCCGATGCCGCGATAGACGCCTTTTTTGCGCAGCGCTTCCTGCTCGCTGCGCAGTTTCTTGTAATCCATCAGCGCGAGCAGCTTGTCGAGCGCCTGGTGGTGCGACAGCTTTTCGAACTTCATGCCCGCCGCCGAGGTGTACGGATAGGCGTCGTCGCGAATCAGGTTGCGGCGGCGGAATTCGGCGGGGTCCATGCCGAGTTTTTCGGCGGCGAGATCGACGATGCATTCGGTGATCGACACCGCAATCGGATGGCCGACCGCGCGGTACTGGCAGGTCACGTTCTTGTTGGTGAAGACGACATTGAGCTTCGCGCGGTATTGCTGGTGCTGGTACGGGCCGCCGGTGAGATTGACGACCTGGTTGCCCTCGATCCCGCTCGTCCGCGGATAAACGGAGTAGGGACCGATGCTCGTCAGGTCGTCGAGATCGAACGCGAGGATGTCGCCCGCCTTGCGTGCACGCCAGCCGCAGTTTCGCCTTGTGCTCGCGCGCGTGGATGTCGGTCAGGAACGATTCGAGCCGGTCGGCGATGAATTTCACCGGGCGCTTCAGCATCACCGAGAGCGCCGCGGTCGCCATCTCGTCGGGGTAGACGTGCACCTTGATGCCGTACGAGCCGCCGACGTCCTTCGCGATCACGCGCACGTTGCCTTCCGGAATGTCGAGATGCCGCGAGAAGATGTCCTGCATCATGTGCGGCGCCTGCGTCGAGTGATACACCGTGAGCGCGTGTTCGGCCGCGTTGTAGTCGGCGAGCAGCGCGCGGCCTTCCAGCGTGACGCCGGTGTGGCGGCCGAACTCGTAGGTTTCCTCGACCACGACGTCCGCTTTGGCGAACGCCGCGTCGACTTCGCCGGTGTCGAGCGTGCGCGTGAAGCAGATGTTGTCGCCGAGTTCCGGATGAATCACGTACTTGCCGGCAAGCGAGTCCGCCATGTCGACGACGACCGGCAGTTCCTCCCATTCGGCTTCGATCAGATCGGCGGCGTCTTCGGCCTGCGCGCGCGATTCGGCGACCACTGCGGCGACCGCTTCGCCCTGCCAGCACGCGCGGTCGATGGCGATCGGATGCTGCGGCGCCGACTTGATGCCTTTCAGATGCCCGAGCACCGCGACCCACGGTTTGCAGTACGCGGCGACCGCTTTGCCGTCGACGACCGCGATCACGCCGGGCATGGCTGCGCGCCCGCGTGAAGTCGAGCTTCCTGATGCGCGCGTGCGCGTGCGGGCTGCGGAAGAACACGACGTGCGCGAGACGCGGCAGGCGCAGGTCGTCGGTGTAGGCGCCGCGCCCCTGCAGCAGGCGCTTCGCGTTCGCGCGCGGCACGCTCTGGCCGATGTAGCCGGGCTTTTGTCGGCGCTCATGTCAGTTACCATTGCACTGCGTAGACGCAGATACACGCGGATAATCGACTGATTGACAACGAATTCAAGGCGATCGCATCAGGATTTCGTTGTCCATTGTCAATTGCGTTCATCTGCGTTTATCCGCGGCAACCGCATTTGCCTTAAGCACGTTTTCAATCGCATCGACGATCGCCTGATAGCCGGTGCAGCGGCAGTAATTGCCCGAGATGTGCTCGCGGATTTCGTCGCGCGTGGCGCGCGGGTTCTTCAGGATAAGGTCCTGCGCCGCCATCAGCATGCCCGGCGTGCAGAAGCCGCACTGCAGCGCGTTGCGCTCGTGGAACGCGCGCTGCAGCTCGGCGATTTCGCCGGAGTCGGACAGGCCTTCGATGGTGTCGACGCGCTTGCCTGCGGCCTGCACGGCGAGCATCAGGCAGCCGCGCACGATTTTGCCGTCGACGCGCACCGTGCACGCGCCGCACACGCCGTGCTCGCAGCCGGTGTGCGAGCCGGTGAGGCCGAGGTCCTCGCGCAGGAAATCGATCAGATGCTGGCGCGGCTCGATGCGCCGCGTGGTCGGCGTGCCGTTGACGATCAGCGTGGTTTCGACGGAATGGTCCATGGTCTTGCCGTTCACGCGTTGAGCGCGTTCAACGCGCGGCCGGTGATGACGCGCGCAAGATGCAATTTGGTCGCGGGCGTCGAATAGGTGTCGCCGGACGGGTCGAGATCGGATGCCAGCGCCTGTCGCCGCGGCTGCGATCACCGCGGGGGACAAGCGTTTGCCCTCGACTTCGGCCATGGCGGTTTTGGCGAGCACCGGGGTCTGGTCGACGCCGAGGAAGGCGAGCTGCACGTCGGTCAAAGTGCCCTGCGTGTTGTTTGCCATCGCGGCCACGCCGACGATCGCATAATCGCCGCGCCGGCGCGTGAGTTCGACGAAAGCGCTTTTGCGAGCCCGCGGCCGGCAGCGGGATTTCGATCGCGGTCAGCACTTCGGCGGGTCCGATCGCGGTGGTGTAGAGCGCCTGAAAAAAATCGCGCGCCCTGACTTTGCGGCTGCCGGTCTTGTTCGCGATGACGAATTCCGCGTCGAGCGCGATGCAGCACGCCGGCCATTCCGCCGCGGGGTCGGCGAGCGCGATGCTGCCGCCGAACGTGCCGACGTTGCGGATCGCGACGTGCGCGATATGCGGCGCCGCCTGCGCGAGCAGCGGCAGGTGCTTGCGCGATCTGCGCGGAGTGCTCGATTTCGGCGTGCGTGGTCAGCGCGCCGATGCTGACTTTGCCGTCGGCGACCGTGATGCCGGCGAGCCCGGGAATGCCGGTGATGTCGATCAGTATTCGCGGCGACGACAGCCGCAGATTGAGCGCGGCAACGCAGGCTTTGCCCGCCGGCCAGCAGGCGCGCGCCGTCGCCGTGCGTTTCGAGCAACTGAAACACTTCGGCGAGCGTTGCGGCTTTGATGTAGGCGAAGGGTGGGGCTTTCATGCGTGTTGTTGTGCTCGCGCGTGCATAGACGCATTACGAGAGGCACATCGTGATGAGTCGGCGCGCGGCTGTCAAGACATTCCCGGGTGCGTATCGCGCGCGATGCGCCGCGCGGATTGCGGGGGCATGGACGGACTGCTATATTCGCTCGCGCAGTTCGATTGCAATCAACCAACGGGAATCCCCAGTGAAATCACCCACCATACGCCAGCTCGCGCAGACCGAAAAACCGCTGGTCCTGCCCGGCGCGCACGACGCGCTGTCCGCGCTGCTCATCAAGGAGGCCGGCTTCAAAGGATTTTTCATCGGCGGATTCCAGACCGCGGGCGCGCGCTACGGGCTGCCCGACATCGGCTTGTGCCAGCTGGGTGAATTCTCGGCGGCGTTTCGCGACATGATCAGCGCGTGCGATCTGCCGGTGCTGGTCGATGCCGACAACGGCTACGGCGACGTGAAGAACGCGGTGCATCTGCTGCACACCTACGAGCGCATGGGCGTGCAGGCGATGTTCATCGAAGACCAGGTGTCGCCCAAGCGCTGCGGCCACATGGCCGGCAAGCAGGTCGTGCCGACGGAGGAGATGGAGGCGAAGCTGCGCGCGATGGCCGCGAACCGCATGAATCCGGACACGTTCATCGTCGCGCGCACCGATGCGCGCGCGATCCACGGCATGGACGAGGCGCTGCGCCGCGCCGAGCGCTACGTGCGCGCGGGTGCCGACGGCGTGTTCATCGAATCGATGCTGAACGAGGACGAAATCGCGCGCGCCGTGCGCGAAGTGCAGACCTGCCACGTCGCGAACATGCTCGAAGGCGGCATCACGCCGATCCTGAAGCCGTCGGTGCTCGGCCAGATGGGCTACGGAATCGCGCTCTACGGCATCACGCTGCTGCTGCGCGTAACCAAGACCATGCAGCTGGCGCTCGCCGACCTCAAAAGCGACGAACTGAAACTCGTCGGCACCGGCACGCCGTTCGAGGAATACACGAAAATCGTCGGCGTCGAGAAGTGGCGGAAGATTGAGCAGGAGTTTGGCGGACTTAAGTCAGCTAAGCCTTGAGCCGGAGATACAGCGCGGATAAGAGTTGAATTGACAATGCGACAACGAAACCGCGAGCGAGACACGGACTTCATTGTCAATTTTCAATTGTCAATTATCAATTTTCTCACGGAGGAGAACATGCCCGCATACTGGCTCGCCCGCTGCAGGATAGACGACCCCGTTCAATACAAGAAGTACACCGACCTCGTGCCGGGCATCATCGCGAAATTCGGCGGCAAGGTGCTCGCGCGCGGCGGGCGCTACAAGATCGTCGAGGGCCCGGAAAATTTCCAGCGCTTCGTCGTCATCGAATTTCCGGATCTGGAGCGGGCGGCGGCGTGCCACGCGTCGCCCGAGTACCAGGCGGCGGCCGCGTTCCGGCGCGACGGCGGCGGCGTGGTCGAGCAGGTCATCGTCGAGAGCGGCGACGCGACGAAGTAAGCGGTGGGGCGTGAGGGGCGAGGGGTGAGGGGTGAGGCGGACAATTAGTGCGACGCACTGGCACGTGTTGGCGGCGGCAACCATTGCAGTGCTGAGCGCAACGTCGACACTTGCGCAGCAATATCCGGCGAAGCCGATCCGCTTCGTCACCGGCGGCGGGCCGGACGCGATGGCGCGCATCCTCGGGCCGAAACTGACCGCCGCATGGGGGCAGCAGGTCGTGGTCGAAGAGCGCGGCGGCGGCGGCGGCATGATCTCGGCGGAAACGGTCGCGCGCGCGTCGGCGGACGGCTACACGCTGTTGCTCGCGACCGGCACGCACACCATCAATCCGAATTTCTTCAAGCTCACGTTACGACATGGTGCGCGATTTCGCGCCGGTGACTTTGCTCGGCACCATACCGTTCGTGTTGTCGGTGCATCCGGCGGTGCCGGTGACGTCGGTGGATGAACTGGTGAAGCTCGCGCGCGCGAAGCCCGGCGAGTTGAATTACGGCTCGGGCGGCAACGGCTCGCCCGGACATCTCATCGGCGAAATGTTCAAGAGCCGCACCGGTGTCAACATCGTCCACGTGCCGTACAAAACGGTCGCCCAGGGCGTCACCGCGTTGATCGGCGAGCAGGTGCAGGTCAATTTCGTGGTCGGCGCCGTCGGCGGTGCCGCAAATCAAGGCCGGGCGCATACGTCCGCTCGCGGTGACGACGATCAAGCGTTCGGCGAGCCTGCCCGACGTGCCGACGATCGCGGAGTCGGGCCTGCCGGGATTCGACGCGCCGGCGTGGAACGGCGTGCTGGTGCCCGCGCGCACGCCGCGCGGCGATCGTCACGCAGCTGAATGCGGAGACTCGTCAAGGACTTGAAGCTGCCGGACGTGCTCGAACGCATCACCGTGCTCGGCTTCGAGCCGGTCGGCAGCACGCCGCAGGAATTCGGCGTGTTCCTGCAGGCGGAACTCGCGAAGTGGGCGAAGGTCGCGAAGGAAATCGGCGCGAAAGCGGAGTAGCAAGCCCGCGCATGACATCCGCAAGCGCGGCGCCGCTGTTAGGCGGTCGCGTTCAGCGCCCGGTCAGGCGCCAACCTTCTGTAGGGACTTGGGTGGAATATGGCCGAGTTCCCTCAGGATACCGGGCACCAGCGGTGCGAGGTGTTCCATCCGATTGCTGACTGCTTCAACCACAAGCACGGCAATTGGCAGGGCGGCAAGGTTCTGCTGGAACTCAAGGTTCCCATCCATCGTCAGGAACACATCGAATTCGAGAGGCGGCGAGTCCGAGCAGTTTTCCATTCTTGATGCCTGTCCACCCGCTGCGCTGAACGGTGGATACCTCATGACCAACCAGCATTGTCGCGAGACGACGCGGGAGATCCTCGTCAAGCAGGATACGCATCCGGTATGAGTGCGGTGCGCGCCTCTTCAAGCACTGCTACCGCCAGTTCGCGACTGACGGACGGAAAGTCATCCAAGAAGACCTCCAACGAGTCTCCAGCTTCAAGGTGATCGAAGAGCGTCTTGACCGGGACCCGCGTGCCAACGAATACGGGCGTTCCGCTGTGGGTTTCGGGATCGATGGTGACCAGCTGTGTCTTCATCGCAGAACTCCAGCACTAACAATCGTAATAGTATACTCCACTGGCTATTTATCGGCGGCCCAACAATCCGCATCACCGCGCTCGGCTTCGAGCCGGTCGGTAGCACGCCGCAGAAATTCGGAGCGTTCTTGCGCGCCGAACTCGCGAAGTGGGCAACGGTCGCGAAGGAAATCGGCGCGAAAGCGGAGTAGCGTGTTCGCGCATCGGGCTGGTCTGGATCGAGCTGCAAAATTAAAAACATGATTTGCCGCCGATGAACGCCGATGAACGCGGATACGTAAGAAATCGATACGATGACAACAGGTAGCACAAGAATGCAGCGCGATCCGGGTACGCGGGACTTAACGTCCCGGATTTGCCGTGCAGAACGCGTCGGCCAATTACCGGTTGTTGGAGTGCAGGCGTTCCCGGCCGATCAGACGTGTTGCCACAAGTGTTAACGGTTGCAGGCCGAATCAAGTGCCGTTGCGGCCCCAGAAATACCTATTGATGCAAACGGCGCGTTCGGCCCGGACTTTATCGCCGGCTGAGTAATTACTCGCATTGGCGACACCAAGAGCAAGAGCCTCTTGAATTGGTCAAAGTTCTCAATATCTATCAGCGAAACGTTGCCACCAAAAAAACCATATCCAGTTATGAAAAGATCAATGTCAGAGGAGCCAGTTCCAATTCTGAAATCAATAGTTTCCAATGGCGGGTTCTTGAGGAACACAAATCCACGCATCGAGTTCTTGTGTCCCTTTGCGCAGTAAACACCAACCGAGATCTTACCGTCCGCCGAGGTGGCAACAACGGTTCTCGTGGCAACTGTGTCCATCGTTTGCCATGCGGCCTGAGCAGTGGCACACAAGCAAAGAACAAGGGTGAGTACGGGCATCTTCATGCGTGGCTCCAGCAAGAACGTTCGCGAATACGACGGCAGAGTACGCACTAAAGGGAACTCCGTCAACGTATCAGCTAACAAGCGCTCTGTCTTTTGCGCGTCTATTGTTGAGCGGCGGGTTAGGTTGCCAAGTAGACGACGTTAGCACCATGTTTCTTTGCTACTTCGGCCAAATGGAAGTCAGAGGTCAGAAGAACATATTTGTTAATTAACGCAATCTCGGCAATCAGTGCGTCGCGTACATTGTTTGATTTAGCGCCATTTAGGGCGTCAAGCTCGTTCTTTAGGATTTGATAGGTAACTCCATTTCCCAATTTTGCATGGTCCCATCGAGACGTATCCCAAACGGCCGATTCCGTAGGAACGAGCTGTGGAGCCAACTCAGCAAACTTCAAGAATAGCCGTGCCCTACGCTCAATGTCTGATGTGTTGTTCAATTCATCGACTTGAACGTGCGAAGCAACAAACTCCGCCCCATGGGGCAAGTCCTCAGGGCGAAGACTGCCGTCAACTAATTTATTGAAGATATTCGTATCGACGACATGTTTCATTTGCAACGAATGTTGATTGAAAGTTTAGTTTGACACAAACACCAGTTTTCATGGCGCTATTCTGCGCTTGCTGTTGTCATTGCTCAATAACGGCAAATAGTGATGAATCGCAGGTTGCGTTTCAATTGCCGATCGCTCTTTTGTTTGAATCCCATCGGCGTTTATCTGCGTTCATCGGCGGCCAAAACGGGTTTGATCTTAATATTTTCCGTCGTGCATCGATAACGCGATCGTGCACGGTTTATCGGAGCGGTTGCTCCACGCGTGATTGGTGCCGCGCTGCACGACGGTGTCGCCTGCTTGCAAGTGCACTTCCTCCGTGTCGAGCACGAGCGTGATCTCGCCTGCGAGCACGAGGCACAGATCGAGTGTGCGCGTCTTCTGCATGTACGGATGCGGCGCAGCGGCGGAATAGGTCGACGCATGCGGTGAACCCATCGCGGCGAAAAACGCCTGCACTTCGCGCGCGCCGACGTTGCCCTTGAACGCGGCGTCGGGCGGAAACGTGACGATGCGGCACACCGAGCCGCCGGGCGGCGGTTCGAGCGTGTGCGGCAGGTGCAGCGTGTCGGTGATGCCTTCGATGCGCGCCGGCGTGCGGTCGGTTACCCAGATGCGCGTCGAAGCGTAGCCCGGCCGCGCCGGGTCGGTGTGCACATCGCGTACCGGCGCGTCGGAAATCGCGCGGGACTTTTCGTTTTCATCGAGGCAGACGATGCGGCGAACGGATTTGACTGGTTTGTTCATGATTGTTCCTTTGTGCCCCCTCCCTGACCCTCCCCCGCAGTGCAGGGGAGGGAACGTCTGATCTAATCCTCGATCTCATCCCAATCCTCAATCCTCAATCCTGAAACTTCGCGCCCATCATGATGAAAGCCATCAGGCTGCCTTGATTGGGATTGCGCCAGCCGTGCCAGTTGCCGAGTTGCACGACAACATCGCCGGGTTTCATTACGTATTCGCCATCGTCGAGTACCAGCATGCGTTCGCCCTCGAGCAGGATGCCGTAGTCGACGGTTTCGGATTTGTGCACGGGCGACGAAAACGCGTTCGCGCCACCCTTGTCCCAGGTCCCGCCGGAACGCTGGCGCGGCGCGTGCAGCGGCACCGCGTTGGGGTCGCGCGCCGGATCGTAGCCCGGCGGCTTCGCCGGCGACTGCACGATGCGCAGATGCCCGCCGGAGTCCGGCGGTTCGAAACTGAACGGCAGGTTGCCGTCGTCGCGCGCGCCGGAGAGCGGCGCGGGACACGCCGCGTAGACCCAGATGTCCGTCATGCCGGTGCCCGGACGGATGGCGCCGGGATTGGCGTTCGGCGCCGCGCTGTCGAAAACTACGCGCGATCTGCCGTGCGCGTCGTTGCCGGTGACGACGCGGCGGATGGGTTTCAAGGTTGGAGTCATGCGGGTGCTCCGTGCGTGGGTTAGGGTGAGCGGATTCACTCCTTCACTCTTTCACGATGCCGCCGATTATAATCTCGACCCACCTGCGAAAAGCAAAAAATATTTTCCGCAAGTTTTATTTCATTGGTAGTATTGCTGTCCGTTTAACGGAGGAGATTCAGAATGGCAAAAACCACCGGCTCGCGTTTGTTCGCCGAAGTGCTGCACGGCTACGGCGTCACGCACGTCTTTTACGTGCCGACGATCATGATGCGCGCGCTTGCGGAAATGGATGAATTCAAGATCCGCAAGATCATGACGCACGGCGAAAAGGCCGCCGCCTACATGGCCGACGGCTATGCGCGCGCGAGCGGCAAGCCGGGCGTGTGCATGGCGCAGCAGATCGGCGCCTCCAATCTCGCGGCGGGACTGCGCGACGGGTTCATGGCGTGCTCGCCGATGATGGCGATCACCGGCGGCTCGGTTCCGGGGTCGCGCTACCGCCACGCTTATCAGGAGATCGAAGACTTCGGCCAGTTCGACGCGGTGACCAAGTTCAGCGCGCAGGTCGACGACGTTAAGCGATCTGCCCGATCTCATGCGCCAGGCGTTTCGCGCGGCGACGTCGGGCGCGCCGGGGCCCGCGCATCTGCGCTTGAGCGGTCTGCATGGCGGCGCGATCGGCGACATGGAAACCGATCTGGCGCCGTTGGTCGAAGACCAGTTCAAGTGCGTGCCGGCGTTTCGCCCCGAGCCCGAGCCCGCGCGCGTGCGCGACGCACTGGCGCTGCTCGCCAAGGCCAAGCGGCCGATCATCGTGGCGGGCGGCGGCGTGGTTTCGTCCGGCGCGCAAGCCGAGCTGGTCGAATTCGCCGAGAAGCTGCAAATACCGGTGGCGACCTCGCTCAATGCGAAAGCCGCGATACTCGACGAAAATCCGCTCGCGGTCGGCGTGGTCGGCGTGTATTCGCGCATCTGCGCGAACCAAGGCCGTGTCGGAAGCCGATCTCGTGTTCTTCATCGGCAGCCACACCGGCGGCCAGGTGACCGTCAGCTGGAAAGTGCCCGCGCCGGGCACGCAGGTGATACAGCTCGACATCGACGCCGAGGAACTGGGCCGCAATTATCCGAATGCGGTCTCGCTGCTGGGAGACGCCAAGGTCACGTTGCGGCACATGATCAACGCGGCGCCGGCGCAGCCGTCCGCCGGCGCGAAGGCGTGGGTCGCGCGCGTGCAGCAACTGGTGGCCGAGTGGCGCGCTGATGCAGAACGCATGATGAATTCCGATGCGGTGCCGATGCGGCCCGAGCGCGTGTGCCGCGAAATTTCGCAGGCGCTGCCCGCCGACGGCGTCGTGGTGTCGGACACGGGGCACGCCGGCATGTGGACCGGGCAGATGATCGAATTCTCGAACCCGCGCCAGGGCTTCGTGCGCTGCGCGGGCTCGCTGGGCTGGGGTTTGCCCGGCGCGATGGGCGTCAAGTGCGCGCTGCCCGACCGCGCGGTGCGTGTGCTTCACCGGCGACGGCGGCGCTTACTATCATCTGGCGGAACTGGAAACCGCGGCGCGCTACGGCATCAACCTCGTCGTGGTGGTCAACAACAACAGTTCGCTCAACCAGGAAATTCCGCTGGTCGATGCCGCTTACAAGGGCAAGGCGAACGGCCGCGCGGGCGAGATCTGGCGTTTTCAGAAGTCGGTCGATTTCTCGAAGGTCGCGGAAGCGCTCGGTTGCGCCGGATTCCGCGTCGACCAAGCCGGGTGAACTGAAGGAACTGCTGCCGCGCGCGTTCGCCATGAACCGGCCGGTCGTCATCGACGTCGTCACCGAGGAGAACGCGCTGGCGCCGACGGCGTGGGCGCCCGGAGGTGCGGGTGGACATTGATTTCGTCGCGCCGGGCCTCGAACGCCTGGTGGACCGCGACCCGCCGCTCGACCGCATCGCGCACGGGCTCACGTTCGGCGAAGGCCCGGTGTGGGACAAGCGCACGGGGCAGCTCTACTGGGTCGACATCATCGGCAACACGATCTGGAAGTGGAAACCCGGCGTCGGGCGCGAAGTCGTGCTGCGGCCGTCGGGCCACGCCAACGGCATGACGTTCGACAAAGCGGGGAGGCTGACTGTCGCGGGCTGGTGCAATCGCACGATATTCCGTTTCGAGCACGACGGCAGCATCACCACCATCGCGTCGAAATACGACGGCAAGAAATTCAACAGCCCCAACGACATCGTCGTGCGCTCCGACGGCTCCGTCTACTGGACCGATTCGGCGGGCGGGCTGGTGATACCCGGCATGGTGGCGCAGGACGTGCAGCGCTATCTCGACGTGATGGGCGTGTTTCGATTGACGCCCGACGGCAGGCGAAGTGCAGCTGGTGATCGCAGATTGCACCTATCCGAACGGGCTCGCGTTCTCGCCCGACGAGAAACTCCTGTACGTGAACGATACGCGGCTCGCGCTGATCCGCGCGTTCGACGTAAATGCCGACGGCAGCGTGGGACCCGGGCGCCTTTTTCACAAAATGACCGGCACCGAGGGTGGTGTTGCCGACGGCATGAAAGTCGACGTCGAAGGCAACGTGTATTGCACGGGTCCCGGCGGCGTCCACATCATCGCGCCCGATGGCCGGCTACTCGGCCGCCTGAAGATCCCCGGGCACAGCACCAACATGGCGTGGGGGGATGCGGACTGGGTGCTCGCTCTATGTCACGACGTTCAATTCGGTCTATCGCACGCGGGTGAAAGTGCCCGGTGTTGCGGTCTGGTAGGCGGGTGCGATGACCTGGAATTTCGAACGTATCGCGGGCCCTTATACGGGCGGCATGGGCGGGCTCGCGTGGGACGGCGCGAGGATGTTGTTCTCCGTGATCGACGAAGGTTTTATCCGCAGCTTCGATCCGGACACGCGCGCGCTCGGCGATTACCGGAAATACACCAGCCGCATCAACGGCATCGCATTCGCACCCGACGGTACGCTCTTCGCTTGCCAGGACGGCGGCCGGCGCGTGATCCAGTATCTGGCGGACGGCACCGCCACGCCGACGGCCACGCGGCTCGACGGCGGCATCCACAACCATCCGTCCGATCTCGCAATCGACCGCGCGGGACGCGTGTGGTTCACCGATCCGTACAGCCGCGTGCATGGCATTCGGCCCGCAGATTTTTCCGCCGCTCGAGCATGCCTCGGTGCTGCGCCTCGAAATCGACGAGCGTCATGCGTGGACGATCAGGCGAGTTACGTACGACACCGCGGCGCCGCGCGCGGTGCAGCTGTCCGCCGATGAAAAGACGCTGTACGTTGCCGAAGGCGAAATCGGCCGCAAGGGCCCGCGCGAATTACGCGCGTATCCCGTGCGTGCCGACGCCACGGTGGGTCCGTACACCGTGTTGCATACGTTCGGCGCGGACCATCGCGGCGAGCACCGCGGCATCGAGGGCCTGTGTCTCGACAGCGACGGTAATATCGTCGCGTGCGCGCGGCTCGCGCGAAGCCGGTCCCGGCGCCATGATTTACGTGTTCGCGCCGGACGGCGCGGTGCTCGAGTCGCACCGCCTGCCGGGCGGGGCACCCATGCGCTGCGCGTTTGGCGACGCCGGGCTCGCCAGTCTTTATGTGACGAGCGGCGACGGTTGCGTCTACCGCGCGCGCGACGTGGGACGGCGCGGGTTCAAGCGCTGGTAGCCGAATCAATCTGAAAAAGCCGATTTGAGCCGCAGATAAACGCAGATAAACACAGATACTTCGAGAAGCGCATCACGTATCGATGCTGTAACCGCCTTTAGTGCTTCGGCTTTTGTCTCATCAGCGTGTATCCGCGTTTATCTGCGGCTGAAATTGGTTTTCACGAGGAATGCACCATGAGTTTCAATCTACGCCGGATCGTGGTGGCATTGATTTGGTGTGCGGGCAACGCCTGCGCGCAGGATTTTCCGGCGCGGCCGATTCGCGTGATCGTCGGCCCCGGGCCCGATATCGTCGCGCGCATCATGGGCCAGAAATTCACCGAAGCGTGGGGCCAGCAGGTGGTCATCGATCCGCGTCCGGCCGCCGGCGGCGCGATCGCGGCCGAGGCGGTGGCGAAGGCGGCCCCCGACGGCTATACCCTGCTGCTGTCGAGCGCTTCGTACCCGATCAACGCCGCGTTGCAGATCGGCACCACCGACGTTATCAAGGATTTCTCGGCGGTGGCGCTTGCCGCATCAGCGCCCTTCATCCTGATGGTGCATCCCTCGATGCCGGTCAAATCGATGGCGGAGCTCATCGCGCTGGCGAAGGCGCGTCCCGGCCAGATCAACTACGCATCGTCGGGCAACGGCACGCCGCCGCATCTTGCCGCCGAGATGTTCAAGTCGGCGGCGGGCATCAACATCGTGCACGTTCCCTACAAGGGCGCGGGCCAGGCGATGATGGACTTGGTCGGCGGGCAGGTCCAGATGGCGTTCGCGATCGTATCCGCGGCGCTGCCGCAGGTGCAGGCGGGCAAGGTGCGTGCGCTCGGCGTCACCAGCCCGCAACCGTCGCCGCTGGCACCGGATCTGCCCACGTTGAGTCGAACTGGGCCTGCCCGGGTTCGACGTCAAGGGCTGGAACGGGTTTGTCGCGCCGGCCGCGACACCGCGCGCCATCGTAATGAAAATCAACGCGGAAGCAATGCGCGCGTTGAAACTGCCCGAGATCGTGCAGCGGCTGAAAAACGCGGGCTACGACGCGGCGGCCGAGAACACGCCCGAGCAATTCGCCGATTTCATCAAGGCCGAGCTCGCGAAGTGGATGAGGGTCGTCAGGGAATCCGGCGCGAAAGTCGATTAGGCACGCTTCGGCAATAGCGCCGGCCCGCGCCCCACGCGGCACAGCGAAATTTTCTGCTAGTATTACCGCCTGACGACGCCCCGTTAAAGCAATCCATGGACACTCCGCAAATCACTCATGTCACGCAAGAGGATATCCACGCCTGGCTGACGGAAATCCGCGACTTGAAGAACACGGTTACCGCGCTGCGCATGACGCTGGAAACGGAGAAGCTCGACAAGGAAAGAAGCGTGCAGGAGGCGGTGGCGGCGAACAGTACGGAACTCGCCCAGTTGAAAGCCACCACCGCCGCATTGCGCGACGAGCTCGAGCTGGAAAGAATCGACAAGGACAACAGCGTGCAGGACGCGGTCGTGGCGGCCAGCCACGAACAAATGCAGTTGAAGGCCACCGCGTCCGCGTTGCGCGAGGCGCTGGAACTCGAGCGCGGCGACAAAGAGCGCAGCGTGCAGGCCGCGGTGCGCGGCGCGTTTGATGAAATCCAGCAGTTGAAGGCAACGGTGGCGGCCCTGCGCGAATCGCTCGAAACCGGCCGTGCCCGCAGTTGATATGCGCAAGCAGATGAAACCGCAGTTACGTCACGAAAAACGGCGCGCCGCCGGACGCGCGCGCGCGGCGCGCGGCGCGCGAGGCGACCAGCGCGAGCCAGAGCCGGCGGCTGCGCTTTGCGGAACTCCTGCTCAGCATTTCGCGAAAAATGGCCGGCATGGACACGCTCGACGAGGTGCTGCATGCGCTGGTCGAAATGACCACCGCGGAACTCAACGCCGAGCGCGGCACGCTGTTCCTCAACGACCCGGAAACCAACGAGCTCTATTCGCGCGTCGCGCAGGGCAACGTCGCAGCGCGAAATCCGCCTCCTGAACAACAGCGGCATCGCCGGGCACGTGTTCACCTCCGGCGAGGGCCTCATCATCGACGACGCCTATTCCGGACCCGCGCTTCAACCGCACGATCGACGAGCAGACCGGCTTCGTCACGCGCAGCATCCTGTGCGTGCCGATCACGCACGGCGAAGGGCGAGATCATCGGCGTGGCGCAGATGCTGAACAAGCAGCAAGGGCAGCGTTCACGCAAGAGCGATCTTGAAGCTGCTCGGAGCGATGACGACGCAGGGCACGCTGGCGCTGCAGAGCGCGCAGTTCATCGAGCGCATGAAGGCGATCCGCAAGCAGGAGATGGAATTCCTCGACATCGTGTCGGAGGTGACCGCCGACATCAAGCTCGGCTCGCTGCTGCAGAAAGTCATGGGCGAGGCGACGCGCATGCTCAACGCCGAGCGCTCGACGCTGTTCCTCAACGACGAGAAGACCAACGAGCTGTGGTCCGAGGTCGGGCAGGGGCTGGAGGCGATGCAGATCCGCCTGCCCAACCACCTCGGCATCGCCGGCGCGGTGTTCACCACCGGCAAGACCATCAACATTCCCTACGCCTACGCCGACCTGCGCTTCAATCCCGGCGTTCGACAAGAAGACCGGCTACTTCACGCGCTCCATCCTGTGCGTGCCGATCGTCAACAAGCACGGCAAGATCATCGGCGTCACGCAGGTGCTGAACAAGCGCGGCGGGCCGTTCACCGCCGAGGACGAGTCGCGGCTGCAGGCCTTCACCGCGCAGATCTCGATCGCGCTGGAAAACGCCAAGCTGTTCGCCGACGTGCAGAACATGAAGAACTACAACGAGAGCATGCTCGAATCGATGTCGAACGGCGTGCTCACGCTGGACGACGCCGAGCAAGATCGTCACCTGCAACGCGGCGGGCCTGCGCATCCTGCAAGCGTCGCGCCGCCGACAGTCCTGCAGCAAGCCGGCGCAGGAGTTCTTCGGCGGCGCCAACGCCTGGGTGCTGGACAAGCTGAAGCGCGTCGAAGAGACCGCAGGCGCTCGATGTCACGATGGACGCGGAACTGCAATTCGGCGGCGAGACGACGTCTCGGTCAACGTGACCGTCATGCCGCTGGTCAGCGTCGAGCAGAAGCGGCTCGGCTCGATGCTCATGATCGAGGACATCAGCAGCGAGAAGCGCATGAAGTCGACCATGTCGCGCTACATGGACCCGGCGCATCGCCGACCAGCTGCTGGCGGGCGGCGCCGAAGTGCTCGGCGGCAAGAGCGTGCCGGCGACGGTGCTGTTCTCCGACATCCGCGGCTTCACCACGATCACCGAGGAGCTCGGCGCGCAGGGCACGGTGGCCTGCTCAACGAGTACTTCACGATCATGGTGGACTGCATCCAGCGCGAAGGCGGCATGCTCGACAAGTTCATCGGCGACGCCATCATGGCGGCGTTCGGCATTCCCGTCGGCGCACGACGACGACGAGGACCGCGCGGTGCGCGCGGCGATCGCGATGATCCGCGAGCTTGAACGCGTGGAACGTGCACGCGCGTGGCCGAAGGCAAGAAGCCGGTCGACATCGGCATCGGCCTCAACACCGACACGGTCGTGTCGGGCAACATCGGCTCGAAGAAGCGCATGGACTACACCATCATCGGCGACGGCGTGAACCTCGCCTCGCGCCTGGAGTCCGCGTGCAAGCAGTACGCGGCGCGCATCCTGATCAGCGAGTTCACCTACAAGAAGCTGCGCGGCACCTACCGCACGCGCGAAGTCGATCTCGTCGTGGTCAAGGGCAAGACCAAGCCGGTGGCGATCTACGAAGTGCTCGACTACCACACCGACGAGACCTTTCCGAACCTGATGGACGTCGTCAACCAGTTCAAGGACGGCGTCGCCAAGTACCGCGGCGGCAAGTGGGACGCGGCGATCGAGGCTTTCCGCGAGGCGCTGCGCCTGAATCCGAAGGACAAGCTGTCGGAGATCTACATCGAGCGCTGCGAGAAATTGAAAGGCACCCCGCCGGAAGGCGAGTGGAACGGCGTATGGGTGATGGATGAGAAATAAGCCGCGAGACCGGACGCGGCGCCGCCGGCTCGCGGCGCCGCGTAGGAGCGGACACGGTGTGCCGCTCAACGTGGCGTGCGGCAATTAGCGACGCGGCGCGCTATACTGCAACCTTACCGCGCGGAGGCAGACATGTTATTTTACGTCGAGTCTTACAACAAGGCGGACAGCGCCGAGAAAGCGTTGCGGCACGTCGGCGACTACGCGACGCTCGAAGAGGCGGTCGAGGCATCGAAGGTCACGATAGACGAATCGCTCAAGCGTGAATTCAAGGACGGCATGAGCGCGGGTGAACTCTACGGCAAGTTTCAGGCCTATGGCGACATGCCGTGCATATTCCGCACCGACGACAAGACCCTCAGCAACCTCGGGTTCAACGCGCTGATTTACGCCAAGGAGAGCAGCGCGAAACTCTGTGGCAAATAGGCGGCACTTCGCCGCTTTCCCCGGCACTTATTCCGGCTGTATGCCGGCGTCCTTGATTTTCTTGCCCCACGCCGCGAGCTGTTCCCTGACGAACCGGTCGAGCTCGGCCGGGCTGCTCGGTCCCGGCTGCAGGCCCGCATCCGCCAGTTTCTGATTGATCGCCGGCTTGTTGATCGCCTTGACGATTTCCTGGTTCAGCCGGGTGATGACGGCTTTCGGCGTTCCTGCGGGAACGAACATGCCGGCCCATGGCACCGTGTCGAACCCCGGAACCGTTTCGCCGACAGCCGGCAGTTCGGGCAGCGCGGTGGACCGGGTATCCGACATGAGCGCGATGGCGCGCAGCCGGCCCGATTTGACATGTCCCTGGCTCGACGCCGCGTCGACGAACATGAACTGGACCTGCCCGGCGATCAGGTCTGTCATCGCGGGTGGCGTGCTCTTGTAAGGAACCGGGAGTGCATCCAGCTTGGCGGCACTCACGAAGTAAGCCCCGTTGACCTGGCCCGTGCTGTTGCCGAACGCGTAGGAAATCTTGCCGGGGTTCGCTTTGACGTAGGCGATCAACTCGGGAACGGTCTTGATGCCCGAGTTCGGGTTTACCACCAGGATGAACACGTAGTAAATCATGCGCGACACCGCGGCGAAGTCCTTGACCGGATCGTAGGAGAGCTTTTTGAAGAGGAACGGGTTCGCCGAGTGCGGCGTATTGGTGGAGAGGAACAGCGTGTAGCCGTCGGGCGTGGCTTTCGCCGCGAGCTCGGCGGCGATCTGGCCCGAGGCGCCGGCCCGGTTGTCGATCACGAAACTCGCGCCCAGCGTGGTGCGCAACTCCTCGGTCACGATGCGCGCCAGGATATCGGTGCCGGTGCCCGCCGCGAACGGCACGAGCACGCGGATCGGCTTGTCGGGATAATTGCCGGCGCCAGCGGGCGCGCCCAGCGCGCACAGAAGTGCGGACAACAGAATTCTCACGTTCATCGCTTATCCTCCTTGTTTCGCTGCTTAGGCGTGGCGGCCGTACATCGCGCCCGCCAGGCGCCGCGGCGAGTATGTCGCCGAAAAAAAATATGGTAACACGCGGCGCGTTCTCGTTTCCGTTCCCTAATTCCGGCGCGGCGGTTTTGACGCGGTGCGCGCATTGAATGATAATTTCGGGCATCCGACGGCAATCATCACGCAATACCCGATCCGGCGTCGGGCATACGCGGCGCGGCGAGACAGCGAATGGCCCGTGCGGCCGAATTTCCAGAGGAGTACCGTTCATGAAGTCACTGTGTTTCGCCACCGGCCTCGCATTGGCGCTGCCGGCGGCATGGGCCGCGGCCCAGGCGTATCCGGCGAAGCCGATCCGGTTCGTCGTGCCGGTTCCGGCGGGCGGCGGCGTCGATATCCTCACCCGCGTGATCGGGCAGAAAATTGCCGAGAGCATGGGGGTCGCCGTGATCCCCGACAACAAGCCGGGGGCGAGTGCCGCGATCGGCACCGAGTTCGTGGCGAAGGCACCGCCCGACGGCTACACGATCCTGATGGGCTATTCGGCGCACGCGACGAACCCGATCTTCAGCCCCAAGCTGCCCTACGACACGGAGAAGGATTTCGCGGCGGTCGTGTTCGTAGGCTATATCCCGTTGATTCTGGTTACTCATCCCTCGTTTCGCGCGCATTCGGTCAAGGAACTCATCGCGCTGGCGAAGGCGCGGCCGGGCGAGGTCCAGTTTGCGTCCGGCGGTGCCGGCGCGGGCGCGCATCTCTCGGGCGAACTGTTGAAGCACGTGGCGGGCATCGACATCGTGCACGTGCCGTACAAGGGCAATGCGCCGGCGTTGAATGACGTGCTGGGCGGGCAGGTGAGCATCATGTTCGATACGATCACCACGGCGCTGCCGCACGTGAAGGCCGGCAAGCTGCAGGCGCTGGCGGTGACCAGCGCCAAACGCTCGCCGCTGGCGCCCGAACTGTCGACCATGATAGAGGCGGGCCTCAAAGATTTCGACATCAGCGCGTGGTATATCGTGCTGGCACCCGCCGCGACGCCGCGCGAGATCGTGCAGAAACTCAATACGGAGATCAACAAGGCGATGGGCGATCCGGAATTACGCGCGCGCATGGCGAGCCAGGGCGTTGAATTCGCCGGCGGCACGCCCGCGCAGGCCGATGCCTTCGTGCGCGCCGAGATCAGGCGCTGGCGGCAGATCATCAAGTCCACCGGCATGAGCGCGAATTGAAACTGTTCGATCTGCATTCGCACTGGGGCACCCAACGCGGTTACGTTCTGCAGACCGAGGAGGAACTCGCGCAACAGGTCAAGACGTGGCGCTCGACGCCGCGTTACGATACCGAAGAAGAAATGGCCGCGTACTTCCGCCGGCATAACGCCCGCGTGATACTCGATTTCGGCTTCACCAAGAGCATGCCGCTCGACAAAGTGCGCGAATACCACGATTACGCGTTCGAAACGCAGCGCCGTTTTCCCGACGTGATTTTCGGCAACTGGCTGCAGATCGATCCGCGCGCGGGCAGCGCGGGTGCCGCGGAATTCGCGCGCTGTATTGACGCGAGCGCCGGCTTCGTCGGCTTGTGCGTGTCCGCCGCGGGAATGGGGTATCCGGCGAGCGATGCGATCTACCGTCCGTTTTTCGAGGTCGCCGTCGCGGCGCAGCGGCCGGTGCTCGTTCTCGTCGGCTATACCGGAACCGGCGCCGGCATTCCCGGCGGCAAGGGAGTGAAGCTCGAGCTGTGCCATCCGCGCTACATTGACGAACTCGCGATCGATTATCCGGACCTGCAGATCATCGCGGGCCGGCCGGCGTGGCCGTGGCAGGAAGAGATGATCGCCGTCATGCTGCACAAGCCCAACGTGTGGGCCGAAATGCACGGCTGGTCGCCGAAATACCTCGGCGACTCGCTGAAGCGCGAAATATCGCGGCGCCTGAAACGGCGCGTCATGTTCGGCGCGGACTATCCGCTGTTCCGCTACGAGCGGCTCAGCGACGACTGGCGCGCGCTCGGGTTTGATGAGGAGACGCTCGAACACGTGTTCTTCCGCAACGCCGAAGCGTTGTTCGGGGTCTAGTCCAGGCCACGGATGCACGCCGAATCGATACCCTGGTACTCGCGCGCGCTCGATTTCGAGCAGCTGGCGCGCGACTATCCGCCGCCGCCCGATTACTTCCGTACCACGTTTTGCTTGTCGCGCGACGAGCTGCACGCGCTCCAGGAGCTTAGGTTCCTCGCCACGCTGCGGCGCGGTTGGGAAATCCCGTTCTTTCAGCGCCATTGGCGCGCTTCCGGCATGGAACCCGGCGACGTCCGCGGGCTGGCCGATCTCGAAAAAATCCCGCCCTACGACGTGCACGACATCCGCAAGAGCATAGAACGCAATCCGCCGTTCGGGGATTTCATGGGCATAACGCCTGCCGACGGCGCGCGCATGCCGCTCGTGCTGCAGACGAGCGGCGGCACGACGGGTCTTCCGCGACCCATGCTCTACGCGCCGCAGGACCGCGAGACGATGGCGATCATGGGCGGGCGCAGATTCGCGTTGCATGGCGTTAGGCCCGGCGATCTGGTGATGGTGACTTACGCGCTGGGGCTCTCCAACGGAGGCATCGCGCCGCGCGAGGCTCTGTGGCGCTATTCGGGCGCGATTCCGGTGATGACGGGCAGTGGCGCGACAACGCCGACGCGCCGGCAGATCGAGATCGCGCAGGCGTGGGGCATCAACGTGATCCTGGGCTTCCCGTCCTACCTGCGCCACATGGCGCTCGTCGCGCGCGACGAGATGGGTATCGATCCGAAGAGCCTCGGCGTGCGCCTGATCGGCACCCACCTCGGCATGGAGAACCGCGGCGGAATTGAAGCGCTGTGGGGCGCGCCGTGTTTCGATGCGTACGGCACGCATGAAAGCGGCATGATGGCGGCCGAATGCGGCGAGCAGTCGGGCATGCATGTGCAGGAAGACGCGTACCTCCTCGAAGTCGCCGACCCGGAGTCCGGCCGCATCGTGCCCGCAGGGGAGAAGGGCACGGTGTATATCACGACGCTCTACAAGTACGGCGCGCCGCAGATCCGCTTCAACGTGAACGACGTTTCCGCCTACGTCCCGGGAAGCTGCGCGTGCGGCGGCACGTTGAAGCGGCTCGCGCGCATATTCGGGCGCAACGACAACATGGTGAAGCTGCGCGGCGTGAACGTTTTTCCCGAGGCGGTCGGTGCGGTGGTGGCGGAGGACAACCGGACCAACGGCGAATTCTTCTGCTTCATCGACCGCGTGGGCGAGGCCGGCAGCGACGAGATGACCGTGATGGTCGAGACTTCCGCGGCAGACCGTGCCGCGCTCAAAGCGGATCTCGAGCGCCGCATGAAAGAGGTGTTGGGCGTGCGCATTACCGTCACGCCGGCCGACAAGGGCGCGCTCGATACTTACACCGGCACTTCGCAGACGTCCAAGATCAAGCGCGTCGCCGACCGCAGGAAGCAATCCTGTTGAGCCTCGTATGAATCAATCACATTGACTTGTCGTCCCCGCGCAGGCGGGGATCCAGGGATTCTTTTCAGAGCCACCTGGATTCCCGCCTGCGCGGGAATGACGAAATTGCTGGTCATCCGCATTCACGATGCTCAATTAGGGCGCGTGCCGCTTTATAATCAACGCATCGACTCGACATGGAAAGCCCGCATGGATACCAGCGCCAAAAAAAAACTGACCGCCGCGCAAACACTGGCTGAATTCGCAACCCAACTGCAATACGAGCGCATTCCGGCCAACGTCATCGAGCGCGCGCAGGCGTGCGTGATCGACACCGTCGGCGCGTGCACCTATGGCAGCACGCTGCCGTGGAGCAAGATTGTCATCGGTTACGCCGAGCAGTACGGGCGTGGCGGGCAGAGCGCGATACTTGGCACCTCGGTAAAAGTGCACGCGCCGCTTGCGGCGCTCGCGAATGGCGCGCTCGCGCACGCATTCGAAATGGATTGCCTCGTGCAGCCGAGCGCCGGCGTGCATCCGGGCGCGTCATTGACCGCGCCGGGGCTCGCGATCGCGCAGGAAATCGGCGCGAGCGGCAGGGACTTCATCACGGCGGTGGTCGCGGGCGGCGAGGTGATGCACCGCATCGGCGACGCGTCGAAACAATCGACCGAGCATATCGGCTTTCACGCGCCGGGCGTGACGGGTGCCTTCGGCGGCGCGGTCATTGCCGGACGCCTGCTCAAGCTCACCGCGGAACAGATGGCGAACGCACTCGGCATCGCCGGCTCGCTGGGTTGCGGCCTGCTCGAGTTTTCCAAGTCGGGCGGCGGCATGGTGAAGCGCCTGCATCTCGGGCGCGCCGCGGAATCCGGCGTGCTGGCGGCGACGCTCGCGAAGAATGGCTTCAGCGGGCCCACCACGGTGCTCGAGGGCAGGTTTGGCTACATGAACGTGTTCTGCCACGAGGGTGACGCGGCGCGCCTGACGGCGGGGCTGGGCGAAGTCTGGAAGCTGCTCACGCTCACGTTGAAGCGCTACTCGTGCCATGTCACTTCGCACGTGCCGGTGACCGCGGCGCTCGAACTGAAGGACAAACACGGGATCAAGGGCGACGACATTGCGTCCATCACGATAGAGGGCAGCGAGAAGATGTTCAGCCATCACAACATTCCCGAGCCGCAGGACATGACGATGGCGCAGTACAGCGCGCCGTTCAACGTGGCGCTTGCGTTCTACCGCAATCCGCGCGAGCCGGACTCGTTTTCCGAGGAATCGCGCGTCGACGCGAAAATCCGCGCGTTATGCCGCAACGTCAAGGTTGAAGTGCGCAAGGACCCGGTCACGAACAATCCGCTCGCGAGCCGCGTCACCGTCAAGCTGAAAGACGGCCGCGAGTTTACTCGGGACCTGCCGCATTTCCCCGGCATGCCGCAACAGCCGTTGACGCACGATCAATTGCGCGAGAAGTTCGTGACCATCACGAAGGGCGTGCTCGGTGCGGGTGCGGAGAAAGTCTTCGCCGAGTTCAGCGCGATCGAGAAGGTCGCGAACATGCGGGGGGTGATTTAACATTCGTCGCAACTGGCCCGCGGTTTCGACCGGTCGCGAGAGTCGGAACGCGAGCTCATTTGGTCTTCTTTGGCGGAAGCGATTGCACGAACTGATGGCATCGCCGGATCCAGTCGGACAGGTCCGAATCGTTCTCGAATCCCGGCGGATCGATAAAGACATAGCCCTTCATGGGCTTTCCGGTGAAATCCATCACCCGCACGTAGGGACGCGACAGCGCCTGTTGATAAAACACGGGGCCAACTCTCGCCATGAGCGTGTCGCCGGTGATCCCGAGGAACATGTAGCCGCGAGACATGAAGGCAAGGCCGCCGAACATTTTCTTTTCGGAGATGCCTCGCTGGAATTGCAGCGACTCCCTCAATCTCTGCGCAAGGCCTTCGTCGTACGACATGGGTTTTTTCCAGTTGGAATGGCTTGACGTTCGCCATAACCGGCAGTGAAAAGCGGGGCGACGAAGGAGCGCCGCTTTTCACTGCCGGTTATGGCGTTGTCAGGTGTGTTGCTGGTTCGCAGCGTTACCGTCATTCTTATTCCTCGGGTAATGCCTCAAATTCCTTCCTTTTGTTCTCAAACCATTCTTTCATTGCTTCCGGTTTCTTCATAAGCTCTTGCATTTCATTCATGGCTTTAAGATGCGCGGCATCCTTGTTCTGAAACATTTCCATGGCGTGTTGTTTGCTCATTCCAGCAATCTCGTTAAACGAGGTTGCATGAAATTTCTTGTCACAAGCACCACCAAGTTGTTTGCAGGTCATTGTCTTCATATTGTCCTCCGTGAGCGATAAGTTGAGCGTCCGGTGCAGCGGTAGCCCCGTCAGTCCACCGAAATGCGCGCTTCCTTAATGAGTTTGCTCCACTTCGCGATCTCCATTTTCTGGAACGCGCCGAATTCGCCCGGGCGTGTTGGACCGGGACTTTGCGCCTTCGGTGACGAGCCGCGCCTGGACTTCGGGCAGGCGCATGATGCGCATGATCTCGGTATTGAGTTTGGCGACGATGTCCGCCGGCGTGCCCGCCGGTGCGAAAATGCCGATCCAGTTGGTGACCTCGAAGCCGGGAAGCGTTTCCGCCATCGCGGGCACTTCGGGTGCCGCCGGATTGCGCTGCGCCCCGGTTACGGCCATCGCGTAGAGCTTGCCGGCGCGGGCGAGCGGCATGACGGTCGGCATGGTCGCGAAAAGCATCGAGGTTTGGCCGCCGACGAGATCGGTGATCGCCGGCACGTTGCCTTTGTACGGAATGTGCACGAGGTCGATTTTCGCCAGCGATTTGAAGAGTTCTCCGGCAAGGTGCCCGGCGGTACCGTTGCCCGCCGACGCGTAAACCAATTGACCGGGCCGCGCACGCGCGAGCGCAATCAACTCCTTGACCGTCTTGGCCGGCACCGACGGATGCAGCACCAGCAGACCGTCGGCTTCGACGACAAGCGCGACCGGCGCGAAATCCCTGACCGGGTCGTACGGCAGCTTGGAGAAGAGGCTCACGTTCACCGCGTGCGTGCCGATGGTGCCCATCACGAGCGTATAGCCGTCGGGCGGCGACTTGGCGACCACCTCCGCGCCGATATTGCCGCCGGCGCCGGTGCGGTTATCGATCACCACCGGCTGGGTCCACGTGTCGGTGAACTTCTGGCCGAACACGCGCGACATCACGTCGGCGATGCCGCCGGGCGGAAACGGCACGACGATGCGGATCGTCTTGTTCGGATAGCCCGGCGCATCCGCGGCAAAGACGGGAAGTACGGTGATACACGAGGCGAGAGCGGCAAAATAAATTTGTGATTTCATGTCGCGTCCCCTCACCCCGGCCCTCTCCCCACTGATGTGGGGAGAGGGAGCATCTTTGAAGTGACCTCTCAACCACTGAGTAATTGAGTAATCAATCATTTTGCTTGCTTCATCTAAAAATTGAGCGCTAACCACTTAATTGCACTTCGCGCTCTCGCGCTACGTCGCCGGTTTGAAAATGAGGAAATACTGATTCGGCAGAAACGCGTGCTCCTCGCCCAGCGCATATCCTGCGTCGTTCATTTCCGCTTTGACGCGGTCCGGCGCAATGCGCGCGGACTTCGGCGGACCCGACGGCGCTTCCATGCGAAAGTCGATGACCGCGACGCGGCCGCCGGGCTTGAGCGACGCGCGCAGTTTGCGGAAGTAATCCGCGCGTTTGTCGATGTGATGGTAGACGTCGACCAGGATCACCAGGTCGACCGGCGCGGGGATGCGCGCATCGTCGGGTGCGCCGGCGACCGCCGTGAGGTTGGCGAGTTTTTCTTTTGTCGCGCGTTCGGCCAGATATTTCACCATGTCGGGTTCGACGTCCACGCCGTAGACGCGTCCCTTCGGCAGCATATGCGCGAAGCGCACCGCAAAGTAGCCGGTGCCTGAACCGATGTCGGCGACCGCCGCGTCGGGCGCGAGCTTCAGCGCGGTAATGACCTCATGCGGCTTCTGCCACTTGTCGCGTTCCGGATCGTCGAAGACTTTCGCCCAATGCTCGGCGCCGCTGAAGCTGTGATGGGCGTGGTCGGGCGACTGCGCGATGGCAGCCGCGCCTGATGCTGCGATAATTGACAGTGCCAATACGAATCTGCAAACCATGATCTGCACCTATTCTTTCCGATCCGACGGATTGAGCGGCGCTTCGCGTCCGCTCGTATCCGGCGAGATATTTGACCGGCGGCAGCCGTGTCAAATAGCCACATGTTATATTGCACGCTTCGCGATGACCAGTTTCCAAAAATTCTTCTTCGTTTGCGCGTTCGCGTGCGCGTTCGGCACCGCCGCATGCGCCGCGCAACGCGCTGCCGCCGATTATCCGGCGCGCCCGATCCGCCTGATGGTGCCGCAGAACCCCGGCGCATCGGTCGACAACGTGAGCCGCATTCTTGCTGCCCGCATGGGCGAGGAGCTCGGCCAGCAGATCGTCGCCGACAATCGTCCCGGCGCCGGCGGCACGCTCGCGGCCGAGGTCGTCGCGCACGCCGCACCCGACGGGCAGACGCTGCTCGCGGTCGCCACTGCGACGGCGGTCATTTCGCCGCAGACATTCAAGAAACTCACCTACGATCCGATCAAGGATTTCGCATACATCTCGCTCTTCGCGATCACGCAAAACGTGCTGGTGGTGCATCCGTCGCTGCCCGTCAAGAGCGTCAAGGAGTTGCTCGCGTATGCGAAAGCGAATCCCGGCAAGCTCAATATGGCGAACGCGGGGTCGGCATCGCAAAGCCATCTCGCGTGCGTTCTCTTCACGCACATGGCGGGAATCGACGTGGTGCACGTGCCGTACAAAGGCGGCGGCGCTTCGGTGACCGCGCTGATCGGCAACGAATCGCAGGTGACCATTACGCCCGCGCCGGCCGTGCTGGGCCATGTGCGCGGAGGGCGGCTGCGCGCACTGGCCACCGCGGGCGCCAAGCGTTCGCCGCTGATGCCGGACCTGCCGACGGTAATCGAATCCGGCGTTCCCGGCTATCTGTCGAGCGGCTGGATGGGCCTGATGGCGCCGGCGAAAACGCCGAAGCCCATCCTCGACAAATTGCTGGCAACGCTCGTCAAGGTCGTCGAGACGCCGGCGACGCGCGAATTGTTTGAGCGCCAGGGCGCCGAGCCGGTGACGGGCACGCCTGCGGAATTTGCCAAGTTCGTCGCCGACGAATATGCGCGCTTTACGCAGGCGATACGCATCGCGAATCTTAAACCCGAGTAACGCGCGGCATTGGCGCGTGCAGGCGCGGTGCGCGCGTCGTCAATTGACTCATCACTCATAACGAAGGAAAAAGCATGACCGCTGCAACCGCCCAAGTATCCCAGCCGCGCGACTTCAAGCTGATCGTCGAAAAGGACGTGCAGATCCCGCTGCGCGACGGCACCATCCTGTATGCCGACGTGTTCCGGCCCGACACGAACGACAAGGTGCCGGTGATCATGAACCTGAGCGTGTACCAGAAGGACAAGCTGTGGATACCGCCGGCGGACCTCGAGGAAGAGGCCAATCCCTACATGAACTGGGAAACGGTGAATCCGAACTGGTGGTGTCCGCGCGGTTATGCCTGCGTGCGCGTGGACGCGCGCGGCTCGGGCAAATCGCCCGGCGAATCGGAGCCGAGCTCGTACCAGGAGTCGCTCGACTTCTACGACGCCATCGAATGGATCGCGAAACGCGACTGGTGCTCGGCGAACATCGGGCTGCTCGGCATTTCGTATCACGCCTCGTCGCAGTGGCGCGTCGCCAACCTGAAGCCGCCGTCGCTGAAAGCCATCATGCCGTGGGAAGGCCGCGCCGACCAGTACCGCGACCAGGCGTATCACGGCGGCATCTTCGCGCTGGGCTTCATCGGCAACTGGTGGCTGACGCACACGGCGCACCACCTGCTCGGCCGCCCGCGCAGTTTCAACCCGGACGCTTTCCACAACGACATGATGTGGAAGTACATGCGCAACGATCTGGATTCCGAATTCTGGCGCCTCTCCGGCGCGCGCTGGGACGAGATCAAGGTGCCGCTCTACAGCGTCGGCAACTGGGGCGGCTTCTCGATGCACCTGCGCGGCAACACCGAGGGCTTATGTGAACGCGGCGTCGAAGCACAAGAAGCTGCGCATCCACACCGGCACGCATTTCCATCCGTTCCATTCCGAAGAAGGGCGCATGGACCAGTTGCGCTGGTTCGACCACTGGTTGAAGGGCATCGACACCGGCATCCTGAATGAGCCGCCGGTGAAGCTCGAGATCCGCACCGGCGGCAGCCCCGAACGCTACGCGTTCCGCAGCGAAAACGAATGGCCGCTCGCGCGCACGCAGTGGACGAAAATGTATCTGCAGATCGACCGCGAGCCGACCGGCGACGTGATGGGCGTCGAAGGCGCGCTCGTCGACGCGCCGCCGAAGAAGGCCGCCAAGATCACTTATTCGGCGAGCGGCTCGACCAAGGCGGGCGTTGCGTCGGGCTCGTCGCTCGCGACGACGCACGGCAACACCGGGCGCCCCGGCGTGTCGTTCGTCACCGCGCCGCTCGCAGCAGGACACCGAAGTGACGGGGCCGCTCGTGATGAACCTGTGGGTGTCGAGCACGTCGGAAGACATGGACATCTTCGTCACGCTGCGCAACATCGGCCCCGACGGCAAGGACGTGTGCGAAGTCGGCCAGCACGGCCAGCCGGTGCCGTGCGTCACCAAGGGCTGGCTGCGCGCATCGCACCGCAAGCTCGATCCGGTGCGGTCACTGCCGTACCGGCCGTATCACGCGCACAACGAACGGTTGTGGCTGAAGCCCGGACGAGATCGTCGAGTGCCAGATCGAAGTGTGGCCGACGTCGATGGTGTTCAAGAAGGGCCATCGCATCCGCGTCGACGTGCAGCCGCGCGACGGCGTCGGCAGCGCGCCCTACACGCACTATCACGGCGATTACAACGCGGGCGCCGAGAACACGATCTATACGCCGGCGGCGACAAGCCGTCGTACCTCGTGCTGCCGGTCATTCCGGGCTGACTCCGGACGCGAAGCGCCGGGTCACCTCCGCGCATTCGAACGGACGCGAGCGCCGTTCAATGCGCGGTACGTCACGGTATCTGAATTTTTCCACCGCCGCCGCCCATGCCGGGCAGTCCGCCCGCGCCGCCTTGCGGAATCACGATGGAGGAAGCCGCCTGGCGGCGGTATTCCTGGATTTCCTTGACGGTGCGCTCGACGCCTTCCTTCGCCGCCGCTTCGTACTTCTTGATCGCATCGTCGAGGGATGGCGGCATGGATCTCGAAAGTCACCGGGATCGCGCCCATCGGCGTCAATATCTGCGCTTCGCCGACGTAAAGCGGCTTGCGGCCCGCATCCGGCGAGCCGTCGCTTTTGACCGGTGTCAGGCAGCGGATGGTGCCGACCTTGCGGTCCGTGTAAACGTCTTCGCGGTAGACGTTCGCCGCGTCCATCGTCAGGTTGATGCTCTTGCCTTCGGGTTGCAGGGCCATGATTACATTCCTTGAATACGGTACTAAAAGCGAATCGTACCAGAGATGGCGGCGCATAAGTTGAGTGGCAAACGGGCGATTTGTAAGTATCATGAAAGCCGGCAGGGCATAAGCTTTTCCCACATAGGAGATAAGCTGTTCCCGCAAAGGAGGTCGGTTTTGCGCTATACGGGCATTTTCCTGCTCCTCTTGCTATCCGCGTGCGCGAGCGTGCCGGAATATTATCCGTTGTATCCGGCACAGAACCCTGTACCCGGGAGTACGTACGGCGAATCCGGTGGTTTTACGCGGCGCCGGCCGCGCCCGCCATGAGCACCGCGCCCTGCACGTCGTCGAACGACAACTCCGCAACGCCGCCACCGCTGGGCTTGTATCCCTGCTCAACGCCGCTGATGTCGACCGATCCGGGATACGGTTATGGACTGCCGTGGTCGACCTATCCCGGTTACGGCTATGGGATGCCGTGGCCGGCGTATCCCGGTTACGGTTACGGGATGCCGCTGTGGCCGCCTTATCCCGCGTACGGCTATGCGTGGCCGTTTTACGGCGCGTCGTATTTCGGCGCGTCGTATTACCGTGCACCTTATTATGGCCCACGTTACTATTCAGCGGCCTATGCGCGGCGCCCGGTCACGAACGCGTCGCGGCATTCGCACTCGTATTCTGGCCGCAGGGGAAAGAAGTAGCCCGTTTTACTGCTGCATTGCTCTGTGATCAGTCGGCGCGCGCGCCGGACGATCTCACCACGCTGCCCCATTTCGCGACTTCGGTTTTTACGAAATCCGCGAATTGCGACTGACTGAGGCTGCCCGGCGCAGCACCCTGGTTTGCGAGATTGGATATCGTATCGGCGAGCTTGAGCGTCGCCCCGATCTCGTCGTCGAGCCGCGCGAGAACGTCGCGCGGTGTCGCCGCCGGCGCGAAAATTCCGTACCAGTATTCGACGTCATAGCCCGCAACACCGCTCTCGATGACGGTCGGCACTGCCGGCAGCGCGCCGGCGCGCGCGCGGCCCGATACCGCGATCGGTTTTACGCGGCCGCTCTTGATGAACGCCATCGCCGCCGGCAGCGACGAGAACATCACCTGCACCTGGCCGCTCGCGAGATCGGTTAACGCCGGCGGCGCGCCTTTGTACGGCACGTGCGTCCACGTTACGCCGACCATAGCCCGGAACAGTTCGCCCGACAGATGCGTGATGGTGCCGGTGCCGGCGGAGGCGACGTTGATAGCGCCGGCTTGGCCTTCGCCAGCGCCGCCAGGTCCTTCACGGTCGCAACCGGCAGCGAGGGATGAATGATGACGACCATCGGGGTGGATGCGACCATCGCAACCGCTGCGAGGTCCTTCACCGTGTCGTAACTGAGTCTGCTGTAGAGGCCGGGGTTGATCGCGATCTCGGACGTCGAGGCGAGCACCACCGTGTAACCGTCGGGGGCGGATTTCACCGCGGCTTCAGTACCGATCGAGCCGCCGGCGCCGGCGCGGTTGTCGACTATCACCTGCTGGCCGAAACGGTCACTGAGTTTTTGCGCGACGATGCGCCCGATCACGTCCGAGCCGCCGCCCGCGGGAAACGGTACGATCAGACGCACCGTTTTAACCGGGTAGGTTTGCGCGAAGGCGTTCGCTGCTGCGGCGAGTGCAAGCGCGGCGACCGTGCGCGCCGTCATTGCGTTATGCTCCAAGCAGTTGTTCGCGCGCGGCGTCGACGTCGTCGATGACTTCGGCGAGGCGGTCGATGCCGCTGTCGAGCGAGGCGACGATGCGCTCCATGCCGAGCTTGGCGCCGTCGGGATACATCATCAGGCGCATGACCGGCGCGCTGCCCGGCATCGACACCGCGCCTATGGTCAGCACGCCGTCCTGCTCGAGCATCTCCATCGCGA
This sequence comes from uncultured beta proteobacterium, assembly GCA_963778865.1. Lineage (GTDB taxonomy): Bacteria > Pseudomonadota > Gammaproteobacteria > Burkholderiales > SG8-41 > PALSA-1004. The sequence goes on along the minus strand of CAVZWF010000006.1, from coordinate 131,127 downwards.
CGAGCCCGGCCGCTTCGACCGCGACGAGTTTCGGTTTGGTCTTGCCGCCGCGCTGTTCGAGCGCGATATCGATGACGTCGTCGCCCGCGATCGACACGCCCGGCCCGCCGAGGTAGGCGCGCTTCGCGCCGTATTTCTGCGCGAGCACTTCAACGAGTTGCTTGGCGAGTTCGCCGGCCTCTTTAACCACGCGCGGGTCGAAATTCTTGAGCGCGTTGGCCACACCGACGTATTGTCCGGCCTGCGCTTCGAGTCCGAGTTCGTAGGCGCGCGAGCCGATTTCGACGATGAGATCCTTGCGGCCGACCAGCACGCCCGCGCGCGGTCCGGCGACGTGCTTGTCCGCCGAGCAGCCGGCGAGATCGATGGCGCCGACCTGGAAGGTGCGCGGCTCTTCGAAAAATGCGACGCGCGACGCCATGTGCGCGTCGTCCACGAACGCGAGCGTGTCGGATTTGCGCGGGAGTGCCAGCGCCTTGGTGAATTCCGCGAACGGCAGGTGCCGCTTGGACGCGCTGATCGGCGTGATCAGCAAAAGCCGCGGTGCGCCGCCCGCGTGCCATTCTTTTTCGAGTTCGGCGTAAGTGTGAAACTCCTGCAGCACGGCGCCTGCCATGGCAGCCGGCCGCACCGTCGACGGGTGCGACACGCCGTTCGAGGGTGCCAGAGCGAGCACGCGGTCGCCGGGCTTCAATATCGTCGTCAGCGCGATGAAATTGGCGGCCGACACGCGGTTCAATATGAGCGCGCCGTGCGTGGCGGGGTCCGCGCCCATGTGCTTCAGCGCGTAGGGTTCGGTCTTGCCCTCGAAGCGCTCGAAGAACGGCACGTGGCTCGTCAGATGTGGCACGTCATCCGTCGGTGATGCCGCTGCCGCGGTTCATGCCCGAAAGATCGTAGACGCTGTCGCGGCCTTTGGTCCTGACGCGCTCGCCGACGATGTTGCGCGCGCGCAGCATGCGCGTGACTTCCTCGTCGGTGCTCTTCAGGATGGTGCCGCGCGCGTAGCGCACGATTGGGTCGAGCGGGTTGCCGAAGCGGTCGGCGGCAGGTGCGGCGGCTTGGGTCATGGCGGTCTTTCATAGCGACGTTGCAAAAGGAGGCTCGATGATAGGCGCGCGAGGCAAAGTGGGTCAAGAACGCGCGATCCCGTTAAACTAACGCGTATGGCAACAATCAACATTATCGGCGGCGGCCGGGCCGGACGCACCCTGGCGCGGGTGTGGGCGCTGAATGGCGCATTCGTCATCGGCGACATATTCGATCGCGCGCTTGCTGCGAGTACGGATGCGGTGGCGTTTATCGGCAGCGGGCGCGCGGTCGACGCGCTGGCCGACATGCGCGCTGCCGACGTATGGATGCTGACGCCGTCCGACGATCAGATCGTTGCCTGCGGCAAGGTGCTCGCCGCGAGCGGGCTATTGAAGGCGGGCAATGTCGTCTTTCATTGCAGCGGCGCGCTGCCGTCGCGCGATCTCGCGGCTGTGATCGGGCGCGCAGTGACGGTAGCCAGCGTGCATCCGCTGAAAAGTTTTGCCGACCCGGCGCTTGCCGCGCAATCATTCGACGGCACGTACTGCGCGGCGGAAGGCGATGCGGCGGCGCTCGCGGTGCTGAAACCCGCGTTCGAGTCGAGCGGCGCGCGCGTGTCGGAAATCGATCCCGGGTTCAAAACCATTTATCACGCGGCGAGCGTGATCGTGTGCAATTACCTCACCGCGTTGATGGAAGTCGGCTTGCGCAGCTACGAAAAATCCGGCTTCAAGCGCGACGACGCGCTCAACATGATGGAGCCGCTCGTGCGCGAAACGCTGGACAACGTATTCAGGCTCGGCACGGCCGACGCGCTGACCGGCCCGATTGCGCGCGGCGACCACGCGGTGGTCGCGCGCCAGGTCGACGCGCTCGCCGCCTGGGATCCGCGTGTCGCCGACATCTACAAACAGCTCGGCGCCGTGGCGGTGGAACTTGCCCGTGCGCAGGGCGGCGCCGATCCGGCCGCGCTGGCTGCGATCGAGCGCTTTCTGTCTGGTGGCAAGTAGTGTTTTTGTACAGTTTGGTAGATGGTACGGCTTCGCGGGCTTGACCAGGGATGGGCTACTTTTGTTGCTCCGGCGTGATGAGCTTGAGCGAGGGGAAATACGTCCGGTAGCGGCCAATATCGCGCGTGAGCAGCGGGATGCCTGCGACCGCCGCGTGCGCGCCCACAAAAAAATCAGGCAGCACGCCCGTCCTGGTTCCTTTCTGTTGCCGATACTTCAGGAAGACCCGCCCTGCGAGGAATAGCGCCTCGCGGGGTATGGGCTCCAGCCGCAGCTCCGCACTCTTGAGCATGGCTTCGAGTTCTTCGATGCGCTTATAGGCAATCGACAGCTCGGCGTAGATGACGGGATTGATCACGAGCGCGAATTTGAGCGATGCGGCTTCAAGCTGTGTCTGGGACCACGCGGCCCACTGCGGGTCGTTTTCAACGACGTCGAGGATGACGTTGGTGTCGACCAATAGCAAAAGTCAATCTCCGCCGCGGGTCAGCGCCATGATCTGCCGCGTCGTCATTTTAACCGTCGCCGTGCCGCGCAATGCGGCGAAGCGGCTCGGTTTGGCGGCGCGGGCCTTGTGTCCCGCGGCGGCAATTGTGATGCGCCCGTCCGTGGTTGGTTCAAACGCGACCGCGGTGCCGGGCTTGAGTCCCAGCAAGTCGCGGACCTTCTTGGGAATGGTGACCTGACCTTTGCTCGTTACTTGATGGCTCACGGTTGCCTCGAAGTAATACTAACGAAGTTTATGGTAATACTTTCAAGCTGGCTTGGCAATGAAATCGTTCCTCAAGGGCATTACTGCTTGGGTGTAGCGCAGGCGACTCGCCTGCATGGACGCCGGTGCAGGCGGGGTCGCCTGCGCTACCCTCACGCACTAAAGCTTTCCGGGGTAGTGTTTTTCGGCCCGCTGCACCGCTGCGTCACGCGCCCGCTTTACTTGTGCGCTTCGGTTGGCTAACGTGGCGACATGGCCATGAAGACCGTCAACCGCGAACACGCGGCACCCCGCAAGGGGCGCGGTGCCGCGATCAACCCCGAAGGGCGGTTCGAGAAGGTCGCGCGCGAGGCGGTGGACGACGGGTGGAGCACGGCGCGACGGACGAAGACCTTCCCGCGTTAAAGACCCACGTCACCATCGAGCACGCGAAAACCATCATCTCGCGCAACGCCTCGCCCGATGTGCCGTTCACGCAATCGATCAATCCGTACCGTGGCTGCGAGCATGGTTGCATTTATTGTTATGCCCGGCCGAGCCATGCCTATTTGAATCTGTCGCCGGGCGTCGATTTCGAAACGCGGTTGTTCGCGAAAGTGAACGCGGCGGAACTGCTGCGCTCGGAACTCGCCAAGCCCGGATACCAATGCGAATTGATCGCGCTCGGCGCCAACACCGATCCTTATCAGCCGATCGAGCGCGAATACAAAATCACGCGCGGCATCCTCGAAGTGCTCGCGGAGTGCGAGCACCCGGTCGGCATCGTCACCAAGAACGCGCTGGTCGAGCGCGACATCGACATCCTCGCGCCGATGGCAGAGAAAAATCTCGTCAACGTCTACCTATCGGTCAACAACCTCGATCACGATCTCGCGCGGCGGCTGGAGCCGCGCTGCTCGGCGCCGGCGCGCCGGCTGGAGACGATACGGCGCCTGTCCGCGGCGGGCATACCGGTCGGCGTGCTCGTGGCACCCGTGATCCCGTTTCTCACCGATCACCAGATCGAGCCGGTGCTGGAGGCCGCCTACGCGGCGGGCGCGCGCAGCGCGGGCTATGTGTTGATGCGCCTGCCCTACGAGCTGAAAGACCTGTTCAGAAACTGGCTTGAGGTACACTATCCGCTGAAGGCGAAGCACGTGATGAGCCGCGTGCAGGAGATGCGCGGCGGGCGCGACAACGATCCGAATTTCGGCAGCCGCATGCGCGGCAGCGGCGAACTGGCGGATTTGCTGCGCAAGCGTTTCGACATTGCGAGCAAGCGGTGCGGTTTCGATACCGGCAAGCGGCATCGCACGCCGGTGACGACGCGCTTCAAGCCGCCGGTGTTGAAGCGCGGGGACGATGCGCAGCTCGCGCTGTTTTAGGACGGCCGGCATAAAATAGGGGGAGAGCATGGGAATCGGACGGCGCAGATTTCTGGGCGGCATGGCGGCGGTCGGCGGCGCATTGCTCGCGGGTTGTGCCGGCGCGCCCGCGCAGCGCGGCATGCGCGGCTACAACGTGAAGGTGATCGATGTGCACGCGCACTGGCATGTCGCCGGACTTCGTGGCGCTGCTCGAAAAAGAAGGCGGCAGCGAACGGCGCGAAGATGGGCACGCAACGCGCGCGGCCAGGTGACGTTCAGATTTTCCGGGATACGCCACGGTCTTTCAGGAGACCTACATGGATCTCGGCATTCGTTTGCAAGACATGGACGCGACCGGCGTCGATATTCACGCGTTGTCGCTGACTTCGCCGATGGTGTACTGGGCGCCGCCGGCGTTCGGGCTCAAGCTCGCGCAGGTCTATAACGACGGCCTCGCTGCCGCACACCTTCAGTATCCGCAGCGTTTTTACGGTCTGCTGACGCTGCCGATGCAGGAGCCCGAATCTCGCGGTGCAGGAACTCGACCGCGCGGCCAACCTGCCGGGCATGCGCGGCGTCTACCTGGCGACGCACGTGATGGGCAAGAACCTCGACGACAAATCGTTCTGGCCGGTCTACGCGCGCTGCGAAGCGCTGGGTTTGCCGATCCTGCTGCATCCGGTCGACCCGGTCGGTGCGCGAGCGCATGCGCAGCTACTACCTGCGCAATTTCCTCGGCAATCCATACGACACCGGCATCGCCGCCGCGTCGCTGATGTTCGGCGGCGTGATGGACGCGTTTCCGCAGCTCGAAGTGGTGCTGCCGCATGCCGGCGGCACTTTCCCGGCGCTGATCGGGCGCATGACGCATGGCAGTCGGCGTGCGTGCGGAAACCAAACACATGACGAAGGCGCCGCTGACTTATCTGCGCCGCTTCCACTACGACACGATCAGCCACAGTCCGCAGATCATGGGCGACATCATCCGCATGGTCGGCGCCGACCGCGTCGTGACTGGGCACCGATCATCCGGCCGACATGAGCCTCGAGCGGCCGGTCGAATTCGTCGAGAGCATTCCCCAGCTCTCGGCCTACGAGCGCGAACTCATCCTCGGCGGCAATTCGGCGCGTCTGCTCAAAATCTAAACCTCACCACTTATTACGATCCGGAGTTGCGAATGAATGTACGTCATGGTCACTGCCGCACTTGCAATGTTCGCACTGGTTGTCGCGCTCGCGGCCAACGCATTTGCCGCCGACGCCTATCCGAGCAAGCCGATCCGCATGATCACGCCCGCGGCGCCCGGCGGCACCACCGATTTTCTGGCGCGGCTGATCGCCATCCGGCTCACCGACTCGCTCAAGGTGCAGGTGGTGGTCGACAACCGCGCCAGCGCCTCCGGCGTGATTGCGGGCGAACTGACGGCGCATGCGCCGCCCGACGGCTACACGCTGTTCGTCGCTTACCACCAGCATACGGTCAACGCGGCGTTGAATCCCAAGCTTCCGTACCACGTGGTCAACGACTTCACGCCGATCACGCAGCTCACGCCGCCGGCCTCTTGCTGGTGGTCAATCCGTCGTCGCCGCCGAAGGACCTGAAGGAATTTGTCGAGTGGACGCAAAAACTTCAAAGGGCCGCTCAACTTCGGCTCCGCCGGCATCGGCAGCGGCGGCCATCTTGCGGGCGAGCTCTACAATCTGATGGCGGGCGTCAAGGCGCAGCACATTCCGTACAAGGGCACCGGGCCGTCGCTGATCGATCTCGATCGGCGGACAGTATCAATACAACTTCGCCGGCATGGCGGGCGCGGTGACCGATGGTGCGCGCCGGCAAGCTGCGCGGCGCTTGCGGTGACCGCGCCCAAGCGGCTCGCGGCGCTGCCAGACATTCCCGCGATCGCGGAAGCGCTGCCGGGATTCGAGATCGTCGGCTGGTACGGCGTGTTCGGTCCGGCCAAACTGCCTAAGCCGATCGTGACGCGGCTGCACGACGAAATCGTCAAAATCCTGCGCCTGCCCGACGTCGCCCAGCGACATTTCGCGAAGACGGCGCGGAGACCGTCGGCAATACGCCGGAGGAGTTCCGCCTGTTCATGCTCGCCGACCTCGCCAAATGGGCGAAGCTCGTCAAAGAGAGCGGCGCGAAACTGGACTGACCAAGACCATAAGCGGTGAGCGGTGAGGCGTAAGGATACCTAATGGCGGCTGAAGTATTGCTATATGTCGGTGAGGCGCTGGGCAAGTACGGATTTCCGAACGGACATCCGTTCGGGCCGGACCGTCAGGACGCGTTCTGGCGCGAAACGCTGAAGCAGGGGCTCGACAAAGACGCGAAGCTCGCCGCGCCGCGCCCGGCATCGCGCGCGGAGATCGAGCGTTTCCACACCGCGGATTACGTCGAGCCGCGTCGACGAGTTGTCCGTGCTCGGCGCGGGCTCGATCGATTACGGCGACACGCCGGCGTATCCCGGCGTGTACGATGCGTCCGCGGCGGTGGTCGGCGCGGCGCTCGAGGGACTGGAGCGCGTGATGAGCGGCGAGGTCTACCGCACGTTCCAGCCGATCGGCGGACTGCATCATGCGCGGCGCGGCAGCGGCGCGGGGTTCTGCGTGTTCAACGACTGCGGCGTGGTGATCGACACGCTGCGCGAAAAGTACGGCATCAGCGCGTGGCCTACGTCGATATCGACGTGCATCACGGCGACGGGCTTTATTATCCGTACGAACGCGACCCCGAAGTGTTCGTCGCCGACATCCACGAAGACGGCATGTTTCTGTATCCGGGCACCGGCGACTGCCGAAGAGGCCGGCAAGGGCGAAGCCGCGGGCACGAAGCTCAACATTCCAATGCAGCCCGGCGCGGGCGACAAGCTGTTCATGCGCGAGTGGGAGCGCGTCGTCGAATTTCTGCGCAACGCACAAGCCGGAGTTCATCGTGTTCCAGTGCGGCGCCGACAGCCTCGCCGGGCGATCCGCTCGCGCATCTGAAATATTCGCCCGCCGCGCACGCGCACGCGGCGCAAAGCCTGTGTCAACTCGCCAACGAGTTCGCGCACGGGCGCATCATGGGGTTCGGCGGCGGCGGCTATAATCGCACCAACCTGGCACTCGCGTGGAATGCGGTGCTGAATGAATTCATCCGCGGCTCGGAAAGATAATTGTCAATTGACAATTGGAAATTGACAATTGAAGCTCAGCATCCTCGACCAATCGCCGATCATCAGCGGACACACGGCCGCGCAGGCGGTGGCGGAAACGATCAAGCTCGCGCAGGCGGCGGAGGAGCTCGGGTATTACCGCTACTGGCTCGCCGAGCATCACGCGCTCGCGGCGCTCGCCGATCCGTGCCCCGAGATACTCGTCACGCGCGTGGCGGCGGCGACCTCGAAGATCCGCGTCGGCACCGGCGGCATCCTGCTGCCGTATTACAGCCCGCTCAAGATCGCCGAGCAGTTCCGCATGCTCGAAGCGCTCTATCCGCAGCGCATCGATCTCGGGCTCGGGCGCGCGCCGGGCGGCGACCAGGTCACCGCGATGGCGATGGGCGAGGGGCGCTATCCGACCGCGGAAAATTTTCCCGAGCACGTGCAGTATCTCGTCGCGTATCTCGACGATGCGCTGCCCGCGGGCCATCCGTTCGCCAAGGTCAAGGCGCAGCCGATGGGGCCGACCGCGCCCGAAGTGTGGCTGCTCGGCTCATCCGACTACAGCGGCGCGCTGGCGGCGCAACTCGGTCTGCGCTTCGCGTTCGCGCATTTCATCAGCGCCGACGGCGGCGACAGCGTGATGCGCGATTACAAGCGCAAATTCCAGCCGTCGGCGCGCGAAGCCGAGCCGCACGCGCTGCTTGACGGTATTCGTGATCTGCGCGGAAACCGACGCCGAAGCCGAACGCCGCGCGGCGAGTGTCGATTTGCGGCGGCTCAACATGGACTACGGCATCAATTCGCCGGTGCCGAGCCAGAGTGAAGCCGAGACCCGGGCTTATACCGATGTCGAACGACAGCGCATCGCTTTTCACCGCCGCCGCGTCGTGCTGGGCGCGCCGGCCACGGTCAAGGCGAAGCTGCTGGCGCTTACAGGCGCAGTTCGAAGCCGACGAATTGATGGTGATCACGATCACCGGCGACTACCGCACGCGGCTCGAGTCCTACCAGCTGCTCGCCGGAGCGTTTGAGCTTGGCTCAGACGTCGATATCGTGCGTTATAGGGCTTGTCCGGAGGTCGGGAATAATGGGCACCCCGTTCAAGCGACCGACGGGTTATCAACCATATACCGGGGAGTGAGCCATGAAGAAACTGATTTCGGCAATTTGTTTCATGTTTGCGTTGTCGCCGCTCGCGTACGCGCAGGACAAAGCCAAGACCGACGACAAGAAAGCGGCGCCTGCGGCAGCACGCGGCTGCGCCGAAAGCGGCACCCGCGGCAGCGCCTGCGGCCGAGAAAGCCAAGAAAGAGCCAAGCCCGAAGCAGAAGGCGCAGCAGGAACGCATGAAGGCGTGCAACGACAAGGCGACCGACAAGAAGGGCGACGACCGCAAGAAATTCATGAGTTCGTGCCTGAAAGGCGAAGATGCCGGCGCCGTCCGACAAGCAGAAAGCGCAGCAAAACAAAATGAAGTCATGCAACAAGGACGCCGGCGACAAGAAACTGAAAGGCGACGAGCGCAAGAAATTCATGAGCGACTGCCTGAAAGGGTAATCGTTCACGCCTGAATCGAGGGCGCGCAATATGCGGGGTGCACCGGCTGAACACCAGTCCGTGCGCCCCGTTTCATTTTATGCGTGTGCCGCGCAGAATATTCCTGCTGCTGATTTCCGGCATGATCGCCGCTGACGCCGGCGGCGCAGGATATGCTACGCGGCGCAGCGCAAGGCGATGGTCGACACCATTGCGGCGCTCACGCGCGAAACTGCGCCGCGAGACCGGGCGCGAGCGTTTAAACGAGCGCGTGCTCGCGGCGATGAACAAAGTGCCGCGCCACCGCTTCGTGCCGGCGGACATGGAGCCGCACGCGTACGAGAACCGGCCGCTGCCGATCGGCAACGGCCAGACGATATCGCAGCCTTTCATCGTCGCGCTGATGACCGATCTCCTCGATCTCAAGCCGGCGGACAAGGTGCTGGAGATCGGCACCGGTTGCGGCTATCAGGCGGCGGTGCTCGGCGAACTCGCGCGCGAGGTTTACACCATCGAAATCGTCGCGCCGCTGGCGGAGGATGCGGCGGCGCGGCTTGCGGCGCTCGGTTACCGCAACGTCAACGCGCGCAGCGGCGACGGCTATCAGGGCTGGCCCGAGCACGCGCCGTTCGACGCCATCATCGTCACCGCCGCCGCGCCCGCAGTGCCGCCCGCGCTGATCGAGCAGTTGAAACCCGGCGGCAGGCTCGTGATTCCCGTCGGCGCGCAATGGAGCGGCCAGCAGTTGCTGGTGATCGAAAAGGACGCCGACGGCAAAACCACGACGCGCGACGTGCTCGCCGTGCGCTTCGTGCCGCTCACGCGCGACAAGCAATAATCAATGCAATCCCTCTCCCCGTTTACGGGGAGAGCGCGCGCAGCAAGCGAGGGGCCGGGTAGGGTGAGGGGCCAAGGCTTATATGAAGCCAATACTTATCGTTCCGATTCTGGCCACTGTATTGCTCCTGCCAGCCTGCACCACGGAGCAAGCCTACGAAACGGCTCAGGCCTATCAGCGCAACCAGTGTGGCCGGATCATCGACAAGGCGGAATACGATCGTTGCGTGGCGAATACGAACACTAACTATGATTCGTATAAGCGGCAGACTGAAATGGAGGGGCGGTGAAGATCGGAGTTGAGGTAAAATACGCGCTTAAACGCGATGGGGCGTTAGCTCAGCTGGTAGAGCAGCGGACTCTTAATCCGTAGGTCCACGGTTCGATCCCGTGACGCCCTACCAAATTTCTGTTTTACGTTTCTTGCACTTAGCCCGGCCATCGCGGTTGGGCTTTTTGCATTGTGGGAGCGGCATAGAAATAGTCCGGTGATAGGTATTGGGAACCCCGCCCAATACGAATTCCACGAGGCTACCGGCCCGACAAATTTCCTTAGGAGGAGATCAGAAACCGGTCCGCTACCGTCTAATGTTTTATCTAGCGTGATGAAGTCCATTTGTACACCCTTGCCGCGTATCCTTTATTTGCGATAGCAGGCAGGCGGCCATAGGTTTCGCGCTTTTTTATGTCACTCATGGCTTGGAAGACCGTCGAGACCGACGGGGGTTTTCTGCTTTTTCAGCATCCCCGCGGAATTGCCATGGGCCTAACTCACTGCGATGGCAGCCCGCCGGCCCAGGACCGCCAGGGCACGTTCAAGGGTGGGCACTTTGGTCTGCTGGTGAGGGTCGAGCATACGCCGCGCTTCTTTCTCGTGTACACGCATACGCCGCGCGAGCTCTGATTTCGATACGCCTTGCTCGCGCATGGAGATATAAACCGCCGTCTTCAACGCGGTTGTGATCGGGGCGGCGACCATTCGCTCGCCATGCTTTGGCCGGGAAGGCGTGGGGATATCAAGACCGTCTTCCATGCGACACTCGATGGCAGCTTGCAAGGCACCCTCGGCCTCGGCGATGGCATGCTCGACGGTACCGCCCTGGGTGATCGCCTCCGGGATATCCCGGCAGCTCACCACGTAACCACCATCCTTGCGATCCTTGGTCAGTTTGATAGGGTAGGCAAATTGCATAATCCTTCACTCCTCAAAGAATATCCCGCTCGGACAGCCCGAGTTGCTTGAGCATTGCATGATAGGTTCCGGTCTTCAGTTCATCCTTTGGGTTGCGAACCACCGTTCGCCGGTCGCCCAAGATGAGCAAGCCGTGTGAACCCTTGCCGCGGTCAGCACGCCATTCAAACGAGAGCCTGGCGGCCTTCGCGTACTTCTGAATCTTGCGAATGAACTCGTTACCGCGCATCAGTCGTTGCCCTGCGTAGAATCGCATTATCGGACAATTTTGTCCGAAACTCAAGTCCAATATTCTGGCTCATTTTCGCCGCTTCACCATCGAAGAGTTTTCCAGCCCACGCCAGCGTATGTCGCGGCGCGCTCGCCCATTCGTCGGGAGAGGCGACGCGCAAGCGCACATTCCCAGAGATCGCGCAATCTTTATCTCAGTTTGAGCCGCAGTGGGTTCGTCGCGTGCTACGTGGTCCGCATTTGGTGCTCTTAGGTCGAGTGTTCGAGCCACTTATTCTGTGTTCGTCGCAGGAACGGCAGCGGGCGAAATCTTCTAAGGAGCCTCTGATTAAGTCGTCCCCGCGTAGGCGGGGATCCAGTAATTGCCTGAATATCCTGGATTCCCGCCTTCGCGGGAATGACGAAACCATACTTAATCAGAGCTTCCCTAACCACACTGCATTTCGCTGTGTCGATCCTGTTTATAATAATGGAAAGGACAAGCAATGGCCAAGAACACGATTTGCCTGTGGTATGACAAAGCTGCCGAAGAGGCCGCCCGCTTCTACGCAAAGACCTTTCCCGACAGCGCGGTGGGCGCTGTGCATCGCGCGCCCGGCGATTATCCGAGCGGTAAAAAGGGCGATCCGCTGGTGGTCGAGTTCACCGTTCTGGGTATCCCCTGCATCGGCATCAATGGCGGCCCCGAGTTCAAGCACAATGAAGCCTTCTCCTTCCAGGTTTCAACCGACGACCAGGCGGAAACCGACAGCTACTGGAACGCAATCGTCGGCAACGGCGGGCAGGAAAGCTCTTGCGGCTGGTGCAAGGATAAATGGGGCGTCTCGTGGCAAATCACTCCCAAGGTCTTGACTGATGCCATAAGTTCGGGCGGCGAAAAAGCCCAACGCGCCTTCGCGGCGATGATGCCGATGAAGAAGATCGATGTCGCAACGATTGAGAAGGCAGTGCGCGGCTGACGAAAATCGGCCGTGTCAGGAGTCGAATAATCCGCGCGGAGAAAAATTTTCAGCGAACATTCGTGCGATTGACCACTCACCGGGCCGGTGATATGGTTGCCGCACGCGAAATGCACCTTGTTGCGCGCGGTATGCGGTCGTCGAATACCGGCCGTGCCACGACCCCGGCAGCAAAGGCAGCGCAGTCCGCTTACCAATGACGGCGCAGCGATGCGCTGATGAACGACCAAAACTGAAACCCATGGAGGCAGATCGATGTCATTTTACCGAGGCATGACGTGCGAGAACGTGACCATCAACGGCGACAAGGGAACCCCGATTACCGCTTACGTCGCAAAGCCGTCTGGTCCGGGCCGCTTTCCCGGCGTGGTGCTTGTTCACCATCTCCCGGGCTGGAGCGAGCTCTACATCGAGACAACGCGTCGGTTCGCGCATCACGGCTATCTCGCGATCTGCGCCAACCTCTATGAGCGTGAGGGTGGCGGCAGCGACGGCAACCCGGACGACGTCGCCGCCAAAGTGCGCGCCAACGGCGGCATTGCCGACGCCCAGATGGTCGGCGATACCGAGGCGGCCGTGAAGTGGATGCGCGCGCAGTCCAATCACAACGGCAAGGTCGGTCTTATCGGCTCCTGCTCTGGTGGCCGGCACGCCTTCATCTATGCCTGCCAGAGGAAGGACGTCGATGCCTGCGTCGAACAATGGGGCGGCGGCGTGGTGATGACCAAGGAGGAGCTCAACGCCAAGAAGCCGGTCGCGCCGATCGACATGACGAAGGATCTCTGCTGCCCGCTGCTCGGCCTGTTCGGCAACGACGACCGCGCGCCGAGCCCCGAGCAGGTGAACCAGCACGAGGCCGAGCTCAAGAAGCACGGCAAGACGTACGAGTTCCACCGCTACGACGGCGCCGGCCACGGCTTTTTCTATTGGCACCGGCCGCTCTATCGGCCCGAGCAGGCCATGGATGGCTGGAGCAAGGTGTTCGCGTTCTTCGGCAAGCATCTGGCGAAGTAGGAGGCGCGGACATGTGCACGTCCATTATCGAAATCGCGCGCGCAGAGGGCATGGCGAAGCGCGGGGACGAATGGTTCCCGCTCTCGAGGTCTGTGGTGGCCTACGACCACGCGCGCCATGCGCCGCTGGGCGACGTCATCACGCTCGACTTCATCAACACCGGCCTTGACCCCGGGGCGCGGGCCGGGATCGAGCTGACGCTGGAGACGGCCAAGGAATTGCGCGCCGCTCTCGACCGGGCGATTGCCGCCGCCGAGTTCGAGGAGGCGGAAGTGCGGGGCAAGGGCGCGGTGCCCAGCCTCGTGCGGGCGGCGTGACCCGCGCGACGGGTCGGCTGCGGGCCTGCGCAAGATTGGCATCCGGATAAGCGCTACGCCGAGCGCCGGGGTTCTACGACTTACGCGGCGACACGCGATCGCCCGCACACTCTCGACCGTGAAGTCAAAGTGCTGGCGCCCACGGAACTACACGCCCGCTGCCGCGACCCGTTCAAAGCGACGCAACGCCTCTACGCGAATTGACGGCTTGACAGTCGCCCGGACTGCGGTATGATTTATTCATACCACGACCGGAAAGACCGCCATGACCACCGCCGTCAAGAAAACCATTTCACTGCCCGCTGATCTTGCGCGCGACGTGGAGGCGCTTGCCCGCGCTGAAGGCAAGACGCTCTCCGCCGTAATCCAGGACGCATTGCGCCAGGCCCGCATCGAAAAGCGGCTGCAGGAGCTGCGCGGCATGCAGGGTTACTGGAGCCGCAAGGCGCGCGACAAGGGCATCCTTACCGAGCAGGACCTCGCGCGCTACCTCGCCCGGTGAAGGTCGTTTTCGACACCAACGTGCTGGTTTCAGCGCTGGTGTTTCCGGGCGGCCGTGGCGAGGCGGCGCTGCAGCGCATCGTCGAAGCGAAGGACCAGTTGGTCATCTCCAAGCCCATCCTCGACGAACTGCTCGGCATCCTCGGGCGCAAGTTCGCGCGCGATGCCGAAGCGCTTTCGCATGTCGCCGTGTTCCTGACGGAACTGAGTCTGTCGGTCAGGCCGCGGCGGCGGCTGCACGTCGTGAAAGACGACCCGGACAACCGCATTCTGGAATGCGCCGTCGCCGGCCACGCCGGCGTCATCGTCACCGGCGACCGGGCCCTGCTAGCGCTGCGTGAATATCAGGGAGTGCGTATCATCAGTCTGCGCGAATAACTCTTTGCTTCAGGCTTGGTCGCGCGATCTTGCGCCTGGCTCACGCCGAGCAGCACTCCGCACACGCCGATGAAATCGCCGGTTGCCGCGGCCAACCGCGCGGCCCGCACTTCGACTCGCCGCGGTGCGCCTTTCTCGCAGGCCAGATTTGCCTCTATGGCAGTCGCAAACGCTTTGCCCGCGGCGATACGTTCGAGAAAAACCGCCGCCCTGCGCTGGTCTTCCCCGCAAAAGCGTTCGCTAAGCAGCTTGCCGATTGCATCATCTGCTGCGCAACCCGTGAGCTGCTTCCACGCCGGATTGACGTAGACGGTTTTCCCGGCGGGATCGGTTTGAAAGACGGCTTCCTGCATGCATTCGAACAATTGATGCAGCGGTTGTAGCTGCGCCGCTGTGGCGTGCGCCACCTGATTTTTCATGCGCAACTCCAGTTCCACCCGTGGCCTGAGCGCGGCCGTCAGCTTCGTGCGTATCTCGGCTTCCAGAGCCGGGCGCAGCGCGACCACCAGCTGGCGCCGCAGTTCGTCCTCGATCTTGGGGCGCAGCGTGTCCGTCAGGGTGACGCGCAATTCCGCCTCCACGTGGGGCCGTAGCGCTGCCACAAGTTGCGTGTACGTTTCGGTTTCGGGTGTCCCCGGCGCCGGCTGCACCTTGTCCGCTGGTTCAGGACGAGCGCTTGCCGGGGCCGCGGGCTGGATTGCGGGGGGCTGCCTGGTCGCCGCGGTCGGTGCAGCGGCCGCGGCTTGCGCGGACCCCGTTCGCATTGCGTCAAGCAGGTTGCTATCAAGATTGCTGAAATCCAGTGTCTGCAGGACTTCCTGCGCGACTTCACGGGCCCGCGCGTCGACATGCGGCTTGCTGGAGTGGTCGACTGCAAGCCGAACTCTGGCGCGGCTGAGAGCCCGCACCAGGCCTTTGCCCTGCAGCGTCACCAGGGCCGTCAGAAACCTGTTATCCGAGAGGTCCGAGAACTTGGAGCGGAGCTCGCCGACGGTCGCCGTGCCATCGACCAGCCGCAGCAGCCGCACCGCGTCGTAATGCAGGTCGTCTGCGTCGTGCATGATGCCGTCGGCGGACTTGAAAAAAATTTCGGTGGTATCCATAGGTAGCGTGATCCCTCGCGCCAGACGCGACTGAATGGATCGCGATTATTTATTTTTGGGGCGTGTTAGGTTGAAAACGCAAATCGTTTTTCCTTGAAAAGCTTTGTGCACCTAGCGCGTCCCCATTCGTCGATTCGTAGGTCATCTGTCAATTCGCGGTTATACGGGGCAGACTTCCACTTTGAGCCGGCAATCTACCGAGCCAAAACTGTGCACCTCCCACAGCAGATAAGATTGATCTGGATCAACCTTTGACGAATAGATGAGTTTAGAAGGGCGTAAAAATGACTGCGCCGGTGTTGAATCAAACGTCCGCTAAGGCCGAAATCGGTCACTGGTTCGACGATGTTGCTAATCGCCGACATCGCCAATTCGCAATTGTTCGAATCGGTCAACACTAATTAGCACGTGGGGAAATCGCGGGGATTCCGCGGGTCGTGGCCGGTCAGTCCTCACGCCGAACGATAAGCGCAATCTGATGGGCCGCCTTCTTGATGGAATGCCCATGGACGACGCTCCCTGGGCGGGGAGCCGATGTCTTGATCCAAGTCAATCGGTTGGCCGTTCCTTTCAAATATTCTATTGTCGACTCTCCTGCCCGCGTGTCGTGTACCGCAATTCAATGTGGAGTAGGTTATTAGCAGCAACGCAATTCGACACATTCATTTGTGGAGTGATATCCAATGAATAACTCAACGCATACTTTGCCCTCGGCAAAAAACGGTGTGATTCACACTGTGGACGAATGCATTACACCATTACTCGAACCCTCGGCTTCTATAGGGGCCGCGGAAATGGCCTTCCATTGCGCGATCTGCCCGAGAGAACTTAAGTCGGACACCTGCCCTCCCTGTGGAATACAGCATTGCAGTTGATAAGCCTGAAATAACCCGTGGCGAGAGCAACGCTGTGACGTGACCCGAAAGCAGTCACCGATTGCAAAGCATACAGTCGGATTGCAGTGGGTAATTCGATGCAGCCGCTTCGACAAATAGGGCGTAAACCAGCGTTGTCACCACACCCGATTACTCGGAAATGCCTCGGTTGACGGCGATCTTCACCGTGGCACGGCGATTCTCCGCCCGGCCTTGTGCAGTTTCGTTCGGGGCGACGGGCTTCGACACGCCCATGGCTATCGGGGCAAGCACACGGGAAAGTGCCACGTCACACTCTTGCTGCAGGTAGATAACAACGGCTGCGGCGCGACGGTCGCTCAGTTCCTGGTTGCGACTCACATTCCCGACCGAGTCCGCGTAGCCGGCCACTTGGATCAGGTAGCCTTTGTACGTCTTCGCTTTGGCAGCCAGTGCTTTCAGTTCCTCTTTGGCCTTATCAGAAAGGGTCGCACTATTAGCGTCGAACAGGATATTGGTCTCAGCTTTCAGGTCGTAGTCTGCGAGATCCCCGATACGCTTTCCGATTGCGGCGATTTGCTGGTTTTGGGCAGCGATTTTCTGGTCCTGGACCGCGTTCTGCTGTTTCTGGGCGGCGAGTTCTTGCATCAGCGCTTGAATTTGCTGCTGGGGCACTACCAAAGCTGCCTGGATTGCATTGGCGGTTTCCAGGTCATGGATATGAAATTCGATGCTTTTCGCGGCGGTCTTCCGATCAGCAGACTCCGGCTCAACACTGATTCTGAGACCCCGAATAAGCACTGCCGAGTTCGTGACATTCGATCTAACTCCTAACATCCCTGGAAGCCCCGTGACCTCGACGATTTTCGTCGACGTGGTCACTGTCACATTAGTAACGCTACCAGTGTCGCTGCGCATCACTAAATTGTCTCCGTCGCGGCTCACGATCACGCCGGTGATCTTGCCGTCCTGCTCGGCTGCGAGAGCTTGCACAGAAATGGAAGCAAAAACCGCGAGGGCGGCAGCCAATGCGATGACTTTCGTGATAATTGGATGCAATTTCATTTGGTTTCCCTTCGTTTGATATACCTGATCTAGCAAGTCTTGTCGGCGGACAGGAAATTTAAACGCCCGTACGCATAAATTATGCTACGTTCGCGGAGCCATGCATTATCATATATCAACCAGGACATGGATTTTTGATTAGTATTTAGGCGCGCCGTTGCGGGCCGCCGCCAGATCAAGGGGCCGGCAAGCGCCGTTGCGAAAAGCTGGCCGCATTTTGAAGCACAACCTTTGAAAAGAGAGAGTCAGCGCATGAGACCAAACATCAAAGCGTGGCGCCAGGCGTTCTGGACCGCAGGCACGGCAGCCCTCTTTCTGGCGGCGGGCCTCGCATACTCGCAACAGCCCGCACCCGGCAAGAAGGCGCCGGCGACCGCCGCCGTGACGGAGTCGCAAGCCCGGGCAAATGCAATTCTGATGCGCATGGCGGAGTTTCTTGCAGCGGCGCAGCGCTTCAGCGTCAGCGTGCGCGGAGGCTACGACGCGGTGCAGGCGTCCGGACAGAAAATCGAGTTCGGTGAAACGCGCAAGATCACCTTGAGTCGGCCCGATCGCCTGCGCGTGGAAGGCGAGCGCAGCGACGGGGCGAAGATGCTCACCGTGATCACCGGCAAGGAGATCGTGCTGATCGACGCGGCAAGCAACGTTTATGCGACGGCGCCGCAGCCCGGCGGACTGGACGACACCATCGTTCATTTCGTCAAGGATCTCGGCATGCGGCTGCCGCTCGCAATGCTGCTGGTAAGCCAACTGCCCGCGGAATTGAAGGACCGCGTACGGTCGATCGACTATGTGGAGAAGACGAACATCAACGGCTCCGCCTCCCATCATCTCGCTGCGCGCGCCGACACGGCAGACTTCCAGGTTTGGGTGGCCGATGGGGATCAGCCGCTGCCACAGCGCATCGTAATCACCTACAGGAACGCAAAGGGCGCGCCGCAGTTCTGGGCGCAGTTTTCCGACTGGAATCTTGCGCCCGCGATCACGGATTCGACGTTTGTGGCGACACCGCCGGACGGAGCGCAAAAGGTCGCGTTCGCGGCACAGTTGCCGCGAGTGGCGGCGGGCGCTCGCAAGCCATCCGCGGATAAAGGAGCCAAGTGATGAAGATCGCTTTATGGTGTCGTGTCGGGACGGCCCTCGCTGCCGGCGTATTCATGCTTGGCCTCTTTAACGATGTGGATGCGCAGAGAGCGGGGCGTGCAGGCGGCGGCAGCCGCCGGTGGTGGTGCGCGTGGCGGCGGAGGTGCTGCCGTGGGTGGCGGCGGCGGCTTTTCCCGCGGCGGCGCTGCCGCCGGCGGGGGATTTTCCTCCGGGGGCACACAGGGTGGCAGGCAAGCAGGCGCGAGCCAGGCCTCGGGTGCGACGGCGCAGACCGTCAGCGGCAATCGCGCGGCGACACAGCAATCGGGGCAGGCAGCCGCAGCCTCGACGGCGCAGACCGCGAGCAACAATCGCGCGGCAACTCAACAATCGGCGCAGTCAACAACGACCACGAACCAGGCCCAACGCCAGACTGCCTCCAGTCAGAACCAGACTTCCCGGCAGTCCACCGCAACGCAGATGCAAAGCACTCAGGTATCGAGCACATCCACAACCACCGTCAATGTAAGCGGCAGCAGCGGTTGCTACAACTGCTCGAACTGGGACAACCAAAACGCCGCGGCCGCCGTAGTGGCCGGCGCGATCATAGGCGGCGCGGTGGCCTCCGCGAGCCAGCCAAAAGCCGCGACAAACGCGCCAGTAGCCCCGCCGTGCAACGTCGCCCCCGTTCCCGTGAGCGGCGCGCCGTACTACAAGTGCGGCGCGACTTGGTACACGGCAGGCTATGGCAGCAATGGCGTGGTGTATATGCCGGTTCCTCCCCCGCCGGGATATTGAGGGGGCCGCGTTAGCTTCGAGCGATCCCGCCTTGGCGCGGCCGGTGCATGTCTCAAGTGCCGGCGCGCTCGCACGAACAAGTGCCGTGTTTTGAAAATCGCAGCAGATGCCGCTGGTAATCGCTCGCTAACCCGGGCTTAAACACTGAAACTCGACACAACGACATCAGCACGGTCGCAAATCCCGGATTTGGTACGCTCGGGCACGTGGCAGCTGCCGCACGCGACCTTGCCCTCGCCGGAGAGGCGTTGATCGACGAAGAGACGCGTCCCGAACTCGATCGCGTCCGGTTTACCCTAAGCACGGTTGGTCGGATCGCTAGGCACCGGCGCGGAAGATTAATAGTGATAACGCGCCTGGAGGATATAGAGGCGCCCGGCTTCGACACGGTAGACCAGCCGATGTTCGGCGGTAATGCGGCGCGACCAGTAGCCTTGCCATTCGTGCTTGAGCGGTTCGGTCTTGCGCCACCAGGCGATATCTTCTTTCGCCCGGTCGGCGAAGAAGGGCTCACCGGCGACGGCGGCGGGCGTGACGCGCGATTTCTTTTTCGACTTGCTCACGGGCTTCGTGCAAGCGGGCGGCGTTGCGCGGGCTGCGCAGCAGGTGCGCGGTCTCCTGTAGCGCTGAATATTCGTCCATCGACATCAGCACCGCGGACTTGCCGTGCGGGCGCGTGATGATCACCGCCGACTGGTCGTCATTGACCTTGTCGAGCACGCGCGCCAACTCGTTACGCAGCCGGGAGTAAGGGATGGGTTCCACGTTGAATTCCTGCTTGTCCAAATTTCTGCACGCTCGGATTATACCGTATCGACAGATCAGTCACGCGTGACCGCTCGAGCACGCGCCAGCGACGTCCGGACACGTGACTGAGCTGGTGACTGCGCGCGCCGGCGCGGTCAGCTCGAATCGCCATTTGTGACGATGCGGACCGCAACGCTAGAATCGACGATGCACGATCGAGCGTAGCAAATTTCGTATGGCAGTCGCTCCCACCAGTATCTGGCGGTGGTGCTCGATCTGTTCAATCGTGAAATCGTCGGTTGGTCGATCAAGCCGAGGATGACGGCTGACATCGTGACCGATACGCTTACGATGGCGTGGTTCCGCAGGAAGCCGGCACCCGGCCCGATTCACCACTCGAACCGGGGTAGTCGATACGCGAGTCATGCATTCCAGAGCAAGCTCGCCGAGTACGGCATGGTCTGCTCGATGAGCCGCAAGGGAAATTTCTAGGACAATGCGCCTGCGGAGAGCTTCTTCAACAGCCTGAAGAACGAGCACGGGCACGGCACACGCTATTATTTTGGATTTCGTGATTCGCCATACCGGCAGATCGCGGCGCACCGGCAGGCCGGTTAGCGGCACTGCCCGCCGTCGTCCGGGCGCCACGGATTGGAGAAGGTGCTCAACGATTCGAGGAAGACGACCAGATCGGTCTGCTCGCGCGCGGTGAGATTCAGCGGAACTGGCGGGCCGCCCGTCCTTCGCGTGCAGGCGGACGGGGTCGAGATCGGCATAGTGCCGCACGACTTCGGCGATCGTATCGACGCGGCCGTCGCGGCCGTAGGGTGCGGTCAGCACCAGGTTGCGCAGCGACGGCACCTTGAACTCGCCGAAATCTCGCCTTTACTCGATCGCGCTCGACCTGCGCGCGTGTGCGCGGCGCTCGCCGCCCGTCGCGTCGTCGTTGTAGGGACCGAGCAGATTGAAGCGGCTCTCCATGAGCTGGCGGATGCCGTCGTGGCGTCCGGGATCGGGCTTGCCGCGCGGCGCAAAGCGCGACAGGCCGGTGCTGAAGAACTCGCCGTTGGTGAAATTGGGGCCGGCGTGGCAGTTGGTGCAGCCGCCCTTGCCGATGAAAATCTTGAGCCCGCGCTGCGCCGGCTCTGAATAACGTCCACGACGACGGCGGCGCGCCCGCGCGCGAGCGCGTCGCGGAACTGGTCGAACGGCGTGCGTCCGCTCACCAGCGTTTCCTGAAAGCGCGGCGAGCGCTTTGCCGATGTTGACGAACACCGCTTCGTCGTCGGTGGGCGACGGCGGGGCGCCGAACGCCTTGCGGTAACGGCACGACAACTGTTCGTCATTGCGCACCAGTTGCGCCACGTGGCGCGGCGTCGCCGCCAGTTCGCGCTGCGTCCAGGAGCGGGCGCAGGCTCTGCGACCACAGGCTGTCGGCAGCGCCGTCCCAGCCGTACCAGTGGCTGCCGCGCAGATTCATCACCGGTCGGCGTGTTGCGATTCACTTCGGCCATGCCGACGCCGCGCGCCAGGTTGTCGGTCCAGTTGCGCTCGGGCACGTGGCAGCTTGCCGCACGACACCTTGCCCTTTGCCGGAGAGGCGCTGATCGAAGAACAGGCGCGTCGCCGAACTCGATCGCGTCCGGTTTTCCCGACACGCGGTTGGTCGGATCGCGCGCCGCCGGCGCCGGCCACGGCCCGTGCGACAGGATGATCCTGATCTCGTCGTCGGTGAAAACGGGCTTACCCGCAACGTCCTCGTTCGCCGGGCTGGCCCACGACAGCATCGCGCAGGCCGCGCCGACGATGGCGCAGGCGAGGCGATAAGGCCCGTTGGTGCCGTAGTTCATGACCTGTACTCCCTGGACTTCGCTTAAGGCGCGAGTATCCCGCGGACTTATCGCTATGCTACCAAAAAAACCGCGCACTGGCAGGGCGGTTCCGGACCACTGTTATATCTCGGTTGTCGATTGCGTGCGCGCAAAGCCGCAGAGGTTCGATCGGATTACGATAAACTACCTAAGTCTCCGAGAAAAAACGAATCAGGCGCCGCTTCCTCGGGCTGCGGCGTTGTCTGCATTACTTCAGTATGACAATAACACTCACGATTTCAGTGTTACCTATGTTCTTGGTCGTATATTTTCCGCTCGGGCCTTTGGCCGGCTCGAGATATCTCACCATGCCCTCTTTCACCTCGATCTTTTCCTTCTTGCCATCCGCATAAATTCGCTCTAATGTCCCGCCCTTCACGGTTTTGAGGTAGATCAACGACACATGGAAAATCGACCGCCTTCGTCCCGCGCGGCCGCTGCGGTTTCGTTTTCCGTTGCGAACTTGGCATAATGATCGACCCTGACTCCCATGTGTGCCCGGGATCCTGAAACCGGGATTTCTTTAAAGTAGAATGTTTCATCCACTCACCGGAGCCCGGCCATGAGCACGACCCTGTTTCACTTTTCCTTCGCGGTGAACGATCTCGACCGCGCGCGCAAATTCTACGGCGAACTGCTGCAATGTCCGGAGGGCCGCAAGCTTAAGGGGCGCGTCGACTACAATTTCTTCGGCCACCATATCGTCGCGCATTTGGCGCCTGACGAAGTGGTCGGCGACCAGGGCCGCAAAATCGGCGGCGCGCTGGCGACACCGCTGCGCCATTTCGGCGTCGTCATGACGCTGGAGGATTTCCAGAAAACCGCGGCGCGCATGGAGCAACTGGGGGCGGACATGGATCAACAAGCCCAGCGTCACGCAAAAAGGCACGGTGCGCGAGCAGATGCTGATGACGGTCGGCGACGGCTGCGGCAACGCAATCGAGTTCAAGGGATTGTGCGAAATCACCGATGTTTACGCGGTGCGCGAAAACGAAACCGCGACGGTGTGATCTTGCCAGCGACTTCGTCCTCGCTCAGGGGATACACCGGATTGTCTTGCGCGATGTACAAAGTGGCCTTGGCGTTGCCGTGCGTTGCTGCGTCTGCTTGCATCGACTATTCGGCTGTAATGTTCGCGTCCTTGACGATCTTCGACCATCTGGCAAGCTCGTCTCGAATACGCGCGGCAAGCTCGGCGGGGCTGCTCGCAACCGGCGCGTAACCCTGGCGTGACAGCACGTCGCTGACGTCCGGACGCCGCAGCACGGCGACGACCGCCGCGCTGATCGTTGCCGTGATGTCGTTCGGCGTGCGCGCGGGCACGAGCATGGCGAGCCAGTTGGTGACCTCGAATCCCGGTAAACCGTTTTCGTGCAGGGTCGGCAGCTCGGGCACGAAGGCGAGGCGCTCGCGGCTCGTCACGCCCAGCGAGCGCAATTTCCCCGTGCGTACATGGGGCAGCACGGTCGGCAGTCCGAGAATCGACAAATGTGCCTGTCCGGCCATCACATCGATCATGGCCGGCGCGCCGCCTTTGTAGTGAACGTAGATGAAAGCTATGCCGGTCGCCGATTTCAATAATTCGCCCGCCAGGTGGCTGGGGGAGCCGCTGCCCGCCGTCGCGTAAATCAGGTAATCGCGTTTTGCCTTGCCTAGCCTGATCAGTTCGCTGATTGAATTCGCAGGCAACGAAGGATGTGTAACGAGGATGCTCGGCAGGCTCGCGCACACCGAAATGGGAGAAAAATCGCGCACCGTGTCGAAAGGCAAATTCTTGTAGAGACCGGGATTCACCGTCAGGTGGCCCGCCGTCGCCAGCACCCACGTGTGGCCGTCGGGTGACGCGCGCGCGGCGATTTCCATTCCGATATTGCCGTTGCCGCCCGCGCGGTTGTCGACGATCACTTGCTGGCCCAGAGCTTCGGTCAGCTTCGGCGTCATCACTCGCGCCAGAAAGTCGGTGGGTCCGCCAGGAGCGACCGGGACGATCATCCGTATGCTGCGCGAGGGAAAGGACGCCGCGGAAGCCTCCGGGAACGCAGCGGGGGCAATCGCAAAAAGCAGTCCCAGGGCCAACTCTGAACCTGATTGCGAGAAACGCATAGTGTCGGCTTTCATTTTAGATCGGCCGGGAAAGGCGATAAATCGAACATGTTAGAATTAAAACCGGAATAGCGCGCGTGCCGTTCGACTGCGCGTCCGACCCAAAAATCTCCGCCAAATCGATCCACTCGACCGTGCATGGCAAATAACGGGCACGTCAAACGCGTATTGCGTATCGGCGCGGGCGCGAGCTACGCGGGCGACCGCATCGGTCCCGCGACGGAACTCGCCAAGCACGCGAAGCTCGATTATCTCGTATACGAGACGCTGGCGGAGCGCACGATCGCGCTCGCCCAGCTCGAGCGCATCAAGAATCCGGACGCCGGCTACAACGAATTGCTTGCCGACCGCTTTTACGAGGCATTGCCGCATTGCCGGAACAACGGCACGCGCGTCGTGACGAACATGGGCGCGGCGAACCCGACGGGTGCCGCGAAGCGCACCGCCGAGATCATCCGCGAGCTGAAGCTGGGTCCGATGAAAGTCGCCGCCGTGCTGGGCGATGACGTTCTGGACTACTGCCTCGCGCATCGCGACGAACTCAAGCTCATGGAGAACGGCCGGCCGCTGTCCACGCTCGAAGGAAAAATCGTATCGGCCAATGCCTACCTCGGCGCCGACGTCATGGTCGACGCTCTGAAGCAAGGCGCCGACATCGTCCTGACGGGGCGCGTGGGCGACTGCTCGCTGTTTCTGGCACCCATGATCCACGAATTCGGCTGGAGAATGGACGACTGGAACCTGCTCGGCAAAGGACAGACCGGCGCCGACATGGTCGAATGCGGCGCGAACGTGTCGGGCGGCTTCTTCGCCGACCCCGGCTACAAGGAAGTGCCGGACCTCGGCAATCTCGGCTACCCGTATCTCGAAGTCGAAGCCGACGGCACGATCGTGGTCACCAAGGTCGAAGGCACCGGCGGCCTCATCAACCGCGCGACCTGCACGGAGCAGATGATCTACGAAATTCACGATCCGGCGAACTACATCACGCCGGACGTCGTCGTCGACTTTACCGGCGTGACGCTCGACGAAGTCGGACCGGACCGCGTAATGATCAGAGGCGGGCGCGGCAAGCCGCGGCCGGAGCAGTTGAAGGTATCGGTCGGCATACTCGAAGGCTGGATCGGCGAAGCGATGATTACGTACGCCGGTCTCGGTTGCGTCGAACGCGCGCAGCTCGCGGAGAAAGTCGTGCGCGAACGGCTTGCAGATCGAAGGCGTCAAGCTGCAGGAGCTGCGCGTCGACTACCTGGGACTCAACGCGCTGCATTGCGAAGCGTCGCTGCCGCGCACAGAGGCGCCGTATGAAGTCTGCCTGCGCTTCGCGGGACGCGCGCGCGACAAGCGCGACGCCGTAAAGCTCGCCAACGAAGTCGAGACGCTGGTCGGCAAAGGACCGGCAAGCTCGTCGATACCGCACAAAACCGTGCGCGAAGTGCTCGCGATTTATTCATGCCTCGTTCCGCGCGACATCATCCGGCACGAGGTCATCATGACGCGAAGTCGCATGAAAACCTTCTACCTGCGCGAAATCGCCCACGCGCGCTCCGGCGACAAGGGCGACACCAACAACATCGGCGTCATCGCCTACGAGCCGCACTACTATCCGCTGCTCCTGCAATGGTTGACGCCCGAGCGCGTCAAGGCGCATTTCGGCAGCATCGTCAAAGGGCGCGGTGACGCGCTATGAACTGCCGAACGTGCATGCGATCAATCTGGTGCTCGAAGGCGCGTTGGGCGGCGGCGTCACGCGCTCGCTCTCGATCGACCCGCACGGCAAATCCTATTCGGCGTTGATCCTGACGATACCCATCGAGGTGCCGCCGGATATCGCCGAAGAACTGATCCAGCGCGGCCGCCAGCCGCTCGACGCGAAGCAGGTTTAGCGCGCTGCGAAATTGAACAGAGGAAAAGCGATGGTCAGACGGTTCGATCGGGTAATGAGCGTTTGCGTGCTGGCGGCGATGGGCACGCACGGTGCGGCTTGCGCGCAGAGCTATCCGCAAAAGCCGGTCCGCCTCGTCGTCGGCGTTCCACCCGGCGGCACCACCGACGTCGTGGCGCGGCTGGTCGGCCAAAAGTTGGGCGAACAACTCGGGCCAGCAGGTCGTGATCGAAAATCGCGGCGGCGCGGGCGGCAACATCGGCGCGGAGTTCGTGGCCAAGGCGGCGCCGGACGGCTACACGCTGTTTCTCGCGACCATCGGCACGATGGCGATCAACCCGAGCCTGTACAGCAAGATGCCGTTCGATACGCTGCGCGATTTTGCCGCGATCTCGCAGTTGACGTCGATGCCGCAACTGCTCGTCGTGCATCCGTCGGTGCCGGTGAAAACCGTCAAGGAACTCGTCGCCTATGCGAAAAGCCGTCCCGGGCAGCTCACCTTCGCGTCGGGCGGCAGCGGCACGGCAATCCATCTGGCGGGCGAACTTTTCAAGACCATGGCCGGCGTCGATATGGTGCACGTCGCCTACAAAGGCGGCGGGCCGGCGATGACGGATGTGATCGGCGGGCAGGTCTCGCTCATGTTCGACCAGATATTGACCGCACTTCCGCACGTGCAAAGCGGCAGGCTGCGCGGGCTCGCGGTAACGACCGCCCAGCGCTCGCCCGCCGCGCCGCAGATCCCGACGATTGCCGAGGCGGCGCTGCCCGGCTACGCAGTCACGACGTGGCATGGCCTGCTCGCGCCGGCCGGCACACCGCGCGAAATCGTCACCCGCCTGAGCGGCGAAACCGCCAAGGTGCTGCAGAGCGCTGACATTCGCGATCGGTTCGCCTCCCAGGGTGTGGATCCCGTATCGAGCACGCCCGAGCAGTTTGCGGCGATGATGAAGGCTGAACTCGAAAAGTGGCGCAAAGTTGTCGCGCAATCGGGTACCAGAATTGATTAAGAGTCCTCTAAGGATGAGCCATGAAAATCATCGTGCCTGAAGCCCCGGCTCCCGCAGCACTTGCGCCGCAGGCGCACCGCGCGCGCCAGGGCGCCGGGCTGCGCCTGGGACTGCTCGACAACAGCAAAAGCAACGCCGATCATCTCTTCAATTTCCTGGTCGACGGCATACGCGCGGCGATGCCGATCGCGTCTATCGTTTCGCTGCGCAAACCGCTGCCGAGTATTGCCGCCGACCGGAGCTTAATCGAGCAACTAGCGAAAGAGACCGACCTTGTCGTCAGCGCCATGGCCGACTGAGGCGCCTGCACGTCGTGGAGTGTCCACGACATGATCGAAGTGCGGCGCCTCGGGATTCCGTCCGCGGTGATCTGCTCCGAGCCTTTCGTTCAGCTCGGCCGCACGCAGTCGCGCGTGCTCGGCGTACCGGATCTGCCGCTGATCGTCATCAAGCACCCGCTCGGCAGGCTTGCGATGGACGAGGTGGAAGCGCGCGCGAATTCGGCGCTGGCCCAGTTGCTCGACATATTGCGCGAGCGCGCCGCATGATCCAACCCATAATAATATTTGATTTCCCGCGCCCGGTATTTCAGTAGCGCGCAAGGCGCATGCAGGATCGTCGGAATCCACACACGGAGTGGGACACTATGGTGCAGGTGCGAAAGTTGGCGCCGAGGATGGGCGCAGAGATAGTGGGAGTCGAACTTGCGTCGTTGGACGATGCGACCACGGGTATCATTTGCCAGGCGTTTTTGGACCATAACGTATTGGTGATCCGCGATCAGACACTGAGTATTGAACAGTTTCTTGGGTTCGGTCGGTGTTTTGGCGAACTCAAGCCACACCTGGTAAAGCGCAGCCACCACCCGGAACACCCCGAGCTCATGATCATGGACAATCGGGTCGTAAATATTCAAAGCGGCGGCGCCATCAAGGGGTCTGCCGGTGCGAATCCCGTCCTGGTGAAAAGAGGCGCGGTTTGGCACAGCGATCTGATGTATGAAAAGATAACTGCGAAAGCGACACTGCTATACGCGTTGGCGATACCCAGCACGGGCGGAGACACATTGTTTGCGAATGTGTACGGTTCGTATGATCGCCTCTCGGATAAGCTCAAGCGCCAGCTTGAAGATTTACGCGCTACGTTCGTTTATGGCGGGCGGCTCAAACGGCAAATCGAGCTGCTGGAGGAGGCCGACCGCAACCGCCCGCCTGCGGTTCATCCACTGGTTCGCGTACACCCGGAGACTGGCCGCAAGGTGTTATTTTTCAATGATGGCCAGATACTGGAGATACTGGGCCTGGGAAAAGCGGAAAGCGACGCGCTCATCGCCGAGCTGAAGGCGCACACGGAGACGCCCGACTATCGGCACCCATGGCTGCGTCATGACGTTGTGATCTGGGACAACCGTTGTTCAATACATTGCGCGACCGGCGACTATCCGCCGGATGAGCGTCGCACCATTTGGCGGACGACGATTATGGAACACGGCTGGCAGCGCCAACGACGCGCAAACTAAGCATGTTTATCACGGGACTGGGCACGGCGACTCCGCCGCATCGCTACACGCAAGCGCAGTGTTGGGAGGCGTTCCAGGCGGCGGCGCAGTTTGCGCGGCTGGACCGGCGCGCGCGCACGACATTGCAAAGAGTGCTGCTGCACGACAACGGGATACGCACGCGGTCGCTCGCGCTCGATACGCTCGCCGAGGTGTTCGCCATTGATCCGGATACGCTGCAGCGCCGTTTCGCGTTGCATGCGCCCGCGCTTGCCAGCGCGGCCGCGACGCGCGCATTGCAGCAGGCCGGGCTTCGTCCGCACGACATAGACGCTGTCGTCATCAGCACCTGCACCGGCTACCTGTGTCCCGGGATTGACCAGCTATGTCGGTGAAAGCCTGGGCCTGAGGCCGGACGTGCTCGCGCTCGATCTCGTCGGCCAGGGCTGCGGCGCGGCCTTGCCCAATTTGCGCGCGGCCGAGGCGCTGTTGCGTGCGGACGATTGCAAGCATGTGCTGTCGATCTGCGTTGAAGTCTGCAGCGCGGCGTTTTATCTCGATAACGATCCGGGCGTATTGATCAGCGCCTGCCTGTTTGGCGATGGCGCGGGCGCGGCGGTGCTCGCCGCGGAGCCGGCTCCGGTCGGCCGCAGTATCGAATGGAGGGCGGCGGGGTCGTTGCACAATCCGGCCGAGCGCGACGCATTGCGCTTCGAACACAAGGACGGCATGTTGCGCAACATTCTCACGCCGCAGGTGCCGCGGCTCGCCGCCCGGCACGCCGCCGTCGTGCTTGACGGCGTATTGAACCGCCAGGGCATGGCGCGCAACGATATCGATACCTGGATCCTGCATGCGGGCGGCCGCAAAGTGATCGAAGCGCTGCGGGAGAGCCTCGAACTTTCCGCGGCCGACGTTGGCTGGACGCAGCCAGGTGCTGAGCGAATTCGGCAACGTGAGCAGCCCGTCCGTGTATTTCGCGTTGCAGGCGGCGCTCGAAGGCAACGCGCCCGGCGGGTGGTGGTGGATGTCGTCGTTCGGCGCCGGCTTCAGTTGCCACGGCGCGTTGCTCAAGGTGGCCTAGCGGCGCAGTGCGCATGAATCAGCACGCGCCGGCACGAACGCAGTCATGAACATTCCGCGCACCATAGAGCTCGAGTGGCTGGACGAACTTCCGCCCGGCGATCCGCGTGCCATGCGGTCGCGCCGCGATCTGACGCGCATCAACGCGTTGATGACGAACAGCACGCTCGTCGCGCGCGAACTGCGGCGCGTCTTTCCCGGAAAGCCGCCGCGCACGATCGCGGAAATCGGCGCGGGTGACGGCAACTTCATGCTGCGGGTCGCCGGAAAACTCTTGCCGCCGTGGCGCGCCGTGGACGTCGTTCTGCTGGATCAGCAGAATCTCGTCACTCCGGCGACGCGCGGGAAGTTTGTTGCCTTGGGATGGCAGGCGCAAGCCGTGGCGGCGGATGTATTCGCATGGCTTGCGCAACCCGCGGAGCCGATTTTCGATGTGATCGTCGCCAACCTCTTTCTGCATCATTTCGACGCGGCGAGGTTGGCGGAACTGCTGGCCCTCGCCGCACAGCGCACGCGCGTGTTGATCGCCTGCGAGCCGCGGCGTTCGGGCCGCGCGCTGCTCGGCAGCCATTTGCTCGGGGTTGTCGGTTGCAACGACGTCAGCCGGCACGACGCCGTGGTGAGCGTGCGCGCCGGTTTCACGAATCAGGAATTGTCCGGATTGTGGCCGGCCGGCGCTGCGTGGACTCTGCGCGAGCAAGCGCGCGGATTGTTCAGCCATTGCTTCGTGGCGACGCGCGTTGACGGCGAGTGATGGCGCACGGTCCGGGATTGACGAACATGAAATCATATGACGCCATGGTCATCGGGGCGGGACCTGCGGGTGCGACGGCGGCGCTCATGCTCGCGCGCGCGGGCTGGTCGGTCGCGGTCGTGGAGAAAGCGCCGTTTCCGCGGCGCAAAGTTTGCGGGGAGTTCATTTCGGCAACGAGCCTGCCGCTGCTGCGTGAACTCGGCCTCGACGGACGCTTATCTCGCGCAGGCCGGGCCGCCGGTGCGGCAAGTCGGTCTATACGCCGGTAAAACGATGCTCGCCGCCGACTATGCCGCGTCCGCGCGACGGGGCGGAAGCGTACGGCAGAGCGCTGGGACGCGAGCATTTCGATGCGCTCGTGTTGAATGCTGCGGCGATTGCCGGCGCCGAGTTGTGGCAGCCGTGGACGCTGACGAAATTGACGCAGGCTGCGCGGTGGTTTCGTGGGCACTGCGGTGGCGAAAGAGCAACGCGGGAAACGACCAAGCTGCAAGCGCGCATCGTCATCGCGGCGCACGGTTCGTGGGAGCCCGGCTTGCTGCCGACCCAAATCCCGGTCGCCGCGCCGCGCGGCTCCGACCTGTTTGCGTTCAAGGCGCACTTTCTCAATTGCGGCCTGCCCGCGGGATTGATGCCGCTGCTGGTATTTCCGGGCGGCTACGGCGGCATGGTGCACAGCGACGGCGGACGCGTGAGCCTGTCCTGCTGCATCCGGCGCGATACGCTGGCGCGCTGCCGGCGCCGGTGGCCGGACACCAAAGCCGCCGAGGCAGTTCTCGCGCATATACGCGCTGCGTGTCGCGGAGTCGATGCGGCGCTCGGCGGCGCGACGCGCGACGCGACGTGGTTGTCGGCGGGGCCGATCCGGCCGGGCATACGCGCATTCCGCCGCGATGGAATTTTCACGGTCGGCAACGCGGCGGGCGAAGCTCACCCGATCGTGGCCGAAGGCATCAGCATGGCGCTACAGTCGGCTGTGGCTATTGTGCGAGCGTCTGATCGCACACAAAGATGAAATCCTGTCAGGACGCGCAACCGCGGCGCTCGCCGGCGACTATGCGGCAAGCTGGCGCAGGAATTTTGCACTCCGCGTGCACGCAGCTGCGGTATTCGCGCAACTTGCGACGCGGCCCGCCGCCGCCGCGCTTGCCGTGGCGGTGCTGGAACGCGCGCCGGCCATGCTTACACTCGGCGCATATTTGAGTGGTAAGGCGCACTCGCTGAACGTTTATAAATTTTGATCCAGCTTAGTCCAGATAGCGCACCAACATGATGCGCGTGGCGCACTGCATGCACTGCGAGCTTGCGCAAATCCTATATTTCAGTCTGATTAAAATATTATCGCCATGATTTGAATCACATATCACGCTGGCACGTCGGTTGCTAAGTTCACTGCCATGCGAGAGATCAAATCCACCTGCTGCTATTGCGGCGTCGGATGCGGTGTTGTGATCGAGACTGACGGCGAACGTATCACCGGCGTGCGCGGCGACCCCGACCATCCGGCCAATTTCGGCCGCCTGTGCACCAAGGGTTCGACGCTGCATTTGACCGCGGGATCGGCGGCGCGCGCGCTCTATCCCGAATTGCGGCGCACGCGCGCCGTCGCACGCGAACGCGTGGACTGGAATGGCGCACTCGATTACGCCGCCGAAAAATTCGCCGCGCTCATCCGCGAACACGGCCCGGACAGCGTCGCGTTCTATATCTCGGGCCAGCTGCTGACCGAGGACTATTACGTCTTCAACAAGCTCGCGAAAGGGCTGATCGGCACCAACAACGTCGATACCAACTCGCGGCTGTGCATGTCATCGGCGGTCGCCGGCTACAAGGCGACGCTGGGCGCCGATGCACCGCCCGCCTGCTATGAAGACATCGACGCCGCGGAATGCATATTCATCGCGGGCTCCAATACCGCTTACGCGCATCCGATCCTGTTTCACCGCGTCGTCGACGCAAGAGCGCGCAACCCGGCGCTGAAAATCATCGTGGTCGATCCGCGGCGCACCGACACCGCGGCGGCGGCGGATTTGTTCCTGCCGATATCTGCCCGGCACCGATATCGCGCTTTACAACGCGATGCTGCACGTCATGCTGTGGGAAGGTCTGTGCAACATCGACTATATCCGCGCGCACACCGAGGGATTCGACGCGCTCAAGGACTGCGGTGCGCGAATATACGCCGCAGGCCGCGGCGGCGATCTGCGGCGTGCCGGCCGCGGACATCGTGCAGGCGGCCAAGTGGTTCGGCGCATCGCGCGCGACGCTGTCGCTCTATTGCCAGGGACTCAATCAGTCGTCCCACGGCACGCATAACAACGCCGCGCTCATCAACCTGCATCTTGCGACCGGGCACATCGGCAAACCCGGCGCCGGACCGCTTTCGCTCACCGGCCAGCCGAACGCGATGGGCGGACGCGAAGTCGGCGGCATGGCGAACCTGTTGTCCGCGCACCGCGATCTCGCGAATCCCGCGCATCGCGCTGAAGTCGCACAGCTGTGGGGGATAGATTCAGTGCCCGCGCAACCCGGCAAGACCGCGGTGGAAATGTTCGATGCGATACATCGCGGCGAGATCAAGGCCGTGTGGATTGCGTGCACGAATCCCGCGCAGTCGATGCCCGACGTGAACCGCGTGCGCGCCGCGCTCGAACGCGCGCAGTTCGTGGTGGTGCAGGAGGCGTATCGCAACACCGACACCGTGCAATACGCGGACCTGCTGCTGCCGGCGACGACGTGGGGCGAGAAGGAAGGCACGGTGACCAATTCCGAGCGCCGCATTACGCGCGTGCGCGCGGCCGTCGCCGCGCCGGGTGAGGCGCGCGCGGACGCCGAAATCGCGACGACGTTCGCGCTGCGGCTCGGCGCCGCGCTGGGCAATGCGCGAGCGCCGCGAACTGTTTCCCTATACGGCCCCGGAGCAGATTTTCAACGAGCATCGCGAAAGCACGCGCGGGCGCGATCTCGACATCACGGGCCTGTCGTATTCGATGCTCGAAACCGCGGGTCCGCAGCAATGGCCGATGCCGGACGGTGCAGCGGCCGGCCGTGCGCGTTTGTATGCGGACGGTATTTTTGCCACGGCCAACGGCCGCGCGCGTTTCGTCGTCGCGCAGCATCATGCCGCGGCGGAAAAACCGGATGCGCGCTATCCGCTGGCGCTCAATACGGGACGGCTGCGCGATCAATGGCATGGCATGAGCCGCACCGGCACGGTCGCGCGCCTATTTAATCACGTCGAGGAGCCGCGGCTTGCGATGCACGTGCGCGACATGGAGCGCCGCGGGCTGAAAACGGGCGATATCGCGCGCCTGCGACAGCCGGCGCGGCGAACTCGCCGTGCGCGTCGAGGCGTCGGACGAGGTGCGCGCGGCGCAGGTCTTCATGCCGATGCACTGGGGCAGCCAGTTCATGTGCGGCGGCGGCGTCAACGCGCTGACCGTGCCGGCGTTCGATCCGTTGTCCAGCAGCCGGAGTTAAAGCACGCCGCGATCGAAGTCGAGAAGCTGACTTTGCCGCATTGCGTGGTGGCGATGCGCCGCTTTACCGCCGTCGAAGCTGCCGCCGCGCAGGCGTTGCGCGACGACCTGCAACCGTTGCTTGAAACTTTCGATTACGCGACGCTCGACGTTAAGCGGGCGCGACGATGTCGTCGTGGTCATGCGCGGCTACGCCGCCGAGCCGATCGCCGAGAGCGTGCTCGCGACGCTCGACCGCCTGCTCGACCTGCAGGATACCCGGCGCACCATGCGCTATGTCGACGCGCGGCGGCGGGTCGAAAAAGCCGCGCGCATCGAAGGCGGCATCGTGCAAAGCGTGTGTCTCGCGGGCGAGACCGCCGCGCAGGACTGGCTGAAGAACATGATGGTGCAGGGCGCGTCGGCCGACGCCATGCGCTCGTGGATACTCGCGCCGGTGGCGGCGCCGCCGCGCGGCAGCTTCAACCGCGGCGCCATCGTATGCAACTGTTTCGACGTTTCCGCGGTCGAAATAGACACCGTGCTCGCCGCCGGCGCGGATCTCGCGCAATTGCAGGACCGCCTCAAATGCGGCACCGAATGCGGATCGTGCCTGCCGGAGGTGAAGCGCATGGCTCAAAACAGGAGCGAGGGGCGAGGAGCGAGGATCGAGATTGCCGCGGGCCAGTCACCCGGCGCGAACCCGTTCGCCCAATCGGCAATCCAAAATCCTCAATCCTGAATTTATGTCGTTCGCCCACTACATCAAGGAAATCGGCCGCGGCGCGGAGAGCGCCGGCGATTTGTCCGAGCAGGACGCGCACCAGTTGTTCGGCGCCATGCTGGACGGCGGCGTGCCGGAACTCGAACTCGGCGCCATTCTCATCGCGCTGCGCGTGAAGTCGGAAACCTTGCCGGAATTGCTCGGTTTTTCCAGCGCGGTGAGCGAACGGTTGTTTCGACTGCGCGCGCCGGCCGGCAAGGCGAAGCCGGTCGTACTGCCGAGCTACAACGGCGCGCGCCATCAGCCGAATCTGCTGCCGCTGCTGGCGCTTTTGCTGCAGCGCTTCGGCGTGCCGGTGCTGATACACGGGCCGTTGACCGGCAACGGCCGCATTGCCACCGCCTACATATCTGCGCGAACTTGGCATCATGCCCTGCGCGAGTCTCGCGCAGGCGCAGGAAGCGCTCGACCAGGGCGGCATCGCGTTCGTGCCGACCGCGGTGCTCGCGCCGGGCCTCGCCGATCTCCTGAGCCTGCGCGCGCGTCTCGGCGTGCGCTCCAGCGCGCACTCGCTCGCCAAGCTGATCGATCCGTTTGAAACCGAAAGTCTGCGCGTCGTCAGCGTGTCGCACCCGCCGTACCTGGACATGATGCGCGAATTCCTGCTCGCCACCGGCGGCGAACGCGCTCTTGTTGCGCAGCACCGAGGGCGAGCCGTTCGCCAATCCCAAGCGCCGGCCGCGCCTCGAATATTTCAGGGATGCCGGTGCGCAAATACTGTTCGAGGCGGAGGCCGGGCCGGTCAAAAGCATCCCGACGCTGCCGGCGGCGATCGATGCGGCGACCACCGCCGCGTGGATCAAGGGCACGCTGGTGGGCGAGACGCCCGTGCCTTTGCCGATCGTTAACCAGCTTGCCTGCTGCCTGTATGGCTGCGGCTATACCAACGACATGAATCAGGCCAAGGCCATCGTGGCCGTCGAGACCGGCAGCCTGGCGGCGGCCTGATGGACTTTTGTGCGAGGGACGAGCGCGGGTGCTGAAAGTCATGATCGTCGATGAAGCAGTCGAGCGCGCCGACGTGCTGCAGCAGGCGCTGACGGGCGCGGGCTACGAAGTCATCGCTTATGTGCCATCCACGCTTGACCTGCATCGCCAGGTCAGCGCGCTGCAACCCGATATCATCATTATCGATACCGACTCGCCGGACCGCGATACGATCGAAAACATCTGCGTCGTCAGCCGCGACCAACCGCGTCCGGTGGTGATGTTTACGCACGACGGGGACGGCGAAAAAATCCGCGCCGCCACGCTGGCGGGCGTCAGCGCCTACGTGGTCGACGGCATGTCCGGCGAGCGCATCCGGCCGATACTCGACGCCGCGGTGGCGCGCTTCGAACAGTTTCAGGCGCTCAAACGCGAGTTCGATGAAATCGAGGAAAAGCTCGCCGACCGCAAGGTCATTGAGCGTGCCAAGGGCATCCTCATGAAAAGCCACCACCTGTCGGAAGAAGACGCCTACCGCGCGCTGCGCAAGCAGGCGATGCAGAACAATGCGCGGCTGGCCGAGGTTGCGCGCCAGTTGATTGCGGTCGCCGGTCTGATTTCCTCCTGAGCAAGCGTCGCCGCACGAGGGGACACATCCCCTCATGCTGCTGCTGCGCAGCCGTATGTAAATCTTTCTGCAATCCGGCCCTTGGTCAGTTCATTTTGATGCATCGGTTCAGAATTGTGCACTGCAACAGTGCGGGAACTGGCGTGTCAGGCACGCCCGATTTAGGTATTTCAATTATAAACTCGTATATCAATGGTTAAATAGTTTTCAAGACTTGGCATAGGCGCTTGCTATAGAACCAGCACGTCGCATTGCATCCAATGACGGATGGATGCTGACACTGGACAACGGCGTCCATTTTCACGGCACATGTGCCTGCGGAAAATGGACGCCTTTTTTTTGCAGCGGTTCGGCGTGACGCCGCCGCCACGGGATTCAAACTGAAACAGGAGTGCATCATGAGATGACGAGGCAAAAAATGGAACCGAAGAAGCCAACGCGCAACTCCATAGCGACAAGCGCCGCGAATTCCTGCGCCGCGGCAGCGCGCTCACCGGCGCCGCGATCATGAGCCTGGTGCCGGATGCGATACGCCAGGGCGCGTGGGCGGCGGGTTCCGATGCGCCGGAAAAAACCGAACTGAAAATCGGCTTCATTCCGCTCACGGACTGCGCGTCGGTCGTGATGGCGTCGGTCATGGAATTCGACAAGAAGTACGGCATCAAGATCGTGCCGAGCAAGGAAGCGTCGTGGGCGTCGGTGCGCGACAAGCTCGTCAACGGCGAACTCGACGCGGCGCACGTGCTCTACGGCCTGATCTACGGCGTGCAGATGGGCATCGGCGGTCCGAAGAAGGACATGGCGGTGCTGATGGCGATCAACAACAACGGGCAGGCCATCACGATGTCGAAAAAGCTCAATGAGAAAGGCGTGAAGGACGGCGCGTCGCTGAAAGCGCTGATGGACAAGGAAAAGCGCGAATACACGTTCGCGCAGACGTTTCCGACCGGCACCCATGCGATGTGGCTTTACTACTGGCTCGCGGCGAACGGCATCAACCCGTTCGCCGATGCGAAGACCATCACGGTGCCGCCGCCGCAGATGGTCGCCAACATGCGCGTCGGCAACATGGACGGATTCTGCGTCGGCGAGCCGTGGAACAATCGCGCGATCGTGGACGGCATCGGTTTCACCGCCGAAACGTCGCAGGGAATCTGGAAGGATCACCCGGAGAAAGACGCTGGGCACCACGGCGGAGTGGGTGCAGAAATACCCGAACACCGCGCGCGCAATGACCGCCGCGGTGCTCGACGCGGGCCGCTGGATCGACGCGTCGCTGTCGAACCGCCAGAAAACCGCGCAGACCGTCGCCGACAAGTCTTACGTGAACACCGATTCCGACGTGATACTCGCGCGCATGCTCGGCCGCTACGACAACGGCATCGGCAAGAAATGGGACGAGCCGGACTACATGAAGTTCTACAACGACGGCATGGTCAATTATCCGTACCTGTCGGACGGCATGTGGTTCATGACGCAGCACCGGCGCTGGGGACTGCTGAAGGAAGAACCCGATTACCTCGCGGTCGCGAAAAAGGTCAACCGCATCGACATCTACAAGCAGGCGGCGGCGGCAGCCAAGGTCGCGTTGCCGAAATCGGATTTTCGCACCTCGAAATTGATCGATGGCGTGGTGTGGGACGGCAGAGAGTCCGAAAATATACGCCGGCGCGTTCAAGATCAAGGTGGCGTGAGATGACGGCGGCGATATTGAAGCACCAGAAGTTCGGAGCGGGGCTGCCTGCGCAGACGGTGGCAACGCCGGCGCCGGCGGTCAGGTTGCGTGCGCCGGAAGTCGTCGACCTGCCGCCGCCGGTGCGCCGGCACACGCCGCTCGTCGAGCGCTACGGCGACGAAATCGCGGAGTTCTTCCGCGGCGTAATTCCGATCGTGTTCGGCATCGCGCTGTTCGTCGCGGCGTGGGCCATCGTGGCGCACGGCAGCGCGCTGCCGGGGCCGGTCAAGACCTGGCACTCGGCGGTGCAGGTGTTCGGCGATCCGTTCTACCGCAAGGGGCCCAACGATCAGGGCATAGGCTGGAACATCCTGAATTCGCTCGGCCGCGTCGGCATCGGCTTCGGCCTGGCGGCGCTGATCGGCATTCCGCTGGGTTTCATGATCGGCCGCTTTCGCTTTCTCGCCGGCATGGCCGCGCCCATCGTGAGCCTCCTGCGGCCGGTGTCGCCGCTCGCATGGCTGCCGATCGGATTGCTCGTGTTCAAGGCCGCGAACCCGGCGGCGATCTGGGTGATCTTCATCTCGAGCATCTGGCCGATGATCATCAACACCGCCGCCGGCGTGCGCGAAGTGCCGCAGGACTATCTGAACGTCGCGAAGGTGCTCAATCTTTCCGAGTGGAAGGTGTTCACCCGAATCTTGTTTCCCGCGGTGCTGCCGTTCATGCTGACCGGCATCCGCCTGGCGATCGGCGTTGCGTGGCTGGTGATCGTCGCCGCCGAGATGCTGACCGGCGGCGTCGGCATCGGCTTCTGGGTGTGGGACGAGTGGAACAACCTGAACGTCGAGCACATCATCATCGCGATTTTCACGGTCGGCATCGTCGGCCTCCTGCTCGAGCAGGCGCTGATGCTGATCGCGCGCCGTTTCGAATACCGCTAACCGGAGATGAGCATGGAGAAATTCGTATCCGTCGAGCAGGCAAACATGTCGTTCAAGACCAAGCAGCGGGAGTTTCGTCGCTCTGAAAGACATCAACGTGTCGATCCGCGAGGGCGAGTTCGTGACGCTGATCGGTCACTCGGGCTGCGGCAAGTCGACGCTGCTCAATATGGTGGCGGGACTTCTGCAGCCTAGCAGCGGCGTGCTGCTGTGCGCGGGTCGCGAGATCGCAGGTCCCGGGCCCGATCGCGGCGTGGTGTTCCAGAATCATTCGCTGCTGCCGTGGCTCACGTGCGCGGAGAACGTGCATCTGGCGGTCGAGCGCGTGTTCGGCGCGACGGAAACGAAGGCACAGCTCGAGGCGCGCACCTTGAAGGCGCTCGAACTGGTGCAGCTCGCGCACGCGGCGGACAAGCGGCCGAACGAAATTTCGGGCGGCATGAAGCAGCGCGTCGGCATTGCGCGCGCGCTGTCGATGGAACCCAAGGTGTTGCTGCTCGACGAGCCGTTCGGCGCGCTCGACGCACTGACCCGCGCGCATCTGCAGGACGAGCTTCTGAAAATCGTCGCCAAGACCGGCAGCACGGTGTTGATGGTGACGCATGACGTCGATGAAGCGGTGCTGCTGTCGGACCGCATCGTGATGATGACCAACGGCCCGGCGGCAACGGTCGGCGACGTCGTGGAGGTCAAGCTCACGCGTCCGCGCGAACGTCTGGCGCTCGTCAAAGACCAGCGTTACCACGAGATACGCGGCCGCGTGCTCGAGTTCCTGTATCAGAAGCAGCTCAGGCCGGCGGCCTGACCCGCATGGCAAAGGGAAAGACGTGAGGCGCGAGGCGGGCAAAGTCATCCTGATCGGCGCGGGGCCGGGCGACCCGGAACTGCTCACGCTGAAAGCGGTGCGCGCGCTGGCGCGCGCCGACGTGGTGATGATCGATGATCTGGTGGATCGCCGCGTGCTCGAATTCGCGCCCGCCGCGCGCGTGATCGAAGTCGGCAAGCGCGGCGGCTGTAAATCCACGCCGCAGGCATTCATCGAGCGGCTGATGGTGCGGCTTGCGCGGCGCGGCAGCATCGTCGCGCGCGTCAAAGGCGGCGATCCATTCGTGTTCGGCCGCGGCGGCGAGGAGGCGTTGGCGCTCGCGCAGGCCGGCGTCGTGTGCGAAGTCATTCCCGGCATCACCGCCGGCATCGGCGTTCCGGCGGCGCTGGGCATACCCGTGACGCATCGCGGCATGGCGCGCGGTGTCACTTTCGTTACCGGGCATACGCGCGACGGCAGCGGGCCGGACTGGGCGGCGCTGGCGCGCATCGATACCACGCTGGTGATTTATATGGGCATGCAACGCGTGGCCCAGATCACGTCGGCATTGCGCGCGGCCGGCATGCGAGACACGACGCCAGCGGCGGCGATACAACACGGCACGACTGCAACTGCAGCGGCATGTCATCGCGACGCTCGCCACGCTGGCGGATGCAGCGCGGGACGCCGGGCTCGGCAGTCCCGCGCTGATTGTGATTGGCGAGGTGGTCGGTCTCGCGCAGCAGGCCGGGCACCGCGACGTTCACTTGCGAACGCGCCTGAAGGTATTCGGAGCATAAGTATGCAGAAAATGAAACTGGTCATGATAGGCAACGGCATGGCGGGCGTGCGCACGCTCGAAGAGTTGCTGAAGATCGCGCCCGACCTCTACGACATCACGGTGTTCGGCGCCGAGCCGCACGCGAATTACAACCGCATCCTGCTGTCGCCGGTGCTCGCGGGCGAAATGACGTTGCAGGAGATCATGCTGAACGATCTCGACTGGTACGCGGCGAACAACATCACGCTGCACCTGAACAAGAAAGTCGTGAAAATCGACCGTCGCGCGAAAAAAGTGATCGCCGCCGACGGCACCGAGGCCGACTACGACCGCCTGCTGCTGGCCACCGGCTCCAACCCATTCATATTGCCGATTCCCGGGGCAAGTCTTGACGGCGTAATCACCTACCGCGACATCCACGACACGAACGCAATGATAGACGCCGCATCGCGCTTCAAGCACGCGGTGGTGATCGGCGGCGGGCTGCTCGGGCTCGAGGCCGCCAACGGATTGAAGCTGCGCGGCATGAACGTCACCGTCGTGCACCTGATGGAGTGGTTGATGGAGCGCCAGCTCGACCGCACCGCGGCGGGCATGCTGCAGCAGTCGCTGGAAGCGAAGGGCCTGCAGTTCATGTTGAAGACGCAGACGGCGGAAATCGTCGGCGATAGCGAAGACGGCAAGGGCGGGCGCGTCAAGAGCGTGCGCTTCAAGGACGGAGCCGAACTCGCCGCCGATCTTGTCGTGATGGCGGTCGGCATACGTCCGAATACCGAACTCGCGGAATCAGCCGGCCTTTATTGCAATCGAGGCATCGTCGTCAGCGATACGATGCAGACTTACGACCCGCGCATCTATGCGGTCGGCGAATGCGTGGCGCACCGCGGCATCGCCTACGGTCTGGTGGCGCCGCTTTTCGAGATGGCGCAAAGTCTGCGCCAATCATCTCGCCCACTTCGGCATCGGCCGCTACCAGGGCTCGGTGATTTCCACCAAGTTGAAGGTGACGGGTGTCGACCTTTTTTCGGCCGGCGATTTCGCGGGCGGCGCGGACACGGAGGAGATCGTGCTGCACGATTCCGTCGGCGGCGTCTACAAGCGGCTCGTGCTG
The DNA here is from genome assembly GCA_963778865.1 of uncultured beta proteobacterium. Lineage (GTDB taxonomy): Bacteria > Pseudomonadota > Gammaproteobacteria > Burkholderiales > SG8-41 > PALSA-1004. Next base: position 89,946 of record CAVZWF010000006.1, on the reverse strand, counting down.
CGCGATAACCGCGTGATCGGCAGCGTGCTCTACGGCGACACGGTGGATGGCGCGTATTATTTTCAGTTGCTGCGCGACAAGCAGGACATCCACGAGATTCGCGATCACCTGATGTTCGGCCAGTCGCATCTGGGCAACAGCGGTCACCAGGGGCAGAACAAGGCCGCCGCGATGTCCGACGAAATGGAAGTGTGCGGCTGCAACGGGGTATGCAAGGGCGCGATCGTCAAGGCGATCAAGGAACAGGGGCTCTTCACGCTGGACGACGTGCGCAAGCACACGAAGGCCTCGAGCTCGTGCGGGTCGTGCACGGGCCTGGTCGAGCAGATACTCGCGTCCACGGTCGGCGGGGCGTACCAGCCGGCCGCGACCAAGAACAAGCCGCGTGTGCGGTTGCACCGAGCACACGCACGAGGAAGTGCGGCGCGTCATACGCGAACAGCATGTGCTGTCGATTCCCGCGGTGATGCAATTCATGGAATGGGGCACGCCCAACGGCTGCGCGACCTGCCGGCCCGCGCTCAATTACTACCTGATTTCGACCTGGCCGCACGAGGCCGAGGACGATCCGCAATCGCGTTTCATCAACGAGCGCGCGCACGCGAATATCCAGAAAGACGGCACCTACTCGGTGATACCGCGCATGTGGGGCGGCACCACCAATGCGGCGGAACTGCGGCGCATCGCTGACGTGGTCGACAAGTACAAAATACCGACGGTCAAAGTCACCGGCGGCCAGCGCATGGATCTGCTCGGCGTGAAGAAGGAAGACCTGCCCGGCGTCTGGCGCGACCTCGATATGCCCTCGGGGCATGCCTACGCCAAGGCGTTGCGCACGGTGAAGACGTGCGTGGGCAGCGAGTGGTGCCGCTTCGGCGTGCAGGACTCGACCAACATGGGTATCGAACTCGAGAAGGATTTGTGGCGCATGTACGCGCCGCACAAGGTGAAGCTCGCGGTGTCGGGTTGCCCGCGCAACTGCGCCGAGGCGACGATCAAGGACGTCGGCGTGATCGGCGTCGAATCGGGCTGGGAAATCTACGTCGCCGGCAACGGCGGCATCAAGGCGGAGGTCGCGCAATTCCTGTGCAAGCTGAAGACGCGCGGGGAAGTGCTCGAGTATGCGGGCGCATTCCTGCAACTGTATCGCGAGGAAGGACGCTATCTCGACCGCACCGTGCATTACGTGGCGCGCGTCGGTCTCGACTACATCAAGGAGCGCGTCGTGGAGGACGGCGAAAACCGCAAGGCGCTTTATGCGCGCCTGCGCTTTGCGCTGCAGGGCGAACCCGATCCGTGGCGTGAGCGCGCGGCGGGCGCCGCGGCGCGTGAATTCGAAATGCTGGAGGCGTGACGCGCATGAACCAAGCCGAGCGCGTGACGATGGTCGATGCAGCGGATATCCGGGTGCGCGGCCACTGCGCGTGGCCACGGCAATCGCGGAGATTCACTGTCGACCGCCTGGCGGAAAGTGTGCGAGCTGGAGGCGATTCCCAGGCTCGGCGCGCGCGTGGTGAAAAGCGCGCAGGGAGACATCGCCGTTTTCCGCACCGCGGACGACGAAGTGTTCGCGCTCGCCGACAAATGTCCGCACAAAGGCGGACCGCTGTCGCAGGGCATCGTGTTCGGTCGCAAGGTCGCGTGCCCGTTGCACGGCTGGAACATCGGTCTTGATGACGGCAAGGCAGTGGCGCCCGACCATGGCTGTACGCGGTCGTATGCGGTAAAGGTCGAGGGCGGCGCGGTTTTTCTGCGCGGCGCCGAGCCGCTGCCCTAGCAGCCTGCCCGTAATGCCGGCGTCATCATCGTTACGCGATGCGGCGGCGATTAACCCCAATGCAGTACGGGATAATTTCCTGCGCCGGCGCGCGCGAACCGCGCTGCCTGCGTTGTGCTAATATTCCGCGCGTTGCAGTGAGTCAAAACGAAACCAACTAAAGGAGCGGTGCCATGGGAGCTTTTTTCTCAGTCACTCGGGAGGACGGTAACAGCAGGGGTCGTCGTATTGATCGCCATCATTCTGGCGGCGAGCGGTTTGTCGGACGGCGGCGCGCGTGCGAGCGATGTATTCATCATGCGCTGGCTGCACGTGATGTCGGGCGTGATGTGGATAGGGCTCTTGTGGTATTTCAATTTCGTGCAGACGCCCTCGATGCCCAAGATTCCGGACGAGCAGAAACCCGCGGTGAGCAAGGTGATCGCGCCGGCTGCGCTGTTCTGGTTCCGCTGGGCGGCGCTGGCGACGGTCGTCACCGGGCTGCTGCTCGCCCACATGAACCATTACCTCGTGCAGGCGCTGACCCTGACCAAGGGCGTGCACCCGATCGGCATCGGCATGTGGCTGGCACTCGTCATGGCGTTCAACGTGTGGTTCATCATCTGGCCGAACCAGAAAAAAGCGCTGGGTATCGTGACGGTTACGCCCGAAGAAAAAGCTGCCGCCGCGAAATTGGCCGGCATGACTTCGCGCATCAATACGATGCTGTCGATCCCGATGCTGTTCTGCATGGTGGCGCAGTCGCACGGCGGACTGTAATTACGCAGGTGCGGCCCGGCATGACGCCGGGCGCGTCCACGAAAAAGCGCGCGGGATTGCCTGCGCGCTTTTTTATTGCGCCGGCGGCGCGTCTTTGAGGCCGTCGATGCGTGCACCGGCCTTGATGCCGCGTTTGGCGAACCAGCCCTGATTCATTTCCAGCGCGTATTTGGCCGGCTTCACCGACGGGTGAGGGTCGGTGGTCAGCGGTTTCATATCGGTGATATGGACGATGACGCCGTGCTCGTCGACATAGGCGATGCTGAGCGGAATATAGGTATTCATCATCCAGAAGCTTTGCGGCTGCGCGTAGGCGAATACGAACAGCATGCCGCGATTCTCCGGCATCATGCGCCGGTGCATGAGCCCGGTCGTGCGCGTGCTGTCGGTGGCTGCGACTTCCGCCGTGAGCTTGTGGCCTTTGATCGAAAGAGTAACTTCAGGCAGCGCCGCGTCGGCGTGGGCGAGCGTGCCGCTCAGTGCAAACGCAAGGATCGCGACCAGTCTCTTCATGGTGTTCATATCGTCAGATGAATAACGCGTCAACGGGCGGTTGCGCCGACCAGCCATTGGGCGATAGCGTCGAGTATGGCGTCGACGTCGCCGATGGCGGGCAGCAGGTTGATCTCGGTGTCACGGTGGTCGGCGCGTATGGCGTCCAGAATTTTCGGCAGATCGTTTTTGAGGTGCCCGCCCTGCGCCATGAATAACGGCGCGATCGTGATCGACTTGTGGCCGGCGAGCGCCAGTTTCGCCACGGCGGCGTCGAGCGCGGGTTCCATGAACTTCGAGAAACGCGAGTTCGACGGCGACCCCGGGCCGCTTCGCTTCCAGCGTGCGCTTGATCTTCCCGAACGGCTGCGCCCACTCCGGGTCGCGCGCGCCGTGCGCGAAGAGCACGATTGCTGAATTATTCGTAGTTTTCATTCAAAACGTTTGAGTCAACGTTTTCCCGTGCTGCCGAAACCGCCGGCGCCGCGCGAGCTTTTGTCGAAATCGTCTACCACGTTGAGTTCCACCTGCACGACCGGTACGACCACGAGTTGCGCGAGGCGTTCCATCGGATTCAAGACGAACGGCGTGTTGCCGCGGTTCCACGTCGAGACGAAGATCTGCCCCTGGTAATCGGAGTCGATGAGCCCGACCAGATTGCCGAGCACGATGCCGTGCTTGTGGCCGAGTCCCGAGCGCGGCAGATCACCGCGGCAAGTCCGGGATCGCCGAGATGGATCGCGATGCCGGTAGGCACCAGTTCGGTCTGGCCGGGGGCGAGCGTGATCGGCTTGTCGATGCAGGCGCGCAGGTCGAGGCCCGGCGGAGCCGGCGGTGGCGTAATGCGGCAGCTGATCGCGCATGCGCGGATCGAGGATTTTAACGTCGAGTTTTTTCATGAAACACTGGAATTAACCGCCAAGATTCGTTTCAAACCGCACAAGGTACGCGAAGGACGCCAAGGAAAAACTGAATCAATCAAAGTGCGAAAATTATTGGAACACCAGGCAGCGAACGAATTCAGAGCCTTATTTCTCAGTGTCTGGCTGTCTATCCTTTGCGGCCTTGGCGTCCTTGGCGGTTCAGCGTTTTTCGATTTTCGGGACCTGATAAAGCTTGGCGATGTAGGCGACGAGCTGGCGCGCGAGTTCGGGCTTGGATGCGCGCGGCAGCGTGTGCGTGCCTTTGTCGTCGAGCAGCGTGATTTCGTTATCGTCCGCGCCGATCGCGTCCTGCGCGAGATTGGCGACCATCAGCGGCACTTTCTTTTTGCGCCGTTTGGCGTCCGCGAACTCGTGCAGCTTCTGGCTCTCGGCGGCGAAACCGACGCAGAATGGCGGCTTCGGCAGCGCCGCGACCCACGCGAGAATGTCCGGGTTGGGCACCAGTTTCAATCGTGAGATTGGCGTCCGTGCGCTTGATTTTCTGTTTGCTCGTCGTATCGACGCGGTAATCGGCGACCGCGGCGACGCCGATGAAGATATCCGCGGCCTTCGCATGTTTTTTCACCGCGTTGAACATGTCGTTGGCGCTCTCTACGCGCTCGACGCGCGCCGCCGCCGGCGCCTCCAGGCTGACCGGCCCCGTCACCAGCGTGACTTTCGCGCCGGCGTCGATGGCCGCGCGCGCGATCGCGTAACCCATCTTGCCGGAACTGCGGTTCGTAATGCCGCGCACCGGGTCGATCGCTTCGAACGTCGGGCCGGCGGTGATCAGCACGTTGGCGCCCGCTAGCAGCTTGGGCTGGAGGAAGGAATTGATCTCATCGAAAATCTGCTGCGCTTCGAGCATGCGGCCCATGCCGGTTTCGCCGCACGCCTGATCGCCGCTCGCGGGGCCGAGGATAACGACGCCGTCGCGCGCAAGCTGCGCGACGTTGCGTTGCGTTGCCTTGTTCTCCCACATCTGGCGGTTCATCGCGGGCGCGACCAGCAGCGGGCATTCACGCGCCAGGCACAGCGTCGACAGCAAATCGTCGGCCAGGCCATTGCGCGGTCTTGGCCAGGAAATCGGCGGTTGCCGGCGCGACCACGATCGCATCCGCGCCGCGCGACAGCTCGATGTGCGCCATGTTGTCGGCGATGCGCGGATCCCACATGTCGGTAAACACGGGCCGGCCCGACAGCGCCTGCAGGGTCGCCGGCGTGATGAAGCCGCACGCAGCCTCGGTCATGACGACCTGGACTTCGACGCCGTCCTTGATGAACAGGCGTACGAGTTCGGCGGCCTTGTAGGCCGCGATGCCGCCGGTGATGCCGAGCACGATGCGTTTTTGGCGTATTTCCACTGTCGATTCAGCCGTTTCCGTAAGGCGAGCGCAAGAGTGTAAACCATATTATGCGCCGCACAAAACCGGGCGGTTGTGGGTGGCGCTGCGAAGTCTATGGATGCGGACCTATGACTTTAGGCCTAGGTACCGGCGCGCGCGTGTTGCGTTAAGCATCGCAGGACTCGAAAGCGGGAGATGAATCATGGCGATTACGGATTGGCCGCTGGACGAGCGGCCGCGCGAAAAGCTGCTGGGCAGGGGTGCGGATGCGCTGTCGGACGCCGAACTGCTGGCGATATTTCTGCGCACCGGCATCACGCGGCAAAAGCGCGGTCGATCTCGCGCGCGACCTGCTGACGCGCTGCGGATCGCTGTCCGCGTTGTGTTCCGCCAGCGCAGCGCGAAGTGTGCGAACTGCCCGGCATGGGGCAGGCCAAGTATGCGCAATTGCAGGCGGTCATGGAAATGGCGCGCCGCGCGCTGCGGGAGAAACTCGCCACCGGCAACGCGCTCAATTCGCCGTCCGCGGTGCGCGACTACCTGCGCATGAAGCTGCAGGCGCTGCCGCACGAAGTGTTCGTCGTGCTGTTTCTCGACGCGCAAAACCGCGTGATCGGCAGCGAAGAATTGTTTCGCGGCACGCTGACGCAGACGAGCGTCTATCCGCGCGAAGTCGTGAAACGCGCGCTGCATCACAATGCCGGCGCGGTCATCTTCGCGCACAACCATCCGTCGGGCGTCGCCGAGCCCAGTCACGCCGACGAAACGCTGACCCAGGCGTTGAAACAGGCGCTGGCGCTCGTCGACGTGCGCGTGCTCGATCACTTCATTGTCGCCGGCAGCGGTGTGTTGTCGTTTGCGGAGCGCGGTTTGATATAGTCGGGGGAATGTAAGATTCCAAGACCCCGTTGGCGCACGGTTGGGAGGTTTAAGAAACTACGGCCCCCATTTTTTCGTTCAACCGTTCGCTCCGGTCAAGATCGCAGAACCGTTTCTCGATGTCCCCGGCGAGTGGAACATTGAAACTACGCACGGCGAAAAAAGAGACGGGGCTCGCCCCGTCTCTCTTATTGCGCAGTTGCGCGGATCACGGGATGATCGTGTTCAGGCGGAAGCTACGTTCGAATGCGTTCTGGACCGCCGTGGGCTGGCCGGACTTTACCACGGGAAGATAATCTGGCATCCCGTCCCGCTTGTTGCCGAGGAAAATGCTGACCGCCGCCCCCGGAGACACGTCGTACAGGCTGTCGTACTTGCTGTTGACGTCGGGCCCGTCGTTCCAAAAATCGTACAGATCCCAGAAGGCAGCCGAGACCCAGGTTTCGTTGGTGGGACCGTTGCACGCGCCGTTGTTCACGGTCTCGATGTTGTAGTTCGCGTAGGTGGCCGTGGGATTGACCTGTGTGCGGTCGAACTGGGTCCAGTAGGCGAGGAAGTCGGCGAATCCCTCCGAGAGCGCGAGCCCGTTGTTGTAGCACTTCGTGAGACTGTGCGCGCCGCCCGCACCGGGCGCCATGACGCCGTTCCAGTAATAACTGTTGATGCTGTGCCCGATCTCGTGCTGCACGACAAAATTGTCGGCATGCGCCGGGATGATCCAGATCTTGCCGTCACCCGAATAGCTGCACGACCAGGCATAGGCGGCCACCGTGTTGCCGCTGGAATCCGTGTTGTAGATACAGCGGCCCGAGGCCAGGGTGTTGGGGAACGTGACCTGAATCGGTGTATTGCGCAGCGCATTCATGCCGTTGTTATAGAACTTGACCCAGACATTGGTCGCGCCCACGTACAGCTTGTCCACGTTGGGTAGATCGCCATTCTTCGAGAAATCGGCGGCGCGATAGCCGATATCGGTGACATCGCCGGTCAGGTTCCACTGGTCTCCCCATGCGTAAACGTTGCCATTGGCATCCTGCAACTGCACGAAACGATTGGCCGGCCGGTAATCCACGAATACGGGCGAAAACGGCAGGGGCAGGTTCATCTGCCAGCTGCCGTCGCCGCCGACGTACGTCCACGCGGTCTGAATCCAAATTCCGAAGATTTGCTGCCAGCCGCGCACCACCCAGCCCCACGCCGCATGGTAGGTGCCGTCGCCAAACAGCATGGACATGTTGCCCTTGATGAGCGGATCGCCGAACGGGAGCGCTTGCGCGCCGGCGGTGGCGGTCATCGCGGTGAATCCGCGTGTGGCGGAGGCGCTGCGCTTGTCCTGATCATGGTTGGAGAAGCCGCCGTGGTTATCCCGGTCGTTGTGAGCGCCGCCCTTGTCGTCATCGTCATCGCAGCGGCGACCGTCGTCGCCGCGCCGCCCCGTGCCCGACGCGCAGGCACTAGTGCCGGCAACCCTGATGTTGCGGTTCAGTTGCCCTAATGGCATTTTCGCCATGACGAGCGGATCCGGATTGATGAATGGCAGGATCGCGTTGGCCGCCGGCACAGAGTGCGATTCGAAGTTGAACCCGCTGATCGGGCTGCGGTCAATATAGCCGCCGCCGAGGTCGATGCCCGGGGACTCGGACGGATCGATAAACGCTTTTCGCTTGCCGAGGAACGCGTCTTCGAACGAAACGGCGGCCACGCCTGAATTGCCGATCATGAGTGGCTGATAGCCAAAGGGCTGGATGCCTGGGACCATGCTTCCACGGGCGTCGAGGATGTTCGCCAGAACGTGCAAGACCTGGCGCCCCTCGCCGAAGTTGAATTCGGCGAGCGACAGGAGCTTGGTTTCACCCGCCGCCAGCGCAATCGAGAATTCGGTGAAGCTCACCGTCGAGAACGGGCCCGGGGACAACCGCGCCGTGCTCGCGAACGGCAGGTTGCTATGCACGATCATGCTCGGGCAATTGACCGCGGCATCGGTCCTCGCGAAGCTGATACTTGGATTGAAGTCCGTGTTGGGGTTGAATATGGAGTTGCAAAACACGAACGAAATGGTTACGGGCACCGGCTGCGGTTCCACCGCGCGCGCGCCGAACGCGATACCTAACAACGTTAGTGCGAAAACAACCGTTCTGAGTTTCATTGTCGCCTCCCTTCGGGCAATGGATTCACTAATTCCCGGATGACCGGAACTTGCCGAGGCTCGCTGAAAATAATTGCCGGAGCCAATAGTTTGATCCGACGCCAAAACAGAATGCGGCGCAGGGTTTATACGATTCCCCACATACGCATGCGTCGACTTGCGACCCTACGCCGCCAACGATATACGGTCAATAGTCCTTTAGGATCATATTATTTATCCACTCGCCAGGGACGTCGACCGTCCCCGGGCTTCGCAAATACCCGATCCGGGCGTGACCTTGCCTGCGATGGGTTCCAAATTCGTATTCAATGCGTAGCGGAGAAACCCAATACTTTCCAATAAATGAGGGCATAAATTTACATTTAACCTACGGGGATTGCTCGTAGGGTGGCGGTGGCGTGCCGCTGGACCGCCGCAGGCCGTTCTAAGTTATTGATTCTGTTTGGTCTCAAGGCTTGATTCGGCTTGGGCAAACCGCGGAAATAGTGTAGAATCGCGCCTTTTCCGAATTCCGGGAGTTGCATCATGGCACGCGTATGTGACATCACAGGCAAGAAGCCGCAGTTGGGGAACCACGTTTCGCACGCAAACAACAAGACGCGTCGCCGTTTTCTGCCGAATCTGCAGAACCGCCGATTCTGGGTCGAGAGCGAAAATCGCTGGGTGCGCATGCGCGTTTCGCAGCACGGGCTGCGCACGATCGACAAGAAGGGCATCGACGTCGTGATCGCGGAAATGCGCGCGCGCGGCGAGGAAATTTAAGGAGACCGAACATGCGTGAAAAAATCAAACTCGAATCGACGGCCGGCACCGGCCACTTCTATACGACCAACAAGAACAAGCGCACGACGCCGGACAAGCTCGAGATCAGGAAATTCGATCCGGTCGCGAGGAAGCACGTGATCTACAAGGAAACAAAAATCAAGTAAATCCGGACGGCGTTGCCGCCGGTTTACTTGCGGTCGTCGGAACGGACGCGAAGCGCCGTTCAACGCCCGCAAATAAAAAAGCCCGCGTTGCGGGCTTTTTTATTGTCCTGCCGGACTGCGCTTAAGCGCGCGCGAGTTTATAGCGGCGCAGGCGCAGCGAAAAGTCGCGCAGCGCGGTAATGCCGCTTGCTTCCGCGCGGTGGCACCAGTCTTCGAGCTGGCGCACCAGTTGTTCCTTGTTGGCGGTCGAGCGCTGCCACAGTGCCGTCAGTTCCTGGCGCATCGAGTACACGGTGTGCAGCGTCTTGCTGTTGCTCAGCACTTCCTTCATGCGCTCGACTTCGAGCGCGGAGAGCTTTTTCCCGTCGCTTTGCAGCCAGCGCTTGACCATCGAGCGGTCGACGCGCACGGCGCGCGCCTTCAACTGCGCGATTTCGTCGGCGCAGGTATGCTTGAGCGAGCGCGCGTAGCGGGTCAGCACGTCGTAGCGGCTCATGATCACCGCGTGCAGCGTGTCCTGGTCGCATTGCTTCTTGTCGGCGGCGAGCATGACCTTGGGGGCGATTTTCTTGACATGCGCGAGGCCGAATATTGCCATGGTGCGGATATACATCCAGCCGATATCGAATTCCCACCATTTGTTCGACAGTTGCGCCGACGTCGGATAGGCGTGGTGATTGTTGTGCAGTTCTTCGCCGCCGATCAGGATGCCCCACGGCACGATATTGCGGCTGGCGTCTTCGGCCTCGAAATTGCGGTAGCCCCAGTAGTGGCCGACGCCGTTGATGATGCCCGCCGCGAAGAACGGAATCCACATCATCTGCACGGCCCAGATCGTCAGGCCGATGAAGCCGAACAGCGCCAGATTGATGATCATCATCGAGGCGATACCGGCGACCGAGTGCGACGAGTAAACGTTGCGCTCCATCCAGTCGTCCGGCGTGCCCTGGCCGAATCTTTCGAGCGTTTCGGCGTTCTTCGATTCGACCTTGTAAAGATCGGCGCCCTGCCACATCACTTTCTTGATGCCGAGCACGACCGGGCTGTGCGGGTCATCGACGGTTTCGCAGCGCGCGTGATGCTTGCGGTGGACCGCGGTCCATTGCTTGGTCTCCATGCCGGTGGTGAGCCACAGCCAGAAGCGGAAGAAATGGCTGACGACAGGGTGCAGGTCGAGCGCGCGGTGCGCCGAATGCCGGTGCAGGTAGATCGTGACCGCCGCGATGGTGATATGCGTGAACACCAGCGTGACCACGACGTAGCCCCACCAGGGAAGACTGAAGATGCCTGAAAACATAGGGTTATTTAATAATAGTTATGAGGGTGATTGGCGGCGAGTGTACCGAAATAACCCCGCGCTAGGAAAGGACTATTTTGGCACTCGAAACGGAACTTTCCCCACACGCGCGATACAGTCTTAACGCCATGTTTCATATGGTTTATCTGGCAGATTCCGCGGGATTTGTCGCCGAGCGATGCACTTCGCGCTGCGGGTACGGAATGACGACTCCGTGCGCCTTGAACTCGCGCCAGATGCCGTAACAGATGTCGGAGCGCAGATTTGAGCTGCCCTGCTCGGGATCGTCGACCCACACAGTCAGTTCGAGGTCGATGCCGTTGTCCGCAAACGGCTTGATCGGCACTGCCGGCAACTTACCGCAGCGGGCACCTGCGTGCAACTGATGGCGCCGCCAATTGTTGAAATACGCCTCGCACAACGGCGGGTTGCCGCGCAGGATCAGCGCATTCTCGGCATTGCGGTGTTGCGCGGCGTAGGTGAAATTGAAGCTGCCGGTGACGACCGCGCAATCCGCGAGACCGGAATCGATGACGATGATCTTGTTGTGCGCGGCGGCGTGGTGCGCGTCGATCAGCAGCGGCGATGCCGGCGCGCACGACGTCGCGGATGATCGCCGCGCTGGCGCGCGATTGTTCGTGATCCGCGATGACGGCGACCTCGACGCCGCGGTTGCTGTGCCCGCACCAGCGCATCCGCGATGCGGCGATGGGTCGAGGCTGTAGGCCTGCATCAGCACCTGCCGGTGCGCCGCGTCGATGGCGGCGATGATCATGTGCGTCGGCGTGGTCTTCCGGCGTGAATGCATACTGCAGCGTGCCGGTCGCGGCAAACGGCACCACCGGCAGGCAGGCGGGCTCCAGCGCGGCGGCGGTGCCGGCGGCGAGCCACAGCAACTGCGGCAATTCTGAATATCGGATGCAAGCATGCTGACAAGAACGGCCAGCGCGCGCGGCGTTGACGCTGTCGCTTAAGCTGCGTCGCGTTCGAGCACCGCGGCAAAAAATCCGTCGCAGCCGTGGCGATGCGGATACAGCTGCAGATAGTCGCCGGTATCGAGCGCGATATGCTGCTGGGCGAGCACGGTATTGGCCGGCACCAGGCGGAACTGCGGGTGCGCGGCAAGAAACGCGGCAACCACGTCCTGGTTTTCGGCGCGCACGAAACTGCACGTCGCGTAGACGAGCCGCCCGCCGGGTTTGACCAGCGCGGCCGCGGCGGTCAGTATGCGGCCCTGCTTGGCGGTGAGTTCAGCGATGCCGGCTTCGTTCTGACGCCATTTGAGATCGGGATTGCGGCGCAGCGTGCCAAAGCCGCTGCACGGCGCATCGACCAGCACGCGGTCGATTTTGCCGGCGAGCCGCTTCACCTTGATGTCGTTTTCATTGACGAGCAGTTGCGGGTGCACGTTCGACAGCCCCGAGCGCTTGAGCCGCGGCTTCAATTTGTTCAGGCGCGAATCGCTGACGTCGAACGCGTAAAGCCGGCCTTGCGACTGCATCAGCGCGCCCAGCGCCAGCGTCTTGCCGCCGGCGCCCGCGCAGAAATCGACGACCATTTCACGCCGTTTGGGCGCCAGCAGATAGCACAGGAGCTGGCTGCCTTCGTCCTGCACTTCGATGCGGCCGCTCGTAAAGAGCGGGTTGCGGCCGAGCGCGGGATTGCCGTCGATGCGGATGCCGAGCGGCGCATACGGCGTCGGTTGCACGCTAAGCCCTTCGATCGCCAGTTGCTGCATGACCTTGTCGCGCGTCGCGATGAGCGAGTTGACGCGCAGATCGAGCGGCGCCGGCTGTTGCAACGCGCGGCCCAGCGCGAGAATTTCGTCTTCCGGCATGTCGGCGGCGAGCATGCGTGACGAGCCACTGCGGAAGCTCGGCCTTCACGTGCAGCGGCGCGTCGCCGTCGGGCCGCGCCTTGAGCGCGGCGGCCCATTGCGCGTTGTCGTTGCCGAGCAGCGGCTCCAACTGGCGCAGGCTCATGCCCTGCACGCGATTCAGATACGCGAGCAGCAGGCGCCGCGGCGTATCCGCGCCGGTATGATATTCGAGCCCGATGCGCCGCCGCAGTATGCCGAACACCGTCTCGGCAATGAACTGGCGGTCGTGTTGACCGAGACCGGGATGCGCGCGGAAGAAGCGGTGCAGCACCGCGTCGGCCGGTTGCGTCATCGGCAGGATATGGGTGAGCGCGGTCTCGGCCGCGGCGAGGTGCGCGAAGGCGGAGTTGGATTGCACCGCGTGTTTTTTGGTGCGGGACTTGCGGGCGGCGGATGGCAAGGGTGGCCTGACTAAAGTAGGGAGAACCCGCCCCGGACGCGGGCGGGAAGGATTAATCTTCGCTGACGCGAATTTCGCTGACGAGTTGCTCGCCCGAGGGCTCGCCCTCGCGGTTGAAAAAACGGATGCGCACGGGCAGCCAGCGGTAGGCGGGTGCGAGCCACAACTCGATGGTTTCCTGACCGGCGCTGCGCACTTGCTTGACCGGCACCGCGCGCAGCGCGCCGAACGGCGTCTCCAGCATTTCTTCAATGCCGATTTCGAGCGCATAGCGTTCGAGTTTCCAGCCATTGGTGATCGGCAGCTCGATGCGGCCCGGCGTGAGTGGTGCGAGGCCCAGCTGATACATGAAGCTCACGATGTCCTGCGCGTCGGCGGGCAACGCGACGCTGCGTGGCGGGTTGCCGACGGACGGCGCTGGCCGTGCTCCAGTCGAATTCGCGCCGCCGCTTTTTCGGTCTTGCCCGAACGCACGCGCTCGGTCGTAAAGTGTTCGGGCTGCAGCCCGGCGGCGGTGAGCTTGCCGCGGCTTTCGTAGGCCATGCGCTGGCGGCTGAAGATGGCGGCGAGCCCGGTCGTTTCGGACACGCTTTGCAGCCGGTAGCGCTCGCCGCTGATCTCCCAGCTCTGCGTGGTCTGTCCGACTGCGAATTTGTCGTTGCCGAGATACAGCACATAGGAGATTTCGCCTTTGCGCGGCAGGCGCCGCACGAGCGGCGGAGGTGTAGCTGGCGCCGGTTTCGCGTCGGCGGTGACATTCAACGGTGCGGTCGGCGCTTGCGTCGTCTCTGCCGGTTCGCGCGAAGCATGCGGGCGCGGCCGCGATAACGGTGGCGGCAAGCGACGGCAGGTCTGACGCCACGGGCTCGGCAGCGGCGGGCGCGGGTCGTGATGGCGCGCGCGGCAACACGGGCGGCAGGGGAGGTGCGGGTTGCAGGCGCGCCTCCAGTGCGGGCGGCGCGGATTCGAAGCGCGGCAGTTCGAACGGCACGCCGTAAAGCATCCACAGGTGCGCGGCAACCGACAGCGCGACGAAATAGCCGAGCTTGCGCATTACGTTCGCGTGCATCACTTGAACTCGAGACGCGTGATCACCTGTTCGAACTTCGACCCGTCGTTTTCCAGGATCAGGAGCTTCACCGGAAAGAGATGGCGGTCCGCGGCGAGCCACACTTCGATGCCGTTTTCGCCCGGGTCGCGCTGCTTGACGAGATGCAGCGTATCGATATTGCCGAGCGGTGTCGCCAGCGTTTCGCGGCCGGCGAGTTCGTAACGGTAGTGTTCGATTTTCTTGCCGTTCGTCATCGGGAACTCGAGCAGCTTCTAGTTTGTCCGGCGGCAAAAACATGAACTGGTACATCACGCTCAGGCGGTCCTGCGATTCCGGCAACCAGCGGCAGGGTCTCATTGCGGCCGTCGAACGTGAGGTGCAACTCGCGCGCGCGCCAGTCGAACGCGGCGCTGACATTCTTGCTGGCATCGTCGAGCCGGCCGTAGTCGAGCTTTTCCGGCTGCAAGCCGGCGGCGGTCACCGTGCCGGTACTGCAGCACTTTGATTTTGGTGCGCACGAACAACGCGAGCAGCCCCGCCGGATTGCTGTCGCTCACGATATGGTATCGGTCGCCGTTTTTTTCGTAGGCTTCCTGCACCGTGGCGATATGCAGGCCGTCCTTGTAGACGGTCGTAATCCGCCGTGACCGCCGCGGGCGGCGTGGCGGCCGCCGCGATTCCTATCACCGCAGCCGCGGCATACGCGATGAGGACGCGCGTCATCATGAATCGGGCGCGGGCGAGATGAGGGCGCCGCTCGCGCTGCGCGCCGCTTTCAGTGTAACCGTGCCGTGCGGCGTTATGTCGAGGCGGTCCTCGCAGAACCAGCGCAATGCCTGCGGATAAATGCGATGCTCCTCGGCGAGCACGCGTGCCGCGAGCGTGTCCTCGCTGTCGCCGTCCGCTACCGGCACCGCCGCCTGGATCACGATCGGGCCGTGGTCGAGCTCGGATGTTACGAAATGCACCGTGCAGCCGTGAATTCTGACGCCTGCCGTCAGCGCGCGGCGGTGGGTGTGCAGACCGGTGAACGCCGGCAGGAGCGACGGGTGGATGTTGATGAGCCGTCCGCGGTAACGGTTCACGAAATCGTCGGTGAGGATGCGCATGAAGCCGGCGAGCACGACGAGGTCCGGCTTGAATGCGTCGATTTCCCTGCCCAGCGCCGCATCGAATGCGGCGCGCTCGGCGTGGACGCGGTGATCGACCACGCGTGTCGCGACGCCGTGGCGTTGCGCGGTTGCAAGTCCGCCGGCTCCGGGCTCATTGCTGATCACCGCGGCGATCGTCAGCGGCAGCCGCGCTTCGAGGATCGCCTGCATATTGCTGCCGCGCCCCGAGATCAGGATGACGATTGTTTTCATGCCACGATGGTTTGCGCCTCGTTATCTGCGCGCGTCGCTATGCTGCCGATGCGCCACACGGTTTCGCCGGCGGCGCGCAGCAGGTCACGCCGCTTCATGCGCCTGTTCGTCGGCGACGATCACGACCATGCCGATGCCGCAGTTGAATACGCGCAGCATTTCGTCGTCCGCTACATTGCCTTCGCGTTGCAGCCACTTGAAACAGCGGCGGCAGCGGCCAGCTCGCGCGATCGATGCGCGCGGTCAGATGCCCGGGCAGGATGCGCGGCACGTTGTCGACGATGCCGCCGCCGGTAATGTGTGCAAGGCCTTTGACCGGAAATTGCGCCATCAGTTGCAGCAGGGATTTCACGTAGATGCGCGTCGGCGCGAGTATGCGGTCGCTTAACGCGGCACCGTCGAGTCGCGCGGACAAGTCGATGTTGTTGCGCGCGACGATGCGGCGGATCAGGGAATAACCGTTGGAATGCGCGCCGCTCGACGCGAGGCCCAGCACGGCATCGCCGGCCGCGATGGTTTTGCCGTCGATGATTTTGCTTTTTTCGACCACGCCGACCGCAAAGCCGGCGAGATCGTATTCGCCCGGCGGGTACATGCCGGGCATTTCGGCGGTCTCGCCGCCGATCAGTGCGCAACCCGCTTGCGCACAGCCGGCGGCTATGCCTTTGACCACCTGGGTGGCGGTCGCCACGTCGAGTTTGCCGCAGGCGAAGTAGTCGAGAAAAAAGAGCGGCTCCGCGCCCTGCACGAGAATATCGTTGACGCTCATCGCCACGAGATCGATGCCGATCGTGTCGTGGCGGTCGAGTTCGAACGCAAGCTTCAGCTTGGTGCCCACGCCGTCCGTGCCCGACACCAAGATCGGCTCGCGGTATTTCGCCGGGATGCCGCACAGCGCGCCGAAGCCGCCGATGCCCGCGAGCACTTCCGGCCGCATGGTTTTCTTGGCGTACGGCTTGATGTTCTCGACGAGCTGATCGCCGGCGTCGATGTCTACACCTGCGTCGCGGTAAGTCAGGGATTTGGAACGGTCAGGTGTGCTCAAGGGGCGCTCTCGCGGGTCGTAAACAGCGGATGGGTCGGGTAAGATAGCGTTTCCCGTGTGCTGTATTCCATTGTTGCGCTCCGGATTTTACCCGAAATGACCCCATACCGCTGTGTCGCATTGCGCCGCGCATGAAGCAGCTTGCGCTCGATATCGCGCAACCGCCGGCGCCGACGCTGGACAATTTCGTGCCCGGCCGCAATGCGGAACTCGTGGTGGCGCTCTACGCGATCGCCAACGGCAGCGGCGAGCGTTTTATTTATGTGTGGGGCGCGACCGGCAGCGGCCGCAGCCATCTGTTGCGCGCGGCGGTGGATGCGGCGCGCGCCGGTGGGCAGGCAGATTGCCGTCTTCGATTCCGGCGCGAACGGGTTCGATGCTCCCGACGATGCGCTGTGCGCGGTTGACGACGTGCATCTATTGAATCCGCAGGCGCAGATCGCGTTGTTCAATCTGCACAACCGCATCCAGGCCGGGCGCGGCGCGCTGCTCGCGAGCGGCAACGCGGCGCCGGCGCAGCTTGCCCTGCGCGCCGATCTCGTGACGCGGCTCGCGTCGGGACTCGTCTACCAGGTGCACGGCCTGAACGAAGAAGAAAAAGTCGCGGCATTGAGGCGTCATGCGCAGGCGCGCGGATTCCAGTTGTCGCAGGAGGTCGTCGCCTATCTCCTGCGTCACGTGCAGCGCGACCTGCCGTCGCTGCTCGCATTGCTCGATGCGCTCGACCGTTATTCGCTCGCCAACCGCCGCGCGATCACGCTGCCGCTCTTGCGCGAGTTATTGAATGTCCGAATTGCGGAGTAACCGTTGAACCTCGTGCTTTTCGATCTCGACAACACGCTGCTGTCGGGCGACAGCGATTTCGAGTGGGCGCAGTTCCTGATCGAACAGGGCGTGCTCGACCGCGAAGTGTACGAGGCGCGCAACAACGAATTCTACGAACAATACAAGGACGGCACGCTCGATATCCACGCAGTTCCTCGATTTTCAGTTGAAGCCGCTGTCGCGCCACCCGCGGCGCGTGCTCGACGCATGGCATGCGGAATTCATGCGCAGGAAGATCCTGCCCATCGTGCGTCCGCGCGGCCGCGACCTGATTGCGCAGCACCGCGCCGACCTGTGCGCGATCGTCACCGCCACCAACAGTTTCGTGACGGCGCCGATTGCGCGCGAATTCGGCGTCGATGCACCTGATCGCGACCGAGCCCGCGCACGTCGATGGCGAATTCACCGGCGAGGTCGCCGGCACGCCGTGTTTTCGCGAAGGCAAGGTCGAGCAGCTCGAAGAGCTGGCTGGCCGATCGCGGGCAAACGCTGCAGTCGTTCGCGCAAAGCCGGTTCTACAGCGATTCGCTGAACGACCTGCCGCTGCTGGCGCGCGTCACGCATCCGGTCGCGGTCGACCCCGACGACACGCTGCGCGCGCACGCCGTGCAGCACGGCTGGCCGATCATCAGTTTGGAGGATTAGCGCGTGAATCGGGATCGAGTCGTGAATCGTGAATCGTCAATCTCAATCCTCGATCCTAATGTCGCGCGCGCTGCTGTTTCCCGTGTTGCTGGTCGTGGCCGCGGGCAGTTTATTCATCGCGCTCCTGTTCGGCACTTTTCCGATTTCGCTTGCGCAGGTATTCGACAGCATATTCTTTCCGCTCCCCGGCATCGTGCACGACGTGATCTGGAAACTGCGCCTGCCGCGCGTGCTGGCCGCGTTCGCCTGCGGCGGGCTGCTCGCAACCTCCGGCGTGCTGCTGCAGGTGCTGCTCAGGAATCCGCTCGCCGACCCTTACATACTCGGCATTTCGGGCGGGGCCGCGCTGGGCGCGCTGACGGCAGTGCTGTTGGGCGCCGGGGTCGCGGGCAGCAATCTCGCCGCGCTGGCCGGCGCGCTCGGTGCGATTGCGATCGTATTCGGGTTGTCTTTTCGCGCCGGCGACTGGAATCTGCACCGGCTGTTATTGACGGGTGTCGTGCTGTCGGCGGGTTTCACCGCGCTGATCAGCCTCGTGCTGACGCTTGCGCCGCAGGCGCAGTTGCGCGGCATGCTGTTCTGGCTGATGGGCGACCTGTCACACGCCGACGCGAGCGGGACCGCCTGGCTGGTGCTGGCGGCGGTTTTGCTGGTGTTCACGGCGTGCTCGGGCAGTCTTAATGCGCTCGCGCTGGGTGCGTTGAAGGCGCGCGCGCTCGGCGTTGCGGTCGGCGGCCTGCAGTCGGCGATTTATTTCGGCGCCGCAGCTGCGACGGTCGCGGCGGTGCTGCTCGGCGGCAGCATCGGTTTCGTCGGCATCATGGTGCCGCACGCGCTGCGGCTCGCCGGCGTCGCCGATCATCGCTGGCTGCTGCCGGCTTCCGCGCTGGTGGGCGGCAGCTTCGTGACGCTTGCCGACACGTTTGCGCGCACGGCGTGGGCGCCGCAGCAATTGCCGGTCGGCGTGTTTACCGCGCTGCTCGGCGTGCCCGTTCTGCTCTACCTGTTGTCGCGCAGGCCATGATGTTGCGCGCGGAGCAACTGACCGTCGGCATCGGCGCGCGCGTGCTGTGCCGCGACCTCGACCTGGCGGTCGCGCCGGGCGAATTGTGGGGCGTGCTCGGATGCAACGGCAGCGGCAAGACCACGCTGCTGCATGCGCTGGCCGGGCTTGCGCCGGCGGCCGGCGGCAGTATCGAACTCGGCCGGCCGGCATGCTCGCGGATTATTCGCGGCGCGAACGCGGCCGCGCGCTGGGCATACTGCTGCAGCGCGAGGATTACGAATTCTGGGGCAGCGTCGAGGATTACGTCATGCTCGGCCGTTACCCGCACGCACGCGCGCTGTTCGGCTGGCATGCCGACGACGAGGCGGCCGCCGCGCGCGCGCTGGCGGCATTCGATCTCACGGCGCTAAAGGCGCAGGCGTATGTCACGTTGTCGGGCGGCGAGCGCCAGCGCGCGCGGCTCGCGCAATTGTGGGCGCAGGCGCCGCGCGTCATGCTGCTCGACGAGCCGCTGCAGCACCTGGATCTGCGCCACCAGTTGCAGACGATCCAGTTGCTGCGCGCATGCGACGCGCGAACAGGGCGACGGCGGCGGTGCTGGTGCTGCACGATCTGACGTTCGCCGCGAGCTGCGACCGCATACTCATGCTGTACGGGGACGGACGGCATGCGGCGGGGAGTGCCGCCGACATGCTGCAACCGGAGCGGCTGGAAGATCTCTATGGCTGCCGCTTGCGCGCGTTCGGCGACGGGGCGGATGTGCGCTTCATACCCGTTATATAATTAGCCGCGCACAAATTCGAGCGGACGCACTTTGGGTGCGCCGCTCAATTTGTTTTGGGATGGCGTATGCGAATTGACGGGAACATTCCCGCATGTGCCGCTCAATTTGTTTTACACAATAGGCAATCCATTTAATGATCCGGCGTTTTCTCGGCAAGGTTTTTTCAGGCGCGCTGTTCAAGTCCGCGCAGCCCAGGGTCATTCCGTTCAAAATTCATCGCATCGCGCGCGACCACGTGAGCCGCTGCGCCGTCGAAGACCTGCGAGACGCTGCAGCAGCACGGGCACGCGGCGTACGTGGTCGGCGGCGCGGTGCGCGACCTCTTGCTGGGCGGCATACCGAAGGATTACGACGTGGCCACCGCGGCCACGCCGGAGGAGGTGCGCGCGATTTTCCGCCGCTCGCGCATCATCGGGCGCCGCTTCCGCCTGGTGCACGTGATGTGCGGCGCCGAAACGGTCGAAGTGTCGACTTTCCGCGGCGCCGCCGACGGTGCCGCGGCCGGCGACGAAGGCGATCATTCCACCGACGAGCACGGGCGGATACTGCGCGACAACGTGTTCGGCAGCATGGAGGACGACGCGCGCCGGCGCGATTTCACGGTCAACGCGATGTTCTACGATCCGGTGCGCGAGGAAGTCATCGATTATCACGGCGGTGTCGCCGACATCAAGGCGCGCAAGCTGCGCATGATAGGCGATCCGGCGCAGCGCTATCGCGAAGACCCGGTGCGCATGCTGCGCGCGGTGCGGCTTGCCGCGGCGCGCGGGCTGGAGATCGATGCGCGCAGCCGCAAGCCGATCCGCGCGCTCGCCGGTCTCCTGCTCAACGTGCCCAAAGCGCGCGTGTTCGATGAAATGATGAAGCTCCTGATGTCCGGGCACGTGGCCGAAGGCGTGCGGCGCCTGCGCAAAGAGGGGCTGCATCACGGCGTGCTGCCGCTGCTCGACGTGATCCTCGAGCAGCCGCTCGGCGAGCGCTTCGTGATGGCGGCGCTCGAGAATACCGATCAAGCGCATCAACGCCGGCAAGACCGTATCGCCGGGATTTCTGTTTGCGGCGCTGCTGTGGCACGAGGTGCTCGCGGCGTGGAAAGCGGCCGAGGCGCGCGGCATGCACACGATGCCGGCGTTGTTTGACGCGATGGACCGCGTGCTGCAGGTGCAGGCGGAGAAGCTCGCGATCCCGCGCCGCTACGGCGCCGACATGAAGGACATCTGGGCGCTGCAGGCGCGCTTTCTCAATCGCTGCCGGACGCCGGCCGTGGCTGTTGATCGAGCACCCGCGTTTTCGCGCCGGTCTCGATTTCCTGCTGCTGCGTTGCGCGAGCCGCGAGATCGACGCCGAGATCGGCGCGTGGTGGGAAAAATTTCCAGCATGCCGACGAGGCGACGCGCGCCGCGCATGCTGATGAAGGACAGTCCGGGTGCGGCCAAAAAGCGCCGCCGGCCGCGGCGCAAGAAGAAAGCCCGCGGCGGCGGCCGGAGCGGGCGGCGCATGACGGGGGTCGCCGCGTACATCGCGCTGGGCGCCAATCTCGACGATCCGGTGGCGCAGGTGACGGCGGGTATTCGCGGCGCTCGCGGCGTTGCCGCAGACGCGGTTGACCGCGCGATCGTCGCTTTATCGCACGGCGCCGGTGGGCTACGCCGAGCAGCCCGATTTCATCAACGCCGTGGCGGCGGTGGATACGCTGTTGCCGCCGCGCGAATTGCTCGACAGCGCTGCTCGCGATCGAAATTGGCCACGGCCGCGTGCGCACGTTTGCCAACGCGCCGCGCACGCTGGACCTGGACGTGCTGCTGTATGGCGATCTGCGTGTTCCACGAGGACGGCCTGACCATTCCGCACCCGCGCATGCACGAGCGCGCGTTCGTGCTGGTGCCGCTGGCCGAAATCGCGCCGCACGCGTGGTGCCCGGACGCGGCGCGGTGAGCGAATTGCTGCGCGGGGTCAACGACCGCGGACGTGACGCGCATTGCGACCGGCGCGAAGTCGCATGACGCCGCTGCCTGAAAAATACCGCTACATCGTGGTCGAGGGGCCGATCGGCGCCGGCAAGACGAGTCTTGCGCGCATGCTCGCGGAGAAGAGCGGCAGCACGCCGTTGCTGGAAGACCCGGGCGCGAATCCGTTTTTGCCGGGTTTTTACCAGGACAGCGCGCGCTACGCGCTGCCCACGCAGCTCTTTTTTCTGTTCCAGCGCGTGAACCAGGTGCGCGATCTCACCCAGGCCGATCTCTTCAGGCGCGCGACGGTGGCGGATTTCATCCTCGACAAGGACCCGCTGTTCGCGCGCCTGACGCTGAACGACGACGAGTTGAGCCTGTACCAGCAGATCTACGCGCAGTTGAAGCCGCAGGCGGCGGTGCCCGACCTGGTGATTTACCTGCAGGCGTCGACCGAGACGCTGATCGAGCGCGTCAAGCGCCGGGCGGTGAGTTACGAGCGCGCGATCTCCGAGGACTTACCTGTTGCGGCTCGCGGAGAGCTACGCGCGGTTTTTCTATCAATACGACGCATCCCCCGTGTTGATCGTGAATTCGGAACATCTGAATTTTGTCGACACGCCGGCCGATTTCGATTTATTGTTGCAGCGCATAACCGCGATGCGCGGCGCGCGCGAATTCTTCAGCCTTGGGGAGTGACGGGGTTATGAGTGATGAGTAATGGGTAATGAGTGACTAGGCCAACCGCCGCCATCCTCGCCTATTCAACCCATCACCCATCACCCATCACCCATCACCCATTATCCATGACTCATTACCTCGTTTTTATCTGTGGCTGAAAGGAATTGACATGAGGATCACCCTGACGACTTTGCAAAAGATGATGCAGGACGGCGACAAGATCACGATGCTGACCTGCTACGACGCGAGTTTCGCGGCGGTGTGCGATGCCGCGGGGGTCGACACGCTGCTCATCGGCGATTCGCTCGGCATGGTGCTGCAGGGCCATGACTCGACGCTGCCGGTCACGCTCGCCGACGTCGCGTATCACACGGCGTGCGTTGCGCGCGGCGCCAAGCGCGCGTGGATCATCGCCGACATGCCGTTCGGCACTTTCCAGGCGGGCGCGGCCGAGGCGTTCAAAAACGCGGCGCACCTGATGGCGGCCGGCGCGCAGATGGTCAAGATCGAAGGCGGCGAAACCATGGCGGAGACCATCCGCTTTCTGACCGCGCGCGGCGTGCCGGTATGCGGCCACCTCGGGCTCACGCCGCAATCCGTGCACACGCTGGGCGGCTACCGCATACAGGGCAAGACGGATACGCAGGCGCAGCAGCTGATCGCCGAGGCGAAAATGCTGGAAGCGGCGGGCGCCGGCATGCTCGTGCTCGAACTGATCCCCGCGGCACTCGCGCGCGAGGTGACGGCGGCCCTGCAGCATCCCGACCATCGGCATCGGCGCGGGTGTCGATTGCGCGGGACAGGTGCTGGTGCTGCACGACATGCTCGACATCTATCCCGGCAAGAAAGCCCAGCTTCGTGAAAAATTTTCTCGCCGGTGCGGGCAGCGTGCAGGGCGCGATCGAGGCTTACGTGCGGGAAGTCAAGGCGAAAACGTTTCCGGGGGCCGAGCATTCGTATTGAGCGAAAAATGACCGGGCTCGGGATTCGAGAATTCGGAAATCGGCCCGCGCAAGTTATACTAGGCGCCCTTTGCAGTTCGGCCGCATCCTCGAATCCTCGCTTACCGTATCTGACATGGACGTCATCCACTCCGTCGCCGCTTTGCGCGAGCGTTTGCAGCGCGAGCCGAACAACGTGTTCGTGCCGACGATGGGCAATCTGCACGGCGGCCACATCCAGCTGATCAACATCGCGAAGCCGCGCGCCGCGTGCACGGTGGTGAGCATATTCGTCAACCGCCTGCAGTTCGGTCCGCAAGAGGACTTCGAGCGTTACCCGCGCACGCTGGAGGCGGATTGCGCCAAGCTGCGCGCCGCCGGCGTCGACGTGGTCTTCGTGCCGGACGAGAAGGAAATTTATCCCGAGCCGCAGACCTACGTGGTCGAGCCGTCCGATCTGCAGCACATTCTCGACGGCGCGGTGCGGCCCGGACATTTCCGCGGCGTTTCGACGGTGGTGCTGAAACTCTTCAACATGGTGTCGCCGCACTCGGCGATATTCGGCAAGAAGGATTACCAGCAGTGCCTGGTGCTCACCAACATGGCGCGCCAGCTGGCGCTGCCGATCGAGATCATCCTGGCGGAGACGGTGCGCGCCGAAGACGGGCTCGCGCTGTCCTCGCGCAATGCCTATCTGTCGGCCGACGAGCGGCGTGAAGCGCCGCGCCTGTACCAGTGTCTGCGGGGCGCGCGCGATGAACTGACGGGTGGCGCGCGCGATTACCAGCGCATCGAACTCGATGTCATGGCGGAACTCGCGCATCACGGCTGGAAGCCCGATTACATCGCGGTGCGCCGGCAAAGCGATTTGCAGGCGCCGCAGAACGGCGAGCGCCGGCTGGTGGTGCTGGCGGCGGCGCGGCTCGGCAAAACGCGGCTCATCGACAATATCGAGGCGAATCTTTGACGTGCCGGCTGCAACGACGGATGATGGCGGGCCGATTGCCTGTTACTATTAGCGTTATGGAAGCCAAAACAACGACCGGTGAAGTCAAGAAACGATTCTGCAGCACCGGAAGCCACTGGACGACGGGCGAATTTCGCAAGATCGGGACGACGCGCTGGATCTGCCTCGCGTGCTTCAAGCGCCGGCAGGCGGAGCTGCGCAATCTCGCGAAAAACAAATTGCTCGCCGCGGGCGGCGCCGCCAAAAAGTAGCGCGGCCGCCACGCATCGCCGGAAAGGGTACGCCGTGTCGCCGTATCCCGCGCCTGGCATCAGCCCTGCTTCGCATCGATGGCGGCGGTTGCGCGTCGCCTGCCGCCGCGCCGGCACCCGATTATCCGCAGCGCCCGATCCGCATGATCGTCGGCCTGCCGCCCGGCGGTTCCACCGACCTCATGGGGCGCCTGGTCGCGGCGAAACTGAGCGAACGCTTCGGGCAGCAGGTCGTATTCGACAACCGGCCGGGCGCGAGCGGCATCATCGGCGCCGATCTCGTCGCCAAATCGCAGCCCGACGGCTACACGCTGCTGATGGCGGGCGGCTCGTTCGGCATCATTTCCAGTCTGTACGCGAAAGTGCCGTTCGATACGGCGCGCGACTTCGCGCCGATCGCGTTGTTCGCAACCTCGCCCTACGTGTTCGTCGTGCATCCGTCGGTGCCGGTCACGTCGATGCCGGAATTCATCGCCTACGCCAGGGCGCGGCCCGGCCAGCTCAATTTCGCGGGTTCCACGCCGGGCTCGGTGCAGCGCCTCTCCGGCGAACTTTTGAAACGCATGACCGGCATCGACATGCTGTACGTGCCGTACAAAGGCACCGGCGTGTTGATGCCGGATCTGCTCGGCGGGCGGCTGCACGCGGCAATCGACAACGTGCTGGTGGTGGTGCCGTACATGAAAAGCGGCGCCCTGCGCGGGCTCGCGGTGACGAGCGCGAAACGCTCCGTGGTCGTGCCGGAATTGCCGACGATCGCGGAATCCGGCGCGCCCGGATTTCAGTCCGGCGGCTGGTTCGGCGTGCTGGCGGCCGCCGGCACCCCGGCCGCACATCATCAAGAAGCTCAACGCCGAAATCTCCGCCGCCATGCAGCAACCGGACATGCGCGAACGCCTGCTCGCGCAGGGCGCCGAACCGCTGTCCGGTCCGCCCGATGATTTGAAGAAGCT
Source organism: uncultured beta proteobacterium (assembly GCA_963778865.1). Classification (GTDB taxonomy): domain Bacteria; phylum Pseudomonadota; class Gammaproteobacteria; order Burkholderiales; family SG8-41; genus PALSA-1004. The sequence goes on along the minus strand of CAVZWF010000006.1, from coordinate 64,657 downwards.
GCTCGCGCGCGAACGCGAGGTGTGGGGCAAGCTCATACGCGAAGCGGGGATCAAGCCCGACTAGCGCATCTCCGGCGCAAGCGCTGCGTGCGCTTGCGTCACTGATCGACTTTCACGTTCGCGTCGACGATAATTTTCGCGAATTGCTTTTGATTTCGCTGTGACGAGTTCGCGAAATTGTTTCGGCGTGTCGGTCGCCGGCACGCCGCCGGAGATCGTCCGGAAATTCGATGCGGAATTCTCGGGCGCCCTGCAAACCACCCGGTGAATCATGCCGTAGGTGATGCGGACTCGTGGCACCTGCGTTATCCTGGCGGGCATCCCATGAAAATTTTCTACGGCTGGCGCATCGTAGTTGCCGGCGGCGCTTTGCAGTTTTTGCAGAGCCTGCTGCTGAACCAGGCTTTCGGTGTCTACCTTGCGGTGCTGGTCGAAGAGCGTGGCTGGAGCAAGACCGCCCTGTCCGGCGCAGCCGCGCTGAAATCGACGGAGGTCGCGCTGCTCGGCCCGGTGCTCGGCTGGATGGTCGACCGCTTCGGGTCGCAGGGCATCGTCCGCGCCGGCGTCGTTACGTTCGGCATCGGTTTCATGCTCCTGAGCCAGATCGATACGCTGGCCGGCTTCTACGCGGCGTTTGTGGTGGTCGCGCTCGGCTCGAGCATGTTCAGCAACTTCATCGTGAGCGTGGCGATCATCCAGTGGTTCGAGAAGCGCCGTGCACGCGCGCTCTCCGCGCTGCAGTTCGGCGGCGCGATCGGCGGCCTTTTTGTGTTCCTGGTCGCACTGTCGATTCAAACTTTTGGCTGGCGCGCGACCGCCTTCGGCTCGGGCGTCATCGCCATCCTGATCGGCTGGCCGCTTGCGCGCGTGATCCGCAGCCGCCCCGAGGATCACGGCGAAACCGTGGACGGCCTGCCCCCTGCGTCCGAGGACACCGTGCATACCGAGGCGCCCGCGCGGCGCACGTTCAGCGCGCGCGAGGCGTTGCGTACCAGCGCTTTCTGGCTGATCTCGCTCGGCCACGCCTTTTCGCTGTTGGTCGTGTCCGCGGTGAACGTGCACGCCATCACGCATATCAAGGAGGGCCTGGGCTACTCGCTCGCCCAGGCCTCGCTCGTCTTCACGCTGGTGACGGTCGGGCAGTTCTTCGGCGTGATGCTCGGCTGGGTGATCGGCGAGAGATTCGAGAAACGCCTGGTCGCCGCCGGCCTGCATGCTGATGCACGCAGCGGGCCTGCTCATGCTGACCTATGCGACCGGCCCGGTCATCCTGGCAGTCTCGGCGCTGGTGCACGGCACCGCCTGGGGTCTGCGCGGCCCGTTCATGCAGGCGATCCGCGCGGACTACTTCGGCCGGCGCTCGATCGGCATGATCATCGGGCTGTCGACCCTGATCACCGTGTTCGGCCAGATCGGCGGACCGATTCTGGCCGGTGTGTTCGCCGATTGGAACGGGAACTACCGCGCGGGTTTCACGGTCCTGGCGATGCTGGCCGGCACGGGGTCGTTGTTTTTCCTGATGGCGAAGCCGCCCACATAGTCCTGCCGTGCGGCATTGCGTCAACCGCGAATGCAAAACAAGCGGTTTCGCAATGCCCGGCGTTTATCAGCCGCTCCGAACGGCGGTTACTGATCGAGTTTCACGTTCGCGTCGACGATGATTTTCGCGAACTGCTTCGATTTCGCTTTGACGAATTCGCGGAATTGCTCCGGCGTGTCGGTCGCCGGCTCGAAGCCGAGACCCTTCAGCTTGGCTGCAACCTCCGGGTCCTTGAAGCCCTGCACCGCGGCGGCGTTCAGCTTGCGCAGGATGGGGTCCGGCAGATTCGCCGGCGCGTAGAAGCCGAAGAAGTTGACGATATCGAAGCCCGCCAGCGGCGGGTACTCCGCGAGCGTCGGGCACGTCGGGCATCATCGAAACGCGCGTGAGCGAAGTGACGCCGATGGGCCTGACTTTGCCGCTGTCGATAAAGGGGAGCGCGGCCGCGATGCTGACGAACGTCATCGTGATGTGCTTGCCCGCGACGTCGGCGATCTGCGGGGCGGCGCCCTTGTACGGCACGTGATTGATCTGCACGCCCGCCAGTTTGTTGAAGAGTTCGCCGGTCAGCTGCTGCGGATTGCCGATGCCGCTCGATGAGAACGTGAGCTTGCGCGGATTGTCCTTGGCGTAGGCGATGAGTTCCTGGAGGTTTTTGGCCGGCACGTCGGCGTTCACGACCAGCACGTTGGGCACTTTCACGAGATTGGTGATGGTCGTCGAGGTCCTTTTCCCAGTCGTAGGCCATCGTTTTGTAGAGGTGTTGATTGACCGCCATCTCGCCGGACGCAACGAGCAGCAGGTAGCCGTCGGGCGCCGCCTTGGCCACCGCCTGCGTGCCTATCATGCCGCTCGCGCCCGCCCGGTTGTCGATCACGACCGATTGGCCGAGAGATTTCCGCAACTGCTCGCCCAGGAGCCGCGCGGTGATGTCGGTGCCGCCGCCGGCCGGAAACGGCACGACGATCTTGATCTGCTGGTTCGGGTACTGCTCCTGCGCGCTGCTCGTGCCGGTCAGTGTGAGTGCGACGGTGACGCCAGATTATGCTGCAGTAATGTGCGTGCAGAATTCGCATGAGTGTCTCCACCTGGAAAATGAAAGCAGGGCGAGGATGCGACGATTCTACTCCGCGCCACGCATCGCGAGTATCGCCGCGCGGCGTGTTAGACTTTTTTTCGAACGTCGGCGTGCCGGCGGATACCGTAGCGCGGACCGGCGTTGAAGTCGGAATATTGAAAAGCATACAGATAGACCGCTACGGCGGGCCCGAAGTGCTCATCCACCGCGACATCACGGCGCCGGTTACTTACTGTCATCGTGCTTGCGCTCGCCGCAATCCTGATCGGTGGATCAATCGCGTTTTTCCACAGCGATAGCGGCCGTTTTGCGGTGTTGCTGCAAAAAATGGCGGAGATCATCGACGGCGCGCGCGCCACTATGCCGGTCTGGGTGCAGGACTGGTTGCCTGTTGACAGCAGCGAATTGAAGGACGCGACGGTCAGCTGGTTGCGCGAGCACGCGGCCGAGGTCAAAACGGCGGGCAGCGAAGTGGGCCGGGCGCTCGCTTATGCGCTGATCGGGATGGTGATCGGCGCACTGGTTGCGGTGCGCGAGGCGGGGTCCGCCCGCGTCGCGGGACCGCTGCCGCGAGCCGTGACTCGCTGCTACGCCCTGGTCGAGGATGCATTCCGCCGCGTGGTATTTGCGCAGATCAGTATCTCGGCGCTTAACACCGTGCTGAGCGCTATTTATCTGGAACTGATACTGCCGGCGATGGACATCCATTTGCCACTCAGGAAAACCATGATCGCGGCTGACCTTCGTCGCCGGTTTGCTGCCGATCATCGGCAATCTGATTTCCAACAGCGTGATCGTGATCGTCAGTCTGAGTCACTCGCTGCCGGTCGCACTGGTATCGTTGCTGTTCCTGATGGTGATCCACAAGCTCGAGTATTTCATCAATGCCCGTATCGTGGGATCCCAGATCAACGCGGCGGCTTGGGAACTGCTGTTGGCGATGATCGTGATGGAAGCGGCGTTTGGGCTGCCCGGCGTGATCGCGGCGCCGGTGTTCTATGCATACGCGAAGGCCGAACTCGTGGTACGCGAACTGGTATGAGACGATTCCGATGCGCTGCTCAGGCGGCGGCTGATTGCGTTTCATCGAACACTCCTATCGGGGTAAGTATCTCGATTTCAGGGTGTTCATTAAACGTCGGTAAGATCAATGGTCACCAGGCCGCCTTCTGTGGATATAATTCGTGCCGGGCATAACTTGCGCATCGACCACCATGTTTCAATGGACTCGGCTACGGCTTTCGAAACTCGCGTTGGCAGTTCGCGTTTTGGCCGGGATCGTTTTCTTCCTCCTGCTCGCGCCCTCGGCGCGGGCACAGGACCCGTTTATCCTGTCGCTCGCCGCCGCCATTGATCAGTCTTCCCTGACGCCGCGCGAGCGGCTCGGCCTGCGCCTGTTTTTCGACAGCGACCTGTCGGAACCGGCAGGCGTTGCATGCGCCTCGTGCCATGATCCCCGGCGCGCCTTTACCGGCAACAACAGCACGCTGATCGGGGTGGCGCAGGGTAGCCGTCCCGACCAGTTCGGCACGCGCGACGCGCCTACCCTGATGTACCTGGCCACTGCGCCGCGGTTTGGCAGCGTTGAAAGGGACGGCAAACGCGTGCCGGCGGGCGGTCATTTCTGGGACGGCCGTGCCGACACGCTGGAAGAGCAGGCCAGACAGCCGTTTTTCAACTCGGTGGAAATGAATAACGCCGATACCCCCGCGCTGATTGCCAAGGTCGCAAAAGCCGCGTACGCCGACGAGTTTCGCAAAGCGTGGGGTGAATCCATTTTCAACAATCCCGAGGCGGCGATCGACGCGGTGGCGGCGTCGATCGCCGCCTTTGAGCGCACGCGTGTGTTCCAGCCGTTTACCTCGAAATTCGATTATGTGATGCGCGGGCAGGCGAAGTTCACCGAGCAGGAACAGCGCGGCTTGAGTCTTTTTACCCTGCCTCAAAAAGGCAATTGCGCGCATTGCCATAGCGTCGATGTCGCTTCACGCGATCCGCAGAAATCGCTGTTCACGGACTTTAGTTTCCGCGCGCTGGGGCTGCCGCGGAGCCAACGCATTCCGAAAAATTCCGATCCGGCGTTTTTCGACCTTGGGTTGTGCGAGCGCATGCCGGTGTCGGGTGCCAAGCTACCGGCGACAGCTGCCAAGCCGCCAGTGACAGACCCCGCAACCTGCGGCTTGTTCAAAACGCCGACTTTGCGCAATATCACGATCACCGCGCCGTACATGCACAACGGATTTTTCGACAATCTGCGCGACGCTGTGGCGTTCTACGCCACGCGCGATACCGATCCGGCGCGGTGGTTTCCCGAGGGCAAAAAATTTGACGATCTGCCGGCCCAGTATCATGCCAATGTCGACGTCGACACCCCGCCCTATCAGCGCCGCCCGCAACAGCGCCCGCAACTCACGAACGAGGAAATCGACGACATTGTGGAGTTCCTGTACACGCTCACCGACGGCTACAAACCGGAGTGGAACAGGAGCGGAAATAGGCCGCAGGCCGAAATTACTTCGCCGCGATCTCCAATTCCATCCCCTTCGCAACCAGCTTCGCCCCCAGCTTCGCGCAGCGAGTATTGAGCCCGGCGAGATCCTCGCCCTCCTGCGCCGGGTCGCAGAAGTCGCTTTCGTTGGCGTCGTTGTGGCGCACGAGCTTGATTGAGGTTTTTGATGGCCTTGTTGTCGATGGTGGCGATGACCCTCATGCCCATCCAGTAAACCGTAGCCCGGATGCGGCGCGAGCGAAATCCGGGGCTTTTCCCCGGGTTTCATTTCATTCCACCCGGGCTACGCTTGCGGGGCGGCAAGTCCGACCGGAAACCCCGGGGCAGACTAGTCGCTAAGGGGAAAAGTGTCTACACTAGGCGTCGTTGGCCCTATAAAGCGTATCGCGAACCGCGTAGCGCACATGGGATGCCACGAGTGTCAAACTCGAAATATTGGAGGAGTTATGAAAAGAGTCATGGTGGGAATGGCATTGTGGGCCATGCTGGGAGCCGGTGCGCAGGCACAGTCGCAGCAGGAACTTACACGGGACGGCAACGGCGGCAGCACCGACAATGTACTGACCTATGGCATGGGTTATCACCAGCAGCGCTTCAGCAAGCTGGATCAAATCAACAAGAATACCGTCAAGCGCCTGGTACCGGTGTGGAGCGCCTCGCTCGGCAACGAATATGGCGAACAAGGCCAGCCGTTTGTCTACAACGGGGTAATGTATGCCGCCAACGTCAAGCGCGTGATCGCCGTCGACATCGGCACGGGCCGCCAATTGTGGAATTTCGACCTCGAGTGGGATCCAGCTGTGCCGCGCGTGGTGTGCTGCGGCCTGAACAATCGCGGTGTCGCGCTGTTCGACGGCAAGGTGTACGTGGCCTCGATCGATGCGCACATCTATGCGGTGGACACCAAGACCGGCAAACAGGTGTGGAAATCCAAGATCGCCGAATGGAAGGACGGCTACTCCATCACCAGCGCGCCCAGCGTGGTCAACGGCATTGTGATGAGCGGCATGACCGGCGGCGAGTTCGGCGTGCGTGGCTTCGTGGTTGGCCTGGATGCGCAAACCGGCAAGGAAGTCTGGCGTCGTCACACCACGCCGGATCCGACGGAAAAGGCCTATTCGACCTGGCCGCAGGACGATTCGTACAAGCGCGGCGGTGCCTCGACGTGGATCACCGGCTCGTACGATCCCGAACTCGATCTGTCCTACTGGGGCACCAGCAACGGCGGCCCGTGGACCTGGAAAGCGCGTCCCGGCGACAACCTGTGGGTGGCTTCGGTGATCGCGATTCGTCCGAAGACCGGCGAAATCGCGTGGCACTATCAATGGACGCCGGCTGAAACCTATGACTTCGACGGCAACAACGAGAACGTGCTGGGCGAACTTACCCTCAACGGCAAGAAGCGCAAGGTGTTGATGCACGCCGACCGCAACGGCTTGCTGTACGTGCTCGACCGCGCCACCGGCGAAGTGCTCGCGGGCAACCCGTATGTAAAGACCAATTGGTCAACCGGCGTGGATCTGAAGACGGGCCGTGTGGTTGAGACCGATGTCGCCAAGCGCCTGCGCGCGGGCGAACAGGTTGAGATCGAACCGCGCTGGACCGGCGGCAAGAACTGGATGCCGATGGCCTTCAACCCCGCCACGGAGCGGCTCTATTTCTCGATGCTCGAGGAAACCGCGATTTACCAGTTGAACAAGGATCTGCCGGAGTACAAGCCGGGTGAGCGTTATATGGGTGTCACCAACACCACCAAGGAACGCGACAAGACCAAGCCCTGGGGCTACTGGGGTGCGGTGCTCCCGATGACCGGCAAACCCGCCTGGCGCACGCCGCTGATGGACCTGCCGAGCTGGTCGGGCGCGATGGTCACCGCGGGCGGCCTGGTATTTACCGGCAACACTGCGGGCGACTTCGCGGCGCTGGATGAAGCCACCGGCAAGGTACTGTGGCAATTCAAGACGCCGTCGGGCGTGAACTCGCAACCCATCACCTACACGTACAAAGGCAAGCAATACGTCTCCGTATTCTCGGGTCTGGGCGGCGGTACATCGGCAAGGCGCGAAACTGCGGGAAAAGTACTGCCCGCCGGCACGGTGTGGACGTTTGCGCTGATGGACTAGGCGCGAAACCGGTTTGCTTTACAACGATCCCACCGGCCCAATGCCGGTGGGATTTTTTTGACCATGGCAGATTATTTTTTGTAACTATTTCATGAAAAAAACAGAACTGCAAAAGAGTGTGGCAGGAATATTGATGGCGCTTGCATTGAGCGCACACGCGCAGGATTTTCCCGCAGAAAAAATCAAGCTGGGCGCGGATACGTATGCGCGACACTGCTCGCCGTGCCACGGTGTCCGCATGAAAAATCCGGAAGGCGCGTTTGATCTCATGACCTTTCCCAAAGATCAGGAGGGCCGCTTTCGCAACTCGGTGGGCAAAGGCAAGAACAGCATGCCGCCGTGGGAAAGTTTGCTCAAACCGGAAGATATCGACGCGCTATGGGCGTACGTGGTTGCCGGCGAAAAACAATAATTTCGCGCGACGCTCCCAGATCGACGCTGCGGCGTGGGAGCTGCTGCTCGCGATGATCGTGATGGGGGCCGCGTTCGGATTGCCCGGCGTGATTGCGGCGCCGGTTTTCTACGCGTAAGTGAAGGCCGAACTCGTCGCGCGCAAGCTGGTGTGACGCTGGCGTCGCTTGCAATTATTTTTGTGGTGCGGGAGGGGGAATCGAACCCCCACACCATTGCTGGCGCGGGATTTTGAGTCCCGTGCGTCTACCGGTTCCGCCATCCCGGCAATGAGAAGCGGGTTGAAAGGAAAACATTTCGTCCGTTCGAACCCGCACACCTGTATCCGACACTTTGCCGTCCGTATTCAGGCGCAATCGTCGCGCAGCGGCCATCTTGTCTCGTTCCGCCGTCTTGCGCGCCGGGTCGAAGTGTCCGGCGCGGGTTTCGGGTTCGTTCATCGCTTCGTTTGTCGATTAATCATTCCGGCGTGTCGGTGAATTGAGCCGGGATGTCCATCGCGCCATGCAGGACACGCACGATACTTAGCCTTGCCTTCGTGGCTGTGAAAAAGATCGTGTAGTTTACGTGTGCGCAGGAGCGTATTCCCTTGCCCAGTTCCGGGCGGGCGCTAAAAGCCTGCGGCGTCTTGGCAATTTTGGCGCATAAGGTGCGCAATTCAACAACGAAGCTCAGCGCGCGGGGCGGGTTGTCGTCGGCAATATAGTCGCCGATCGCCTCCAGATCCCGCTCGGCGAGCGGAGAAATCTCAACGCGCATTACGCCGCGCGTTTGCCGGCCTGCTTGCGGTACTTAGCCTCCAGGCGGTCGAACACAACCGCGGCGGATTTTCCAGGGCCGCTCGCGAGACCGGCCGCGATCGCTGCGCGCAGTTCCTCCTGCAGAAGTCTGGCGCGCGCGTGCTGATCTTCGAGCATGCGCAACCCGGCGCGCACCACCTCGCTGGCGTTGTTGTAGCGCCCCGATTTTAACTGGTCCTGGATAAAGGCTTCAAAGTGGGGGCTGAGGGCGACACTGGTAGGCATGGCCATTCTCCTATCTATTAATATTAGTTATTAAACAGGAGCGGGGGCAGTTCGTCAAACTGGCTGGACACTCCGGGACACTTTCAGGTCCGGTCGACGGCAATCGGCCACGCCAGACATGAGCATGATCGTGCTAATTATTGGCATGAATTTAAGGGGCAACTGGAATCCGGTCTGGATACCGGATCAAGTCCGGCATGACGGCAGGTGCTTATGGTGCGCCGCTGAAAGTCGGACGTGGTTGAATGTTGCTGGACTACCTTATGGTGCCGGGAGGGGGAATCGAACCCCCACACCATTGCTGGCGCGGGATTTTGAGTCCCGTGCGTCTACCAGTTCCGCCATCCCGGCAATGCGATGCAGGTTGATCGGCAACTGTGTTGTCCGTTCGAACCCGCATTCCTGCATACGGCGACTTTGCAGTCCGTGTGCAGGGCTAATTATCCTGTAACAACCAAATCACCGCAACCCGCCCAGTATAATCGGCGCGGTGAAACTTGTCCGATTTCGATTACGACCTGCCGCCCGCGCTGATCGCGCAGTTTCCCGCGGACGAGCGCAGCGCGAGCCGTTTGCTGCATCTCGACGGACGCAGCGGCGAACTTCGCGACCGCCAGTTCCGCGAGTTGCCGGAACTCGTGAAAGCGGGTGACGTGCTGGTCATGAACGACACGCGCGTGATCAAGGCGCGGCTCACCGGGCGCAAGGACAGCGGCGGGCAGGTTGAAGTGCTCGTCGAGCGCGTGCTCGATTTTGATCGCGTGCTCGCGCAGGTGCGCGCGAGCAAGACGCCGCGCGCAGGATCGCGCTTGCTGCTCGCGGGAGGCGCAATTGCGGAGGTGCTCGGCCGCGCGGGCGAATTTTTCGAGCTGCGCTTCATCGATTGCGCGGACGTGTTCGCATTGCTCGAGCGCGCGGGCAGCGTGCCGTTGCCGCCGTATATCACGCATGAGGCCGATGCAGGCGACGCTGCGCGCTACCAGACCGTCTACGCGCGAACGCCGGGCGCCGTGGCGGCACCCACGGCCGGCTTGCATTTCGACGAGGCGCTGCTCGCGGCGCTCAAAGCGCGCGGGGTGCGAGCTCGCGTGGATCACGTTGCACGTCGGCGCCGGCACGTTTCAGCCGGTGCGCGTGGAAAATCTCGACGGGCACATCATGCACGCCGAATGGTATGCGCTGCCGCAGGCGACGGTGGACGCGATAGCAGCGCGCACGGGCGGCGGGCGGCAACGTGATCGCGGTCGGCACCACGAGTCTGCGCGCGCTCGAAGCGGCCGCGGCGGGCGGCGAATTGCGCGCGGGCAGCGCCGAGACGCGCTTGTTTATCGTGCCCGGCTACCGCTTTCGCGTGGCCGACCGGCTGATCACGAATTTTCATTTGCCCCGCTCGACGCTGCTGATGCTGGTCTCGGCGTTCGCGGGCATGGATAATATCCGCCGCGCGTACGCGCATGCGGATCGAGCAGCGGTATCGTTTTTTCAGCTACGGCGACGCGATGCTGATGGAAAAGCAGGAATGATTGAGCCGCCAAGCCGCCAAGACCGCCAAGAGAATCTTGCAAAATGCCGCAAACCAAAACCCGAATCCCGCGACCGTTATCCGCATTTCCTCGCGATCACCACGCGCTGGATGGACAACGACGTCTACAACCACGTCAACAACGTCAACTACTATTCGTATTTCGACACGGTGGTGAACGAATACATGCTGCGCGAAGGCATATTGAGCATGGACAGCGGACCGATCTGCCTGGTGGTGGAAACCGGCTGCCAGTATTTCAGCGCAATTTCGTTTCCCGACATCGTGCATTGCGGCCTGCGCGTAGCGCACCTCGGCACGAGCAGCGTGCGCTTCGAGATCGGCATTTTCCGCAACGACGATAAGCTCGCCGCCGCGCAGGGGCATTTCGTGCACGTCTGCTGCGACCGCGCGACCCACCGGCCGCTGCCGATGCCGGACGGCATGCGGCGCGCGCTCGAAAAGCTGCGCGGGTGATGGAGTTCAAGATATCCGCAACCGATGGCGCCGCGCGCCGCGGCACGCTCACGCTCGCGCACGGCGTGGTCGAGACGCCGGCGTTCATGCCGGTGGGCACGTACGGCACGGTCAAGGCGATGAGCCCGGCCGAGCTGCGACGAAATCGGCGCGCAGATCGTGCTCGGCAATACTTTTCACCTGTGGCTGCGGCCCGGGCTCGAAGTCATCGCGGCGCACGGCGGCCTGCATCGCTTCATGGGCTGGGACGGGCCCATCCTGACCGACTCCGGCGGCTTTCAGGTGTTCAGCCTCGGCGAAATGCGCAAGATCAGCGAGGAGGGCGTTGCGTTCCAGTCGCCGGTCAACGGCGACGCGTGCTTTCTCACGCCGGAAGAATCGATGCGCATCCAGCGCGTGTTGAATAGCGACATCGTGATGGTGTTCGACGAATGCACGCCGTATCCGGCCGACGTCGCGCAGGCGCAGGAGTCGATGGAACTGTCGCTGCGCTGGGCGGAGCGCTCGAAGCGCGCGCATGATGGCAATCCCAACGCGCTGTTCGGCATCGTGCAGGGCGGCATGCACGAACACCTGCGCGACCAGTCGCTGGCCGGCCTCACCGCCATCGGGTTCGACGGCTACGCGATCGGCGGGCTGTCGGTGGGCGAGCCCAAGGACGACATGCAGCGCATCCTCGCGCACACCGCGCCGCGCCTGCCGGCCGACAAGCCGCGCTACCTGATGGGCGTGGGCACGCCGGAAGACATCGTCGAGGCGGTGGCTGCCGGCATCGACATGTTCGATTGCGTGCTGCCGACGCGCAATGCGCGCAACGGCTGGATATACACGCGCCACGGCACCCTCAAGCTGAGGAACGCGCAGTACCGCGACGATATCCGGCCGCTCGACGCGGCCTGCGGCTGCTACACCTGCCGCAACTTCACGCGCGCCTATCTGCATCACCTGCAGAAGGTGAACGAAATCCTCGGCGCGCGGCTCAATACCTGGCACAACCTCTACTACTACCTGGAATTGATGCAGGGCCTGCGCGGCGCCATAGAGCGGGGCGGCTGGCTGATTTCATAGACGAATTCAGGCAGACTGCGTGCGCGCTGCATGCTAGAATACGCACCTTTTTACGGGTCGCGGCGCACCATGCGCCGCGCTTGAGGAGGCAATACCGTGTTTATCAACGAAGCCTGGGCGCAGTCGGCGGCACCCGGCGGCGCCGACATCATGTCGATGCTGCCGATCATCCTGATGTTCGTCGTGCTCTACTTCGTCATGATCCGTCCGCAGATGAAGCGCGCGAAGGAGCACAAGACGATGGTGGAAGCGCTGCAAAAAGGCGACGAAGTGGTGGCCGCCGGCGGCGTGCTCGGCAAAGTGACCAAGGTCAGCGACAATTACGTCACGCTCGAAATCGCCGACAAGATCGAAATCCGCGTGCAGCGTCCCGCCGTGCAGCTGGTGCTGCCCAAGGGCACCATCAAAGGTGTTGAGTGAATGAGTAATGGCAGTAGTGAGAAGATAAAGGCAGGCCTGCGCTGGCTTTCTGCTCTTCACGCATTCACGATTCACTCATTCACCATTCGCGCAGCCTAATGAACCGTTACCCGCTCTGGACCTACCTGCTGATCGGCTTCGCGCTGCTGATCGGCGTCGTCTATACGTTGCCGAATTTTTTCGGCGAAGTGCCGGCCATCCAGGTATCCACCGCCAAATCGACGCAGAAAGTCGATGTCGAATCTGCAGCAGCGCGTCGAGGCGGCGCTCAAGGCCTGCCAACATCGCGAATGACGGGGTGTTTCTCGACCCGGTGAGCCTCAAGGTGCGCTTTGCCGACACCGACACCCAGTTGAAGGCCAAGGACGTCGTGCAGACCCAGCTCGGCGAGGATTTCGTCGTCGCGCTGAACCTCTTGTCGCGCAGCCCGCGCTGGCTCACCGCGATCGGCGCGCTGCCGATGTATCTGGGTCTCGACTTGCGCGGCGGCGTGCATTTCCTGCTGCAGGTCGACATGCCGTCGGCGCTGACCAAGAAAATCGACGGTGTCGCGAGCAATATCCGCGGCCTGCTGCGCGACAAGCGCATTGCCTACAGCGGCATCGTGCGCGAAGGCCAGAGCCTGCAGATCAAGTTCCGCGACAAGGAAGGCCGCGACAAGGCGCGCAAGGAAATCGAAACCGCCAATCCCGAACTCGCGTTGAACGAGCAGGAGCAGGGCGGCGAGTTTCGTCTCGTTGCGGGGCTGAAGCCCGAGGAGCAGAAGCGCACGCAGGACCTGGCGCTGCAGCAGAACATCGCGACGTTGCGTAACCGCGTCAACGAACTGGGCGTCGCCGAGCCCATCATCCAGCAGCAGGGCGCCGACCGCATCGTCGTGCAGTTGCCGGGCGTGCAGGACACCGCGCGCGCGAAGGAATTGCTCGGCCGCACGGCGAGCCTCGAATTGCGGCTCGTCGAGGCGCACGCGAGCGATCCGGCCGGCCGCGATTACGATCCGCAGAAAATCGACGAAGCGATGAAAGGCAACGTGCCGTTCGGCATGGAGCTGCATATCGAGCGCCGCGGCAAGACGACCGAGCCGCTGCTCTTGTCCAAGAACGTCATCATCACGGGCGAGCGGCTCACCAACGCGGCGCCGAGCTTCGACCAGCAGAACAACGAGCCCATCGTGAGCGTCGAACTCGACGGCCAGGGCGCGCGCATCATGCGCGACACCACGCGCGAGGCGGTCAAGCGGCGCATGGCGGTGTTGCTGATCGAAAAAGGCAAACCCGAAGTCATCACGGCGCCCGTCATCCAGTCCGAGCTCGGCGGGCGCTTCCAGATTTCGGGCCGCATGTCGACGCGCGAGGCGAACGATCTGGCGCTTCTGCTGCGCGCGGGTTCGCTGGCGGCGCCGATGGACATCATCGAAGAGCGCACGGTGGGCCCGAGCCTGGGTGCGGACAACATCAAGATCGGCTTTCACTCGACGTGGATCGGCTTTACGCTGATTGCCGCTTTCATGATCGCGTACTACCAGCATGATCGGGGTGATTTCGGTCGTCGCACTCGCGGTCAACGTGCTGTTCCTGATTTCGCTGCTGTCGATGCTGCAGGCAACACTCACCCTGCCCGGCATGGCCGGCATTGCGCTAACGGTCGGCATGGCGATCGACGCCAACGTGCTCGTCAACGAGCGCATCCGCGAAGAACTCCGCAACGGCAACACGCCGCAGGCGGCGATCGCCGCCGGCTACGAGCGCGCGTGGGGAACCATTCTGGATTCCAACATCACCACGCTGATCGGCGGTCTTGCGCTGTTTGCGTTCGGCTCGGGCCCGGTCAAGGGTTTCGCGGTGGTCCTGTGCCTCGGCATCCTGACTTCGATCTTCAGCGCGGTGATGGTGTCGCGCAGCATCGTGAATCTCTATTACGGCAGCCGCCGCAAGCTCGACCGCATCTCGATCGGGCAGGTGTGGAAGGCCGGACGTAGAAGCCAAGGGCAAAGGCGTGAATGAGTGAATGGTAAGACCCCCGTCCACCGTAATCGGGAGAGGGCTGGCGCGAGTTCACGCTTCACCCTTCACCGTTCACTGCGACGCCAGGAGCACAAATGGAATTCTTCAGGATAAAAAACGACATCCCGTTCATGCGCCACGCGCTGGTGTTCAACGTGATTTCGATCATCACGTTTCTCATCGCGGTGGGCTCGCTCGCGACCCGCGGACTTAACTTCGGCGTCGACTTCACCGGCGGCACGGTGATGGAGATGCACTACGCGCAGGCGCCCGACGTCAACAAGATCCGCGACACGATGGGCAAGCTCGGTTTCGCCGACGCGTCGGTGCAGAATTTCGGCACCTCGCTCGACGTGCTGATCCGGCTGCCCGTGAAGCCGGGGCTGACCAGCGCCAAGCTCTCGGAACTGGTGCGCGACGAGTTGCGCAAGGAAGATGCCACGGCCGAGGTCAGGCGCGTCGAGTTCGTCGGCCCGCAGGTCGGCAAGGAATTGATCGAAAACGGCGGGCTCGCGCTCCTCTTCGTCTCGCTCGGCATCGTCGCCTACCTCGCGCTGAGATTCGAGTGGAAGTTCGGCCTGGCGGCGATCATCGCCAACCTGCACGACGTCGTCATCATTCTCGGGTTTTTCTCGGTATTCCAGTGGGATTTCTCGCTGACGGTGCTCGCCGCGGTGCTGGCGATCCTCGGCTATTCGGTCAACGAATCGGTCGTGGTGTTCGACCGGATCCGCGAGAACTTCCGCAAGATGCGCAAGGCGAGTGTCACGCACGTGATCGACAACGCGATCACGCGCACCATTTCGCGCACCATCATCACCCACGGTTGCACGCAGTTGATGGTGACGTCCATGCTCGTGTTCGGCGGCGAGACGCTGCATTATTTCGCGCTGGCGCTCACCATCGGCATCTGCTTCGGGATTTATTCGTCCGTGCTGGTCGCGAGCCCGATCGTCATGTGGCTCGGCGTTTCGCGCGAAGATCTCGTCAAGCCGGAAAAAAAGAACGAAATCGGCGCGGTGATCTAGGCGCTACCGTGGAGTTGCTCGCGCAGTTCTTCGACATCGTCCTGCACCTCGATCAGCACCTGACGGTGCTGATCCAGACCTACGGCGCGTGGGTCTACCTGATCCTCTTTCTGATCATTTACTGCGAGACCGGGCTCGTGGTGACGCCGTTTCTGCCCGGCGACTCGCTGCTGTTCGTGGCGGGCGCGCTGGCGGCGGCCGGTGCGCTGGACGTGCACGGATTGTTTGCGCTGCTCGTGCTCGCCGCGTTCGGCGGCGACAACACGAACTACTGGATCGGCCGCTACCTCGGCCCGCGCGTGTTCAGGCGCGAGCGCTCGCGCCTGTTGAATCCGGCGCACCTCGCGCGGCCACGCAGCGCTTTTACGAGAAGCACGGCGGCAAGACGGTGATCCTCGCGCGCTTTCTGCCCATCATCCGCACCTTCGCGCCGTTCGTGGCGGGCATCGGGCGCATGACGTATACACGGTTCCTGTTCTACAGCTTTTCCGGCAGCGTGTTCTGGATCGGTTTTTTCGTTTACGGCGGCTACTATTTCGGCAACATCCCGTTCGTCAAAAACAACCTCACGCTGTTCATACTCGGCATCATCGTGATTTCGATCCTGCCGGGGGTGATCGGCTTCCTGCGCGAGCGGTTCAGGCGCGCCTAGCCTCGCGCCGACGCGGCCGCGCGCGAGTTCGCCGGCACTATCAGTGGACGCCCGCCGAGATCTACGTTTTCGACGGCAACATCGAGAACGTGCTCGCCGACATCATGGTCAATGGCGTCAAGCGCAAGGTGTTGATGCATGCCGATCGCAACGGTTTCCTCTACACGCTCGATCGCACCAACGGCAAGCTCATCGCGGGTAACGCCTACGTCACGGTCAACTGGGCACAGCCGCGCATCGATCCCGCCATCGGGCACGTGGCCGAAACCGACGTGGCGAAGCGCCTGCGTGCGGGCGAGAAGGTTGAAGTCAAGCCGCGCTGGACCGGCGGCAAGAACTGGATGCCAATGGCATTCAACCCCAACACCGGCAATTTGTATTTCGCGATGCTCGAGGAAACGTCGGTCTACCAGTTGAACAAGGATCTTCCCGTTTACAAGCCGGGCGAGCGTTACATGGGCGTGGAGAACTCCACCGTGCCGCGCAATCCGGCCGAGCCGTGGGGCTATTTCGGCGCGCTCGATCCGCTGACGGCAAAGCCCGCGTGGAAACTGCCGCTTATGGGGTTGCCGAGCTGGTCGGGGATGCTGGTCACCGCGGGCGGCCTGGTGTTTTCAGGCAAGGTGAGCGGCGAATTCGTCGCGCTCGACGAAGACACCGGAAAAATCGTGTGGCAATTCAAGACCAGTTCCGGCATCAATGCGCAGCCGATCACCTATACGCATAACGGCCGCCAGTTCGTGACCGTATTGTCGGGACTGGGCGGCGGCACATCGTCAAAGCGCGAAACGGAAGGCAAGGTGCTTCCCGGCGGATCGGTATGGACGTTTGCATTGATGCCCGACTGATTCGATCGGCACGACGCGCGACCGGGCAATCCGCTGGCGAGTGCCGGCGGGTTAGTCCGGCGACAACGTAAATTTTCCGCGGTTAGGTGCGGTCCTCGCCGTGGACAAACGGAGAGCGCCGCCGCGCGTGCCGCAATGGAATCGATGAGCCTCATCCTCGCCGGCTTGCTGTTTGTGTTTGCGCAGCTCGCAGCGGCGCAAGACGCGGCGCCCGTCACGCCGGCGCAAATCAAGCTGGGTAGCGAAACCTACTCGCGGCACTGCGCGGCATGTCACGGCGTGCGCATGAAAAATCCGGAGGGGGCGACCGACCTGCTCGCGTTTGCGCCGGATCAGCGCGAACGGTTCATCAATTCGGTTACCCGCGGCAGGAACAGCATGCCGCCCTTCGGCGGCCTGCTGCCGCCGGAGGACATCGCCGCGCTGTGGGCTTACGTGGCCGCCGGCGACAAGAACTGATCGGCTGCCGGGCGACACCGGTCGAGTGAAGCGGCGCCATTTTCCCGCTCGGCGAGAGAAACGCTGAACGAGTCTCAATTCGGCATTCCGGCGCACATCTGTATTACCGTCCCCCGCGCAGGCACAGGCCTGGCGGCGCGCGCGGTTCATCGCGCCGCGCGCGGCGCAAAATGCGTGGATTCAAATCGTTCGCGCGCCTGTCAAGCAGTATCGACATGCCGTAAGCGGGAAAAAATCTATCATTTTGATAGATTTTCCGGCGCGCGCTGAAATATATATCGAGGTCACACAATAAATTCATCTTTCCGCAATTAGAATGTGCGCTGTTCGAAACTCCAGGAGGGGCGGGCATGGCCAGCGACAAAAACGAAGAGGGCTATCTGGTGAGCGTTGCCGGCGGCGCTTCCGGATGGGACAATCCGCAGGAAAAGTTCGCCCGCGCATTTTCCCAGAACGAGTTCATACTTTTCAGCCAATCCATCGTCAAGCTCGCGCCACGCGAGGACAAGCGGGCGCATTTCGAGATCTTCGTGCGCCTGCAGGAGGAAGAAAAACATCTCATCCCGCCGGGGTCGTTTCTGGAGATGCTGGAGCAATTGAACCTCGGGCCCGAGCTTGACCGCTACGTCGTGCGCAAGCTGCTCGCCTGGCATCGGTCGTTGCGGCCGGAGCAGCGCGGCGTCGCGCACCTTAATCTGTGCAGTTCGACGCTCGCCGATCCGGATTTCGCGTCCATTGTCGGCGCAGAACTTAAGCAGAACAAAATCGGCGGTGATGCGCTGTGCTTTGAATTTCCCGGCGATGCGGCCAGTTTTCCGGCCGGTGCCGCCGCGCTGGCGGAAGCACTGCAGAAAAATCGGGTGTCTGGTTTCGGTCGGCGCCATGAGTGATGAGAGTATTCCGTTTCGCCTGATCAAGGAACTGAGCGCGAACGTACTGAAAATCGGCGGCCGCCTGATCCAGGAACTTGCCGACAACGAGGAGGTGGCGGCGGAAGTCAAGGCCGCGGCCGGCGCCTGCCGCTCGATCAACGTGCAGACCATCGCCCAGGGCGTGGAGAGCGCGCCGACGCTGAGTGTATTGCGAAAACTTGACGTCAATTACGCGCAGGGATACGGGATTTCACGGCCCGGTCCGCTGGACAAGGCGCCCGCCGCGCAGGGTTAGGGACGCTCCGAATAAGCAGCCCGTTCGTGTTGATGTATCGAAGCATGTCCTGATGTACAGAAGGGCACGAGTACCGCGCTTATCGAGCAATCCCGTTCACCCTTCTATACATCAGGGCGATCGGTTGAGAATTTAATAAGAGTCTGCTTAGGGAAGCTCTGATTAAGTATGATTTCGTCATTCCCGCGAAGGCGGGAATCCAGGATATTCAGGCAATTACTGGATCCCCGCCTACGCGGGGACGACTTAATCAGAGGCTCCTTAGATCTTTCTCGCCAGCTCCGCGGCTTTGCCGATGTAAGTTGCCGGGGTCAGCTTGAGCAGCCTGTTCTTTGCATCGTCGGGAATCGCGAGCGTCCTGATGAACGCGTGCAAGGACGCGCGCGTCATGCCGCCTTTGCCGCGCGTCAAGTCTTTCAACTGCTCGTAGGCGCCGGTCACGCCGTAGCGGCGCATCACGGTCTGGATCGGCTCGGCGAGCACTTCCCAACTGGCATCGAGGTCGGCGGCGAGCCGCGCGCGGTTGGCTTCGAGCTTGGCGAGCCCTTTTAGCAGCGAATCGTAGGCGAGCAGCGTATGGCCGAGCGCGACCCCCATGTTGCGCAGCACCGTCGAATCGGTGAGGTCGCGCTGCCAGCGCGACACCGGCAGCTTTTCGCTCATGTGCCTGAGCAGCGCATTGGCGATGCCCAGATTGCCTTCGGAGTTTTCGAAGTCGATCGGGTTGACCTTGTGCGGCATGGTGGACGAGCCGACTTCGCCGGCTTTGGTCTTCTGCGTGAAGTAACCGAGCGAGATATAGCCCCACACGTCGCGGTCGAGGTCGAGCAGGATCGTATTGGCGCGCGCATAGGCGTCGAAGAGCTCCGCGATCGCGTCGTGCGGCTCGATCTGGATCGTGTACGGGTTGAACTCGAGACCGAGGTTTTCGACGAACCGGCGCGCGAATTTCTCCCAGTCGACGCCGGGGTAGGCAACGACATGCGCGTTGTAGTTGCCGACCGCGCCGTTGATCTTGCCGAGCAGCTTGACGCCGATGATGCGCTCGCGCGCGCGCTTCAAGCGCGCGACGACGTTGGCGATTTCCTTGCCGAGCGTGGTCGGACTTGCCGGCTGGCCGTGCGTGTGCGCGAGCATGGACGCATCGGCGAGCTCGCGGGCGATCGCCGTCAGGCGGGCTGATGATTTTGTCGAGCGCTGGCAGCATCACCTCGTCGCGCGCCGCTTTCAGCATCAGCGCATGACACAGGTTGTTGATGTCTTCGGAAGTGCAGGCGAAGTGGATGAACTCGGCGACCCGGACGATTTCCTGGTTGCCGGCGAGCCTGTCCTTGAGAAAATACTCGATCGCCTTGACGTCGTGGTTGGTGCGCGCCTCGATTTTCTTGACGGCGGCGCCGTCGGCTTCCGCGAAGCCGCGCACGAGTGTGTCGAGCGCTTTGACGGTGGCAGCCGAGAACCGGGGAACTTCCGTGATCGCGGGCTCGGCAGCGAGCGCCTTCAGCCATTCGATTTCGACCTGGACGCGGTAGCGGATCAGCCCGAGTTCGCTGAAATACGGCCGCAGCGCCTCGACTTTGCTGCTATAGCGGCCATCGAGAGGAGATATGGCCGTAAGAGGGGAGAGCGCCATGGCGGTCCGCGATGAATGAGACGCTATTTTATCACGCCACGCGCTGCCGCCTGCCGCAAGGACTCAGCTGCCAGCGTTCAGCCTAGCCTGATTCCAATTGCTTGCGGGAAGAGAAGCTGGCCGCTGATGGCTGCCGGCTTAGCGGTACACCAGCACCGGAATCCTGCAACCGGTAATTACGCGCGCGGTTTCAGAGCCGACCAGCTCCCCGGTAATGCCTTTTCTGCCGTGCGAAGCCATGATGATGAAGTCGCAGCGCTGGTCGGTCGCGGCTTTGATGATCGCTTGGTGCGGCGAGGCGTGGGATACGGACAGCGTTGCGCAAGGCACACCCAATTCTCCAGCCTTCTTCGCGATTACGGCGAGATATTTCTGGGCCTCCTGTTTGGAGATCTCGTCGAGTGCGGGTGCTTTCGCATCGACCGGCGCAAAGTCCTCGAAGGATTCGACCGGACGTTCGACCATGACATAAAAACCGGTCACTTTCGCGCCGATTGCCTTGGCAAACGGCAGGCCGTTGTTGATTGCGACTTCCGCCAGCGCCGAACCGTCAGTCGGCAGCAGGATGTGCTTGTACATGGGGCCCTCCCCGTGGATTGGCCTGGGTATCTGCAATCAGTATAAGCGAAAAGGCGGTGCACCGGACGCCGCGTGGGCTAGCGGGGGGCGTATCCGTAAGTTTCGCGCGCCACCGCGGCGGTGACTTTGCCGTTTTCGAGGTCCGCAACCACCGCTACGCCCGCGCGTTTGCGCGGGTCACCGTAACCGCCGCCGCCCGGCGTTTTGATCAGCACGCGGTCGCCGGTTTCAAGCGTGGTCACGATCTTGGAGTGTATTGGCTCGACGCGGCCGTCGCGGCGGCGTATTTCCGAATACGCGATGCCACCGGGGCCGCCGCCCAGAAGCCCGCGCGCCTGCGAGTAATGGCGCTCGCCGCGGTGCGAGAATTTCATGGGGCCATGCAGGATTGCGTATTCGCGGACGATGCCGACACCGCCGCGGAATGTGCCCGCGCCGCCGGTGTCGCCGCGCAGCTCGTTGCGGATCAGGCGGATCGGCGCTTCCATCTCGAGCGCCTCCTCGGGCATTGCCATGCCATTGGTCATGTCGGTGGCGATGCAGTCGATACCGTCGACGCCCAGCGCGCCGCCGGAGGCGCCATTGATGAGATCGGTGACGACGAAGTTGCGGCCGTTCGGCCATTGCCCGCCGAAAGTCAGCACCAGCAGCGAGGCCGCCGCGGGCGCGGCAAAACGGTCGGGCAGCGCTTGCGCAAGCGCGCCGACGATGCACGAGGCAAGCCGTTTCATCGGATGCGTGCGGCCGTTGACCGGCGCGCCGACGCGCGGGTTCACGAGCGAGCCTTCCGGAGTGATGACTTTAACCGGCCGGAAGCAGCCGCCGTTGGTCGGAATGCTGGCATCGGTGATTGCGCGCACACCGTAACACGCCGATGAGTACACGCCCGACGGCACGATGTTGACCGGTCCCTGGACCTGTTCACTCGTGCCGGTGAAATCGAACAGCACTTCGCCGTTCGCTATGGTGACGGCGACCCTGATGGTCACGCGCCGGTCGAGGTCCACGCCGTCGTTGTCCAGCGTGTCTTCGTAAGTGAACGTGCCCTGCGGGAGTTTTGAGAGCGCGTCGCGCGTCATTTTCTCCGAGCGGTCGATCAATTCGCGGCAGATGCGCTCGATGAGAGCGTAACCGTAGCGCGCGCCCAATTCGGTCAAGCGCCGCACCGCGATCTTGCCGGCGGCGATTTGCGCGTTGAGGTCGCCGATCACGCTGTCCGGCATGCGCGTGTTGCTGCGGATGAGCCGGATCATGGCTTCGTCGATGGCGCCCGCGTGCGCGAGCTGCAGCGGCGGGATGCGCAGGCCTTCCTGGAAAATGTCGGTCGCGTTCGCCGCTGACGAGCCGGGAATGCTGCCGCCGAGATCGATGTGGTGCGCGATGCTGGCCGTTAACGCGACCACGCGCCCGTCGCCCATGACCGGAATCACCACCGCGATATCCGGAATGTGCGTGCCGCCCATGTAGGGATCGTTGAATAGGTAGATGTCGCCGTCGCGCATTCTCGCTGCCGGATAGTGCCTCAATATCGCGGCCAGCGAATAGATCAGCGACCCCAGGTGGCTGGGGTTGGAGCGCGATTGCGCGACCGTCGTGCCGTCGGGCGTGAAGAGGCAGCACGACGCGTCGTTGGCCTCCTTGACGATGGGCGAGAAGGCACCCCGGATCAGGCTAGCCTGCATCTCCTCGGTAATGCTTTCCAGCTTGTAGCGCACGACCTCCATGAGGATGGGGTCGAGCGTGACTGCGCGCGAGGCGACGGGCTGGTTCACGCGGCATCTCCGGTGTGAGTCATGATGATATCACCGGAGGCCACGCTTTTTGCTCGCCAGCCGGGCAACACCAGCGTCGTGGTATCGGTCTGCTCGATGATTGCCGGCCCGCTGATCACTGCGTCAGCAGGGAACTGATCCCTAGAGTAGATGGCGGCGGTGACTGCGCCCGCGCCGCCGGGTAGCAGCAATTCCCGGCTGCCGTGGGCGCGCGCAGCACCTGCCGTCGCGGCGTTTTCGCGAATATCGATGCCACCGCCCGCGCGGTGCACCGAGCGCAGATTCACGATGCGCGCCGGCGACTCGGTGCTGTGGCCGTAGACGCGGTCGTGCGCCACCACGAATTCCCGGTAAAGTTTGGCGAGCAATTGCGGCGGGTCGGCGGCGTCGATGGCGACTTCGAGGTAATACGACTGGCCGACGTAGCACACGTCCGCCGAATACTCGATGCGCACCGCACCCGGCGCTACGCCATCGGTCTTCATCAATTCCGCGCATTGCGCGTCCAGCTGGCTTAGTTGATCGATGACGTCTTGCGCGCGCGCCTCATCGAAGCGCCGGGTATAGGCGAGGAAAGATTCATGCTCGACGGGCGCGGCCAAAAGGCCGATTGCCGACAGCACGCCGGGCCGGCTCGGAATCACGACGCGCGTCATATACAGCTCTTCGGCGAGCGCGCATGCGTGCAAAGGGCCCGCGCCGCCCAACGCGACCAGCGCGTATTCGCGCGGATCAACGCCGCGGTTGATCGACATCAGGCGTATGCCCTCGGCCATTTGCGCGTTGACCACGCGGTGGATGCCGAGGGCGGCCTCTTCGACGGTGAACTTCATCGGTTCGGCGATGCGGCTCAATATCGCGGCGTGCCCGAGTTTTGGATCGAGCGCGAGTGCGCCGCCGGCGAAATAATCGGGATCGAGATAGCCCAACACGACCGACGCGTCGGTCACGGTCGGTTCAGTGGCGCCGCGCCCGTAGCACGCGGGGCCAGGCTCGGAACCCGCGGATTGCGGTCCTACGCGCAGCGCGCCGGAGCTGTCGAGCCACGCGATGCTGCCTCCGCCCGCGCCGATCGCGTTAACGTCCACCATCGCGACGCGTACCGGAAAGCGGTCGATCACGCCTTCGGCGCGAATCAGCGGCGTGCCGTTGCTGATGAGCGCGATGTCGCAACTGGTGCCGCCGATATCGACCGTGATCAGGTTTTTTTCGCCGACTCGCCCGCCGACGAACGCACCGCCGATCGCGCCGGCGGCAGGGCCCGACAGGAACATGCGCACCGGGCGTAAGCGCGCCACCGCCGCCGAGCATACACCGCCGCGCGATTGCATGATCTGCAAGGGTGCCGCGACGCCGGCGTCGGCGAGATTGGCTTCCATGCCGGTGAGATAGGCGTTGAGCACCGGCTTAACGTAGGCGTCGAACGCGGTAACCGTCATGCGCTCGTACTCGCGGAATGCCGGGTCGACGTCGCTTGACAGCGATACGAACAAATGCGGATCGATGTCATGGATCAACTCGCGCGCGCGTTGCTCGTGGCGCGGATTGAGATATGAAAAGAGAAAGCACACTGCGACGGCTTTGGCGCCGGCCTCTTTCAATTCGCGCGCGGCCTGCGCGAGCGCCGCCTCGTCGAGCGGCGTCACTACCGCGCCGTCGACGCTCAGCCGTTCAGGCACGTCGCGGCGCAGCGCGCGCGGCGCGAGAAATACCGGCGTTTGCGCCTGCATCACGGTGGCGTAGATTTCGCGCCGGTTGCCGCGGCCGATTTCGAGCACGTCGCGGAATCCCGCGCTCGCGATCACGCCGATTTTGGCGCCTGTGCGTTCGAGCACCGCGTTGGTGGCGACGGTGGTGCCGTGCACGAAGCGCGCGATGTCCGCCGGTTTGATGCCCCACGCTTCGACCATGTGAATAAGCGCGTCGCGCACCGCATCGGCCGGGTTCGCGCGTGTCGTCGGCAGCTTGAAATGCTTGAGCGAGCCGTCGTTGAAACGGCACACCACGTCGGTGAACGTGCCGCCGATGTCGATGCCGATGTCGAGCATCAGCGGGTGGCGAGTTCGACGAGTGCTGCGGCGAGCACGCGCGCGCCGGCGGCGAGGTCCGCGGGTGTCGCGTTCTCCGCTTCATTGTGGGAGATGCCTTTTTCGCACGGCACGAAAATCATCCCGGTCGGGCATATGCGCGCCATGTACATCGCATCGTGGCTGGCGCCCGACGGCAGGCGCAGGTGCGGCAGGTCGAGCTTGGCCGCCGCGTCTTCGATTGCAGCGGTCACCTCGGCATTGAATACGCAGGGATCGTCGTGCAGGGTCGGCGTGACTTTCACGTCGCAGAACTTTGCCGCCTTGCGCGCGAGCGGTGCCACGGCGTCCCCCAATCGCGCGATGGCGTGCGGATCGGGGTGCCTCAAATCGACGGAAAACAACACGTGGCTGGCAACGGAGTTGGGCGAGTTGGGCGTCACCAGCATGCGGCCGACGGTAAAACGCGTAATATCGGCGGGATCCTGAGTGAGTTCGATGAGCGCGTTAATGATCGCGAGCGCGTCGCGCACCGCGTCCTTGCGCAACGCGAGCGGCGTGGTGCCGGCGTGGTCGGTCTTGCCGAAGACCTCGATGTTGAACCAGCGCAGGCCCTGGATGCCGGTGACAACACCGATTGTTTTGCGCGCGTTTTCCAGGAGCGGGCCCTGTTCGATATGCGCCTCGATATAGCCGGCGGCGGGCGACTTGAACTCGCGCCGTGCCGCTTCCGGCGTTGCGGCCAGCGTTTGCGCGAGAGCGTCTTTTAATTTTACGCCGTCGTTGTCGGTGACTTCGAGCACGTCGGCCAGGGCGCGCGCGCCGGTGAACACCATGGATCCCATCGTGCACGGCGCGAAGCGCCCGCCTTCCTCGTTGGTCCACGCGACGACTTCGACCGGACGGCGCGTGGTGACGCCCGCTTCATCCATCGCTTCGAGCGCTTCGAAACCCGCGAGCACGCCGTAGATGCCGTCGAAGCGGCCACCGCGCGGCTGCGAGTCCATGTGACTGCCGGTCATGATGGGCGCAGCGGTCGCGTCAGTGCCGGCGCGCCGCACAAAGAGGTTGCCGATGGGGTCGGCGCTGATGGTGAACTTGCGCTTCGCCGCCCACGACAGCAGGAGCTTGCGCGCGGCGATGTCTTCCTTCGACAGTGCAGCGCGGTTCACGCCGTTGCCGGGAATCGCGCCGAGCTTCGCCATCTCGGCGTGGCGCTGCCACAAACGTTGTTCGTCGACGCGGCCGGCCGCATCGCGCGCATCTTCTCTCATGTGGGATCCGCGGAGGAAAACGCGATTTTAGCCCGAGACAGGCTCCTGCTATTCGATTTTGACGTTCGCGGTCCTCACGACCTTGCCCCACTTGGCGACGTCGGCGCGGATTTGGTCGGCCATCTGTTCCGGCGTGCCGCCGTGCACGAGCCCACCCTGCGCGAGCAGCTTTTCCCGGATGTCGGCGCTGATGAGCACTTTCTGCACTTCGGCGTTGAGCTTGACGATGACCTCGCGCGGTGTAGCGGCGGGAGCCATCAGGCCGAACCAGCTGTCGGCTTCGAATCCTTTGAGCGATTCGCCCAGCGCCGGCAGGTCGGGCAGCGCCGGCGAGCGCTTCGACGACGCCACGCCGATCCCGCGCAGGCGGCCCGCCTTCACATACGGCGCCGACGAAGGGATGCTGTCGAAGAAAAGCTGCACGTTGCCGGGGATCAAATCGGCAAGTCCCGGCGCGCTGCCTTTGTAGGGAATGTGGTTGGCAGTGAAGCCGCCGAGTTGTTTCAACATTTCCTGCTCGAGGTGCGACAGCGTGCCGTTGCCCTGCGACGCGAAATTAAGCTCCCCAGGGTGCGCCTTACCGAGCGCAATCACGTCCCTGACGTTTTTCACCGGCAGCGACGGATGAACGACGAGCATATGCGGCACGTTGGCGACCATCGCGACGGGTGCCAGGCTTTTCTCGAGATTCCAGTTAAGCTTCGTGTACGCGGCCATGCCGACCGCGAAGGTCGTGACCGGCGCCATCAACAGGAGATAGCCGTCGGGCGCTGCCGCCACTACCAGTTCCGCGCCGATGTTGCCGCCGGCGCCGGGACGGTTATCGACTATGAACTGGCTGCCCAGCGCCTCGGAGAGTTTCTGGCCGACCGTGCGCGCCAGCAGATCGGCGGCGCCCACCGGCGGGAAGGGGACGACCACACGCACCGTTTTCGCCGGGTAGTTTTGTGCGAAGGCCGTCGCGGTGCATGCGAGTAGCGTGAGCGTAACGCTCAGGTTAGGAAGTCGTTGCATGCCGTGTTCTCCATGTCAGTGGTGCTGCGTGTGAGTTGAGCAAGGGTGCCGCAATGCAAACAACCAATGCAACCTCTATGCCATCGCATGTTGGCGGCGCCACGCGTGCGCCTCACGTAAACGAAAAAAAGCGACTAGGGGTGGAAATCGCTACTTTAAACCCGGCGCCGCACCCAATGCATCATTACTCGCCGCGGATGCCGGCGTCTTTAATGACTTTCGCCCACCTGCCGCGCTCACTCTTGATGTGTGCGCCAAATTGCGCCGGACTGCTGACCGCAGGCTCCGCGCCATCGGCGGCCAACCGCGCGATGATTTCCGGCTGTCGCAACACGGCGGCAAATTCACGCAGCAAACGTTCGATGATGATTTGCGGGGTGCCGCGGGGCGCCAGCACGCCGTACCATTGCGTAACGTCGAATCCCGGCACTGCGGACTCGCTTAATGCGGGCAGGTCCGGCAGAATTTTCGCGCGGTTGCGGCTGGTGACGGCAAGCGCGCGCAGCCGCGCGGTCTTGAGATGCGGCATCGCTGAAATTGAACTGGCGAACGTAAACTGAATCTGTCCTGCGATCAGATCCGGATAGGCGGTTCCGATGCCTTTGTACGGAATGTGCACGAGATCGGTTTTGGTCATCGCCCTGAAGAGTTCCCCGGTCAGGTGGATGAAACTGCCGCTCCCGGACGAGGCGTAGTTCAGCGTGCCCGGTTTCGCGCGCGCAAGTGCAATGAACTCGCCCGGCGTCTGCGCCGGCACCGTGGGGTTGACGACGAGGATATACGGCTGGAAAGTGGCCTGCGTTATCGGCGCAAAGTCGAGCACCGGGTCGTACGGCGCGCGGTACATGAGCGCGTGAGTGACGTAGCTCGCACTCGCCATCAGGAGCGTGTAGCCGTCGGGCGCCGCGCGCGCCGTGAGTTCGGCGCCGATGCTGCCGGCAGCGCCCGAGCGGTTGTCCACCACGACCGCTTGCTTGAGGTTCTCGGTGAGCTTGGCCGCGACCGCGCGCGCCACAGTGTCCATCGCGCCGCCGGGCGCAAGCGGCACGATCAGCCGTATGGGTTTGGAAGGGAAGGGTGGAGTTTCCGGGAAGGCCGTCTTGTAAAGCCCGGCGGCCTGCACGCCCCGCCCGCGAACGGGCCTGCGGCTAACGAGTCCGGGCGCGTCGCCGTCTGCGAGCGGCACGATCAGCCGTATGGGTTTGGAAGGGAAGGGTGGAGTTTCCGGGAAGGCCGTCTTGTAAAGCCCGGCGGCCTGCACGCCCCGCCCGCGAACGGGCCTGCGGCTAACGAGTCCGGGCGCGTCGCCGTCTGCAAGCGGCACGATCAATCGCATAGGTTTTGTCGGAAAGTCCTGTCCGCTGGCGTAAGCCGCGCACGCGGCAAGCGCCAACGCGAACGGCAGCCGGGTCATCATGCGATTACCACCAATCCGGGTGTCATGTTTTTGCCAGCAGCCGCGCGATCTGCGTTGCGTCATCCAGCGTTTCGAGCTTCAACATCGCATCGCGCAACTGTTCGACCTGGGCGCGTGGCAGCGCCGCAGCCGCCAGCTTCTCGAATTTTTCGCACACGTCGGCTGCGGACGCGAAATTATTTTCATTGCCGCGTCCGGCTTCGACCGTGCGCTCCATTTTCGTGCCGTCGGTCAGGTGAACTTCAACGCGCACCATGTGGCGGAATTTCGAGCCCTTGGCGGTGATGACGGCGTCGTGCCGCACGGAAACTTTCTCCGCGTGTTTCATGCGCAGCGGATCGGCGACTTTGTCTTCCGTAAACTGATTGACGAAGCAGTCGCCGTCCAATAGCCAGGTGGCGACACAATACGGCAGGTTGAGTTGCGCGGAGGTGAGCCCCTGCGGCACGTACTTCCAGCCGACGTGGTCCATCGTGACCTGCGAGCCGTGCACGATGATCTTTGCCACGTCGTCGGCTTTAAACGGGCGCTGCTGCTGCATGAGGCGGATCGCGTCGAGCGTCGTGTGATTGCTGCCCACGCAGGCATAAAATTTGAGCGCAACCCCCATGGTCTGCCACACCGTGCCGAATCCGGCGGTGAGTTCATCAAGCTTGAAGCGGTCGGTTGATCGCGAGAACGTCGTGCAGAATCCGCCGTATTCGCATTCGAGCACGTTGACAATGCCGGTGAAGCCGGCGTCGGCGAGTAGCGCGCCGTACAACCCGCTTTGCGACGAGCGCCCGGCATGCATGCGCTTGACCATCGCCCCATATTGCGCCGCCATCAGGCCGGCAGCCTGGGTGCCCGCGATGCCCAGCGCGTGCACCGTTTTGTCCGCGTCGAGCTTCAATCCGCGCGCAGCCCCCGCTGCGGCGGAAAATACGCCGAGCGTTGCGCCCGAATGCCAGCCCTGCGCGATGTGTTCCGGGCCCATGCAAATACCGACGCGCGGGCCGATTTCGTAACCGGCGACCGCGGACGCTAAGAATTCTTTACCGCTCATGCCGGGGCGTATTTCGGTGATGGAAATCAGCGCCGGCAACACGACGGCGCCAACGTGCAGCACGCCCTGGCGGTGCACATCGTCGAGCTCGAAACCCTGCACTTGCGTGCCGTTGACGAGTGCTGCGTGCGGCGCCGAAAGTTTTTGCCGCGTGCCCCACACCGCGCACGACTGTGTGGTGTCGAGTTCGCCCAACCGCTTTTGCATGATGCACGTCCATTCGAGGTCGGCGCCGTAAAGCGCGCAGCCGAGCGAGTCGAGCATCAGGAGCTTGATGCGGGCGAGCACCTGTGCGGGGATGTCTTCGTAGCGCAAGTTCGAAACGAATTCGGCGATGCCGCGGGTGTAACGGTTGTCATTGTTCGCTGCGTGCGCGGACATCAGGTTGGCTCCTGCCGGTGATATTGTGCGGAAGCGCTGATTGCCGCCGCAAGCTCGGCCTTGAGCGCGCGGTTGAGCAATGCCTTGTTCGCCGCGTACGCCTGCGCATCGTGCGCGGCCAGGGCCAATGCATGCCTTTGCGCGGCGGCGGTGAGCTCGGCGAGCGGCACGACTTCCCTGGCCACCCCGCGCGCGCGCGCCTCCGGCGCTGTCATCCAGCGCCCGCTCAATACGAGGTCCGCCGCCAGCGCGCTGCCGAAGCGGTTGGTGACGATGGCGACGCCGGGCAGCGCGGGCAGTCCCTTGCTGATTTCGGGCAGCGAGAAGCGCGCGGTGTCGGCGGCGACCACGGCGTCGCACAAGAGCGGGATCATCATGCCCGCGCCGCACGCGGCGCCATTCACTGCGGCGACGACGGGTTTCGCGAAATCGAGTAGTGCTATCAACGATGCCGAGAATTGCGCGCGGCGCTCCGCCATATAGGTTTTTGCATTTTCCGCGGGCCGCGAGAGATCGGCGCCCGCGGAAAAATTCCGCTCGCCGCTGCCGGTGACGATGACTGCGTGCACTTCATCGTGCGCGGCGGCCTCGCGTAACGCCTGGTTGAATGCCGTTTGCAACGACAGCGACAAGGCGTTGGCCTTGCCAGGGCGGTTGAACGCGAGCCACGCGACGCCGTCGCGATGGGTGACGAGAAGTTCGGGTTGCTCGTTGCTCATGGTTCTCACTCTCGGATGATGAGTGCATCGACGACGCGCGCGCCGGCGCCGCGTTTGGCTGCGTCCTTTGCGGCCAACGTTTTTGGCTCGGGGGCTCAGCCTTGCTTCGCGGCCTGCGCTGCACCGCGTCCCGCCAGGCGCCCGAACACGGCGCCGGAGACGAGTCCCGTGCCGCTCGGATAGTTGAAGTAAAAGAGCCCGCCGACCATTTCGCCCGCGCAATAGAGCCCGGGTATCGGGTGAAAATGCACGTTGATCACCTGCCCGGTTTCCTTGTCGATGCGCAGGCCGCCGAACGTGAAAGTGATGCCGCAAGTCGTCGCGTAGGCGTCGTACGGCGGCGTGTCGAGCGCCTGCGCCCAGTTCGATTTCGCGCGGCTCGATGCCCACCGTGCCTTTGCCGTCCTTGATCACGTGATTGAACGGCACGTCTTTCATGACCGCGGCGTTGTACTCGCGCACGGTTTTCAGAAAGCCGTCGGGATTGACGCCTTCCAACTTGGGGGCGAGTTCTTCCAGCGTGTTGGCGCTGACCTTGGTCATGAACTTGATGCGGTATTCGGAGCGCAGCAGCTTGCTGACCTTGGAGTCGAACACCTGCCACGCGAACTGTCCCGGCTGCTGCAATACCGCGCCGCCGTACTTCGCGTACGTGAACGAGTGGAAATCCCAGCCCTCGTCGACGAAGCGCTTGCCGTCGGAATTGATCAGCAGGCCGAAGATGTAGCTGTGCTTCTGGAACTGGTCGCCGACGCTGACGTCGCCGAATTCCGGCGCGTTGCGGTCCCAGCCCGTGGCGTGGCAGCCCGACCAGTTGCCGTAGGGCGCGGCGCCGATGTCGAGCGCCATCTTCAGGCCGTCGCCCTGGTTGAAGCGCGAGCCGCGCACCTTGGCGAGTTCCCAGCCGGGGCCGAGATAACGCGTGCGCATTTCCGGGTTCGCCTCGAAACCGCCGCACGCGAGCACCACCGACTTCGCGCGTGAGTTCCGAGCGGCTTGCCTTTTTGCTGTGCGCGCACGCCCGAGACGCGCTCGCCGTCGAACAGCAGCGACGACACGCGCGTGTCGTATTGAATGGTTGATGCCGTTCTTCTGCGCCGCCTTGTCGAGATACTGCACGAGCCCCGCGCCGCCGCCCGAAACCTCGATCGGCATGCTGGCCGAAATACTTGCGCTTGCCGTTGACGATGCCCGACTGCCGGCCGTGGTTCAGGACGAAGCGCGCGCCCTTCGCGCGCAGCCACGCCATGGTGTCGAGACTTTGCGTGACGAGAATTTCCGAGAGATCGGGATCGGTGCGAAAACTCGTGAGGCGGAAGAGCACGTCGAAGAATTCGTCCGTGGTATTGGTGCCGAAGTCGCTGTTGGCGGCTTCTTCGTCGGTGATATCGGTGACGCGCCTCAAATCGTCGACGGTCGTGTAGGCGAAGCGCATGACGCCGCCGGCGAAGCGGCTGTTGCCGCCGTGTTCGTCTTCGCTTGCCGCTTCCAGCATCAGAACCTTGGCGCCGCTTTCCTGCGCCGAGAGCGCGGCGCACAGCGCGGCGTTGCCTTTGCCTACCACGATCACGTCGTATTGTTGTGCAGTCATTGCTTTTTGCGGAGGGGGAATAATTGAGAAGAGGCAGAACTTTAGGGCGCGGGTTCGCGCGCTGTCAAGGTGGCGTGCTGCAAGTTGCGTCGGTGGTTGAGTTTCCGCTCGCGCTGCCGCACAATCGGCGCAGTTCTCAAACCATGCGTCCAGCGGCGATGCCTGGCGGCGCGGAGGATAAACATGAACGTCCGGTGGCGAATCTTCTTAGTTTCGTGCGTGCTTGGTTTACCCCAATTGGCGTGGGCGCAAAGCTACCCGGTGAAGCCCGTGCGCATGGTCATCGGATTTCCCGCCGGCGGCCCTATCGATATCGTGGCGCGCCTGATGTCGCCCAAGCTCTCCGAATTCCTCGGCCAGCAGGTCGTTATCGACAACCGCGCCGGCGCGAACGGGCTGATCGGCGGCGACGTCGTGGCGAAGTCCGCGCCCGACGGCTACACGATGATGCTGATCAGCACCGGCACCGTCACGATCAGTCCGCACATTTATCCGAAGATGGCGTATGACGCGCTGCGCGATCTCGTGGCGGTGACGCTGGTGACCAGCACGGGGGAACTGCTGGTAGTGCATCCGTCGGTGCCGGCGAAGAACGTGAAGGAATTGATCGCGATCGCGAAAGCGCGGCCGGGCGAGATCGCAATCGCGTCGACGGGCAGCGGCGGACTGCCGCATCTCGCGCTGGAACTCCTGAAACGGGAAGCGAAGGTCAACATGCTGCACGTGCCGTTCAACGGTGCGGCACCCGCGGTCGCCAATACGGTAGGCGGGCAGGTGCTCGGCGTGATCGCCGATTTGCCCGTTCTCCAGCCGCACATCCAGAGCGGCAGACTGCGCGCGCTCGCGCTCGCCGCGCCCAAACGCTCGGCGCTGTTCCCCGATGTGCCGACGATGATCGAGCAGGGGCTGCCCAAGGTCGAGGCGGTGAATTGGTACGGAGTGGAGGTTCCCGCGAAGACGCCGCCCGAGGTTATCGCGAAGCTCAACGAAGCTTTCGCCAAAACGCTTAACGATCCCGACATGCGCCAGAAGCTGATTGGGCGCGGCGCCGATCCGATTCCCGGTTCGCCCGCGGAGTTCACCGCGTTCATCAAGGCCGAGTACGACAAGTGGGGGCCGATCGCCAAGGCGTCGGGCGCGAAGGTCGATTAGATCGGCGTTCAGGGTTCAGGCCTGAGGGTTCGGAGCAAGCTGCGCGCGCTTGCGCCAGACACCACACCGCAGCACCAGTGTCCCGAGGAGGACTTCAATGCGTCTACTGCTCACATCGATTGCTGCTGTTGCGACGCTGACCGCCGGGCTGTGCGCGGCTCAGGACGCCGCGACTTATCCCAACCGACCTGTGACGCTGGTCGTTCCGTTCGCGCCCGGCGGCCCGACCGACGCCATGGCGCGGGTGCTCACGCAGAAGCTGACGGAGCGCTTGGGCAAGCAGTTTATTGTTGAGAACAAACCCGGCGCCGGCGGTAATACCGGCTCCGCGCAAGTCGCGCGCGCGGCGCCTAACGGCTACACGCTCGTGCTGGGCACGGTATCAACCCACGGCATCAATCCGTCTCTCTATAAGAACATGCCTTACGACCACAAGGCGGACTTCATCCCGATCTCGCAGATGTCGCTCGTGCCGAACGTGCTCGTGGTCAACCCGAAATTGCCGGTGAAGTCGGTGCCCGAGCTCATCGCCTATCTGAAACAAAATCCCGGCAAGGTGAACTATGCGTCGCCCGGCGCCGGCACGTCGATCCATCTCGCCGCAGAGCTCCTGAAAATGATGAGCGGCACCGAGATGACGCACGTTCCTTACAAGGGCAGCGCACCCGCGATGCTGGACGTCATCTCGGGCCAGGTGGAGCTGATGTTCGACAATACCGTTACCGCGTGGCCGCAGGTGCAAGCGGGTAAAGTGCGGGCGATTGCAGTGTCGTCCCCGGGGCGGCTTAAAATCGCCCCCGATCTTCCCGCCATTGCCGAATTCTTTCCCGGGTATTCGGCGAGCGCATGGCACGGGGTGTTCGCGCCGGCCCGCACGCCAGCCGACATCATCGATAAACTGGCGGTGGAAATCCAGAAGATCATGAAAGACCCCGACATGGTTGCGTACCTTGCCAAGTTCGAAATCATCGCGGTCGGCAACACGCCGGCGGAATTTACCGCGTTCATTGCCGAAGAGACCGAGCGCTGGGCGGCCGTGGTTACGAAGCTCGGCCTGAAAGTCGATTGACTGTCGTGCACTCCTGGACCGCGCGCGCGGAGTCCGGATTCCGGCCCCCGGCGGTGCCGCTCGTCACGATCGATCCGTACACGAGCTGCTGGTCGTTTGCCGATCGGCTTTATGATGACTGGCCGCGGCACTGGACCGGCACGCAGTTCGCGCTGTTCGGCGTGATCCGGGTCGACGGCCGGCCGCTGCGGTTCATGGGTGGCGCTGAAGTTCTCGCCGAGAGCGTGCGGCAAACCTCGCTCGACGTGCAGCCCACGCGCACGATCTACCGGTTCGCAGCGGGCCCTGTCGAGCTGGAGGTTGGATTCATGAGCCCGCTCTTGCTCGATGATCTCGAACTCCTGTCGCGCCCGGCAAGCTACGTCTGGTTTCGCACGCGCTCGCGCGACGGCGCGGCGCACGACGTCGCGCTCTACCTCGACATGACATCGCAATGGGCGGTCAACGTGCCGCACCAGAAGGTGTTCTGGAAGCGCGAGCAGGCGGCCAATCTGCTGATCCTGAGTTTTCGCTCCGAGGAGCAGCCGATCCTGCAGAAGTCCGGCGATGATCTGCGCATCGACTGGGGAACGGCGCTGCTCGCGGTGCCGCGTAACGGCGAAGCGATCGTCGGCGACATCGATTATTGCCGCGACGCGTTCATCCGGCGCGGCGTGTTGAGCGACGAGCACCTGTTGCCGATGCCGCGCAAGTCCACGTACTGGGGCGAGCCCGTGCTCGCGGTCAAGCTCGACCTCGCTTGCGCGGCGGGCCGCGACGGCGCAGGACTCGCGCTCATCGGTTATGACGACGAATATGCGGTCGAATACTTCGGCCGGAGGCTACGGGCCTGGTGGCGCCGGCATGAGGGCGCATCGCACGAACGCATGCTTGACGCAGCGTATGCCGATTTTGCCGCCGTGCGCGAGCGCTGCCGCGGCTTCGACGCTCACTTAATCGCGGAGGCCGAGCGCGTGGGCGGCGCCGCATACGCTCGCCTGATCGCACTCGCCTACCGCCAGGCGATCGCTGCCTGCAAGCTCGTCGCAGCACCCGACGGCCGCGCGTTCTTCTTTTCGAAAGAAAATTTCAGCAACGCCTGCATGGGCACGGTCGATGTCAACTACAAGTCGGCGCCGCTCTTCATCTATGCCAATCCCGAACTGATGAAGGGGATGCTCGATCCGATCTTCGACTATTGCCGCAGCGACGCATGGACTCACCCGTTTCCGGCGCACGACCTCGGCGTGTATCCGCAAGCCAACGGTCAGGCCTACCGCAACTTCCATCTGCCTAACACCACCGATCCGCTGGCGGCGCAAATGCCGGTGGAGGAATGCGGCAACATGCTCACCCTGACGACCGCGGTGTGCCTGCGCGAGGGGCACGCCGGCTACGCCGCACGCGATTGGGATCTCCTTACGCAGTGGACCGATTACCTCGTCACCCACGGACTCGATCCGCAGGCGCAGCTCGTAACCGACGACTTCACCGGCATGATGGCGCACAGCGTCAATCTGTCGGCCAAATCGATCGTCGCCATTGCCTGCTATGCGAAGCTTGCCCGGATGCAGGGTCTCGACGACGTGGCCAAGCGCTACCGCGCCATTGCGGAGGACTATGCAAGCCAGTGGCAGCGTATGGCTGATGACGGCGATCATTATCGGCTCGCATTCGACCGGCCGGGTTCCTGGAGCCAGAAATACAATCTCGCCTGGGACACGGTCTTCGGGCTCGATCTTTTTCCGCCGGAGGTCATGCGCAAGGAACTCGCTTTCTACGCCCGGCAGCGCCTCGCTTATGGCACGCCGCTGGACAGCCGCAGCATTGCGGCCAAGCCCGAATGGGCCATCTGGGTGGCAACCATGGCGGACTCGAAAGAGGGATTCGAGGACTTCCTCGCGCCGATCTACCGCTACGTCTGCGAGACGCCGAACCGCGTGCCCATCGCCGACATCTACCTCGCCGATAGCGGGCGACGCCGGGCCAATCAGGCGCGCTCCGTGGTCGGTGGTTTTTTCATGAAGCTATTGGCGGACCAGTTCGCGCAAGCGCGTGCCTGAAGTGGCGGCGCTGCGCTCAGCGCGCAATCACGAAACGCAATTCGAACACTACGCCGCTACCGTCGGCAAGGTTCGCCGCCGTCGCGCTGCCGAAGTGGAATTCCGCGATCTGGCGCACGTCAAAGTGGTCTGCTGTCCTTGGCGTATCTGACTAGTTGCAAATTCATGGAGAGGTGAATGTATGGACAATAAACGAGCGGTTCCAAACAATGAACGCAGTATGATCAATCGCCGGCGGCTCTTGAGGATGATGGGTGTAAACGCCGCAGTGGCGCTTACATCCGGCGCGTTGGGTCGCATGACGGGCGCGTTCGCGGCCGATGCGCCAAACAAGGCGTTTGCCGTCACGACGGTGAATCATCTGTCGTATGCGTCGCAGAACTACAAGGTCACGCGTGATTTCTATGTGGATCTCTTTGGCATGCGCAACGTGTGGGACGACGGCACGAAATGCCAGCTTGACTGCGGACCTGATGACGCGCCGAACAGTTTTTATCTGACTTCAGCGAAGCCGGGCGTGGCGCCGGTTGTCGCGCATTTCGCGTTCGGATTGCCGGACTACTGGAACGTGGTGGGCCAGCTGAAGGACGAATTGTTGCGACGTGGCTTGCCTGGCGTGCATCCGGACGGCGAAGCGGGTTGGTTTTTGAACGGTCCGTCCGGCTACGTACAGCACATCGTGACGGTGAAGGACGCCGCGATGTTTCCCGGCGCGGCAGCGCCGTGCGAAGTCGCACGTTCGGACAAATGCAAGGACGCATACGCGGCCGGGATCAAGAATCTCGATGCGGTTCCCAAGCCGGGCGGCAGAGGCATCAAGGCGCTCTACTTCCAATACATCGTGCTGCACGTGCTGGACGTTGCGCGCGAGGCGGATTTCTATACGAGCGTGATGGGCATGAAGACCGTTTCGCCGAAGAAAGACGACGTGTGGCTACGCTTCGGCGAGAACACGCTCGTGCTGCGGCTGGCTGGCGCCGACGGCAAACCGTACTGCAATGAATTCGGTTTCGTCGTCGAGAACTACGATCAGGCAAAAGTGAAAGCTGAACTCGACCGCCGCAGCATCGCATCCAAGCCAAATCCCGCCGGTGGATTGCTGCTCAAGGATCCGAATGGCCTCGACATTGGAATCGCGGGCAAAGCTTAGCGGTTTGGACGAAACCACGTGCTGCGTTCTTCATGGCTCCTCCTAAAGTCATTATGCGGCTGCGCATTCTGGGCCGCTCGCAATAACATGCTGGCCTGTTTTTAGAGTATCTGATCCAGAAACGCCTTGGTGCGCGCATCGCGCGGATTGGCGAATATCTCCGCCGGCTTGCCGTGCTCGACGATCACGCCGTGGTCGGTGAAGTAGACGTGCTCGGCGACTTCGCGCGCGAAGCCCATTTCATGCGTGACGAGCACGCAGGTGAGACCGTCGTCGACGAGTTCGCGGATGGTCACCAGCACTTCCTTGACGGTTTCGGGGTCGAGCGCGGAGGTCACTTCGTCGAACAGCATGACGCTGGGCCGCATCGCGAGCGAACGCGCAATCGCGACGCGCTGCTGCTGGCCGCCTGACAGTTCGCCCGGGTAGTGCTGTTCCTTGCCTTCGAGGCGCACCTTCTTCAGCAAAGCATGCGCGCGCGCCTCGACTTCCTGCTTGTCCTGCTTTAGCACGTGGACCGGCGCCATCATGATGTTCTCCAGCGCCGTCTTATGCGGAAACAGGTTGTACTGCTGGAACACCATCGACACATCCTTGCGCAGCGCGATTTTTTCATGATCGGTCCTGATCTCGTGCACGTTGTGGCTGCCGATGCGGATGGTGCCGCGGTCGACGCTGGCAAGCCCGTTCAGGCAGCGCAAAAGCGTCGATTTGCCGGAGCCCGACGGGCCGATGATGCACACGGCTTCGCCCTGCGCGATGTCGAACGAAATGCCTTTCAGCACTTCGGCCTGGCCGAAGGACTTGTGGATGTCCGTGACGCTGATGTAAGGAGCATTACTCATATCCTTACCGCGTATTTCTTTTCCATGGCGACCGTCCAGCGCGCGATCGGATAGCAGTAGGCGAAAAAGAGCAGCAACACGAAACCGTAGAAAGGCATCAGCAGCTCGGGGCGGTTTTCCGAGCTTAACGCGTCTCCCGTGAGCGTCATCACTTCCTGCACGCCGACCACCGATGCGAGCACGGTGCCCACCGCGAGTATGCAGTAGACGTTCATCCACGGCGGCAGCATGCGCTTCACACCCTGCGGAATGATGATCATCCACAGCGTCTGCCGGCGCGTGAAAGCGAGCGAGTAGGCGGACTCCCATTGCCCGGTCGGGATCGACTGGATCGCGCCGCGCACGATCTCGGATACGTTGGCCATCACCGGCAGCGACAGCCCGAGTGTCGCCTTCATCCAGTCGGGGAACGGCACGGTGACGCCGAAGAGCGTGAACTTGAACGGCAGCAGGAACATGCAATAGAAGAGCAGCACGAGCCACGGCGCGTTGCGGAAGAAATGCGTCGCGAACCATGCACCCTTGCGCACCGGCCGCATGAGCGAGATCTGCGCGAGGCCGAGGAACATGCCGAAGAACGTGCCGATCGCCATCGCGAGAAAGCTGATCGCGATATTGAAAACGAAGCCCTTGACGATCAGCGGCATCCATTTCCACAGCGTGGCCAGCACCGACGGATGGCCGCTTTGCACCTGCGCCTGCGCGATGCCGATGCTCGCGATGAAGCACCCGGCGACGAGCAGCCCGTGCGCGGGCGACAGCGCGATTCGCGTAGCGCCGCCACGTGCGGGCCAGTGCGTTCGCGCGGGTCGAGTGCCGCGGCGTTGAGCACCGGCAGATCGGTGGTGGTCATGGCAAGCAATCCACGCGTGGGCATGGCTAGAGAGTCCCGAAGCCCGGCACGCGCATCGCGTTTTCCCACTTGTGCATGAGCCACACCAGGATGCCGACCAGGCTCACGTAACAGATCAGCAGCACGTTCATCATTTCCGGCACGTTGACCGAATCCGACCAGATCTGGTTCGACACGTAAAGCATTTCGGGCACCGCGATCGCATAGGAAATGCTGGTGGTCTTGACGAGGTTGACGAGGTTGTTGTTGAGCGCCGGCAGGCTGATGCGAAACGCGAGCGGCAGCACGATCAGCACGTAGGCGCGCAGCCGCGAGAAGCCGAGCGATTCCGCCGCCTCGATGGTGGCGCTCGGCACCGCTTCGATGCCGGAGCGGAATATTTCCACGTTGAAGGCGCCGGCATAGAGCGACAACGCGAATATCGCCCACTGCATATTGGTGACGAGCGGCTCGCCGCCCGCCGCCGTTGATCCAGTGGCCGACGCCGAAGTAAAAGAAATACAACTGCACCAGCGGCGGCGTGTTGCGGAAAAACTGGATGTACCAGTAGACGATTTTGCGCGTAAGCGTCAGGCGCGAGCCCTGCAGCCAGGCCCCGGCCACACCGATTGCGACGGACAGCACGACGCAGGACGAACGCCAGCTTTAGCGTAGTGAAAAAACCGTTGACGAAACGGCTGCGGTCGAAGCCGTCGTAGAAAATCGTCAGATTGACGCCGGTTGCATCGTAGAGCCAGCGGAACCAGTCGAAAAACTCTTGCATGCGTATCCACCAATGAAAAGGGCGCGGTGTGCGCCGCGCCCTCTGCCAACTACCGTACCCTTACTTCTTGCCTTTGTATTCGGCGTTCATCTTGAGCACAAAAGCCGTGTTCGAAAGTCCGTATTTTTTCTCAAGCTGGGCCAAAAGTCCGCTGCGGTGCCAGTCGCTGATCGTGCCGGACATGAACTTGTAGAACGATTCCTCACCGAGCTTGACCGCGAGGCCCCACGGGTCGTCGAGTATGGTCTTGAACGGCATCTCGTAATCCTTCCACTCGGCCTCGAGCAGGTTGGCCATCACCAGCGTGTCGTCATAAACGAAGCCCACGCAGTTGTTGCCCTTCAACGCGCTGTAGACCTCGGCCGTGCCCTTGAACGCCACGATTTCGGCGCCGTAGTCCTGCTGGATCTGCTTGTTGTACCAGGCGCCCTGGATCATGCACACCTTCTTGCCCTTGAGATCCGCCCATTCCTTAAGCTTTGCGGATTTCGGCGTGAGGATGTTCACGCCCGAGGAGTAATAGGAGGGTTCCACGATATAAACCACCTTGCGGCGGTCGGGCTTGTCGTTCATGGTCGCGATCATGAGATCGATCTTGCCCTGTTCGAGAAATTGCATGCGGTTGGACGACACCACCGGCACGAGTTCGACCTTGACGCCGAGGCGTTTCGCGACATCGGCCGCGAGGTCGGGCTCGATGCCGATGATCGCGCCGCTCGGGTCGCGAAAACCGTACGGCTTGTAATCGGCCTTGACGCCGACGATGAGCGTGCCGCGTTTCTTGATGTCGTCGAGCGCGTTCTGCGCGCGCGCCGGCGCTGCAACCATTACCGCGAAAAGCGCGATCAGGCCGAGATGAATTAGGCGGGACATGGAGCCTCCTCTGAGTATGCTGGTATCACGTTGACCGAATGGCGTGCCACTGTAGCACAGGCTGAAAGTGCACTACAACACGCCGGCCTGAAGGATGCTATCTTGGCACCGCCACCGGCGTCGCGTCCAGCGAGCGCACGATGCCACAGGTCGCCGAATACTCGCCGTGCAGCCTCAGGTGGACGAAGGACGGTGCGGACGTGCGGCAATTTTCCGCCGCGCGTATCATTCTTCGCGCATCAAATGACTCCGCCACCGGCTGTGGTAAAATGATTTCGCTAATTCACTTTACGGTGTGCCCATGGCCTCGACAGTCACGCTGAGCAGCAAGAATCAGGTCGTCATTCCCCAGGAAGCGCGCAAGAAGCTCGGCGTCGGGCCCGGCGCACGTCTGCTTGTGCTGGTGAAGGCCGACCGAATTGTATTCATGCCCGAGCCGCGCCATTTCGTAAAACGCTTCTCCGGTCGCCACAAGGGCCTCTGGGGCAAGGGTTATCTCGATCGCGCGAGAGGCGCTTGGGGGCGTTAGTTTCGGCGCTCGCCGGACATCGGCTGATCGCACTCGACACCTCGGTCTGGATTTATCATTTCGAGGGTTCGGCAGCCTACGGTCGGGCAGCCGATACCGTGCTGGACGCGGTTGCCCAAGGGCGTGTCGGGGCGGTGGCTTCGGAATTGGTGCTGCTTGAACTTCTGGTCGCTCCACTGAAGAAAGGTGCGCAGGATGTTGCCGACGAGATCGAGCTGATGCTGCTGCATTTTCCGCGTCTGCGATTCGCGCCGGTGACGCGCGCCGTGCTCGTGCGCGCAGCCGAGATTCGCGCGCAGTATGGGCTACGCACGCCGGACGCGATCATGCTCGCCACCGCTGTCGACTCCGGCGCCACGCTTGCGGTCACCAACGACAGTGCATGGGGAAAGGTGGACGAGATCGAAGTGTTGCTATTGCGGGATTTGAATAAATAGTAGAGAAAAGAGCGGCGGCAGACGCTGTCAGCCTGCCGTAGCGCGAGAACTCGCGCGTATTGTTGCAACGGAGCCGGTTCACTTGCGGGTTCCCAGCTTGCGCCGGGATGATGCCAGGAAAGACTTTAAGCGTTCGCAGCCAAAGCAGTGCGCGCCGCACTCTTCTGGTGTGGGGCCGCCAGCGCTGCGACCTCGCGCACGTCGCCGGTTTTTTCCAGGCCGTCTATTCCGCTGTAAAGCCGCTCGACGTTGCCCGCCGGCAGCGCGCGTAACGCGCAATTGACGAATTTCTCCCTGAGCAGTTCGCGCGGCAGCGGGTTGTGCGAAGTGCGGCCGTACGGTTGGTCGACTTTCTGCGCGAGCACCTTGCCGTTCGCGAGCGTGACCCTCACTTCCGCGCCGAAGTGGTTCTCGGCCGGAAACTGCTCCGTCGTATAGGTCGCCGCGTGTATGCGCGGCAACAGCTTGCGGATGGCCGGGTCGCGGTAGGTGTCGCCCTTCGAAGTGCTCGATCACGACCTTGCCGCTCGAGCGAGCGCGCGCGCGAGGCAGTACTGCACGCTGAATTTGGCGTCGAACGTGCTTTGCGGATCGGGACGGTTGGTATGCTCGAGCCGGCGCGGGTGCGTCCACGAGTCGATCGCGCTCGACATCCGCTACCTTGATATTGTGTTCGCGCACCAGCAGCAGCATCGCGTCGATCGCGGGGTGCGTGCTGCCGCAGCACGGGTACTGCTTGATCGCGATGCCGGGATCGACGATGTCGCACGGGTTGCCCCATGCCGGCAATATCTTTGCCGCGTCGTAATTGCCTTGCGCCGTTGAAGACTTCGAAAAATCCCTGCTTGTGCTCGAAGCGCCATCGCATTGGCGGTGAAACCTTCGCGCGCGAGCAGCGCGGCGAAGAGGCCGTTGCGCGCGCAATGGCCGACGTGCAGCGGCTTGGTCATGGTGCCGAAATTCGCCTTGATGCCGGCGGCAAGCGAGGCCGCGATCGCGAGCGCGGTCGCGGTGTGCGCCGCATCGAGCTTCATCAGGCGCGCGCACGCAGCGGCGGTGCCGAACACGCCGAGTGTGGTCGGTCGGATGCCAGCCGTGCATGTAATGGATAGAAATTCACCGCGAGCCCGATCTTGCATTCGGTCTCGAAGCCCGCGACGTAGGCGGCGATGAATTCGCGGCCGTCGGCGCCGTGCTCGTCGGCGAGCGCGAACAGCGCGGGCAGCGATGGGCGCCGACGGATGGCCGCCGAGCGTATTGTTGCAGTCGTCGAAATCGAGCGCGTGCGACGGCGGTGCCGTTGATGAGCGCGGCGTCGAGCGCGCTCACGCGCTCGATCGCTGCCGAACACGATGTGCCGGCCCGCTTGCCGGACCGATGCGCGCGCGCGAGCGATACGCGCGGAGGGATCGTGGCAGCCCGCGAGCGTCACGCCGACGGTGTCGAGGATGCCGACCTTGGCCCAGTGCATGGCGGCCGGCGGCAGGTCTGTCGTAATTCGAGCGCGGTGATGCGTTGCGCGAGATCGAGTGCGATGGACATGAGGCTGCTCCTTGAATACTGGCCACCGCTTCAACGGCGCCCGGGGACTTCGAACTGCGAATTCTACTCCGGCTGCATGCCGGTTTCCTTGACCACCTTCGCCCATTTGGCGATTTCACTCCTGATGTAAGCCGCGAAATTCTCCGGCGTGCGGCCGACGGGTTCCGATCCGTCGGCCGTAAAGCGCTCGCCGACCTCGGGCGCTTTTAGCACCTTGATAATCTCGTTGCTGAAAAACGTGACGATGGATGGCGGCGTTCGGGCGGGTGCTAACACGCCGTACCAGCCGCTGACGGCGTAACCCGGCACGCCGGCTTCGGCGATCGTCGGCAGCTCGGGCACCGCTCTTGAGCGTTGCGCCGTGCTGATCGCGAGCCACCGCATGCGCCCGGCCTTGACGTGCTGAACGGTGCCGATGATGGTCGTGAACTGGGAATTGATCTGGCCGCCCAGCAAATCGTTGATGCCGGCGGCGCCGCCTTTATACGGAACGTGCACCCATTCGATTTTCGTCATCAGCGCAAACAGCGCGCCCGCGAGGTGACTTAACCCGCCGGTGCCCGACGAGCCGTACGTCAGCGTGGCCGGCCTCGCGCGCGCCAGCTCGATCAATTCGCGGACGGTTTTCACGGGTACCGAGACGTGCACGGTGAGGCAGTAGGGCTGTGCGGTCATTTGCGAGACCGGCGCGAAATCGCGCACGAGATCGTAAGGGGGCTTTTTGTAAAGCGATGGATTGACCGTGTGCGAGGCCGAAACGAGTACGATCGTATATCCGTCGGGCGCTGCTTTCGCCGTGAGTTCCATGCCGATGGTACCCGCCGCGCCGGGGCGGTTATCGACCACTACCTGGTGGCCGAGGTTTTCGCCAAGCTTGTGCGCCACCGCGCGCGCGGTCATGTCGGTGCCGGCGCCGGCAACGAACGGCACGATGAAGCGGATCGGCCGGTTCGGAAAACTCACCGGCTGTGCACTGGCAGCTAGCGTGGTTGCCGGGGCTGCGCTCAACGCGCATGCCGCACCAAGTGCCAGGACAACGCAAAAATGCTTAACCGCCATGGACGCCGAGGACGCGCAGGAAAACCGGCTACGATTGAATCGGGAAGAGCATTTAATTGGTCGGAACTTCATCGGACGGGCAGTGTCCGGTTTCGGCCACCGCGACCGGCAGAAATCCACCGGTTGCCGCCATGCACGGGATCGGCGCGGACGACGCGGTCATTCCGTGATGTTTTTCTCGCGGATTAATTTGCCCCATTTGGCGTAATCGCGATTCAGGAGGTCGGCGAGTTGTTCGGGTGTCGACAACACGGGATCCGCCCCGGTGCTGATCAGGCGCTCGCGAACATCGTCCATCGCGATCGTCTTGCGCACGGCATCGTTCAGCCGGTCGACGATCGCGCGGGGCGTTTTCGCCGGCGCGAAAATCGCGTACCAGTTCGGCGCTTCGACGTTCTTGAACCCTTGCTCCTCCATGGTCGCCACCTCGGGCAGCAACGGGAGCCGTTTGTCGCCGGCAATGCCGATCGCCCGCAATTTGCCGGCCTTGATGTGCGGGAGCAGCGGCGTCACGTCGAGGATCAGCGAGCTGATCTGCCCGCCGATTGCGTCGGTCACGGACGGCCCGGCGCCCTTGTACGGCACGTGAACGAGATCGATCCCGGCTGACGCCTTGAAGCAGCTCCTGGGCAAGATGCG
The DNA here is from genome assembly GCA_963778865.1 of uncultured beta proteobacterium. Taxonomy (GTDB): domain Bacteria; phylum Pseudomonadota; class Gammaproteobacteria; order Burkholderiales; family SG8-41; genus PALSA-1004. The sequence goes on along the minus strand of CAVZWF010000006.1, from coordinate 19,922 downwards.
GGATGCTGCCGATGCCGGTCGACGCCATCGTGATCTGGCCTTTGCGCGCGCGCGCCAGCGCCACGAACTCCTTCGCGTTTTTTGCCGGCAGGGACGGATGGACCGCGATCGTGCTGTAGGCTATTGACCACCTGGGCGATCGGCGCGAAGTCGCGCAGCGGATCGTAGGGCAGCTTGGCGCCGATGTGCGGACTGATCGCCACGGCCCCGCAAGTCGTCAGGAATAGCGTGTGGCCGTCGGGCGGCGATTTCGCGACGTAGTCGGCGCCGATGGTGGCATTGGCGCCGACCCGGTTTTCGACGATGACGTTCGCGCCCAACAGCGCCGGCAGCTTTTCGGCAAGCAGGCGCGCGGTGTAATCGGCGGGGCCGCCGGGAGGAAATCCGACAACGATCCGGATGGGTTTCGATGGAAACGTCTGGGATTGCGCTGCGGGCATCAGCACGCACGCGATCAGCGCGCCCGCGCCAAGCACAGCGAGAAATTTGCGCCGATTGTTCATCCGCTCTCCTTGCAATTCCCGCGTATATTATGCTCGCGCAGGAAGGTATTTGCGCGACCCCGGCGCAAGACTGCGTTGGGCCGGTCGTAGTTACGAACTTCCCAACAATTCCTTCCACTTGCGTCGGCAGCTCGATGCGCCGGCTGGTGGGCGGGCCCTGCACGTGGTTGCTCATGTAGGCGCGCGACTGGTTGCGGCCGGGGTCGCCGGCGACGAGGATTTCGACCATCTCCGGCTTGATGATGACGTTGACCAGCCGCTGCGGGTCCGTGGATGCCGCGTATTCCGGCGGCAGTATGCCGTCCTTGACGAGGTTTTCAAAGCTGAAGGTCGGCGTGCTGGTCATGCGCGCGTGATGCGTGGCGCGCTCGGCGGTGACCTTGATGTTTTCGTACAGGTACTGCCGCACCTGGTCCTTGGTCCATTCTTTCGCGATCACGCCCGCGATGCTGGGCCCGGCGACGATGAGCGGGCTCCACAAACCGGTTTTGAATCCGGTGTGCGCCCAGTAGGTGAAGCTGCCGCCGATGACATCGGCCCATTGCTGCACGTGCGTCGTTCGCGTCGTCGCCGCCGCTGTACATCGGCGACGTGATGCTGACCACGCTGCGCACCGTGACGACGTTTTCGCCCGCCGCGAAGCCGCGGTCCTCGCGCGTAGGTCGGCCAGCCGATTTCGCGCGCGCTGTCTTCGTCTTCCGCCATCGCGACGAGAAAGCTCTGGCCGATGCTGCCTTTGTCGCCGGCGCCCGGCGGAATGCGAAAGCCGCAGATGTTGCGCAGATACATGCGCACGAAGCGGCCGATGCTGGTGTTGGCCTGGCGCCCGAAGCGCATCATGCCCTGGCCGGAATTGAAATCGAGTTCCTTGACGATGGGGCCGCTCACGATGACGACCGGCTCCCAGCCCGGTGTCGAGCCGGAATCTTCGACGCGGTAGTTCGGGTCGCACATCGCTTCGATGATCGCAATCAGCACCGGCATGTATTCGGGGCGGCAGCCCGCCATCACGCCGGTCACCGCGATGCTCAATATCGAGCCTTCGCGGCCTTCCTGCGGCAGGACGCGCATGACGTCGTCGGGCTTGCGGTCGGTGAACTCGAGAAACGCATCGACGCGCTCGCGCGTCGGCGGCACGATCGGCAAGCCGTCGGTCCACAACTGGCGGTGGAAGTGTTCCTGTATCTCGTCGAAGGTGCCGCTCAATACGACTTCGCCCGGATTGCGGCTCGGCTGTCGGTGTTGCGATCGGCGGCCGGCGCATCGCCGGTCAATCCCTTGAGCAGCCCCGGCGCGAGTACTTCCTCGACCTTGCGTTTCAATTCCGCTTCGCTGTCGACCATGGGCGCGCCGGGATAGACGCCCATCGCGAGCGGCACGCCGAGCCCTTTGGTGATCACTTCGGCCTGTTTCAGAAAGCCCGAGCCGATGATGGACGCGGTCGGTATGCCGAGCCTTTCGACCATCGCTGCTGCCCGCAACACGGCGGGCGTGCAGCTGCCTCAGGCGCCGATGCCGACGATCGCGGCGTCGGCTTTGTGTGCGTGCAGCTTGTCGGGAATGGTCGCCGAGACTTCATGCTCGCGCGCGCCGTGAAAGTTGCCGAACTCGGTGTAGCGGACGAACTTCACGCGCGGGAAACGCGCCTTGATGTATTCGCGCACGAGCGGATAAATCGTCTCGCCGCGGAAAATCACGTCCCACAGTTCGCACACGGTCTTGCCGTTGAGATCGGGCAGGCGCGGTGCGGCGGCGGTGCGCTTGACGGCTTTGCGCGTCAGCGGCCACAGCACATCGTATTTCGGTTCGTTGGTTGTCATGAGTGTTTCATGCGCATTCTCCGGTCATTGCGAATTCTTGATTCCCGGCAGTCTGGATGATGCGGTTGTATTTCGCGGTTTCGCGCGCGAGAAATTCGACGAACTGCTCGGGCGTGCTCGCGACTACGGTCATGCCTTCGCCGGCGAGACGCTCTTTCAGTTCCGGCAGATTCAACACGCGCGCGACTTCCTGCTGCAACTTTGTGATGATACTCGCGCGGCGTGCCGCCGGCGACGAGGAGCCCGTACCAGTTCGTCATGTCGAAACCAGGAACGTCCTGCGCAATCGCCGGCAGGTCCGGCGCGATCGCTGAACGTTGCGGGCTGGTGACGCCGAGCGCGCGCAGCTTGCCGGCCTTGATGAGCGGCAGGCTTTGCAGAATGTTCATGAAGTAGACCGGCACCTGGCCGCCCAACACATCGACGATGGCCGCACCCGAGCCTTTGTACGGAATATGGGTGAGCTCGCACGCCGGCCGCGGAGTTGAAAAGTTCCGCGCACAGATGTGGCAGCGAACCATTGCCGGCGGAGCCGACGTTGATTTCGCCCGGCCGGCTTTTGGCGAGCGCAATGAATTCCTTGACGGATTTCGCGGGCAGCGACGGGTGCACGACCAAAACCAGCGGCCCCGACGCAAGATGCGATACCGGCGCCAGATCGCGTGCCTGATCGTAGGGCAGGCTTTTGTAGAGCGCGGGATTCGCCGCGTAACCCGCGGGCACGATCAGCATCGTCAGTCCGTCGGGTGTCGACTTGGCGACAAATGCGGCGCCTATCGTGCCATTCGCGCCGGCGCGGTTCTCGACGACCACGGGTTGCTTGAGATTCTCGTTCAATTTCTGGCCGATGACGCGGGAAAGTATATCGGTGCCGCCGCCCGGCGGGTACGGCGATACGATGCGCAAGGGACCCGCCGGATAGTTGGCCTGCGCGGTCGCGGTGCCCGGCACGGCCATGGCGATGCAGCGCCGCGACGGATAGCGTTGCAATGAGCCGCGCGAATGCATTGTGATGCAGTTCTCCTGGACGGATTTAGTGATCCGCATGTTGTTGGATGGAATGGCGGAAGAGAGTGGGAGTCGAACCCACACAGAACCGAATACGGCCCTCACCGGGTTTGAAGTCCGGCCGCCCCACCGGGAGCGATTCCCTTCCGTTTGTGCTTACGAGTAGCAATCTCAAAAATCCCCCTCACCCTAATCCTCTCCCGGAGGGAGAGGGTATTTTCTCCGTTTTCCCCTCGGGAGCAGGGTCGGGGATGAGGGAAAATGACGACGGTCCAATTTATGAGATTAATTCGAATTATATCCATCTGTCACAGCACCGGCGTTATTAAGTTGCGCGTCATTGGCCTGACAGCTTTGCAGCGCTTGCCGCGGCCATCTCGCCGTCGGCAATCGCATGCGTAAGTAATCCACCATAGCCCGCGCGCACCGCGCCCGCAGCATAGAGGCCCGGCAGCGTCGTTTGCAACGCCGCATCCGTGACGAGACAGCCGTTGGCATCGCGCGCAACTTCCGCCGGCACGAAGTCGCACACGGGTTGGAGTCCGATGTAAGCAAAGAAACCCGCGCATGCAATGTCGCTGGTGGCGTTGCTGGCGACATTGCGCACGCGCACTTTTTCGACCATGTTGCCGCCGAGTATTTCGTCGGCCACGCTGTTCCACACCGGCACGATGTTGGCGTGACGGGCGATCGCATCGATGAAATGCTGGCGCGCGCGGAATTTGGCGCCGCGGTGCACGAGGTGCACGCGTTTGCAGAATTCCGCGAGCACCAGCGCTTCCTGCAGCGCCGAATCGCCGCCGCCGACCACCACCACTTCCTCGTCCTTGTACATGGGGCCGTCGCAGTCGGCGCACTGCGACACGCCTTTGTATTCGAATTCGGCTTCGCCGGGAATGCCGAGTCGTTTCAATTTGGCGCCGGAGGCGACGATCACGGCGCGCGCGCTATGCGTTCCGGCGTCGGTCGTCACGCTTAATTGGTTGCCGTTGCGCGCGATTCCCGTAACGGTCTCGGACAGGTTCTCCACGCCGAGATCCGAAATCTCCATCATCAGGTTGGATGCGAAATCGGTGCCCGAACCGGCGGTGTCGCCGTCGAGCTCGTTGATGTTGACGACGAGTCCGCCGAACATCAGCGCTTCGATGCTCGCGGTTTTCAGCCCGCGTTGCACCGCGTGTTTGGCGGCGGTGAAGCCGGTGATGCCGGTGCCGATGACGATCACGTCGAAATTGGTGTCTGCCATGTTGTTCCTCTTAGCGTTTGAATTGATGCGGCGGATTGCGCCGCGGCGGTTGCGGATTGGGTTTGACCGCGGGCTGCGCTTTGGCCGGCGGCGGCGCGGGCGGCGCGGTTGCCGGCCCGAGTATCGGCACGAAATCCTTGCGCATTTTGCGCACGTCGCCGATGCGCTGCGTGATGCCGAGCCGGTCGAGGCATTCGAGGATTTCGATGGCAAGACCGCGCCCGACGCCGCTGCGATCGCGGAACTGCGCGGCGGTGAACTGTCCGCCCGGCACCGTCTGCGTGACGACCTGCGCGACGGCCGCGAGCTGGGCGAGAGTTGCGCGCGGATAGAAGCGCTCGGGCGTGACGCGTATCAATTCGCCGGTGCGCGCCTTGCGATGCAGGAAATCCTTGAGTATCGCTTCCTTGATGTTGGACGCGGGTGCGAGTTCGCGCAGCGGCAGCACGTTGAAGCCCGCGTTGTCGAGCAGGGGTTTCAACGTCTGCCACATTTTTTCGTCGGCGGGATTGTCGGTCGCGATGTGTTTGGGCAGGCGCGCGCTGGATCCGGCGACCTCGATCTTCTTTTCGTCGCCGAGTTCGCGCAGCAGGGCGGTGAACGTGGCTGCCGGCAGCCCGGGCGCAAGTTGCTTGCGCAGGGCCGCGATTTCAAACCCCGGCGCCTGCGGCGAGTCGCGATGAAAACGCGTCAGCGCGTCGACCGCGCTGTGCTTGATGCCGTCGACGGTCGCGCGCATGAAAACGGCAGCTCACTCACGATCGCCGACAGAAATGGCCGTATCCTGGCGCGCGTACCGGACCCGAAATCATTTGTTGGGACGGTCATTCCTGATGCTTTTCAACGCTTGGTGAATGCCCCGATACGGGGCACTGAGGAAGTGACAAGTCAGGACGGGACGCGCCAATTCATCGGCTATATCCCGGCAGCGGCGACCCTTGATGGCATCTATGTGAGTGCCGGCATTTCAACTAAAGCGGCATTCCAACCAGTTACCGATTTTGCGGCCCTCGGAATTGCGATTTCATTGGCAGGAACCCTGGGGGCTTTCCTTCTTGCTTCATACACGAGCCGCCAATTCATCGCCAAGCCCTTCACGCGTCTTTTCGGAGTGATCGATGCCTGGCGCCATGGGAACACCGACATTCGCACAAACATGTCCGCGGCGGACGGAAATGGGACTTGCGGGAAACGCCCTGGACCAATTCATGGACGAGTTCCTGGCCAACCGCACGGGGCGAATTAAGGCGGAAGGACACCGGGAGTTGCTGGCAAAGGAGCTCGACCATCGTACCAGAAACCTGTTGGCGACAATTCAAACCGTCGCCCGACAGACTTTTGCGGACACGGGCGATTACGAGGCAGTGAAAATATTCGGTGCTCGTCTGCACGCCATGGCCGCGGCTAATTCCATTCTAATGCAGGATCACTGGACCACCGCATCGATCCGAGATGTCGTGGAGAAAAGTACCTCGCCTTTCGAAGACGCGCGAAATCCGCGGTTCTCAGTGGCTGGCCCGGAACTCTCCCTCGGCAGCGCCGCCGCACTGGCCTTGGCGATGGCCTTTCATGAACTCTGCACCAATGCGGCAAAGTACGGGGCTCTTGCCGCCGAAAATGGGCGCATAGAGGTCCTGTGGTCCGTATCAGAGAAAAACACTCAAGACTGGCTCGAAGTGGTTTGGAAGGAGCGTGGCGGACCACGGGTTGAGGCTCCCACCCGCGTAGGGTTCGGGTCAAAGATCATTAAACAAGTTCTGGCGCAGAAGATCGCCGGTGAGGTCATTTTAACCTATGAGCCAGAAGGTCTCATTTGCGTCGTGTCCGCCCCGCTCGCTTCGGTAATATCCAATGAAAATTCGCAAGGGGCTTAAGCGGCCTCCATTAATTTCGGAACAAACAGCAGGGCGGAACATTGTTCACTACCGGCTCAACCGGTTCGGGCTGGTCCCTTTCGCGCACCATCAATTGAACTGGCATACAAAAGCGGCGCCAATGCTCCGCAAAACCCGCACTGGGTACGGGGATTGTCGAAGTTTTGACCAAGAATCTGCAAGCCGAAATTATGGTGGCCGCTGCCAGGCCCAAGGCGCGACGGTAGCGCCAATTCGAATAGAAACCCTGTGGCTTGTAGATGACACCATCATCCGCACGCCCCCACTGCTACATCCGAACGACACATGTCCATTGATAAAGCCGTCGTGCTGGTAGTCGAGGATCAGCCCATTATCCGGATGGGCGCCGTCGACCTTATCCACAGGGCTGGATACGAGGTGCTCGAAGCGAGCACCGCCGACGAGGCAATTGCCATCATGGAAACGCGGTCAGATATCCGGCTGGTCTTTACCGACGTCGAGATGCCAGGGTCGATGGATGGCGTGAAGTTGGCCCACTATATCCGAAATCGCTGGCCGCCGGTGAGGCTCATCGTGGCTTCGGGAAAGGCCCTCATCCCGGAGAGAAGTCTTCCCCAAGGAAGTCAATTCTTCGCCAAGCCATACCAAGACGGCAAACTTGTCGAAGCGATTGACCACATGCTCTCAGTCTAAATGGCGAGATAGAACTGCAAGGATCACGACGAACCCCATACAACCCCTCTTCTGCTCTGGGTCAAAATGAGACGCGGCAAGCGGTTTCTTTGAAGTCCGCCTCTCCTCAGATAGCCGACCCGGATTAGACCTATTGTGGGGCTGCCTACCCGCCCACCAGCTCTCCAGCCAGTCGGTTGCTACTTCCATCGCAGATCGCGAGAAGTCGCGCTTCGCCTTCAAGTGATTGTGTGAGCGGCTTCGTTCATAAAGAGGCTCCGAACCATCCAGTTTCGAATATCGACAGGTTGCGTTAGTTCGATTTTTTCACCTCATCCCCTGTTGCGAATTCTTGAATGCTGCAGCCACCTCCTCCCTCGTGATGCGCGCGTCAGGGTTACCGGGCTCATTCAGATTTTGCTCTTCGGTGCCGTCGCCCATCATCCCCGGGTGGCTAACCTTTACCTGTTCATTCCTAATTTGCAGAGGCACTGTCACTGAGCTTCTGACCAGTTTGGGAAAAGACGGTGCATTACATCGCTTGGAGGCACGAGACAAGTTTGGAACTGCCATCCGAACTGTGGCCCGAGGGGTGGGCGCACGTTTAGCTTGTGCCATCTTGCCAAGTGTCGGGAGGGCGACGTTTTCACCAAAGGCCCGCTCTTCCCTTGGATGCGCTTAGCCGCCTTGTTCGGGCGCTTCTTCGCAGCCTTTCTTTTCGCGGCTCCCTTCCGCGATACGGACCTGGTAGATTTCTTGCAGGCTTCCGGGCTCGCTAATTCTTCGTAGCTGCTTTTGCCTTGCGCGTTGTCGAATTCTTTTGCGTTGCTTTTCGTGCCATCGAGGCCTCCTTTTTGAAGCGTTCCGATCGTTATCCCCGCCGCATTCTAGGTGGAGTTGAAGGAGAAAGGCCTACTCCGAGCCCATCTGCCGGATCCGGGTGCCGTATAGAGCGGGGTGATTTTAGATTTGGCCGCCATTGCGTCGACGGCGGCCTCAGTAGGATGGGTTTTCGGTCACGGCGCAGTAAGGGTAAAGCTTGTACCATCACCACGGCGCCACCGATGAGAGCCGCACCGCACCCTTCGATGAGGCTCGGAAATTCTGTTCAGGAAAACCATGCCCCCCAGCATGCCAAAGATGCTTTCGGCTCCCGTCAAGAGCGCGGCTTCGCTGGCCGGCGTGTGCTGTTGGGCAAATGTCTGCAGAAAGAAAGCCACTCCGGTGGAGAGCCCTCCGAGCACTAGAAGATAGGGAAATGCTGCGAGTAGTTGCGCCGTCGACACGTGCTCGAAAACAAGGCCTGCCGCCGTGCAGACGACGGCGGCACTCCCAAATTGGACCACGCTCAGCATCACCGGCCTGGAAGTACGCACTACCGCGTCGCCAAGCAGAACACACCAAACCGCATAGAGAGCCGCGGACAGCAGTACCGCAATGTCCCCAGAGCCCAGAGCGCCAAACCTGGCACCGGCCATGAGGAAAGCTCCCCACAGACTGGCACCTATGGCGATCCATACCGTGGCAGACGGCAGAATGCGATGCACGCCCCATGCCGCCACCGGTGTCATTACTGCCGTCGTGGTGATCAGGAAGCTGCCATTGGTAACCGACAGACTAGCGAATGACATCTGCTGTGCAACGGCTGCAAGAGTGAAAAGCAGAGCAACGGTATGATCGATTTGGGAATGCTGCGTTCACTGCGCGTCCCTTTGATCCGTTCCAGCGGTAGCAGCGGAAGGATCACAGCTACCCCAATCAAGCAGCGCAACCCTACCACCGTGAGGGGGCCAAGGTGATCAACGACCAGTTTCTGCGCCACATTGCCGAAGCCCCACAAGGCAGCGGCGAAAACCAGAATGAAATCCGCTTGCCAGCGATTAATTGTCACGCGCCCGTCCACCTTTGCAATTCGATTGCTGGTGGGCAACATGAAGATGCGTGAGAACCAAGTCTGTGAGAAGGCTCACACTGGTCCAAAACGAGAAACCGGAATTTCGAGGAGTCGAATCACCTTGTTCGGGTGGAAGACCCCAAATCTCGTCTTAGCGGGCCGGTCACAGGATGAAGTCCGCCGCCGTCAGCGTATAGAGCCCGTCTAGGGCGATCTGGCCGTTGGAAGTGCCATCGCCATCGGTGTCCATGTTGATGATGGTCTGGCTCCCCGACACGCTCACCACGTGGGAATAGCGCAGTTCGCCGTCGGTGCCGGAGAAACTGGCGCCGCCGATAAATGTGAAGGCGTCGTTGCCTCCGCCCACGATGGCATCGATGGCCGACAGACTGATGTGGTCCAGCCCCTGCTGGAAATCCACAACCGTGTCGCGCAGAAGTCCGATGCCGCTATCGGTTAGGCTTTGGAAAACGAAGGTGTCAGCACCGGTGCCGCCGGTCAGAACGTCCTGTCCCGCCCCGCCTACCAGCCTGTCATTGCCGGCATCACCCTGCATGGTGTCATTACCGTCACCGCCGGTGAGCGTATCATTGCCATCGCCGCCAAAGAGATGGTCGGCTCCAAGCCCGCCCGTCAGAATATCCTTGCCGCCATTGCCGCGCAGAGCGTTGGAGTTGTCGTCGCCCGTCAGGTGGTCCAGCCCATTGCCACCGGTCACATTGGCAAAGCCTGCGAAGATGTCTCCGGTGGCATCGCCGCCTGAAGCCGATGCGGCGAGAAGATCGACGGTCACGCCGCCTGCCGAACCCGCATAGCTCAGCGTGTCGCCGCCATCACCACCACCGGTGAGTGTATCGGCACCTGCGCCGCCCTCAATCGTGTCATTGCCAGCACCACCGATGATGACATTGGCCCCGCTGTTGCCTGTCAGTTTGTCGCCGAAATTGCTGCCGCTAGGCCGGCCATGGCCATGGCCATGGCCATGGCCATGGCCATGGCCATGGCCATGGCCATGAGCCATGGAGGAGGGAGGAGGAGGAGGAGGAGGGAGGGGGAGGGAGGAGGAGGAGGAGGAGGAGGGAGGAGGAGGAGGAGGGAGGGAGGAGAGAGAGAGAGAGAGAGAGAGAGAGAGAGAGGGAGGAGGAGGAGGGAGGGGGGGAGGGGGAGGAGGAGGAGGAGGAGGGAGGGAGAAAAAAAAAAAAAAAAAAAAAAAAAAAAAAAAAAAAAAAAAAAAAAAAAAAAAAAAAAAAAAAAAAAAAAAAAAAAAAAGAAGAAGAAGTCATGACGTATCAGGGGACCAGACCATCATCAACATGGACACCGATGGCGATGGCACTTCCGACGCGCCAGATCGCCCTAGACGGGCTCTATACGCTGACGGCGGCAAACTCATCCCTGTAACCGCCCGCTAAGACGAGATTTTGGGTCTTCCACCCGAACAAGGTGAATTCAACTCCTCGAAATTCCGGTTTCTCGTTTTGGACCAGTGTGAGCCTTCTCACAACTCGGTTCTCACACATCTTCATGTTGCCCACCAGCAATCGAATTGCAAAGGTGGACGGGCGCGTGACAATTGGGTCGACCGCAAGCGGATTTCATTCTGGTTTTCGCCGCTGCCTTGTGGGGCTCCGGCAATGTGGTGCAGAAACTGGTCGTTGATCACCTTGGCCCCCTCGCGGTCGTGGTTGCGCTGCTTGATTGGGGTAGCTGTAATCCTTCCGCTGCTACCGCTGGAACGGATCAAGGGGACGCGCAGTGAACGCAGTATTCCCAAATCGATCATACCGATTGCTTTGCTGTTCACTGTTGCAGTTGTTGCACGGCGGATGTCATTCGCCAGTCTGTCGGTTACCAATGGCAGCTTCCTCATCACCACGACGGCAGTAATGACACCAGTGGCGGCATGGGGCGTGCATCGCATTCCATCTGCCACGGTATGGATCACCATGGTGCCAGTCTGTGGGGAGCTTTCCTCATGGCCGGTGCCAGGTTTGGCGCTCTGGGCTCTGGGGACATTGCCGTATTGCTGTCCGCCGACTCTGTATGCGGTTTGGTGTGTTCTGCTCACATAGCGGTAATGCGTACTTCCCAGGCCCGTGATGCTGAGCGTGGTCCAATTTGGGAGTGCCGCCGTCGTCTGCACGGCGGCAGGCCTTGTTTTCGAGCACGTGTCGACGGCGCAACTACTCCGCAGCATTTTCCTATCTTCTAGTGCTCGGAGGGCTCTCCACGGGAGTGGCTTTCTTTCTGCAGACGTTTGCCCAACAGCACACGCCGGCCAGCGAAGCCGCGCTCAACGGGAGCCGAAAGCATCTTTGGCATGCTGGGGGGCATGGTTTTCTTGAACGAATTTTCCGAGCCTCATCGAAGGGTGCGGTGCGGCTCTCATCGGTGGCGCCGTGGTGATGGTACAAGCTTTACCCTTACTGCGCCGTGACCGAAAACCCATCCTACTGAGGCCGCCGTCGACGCAATGGCGGCCAATCTAAAATCACCCCGCTCTATACGGCACCCGGATCCGGCAGTCGGCTTCGGATTTAGCCTTTTCTCCTTCAACTCCACCTAGAATGCGGCGGGGATAACGATCGGAACGCTTCAAAAAGGAGGCCTCGATGGCGCAGAAAAGCAACGCAAAAGTCGAACGCGCAAGGCAAAAGCAGGCTACGAGATTTGGCCGTGAGCCCGGAAGCCTGCAAAGAAATCTACCAGGTCCATCGCGGAAGGGAGCCGCGAAAAGAAAGGCTGCGAAGAAGCGCCCGAACAAGGCGGCTAAGCGCATCCAAGGGAAGAAGCGGGCCTTTCGTGAGAAAACGTCGCCCCTCCCGACACTTGGCAAGATGGCACAAGCTAAACGTGCGCCCAGCGGTTCGGATGGCAGTTCCAAACTTGTCTCGTGCCTCCAAGCGATGTAATGCACCGTCTTTTCCCAAACTGGTCAGAAGCTCAGTGACAGTGCCTCTGCAAATAGGAATGAACAGGTAAAGGTTAGCAGCCATGGGCGACGGCACCGAAGAGCAAAATCTGAATGAGCCCGGTAACCCTGACGCGCGCGTCACGAGGGAGGAGGTGGCTGCGGCATTTCGAAAAAATCACAACGGGATGAGGTGAAAAAATCGAACTAACGCGACCTCGATATTCGAAACTGGATGGTTCGGAGCCTCTTTATGAACGAAGCCGCTCCACACAATCACTTGAAGGCGAACAGTTTCTCGCGATCTGCGATGGAAGTAGCAACCGACTGGCTTGGAGACGTAGCAGGTAGGCAGCCCCACAATAGGTCTAATCCGGGTCGGCTATCTGAGGAGAGGCGGACTTCAAAGAAACCGCTTGCCGCGTCTCATTTTGACCCAGAGCGGAATATGGGGTTCCATCATGATGCTTGCAGTTCTATCTCGCCATTTAGGACTGAGGAAAGACATGTGGTCAATCGCTTTGACAAGTTTCGTCTTCGTATGGCTTGCCACGGAGAAGAATTGACTTCCTTGGGGAAGACTTCTCTCCGGGATGAGGGCCTTTCCCGAAGACCACCATGAGCCTCACCGGCGGCCAGCGATTTCAGATATAGTGGGCCAACTTCACGCCATCCATCGACCCTGGCATCTCGACGTCGGTAAAGACCAGCCGGATATCTGGCGCGTTTCCATGATGGCAATTGCCTCGTCGGCGGTGCTCGCTTCGAGCACCTCGTATCCAGCCCTGTGGATAAGGTCCGACGGCGCCCATCCGGATAATGGGCTGATCCTCGACTACTAGCACGACCGCTTTAGCAATGGACATGTGTCGTTCCGATGTAGCAGTGGGGGCGTGCGGATGATGGTGTCATCTACAAGCCACAGGGTTTCTATTAAATCGGCGCTACCGTCGCGCCTCTTCGGCCCTGGCAGCGGCCACCATGATTTTGGCTTCCAGAATTCTTGGTCAAAACTCGACAATCCCCGTACCCAGTGCGGGTTTTGCAGCATTGGCGCCGCTTTTGTATGCCAGTTCAATTGATGGTGCGCGAAAGGGACCGCCCCGAACCCGGTTTGAGCGGTAGTGAACAATGTTCCGCCCTGCTGTTTTGCTTCCGAAATTGACTGGAGGCCACTTTCAGCCCCTTCCGAATTTTCATTGGATATTACCGAAGCGAGCGGCGGAGCACGACGCAAAATGAGACCTTCCTGGCTCATAGGTTAAAATGACCTAGCCGCAATATTCTGCGCCAGAACTTGTTTAATGATCTTTGACCCAAACCCTACGCGGGTGGGAGCCTCAACCCGTGGTCCGCCACGCTCCTTCCAAACCACTTCGAGCCAGTCTTGAGTGTTTTTCTCTGATACGGACCACAGAGGCCTCGGATGCGCCCATTTTCGGTGGCAAGAGCCCCGTACTTTGCCGCATTGGTGCAGAGTTCATGAAAGGCCATCGCCAAGGCCAGTGGCGGGTCTGCCGAGGGAGAGTTCCGGGCCAGCCACTGAGAACCGCGGATTTCGCGCGTCTTCGAAAGGCGCGATCTTCTCCACGACATCTCGGATCGATGCGGTGGTCCAGTGATCCTGCATTGAGATGGAGGTTGAGCCGCGGCCATGAGCGTGAGCCGCACCGAATATCCTCGTAATCGCCCGTGTCCGCAAAAGCATCTATGGGGCAACGGTTTAAATCGTCACCAACATTTTTGTGGTTCGATGGTCGAGCTCCTTTCCAGCAACACCATGTCCCTCCGCCTTAATTCACCCCGTGCCGGTCCACCGAACTCGTCCATGAATTCGTCAGGGCGTTTCCCGCAAGTCCCATATCTCCGTCCGCCGCGGACGTGTTCTGCGAATGTCGGTGTTCCCATGGCGCCAGGCATCGATCACTCCGAAGAGCGCGTGAAGGACTTGGCGATGAAAATCGGCGGCTCCGTGTATGAAGCAAGAAGGAAAGCCCCCAGGGTTCCTGCGATGAAATCGCAATGCCGAGGGCCGCAAAATCGGTAACTGAGGTTTGGAATGCCGCTTCAGTTGAAATGCCGGCACTCACATAGATGCCATCAAGGGTCGCCGCTGCCGGAGATGACCAATAATACGGCGTGTCCCGTCCTGACTTGTCACTTCCTCCATGCCCCCCGTATCGGGGCATTCCACCAAGCGTTGAAAAGCATCAGGAATGACCGTCCCAACAAGAAAACGATTTCGGGTCCGTTGCCGCCAGGATACGGCCATTTCTGTCGGCGATCGTGAGTGAGCTGCAGTTTTCATGCGCGCGACGGTCGACAGCATCAAGCGGAGGCGGGCTCTGACGCGTTTTCACCGCGACTCGCCGCAGGCCCCTGGAGAAGCATAACGCGGCCCTGCGCAAGCAACTGACTGCCGGCCTGCCGCGGCCGCGTTTACCGCACTCGTCGCGAACTCGGCGATGAAAAGAAGATCGAGGTTGCCGGATCCAGCGCCCGCCTCAAACACATTGCGACCGACAATCCAGCCGACGAAATTATGTGGCAGACGTTAAAGCCCCTGCTCGACAACGCGGCTTGCATTGCCGCTGCGCGAAGCCGCACCCGCGTCCAACATCAAGGAAGCGATACTCGAGGATTTGCTGCATCGCAAGGCGCGCACCGGCGAATTGATACGCGTAACACCCCGACTCTATCCGCGTGCAACCCTTGCCCACTTTGCGGCGGTCACACAGGTCATCACCCAGACGGTACCAGGTGGACAGTTCACTGCGGCGCGATTCCGCAACGCGAGCGGCGTGGGGCGCGGCCTTGCCATTGAAATTCTCGAATGCCTCGACCGGCTGCGCATCACGCAACGCATCGGCGACGTGCGCGAAATGCGCGAGGATTTCGTGCCGATACTCGGGCCAGCGACCCGCGCCGCCCGCGCCACCGCCGGCCAAAAGCTCAACCCGCGGTCAAAGGCCGTTCCACGCGGCGCAATCCCGCCGCATCAATACAAACGCTAAGAGGACAATATGGCAGCCTCCGATTCCGATGTGATCGTCATCGGCGCCGCCATGGCCGCTCTCACCGCGGCTAACACGGCGAGTGCGAAGCGGGCTGAAACCACGAGCATCGAAGCGCTGATGTTCGGCGGGCTCGTCGTCAACATCAACGCGCTCGACAGCGACAGCCGCCCCGGTTGCACCCGGTTCGCATCCAACCTGATGATGGAAATTTCCGAGCCTCGGAGTGAGAATCTGTCCGCGACTGTTACGGGAATCGGGCGCAACGGCAACGGGTTAAGCGTGACGACCCGACGCCGGAACACATAGTGCGCGCGCCGTGGTACCGCGTCCGGCGCCAAACTAAAACGACTCGGCATTCCGGGCGAAGCCGAATTCGAATACAAAGGCGTGTCGCAGTGCGCCGACTGCGAGACGGCCCCATGTTAAATGATGAGGAAGTAGTAGTCGGCGGCGGTGATTCAGCGCTGCAGGAAGCGCTGGTGCTTCGGAGTTCTCAAACGCGTGCACCTCGTGCACCGCGGCGCCAAATTCCGCGCGCGCCAGCATTTCATCGATGCGATCGCCGGTCATCCCGACGTCAGTGCGGTATGAGCGTGGCCGAAGCGAATACTCGGCGGCAACATGGTCGAAAAAGTGCGCGTGCGCCATGTCACCAGCAAAGCCACCAGCGACGTTGCATGCGCGGGTTTCTTTGCTTACATCGGACTCCAACCCGTGCCAACCTTCGTGCCGCACAAGTTTCAGCGCGATGCAAGCGGCCTATCTCGTAACGGATCAGGCGCGTCAAAACGACGCTGCCGGGCCTCTATGCTGCGGCGCGGTGCAAGCGGGCTATGGTGGATTACTTACAGCGATATTGCCGACGGCGAGATGGCCGCGGCAAGCGCTGCAAAGCTGTCAGGCCAATGACGCGCGACTTAATAACGCCGGTGCCTATGACAGATGGATATAATTCGAATTAATCTCATAAATTGGACCGTCGTCATTTTCCCTCATCCCCGACCCCGAGGGGAAAATCGAGAAAATACCCTCTCCCTCCCGGATTAGGGTGAGGGGGATTTTTGAGATTGCTACTCGTTACAAACGGAAGGGAATCGCTCCCGGTGGGGCGGCCGGACTTCAAACCCGGTCAGGGCCGTATTCGGTTCTGTGTGGGTTCAACTCCCACTCTCTCCGCCATTCCACCCAACAAATGCGGATCACTAAATCCGTCCAGGAGAACCGCATCACAATGCATTCGCGCGGTCTCATTCAACGCTATCGTCGCGGCATTGATTGCCATGGCCGTGCCGGGCACCGCAGACCGCGCAGGCCAACTATCCGGCGGGTCCCCTGCGTATCGTATCGCCGTACCACCGGGCGGCGGCACCGATATACTTTCCCGCGTCATCGGCCGGAAATTGAACGAGAATCTCAAGCAACCCGTGGTCGTCGAGAACCGCGCCGGCGCCAATGGCACGATGGCGCCGCATTTGTCGCAAGTCGACACCCGACGGACTGACGATGCTGATCGTGTCCGCTGGACGCGGCGAATCCCCGCACTCTACAAAAGCCTGCCCTACGATCAGGCACGCGATCTGGCGCCGTTATCGCCGTCTTCCGTCGGGGCCGCTGCAGCATCGTGCGCGTCCGCTCCCGCCGAAATCCGTCAAAGAATTCATTGCGCTCGCCAAAAGCCGGCCGGGCGAAATCGACGTTGCACTCGCCGGCAATGGTTCGCTGCAGCATCTTTGCGCGGAACTTTCAACTCCGCGGCCGGCGTACGTCTCACCCACATTCCGTACAAAGGCTCAGGGTGCGGCCATCATGATGTTTTAGGCGGCCAGGTGCCGGTCTACTTCATGAACATTCTGCAAAGCCTGCCGCTCGTACCAGCAAGCTGCGCGCACTCAGCATCACCAGCCCGCAACGTTCAAATGACGCGGTCCCGTTCCTGGCTTCGACATGACAAACTGGTACAGGGCTCCTTGTCGCCGCCGCGCCGCGCCGAGTTCATCACAAAGTTGCAGCAGAAGTCGCGCGTGTTGAAATATGCCGGAATTGAAAGAGGGTCCCTCGCCGGCGAAAGGCATGACCCCCTAGTTGCGAGCACGCCCGAGCAATTCGTCGAATTTTCTCGCGCGCGAAACCGCCGAATACAACCGCATCATCCAGACTGCGGGAATCAAGAATTCACAATGACCGGAGAATGCGCATGAAACGCTCCACGACCAACGAACCGCGTTACGATGTGCTGTGGCCGCTGACCGCAAAGCAGTGAAACGCACACCCGCGCCCCGCCGCTACACGACGATCTCAACGGCAAAACCGTGTGCGAGCTGTGGACGTCATTTTCCGCGGCGAGAGACGATCTATCCGCTCGTGCGCGAATACATCAAAGCGCGTTTCCCCGCGTGAAGTTCGTCGGCTACGCCGAGTTCGGCAACTTTCACGGCGCGCGAGCACGAAGTCTCCGCCACCATCCCCGCCAAGCTGCGCGCACACGAAGCCGACGCCGCGATCGTCGGCATCGGTGCCTGAGGCAGCTGCACGCCCGCCGTGTTGCGGCAGCAGCGATGGTCGAAAGGCTCGGCATGCCCACCGCGTCCATCATCGGCTCCGGCTTCCTGAAACAGGCCGAAGTCATCACCGAAAGGGCTCGGCGTCCGCTGCGCGATCATCGAAACGCAAGGTCGAGGAGGTGCTGGCGCCGGGGCTGCTCAAGGGATTAACCGGCGAAGCGCCCGCCGCCGAGAGCGAACGGACAGTGCGATCGGGCGATGCTGAAGCGGCACCCTCGACGAAATACAGGAACACTTCCACCGCCAGTTGTGGACCGACGGGCTGCCCATCGTGCCGCCGACGCGGGAACGCGTTGATGCTTTTCTCGTATACCGAGCGCAAGCCCGACGACGTGCTGCGCATCCTGGCGGAGGGGCGAGATATTAAGCATGCGCGTGGTTCGAGGCGTGATGGCGGGCTCCCACCGATGCCGTACGGTATTGACGTCGCCGTCGTCGGCGCGATGTGCAACCCTCTACCGCGTCGAAGACTCCGGATCGACACCCGCTGGGAGCCGTCGTCATCGTCAGCGGCCCCATCGTCAAGGAACTCGATTTCAATTCCGGCCAGGGCATGATGCGCTTCCGGCACCAGGCCAACACCGGCATCGGCCGTTTCGTGCGCATGTATCTGCGCAACATCTGCGGATTTCAGGATTCCACCGGGCGCCGGCGACAAAAGCAGGCATAGGCCAGAGCTTGCTCGTCGGCCATGGCGGAAGACGAAGACAGCGCGCGCGAAATCGGCTGGCCGACCTACGCGCAGGACCGCGGCTTTGCGGCGGGCGAAAACGTCGTGCCCGCTGCGCAGCGTGGTCGGCGTCGCGTCACCGCGGCGGCGACCGCGCGATCGAGCACGTCCAGCAATGGATCGGCGGGCGGCTTAGTTATTGGGCGCACACCGGATTCAAAACCGGTTTATGGAGCCCGCTCATCGTCGCCGGGCCCAGCATCGCGGGCGTGATCGCGAAAAGAATGGACCAAGGATCAGGTGCGGCGGATCCTGTACGAACGCATCAAGGTCACCGCCGAGCGCGCCGGCCGCGCGCGCAACGACCTTCAGCTTTGAAAACCTCGTCAACGACGGCATCCTGCCGCGGAATATGCAGCATCCAAGGACCCGCAGCGGCTGGTCAACGTCATCATCAAACCGGAAATGGTGGAGATACTCGTCGCCGGGGACCCCGGCCGCGAGACCAGTCGCGCGCCTACATCAGCGACCGCGTGCAGGGCCCACCCACCAGCCGCCGCGGTGGTGCTGCCGCGCAAGTGGAAGGAATTGTGGGAAGTTCGTAACTACGACCGGCCCAACGCAGTCTTGCGCCGGGGTCGCGCAAAATACTTGCCTGCGCGAGCATAATATACGCGGAAAATACAAGGAGAGCGGATGAGCAAATTTATCGCTGTGCTTGGCGCGGCACGTACCGTGCTGATGCCCGGCCACACAATGCCAGAACATGCGATCAAAAGTCACGGATCGTTGTCGGATTTCCTCCGGCGGAGCCCCGCCGATTACACCGCGCGTCTGCTTGCCGAAAAGCTGCCGGCGCTGTTGGGCGCGAACGTCAGTCGTCGAAAACCGGGTCAGCACCAATGCCACCATCGGCGCCGAGCTACGTTCGAAATCGCCGCCCCCCGACGGTCACACGCTATTCCTGACCATTTGCGGGGCCGTGGCGATCAGTCCGCACATCGGCGCCAAGCTACCCCTGCATCCGCTGCGCGACTTCTCGGCCTATTGCCCAAGTGGTAACGGCCTATGACACGATTGCCGTCCATCCCTCCCCGCCGGAAAAACGCGAAGGAGTTCGTGGCGCTGGCGCGCGCGCGCAAAGGCCAGATAACGATGGCGTCGACCGGCATCGGCAGCACTCCCGCATCTCGCCCAAGAGCTCTGAAAGCGGCGGCGGGATCGATCTCGTTCACGTGCCATACAAGGGTGCCGGGCCGTCGTGACCGACGCAATCGGCGGGCAGATCAGCTCGCTGATCCTCGACGTGACGCCGTTGCTCCGCGCCTCGGACCGGCAAATTACGGGCGATCGGCATCGCCGGCGACAAACGGGTCCCGTTGCTGCCCGAGGTGGCGACCCTGGAGGAGCAAGGATTCAAAAACGTCGAAGAGCGCCGAACTGGTACACGATTTTCGCGCCGGCGAAAAGGCCCCGCCGCGATCGTCGACCAGCTGAACAAGCCGTGCGCAAACGATCGCCATGTACGATGTTCGCGAGCGCCTTGATCGGCGCGGCGGATACCGTGTCGTCGACGCCCGAACAACTCGCCGAGCTCCTGAATCGCGACTACGCAATGGGGCGAATTAATCCGCGAGAAAAACGTCGCGGAATGACCGCGTCGTCCGCGCCGATCCCGTGCATGGCGGCAACCGGTGGATTTCTGCCGGTCGCGGTGGCCGAAACCGGACACTGCCCGTCCGATGAAGTTCCGACCAATTAAAT
>CAVZWF010000005.1:0-440128 GCA_963778865.1 uncultured beta proteobacterium | reverse complement strand
GGTGGTCGTTACCGTTACTACAAATGCAACACGCGTATCGGCAAGGGGATCGACTACTGCAAGAGCGGGAATGTGCCGATGCAAAAGCTGGACGACCTCGTGCTCAATTCATTGGCCGACCGGGTGTTTACGGCGGCGCGCGTAAAACTGATGTTGGAATCACTGGCGCGGAGCGTCAAAGACACCCACCGGCAACAACACCGGGAGATCGAGGTGCTGAAACGCGAACTGGCTACCATCACAGGCGGCATGGGACGGCTCTATGAGGGCATCGAGACAGGGGTGATCAAGCTCGATGATGTGCTACGCGATCGCACCGACAAGCTGCAGGCGAAGCGTCAGGCCATCCTGGCCGAAATCGCAGGCCTCAAAACCCAAACGACGCTGCCGGACAATCTCCTGCAGCAGCGCCACATCGACGCGTTTACCAAGGTGTTACGCGCGAAGCTCCTGGAGAGCGGGGCGTTTGCCAAGGAATACCTGCGGCTGCTGGTCGATGAAGTCCGAGTAAACAAACAGGAAGTGAAACTCACCGGCAGCTATGGCGCCGTTGCTACGGCGGTGGCGGGAAATCTGGGCAACTCGCATGGAGTGCCCAGATTTGCACCGAGATGGCTCCCCGACCTGGGCTCGAACCAGGGACACACGGATTAACAGTCCGTTGCTCTACCAACTGAGCTATCGGGGAATGAGGCGAAAGGCGGCAATTATACCGGAGCGCCGCCCGCGGGCAAGCGTTTCGCCTACACGAGCACGTGCGCGACCGCCTTCGCGACGTAATCGATGTTTTTCGAGTTCAGCGCGGCGACGCAGATGCGGCCGCTGTCGATCGCGTAAATCGAATATTCGGAGCGCAGCCGCAGCACCTGTTCCTTGGTCAGTCCGGAGTAGGAAAACATGCCGCGCTGCTCCACGACGAAGCTGAAATCGAAATCCGCGCGTATCGCGCGTATCTTCTCGACGAACTGCCGGCGCATCGACCTTGATGCGGTCGCGCATCTGGCCGAGTTCGACGTCCCACAGCGTGCGCAGTTCCGGCGTGGTCAGCACCGTCGCGACGGTCTGGCCGCCGAGCAGTCGGCGGATTCGAATAGTTGGTGCGGATCACGCGCTTGACCTGGCTCAGCACGCGCGCCGCCTCGTCGGCGCTGCCGGTCGCGATGCTGAGCGCGCCGACGCGTTCGCCGTAGAGCGACAGCGATTTCGAGAACGAACTCGAGACGAACGATGATCGGGCAGGCCTGCGGCGAAGCGGCGCACGGCGCAGCGTCGGCATCGAGCCCTTCGGCGAATCCCTGGTAGGCGATATCGAGGAAGGGCACGAGGCCGCGCGCATTGACGACTTCGATCACGCGTTCCCATTGCGCCGGCGACAGATCGACGCCGGTCGGGTTGTGGCAGCACGCGTGCAGCACGACGATCGCGCCGGCGGGCAGCTTGTGCAGCGTCGCCAGCATGGCGTCGAAGTTCGACGCCGTGCGTGGCCGCGTCGTAATACGGGTAGTTGTTGACCGTGAAGCCCGCGTATTCGAACAGCGCGCGATGGTTTTCCCAGCTCGGATCGCTGATCCAGACTTGCGCGCCGGGATCGATCCGGCGCAGGAGATCGGCGCCGACCTTGAGCCCGCCGGTGCCGCCCAGCGTCTGCACGGTGACGATGCGGCCCGCTGCGTATCGCTTCGCTGTCGGCGCCGAACAACTCAGCTCTGGACTGCGCGGTCGTAGGCCGGCAGGCCGTCGATCGGCAGGTAGTTGTGCGGCGCGGCGGCCGCGGCGAGTTTCTGCTCGGCGCGGCGCACGCATTCGAGCACCGGCACCTTGCCGTTGTCGTCGCAGTAGACGCCGACGCCGAGATTGACCTTGTTCGGGATTGGTATCGGCGACAAAGGCTTCGGTGACGCCCAGGATCGGGTCGCGGGGGGCCATTTCGACGGCGGCAAGCAGGGGATGAGTTCATTGGTGCGACGTCAAAATTAAGGATGAAATCGAGCGGCGATTGCCGTCTAAAGCCGATATTTTACCTGCTATGCGACCGCACACTGAAGCCGGAGCTGCATCAGCCGGATAAGGTGGCGAGCGGCGGCGGCGCTGTGGGACAATATCCGGTTTAGCGCCGAGTTCCCACCGCTATGGCCGTCACCGCATTGAAGAGCGAAGCCGTCGCCGGGCCGGCGCGCCGCAGGTCGTCACGTTTCCCGGCAGCCCCTACCGCCTGCACCAGATGTTCGAGCCGGCCGGCGACCAGCCGGAGGCCATCGCCAAGCTGACCGAAGGCATCCAGAACGGGCTCTCGTTCCAGACGCTGCTCGGCGTGACCGGTTCGGGCAAGACCTACACGATGGCGAACGTGATCGCGCGCATGGGCTGCCCGGCGATCATCATGGCGCCGAACAAGACGCTCGCCGCGCAGCTGTATTCCGAGATGCGCGAGTTCTTTCCGGAAAACGCGGTCGAGTATTTCGTCTCGTACTACGACTACTACCAGCCCGAAGCCTACGTGCCGTCGCGCGACCTGTTCATCGAGAAGGATTCGAGCATCAACGAGCACATCGAGCAGATGCGCCTGTCGGCGACCAAGGCGCTGCTCGAGCGGCGCGACACCATCATCGTCGCGACGGTGTCGGCGATCTACGGCATCGGCGATCCGTCCGATTACCACAACATGATCCTGCATCTGCGCGAAAAGGAGAAAATCTCCGCAGCGCGATGCGATCAAGCGGCTGACCGAGATGCAGTACGAGCGCAACGACGTCGAATTCAAGCGCGGCACGTTTCGCGTGCGCGGCGACGTGCTCGACATCTTTCCGGCGGAAAGCTCGGAAACCGCGATCCGCGTCAGCCTGTTCGACGACGAGGTCGAGAACGCTGTCGGTGTTCGATCCGCTGACCGGGCATATCCTGCAGCGCGTGTCGCGCTTTACCGTGTATCCGTCGAGCCATTACGTGACGCCGCGCGCGACCACGCTGCGCGCGATCGAGGCGATCAAGGAGGAACTGCGCGAGCGCATCGAATTCTTCCAGCACGAGAACAGGCTGGTCGAATGCCAGCGCATCGAGCAGCGCACGCGCTTCGACCTCGAAATGATGAACGAAATGGGATTTTGCAAAGGCATCGAGAACTATTCGCGCCACCTGTCGGGGCGCAAGGCGGGCGAACCGCCGCCGACGCTGATCGATTATCTGCCGCCGGACGCGCTGATGTTCATCGACGAGAGCCACGTCACCATTCCGCAGATCGGCGGCATGTACAAGGGCGACCGCGCGCGCAAGGAGAATCTCGTCAATTACGGCTTCCGCCTGCCGTCGGCGCTCGACAACCGGCCGCTGCGGTTCGACGAATTCGAGCTGCTGATGAAGCGGACGCGTATTCGTCTCGGCGACGCCGTCCGAATACGAGCGCACGCACCAGGCGCAGGTCGTCGAGCAGGTGGTGCGGCCGACCGGGCTGGTCGATCCGCAGATCGAAGTGCGCCCGGCGGCGACCCAGGTCGACGACCTGCTGTCGGAAATCAGCGAGCGCGTGAAGGTCAACGAGCGCGTGCTGGTGACGACGCTGACCAAGCGCATGGCCGAGGACCTGACCGATTATCTGGCCGAGCACGGCGTCAAAGTGCGCTACCTGCATTCGGACATCGATACCGTCGAGCGCGTCGAAATCATCCGCGACCTGCGGCTCGGCGAATTCGACGTGCTGGTCGGCATCAACCTGCTGCGCGAAGGGCTCGACATGCCCGAAGTGTCGCTGGTGGCGATACTCGACGCCGACAAGGAGGGTTTCCTGCGCTCGGAGCGCTCGCTGATCCAGACCATAGGCCGTGCCGCGCGGCATATCAACGGCAGGGCGATCCTCTACGCCGACCGCGTCACCGATTCGATGACGCGCGCGATCGGCGAAACCGAGCGCCGCCGCAACAAGCAGATCGCGCACAACCAGAAAATGGGCATCACGCCGCAGGGCATCATCAAGAGCGTGCGCGACATGATCGACGGCGTGTACGACGCGCAGGAGGCGCAGGAGCAGCGCAAGGCGGCGCAGAGCGAGGCGCTCTACGAGGCGATGAGCGAGAAGGAACTCGCGCGTGAAATCAAGCGCGTCGAAAAGGACGATGCTCGATGCGGCGAAAAACCTCGAATTCGAGCGCGCGGCGCGAACTGCGCGACGACCTGAAAAAGCTCAAGCAGCGCCTCTTCATCGGCCTTGCCGCAACGTAACGGCGGCTAGAGCGCAGGACACGCCCGCTTTGGTAGCGCAGGCGACTCGCCTGCATTGAGTCGGGTGCAGGCGAGTCGCCTGCGCTACGCAGATTGAATCGCCCTCAAGCTACAAAGCGAGGCAGGCCCTCACGTTCTCGCTGTCCATGTTTTTGCCGAGCCCGCGCTTGATGATCTCGCCGCGCGACATCACGAGGTAGTGGTCGGAGAGCGACTTCGCGAAATCGTAGTACTGCTCGACCAGCAAAACGGCCATTTCGCCGCCTTTGGTGAGCGCGGAAATGACGTTGCCGATATCCTTGATGATGGACGGCTGTATGCCTTCGGTTGGCTCGTCGAGGATCAGGATTTTCGGATCGGCGGCGAGCGCGCGGCCGATCGCGAGCTGCTGCTGCTGGCCGCCGGACAGGTCGCCGCCGCGCCGGTGCAGCATGTCCTTTAACACCGGGAACATTTCGAAAATGCGCGTCGGCACTTTGGCGTTGCCTGATTTCGGCGCGAGTCCCATCAGCAGGTTTTCTTCGACCGTCAGGCGCGGAAAAATTTCGCGTCCCTGCGGCACGTAACCGATGCCGAGCCGCGCGCGCTCGTACGGCGGCAGCGCCGTAATGTCCTTGCCGTTGAACGCGAGCGCGCCGGAGCGCGTCGGCCACCACGCCGACCAGGCACTTGAGCAAGGTGGTCTTGCCCACGCCGTTGCGCCCGAGTATGGTCGTGCACGCGCCCGCCGGCACTTCGAACGTGAGGTCGCGCAGGATATGGCTGCCGCCGTAATACTGGTTGAGTCCGGCGATTGACAGCATGACTCAGCGCCCGAGATAAACTTCGATTACGCGCGGGTCGTTCTGCACGGTATCCATGGAGCCCTCCGCGAGCACGCTGCCTTCGTGCAGCACCGTGACCTTGCGCGCAATGCGCGTGACGAAATCCATGTCGTGCTCGACCACCACCAGCGAATGTTGTCCGGCAAGCGTATTGCAAAGCTCGGCGGTGCGCTCGGTTTCCTCGTCGGTCATGCCGGCGACCGGCTCGTCGAGCAGCAGCAACTGCGGTTCCTGCATCAACAGCATGCCGATTTCGAGCCACTGTTTCTGCCCGTGCGAAAGCAGGCCGGCGAGGCCGGTCTGCGGCATTGGCGAGCTGAATCAGCGAGAGCGTGGCGGCGATCTTGTCGCGTTGCGCGGAATCCAGCTGCAGCGTGAGGCTGTGGCGCACGCGCTTGTCCGTTTTCATCGCGAGTTCGAGATTCTCGAACACCGTGTGCTGCTCGAAGACCGTCGGCTTCTGAAACTTGCGGCCGATGCCGGCGTGCGCGATTTCCGCCTCCGACAGGCGCGCAAGGTCGATGTTCTGGCCGAAGAACGCCGTGCCGCTGTCCGCGCTGGTTTTGCCGGTGATGACGTCCATCATGGTGGTTTTCCCCGCGCCGTTGGGACCGATGATGCAGCGCAATTCGCCGGTCTCGATCATGAGGCTCAGGTTGTTCAGCGCCTTGAAACCGTCGAAACTGACCGTAATGTCCTCCAAGATAGAGGATCGCGCCGTGCGCAAGATCGACCTTGCCCGGCTCGATGACGCGTCCGTGCGACGCCTGGGGATCGTCCCGAGTCTGCAGCGACGCGTCGTCGTGGGTGTTCATGAGCGGCGCGCCGTCAACTGATCGAACACACCCATCACGCCCCTGGGCAGGAACAGCGTCACGGCGATAAACAGCAGACCGAGGAAGAACAGCCAGTATTCCGGAAAGGCGACCGTAAACCAGCTCTTGGCGCCGTTGACGATGCCCGCGCCAAGGAGCGCGCCGACGAGCGTGCCGCGTCCGCCGACGGCGACCCAGATCGCGATCTCGATCGAATTGGCGGGCGACATTTCGCTTGGGTTGATGATGCCGACCTGCGGCACGTAAAGCGCGCCGGCGATGCCGCAGATCACGGCCGACAGCGTCCAGACGAAGAGCTTGTACCACAGCGGGTTGTAGCCGGAGAACATGACGCGGCTTTCCGCGTCGCGTATCGCGGTAAGCACGCGCCCGAATTTGGATTGCACGAGGTAGCGCGCGAGCAACAGCATTGCGATCAGCGTCACGCCGGTGATGACGAACAGTGCCATGCGGGTTTCGGAGGTCGCGATCGGAAAATCGAGGATGCGCTTGAAATCGGTGAACCCGTTGTTGCCGCCAAAGCCCGTGTCATTGCGGAAAAAGAGCAGCATGAACGCGAACGTCAGCGCCTGCGTAATGATGGAAAAGTAGACGCCCTTGATGCGCGAACGGAACGCGAAAAAGCCGAACGCGAACGCGAGCAGGCCGGGAACGAGCACCACGAGCAGCGCGCAGTACCAGAAGCTCGACGTGCCCGACCAGTACCACGGGTACGCTTTCCAGTCGAGAAACACCATGAAATCCGGCAGCTCGCTGTGGTAAACGCCGTCAAGACCGATCGAGCGCATCAGGTACATGCCCATCGCGTAACCGCCAAGCGCGAAAAACAATCCGTGCCCCAGGCTCAGGATGCCGGTATAGCCCCAGATCAGGTCCATGGCGAGGGCCACCATCGCATAGCACATGATTTTGCCGAACAGTGCGACGAAATAGTCCGAGAGATAGAACGCGCTGTCCTTGGGCACCGCCAGATTGAGCAGTGGAAACGCGACCAGCACGACGAGCATGAAGGCGGCGATCGCTGCCCAGCCCTTGGCGCCGTACAGCCGCGTGATCTGTTGCGCGATGCCCATGTCAGCTGTCCGTCACGCGCCCTTTGAGCGCGAACAGGCCCTGCGGGCGTTTCTGTATGAAGATGATGATGAAAACCAGAATCGCGATTTTCGCGAGTACCGCGCCCGACCAGCCTTCCAGCACTTTGTTGAGTATGCCAAGCCCGAGTCCCGCGTAGACGGTGCCGGCAAGCTGACCGACACCGCCCAACACGACCACCATGAAGGAATCGACGATATACGACTGGCCGAGGTCGGGTCCGACATTGCCGATCTGCGACAGCGCGCAACCGGCGAGCCCTGCAATGCCCGAACCCAGTCCAAACGCGAGCATGTCGACACGCGGCGTCGCCACGCCCGCACAGCTTGCCATGGTGCGGTTTTGCGTCACGCCGCGCACGAACAAGCCCAGCCGCGTGCGCGTGAGCATCAGCCACACCAGCAGAAGGACGAGCGCGGCGAAGAAAATGATCGCAATGCGGCTGTACGGCAGCACGACGTTGGTCATGATTTCCATGCCGCCCGACATCCACGCCGGATTCTCGACCTGCACGTTTTGCGCGCCGAATATAGTGCGCACCAGTTGAATCAAGAACAAGCTGATGCCCCAGGTCGCGAGCAGCGTTTCAAGCGGCCGGCCGTAAAGAAAACGGATGACCGTGCGCTCGAGCGCTATGCCGACCAGCGCTGCGGCGAGGAAGGCCCCGGGCACCGCGCACAGGAGGTACCAGTCAAAAAAAACCGGCACTTGCGCGCGGAAAATGTTCTGAATTACGTAAGTCGTGTAGGCGCCGATCATGATCAGCTCGCCGTGCGCCATATTGATGACGCCCATCAGGCCGTAAGTGATCGCAAGTCCCAGTGCGGCAAGCAGCAGGATGGAGCCCAGGCTCACGCCCGAGAAAAGCACGCCGAGCCGCTCGCCCCACGCGAGACGTCCGTCGACTGTCGCGCAGGCTCTTCTGCGCACCGATGCGGATTTCTTCGTCGGTTTCAACATAGCTGCCGTCCTTGTTTTTCTCCAGCACGGAGAGCAGCAGCGTTTTCGCATTTGAGTTGTTCGACAAACCCAGGATGCGGATCGCACCGATGCGCGTGGCGCGGTCGCTGCTTTTCAGTTCAAGCGCCGCCTGGATGATCTCTAGCATGGGCTTTATTTCCGGATCGCGCTCCTGCGCCAGTGCCTTTTTAAGCAATGGCAGCATCGCGTCTTCAGCGCCGCTGGCAAGTTCGCGGGCGGCGGCGAATCGTACGGCGCGGTCCGGAGAAACGAGCTTGAGGGCCGCCAGGGCGGTGGCCAGTTCGCGGCGCAGGCGGTTATTCGCGCTGACGTCTTCGCGCTCGGCGGGTAACGGGGCGACTTTCGCGCCGGTCACGGCGTCGACGCCATCCTCGCCTTTTACGATGAGTACTCGTTTGCCCGCGGTTTGCAACTCGCCGTCAGCCAGTGCCTGCAACAGCGCGGCCGCCTGCGCGTCGCCGTCGGCGACGAGCGCCGCAACGGCGGCAACCTGCTCGTCGCTTTCGCCGAACGCGAGTTTCTGCACGATATTCGGATTTAGCGCGCGGGCGGGCAGGCTTATGCCCAGCATCGTCAATACGACCAGCGAGAGATAAACAACGCGCATGAATGGATGAATTCAGGGGGCCTAAAACGGCGACGGCGCTTACGCGCCGCCGCTTTGATGATGTTAACTTATTTCTTCTTGGCGGTTAGATCGGGCTCGTCCTTTTTGCCCTTGTTTTCCGGAATGAACGGACTCCAGGGCTGGGCTTTGACCGGGCCCGGCGTCTGCCACACGATGTTGAACTGGCCGTCGGCCTTGACTTCGCCGATGAATACAGACTTCCACAAGTGGTGATTCTTTTCGTCCATTTTCGACGTGATGCCGGACGGTGCCTTGAAGGTCTGACCACCCATTGCCGCGACGACTTTGTCGGTGTCGGTCGACTTGGCTTTTTCCACCGCCTGCTTCCACATGTGGATGCCGATCCACGCCGCTTCCATCGGATCGTTGGTCAGCGGTTTAGCCGCATTCGGCAGCTTGACTTTCTTCGCATACGCTGCCCATTCTTTCTTCCACGCGTCGTTGACCGGGTTCTTTTGCGACATGAAGTAGTTCCACGCAGCGAGGTGACCGACGAGCGGTTTGGTGTCCACGCCGCGCAGTTCTTCTTCGCCCACCGAGAATGCCACCACCGGCACGTCGGTCGCTTTCAGGCCCTGGTTGCCGAGTTCCTTGTAGAAGGGCACGTTGGAGTCGCCGTTGATGGTCGACACCACCGCGGTCTTTCCGCCGGCCGCGAATTTCTTGATGTCGGCGACGATCGTTTGATAATCGCTGTGGCCGAACGGTGTGTACTTCTCGTCGATATCCTTGTCGGCAACACCTTTCGATTTCAGGAATGCGCGCAGTATCTTGTTGGTCGTGCGCGGATATACGTAGTCCGTGCCGAGCAGCACCCAGCGCTTGGCGCCGCCGCCTTCCTTGCTCATCAGGTATTCGACCGCGGGGATGGCCTGCTGGTTGGGCGCGGCGCCGGTGTAGAACACGTTTTTGGATAGCTCTTCACCCTCGTACTGGACGGGATAGAACAGGAGCCCGTTCAATTCCTCGAACACCGGCAGCACGGATTTGCGCGAAACCGACGTCCAGCATCCGAATACGACTGCGACCTTATCCTGCGTGAGGAGTTGGCGCGCTTTTTCCGCAAAGAGCGGCCAGTTGGAAGCAGGGTCCACCACCACCGCTTCAAGCTTCTTGCCCAATACGCCGCCTTTGGCGTTGATCTCTTCGATCGCCATCAAAGTGACGTCTTTCAAGACCGTCTCGCTGATCGCCATCGTTCCCGACAACGAATGCAATACACCAACCTTGATCGTATCCGCCGCCTGCGCTGCAAAGTTCGCCAGCATGCCGAATGCCGACAGCGTCGCGCCGGCAATGAGTTTTCTGATAAAACTTCTGCGTCGCATGTTTGTATGCTCCTTATAATTAAGTGATTAGACCGCACACGCATTCAGCATGGACCATGCCAGACGCAAATCTCACCGCATGCAGGCCTGCCAATCCCTTGTATGCACATGGACTTAATCCGGTTTGGAGACCAAACTAGGCGTGGCCACACGCGGCACGGACACGGTTTGTGTTATCCGATGCATGTATTTGGTGCGCGCACTCATCTGCGCGCACCATTTGCGAGCGACATACAGAACGAGGTGGGCCAAACATTTACCGGCAGACGTCTAAGCGAAGTTAACGGCACAGGTGAACTAAGCTGTCGGTACAGCGTTTGCTATTCATGCAATATAAGCAGGCAACGGGAGGGTGCGGTTTTAATCGTCGACGGTGTGGGGGAGGTGCAGGCGCAGGCCGGTTGGTCCGGGCGACTCGACCTTGAATATTCGGTCGTGCGCGCGCGAACCGGGCTGACACAGCGTTCGCACAGTGGACCGCTTCTCGTGCAGAAATCGCTGTATCCCGAGGGGCCGGACGTATGCCACACGCTCATACTGCATCCACCGGGCGCCATTGCAGGCGGTGATACCCTCGCAGTCGGCGTCACACTGAATCCGGGGGCGCAGGTGCTGATAACTATGCCGGGCGCGACCAAATGGTACCGGTCGCGGGGCGCCGCGGCGACCCAGCGTCTTAAAGTCAGCGTGGGAGCCGGCGCAGCGCTCGAATGGCTGCCGCCGGAAACCATCGTGTTCAATAAGGCGGCGGCCAGAATGCATACCACTGTCGACGTCGCTGCCGGCGGCAGTTATCTCGCTTGGGACATCCTGTGCCTGGGGCGCACGGCGTCAGGCGAGAGATTCGATTGCGGAACTATCCGCCAAACGACCGAAATTTCAGTCGCCGGCGCGCTCATCTGGAGCGAACGCTGCCGCCTTGAGGGCGGATCGCGATTGCTCGCGTCGGCGGCCGGACTCGGCGGCACGCCGGTCAGCGCCATCATGCTCGCCGCGGGCAAATGCGTAGCGCCTGATCTGGTGGCACAATGCCGGGACGTCAAACTTAAGGGTGCCGCGCGCAGCGGCATCACCGCCATGCCGGAGTTATTCATTGCGCGCTACGCCGGGCATTCGGGCGAGCAGGCTAAACATTATTTCATCGCGCTGTGGCGTCTGCTGCGGCCGTATTTCACCGGACGTGCGGCGGTAACGCCGCGCATCTGGACGACGTGAAACGATTGATTCGAGGTAAGGTCACATGGAACTCACTCCACGCGAAAAAGACAAGCTCTTGATCTTCACGGCGGCGCTGCTCGCCGAACGACGCAAGGCGCGCGGACTGAAGCTCAATTATCCCGAGGCGGTGGCGTTTGTGACCGCCGCCATCATGGAAGGGGCGCGCGACGGCAAAACGGTGGCCGAACTGATGAGCTATGGCACGACGCTGCTCGGACGCGGCGACGTGATGGAGGGCGTGCCGGAGATGATCACCGAAATCCAGGTCGAGGCGACTTTCCCCGACGGCACCAAACTTGTTACCGTGCATCAGCCGATCAACTAGGAGGCGTTAACATGATACCCGGCGAAATTTTCACCGCGAGCGGCGACCTGGAATTGAATCGGGGCCGCAAAACGCTGACGCTCAAGGTGGCAAACACCGGCGACCGGCCGATCCAGGTTGGCTCGCATTATCACTTTTTCGAAACCAACGCCGCGCTTCAATTCGATCGCGCTGCGTCGCGCGGCTGTCGGTTGAATATTGCCGCCGGTACCGCCGTGCGATTCGAACCCGGGCAGCGGCGCACCGTTGAACTTGTCGCGCTGAGCGGGGACCGCGTCGTCTACGGCTTTCTCGGCGCGATTATGGGCAAACTCGACAGGCCCGCGGCCAAAGCCGCGCGCGCGAAAGGCAAAAAATGAGCCTCAGACTGAGCCGGCACGCTTATGCGGAAATGTTCGGGCCGACGACGGGCGACCGCGTGCGCCTTGCGGATACGGATCTCATCATCGAAGTCGAGAAAGATTTCACGACCTACGGAGAAGAAGTGAAATTTGGCGGCGGCAAAGTGATACGCGACGGCATGGGGCAAAGCCAGCGCAACTGGAAAGATTGCGCGGATACCGTCATCACCAATGCGCTGATCGTCGATTACTGGGGCATCGTCAAGGCCGACATCGGCATCAAGAATGGGCGCATTTCCGGTATCGGCAAAGCCGGTAATCCCGACATCCAGCCCGGCGTCACTATCGTGATCGGCGGCGCGACGGAAATCATCGCGGGCGAAGGCATGATCGTCACGCCGGGCGGCATCGATGCGCATATTCACTTCATCTGCCCGCAGCAAATCGAAGAAGCGTTGATGTCGGGGGTTACGACCATGCTGGGCGGCGGCACCGGGCCGGCGACGGGCACGTTCGCGACGACCTGCACGCCGGGCCCGTGGCACATGATGAAAATGCTCGAGGCCGCCGAAGCATTTCCGATGAACCTCGGTTTTCTCGGCAAAGGCAACGTGAGCCTCGCCGGCCCCTTGCGCGAACAGGTGCGCTACGGCGCGATTGGGCTGAAGCTGCACGAAGACTGGGGCACGACACCTGCCGCGATCGATGCATGTTTGGCGGTCGCCGACGAGATGGACGTGCAGGTCGCAATACATACCGACACGCTTAACGAATCGGGCTTCGTCGAAACGACCATCAAGGCGCTTAAAGGCCGCACTATCCACACATTTCACACCGAAGGCGCGGGCGGCGGGCATGCGCCCGACATTATCAAGGTCTGCGGCGAAGCCAATGTATTACCGTCCTCCACCAATCCGACGCGGCCGTATACGATCAACACGTTGGATGAGCACCTCGACATGCTGATGGTGTGCCACCATCTCGATTCGAAAATCGCCGAAGATGTCGCGTTCGCCGAATCGCGCATCCGGCGCGAGACCATCGCCGCCGAAGACATCCTGCACGATCTTGGCGCGCTGTCGATGTTCTCGAGCGACTCGCAGGCAATGGGCAGAGTGGGAGAAGTCATCATCCGCGCCTGGCAGACCGCGCACAAGATGAAGCAGCAGCGCGGCGCTTTGCCGAACGATACGAAGGATCGCGACAATTTCCGCGTCAAGCGCTACATCGCCAAGTATGCGATCAATCCGGCAGTCACCCACGGGATTTCCGGCGAAGTCGGTTCCATCGAAGCCGGCAAGCTCGCGGACATCGTGTTGTGGAAGCCGGCGTTTTTCGGCGTCAAACCCTCGCTTATCATGAAGGGAGGCATGCTAGCGGCGGCGGCAATGGGTGACCCCAACGCTTCGATTCCGACGCCGCAGCCGGTGCATTACCGGCCGATGTTCGGTGCGTTCGGCAAAGCACTCAACACGTCCGTCACTTTCGTATCCAAAGCGGCATTGAAAAATCCCGCCATCGCTAAATTAAAACTGCATAAACCGCTGGTGGCGGTCACAGGCGTGCGCAAGCTGAGAAAGTCCGATATGAAGCTGAATGACTACGCGCCGGACATTTCGGTCGACTCCGAGACTTACGAAGTGAAGGCGGACGGGCGGTTATTGACCTGCGAACCTGCGAGCGTGCTGCCGATGGCGCAGCGCTATTTTCTTTTTTAGGCAGACCCCGTGCTCGTCATCGAATCGCGCTGCACGCCGCAGGCGCAATATCAGGAGCAACTCAGTCTGCCGTTCGAGTTGCGCCAGAAGAGCCGCCTGCGTACCAAGCTCGTATCGGGCGAGGAAGCGGGGCTGTTCCTCGAACATGGCAGCGTACTGCGCGGCGGCGATTATCTGCGCGCCAACGACGGCCGCATCGTGCGGGTCGTCGCCGCTGACGAAGAGTTGATGCAAGCCCAATGCGCGACTGCGTTCGAGCGGGTGCGCGCCGCATATCACCTCGGCAACCGGCACGTGCCGGTGCAGATCGGCGAAGGCTGGCTGCGCTTCCAGGCCGATGACGTGCTCGCGCAGATGCTGCGCGGCCTCAATGCGACGGTCACCACGCTCACGGCGCCGTTCGAACCGGAGGCAGGCGCCTACGCGGGCGGCCACCACCATCATTCGATGGACGCCAAACACAGCGGCATCATTCACGAGTTCCGCGACTTCAAAAAACAATGATGACGACGGACATGCTGGGGCTCACGCGCCTCTTGCAACTCGCAAGCCCGACGCTGCCGGTCGGTGCGTACAGCTACTCGCAGGGCCTCGAATACGCGATCGAAGACGGCATTGTCACGGACGCGCGCAGCGCGCAAGCGTGGATACGCGACGTGCTCGACTTCAGCGTCGGCAGTTTCGAAGCGCCACTGTTGTGGCGTATGGCCGGAGCGCTCGCAGAGGACGATTATGCGGCGTTCGCAGGCTGGAACGCGCTGTTCCGCAGCGGACGCGAAACCGCCGAGTTGCGCACCGAGACTTTGCAGATGGGACATGCGCTAGTCACGTTGCTGAAGGATTTGCCGTTTTGCAGCGCCGACGAAATTGCAAGATTGCACGGCGTAAGCACAGTAACTTTTCCAGCAGCGTATGCGTTCGCAGCGCATCATATGCAAGTCGATCGCAATGCCTCGCTCGTGGGTTATCTGTGGAGCTGGCTCGAAAACCAGGTGATGGCGGCGCTTAAGGCCGTACCGCTCGGCCAGAGTGCGGGCCAGCGCATGCTCGCGGGTATAGGCGCGATACTGCCGGAGGTCGCGCAACGCGCAACTCAATTGGACGACGACGAGTTAAGCAATTTCGCGCCGGGGCTCGCGATTGCAAGCAGCCGGCACGAGACCCAATACAGCCGCTTGTTTCGGTCATGAAACTAAGGAGCTTCTGTTTAAGCGATCAACCGTTCGCCCTGAGATCGAAGGGTGAACGCCATTTTTTTTAAGTATCTTGTCCGTGCTTCTATCCATCAGCACGAACGGACTCAATCAGAGCTTCCCTAACGAAAGCAACTTACCATGCACAAGCAACCTCTGCGTGTCGGCATAGGCGGTCCCGTCGGGTCGGGCAAAACCGCGTTGACACTCGCACTTTGCCGCAGCCTGCGCGACCGCTATCAACTGGCAGTCGTCACCAACGACATCTACACCGAGGAAGACGCGAAATTTCTCGTCACGCACGACGCGTTGAGGCCGGACCGCATTATAGGCGTCGAGACCGGCGGTTGCCCGCACACGGCAATCCGCGAGGACGCCTCCATCAATCTCGAAGCGATCTCGCGTCTGACCGCGAGTTTTGCCGACCTCGACATCATTTTCGTGGAAAGCGGCGGCGACAATCTCGCCGCGACTTTCAGCCCGGAACTTTCCGATCTCACGCTCTACGTCATCGACGTTGCCGCCGGCGACAAAATCCCGCGCAAAGGCGGCCCGGGCATCACCAAATCCGATCTCCTCGTCATCAACAAGATAGACCTCGCGCCCATGGTCGGCGCATCGCTTGAAGTCATGGACCGCGACGCCAAGAAAATGCGCGGCGAACGTCCCTTCGTCTTTAGTAACCTCAAGACCAACGTTGGACTCGATGAGATCGTCGCATTCATCGAAAAGCAGGGGATGATCAGGCAGTGACGATGAGTAATTGCGCAATCATGAGTCGAACCGAGTTTGTCATCGCAGCCGTCATGCTGTTGTCATTCGTGACTAACGGCTGGAGCCAGACCGCGCCTTATCCCGTGAAGCTGGTCCGCATCGTCAATCCGGTCGCGCCTGGCGGCAATCAGGACACTATTGCGCGCGCCATTGCCGACCAGTTGACGCGCAGCTTCGGCCAGCCGGTCGTGATCGAGAGCCGTCCCGCGTCGAGCGCGATCGTCGGCACCCGCTACGTCAAGAGCGCGCCGCCCGACGGGTATACATTACTGTGCATATCGAATACCTTTGTCCGGGTGCCGGCGCTGATGGCGGATCCCGGCTACGATCCGCTTAAAGACTTTGCCGCCATCTCGCTGACCGGTGAAGTCCCGCTGGTGTTCGTGGTCAATCCAGCGTTGCCGGTAAAGACCGTGCGCGAGTTCATCGCGCTCGCCAAACAGAGGCCCGGTGAACTGACGAGCGCCTCGTCCGGGGTCGGTTCGACCGGACATGTGGCGGCCGAGGTATTCAGCCGCCGGGCGGGCATCCGCATGCTTAACGTCCAGTACAAAGGCGCTGCACCCGCGGTAATCGATCTGGTGGGCGGGCATGTCATGCTGAGGTTCGACCAGGTGACGACTTCGCTGCCGTTCATCCGCGCCGGCAAACTGCGCGCGCTCGCCGTAACCACCCGCAAGCGTTCCCCCGCTTTGCCCGATGTGCCGACACTGGATGAGTCGGGGCTCGCGGATTTTCACGACCCGACCTTCAACGGACTAATGGCGCCCGCGGGCACGCCGCGCGAAGTGATCGAGCGTTTGCGCGCCGAGGTGGCGAAAGCGGTCGTCGTCCCGGAGCTGCACAATCGTTTGCTCGAACAGGGCATAGAACTCGTCAGCAGCAATTCGACCGAAGAGTTCGCCGCGTTCCTGAAGAAGCAGGTGGAAGAGTTCGCTATACTTGCGCGGCAGACCGGCATGACGGCGAAGTGACACGCCATTGCCGCGTCTGTACTGAATTGGAGTCGACGTGGAGAATGTTTCCCAGGACAGGGTGCGGCTCACCGCAGCCGAAGCGCAATCGCTAGCGGAAGAAACGCTCGGCAGGATCGGTTACGACGCCGAGGAAGCGCGCATCATCGCCGATCACGTGGTCGACGCGGCGTTGTGCGGTTACGAATACTCGGGGCTGCCGAAAATACTCAACGTCGCCGAGCATCGCCAGTTAAAGCAACCGCGCCGGCCGATGCGCGCGCTGCGCGAGACGCCGGTGTCGGCGCTGTTCGACGGCGGCAACAACAACGGCATGGTGGCGATGTACCGCGCGACGCAGATCGCGATCGACGAAGGCGCGCGAACACGGCTTTGCGGTGGTCGGCGTGAACAATTCCTGGGTGAGCGGCCGCAGCGCGCACTACGTCGAGATGGTTGCCCGCGCAGGCCTGGTCGGCATCCACAGCGTGAGCAGCAGGATACACGTGGCGGCGCCCGACTCCAGCGGTCCCGCGACCGGCACCAATCCGATTGCGTTTGCTTTTCCGACGTTGCAGGAGCCGTTCGTCATCGACCTGGGCGCCGCGGCGTTCATGGGCACGGACCTGATTTTCCAGGAGCGCCGCAACGCGGTGTTGCCCGAAGGCGTGGCGATCGATGCGCAGGGCCGGCCGACGCGCGACCCGGCGCAAGTGCACGCGATTCTGCCGTTCGGCGGTTACAAGGGTTTTGCGCTGGCCTTGGCGATGCAGGCGCTCGGCGTGCTGGCCGGCTCGGGGCTCGGCGACGACAAAACCTACGGCTACCTGATCATGGCGATCAAACCCGATCTCATGCTGCCGCTCGACGATTTTAAGCGCGACATGAGCGAGATGCTCGCGCGCGTCAAGGCAACACCGCGCCAGCCGGGCGTCGATGAGATCCGCATGCCGGGAGAGCGCGCATTTCGCGAACGCGCACGCAGCCTGCGCGAGGGCATCGAGATCGACCGCAAGATATACGACGCGCTGGTGGCGTTGCCGCAAGGGGAAACTGCCCGAATGTTGATATGCCTGCGTTTCAGCTCGCCGCGCGCACGGTGCGGGGGATTAACACTTGTATAATTCAATACTGGCGCCTTGCCTTGTGCGTGCGTCGCGGCACAGGAACGGCGGATCCAATTTCCAACGGTACCACTTCGGAAGATGATGGAGATAACAATTGAAAACCCATGAGCTACGCGCGGAAGTGCGTGTTCCAATCACCCACCGGGGAATGTTAGGCGTGCCTAGCGCCTGGCATCCGTGCCTGATTGAGGACTTCAGTACCAAAGGCTTCCTGATCGTTTGCACTTTGAAAGTCCGGGTTGATGACATCCTGGAGCTGAAGTGCGACCTATATCCGGAACGCCTTCTTCAATGCCAAATCGAAGTCCGGCATATCAAAGACGACTGTATCGGGACCAAGATCGTGGAGGTGAGCGACGAGGGTATGAAGTTGTGCAAACAGTTTATCGATGAGCATGTCAGTTTGAAGAGATTCAGGTAAAACGACGCAATGCAATGCATGGTGGAACGTTTATTTGACGCTGCGCCTGTTTGATTTCATCCGCACCAGGCCAAAAATCGCTGCACCACTCTTCGTCGCGGCGAACTCCGTGGCTGCCAGCCATGGCCGCGACTGTCTATCCCAAAAAACGGGTGCGTGCCGTCGTGCCCGTGGCGCCGGCCTCTAAGTCGAATAGCTCCCTTGCTTATTTCAGCATCAGCTTGACCAGCGCATCTGCGCGCGGCTGCTTGTCCAGATCGCGGCAGGTCTCGATGATCGATTCGTACTGCGCAGCGGGAATCGGCAAGCCGGGAACGATGCCGCGAATGCGGCGCGCCTCTTCGTCGAAGTCCCAGATGAATTCGCGGCCGGTCCCCTGCAGCGTGTGGCTCTTGCCGTCTTTCGTGAAGATCGTGATGCGCGGTCCGAAGAGCGTCATGGTGTGCGACGGAATGAGGTTCACGCGCTTGACGAGGTCGAGCACTTCCGGCGGATCATCGGTGCTCGCGGTTTGCGGCGCCCAGTCGCGCAGCATCGGGAAGCCGCGCTTGATCGCGGCGTACGCGAGTGTGGTACGCAGTGCTGCCGGGCTTGTGTAGTTCGTGTCTTCCCGGCGCGACCGGAAAGGCCGGGCTCGGGTACTGCGTCTCGAGCCAGTTCACCACGGCCTCGATGCGCTCGATGTCCTCGTAGCGGATATCGTTGTCCGCGCAGAGTTTCGCCGTCACATCGATGTGCGCGATGTTGTAGCCGGAAATCGAATAGATGCGGTAGAGCGTCTCGAGAAAAATCCATGACTTCCCCAGCCCGGCGGTGATCTTGTCGAGGCTCGCGTGCGTGTCGCCGACAAAGCTGTAGGTCAGCTCGGCCCTGATTGTTGCCGACATACGCGTGATAGAAGCCGGCGTCGCCTTCGAGCACGGTCTCGCCGCCCACGTGCCCCTGCCGCGCCAGCGCGACCGCCAGCATGGCGTTACGCACCGCCGCGCCTTCGCGCAACGCGCGCCCGCCGCTGCGCGCGCCTTCGAGATTGCCGCTGGCGAGGCTCGCGCAGAGCGCGATCGTGCTGTTCATCTGGTCTTCGGTCAGGCACAGGATTTTCGCGGCGGCGACGGCGGCGCCGAATATTCCGAACACGGGGCTCGCATGAAATCCGCGCGCCATCAGCGTCGGAATGAAATCCGCCGCGAGACGCTCCATCACCTCGTAGCCCGCCGCGACCGCGGTGATGAATTCCTTGCCGGAAGCGCCGGTTTCCTCGGCCGCCGCGAGTGCTGTGGGCAGCACGCTCGTGCCCGGATGCATGAGCATGCGAAACGTGTCCCACTTCCCGCCCGCGAACGCCATTTCCGAATTGGCGAACGCGGCGCCGCCCTTGGTGACTTTGTCGCCGCTCACCAGGATGGTCGCACCGCGATGCACGCCGGCCTCTTCTTCGCTCATGAGCTTGACCGCGTCGCGGCCCGGCTGCGTTTGCGAGCCGATGAGTATCGACGACAGGCATTGCAGCGTGACGCCTTTGGCGCGATCGATCACGTCCGGCGGCAGATCGTCATACGCGAGACCTGTCACCCATTGCGCGAGTTGGCGGCTGAGGGATGGCATGTTTATACTCTCCGTGGTTAGTGGTGTTGTAGGAGGTTAAGTGTTACGGGGATACGGCAAAGCTTGAAGCGCAAACAGCGCGAGACAGCATAATAAGAGATTTGATGAACATGGCGATAGTCGAAAACAAATCCAGCGTTCTATTCGTCTGCACGGGCAATATATGCCGCTCGCCGACCGCCGAGGCCGTGTTCAGACATGCGGTGGCGAAAGCCGGGCTCAAAGACCTGATCGAATGCGATTCCGCAGGCACCCACGGCTACCACGTCGGCGAGCCCCCGGATCAGCGCGCGCAACGGGCCGCGCTCGCCCGCGGCTACGACATGAGCCACCTGCGCGGGCGCAAGGTCACCACGCAGGACTTTGAAAAATTCAATCATGTCGTCGCCATGGACCGGCACAATCTCGAGTTGCTCGAAGAATTGTGTCCGCGGCGGCATGCGCACAAGCTCGCGTTGTACTGTGATTTTCACGCGGACTATGCAGGACGCGAGGTACCGGATCCTTATTACGGTGGGCAGCAGGGCTTCGAGCAGGTGCTCGATATGACGGAAGTGGTGAGCGCCAGCCTCATCGCTCACTTGCGCCAGCCGCCGCGCGGATAAAAAAATGCCGGGAGAGTTCCCGGCATCGTATACGCCTACTTACTCGTTTCGACCTGAATCAGCGGCTCATTGCTAAGCGGCGGCAACGGCGGTCGCACGCGCGGCGGGCGCGGTGGCGGTAGCGGTTCAATTTTGCTCGCGGCGATGCGCAGTTTCTCCGGATCGGTTTCAACCTGCGACAGATCCGGCGGCAGCACTATCGGTTCGAGTGCAATGGGCACTGCCGGCGCGATGATTACTGGCGCCGCAACGACCGGTTCGACAACACGCGCTGCCACGGTGTCAGCGGCTACCTGGTGCCCGTCTGCAACTCGCTGCTCCGCGGGAGCGCGCGGCGCTGCAAACTCAACCGGCGGTGTCGGCACCTGCGGCACTTCGACCTGATGCGCCGGGAACGATTCGACTGCCACCGCGGCAGCAGCGCCGTTCGCCGTCGGCACCACTGCAGCGCCGGCGGGATCCGCAGCGGACTGCGGCGATCCCTCGATGCGGGTCGGGGTTGCCGCGCGTTCGGCGCGATCACGTCCGCCGCGCCCGCCGCGACGGCGACGGCCACGTCCTTCGCTTTCATTCCGCGGCGCTGGCTCGCGCGGCTGGCTCGCGGCGCCGGTGGCGTCAGCGGGCGGCTGATCAGTGTGTTCCGGACGCGGTGACTGTACATCGCGGCGCGGCTGTTCCTGCTGGGGATCACGCGGCGGTCTGGGTTCGCGCGGCGGACGCGGCTCGCCATTGCGGCCGCGCTGCGGGCGACCGCCTTCGCCGCGGGGCGCCGGCGCGGGACGGTCCCCGCGGGGCTCGTCGCGTTTGTGGTCGCGGCGCGGCGCATTGGGACGGCCTCGGCGTTGACCGCGGTCCGGACGCTCGCCGCGTTCGCTGCGCTCGCGCGGCGCCGGCGGTGTGGTTGCAACAACTTCAGGCGCGGCGGGGCGCTTGAACCAGCCGAAAATCTTGTGGATGATCGAAGGCTCAGCCACGACCGAGACCGTAGCAGCGGCTACCGCTTTCGGCGTGTGATCGACGATAGGTGCCGGTTGCGACGGCGTGATGCCTTTGACGGCAGCCTCCGGACGTGGCGCGGCCGGTTCGGTTTGCACCGAAGGCAGGTCTGTGGCCGATTTTTCCGGCATCGCCACCATCTCGTAGCTCGGCGGCGGCAGGTCGGCCTGATTCAGTTCCTCGTGCTTCAAGCGCGTCACGGTGTAGTTTGGCGTTTCGAGGTGAATGTTCGGAATCAGCACAACGTTGACCTTGAGGCGTTGCTCGATCGAGTGAAACTCGGCGCGCTTCTCGTTTAGGAGATAGGTCGCGACATCAACCGGAACTTGCGCGTGCACGGCGCCGGTGTTTTCCTTCATCGCTTCTTCCTGCAGGATGCGCAGGATGTGCAGCGCGGTTGATTCGATGCCGCGGATGTGGCCGGTGCCATGGCAGCGCGGGCAGGGGATATGGCTGCTCTCCGCGAGCGCCGGGCGCAGCCGCTGGCGCGACAACTCCAGCAGACCGAAACGCGAAATCTTACCGGTCTGCACGCGCGCACGGTCGACGTGCAGCGCATCGCGCAGCCGGTTTTCGACTTCGCGCTGGTTGCGTCCGCTTTCCATGTCGATGAAATCGATGACGATGAGCCCGCCCAGGTCGCGCAGGCGCAGCTGGCGCGCCAGTTCATCCGCGGCTTCGAGGTTGGTGCGGAATGCGGTCTCCTCGATGTCCGCGCCGCGTGTGGAGCGCGCCGAGTTGACGTCGATCGACACCAGCGCCTCGGTGTGGTCGATCACAATGGCGCCGCCCGAAGGCAGCGAAACCTGGCGCGAGAATGCGGTTTCGATCTGGTGTTCGATCTGGAAGCGCGAAAAGAGCGGCACGTCGTCTTTGTAGAGCTTGACGCGATTGACGTTGGCGGGCATCACGTGGCCCATGAAGGCGCGCGCCTGCTCGTAAATGTCTTCGGTGTCGATCAGGATTTCGCCGATATCCTGCGAGAAGTGATCGCGAATCGCGCGGATCACGAGGCTCGATTCCTGGTAGATCAGGAAAGCGCCGTTCTGGCCGGTGGAGGCGTTCTCGATCTCGCGCCATAGCTGCAGCAGGTAATTCAGATCCCAGCCGAGTTCCTCGGCGTTGCGGCCAATGCCGGCAGTGCGCGCAATCACGCTCATGCCCGCGGGCACTTCGAGCTGGTCGATCGTATCCCGCAGTTCGGCGCGTTCTTCGCCCTCGACGCGGCGCGAGACGCCGCCGCCGCGCGGATTATTGGGCATTAATACGAGGTAACGCCCGGCGAGGCTGATGAACGTGGTGAGGGCCGCGCCCTTGGTGCCGCGTTCGTCCTTGTCGACCTGGACGATGAGTTCCTGACCTTCGCGCAGTGCGTCCTGGATGCGCGCGCGGGCGACGTCTACGCCGGGCTTGAAGTAGGCGCGGGCGACTTCCTTGAAAGGCAGAAATCCGTGGCGCTCGCTGCCGTAATCGATAAAAGCGGCTTCGAGACTGGGCTCAACCCGGGTGATGACACCCTTGTAGATATTGCTCTTGCGCTGCTCTTTGCCGGCGGATTCGATGTCCAGGTCTGAGAGTTTCTGGCCATCGACGATTGCGACCCGCAGCTCTTCCGACTGCGTCGCGTTAAACAACATGCGTTTCATTTTTTTCTTCTCCCGCGCTCAGTGTCACGGGATGGGCAAACTCGCGCTCGGCCGCCAGGCCGCGCGCTACGACTCGATCATTCAGTCACGAATACTGATCATCAATGACAGGTGACTCGTTGAAAATGACTTTCGCTGTTTGCCGTTAAAATTCGTCAGTGCGCAGCGTAAAAATGCCGGCATGGGATGCGTCGCATCCGTGGCCGCGATCGCTGCTGCAACAAAGCTTTTCGTGTGCTGTGAGCGCGTATTTCGACTACCATCGCTACTTTTAGTGGTGAGCGACATTAACCATAGCGTTTTGGCAGGCAATCCGCACCATCGGGTTCATCCCCCGCGTTGTGATTCACCGTACCTGGATAGCGACCGCGTGGCGCTGGGCCAACCTGCCTGGCGTTACCTGCGGCATACCGCCGCGATGCTCAGCCTTGGGCTCCGGACTACATTGTCCTTAAGTCTGCTAACCGGGGAATAGTATAAGCAAAATGAAGGATTTGGGCAAAAATTCGGTATCGCGGCATCAAATCGGGGAGGACTCCGGTGGGCAGCGCATCGACAACTATCTGGTAAAACTGCTTAAAGGCGTGCCCAAGAGCCACATTTACCGCATCCTGCGCAGCGGTGAGGTTAGGGTCAACGGCGGACGGGCAAAAGCGGACTACCGGGTCAAGACCGGCGACGAGCTGCGCATACCGCCGGTGCGGGTGGCGGTGCGGGCCTCGCGCGCAAAGCCGCCGGTCAGCGTCGCGCTCGAACGCGCCGTCCTGTTCGAGGACGAGTACCTGCTTGCGCTCGATAAGCCGGCGGGTCTCGCCGTGCATGGCGGCAGCGGTGTGAACTTCGGCGTCATCGAGCAATTGCGCGGCCAGCGGCCGCAGGCGCATTTTCTCGAGCTCGTGCATCGTCTCGACCGTGATACGTCGGGCGTGCTGCTGCTCGCCAAGAAGCGCAGCGCATTAACCGCCCTGCATGCCGAACTGCGCGCGGGGCAGGTCAGAAAATACTATCTCGTTCTGGTCAAAGGTATCTGGCGCAACAAGAAACAGGCCGTGCATCTCAATCTGCACAAATACCTGCTTGCTTCAGGCGAGCGCCGGGTCGCCGTCAAGGATGACGGCCAGGAGTCGCACACGGTGTTCGAATTGCAGCGGGCATGGCAAGACTACAGCCTGTTGCGGGCAGAGCTCAAGACCGGCCGTACCCACCAAATACGCGTGCATCTCGCTCATCTCGGATTTCCTATCGCCGGGGACGCCAAGTATGGCGACTTTGAACTTAATAAGAAACTCGCACGCGGCGGCTTCAAACGCATGTTTCTGCACGCGGCAAGCGTCGGCTTCATGCACCCGGCCAGCAAGGCCAAAGTCATGGTGGAAGCACCGTTGCCCGCGGAATTGCAACTCTTTCTCGATACACTGGAACAATGACTGTGGGCAAGCGCTTCGAACTCGTTGTATTCGATTGGGACGGCACCCTGATGGACTCGACCGCCGTTATTGTCGCCTCGCTTAAGGCTGCATGCGATGATGTAGGGCTGCCGGTGCCGTCCGACGAGCGCGCCCAGCATATCATCGGACTTGGGCTCTACGATGCAATGGCGCACGTGCTT
Organism: uncultured beta proteobacterium; assembly: GCA_963778865.1. Taxonomy (GTDB): domain Bacteria; phylum Pseudomonadota; class Gammaproteobacteria; order Burkholderiales; family SG8-41; genus PALSA-1004. The sequence goes on along the minus strand of CAVZWF010000005.1, from coordinate 415,696 downwards.
CCCGGCATCGATCCCGCGGTGTATCCACGGGTGGTCGAACGCTACGGACATCACTTCCGACAGCGCGAACCTGAGATGCCGCTGTTCGCCGGGGCCGCTCAGGCGCTGCGGAAACTCAATGCGGCCGGTCACAGGCTGGCGATTGCAACCGGCAAGAGCCGGCGCGGTCTTGATCGCGTGCTCGAGAAAACGGGGTTGACGCCGCTCTTTCACGCCACGCGCTGTGGCGAGGAATCGGCGAGCAAGCCGCAGCCCGGCATGCTGATCGATCTGATGCGCGTACTGGGCGCAGAGCCTATGCAGACCCTGATGATAGGTGACACCACGCACGACGTGCAGATGGCGATGAACGCAGGGGTGGCGAGCGTGGCCGTTGCGTATGGCGCGCATCCGCGCAGCCAACTCATGGCCTTGCAGCCGTTGGCGTGCATGGACCAGCCGCAGGAATTATGGCAATGGCTGCAGTACAACGCGTGATCTGCGCGAGCGCCGCGCTGACCGAGGGCGGTCCGGGCGTGCGGTTTTGCGTGCAGCGGTACGGCGTTCAAGCCACGGCTTTCGCTATTCGCTACGACGGCACGGTCTACGCGTATTTGAACAGCTGCGCCCACGTTCCCGTCGAACTCGACTGGATGGAAGGCGAGTTCTTCGATAAAGCTGGGTTATACTTGATCTGCGCGACGCATGGCGCAACTTACGAGCCGGACACGGGTCATTGCATCATGGGGCCATGCAAAGGGCAGCGCCTCGTTGCCTTAGGCGTCACTGAGCGCGGCGGCAACGTTTACCTGTTGGAAAGCGAGAATCACGATGGCTGAAGTGGATCCGGGCGCAGAAGGCTGGGAGCGCAAAGTCCTGGAAAAAGTCGCGCTGGCGGCAATTGCGGAGCAGCGCACGTCGCGCCGCTGGGGCATGGCGTTCAAACTGCTGGTCATGGCGTACCTCTTCGTAGTCCTGATTCTCGGCATGGGCTGGCTGAAGCGCGGCGGAGACAAATCGTCAGGCAAGCACACGGCAATGGTCGAATTGCGCGGAGTGATCGCGGCGGAAGGCCAGGCAAGTGCCGACAACGTGACCTCCGGTCTGCAGGCGGCATTCAAGGACAGCAACACGCAGGGCGTCGTACTGCGCATCAACAGCCCCGGCGGCAGCCCCGTGCAGGCCGGTTACATCAACGATGAAATCAGGCGTCTGCGCGGTCTTGTACCCGAATATTCCCATGTATGCGGTGGTCGAAGACATTTGCGCCTCGGGCGGTTACTACGCCGCCGTGGCCGCCGACAAAATCTACGTCGACAAAGCGAGCATCGTCGGTTCCATCGGCGTGGTCATGGACGGATTCGGTTTTACCGGCACGATGGAAAAACTCGGCGTGGAACGGCGCGCGATCACGGCAGGGGAGAATAAGAAGTTTCTCGATCCCTTTTCACCCGTCAATCCGGCGCACAAGGCGTTTGCGGAGAAAATGCTGGCCGAAATTCACGAACAATTCATCGCCGTGGTGCGCCAGGGACGCGGCAAGCGGCTGAAGGAAAATCCGGAGATATTCAGCGGCTACGTATGGGTCGGCCCGAAGAGCATAGAACTCGGCCTCGCAGACGCCCTCGGCAGCGTCGACTCGGTGGCGCGCGACGTGATCAAGGCCGAGGAAATCGTCGACTTCACGCCGCGCGAAAATATCGCCGAGCGCGTGGCGCGCCGGTTTGGCGCCGCAATGGCCGAAGCTCTCGTCAAGGTGACGGCGACGGGTGGCGGCGCCCAATTGCGCTGATCAGCGCGCGTAGAGCAGAAATACGCTGGGCCGGCGGCCTATGCCGGTCGTGCCGGCTTTCCACTCGGCAAGTGTCGCACTGCGCACCGACTCGCTGGCGAGCGTGAGGTCGCTGGCGACGCACAGCCTGGAGTTTGCCTCACACGCATTGATGAACGCGTGGAGCAACGCATCGTTTCGATAGGGCGTCTCGATAAAAATCTGCGTCATATTCTGCTCGCGCGACGCACGTTCGCGCGCGACGATTGCGCGGCGGCAATCCTCCGGCGCCACCGGCAAATAGCCATGGAATGCAAAACGCTGGCCGTTGAAACCCGATGCCATCAACGCCAGCATGATCGCCGAGGGCCCGACGTGCGGCACGACGCGTATGCCCAAGCTGTGCGCGGCCGCGACCAGCAATGCGCCCGGATCGGCAATTGCGGGACTGCCGGCCTCTGACAGCACGCCGGCGCTGCGCCCCGCCAACAGCGGCTGCAGCAACATGGACGCACGCGCGCGATCGCTGTCTTTATCGAAAAGCTCAATCACGAGTTCCCGCATCGGCTGCGGATGCGCGATGCACTTGAGAAAGTGCCGTGCGCTTTTGGCATTTTCCACCAGGAAGTAATCGAGGCCGGTCGCGACCTCGATGGCCGACGCCGGCAACGACCGGCGCGCGTCGGCTGCGCCGAGCGTCACCGGAATCAGATGCAGTGTAGCGCGCGCGGCGCTCATGGCAGCGCCAGGCCTTCGTTGCGCAACATGCCGCACAACGCGATTAACGGCAGGCCGATCAGCGCGTATGGATCATCGCCATCGAGTTTCCTGACTAGCGTGATACCGCGCCCTTCAATGCGTGCCGCTCCAGCACAGTCGTAGGGCTCTTCAGCATACAAATAACGTTTGATTTCCGCATCGCTGAACTCGCGCATGTGCACGGTCACCGGAACGAGCGCGGTCTGCACGCGCGCAGTGCGCGCATTGAGCAGGCATAGCGCGGTAAAAAAATGCACCGCCATGCCCCGCATTTGTTTGAGCTGCGCAAGTGCATTCTCGAAATTGCCGGGCTTGCCCAAAAACACTTCGCCTACAACCGCCACCTGGTCGCTGCCTATGATCAGGGCGTCGGGCCAGGCGTGCTGTACCGCTTGCGCCTTGGCACTTGCCAGCCGCAGCGCGAGTGCTTGCGGCGTTTCGCTCTCTTGTGGCGTCTCGTCGACGGCGGGTGACGCGACCGCAAACGGAATCTGCAGGCGCGCCAAAAGCTCGCGGCGATAACGCGATGTCGATGCGAGAACGAGCTGCGGCGGGGCAGGGTGGGACATGGATTAGCGCAGCCACAGGGCAACCTAAAGTTAGAGTCTAAGTCCCTGCGCTGAATGGATTTTCTGTTATTGTGTTTTGACAGATCGGGACGAAAATACTATCATGCGCGGTTTATGTCTGCACGGGCCGTTATCGATAGTCTTGAATTTGCCCGCGCTGGCCAGCGTTTGTGCGGTGTGGCGCCGGTCTGTGAGCTTGCCAGACTGGCAGATAGCCTGTTTGATACCGGCGGGGAGCTTAAATACGAACTGACCGGCGGGACCGACGCGAAGCAGCGGTTACGGTTGGAACTGGTGGTCACGGGAACCATCAATCTCACGTGTCAGCGCTGTCTTGGCAGCCTGACCTATGCGGTAGAACTAAGCACGATTTTACTGGTACTGACAGGCGAGGCGGGTGGTGAGACGGCGGAAATCGACGATCTCGACGGCGTCCCGGCTGCAGCACATACCGACGTGTGGTCGCTAGTGGAAGATGAAGTGCTGCTCGCAATACCGTTGGCCCCGCGCCACGCAGAGGATCTGTGCAGCCCGGCTGTTACGACGGCGGGAGTGCGCGCAATCTCGCCCTTTGCGGTACTGGCGAAGATTGCGCAGGAACGCACTAAGAATTGAACTTAAAGGAGTTTCAAAATGGCAGTTCAGCAGAACAAGAAGTCCCCGTCCAAGCGCGGCATGCACCGCTCCCACGATTTTTTGACTAACCCGTCGTTGGCGGTCGAGCCGACCACCGGCGAAGTGCATTTGCGCCACCACATCAGCCCGACGGGCTACTACCGCGGAAAAAAAGTCGTCAAAACCAAAGACGAGTAGGGACCGGCGAGTTCGTGCTGATGGGCGAATTCACGCGCGCGCCGCTGCGTACGGTGCGCGCCAGCGAGGACGTTAGATGGACGTAACTGTCGCCATCGATTGCATGGGAGGCGATCATGGTCCCCATGTGACCGTTCGCGCGGCGCTCGACTTCGTGCAGCGTTGCGCAGACGCCAATATCATCCTGGTAGGACTCAAGGATGAAATTAACGCCGAGTTGCACAAGCGCAAGGCCGATGTAACCGCGCGCGTGGCAGTGCAGCATGCAAGCGAGGTCGTCGGCATGGATGAGCCGCCGGCGAGCGCGCTGCGCGGCAAGAAAGACTCGTCGCTGCGCGTGGCCATCAACCTGGTCAAGGACGGCACCGCGCACGCCTGCGTCAGCGCCGGCAATACCGGCGCGCTGATGGCGATTTCGCGCTTCGTGCTTAAAACACTGCCTGACATCGAGCGGCCGGCGATCTGCTCGGTCTTGCCCACGCTCACCGGGCGCACCTATATGCTGGACCTTGGCGCCAATGTCGATTGCACCGCCGGGCATCTGCTGCAATTCGGCGTTATGGGCGCAACGCTGGTAAGCGCGGTGGAGAACAAGGAGCGTCCCAGCGTGGGGCTGCTCAATATCGGCGAGGAAGATATCAAAGGCAATGAAGTAGTCAAGCATGCGGCGGAACTGTTGCGCGCGAGCGGGCTCAACTTTTACGGCAATGTGGAAGGCGACGACATCTATAAAGGCACCACCGACGTCGTCGTATGCGACGGCTTCGTCGGCAACGTAGTGCTTAAGGCCTCGGAGGGAGTCGCGCGTATGCTGGGGACTTATCTGCGCGAAGAATTTAACCGCAATTTGCTCACGCGCGGCGTCGGACTGGTGGCGCTGCCGGTGATCAATGCGTTCAAGCGGCGCCTGGATCCGCGCAATTACAATGGCGCGACCCTGCTGGGCCTGCGCGGGATCGTGATCAAGAGCCATGGGTCGGCGGACCGCATGTCGTTTCGCGTCGCAATTGGTCGTGGGGTCGACGAAGCGCGAAGTGGGGTCCTCTCCAAAATCGCCGAACGCATGTCGGTGATCCAGGAAAACGCGGCATGACGTACGCGCGCATCGTAGGCACCGGCAGTTACCTGCCGGCGAACGTCGTGAGCAACGATGAGCTCGCGCGCCGCGTCGACACCTCCGACCAGTGGGTACGCTCGCGCACCGGTATCCGGCAGCGCCACCTGGCGGACCCCGCGCAAACGTCGAGCGATCTCGCGTATCAGGCGGCGCTCAAGGCACTTGCGGCAGCCGGCATCACGGCGGCTGAACTCGATCTGATTATCGTCGCCACGTCGACCCCTGATTATGTTTTTCCGAGTACGGCATGTCTCTTGCAGGCGAAACTGGGCGTCAAGCGCTGCCCGGCCTTTGACGTGCAGGCAGTGTGTGCGGGGTTTGTCTACGCGCTCGATATCGCAGACAAGTACATACGCAGCGGCACGCATCGTCGCGCACTCGTGGTGGGGGCGGAGGTTTTTTCGCGCATACTTGACTGGAACGATCGCGCGACTTGCGTGCTGTTCGGTGACGGCGCCGGTGCGGTGGTGCTTGCAGCCGATACCAGGCCCGGCGTACGCGCGAGCGTGCTGCACGCCGACGGCTCGCAAGCGGGGATACTGTCGACTCCAGGCCACGTTGGCGGCGGCAAGGTAATCGGCGATCCGTTTTTGAGAATGGATGGCCCGGCCGTGTTCAAGCTGGCGGTACGCGTGCTGGACGAAGTTGCGCGCGAGACGCTGGCATTGTGCGATATGCAGCCCGCTGACGTCGATTGGCTGATTCCGCATCAGGCGAACGTGCGCATACTGGACGCGACTGCGCGCAAGTTGGGCATAGCCGCGGAAAAAATCATCGTTACAGTCGATTGTCACGCCAATACGTCCGCGGCATCGGTGCCCCTGGCCCTCGACGTGGCGGTACGCGATGGCCGCATCAAACCGGGCCACCAGGTTCTGCTCGAAGGTGTCGGCGGCGGTTTCACGTGGGGCGCGACCTTGGTGGAAATGTAGAGGCACGGATGAAACTTGCATTGGTTTTCCCGGGACAAGGATCACAATCGGTCGGCATGCTGCATAGTTTTGCCGACAGCAAGCCCGTGCGCGACGTGTTCGCGGAGGCGGCGGACGTTCTGCGCCAAGACTTGTGGCAACTCGCGGCCGACGGACCGGTGCAGGACCTCAACTCAACGGTCAATACGCAGCCGCTGATGCTGACCGCCGGCTACGCCGTTTATCGCGCGTGGTGTGCAGCGGGCGGCAGCCCACCCATGATCGTTGCGGGTCATAGTCTGGGCGAGTACACCGCGCTGGTAGTGGCGGGTGTGGTGAGCCTGCGCGACGCTTTGCCGCTCGTGCGCCTGCGCGCGCAAGCCATGCAGGACGCAGTGCCGCTCGGTACGGGAGCGATGGCGGCGATACTCGGGCTTGCGGATGACGCGGTGCGCGCAGCGTGTGCCGAGGCTGCACAGGGCGAAGTCGTGGAAGCAGTGAATTTCAATGCACCCCGCCAGGTCGTGATCGCGGGACATAAAGCGGCGGTCGAACGCGTCGCTGCCATCGCCAAGGCCAAAGGCGCCAAGCGCGCCGTCATGTTGCCGGTCAGCGCGCCGTTTCACGCGTCGCTGCTCACGCCCGCGGCGCAACGTCTGAAGCACTATCTCGTTGGTATTACTTTCAATCCCCCGCAGATTCCGGTCGTCAACAACGTGGATGTTGCGGTCGTCACGGATCCGCATAAGATCAAGGACGCGCTCGCGCGCCAGGCCTGCAATCCGGTGCGTTGGGTCGAAGTCATTCAGTACATGGCGCACAGCGGCGTCACCCACGTCGGCGAGTGCGGTCCGGGCAAGGTCCTGGCGGGTTTGACCAGGCGCATTGACGGCGCGCTGGACGGATTCGCGATTGCCGACGCCGCGTCGCTGGCGCAGGCCGTGCAAACTTTTCGCCAGGCGGCGTGATGCTGGACGGACAAGTCGCATTGGTCACCGGCGCGTCGCGCGGCATAGGCAAGGCGATCGCGCTCGAATTGGGCCGGCAGGGTGCGGTCGTGGCCGGCACCGCGACGAGCGAGGCGGGCGCGCAGGCGATCAGCGCGTATCTCGCTGCGGCGGGCGTCACGGGCGCCGGCTTCGCGATGAACGTCAATGACACGCTTCAAGTGCAATCCGTGGTAGCGGCGGTGCAGAAACAATGCGGCGACATTGCGATCCTGGTCAACAATGCAGGGATCACGCGCGACAATCTGCTTTTGCGCATGAAAGAGGAAGAATGGGACGACGTCATGTCGACCAATCTGAAATCCGTCTACCGGCTGTCGAAGCTGGTAATACGGCCCATGATGAAGGCGCGTCGCGGCCGCATAATCAACATTGCCTCGGTGGTCGGCGTGACGGGAAACGCGGGGCAAACCAATTACGCGGCGGCCAAGGCGGGAATGCTGGGCTTCAGCAAGTCACTTGCGCGCGAAATCGGCAGCCGCAACATTACGGTAAACTGCGTGGCACCCGGTTTCATCGATACGGACATGACGCGCGAACTTAACGCCGAACAACGCGCCGCCCTGATCGGTCAAATCCCACTTGCGCGGCTCGGCGCCGCCGAGGATATTGCCGGGGCAGTGGCGTTTCTGGCCGGACCTGCGGCTGACTATATTACCGGCGCAACTTTGCATGTCAACGGCGGCATGTCGATGGATTAGCGCGCGAATTACACCGGTTAGGTGGAGTCCGCCGGATTTGCTAAAATACTTGTTACGTAACCTGGATCGACTCCTTGAAGGGGATATTTGATGGAAAACATAGAACAGCGCGTTAAGAAAATCGTGGCCGAACAGTTGGGTGTCAACGAAGCCGACGTGAAGAGCGAATCGTCCTTCGTCAACGACCTTGGCGCCGATTCTCTCGATACGGTCGAACTGGTGATGGCGCTCGAAGAGGAGTTCGAGTGCGAGATTCCGGACGAAGAGGCGGAAAAGATCACTACCGTTCAGCAGGCGACCGATTACATCAAAGCCCATCTCAAATAGTCCCCAGCAGGCCAGCGCCGCGGGGTTCCATTGGCACGACGCAGAGTAGTCGTAACCGGACTCGGCATCATATCCCCGGTGGGGATAGGTATTCCCGCCGCTTGGGGAAATATCGTCGCCGGCAGATCCGGGATCACGCGCATTACGCGCTTCGATGCGGCCGCTTTCCCCACCCGCATCGCGGGCGAGGTAAAAGGATTCGATGTCGCGCAATGGCTTGCACCCAAGGAGGCGCGGCGTTTCGATACGTTTATTCACTACGGTCTCGCTGCCGCCATCGATGCGATCAAGGATGCGGGCATCGTCCTCGAGCAGGAAAACCGCGAGCAAATCGGCGTCTGCATCGGTTCCGGCATCGGTGGCTTGCCGCTGATCGAGGCGACGCACGACGCCATGCTGGCCGGCGGCGTGCGCAAGATATCGCCGTTTTTCGTTCCCGGTACGATCATCAATCTGATCTCCGGTCAGTTGTCGATCATGTACGGCCTAAAGGGGCCGAACATTGCCGTGGTTACGGCGTGCACGACCGCCAATCATTGCATCGGCGAAGCGGGCCGCTTCATCGAGTACGGCGACGCCGACGTGATGATCGCCGGCGGCGCCGAAGCGACGGTTTCCCCGTTAGGAGTCGGCGGCTTTTGCGCGGCGCGCGCGCTGTCGTCGCGCAATGACGATCCCGAACTCGCCAGCCGCCCGTGGGACAAGGACCGCGACGGATTCGTGCTGGGCGAGGGCGCCGGGGTGCTTGTGCTCGAAGAATACGAACACGCGAAAAAGCGCCGTGCGCGCATCTACTGCGAACTCGCCGGCTACGGATTGAGCGCGGACGCGCACCACATCACGGCACCTTGCGAGGACGGCGCAGGTGCAGCACGCTGCATGGTCAACGCGCTGCGCAATGGTGGCGTCAATACCGATGAAGTCGATTACATCAACGCCCACGGCACGTCCACGCCGCTCGGCGACATCGCGGAAACCGTGGCGGTCAAACGCTGCTTTGGCGATCATGCGAAAAAACTCGCGGTCAGTTCGACCAAATCGATGACCGGCCATTTGCTGGGTGCCGCGGGCGGCATCGAAGCGGTATTCACCGCGCTCGCGTTGCACGAGCAGACTGCGCCGCCGACGATCAACCTCGTCAATCAGGATCCGCAATGCGATCTCGATTACGTACCGAACCAGGCGCGCAAGATGCCGATAAAAGTCGCCGTTTCGAACTCGTTCGGATTCGGCGGCACCAACGGCAGTCTGGTATTTCGCGCGACTTGAGCGCAGGGCCGCGGCGCCGCGACCTGCCTGCAGCGGCACCGGAGTCGGCGTGAATCTCGTCAATGGCATCGCCGGCGCTGCGGTAAGTGTGCGCGATCGTGGCCTGGCCTACGGCGACGGCGTATTTCGCACCTTTCGGCTCCACGCGGGAATGCCCGTGCTGTGGCAGCGCCAGTACGCCAAGCTTGCGCACGATTGCGCGGCGTTGCGGATTGTGTGCCCGGCGGCCGCGGTGTTCGAGCAAGACCTCGCACTGATCGCGGGAAATGCACCCGATTGCGTGGTGAAAATCATAGTTACGCGCGGCAATAGCGCGCGCGGCTATGCGCTGCCGGCTGAAACCATGCCCACTCGCGTCGTCATGTCCAGTGCTTTGCCGCAGTATCCGTCGCGCTATCAGGAGCACGGCGTGCGAGTTCATCTGTGTCATATTCGGCTCGCTCTGCAATCGAAACTTGCAGGCATCAAACACCTGAACCGGCTCGAAAACGTGCTGGCCCGCGCCGAGTGGAGCGATGCGGAAATCGCCGAAGGACTGATGTGCGACGCCGACGACAACGTGATTGGCGGCACGATGAGCAATTTGTTTATATCGAGCGGCGGCGGGCTGGTGACGCCGCTACTGACGCGTTGCGGCGTGAGCGGAGTGATGCGGGGGTTGATTACCGACCTTGCGCAGAAGCACAATATTCCGCTGCAAGCTGCAAACGTCAGTATCGACCAGCTGCTGGCCGCCGACGAGGTCTTCGTCGTCAACAGCGTCATCGGTTTGTGGCCCGTTGCCGCGCTTGACCGCAGAACGTGGAAAAAAGGCGCGCTGACCACACGATTGCAGCATTGGACGCTGGATGTTCAAGGCCATTAATCGCTGGGTGAAGCGTTTATTGTGGATAAGCGCATGGCTCGTGGCGGCGGTTGGCGCGTGGCTGGCGGTTTACGGCTGGTCTGAAATGCCGCTTGCGACGCCCTTGCAGTTCAGTCTCAAGCAGGGCAGCAGCCTGCGCAGCGCAGCGCGCCAGATGCAGCAATTCGGCGTGCTGAGAACGCCAGTGCAGTTTGAAGTACTGGCGCGGTTGAGCGGGAACGCCGGCCGCGTGCAGGCGGGCGACTATGAAATCCGCGGCGCACTCAGCCCGCTTGCGTTGCTGGAAATGATCACTTCCGGCGTTCGCGGTCAGGACCAGATCACGCTCGTCGAAGGCTGGACATTCCGCCAGATGCGTGCGGCACTCGACGCGCATCCCGCCCTCAGGCACGAAACGCGCGGCGCGTCAGACGGTGAACTGGCCGCCCGCCTGGGTATTGCGCAGCCGTCGCCCGAAGGATGGTTTTTTCCCGACACCTATTATTTCCCCAGCGGCGCCAGCGACGCCGCCCTGATGCAGCGCGCCTATCGGGCGATGCGGACACAACTCGACGCGGTTTGGAGCGCGCGAGCCGCAGGTCTGCCACTGGCGAACGCCTACGAAGCGCTGATCCTCGCGTCCATCATTGAAAAAGAAACCGGGCAGACTGCCGAAAGAGCGCTGATCGCCGCGGTGTTCGTTAACCGCTTGAGGCTCGGCATGAAACTGCAAACCGATCCGACGGTGATTTACGGCCTGGGTGCGCAGTTCGACGGCAACCTGCGCAAACGCGACCTCATCGTCGACGGGCCGTACAACACCTACACGCGGACGGGGCTGCCGCCCACACCGATCGCCCTGCCGGGCCTTGCCGCGATCACCGCCGCGCTTAACCCGGCGCCCGGCAAGGCGCTGTATTTCGTCGCGCGGGGCGACGGGTCGTCATACTTCTCGAATACGCTGGCCGAGCACGAACGCGCCGTGACAAAATACCAGCGGCGCGGACAACGCTGACACCATGCGCGGAAAATTCATCACTCTCGAAGGCATTGACGGCGCGGGCAAAAGCACGCACGCCGCGTGGCTTGCGGATTTTTTGCGTCAGCGCAATCGCGTGGTGCGCGTCACGCGCGAGCCGGGCGGCACCGACCTCGGAGAAAAACTGCGCGCCCTTTTGCTCGACAGGCAGCAGGGGATGCATCACGATACCGAGGTAATGCTGATGTTCGCAGCGAGATGTGAGCACCTCGACAAGGTGATTGCGCCCGCGCTGGCGAGTGGCGAATGGGTGTTGTGCGACCGCTTTACCGACGCGACATTCGCGTACCAAGGCAGCGGGCGTGGCGTTGACTGGAGCCGGCTTAAAATTCTCGAGCAATGGGTGCAAGGATCATTTCAACCTGACCTAACCTTATTGTTCGATATCGCGCCGGCCGTTGGCCGCCAGCGTGCCGGCAGCATCAAGACCCCGGACCGTTTCGAGCAGGAGCAGAACGATTTTTTTGAGCGCGTGCGCGACGGCTATCTGCAACGCGCGCGGGAACATTCGTCCCGCATACGCGTGATTGCCGCCGATTCCAGCTTAGAGAGCATCAGACTGGAAATCGCGAAAATCGCGGAGTTTCTATGCCGCTAGGCCCTTATCCATGGCATCGCGGGCAATGGGAACAGCTGCTGCAACGCAAAGCTGCATTGCCCCATGCATTGCTGTTTCGCGGGCTTGAAGGCGTAGGCAAGCTCGATTTCGTGCGTAAGCTCGCGCAGTCACTGGCTTGTGAAAAACCTGCCGCCGATGGCGCCGCATGCGGGGAATGCCGGAGCTGCCGCTGGTTTGCTGCCGGCAGCCATCCGGATTACCGCGAGATACTGCCGCAAGCCCTGCGGTCCGTGGATTCCGCGGATGTCGCGGAGTCTTCAGCCAGCGAACGCAAGCCCAGCCAGCAGATTACGATCGAGGAGATCAGGGGTCTGAATGACTTCATCAACCTGACGGCGCACCAAGGCGGCGGCAAAACCATCGTGCTGTATCCGGCCGAAACGCTCAATGTCAGTGCGGCCAATGCCTTGCTGAAAAGCCTGGAAGAACCGCCACCCAATACGCGCTTCATGCTGGTTGCGCACCGGCCGAGTTATCTGCCTGCGACGATCATCAGCCGCTGCCAGCAGGTGGTGCTGCCGACACCGGCGGTTCCGCTTGCCGTGAAGTGGCTGCGCGAACAGGGCAGCGCAGAACCCGCGCTGAGCCTTGCGCAAACCGGTAATGCGCCGCTCGCGGCACTCGCGCTGGACGACGGCGAGTTCTGGACACACCGCAAGTCGCTGCTCGAAGGCCTGGCGGCGCCCGGCGTCGCTGATTTCGCGCTCGTCGAGGCAGTGCGGGATTTTCCGGCGCCGCAGCTGCTGGGGTGGATGCAGCGCTGGACTTACGACATGTTGAGCGTGAAGTCGGCAGGGCGCGTGCGCTACAATCCGGATTTTGAAAAGCCGTTGCGAGAACTCGCGAGCCGGTTGCGCGCGGTCGATATCGCGCGATTCCATCGAACTCTCGTGCACCAGCAGCGTAGCGTGTACCACCCGCTCAACGCGCGCCTATACGTGGAGCAGTTATTGTTCTCCTATTCAGCACTGCTGCGCGGCGAGGACCTGACGGACAGTTATGCTCGTTGATTCGCATTGCCATCTCGATTTTCCCGAACTTTCCGACAAGCTCGATACAGTATTCGAGCTCATGCGTGAAAACAGGGTCGAGCGCGCGCTGTGCGTATCCGTCACGCTCGAGGATTTTCCGCGCGTGCGCAAGCTCGCGGAGACCTACCCGCAGGTTCACGCGTCGGTCGGGGTGCATCCCGACTACGAAGGCGTTGCCGAGGTATCGGTCGAAGAATTGGTGCGGCTAGCCGATCATCCGCGCATAGTCGCGATCGGCGAGACGGGGCTCGACTATTTTCGTCTGAAGGGTGACCTTGAGTGGCAGCGCGCGCGCTTTCGCACCCACATACGCGCGGCGCGCGAGTGCGGCAAGCCGCTGATCATACATACGCGGGAAGCCGCGGAAGACACGTTGCGCATCATGCGCGAGGAGGGTGCGGGCGAGGCGGGCGGAGTGATGCATTGCTTTACCGAATCGATGGAGATTGCGCAGGCCGCCATGGATATGGGGTTTTGCATCTCGTTTTCGGGCATCGTGACCTTCAAGAACGCGAAAACCATCAAGGAGGTTGCCGCGCAGGTACCGCTGGGGCAAATGATGGTTGAGACTGATTCCCCTTACCTGGCACCGGTACCTTTTCGCGGCAAATCTAACCAGCCCGGATATGTCAAACACGTGGCCGAGGAGATTTCCCGAATCAAGGGCAGCAGTTTTGATCAGGTGTGCATGGAGACAACTAATAATTATATTAATGTATTCAATATTATAAAATGAACATCTCATGCGAGTTATAGGATTATTTGCGGGTCTGGTTTTGCTATTGAGCTGCCAGCTAGTGGTCGCGGGTGCATATGAAGACATGCTCGAGGCGGTCAGGCAGGACCGGATCCCGGAAATTACGGCGCTCCTGAAGCGCGGATTTGACGTCGATGCCACCGACAAGGAAGGTAATTCGCTGCTCATGCTCGCCGCCAGGGAAGGCAGAGTCAACACGGTCAAGCTACTGCTGAAGAACCGCGCCAAGGTGCTTGTGCGCAATGAATTCGGGGAATCGGCGCTCATGCTCGCGGCCATTCAGGGGCAGCTGGATATTGCGCGGGAGCTACTGCAGCACGGCGCGCAGGTTAATATTGCGGGCTGGACGCCTCTGATGTATGCGGCGACCAAGGGGAATGTTGAAATTGCACGTTTGTTAATCGCTTACGGTGCGCAGATCAATGCCGCGGCGGACAATGGGATTACCGCACTGATGATGGCCGCGCGGGAGGGCCACACCGCAATGACTTCATTTCTGCTGGCCAACGGCGCGGATGCGGGCCTAACCAGCGCAACAGGCGCCACGGCCATATCGCTTGCACGCGAGCGCAAGCTTCCGGAGATCGTAAATTTGCTTGAGAAAGCACCGCACTAACGCGGCTATGGATGTCGTTTCTCGATGAATAATGTCGTATAATGTATATTATGTAAAATTAAAGCCACATCCCCACGGGGCGTCATTCAAACCTGAGCAGCAATCCAGTCCGCTATGTAATCGACCCCCACCTGCCGGTTGTCGGCCTGCGCGTGGTATGTGCCGCCGTCCTCGGCGGTAAGTATTCTCAACGTTTTGCGCTTGGAACCAACCGCCTCATATAACTTGTGCGCAGAGGCGACCGGAACGACCTTGTCGTCCTCACCGTGAACGATCAGGAACGGACAGGTAATTTGCTCCGCCACCCCGGCCAGCGAGAATTTCCGGGCCTTTTCAATTGCCGCGTCGCCGTCATCGATATGGCCCATGATCCAGCGGAAATGGAACGCCGACTGTGCCGTGTTTTGCGGGTCGATCTCGTGTTTGCGCTTGATCTCGCGCTGCCACGCTGCAAGATCCCAGTGTAGCGCGGCAAACGCCACGCCAGCGGCATAGCGCTTTTCGAACGCGGCAACGCGCGACGCGTAGTAGCCGCCAAAGCTGTAGCCCATGACCACGACTTTCGCGGAGTCGACGTCGGGACGCCGCGCGACATAATCATAAGCAGCCGTGCCCGCGACCTCGTAATCGTGGCAGGCGTAAAGCCCGCGCAAACGCAATGATTCGCCCTGTCCCGGTCCGTCGATCGCCAGCGTATGCCAGCCGCGCGCGGCAAATTCGAGCCCGTTGAAAAGTATGCTCATCTCCTTGCAATTGTCCATGCCGTCGAACACCACCACGGTCGGCGCGCGGCCGCTGACACCCGGTGCCTTCAGAAAAATCGCCGGCAATGTGGTGTCACCGAACGGCACCTCGACGAACTCCATGTTCGGGTAACGCCGTTCCAGGCCCGCCCGCTGGCAGTGCAGGGATTTGCGCCCGACTTCAAGCTTCGCCGGTCCCGGGTAGATGAAGCGCTCGCCCGTGAAGTAATACATGCCGGCGCGCAGATAATAGTTGCCCGCCGTGCGCCGGCGCCCTTCCGCAGCGGCTTTATCAGCGACCGCCTCGAGGCGGCGCGCCATCGCGCACCATTCCTCCTGCCATGCAACCGGTTCGTTCTGGCGCGACTTCAGCCGTTCGCATACCTCATCGATTTCGCCCAGCGCCACAGCACCATAGGGCGCCATGCCTTTGGTGACGAGTGCCGCGTTCGACCACGTCATATTGCCCGGGAATTGTTCGATCCATGTAGCGCAGGCTGGCATTGCGAATTCCTTTACGAGTACCTCTCCGCCGCATTACTCAATCGTGATGCCGACTTCCTTGATGACTTTGGACCACGTCGCGAATTCCTTGCGGATGAAAGCCGCGAACTCTTCCGGTGAACTGCCCACTGGGTCGGCGCCCAGCCCGACAATGCGTTCTCTTACCTCGGGAATTGCCAAAGACTTCGTCAAAGCCTGGTGTAGACGGCCAATCACCGCTGCAGGCGTGCCCGCGGGCGCCATGACGCCGTTCCACTCTATCGCTTCATACCCGGGCACGCCGGCTTCGTTGATGCTTGGAATGTCGGGCACAGCTGAATTGCGCTTCAGGCTGGTTACGCCAAGGGGAATCAACCTGCGCGTCTCAAAGTGCTGGATGGACGACGGAATGGTTGCCATCAGGATCGCTGTTTCGCCGCTGACGATAGAGATGACCGCGGGGCCGCCGCCTTTGAACGGAATGTGTACCATCTTGGTGCCGGTCATGTAATTGAAGCGCTCGGTGGCGAGATGGTTCGCGCTGGCATTGCCGGCCGAACCGTAATTCAGACTGCCCGGCTTGCTCTTGGCAAGCGCAATCAGTTCCTTGACGGACCGCGCCGGCACCGAAGGATGCACCGTCAGCACCAGCGTAACGATGGACACCAGACACACCGGCACGAGATCCTTTTCCGAATCGAACGGCATTTTCTTGATGAGACTCGGATTCGCGCCATACGTGAGATTGGCCACTCCCAGCGTATATCCGTCGGGCGGCGACTTGGCGGCGATATCAAGCCCGATGGTCGAGGAGCCGCCCGGCCGGTTTTCGACCACCGCCTGCTGTCCCAAGAATTCAGTCAGCCGCGGCGCGAGTATGCGCATGACGACGTCGGTCGAGCCGCCGGGTGCATACGGGACGATGATGCGGATCGGCTTTACCGGATAGCTTTGCGCGCCCGCGCATCCCGCATGGATAAACGACGCTGACAGGAGCCCCGCCATTATTCTGCACAACGTGATAGTCATACTCTCCTCCTGGGACGGGATCTAACTGAATGCCGAGATGCCGGTTTGCGCGCGCCCCAGCACGAGCGCGTGAATGTCGCTGGTGCCTTCGAGCGTGTTGACGGTTTCCATGTTCAGCATATGGCGGATCACGTGGAACTCGTCTGATATGCCGTTCCCGCCGTGCATGTCGCGCGCCGCGCGCGCGATTTCAAGCGCCTTGCCGGTCGAGTTGCGCTTAAGCAGCGAGACCATCTCCGGCGTGGCCCTGCCCGCTTCGCGCAGCCGGCTGACATGCAGGCAGGCGAGGAGCGCAATCGCGATTTCACTTTGCATGTCCGCCAGTTTTTTCTGGATCAGCTGGTTGGCCGCGAGCGGGCGCCCAAACTGCTTGCGGTCGAGCGTGTACTGGCGCGCGGCGTGCCAGCAGAATTCGGCGGCGCCGAGCGCACCCCAGCAGATGCTGAAGCGTGCGTTATTGAGGCAGCCGAACGGCCCTTTGAGTCCCGATGTGTTGGGCAAAAGGTTTTCCTCCGGCACGAAAACTTGATCCATCGAAATTTCGCCGGTGGGAGACGCGCGCACGGAAAACTTGCCTTCAATTTTGCGCGTGGCCAGCCCCTTCATTCCACGCTCGAGTATGAAGCCGCGGATCACGCCGCCATCGTCCTTCGCCCACACCACCATGATGTCGGCAATCGGCGCGTGCGTGATCCACAGCTTGGTGCCGCTTAGCGCATAACCGCCGTCGACCTTGCGCGCGCGGCTCGTCATACGGCCGGGGTCGGAGCCGTGATCGGGTTCGGTGAGTCCAAAACAGCCGAGCAGATCACCAGTCGCCATGCGTGGCAGATACTTCTGCCGCTGCGCGTCGCTGCCATAGGCGTATATCGGCGTCATTGCAAGCCCGGTTTGCACCGAGCACGCCGAGCGATAAGCGGTATCGACGCGTTCGAGCTCGCGCATAATAAGACCGTAGGCGACGTATCCGATGCCGGCGCAACCGTAGCCTTCAAGCGGGGCGCCGAGAAAACCCAGCGCTCCCATTTCGCGCATGACTTCGACGTCGAAAGTTTCATTGCGGTTGGCGAGTAATATGCGCGGCATGAGCTTTTCCTGCGCGTAACTGCGCGCCGTGTCGCGGATCAAACGTTCTTCGTCGGTCAGCTCCTGCTCGATGAGCAACGGATCCTGCCAGTCGAATTGGCCGCCGGTCAGCGTTACGCTGGAAGTGTCTGGCATCATGGCTAAATCCTGACAAGAAAAAGGCCGGCAGCGGGTCGCCACCGGCCCGGTAAGCGGGTTCCGCTCAGACTCTCTCGAGTATCGCCGCCATGCCCTGCCCGCCACCTATGCACAGGCTGACGAGCGCATAGCGCCCGCCGCTGCGCTGCAGCTGGCGCGCCGCAGTTAGCGCCAAGCGCGCGCCGGACGCACCCAGCGGGTGACCCATCGCGATCGCGCCGCCGTTGGGATTGACGCGCTTGTCGTCGAACGCAACGCCCAGCCCTTTCAAGCAGGACAATACCTGCGCGGCAAACGCTTCGTTGATTTCGATGATGTCCATGTCCTTGATCGTGAGCCCCGCGCGTTCCAGCGCCTTTTTCGAGGCGGCAACCGGGCCTATGCCCATGATGCGCGGCGGCACGCCGGCAGAGGCACTTGCAATCACGCGTGCGATCGGTTTGACTCCGGCCTGCTCACCCGCCTTGAGACTGGCGAGGATGATCGCGACCGCGCCATCGTTGACGCCGGATGCGTTGCCGGCCGTGGTGACTCCACCTTCGTAGAGCGTTTTCATTTTCGCAAGCAAGGCGAGGTCGGTCGCCGGCCGCGGATGCTCATCTTCAGCGACCGCCGGTACCGGACCTTTGCGTGACGGCGGCATTTCGACCGGCGCGATTTCACCGGTGAAAAAACCTTCGCCTTTGGCGATCGCGTATTTCTGCTGGGAAGCAACCGCAAACATGTCCGCGTCTTCGCGCTTGATGTCGTATTCCTTCGCCAGATTATCGGCCGTCTGCGGCATCTGGTCGTCGCCGAATTTTTTGGTCAGCTTGGGATTCGAGAAGCGTGGCCCTATCGTGCTGTCGTAAATGCGCAGGTCGCGCGCGAACGGGTTCTCGCTTTTGGCGAAAACGAACGGTGCCCGGCTCATGCTTTCGGTGCCGCCGACCAGAAACACTTCACCCTCGCCCGCCGTGATCGAGTGCGCTGCATGCACTATCGCGCCGAGACCGCTCGCGCAGTTGCGCTGCAGTACGGTTCCAGGTATCTCTATGGGCAAGTCTGCCGAGAGTCCCGCGTGACGCGCGACGCAACGCGCGTCCTCGCCGCCCTGATTGGCGCAGCCGACCACGATGTCCTCGATCTGCTCGGCTTTGAATTTGCTGCCAGCGAGCACCGATTTGATCGCGCTTGCGAGCAAATCGTCGGGCCGGACTTTGGCGAGCGATCCGGCATAGCGGCCGAACGGCGTGCGCTTTCCTTCGTAAATATAGGCATTGAGCATGTGAGTTCCTTCAGTCGTCGATCACGTCGATCAGGGTTCGTTGGTGAGAGCGGATACGCCCAGCCTGGCGCGGCGCGTGAGCCAGATGTTGGGACGGTAGCGCGGGTCGCCGTATATACGGTACATCGTGGTAAGTACGCGGTGGATGCGCTCGACGCCGAGCACGTCGGCAAACTTGAACGGGCCATTCGGGTAGTTAAGCCCGAGTGTCACCGCCTTGTCGATGTCCGCAGGCGACGCCGTGCGGCTTTGTGCGATCGAGCAGCCGATATTGACGATCATGGCGATGATACGCTGCGCGATGAAGCCGGGACTGTCGCGACATACGGTGACCGGCACGCCATCCGACGCCAGCAAGCCATGCGCCGCGTCGCGATAGGCCATGTCGGTTAACGGCGTGCCCATAATCGTGCGGCGCTTGACGAGCGGAAACAGCGTATCGACGGCGACGGTGCGTTTGGGGTCCAGCCCCTGCTCTACCGCACAAGTCGTCGCATCATCGCCGATTGGTGTAACCAGACATAACGCTTTGGCGCCCGCCTTGGCGCCGGTCTCGATTTTCGCGCCGAATTTATTCAATAATTCGGTCAACGCCGCGTGCCCGGCGGGTTCAACCGGGCTTACCCATACGCTGTCGGGACGCGCCGCCGGCGCGGGAGCTTCGGGTGCGATGATGGGCTTCATGTCGGCGTCGTATTTGTAAAAACCGTTTTTCGTCTTGCGTCCAAGCACGCCGGCCTCATAGCGCGACTGCATGATCAGACTGGGCCGGTAGCGCGGTTCCTGAAAGAACTGGTTGTAGATCAGGATCGAAGCCGGCTGCGTCACATCGAGCCCGGTCAATTCCATCAATTCGAAGGGTCCCATGCGAAAACCGCCGACGTCGCGCATTACGCGGTCGACATCCGTAAAATTCGAGATGCCTTCGTAGACCAGATGCGTAGCTTCGAGCGAGAAGCCGCGCCCGACCTGGTTGACGAGAAATCCCGGCGCGTCCGTGCAGCGCACCGGTTCGCGCGTCATGCGCTTGCCGATTGCAACCAGCGCCTCGCACACCCATTCCTCGGTCAGCAGCCCGGAAATCACTTCCACCAGCCGCATCAGCGGCACCGGATTGAAAAAATGGAATCCGGCGAAGCGCTGCGGCGTCTTGAGTTTTGCCGCAATCGTCGTCACCGACATCGAGGAAGTGTTGGTCGCCAGTATGCAATCCGGCGCAACGATCGTTTCGAGTTCGCCGAATACCTGGCGCTTCACGTCGAGGTTTTCGACCACGGCTTCGACAATCGCATGGCACGGCTTGAAGTCGGCGAGCGTGGTGATCACTTTTATGCGCGCGGTGGCCGCCGTAGCGTCCTCCTTGCTGATGCTGCCTTTTTCCGCAGCGCGCGTGAGCATTTTGGCAACGAACTCGCGGGCTTCTTCCGCTGCGCCTGCGCGAGTGTCCATCATTAGCACGTTCATGCCGCCGGCGGCGGCGACCTGCACGATGCCGCGGCCCATGGCGCCGGTGCCCAACACGCCTATCGTGAGATCGGGTCGGTTTGCATCAAACTTCATGTCGTCCTTTGCCGGATAGTTCGAGGTTTAAACACCCCAGGCCGTCGGTTAGCGGCATTGCCGTGAAAACCAGCAGGAGCATGCGAGAAATTGCGGAACTTGATGGATCCGTCTGTACCAAAAATTATACCAGAAGAAACATGCGTGGCCCCGACGTCTCATTCCGCCTGTAGGCCCGCCGCACGCACGACTTTGGTCCACTTGGTGATTTGTTTCTGCACAAATGCGGCGAACGCATCCGGCGAGTTTCCCACACCTTCGGCGCCATTGGCGGCCAGCAAATTTCGCGTGGCCGGGGAATTTACGCTCGCCGCCGATTCCGCGTTGATGCGATTGACGATAGCGCGCGGAGTTGTGGCCGGGGCCAGCAGTCCCTGCCATGCGCTGGTTTCGAATCCGGGCAAACCCAGTTCGGCAACCGCGGGCAATTCCGGAACCAGCGAAAACCGCTTCTCGCTGGTGACGGCAAGCGCGCGTAGCCGGCCGCTACGTACATGCCCAATGGCGCTGGGCAGGCTGGCGAAGGATAGCGAGATGCGCCCCGCGATCAAGTCCGTCAGCGATGCTGCAGCACCCTTGTAGGGCACGTGCACCATGTCGACACCCGTCATTAGCTTGAACAACTCGCCCGCGAGATGCGGCGACCCCAGATTGCCGGACGACCCGAACGTGAGCTGCCCGGGCCTGCTCTTGGCGACCTGGATCAATTCCGCGACCGACCGGATGGGCAGCGCGGGCCCGACGACCAAAATATTAGGCGCGGTCGCGACCAGCGTAATGGGCGCAAGGTCGCGTTGCTGATCGTACGGCAGTTTCCGGTTGAGCGCGGGATTGACGCCAAACGAACTGGCAACGAGCAGCAAGGTGTGGCCGTCCGGCTGTGCGCGCACCACAAGCTCGATGGCGATGATGCCGCTTGCCCCGCCGCGGTTGTCGACGACGACCGACTGGCCGAGGCGCTCAGTGAGACCTTCCGCCAGCGCGCGTCCGATGATGTCGGCATTGCCGCCCGGAGCTTGCGCAATGATCAGGCGCACGGGACGTTCCGGATACAACGCGTAGGAATTTGCGCACGCAATCAAAGCCAACGCACAGTACGCTGGCGCTGCGATGCCACTGCCGTTGGCCAACATTTTCCCGCGGCGCTTGCGTCTAGCGGCCAGTGAACGCCGGCTTGCGTTTTTCCATGAACGCGGTCTGGCCTTCCTTGTAGTCTGCGCTCGTATAACAGTCGTCCACCATCTTTTGGCACAACGCCATATCGCGCTCTGCCGGGTTCCTGAGATACTCGATAATGCTGCGCTTGACGGCGGCGATCGTCAGCGGCGCGTTGTTCACGATGGTGTTCGCGTAATCCAGCGTGTACTTCTCAAGCTCGGCCGCCGGCACCACGCGATTGACGAGATTCATCTGCAGGGCTTCCTGCGCGCTGAACTGACGCGCGGTGAAAAATATTTCCGCGGTGAATGCAGGCCCCACCACGTCCGCGAGGCGCTTGATGCCGGGAAACCGGTAGCCCAGACCGAGCTTGGCGGCGGGAACGCCGAAGCGCGCATCCTCGGACGCAATGCGGATATCACAGCCGACCGCAAGCGCGGTGCCGCCGCCGATACAATAGCCGCGCACCATCGCGATCGTCGGTTTCGGGCTCGACTGCAGCGTTTGACTCGCGCGGTCGGCCGTCGTGTTGTACTCCTCGACCGCTGCGGGACTCGAGCGTTTTTCCTTGAACTGCGAAATGTCGGCGCCGGCCACAAAGGCCTTGTCGCCCGCGCCTTTCAAGATGATTACGCGAACCGACGGATCGGCCGCATAGGCTTCAAGCGTGCAGCGTCAAAGCCTGCCACATTTCCAGCGACACGGCGTTATGGCGCGCCGGATTGTTAAACGTTATCCAGCCGATGCCGTTTTCCTTGGTTGCGATGAGTTTGTCCGTGAGCGTTTGCATGGGCGTGTAGTCCGTGGTGTAAAGAGCGTAGTTTATCGCATCGGCGCGAGTTAACGCGGCGCCAGTGGAGTTTAGATGCGGGAAAAACGCGCCGCGCTTCGAGTGAGCGCGGCGCCGAGCGCAGGGTTAACCGTTACTTGGCGGTGCTTTCAAACTCGAATGCGTCGTGCGCGTCCGTGTGCATCTCCAGACCCGTGCCCGCCGACTGCACGTCACCGCTGACGAGGTGCATGCGGTTGCCAACCACTGCGCCGGCAAGACCGTGGCGCTGCAAAGGCATCGGCGGCATCACGAACCATTCCTTCTTGGCGGCATCGAAACCTTCGAACGCCCGAAAAGCGGTCGACTGGTTGTAACTTTGATATTCACCGCCGGCGACATAAACGCGGCCCCCGTGCGCTGCGTAGGCCGTCGCGCTGCGCGCGGTAGGCATGCGCGCACGCACCGAAGCCCACGTATCTGTCGCCGGATCGTATTCCTCGACGACGTCGACGCCATTGCCACCGCCGCTGATAAAAGCGCCACCAACGCGCCCGCCGATGACATAAATTTTGCCGTTGACGGCGCCGATCGAGAGGTGGTTGCGGGCAGTGGGCATCATGCTGCGCTCGCGCCAGGAATTGGTCGCTGGATCATATTCCTCGACAGTACCGACCGAGCGATGGATCCGCGCGGGGTGTATCGACGTTTCCTTGGAACCTGCCAGCATGGTGGCGCCGCCGATTACGTAGAGTTTGTTGCCTACGGCTGCGGCGCCCGCCGCGGCGCGCTTGGTGGGCATGGGCGCCAGCGCCTTCCAGTTGTCAGCGGCCGGATCGTACTCGTATGCATTGTCGATCGGCTGCCACGCGGCCGGCCCCGATGCCGGCAGCACGAAGCCGCCGAACACGTAGATTTTTCCGCCAAGCTCGGCGATCGCGACATGGTGAGAAGATAGCGCCATGGATTTCTTCTTGCTCCACTTGTCGGTGGCCGGATCGTACTCATACACCATGCCCTTGGGTTTCCAGCCCGGCGCGAGCCCGGCGAACACATACAGTTTGCCGCCCGCCGATGCGCCCAGCACTTCCTCCGCCGGTTCCGGGAATGGCGCGAGCTTGACCCAGCGCCCTTGCGCGCACGCGGCTACGTGTGCCAACGCCATCACGAGGGCCATGCAGAACTGTAAAGTCGAACCGGTCAGCCTCTTCATTGCGTGCTCTCCTGTGGACAATATTCGTAGTTTCGAAAGTAAAGCACCGTATTGGCGTCTTGTGATTGGCTTCATTATAACGATGCTTGACACTCGCCGCTATTGGTCAGCGGCCGGTTTTGCGGCATCATCAAAGTTTCTGGCGACCTTGCGGGCAGAATCTGCACGCTGGGGCAAAGCGATCCACGTCAGCGGAATTCGTCTCGATTGATGTATGGCATGTTCTGGAGATAACAGCAGATGCGCGGTGTGACGGCGGTTACTTCTGCGGTATTGCTGACTTTGGGCTGTGCCGGCGCGCAGGCTCAGGCTTACCCGACCAAGGCAATCCGCTGGATCGTGACTTATCCGCCCGGCGGGCCGACCGATTTCGTGGCGCGCGCGATCGGCGCGAAACTGACCGAAGCGTGGGGCCAGCAGGTCGTGATCGACAACCGCGCGGGCGCCGGCGGCGTGATCGGCACCGATCTCGCGGCGAAAGCGGTGCCCGACGGCTACACGCTGCTGTTCGGAACCTCGGCGGGGCTTACGATCAACCCCGCGTTGGTCAGCAAGCTGCCGTACGATCCGGTGCGCGATTTCGCGCCGGTGAGCCTGCTCGTGATCAATCCGCAGATACTGGTTGTCAATAACAGCGTGCCCGTAGGCTCTGTGAAAGAGCTGATCGCCTACGCCAAATCCAGACCGGGCCAGCTCAATTACGCATCCGTCGGGCAAGGCTCGCCCAACCATCTTGGCATGGAACTCCTGAAAGCGCTGACGGGCATAGCCATGTTGCATGTGCCGTACAAAGGGACGGGACCCGCGGTGACCGATCTCCTGGGCGGTCAGGTGCAGCTGATGTTCAACAGCATGCCGTTGGTGCTGCCGCTCGTGAAAGGCGGCAAGTTGAAAGGCCTCGCCGTCGGCAGCGCGCAACGCTCGCCCGCCGTGCCCGATCTGCCAACGGTCGCGGAAGCCGGCGTGCCGGGTTTTGAAAACGTAACCTGGTACGGCATGTTCGCACCCGCCAAGACGCACAAGGACGTGGTCGCGAAGCTCAATGTGCAGGTGGTGAAAATACTTGGCGACCCGGAAATGGCGCAGCGCATGGCCAGCCAGGGTGCTGAGCCGCGTACCACCACCCCTGACGAGCTCGCGCGCTTCATGCGCGTGGAATCCGAGCGCTGGAAAAAAGTCATCAAGACGGCGGGCATCAAGCTTGAATAATCCCGCACGCATCTGCGCCCAGCGTGCCGCATTGAGCGAGCGACGCCGGCCACCACAACCCCTTCACACGTTCCTATGCCTACACCCCTAGAACGCGGTCTCGTCAAGACCAGTTTTGGCTACATACACTACCGCGCCACCGGTCACGGCGCCCCTATCATGTTGCTGCATATCAATCAGCAGTCTTCGGCGCTGTATCTGGAATTGATGCAGGTGTTGGGCGGGCAACTGCGCTCAATCGCCATCGATTACCCGAGTCACGGCATGTCGGACCATCTCGTCACGCCGCCGACCATTGCCGACTATGCACGCTGCGTAATCGAAGTCATGGACGCTCTTGCCTTGCCGGCTGTAAGCGTCTTAGGCGAAGCGGTCGGCGCGGCGGTCGCGGTTGAACTGGCGGGCGCATTTCCGCAGCGCATCACGAAGGCCATACTCGTGAACTGTCCGTACTATAAGGATCGCGCGACCGCGGGCAGCCGCCACGCCCCGCTCAAGGGCGGACTGCGTCCCGCCGATGCGACCGGTTTTCCGCTGCCGCGCACGCTGGAATTTCTGCTCGAAAACGATCCGGGGCATGCGCCCATGCGCCCGACGCAGTCGTGGATGGATCGCGTCAACGTTGCGCAACTGGAAGCGGGACGCGATCGCTGGCAGGCGCTCGATGCGCTGCACGAGTACGACATCGCGGCGAATCTCTCGCGCGTCGCCTGCCCCGCGCTGCTCTTGATAGGCGAGCATTTCTATTACGTCCAGCACCGCGATGAGTTCGCCGCGCGCATGCGCGACCTGCGCACCGAAATCGTGGCGGGTGCACGCTTTTCCATGACCTGGGAGCGGGCTGCCGACATTGGGCCGCGTGTGATCGATTTTCTGCGTGCAACCAGCTGAAATTGTGGCGCTGCATTGCGTCGGAATGCTGCGCGCCGTGCTCGCAATAGCCGCGGGTCTCGCCGGAATTGCAGTCGGCGCCGCTGGAAAAACTGATCGCAAAGGTCGGTATCAAACTCGATAAGCAAAGTGCTGATTCAATTCGTCACGCGCGAGTCACGGCCGTGTGAATTCGAGGCTGCGCATGAAGCTCTCCCCTTCCTTGCGCAGTTCTGCATTGAGTTCAGCCGGACGCCCACGCTCCGAGTAACCGACATCCACCACGAGTTGTCTTTTCTCGGGATGCAGGCAGGTGACGCCGAAATCCTCGTGGAGCAGCGTTCGATTGCGCGAGAGGATCGCCTCCCGGTCCGCGCGTTTCAAACGGTAACGTACGCACCAGGCGGAAAACGTATCGTCCACCGCGGAATCGAATTCAATCACCCGGTAGCGCGCGGCATCTAGATCCACAGTACGCATCTTATTCACGTACTCCTGAAATTGTTCGCGCGTTTCAAATTTCTCGGCGACGAGCCCCGACGTCGCAGTGGCGACGAATGAATGCGTAGGCGACGCGATTTTCTTGCCGAACAGCGCCTGCTGGCGATCGCGCTGCATTTCGAACCAGTCATTGCCGGGTGGCGGCCGCACGCGGTAACCCTCCAGCACGTAATCGGGCGTGGAATCGGTGATGGGAACGGCGTGCAATTGCGCGCCTGCCGCGCTCGCGAACAAGACGGCAGGCAGCGTGATGCACCACGCGATCTGCCGCACCGGGCCGCGGCCACATGTCCGTTGCGTCAGCGGCATATCATCAGCCAGTCCACTGCGATGGCGCCGGCGGGTCCAACGCGTACCGGATTCAAGTCGAGTTCGGCCAGCCGCGCACCCGCGGCAAGTCCAAACCGCGACACTGCGCTGATGAATTCGGTCAACGCCGCGCGGTCCGCTGCGGGAGCGCCGCGCGCACCGTCAAGTACGGCGCGCGATTTCAGCTCGTCCAGCATGCGCCCCGCCTCAGCGACAGTGACTGGAATCTTGCGAAACACAACATCGCCGAGAATTTCGACGTGTATGCCGCCGAGGCCCACCATCATCACGGTGCCGAACACCGGATCGTGATTGAGCCCAACGACTATATCGACGCCAGGTGGCTCCATGTGCTGGACTATTACACCGTCGATACTCGCTTCCGGCTTAAAGCGCACCGCGTTTTCGGTCACCTGCGTAAATGCCACTGCGACCGCCGCGGCATCCGCGAGGCCGAGCGCAACACCGCCGGCTTCGGTCTTGTGCGGGATGTGCCGGGACTCGATTTTTAACGCGACCGGATAGCCGGCGCGTTCGGCGCAGGCCATCGCTTCCTCAGCGGTGCGTGCAAGCTCAGTACGCGCCAACCGTACGCCGCATGCCTGCAACAGATGCGCGCCGGCAAGCGTCGGGACCGGACCCGGGGCGGCGGGGAGTTCCAGCGTAGGCGGCGTAAGCTGACGGCGGGCAATCCTGGTCCGCCTCCCACGTCTGCCGCGCAGCCGCGTAACGCACGAGCGCCGCGACTGCATCCACCGCCGGCTCCGCTCCACGCAATACGGCAATACCGCGCGCGCGCAGCGCGTGCAGTGCCTTGTCCGAAGCAGCGACCCAACAGACAACGAACGGTTTTACTGCCTGCGCCTTGATTTCTTCGAAAATAGCGATGAGCTCGCCAACGTAAGCATCCATCAGCTGCAGCCAGATAATTCCGACGTGTATCGCCGGATCCGACAATACGATTTTTACGCTTTCGCGCAGCAACGCCGGGTTGGCGACGAATTGCCCGGTGACATCCACCGGGTTGCCGCACGTGCCAAAACCGGGAATTGCCCGCGTGAGCGCGCGTTGCGTGGCGGCGCCTAGTAGTGGAACCGATAAGCCGAGTTCTTCCGCATGGTCGGCCATCAGGACGCCGGCGCCGCCTGATTGCGTTACGATGCCTACACCGGTGCCTTGCGGCAACTCGCAACAGGCAAACGCCTCCACCATGTCGAGCATATGCTCTTCGTTACGCGCGCGGATAATGCCGTGTTGACGAATGACGTGGTCGAAAACCGCATCGGTGCCTGCCAACGATCCGGTGTGGGATGCCGCCGCCCGCGCGCCTGCGCCGCTGCTGCCCACTTTAACCAGCACCAGCGGCTTGCCGGCATCGAGCGCGAACTCGGCGAGCGCTATCATCTCCCCACCCTCGCGCAGTCCTTCAATGTATCCGGCGCCCACGCGGATGCGGGGATCTGCGATGACTTCACGCATGATCTGCGCAAAAGTAATGTCGCATTCATTGCCGGTATTCACGAAGTAACCCAGGCCCAGTTCACGGCGCCGCGCCAGCGCCGCGATGGCCGTGCCGAACGCGCCGGACTGGGTGACGAACCCCACCGGGCCGGACGGCGTTGCGCCGTCGGCGAATTGACTGAAAGTGGCGATCACGCGTTCGAACGCGTTGATCAGACCCAGGCAATTCGGTCCGCACACGCGCATGCCGAACTCGTTTGCGACGGCGCTGATCGCCGCTTCGACGGCACGCCCGTCAGCGCCAGTTTCGGCAAACCCGGAACTAAAAACGATGACCGATTTCACGCCGCAGCCACCAAGCTCACGCAGCAACGAAATGACGAATTTCGCGGGCACCGCGACTATCGCCAGATCGACGGGCCCCGGCACGTCCGCAATCGACGGATAGCACGCAACGCCACTGATCGACTGGTATTTCGGATTGACGGGGTAGATTGTCCCCGCATAACCTTTGTCCAGCAGATGCTTGAGCGGCCTGCCGTTGACTTTGGTGAAATCGGCCGATGCGCCAAGAATAGCGATGGCAGCGGGGTTTAGCAGCGACTGCAGTTTGTTCATCGGGTTCGATTTCGCGACGGGGAGGCCAGATACCGGAGCAAGCGGCAATTCTACCGCGTGATGCGACAAACAAAACGGCGCGCATGCGATATCGCATGCGCGCCGCGTGGCAAGCGGCCTGCGCCGCCTGCGCAGGTTCAGCGCACGACCAATACCGGTATTGTCGAGTGCGTGAGAACCTTGGCCGTTTCGCTGCCCAAGAGTATGCTCGACAGGCCTTTGCGGCCGTGCGACGCCATCATGATCAAATCGCACTTGGCTTTCTTGGCCTGCTTGATGATCGCGTCATACGGTCGCCCGCTGATTGCCGTTACGGTGTCGCAGGCGACTCCGGACGAAAGCGCGTCAGCTTTGTGCGCGTCGAGCATTTTTTTCGCCCGCCGCGCCATTTCATCCTCGAAGCGTTTTCTCGAGTACCGCGGAATTCGGCAGAACAAAGCCCTCGTCCATCACCATCTGAAATTCCGGCGTAGCGTTCATGACCGTGACACGTGCGTTTATCGACCTGGCAAACGCGATTCCCTGCTTGACCGCTTTATCGGCCAGCTTGGAGCCATCGGTAGGCAGCAGAATATGCTTGTACATACGACCTCCTTGAAGTTGGCGGTGTCATGAATTGCGAATCCAGAATATCACCCTCGTGACTTGCCCGCTTGACCTGGATCAACGAGTTTTCGGCCCATGCAGGGCCTGGCGCGGGCGCGCGAACTTGAATACTATCCGCGCGTAACGTGAAACAGCGATCGCTCCGCCTAATGCGTCTTATCGAGCAAGTAACGAGGCAGCGGGATCGCCACCACGTCGATACCTTCCTCGCGCAATTCCTGCACTTCCTCGGTGCGATGCGTTGCCGCGGATTTTGCGTTCAGGCGCTTCCCGGTAGTGGATCTTGCGCGCTTCTTCCGGGAACTCATTGCCGACGTTCTCCGTATTGGCGATCAGGTGCTCAATGAACTTGGTCACTTCGTCGCCGATATTGGTGTACTGCCCGGGCGCGTCCCGGCCGGCCTCCTTAGCACTGCGGCAATTGTGGCGCGCTCCCGCCGTTGATGTGCGGCGCGTGCAATCCCTTGCTGATCTCGGTGCTGCCGCACAGCGGGCAGTTAAGCAAAGTCGCCTGCTGCTGACGATCGAAGTCAGCCGCTGAGGCAAACCAGCCTTCGAAGCGATGGTCGTTGTGGCAAGTCAGATTAAAAACGATCATGCAATTATCGGTCGTTGAGGTTGTATTTAGGGCAAGTATATCAGGCTCTCGGGTCGCTCGCGTTGTTGGGGGAAATTGCATTTCGTTGGACTTGGTTCCACCAATCGCGCCGGGCAATGCGTGCCCACTATGAGGTAGCCGGACCCGGCTCGGAATGCGATCGCCGAGGACATGTTGGTGGGCGAGACCGGACTCGAACCGGCATGGCTTGCGCCGAGGGATTTTAAGTCCCTTGTGTATACCAATTCCACCACTCGCCCGCTGGCTGTTTCCGCGCAGCAGTTCAGCAGCCAACTCTTACGGGAAATCTGGAGGCGCGGGGCGGAGTCGAACCGCCCTGGAAGGATTTGCAATCCTCTGCATAACCGCTTTGCTACCGCGCCGGATAAAACTAAAACGGGAAAACGAAGTTGCGATTCAGGCCTGCCGCGTGGGCACGACCGAATCGAACATTACTTCGCTTTCCCGGAATCTGGAGCGGGAAAGGAGGCTCGAACTCCCGACCTCAACCTTGGCAAGGTTGCGCTCTACCAACTGAGCTATTCCCGCGATAACTGGAGCAGCATTATATTTAGACTCGCCGCCACGGTCAAGAAATACCCTTGTTTCATAGGCGTTTATTGATTTGCGGCAGCGCCATTTTGAGGTAATAGGCCATCGAAACCAGGGTCAGCAGCACCGCGATCCAGATCAATCGCGATGCCCAGCCAATGCGGATCGAAAACACCGATCGGATCGTCGTAAAGCAGCAGCGGAATCGCGATCATTTGCGAAACCGTCTTGATTTTTCCGATATACGATACCGCAACGCTTTTCGATGCTCCAATCTGGGCCATCCATTCGCGCAACGCCGAAATCGCGATTTCGCGGCCGATGATGATCAACGTGATGATGGCGCCCAGATCTCCCAGCCGCCCGAGCTGCAGCAGTATGATCAGCGCCGCCGCCACCATCAGTTTGTCGGCGACCGGGTCGAGAAAGGCGCCAAACGCGGAGGTCTGGTTGAGCTTGCGCGCGAGCCACCCGTCGAACCAGTCGGTGACCGCGGCGAGCGTGAAAATAACGGTCGCGACCAGATTCTGGTTGGGCAGCGAGACCCAGCTTTTTTCGAAATAGAAAATGCCGACGAACAGCGGTATCAGCACGATGCGCAGCCACGTCAGCAGATTGGGAATGTTAAGAGGCATGTGGAGCCTAGTGCAGTTGATCGTAAATTCGTTCGGCCAGCGCGCGGCTGATGCCTTCGACCTGCGCGAGTTCGTCGACGCTCGCCGACATCAGCCCTTTCAATCCGCCGAAGCGCGCGAGCAGGCTCTGCCGCCGCTTGGCGCCGATGCCGGCGATGCTTTCCAGCGTCGAGGTCGTGCGCGCCTTGCCGCGCCGCGCGCGATGTCCCTGGATCGCGAAGCGGTGCGCCTCGTCGCGTATCTGCTGAATCAAGTGCAGCGCCGGATGTTCACCCGGCAATTGTAGCGGGTTTGCGCTGCCCGGAATGATCAATTGCTCGAGCCCCGGCTTGCGCGCCTCGCCCTTGGCCACGCCGATCAGCTGCACGTCCGACAATCCCAGCTCGGCAAACACTTCGCACGCCACGCCGAGCTGGCCCTTGCCGCCGTCGATCAGCACGAGGTCCGGCAATTTGCCTTCGCCCGCGACGATGCGCCGATAGCGCCGGCTCAAGCGCATCGCGCATCGCCGCGTAATCGTCGCCGGGCTCGATGCCGCTGATATTGAAGCGGCGATATTCGGATTTCTGCATGGCCGCCTGGTCGTAGACCACGCACGACGCGACCGTGGCCTCGCCCATCGTGTGGCTCACGTCGAAACATTCGATGCGGCGGATCGCCTCGGTCGCGCCCAGCGCCTGCTGCAACGCCGTCAGGCGCGCCTCCTGGCTCGCTTGCAGACTCAGTTGCTGGCCGGCGCCCAACTGCGCGTTTTTCAGCGCCATGTCGAGCCAGACGCGGCGCTCGCCGGACGGATTCACGACGAGCTGCACTTTGTGTCCGGCCTGATCGCTCAGGAATTGCGTCAGCACGTCGCTCGCCGCTTCGGCGGCGACGACGATGACGGGCGGCGCGCCGCCGCCCGCGTAATGCTGGCCGATGAAGGCCTCGACGATCTGCGGCATCGCGTGCCCCGCCGCGTTGCGCGGAAAGAAATTCTTGTCGCCCAGATGGTGCCCGCCGCGGATCATCACCAGGTTGACGCACGTGATCTCGCCTTCGGCCGCGCACGCGATAATGTCGGCGTCGCGCGCCACGTTGCTGCTGACGAACTGCTTTTCGCGCACCCGCCGCAATGCGCCGACCTGGTCGCGGAAAATCGCCGCCTGCTCGTAATTCTGGTTCTCGGCTGCGGCATCCATGCGCGCGATCAGGCGCTCGACTGCCTCGTCGTCCTTGCCGCGCAGAAACAGTTCGGCGCTCTTCACGTCATCGGCGTAGTCCGCGGCGCTGATGCGCGCTACGCACGGCGCGCTGCAGCGCCGGATCTGATGCAGCAGGCACGGCCGCGAGCGGTTCTCGTACACGTTGTCGGCGCAGGTGCGAAGGCGAAACACTTTCTGCAGCAACTGCATGCTTTCGCGCACGGCGCCGGCATTCGGAAACGGCCCGAAGTAGCGGTCGCGCGCATCGAGACTGCCGCGGTGAAATGCGAGGCGCGGAAACGCATGCCGCGTCAGCGCCAGATACGGATACGACTTGTCGTCCCTGAAGAGAATGTTGTAGCGCGGATTGAGCGCCTTGATTAAATTGTTCTCGAGGATCAGCGCCTCGGCCTCGGAACGCGTGACCGTGGTCTCGATGGCGTGCACCTGGCCCAGCATCAGCCGGATGCGCGGCGACAGCCCGGACTGCTTCTGGAAATAGGACGAGACGCGTTTTTTGAGGTCGCCCGCCTTGCCGACATAGAGCGCGTCCCCCGCCGCGCTCAGCATGCGGTAGACGCCGGGCAGATGCGGCAGGCGGGCGATGAATTGGGTCGGAATCAAACACGCTTCAGCGTGATTGCAGATGGTTTGAGATGTCGGCAAACACCGCTTCGAACATCGCCGGCGTGAGACGGCGCGTCTGCGTATTATAGCGGCTGCAATGGTAGCTATCGAACAGCGCGAGTCCGTTCGGCAACGCGTGGCGCGCGCCGTGCCGGAAGGGAAATGCCGACTTCCTCGCGTCAACCGCCATCAGCACCGCCTGATGCGCGATGGTTCCCAGCGCCAGCACCACGCTGCCCTGCTTCAATTGCGCAAGTTCGGCCTGCAGGTAGCGGTTGCATTGTTTGATCTCCGCGAGATCGGGCTTGTTCTGCGGCGGCAGGCATTTCACCGCATTGGTGATGCGGCAGCCGTTGAGCTTCAAGCCGTCGTCCGCGCTGACCGATTGCGCGGCAGTGGCAAGACCGAACCGGTGCAAAGTCTTGATACAGCAGGATGCCCGCGAAGTCGCCGGTGAACGGCCGCCCGCTGCGATTGGCGCCGTGCATGCCGGGCGCGAGGCCCACGATCAGCAATCGCGCGCGCGCATCGCCAAACGGCGCCACCGGCCGCGCGTGATAGTCCGGATGTTCGCGCCTGACGTTGTCGAGAAATCCAGCGAGACGCGGACAGTCGCGGCACTGCAGCGAGAACTTCATCAGGATGCGCGTGCCCGCCGCCGGCGGCTAGCGGTACAGCGGAAGATCGCCGCTGTTGACGCCGATCGCGCGCACCACGGCGACGGCATCGAGATAATAGCGGTCGTGCTGCAGTTGCTGCGCGGACTCCGGGCCGCCGCGTCCGTGGATGCGCGCCAGACGCGCGAGTGCCGTCGCCGGCATCGTATAGTCGAGTTTCGCCAGCAACTCGTCGGCGGATTGCGGGTCGTTGCACACCAGCACCATGTCGCATCCTGCGCGAAACGCCGCGTGCGCGCGCTCGACCACGCCGCCCGCCGTGCTGGCGGCCGCCATCGACAGATCGTCGCTGAAGATCATGCCGTTGAAACCGAGCTGGCGGCGCAGGATCTGTTTCAGCCAGATTTCGGAAAATCCGGCGGGCCTCGTCATCGACGGCGGGATAGACCACGTGCGCCGGCATGATGCCGCCCAGCCCGTTTTCGATGAGACGCCGGAAAGGCTTCAGGTCCGACTCTTCGAGCGCCTCGAGCGGACGTTCGTCCACCGGCATTTCATGATGCGAATCGGCTGTGACGTGGCCGTGACCCGGAAAATGCTTGCCGACCGCCGACATGCCGCCGTGACTCAGGCCGCGCATCACGCCGCGCGCGAGCTCGGCTATCGCCACCGGATCGCTGTGAAACGCGCGGTCCCCGATCACGCTGCTGTTGCCGTGATCGACGTCGAGCACCGGGGTGAAGCTCAGATCGACCCCGCGCGCGCGCAGTTCCGCGGCGAGCACGTAGCCGACCGCCTCCGCCAGTTTGAGCGCGTGTTTGGGATCCGCATTCCACGCCGCGCCCAGTTCGCGCATGGCGGGCAACACGGTAAAGCCCTCGCGAAAGCGCTGCACGCGGCCGCCTTCGTGATCGACCGCGATCAGCAGCGGCGGCTGGCGCACGGCATGAATCTCGCGCGTCAGTTCCGTGAGTTGATCGGGCGAGCTGTAGTTGCGCGAAAACAGGATCACGCCGCCGACCAGCGGATGCGCGAGGCGCCGGCGGTCGTCGGCGGTAAGCTCGGTGCCCGCGACGTCGAGCATCACCGGCCCGAGCGGGATCTGGCGCGGCGGAGTTCATGATTTTTCCAGCACGACGCAGGCGCAGGCCAGGCTTTTCTCGTCGCTGATAGTCACGAAATGACCTACGATGCCTTCGGCGGCGATCAGTTCGGCGAGCTTGCGGATGGAATTCGAATCCGGGCTTGCCGCGCCGGTCCGGCACGACGCTGATGCATTGCAGGGTCACCGGATAGCGAAAGCCGGTGCCCATCGCCTTCGAAAAAGCCTCCTTGGCGGCAAAGCGGTTGGCCACGAAGAATACGGGATTGATGGTTTTCGCGTATCCCGGCCATTCGCGCTCGGTCAACACGCGGCGCGCAAACCGCTCGCCGTATTTATCGAGCAGCCGTTTGACCCGGTGCGGTTCGATCACATCGACGCCGATGCCGTAAATCATGCGCGCGCCGCCGCGATCGCCGCCAGGTAGCCGCGGACCGTGGCGGCGAGGCCCGCCTCCATGGCGTCCGCCACCAGTGCATGGCCGATGGAGACTTCCAGCACCTGCGGCACGGCGGACAGAAAACGCGTCAGATTCTGCTGATTCAGATCGTGCCCCGCGTTGACGCCGAGCCCCGCGCTGCGCGCGGCGTCCGCGGCGCCGGCATAAGTCGTGAGCACCGTTTGCTCCTCCGCGTGACCGAACGCCCGCGCATACGGTTCGGTGTAAAGTTCGACGCGGTCGGCGCCGAGTTCGCGCGCCGCCGTGCATCGCTCGCGGGCAGCGGATCCATGAAGAGGCTCACGCGTATGCCCAGTGACTTCAATTCGGCGATCAGCGGCTTGAGCCGCGCGCCGTCGCGCCGAGATATCCCAGCCGTGATCGGACGTAAGCGCGCCGGGGTCGTCCGGCACCAGCGTGCATTGCTGCGGCAGGACTTCGCGCGCGATGGCGATCAGCCCCTCGAACGGATTGCCTTCGATGTTGAATTCCGCATCCGGGCGGCCCTTCAACAACGCGGCGAGCTCGCGCACGTCGTCGATCCGGATGTGCCGGCCGTCGGGACGCGGATGCACCGTGATGCCGCGCGCGCCGGCATCGAGCGCAATGGTCGCCGCGCGCGCAACACTCGGAATGCCGAGCGTGCGCGAATTGCGCAATAGCGCGATCTTGTTGAGATTGACGCTCAGGCGCGTCATAGCTGCTGCATGTCCTTCAGTAACTGGCGGGTATTGAGCGTCTGCGAGCCCAGGCAATGATTGATCAGCATGCGCATCAATGCCTTGCTTTGCTGCAGCGTGACCGGACTCGAATAGTCGGCGCGCGCCATATCGAGCAGGGTTTGCCCCGCCAATTCTAACCGTTTTTCCCCGTCACCGCCGCCGTCGCCGGCGCGGACCGCGTCCGCCGTGATGCGCACGGGCCCGCGCTCGATCAGGTAGAGATAGGTGCAGTCCGCGCGGATCGCTTCGCCGTTGCTCACATCGCGGTCCAGCGTCAGCGCGTAGCCGGCCTCCTTCAGCAACTCCTGCTCGAAGCCGCGCAGCGTCACCGCATGATCGCCGCCGTTGCTCAGAGCGCGCAGCGTCGCGTGATAGGTCTCGTAGAGCGATTCGTGCGCATCGTCGCGCGCGAGCAGCTTGAGCATCAGCTCGTTCAGATAGAACCCGCACAACAGGCCGCGGCCCTGCAAATGCGGCAAGCCGCCCTGCCATTCGGCTTTATGCAAAGTGCGCAACTCGGCCTTGCCGCCCCAGCTCAGCAGCAGCGGCTGAAACGCGAGCAGCACGCCGCGCAACGCCGAGCGCGGCCGCCGCGCGCCGCGCGCAACCAGCGCCACGCGGCCGCAATTGCGCGTGAACGCTTCGATGATCAGACTGGTTTCGCGAAACGGGTAACTGTGCAGCACGAAGGCGGGTTGCCCCTCGTGGCGCGCCCTGCCTGCATCAGCCATAACCGAGTTGCTTCATGACCTGCTGGTTTTCGGCCCAGCCGCGCTTGACCTTGACCCACAACTCGAGATGGACCTTGCCGCCGAACAGCTTCTCCATGTCGAGCCGCGCCTTGGTGCCGATCGCCTTCAACTGCGCGCCCTGGGCGCCGACCACGATGCCCTTGTGCGTGTCCTTGTCGACGATGATCGACGCATGGATGCGCCGCAGCGTGCCTTCCAGCGCGAATTTGTCGATGATGACCGCGCTCGCGTAGGGCAATTCGTCGCCGAGCAGGCGAAACAGTTTTTCGCGGATGAGTTCGGCGGCGAGAAAACGTTCGCTCGATTCCGTGATCTCGTCCGCGCCGTAGAGCGCGGGCTGCCGCGGCAGATAGCGGCTGATGGTGGCTGCGAGTTCATCGACGCCGTGGCCCTTGGTCGCGGACACCGGCACGATTTCGGCGAATTCGTGCGCGCCGGACACCTGGCGTTATGAACGGCAGCAGCAAGCCGCGGTCGGCGAGCCGGTCGGTCTTGTTGATGACCAGCAGCGTCTTGCGCGTGGCGGGCAGCAACGCGAGCACGGCGCGGTCCTCCGCGCTGAAGCGCCCGGCTTCGATGACCAGCAGGATCACGTCGACGTCGGCGAGCGCCTGCGTGACGGCGCGGTTCATGTGACGATTCAGCGCGCTGGCATGGCGGGTCTGGAATCCCGGCGTGTCGACGAACATGAGCTGCGCATCGGCGCGCGTCAGGATGCCGGTGATGCGCTGGCGCGTGGTCTGCGGCTTGCGCGACGTGATGCTGACTTTCTGGCCGACCAGGCGGTTGAGCAGCGTCGATTTGCCCACGTTGGGGCGGCCCACGATCGCGACGTAGCCGGCACGGAATTCATCCGCGGGATTGTTCCATTTACGTCGCGACTGCCGAGATCGTAGGCGCGGCGCGCCGCCACCTGCTCGGCGCTGCGGCGGCTGCTGCCTTCGCCGTGGGTGCGGATATTCAGCTCGGGAATCGCGCATTCGACGCGAAAGCTCTGCTCATGCGCTTCGCCCGCTGTCGCGACCACCGAGTATTGCGGCAGCGCGATGCGGCGTGCCTGCAGAAATTCCTGCAGCAGTGTTTTGGCGTCCTTGCCCACGGTCTGCGGATCGGCGACGGCGAGCGGCCGCTCGAACAGCCGCAGCACCAGCGCGCGCGCCGCGGCGAATCCGCCATCGAGAAACACGGCGCCGATCAGCGCCTCGAGCGCGTCAGCAAGAATCGACGGGCGCTGCGCGCCGCCGCTCTTCAGTTCGCCCTCGCCCAGCAGCAAATGGCGGCCGAGATCCGATCTGCTGCGCGATTTCGAACAGGCTTTGCTGATTGACGAGGCTCGCGCGCAGCCGCGACAGCTCGCCTTCCGGAAGTTGCGGAAACCGCTCGAAGAGCACCGCGGCGACGACGCAATTCAACACGCCGTCGCCGAGAAATTCCAGCCGCTCGTTGTGCGACGGCGCCGAAACTGCGGTGCGTCAGCGCCTGCCGCAGCAAGTCGGCATTGCCGAATGAGTAACCCGTGGCGTCGGCGAGAGTGCGGCCAGCCATGCTGTGCGAATCGATCGCGCGCCGTCCGGCTACGGACCCGAGGCCGATGTCGGATTGAAATCGATCAGCAGGGTGTAATTCTTGAACAACGGCACCTTCACCTGATAACTCGCGCTGATAATGACGTTGTTGCCGCTCTTGGTGATTTCGATGTCGTCGCCGTTGATCGCGGTGATGCCCTCGAGCTGGCGCATAGGCGGCCCACGCGACCATCAAATCGCGCCGCGTGCCGTCCCTCACCTCGGGTTTTACCGCGAGCGTCTTGAATATCTTCTGCAGGGCGAAGTACTCGGCGTAGGGCTTGAACAGCTTGAAGCCGAGCAACAGGACGAAAATCAGAATGACGCAAACCATCAGCAAACCGCTCAAGCTCACACCCCGTTGTTTTTTCATAATGCCCCCCGTCATTTGATCGATTGCCCGATACGCCTGAATTCGTCGAAATTCCACCAGATCAGAAACGCCTTGCCGACGATATTCTGGTCCGGCACGAAACCCCAGTAACGGCTGTCGCTGCTGCTGTCGCGGTTGTCCCCCATCATGAAAAAATGTCCGGGCGGCACCGTGCAGGCAAATCCCGCTTCATTGTAGTCACAATTCTCGTGAAAAGGGAACCGCCTGACGTCGGAAACGCGCAGCGTCGGAATGTCCGGGTTTATCAGGATCGCGTGCGCGTGGTCCGGCGCCAGCAGTTCCTTCTGGCGCTGCGTCGACACGAAGCTCAAGCCCGGTCTCGACGTAATTGTACTGGCCGTCCGGCTCGATCTTGATTTCCTGGCCATTGATCGAGAGACGCTTGTTCTGGTAGCTCACCTTGTCGCCGGGCACGCCGACCACGCGCTTGATGTAATCGAGCGACGGGATTTTCCGGATAGCGAAACACCATCACCTCGCCGCGCTGCGGCTCGTTGAGGTCGAGGATTTTCATGTTGATGACGGGCAGGCGGATGCCATAGGTAAACTTGTTGACCAGGATGAAGTCGCCGACCAGCAGCGTCGGCAGCATCGACCCGGACGGGATCTTGAACGGCTCGACCAGAAACGAACGCAGCAGGAACACGATCAGAATGACCGGGAAAAAACTCTTCGGGTATTCGACCCACCAGGGTTCCGCCGCGTCCGCGGCGCGCCGCTTGCGCAACACGTAATAATCGAGCAGGCAGACCGCGCCCGTGGCGACGAGCAGCGAGAACATGATCAATGCGAAATTCATTTGGTCTCCACCTGCAAAATGGCCAGAAACGCCTCCTGCGGAATCTCGACGTTGCCGACCTGTTTCATGCGCTTCTTGCCCGCTTTCTGCTTTTCGAGCAGCTTTCTCTTGCGCGAAATGTCGCCGCCGTAGCACTTGGCCAGCACGTTCTTGCGCAGCGCCTTGACGTTTTCCCGCGCGATTATATGCGCGCCGATCGCCGCCTGCACGGCGACGTCGAACATCTGGCGCGGAATGAGCCCGCGCATTTTCTGCGCGAGTTCGCGGCCGCGGTACTGCGAATTCGCGCGATGCACGATCAGCGACAGCGCGTCGATGCGGTCGCCGTTGATCAGGATGTCCAGCCTGACGAGATCGCCGGCGCGGTACTCCTTGAAGTCATAATCGAGCGACGCGTAACCGCGGCTCACCGACTTCAGCTTGTCGAAGAAATCCATCACCACTTCGTTCAGCGGCAATTCATAGGTCAGCATCACCTGCCGCCCCAGGTATTGCATGTTGCGCTGCACGCCGCGCTTTTGCGTGCACAACGTGATGACCGCGCCCACGTAATCCTGCGGCACCAGTATCGACGCGGTGATGATGGGCTCGCGTATCTCGCTGACTTTCGACAGGTCGGGCAGTTTCGAGGGATTCTCGATCTGGAGCACGCTGCCGTCGTTCAGATGCACTTCATAAATCACCGTCGGCGCGGTGGTGATCAGTTCCATGCCGTATTCGCGCTCGAGCCGCTCCTGCACGATATCGAGATGCAGGAGGCCGAGGAACCCGCAGCGGAAACCGAAACCGAGCGCCTGCGACGATTCCGGTTCGTAGCGCAGCGACGCGTCGTTCAGATGCAGCTTCTCCAGCGCGTCGCGCAGCGCGTCGTACTGGTTCGAATCGATCGGGTAGAGCCCGGCGAACACCTGCGGCTGGATTTCCTTGAAACCCGGCAGCGCGGCGCTTCGCCGGACGCTCCACGAGCGTGACCGTGTCGCCGACGCGCGCCGCCTTGAGTTCCTTGATGCCCGCGGTGACGAAGCCCACCTCGCCCGCGGCGAGACTTTCCTTGCAGACGCGATTTCGGCGTGAATACGCCGACCTGCTCGCACAGATGCTGCGTCGCGGTCGACATCAGCAGTATGCGGTCCTTCGGCCGCAATTCGCCGTCGACCACCCGCACCAGCATCACGACGCCGACATAATTGTCGAACCACGAATCGATGATCAGCGCCTTGAGCGGGGCCGCGGGATCGCCGCGCGGCGCCGGAATGCGCGCAATCACCGCTTCGAGTATGTCCTGCACGCCCTCGCCCGTCTTGGCGCTCGCGCGCACGGCTTCCTGCGCGGGAATGCCGATGATGTCTTCGATCTCCGTGATGACCCGCTCGGGCTCCGCCGACGGCAGGTCGATCTTGTTGATCACCGGCACGACTTCGACGCCCTGCTCGGTCGCGGTGTAGCAATTGGCGACGGTCTGCGCTTCGACGCCCTGCGAGGCATCGACCACCAGCAACGCGCCTTCGCACGCCGCCAGCGAACGCGACACCTCGTACGAGAAATCCACGTGCCCGGGCGTGTCGATCAGGTTGAGCAGATAGGTCTGCCCGTCCCGCGCGCGATACTGAAGCGCCGCGGTCTGCGCCTTGATCGTGATGCCGCGCTCGCGCTCGAGATCCATGGAATCGAGCACCTGCGCTTCCATTTCGCGGTCCGAGAGTCCGCCGCACAACTGGATGAAACGGTCGGCAAGCGTGGACTTGCCGTGATCGATGTGCGCGATGATGGAAAAATTTCGAATGTGCTGCATGTACGAAAAAGGGCACGCGTAACGTGCCCTTTTCTCAGGTAAAGCGTGATTTTAGCCGATTTTGTTCAGGTAATCATTAACTTTGGCGGCGGCGAGATGGTAATGACAGAGTTCGCCGTCCGGGCCCATCAACACCGGCACCCACTCGCCATAACGCGCTTCCAGCGCGGGATCGCTGTCGACGTCGATGATTTCGAGTTCAAAGCGGGCGCCGGCCTGCAGCGCGCGCAGGCCGGCGATCATGTCGTCGCACAAATGGCAGTACGCGCGGCTGTATACGGTCAGCTTGACCGGTGGCTTCATGCGCATTGCCAAACGGGCGACCGCATCCCGCATGCCTCCGTCAGCACGTGCCGTATCAGCGCGCTCATTCAATGCGAAACGGGATGTAGAGCGAATTGCCGCCGCGGCGCACCAGCATCGCCACGATCTTGCCCTTCTCGAACGGGGCCATCAGCTGGCCGAACTGTTCGAGCGATTTCACGTCCTGATTGTTGACCGCCAGTATGATGTCGCCGCGGCGTATACCGGCTTTGGCCGCCGCGCCCGTCACGTCCTCGACCAGGATGCCGCCGGTGATTTTCAGCTCCTTGCGCTGTTCGGCGCGTCGGCTCCGACAATGTCATGCCCAGCCGGCTCACCGATTCCGCAGGCGGCTTGGCGCCGGGGCCGCGGCGTTGCGAACGTTGCGCCGTGCGCGCCTCGTCGGGCATTTCGCCGACCACTACCGTCACCTCGCGCGTGGCCTTGTTGCGCATCAACTGCAGTACCGCTTTGCCGCCCGGCTTGGTGCCGCCGACGAACCGCTGCAAGTCCTCCGAGGAATTCACGTCCTTGCCGCCGAATTTGAGAATGACGTCGCCGGCTTCGATGCCGGCTTTTTCCGCGGGGCTGCCTTTCTCGACCGAGCTCACGAGCGCGCCGGCGGGTTTCGGCAGTCCGAACGATTCGGCCAGTTCGCGCGTGACGCTCTGGATGGCCACGCCGATGCGGCCGCGCGTGACCTTGCCGCCGGTTTTCAACTGGGCCGCGATGTCGTTGGCGACGTCGATCGGAATCGAAAACGACAGGCCCATGAATCCGCCGGTGCGGCTGTAGATCTGCGAATTGATGCCGACGACTTCGCCGCGCATGTTAAAGAGCGGCCCGCCCGAGTTGCCGGGGTTGACCGCGGCGTCGGTCTGGATGAAGGGCACGAAATTTTCCTGCGGCAGCGAACGGCCCTTGGCGCTGACGATGCCGGCGGTCACCGTGTTCTCAAAGCCGAACGGCGAACCGATCGCGATCACCCACTCGCCGACCCTCAGCTTGTTCGGATCGCCGAATTTGACGGCCGGCAGGCCGGTTGCCTCGATTTTGATCAACGCGATATCGGTGCGCTTGTCGCTGCCGATGACCTTCGCCTTGAACTCCCGCTTGTCGTTCAGCTTGACGGTGATTTCATCGGCCGCCTCGACCACGTGCGCATTGGTGAGAACGTAACCGTCCGTGCTGATGATAAAGCCGGAACCCAGCGAGTTGCTCTGAAATTCGCGCGGCCCGGGATTCGGCACGAAACGCCGGAAAAATTCATATAAGGGATCGTCTTCCTGCAACTGCGGAATCTGCGGCACGCCGAGCGCGCCGCGCACCGTCTGCGTGGTGCTGATGTTGACCACGGTGGGGCCCTGTTTTTCGACGAGGTCGGTAAAATCAGGCAACTGCGCGACCACGGTCAGCGGCAGTGAAAGAGCGACAAGCAACACGAATTTTCTAAACATCTGACATCCTTTTTCCGGCTGTGATTATTGGAATTACGGATTTGCCTTGAACCCGCCGCCTGCCCGGCCGCGGTCAACGCTCTTTCGCGGCAAACGACTCGGCAATCTGTTTGACCGTGCGCGCGGGCGCTTCGCCGACGACGGTCACCACCTGGTCTGACGCAGATTTCACGTACATGTTGACGGCACCCTGGTAGGTGGCGCCCGCGGTCGGCGGAGATTTGGGCATCGGCTCGAGGAACACCGACACCGCGGCGATGCCATCGGAGTAGACGATGTGCGAAACGGGGGCGGCGCGGCCGGCGATCGAGCGTTTCATTTCAGTCAGTTTCTTGAAACCTGCAAGCGGGTTCTTGAGCGCCCACCCGCTGTCAGCGCGTAATCTCGCTGCGATCCAGCGCGGCGCGGTCGACGTGCCAGGACTGGCTCAATCCGGCGAAACGCGATTTGAGCATATCCCGGGTGACGCCGCTGCCTATCGTGAGCTGCGTGAAAACGAACGAATCGACCATGTCGCCCTTTTCATTCGAACGTGCGGGCGCGCAGCGCAAGACCGCTGGCAAGATCGGCGCAATACTTGTGCCCATACCGCAGATTGTCCCTGGGT
Organism: uncultured beta proteobacterium; assembly: GCA_963778865.1. GTDB lineage: Bacteria > Pseudomonadota > Gammaproteobacteria > Burkholderiales > SG8-41 > PALSA-1004. The sequence goes on along the minus strand of CAVZWF010000005.1, from coordinate 372,402 downwards.
TCGAGCGCGATGACCTGGCAATCGTGACCGGCGACGCGGTCCTGCTCGCCCTTGGTCACCACGTAATTGTCGGCAATTCCCGATAACTGCTCCGGCAACAGCGCCGGGAACTGGCGCGCGGTTCGTTTTTCGATGATAACAGTCTTGCTGTCGGGCAGGTAGCAGGTGACGTTCTCGTTGTTGCGGATAATTTCCCGCGGCGGGCCATCCAGCGTTTCGAGTTTCTCGTACTCGCCGTTCGCATCGGCCATATGCGCGATGCGGGAAGTCTCCATCTGGCGGCCATGCTGGTAGACGAATGTCCCCGCGTAGTTGATCTGGCGCGACGCGGCGGCGATTTTCTTTAACCACGTCATCGCGTCACCGCCGGTTTCCGCCGCGACCAAGCCGGTGGCGCCGACGCCGCAGAGCAGCGCCAGCAACGCGGGTACAGCCGCGCGCACCGCCCGCGCGTCTAGCGGCCGCTGCCATCATGCGATTCCGACACGGTTCTCACGTACGGCGCCACGCCCTGCAATGCGGTGCTCGGCGAAAACTCCTGGTGCGCCATCAGATATTCATTGACCTTGCCCTGATTGGCGGCGGGCAACGGCCGTGCCTGCGGGTCTGCGTGCGCGACAGTGGTCGTTGCTGGCTCTGGGGGCGGCGGCGATCTGGCGCTTGCGGCCGCAGCGGATTGTCGGTGATCACCAGCGCCAGCACCACGGCAACGGCGGACGAGGGAAGCGGCCGCGGAAAGCGCGATAGTGCGCCGATTTTCGCCACATCAGGCGCGGCGCGAGTTGCGTCGGCTCCTGTTCGATACGCGCGTGAAAGCGCGCCATGAAATCGTCGCGCAGCAGGCCGATCGCCCGCGCATGATGTCGCCGATCAGGTGGAAGGTCTCCCAGCGTCTCGCTGCACGTCATCGTTTTGTTTGAGGTGGCGCAGAGCGCGTGCTGCGTCTCCGTCTGCCCCGCTTCGCCGTCCATGAGCGCTGAAATTCGGTCCATTACCATCTCCTGTTTTTCGGGGTCCCGAGCTGGGGCCGCAACTGCTCGGCAATCGCCTCGCGCGCGCGAAATATCCGCGAACGCACGGTGCCGATCGGACAATTCATGATCTGCGCGATTTCCTCGTAACTCAGGCCGTCGATTTCGCGCAGCGTAATCGCGGTCCGCAATTCTTCAGGCAACGCCTGCAGCGTGGAGTTCACCGTTTCGGCGATTTGCCGCGTCATCATTTGCTGCTCGGGCGTGTTCATGTCTTTCAATTGCTCGCCGACCTCGATGTCTTCCGCTTCCTCGTTGTCGACCTCGGTCACGGTCGGCGCACGGCGCCCCAGCGCGACGAGGTAATTCTTCGCCGTATTGATGCCGATCCGGTACAGCCACGTATAAAACGCGCTGTCGCCGCGAAAAGTCGGCAACGCGCGATAGGCCTTGATAAAGGCCTCCTGCGTTACGTCCTCGACCTCGCTGGCATCGCGGACGTAACGCGACAACAACCGCGCAAGCTTGCGCTGGTATTTGACCACCAGCAGCTCGAACGCCTGCTTGTCGCCGCGCTGCGCCCGCTCAACCAGTTGCTGGTCGACTTCACGATCGCCCATGAAACCGGTCCCTGAGTTCTTATGCTTTGCCGGCGGTAAGCCCGCGAAAACAAAGCGCTAAGTATACCCGAGACCGCGTTTCCGCGACGGCGAAGACTAACCGTTATGCGACAGACAAGTGAAATCGCGGATTAGTTCACCGGCGAGCAGGGTTATCTTGAGTAGACGCGCCCGGGCCATGCGCCTGCGCAGCCCGGGCGGCCCGCGAACCGACTGCTAGCGCGACGCGCCGCCTGGCGCAGCCCGCGCGGAACCAGCCAGCGCTCGGCGACGCCGAATCCGCCTTCGATCAGCAGCGCCAGCAGTGCCGCCGGCAGCGCGCCGGCCAGCAGCAACGCGTTGTCGTTGACCGCGAGGCCCGCCACGATGCGCTCGCCGTAGCCGCCGGCGCCTATGAACGCGGCGATGGTCGCCGTTCCCACGTTGATCACCGCGGAGGTGCGCACGCCGGCGAGTATCGTGCGGGAAGCCACCGGCAGCTCGATCAGCCACAGGATCTGCGCCCGGCGCAAACCGAGCGCGGCCGCGGCCTGTTTCAGTCCCTGCGCCACCTCCAGCATGCCGGTCGCCGTATTGCGCACGATGGGCAAGAGACCGTACAGGAACAACGCGATGAGCGCCGGCAACGTGCCGATCCGGTTCAAGGAGCGCGATCAGAAATGCGAGCAGCGCCAGCGACGGTATCGTCTGCAGCACGCCGACCGCCGGCAAAATCACGCGGTGCGCCGCGGCCGAGCGCGCGGCCCAGATGCCAAGCGGAATGCCCGCCACGCAGCTCGCCGCCAATGACGCGAAAACCAGCAAGAGGTGCTGTCCGGTCACGCGCAGAAAATCGTCGCCGATCAATTGATCGCAGAAAGCCGCGTTTCTGGCTCTCGCCGCGCGCAGTCGCCGGCACCGCGGCAACAAATTCCTCCGCGACCTGCGCGAACGACCGGCCGTCGAGTTCGACCGCCGCGTTCATGGCGATCATGCGCGCGGGCGGTATCTTGCCCTCCAGCGCGGTCAGGGCCGCCCACGTCCGCGGCAGGCGCTGCGGCAGATCGGCGCGGTAGAGCAGCAACGCCGCGTAAGGCGGGAAAAAATTGCGGTCATCGGCCAGCACGCGCAACCCGTAACGATGGATCTTCGCATCCGTCGTGTAAACGTCCATGACCTGTATGCGCCCTGCCGCCAGCGCTTCGTAAGCGAGCCCGTGGTCGAGGCCGCGCGCGGCCTGCGGCAGCGCGTATTTCTGCTGCAATCCCGGCCAGCCGTCCTTGCGGTTGAGAAATTCCTGCGACAGGCCGACGACCAGATCCGCATGCCGCGCGAGATCCGAGATGGTCTGTATGCCGAGTTGCCGCGCCATGCCGTCGCTCATCGCCAACGCATACGTATTGCTGAAGCCCAGCGGCACCGACGCCGCCAATCCGTCGGCCGCCAGCGCACGGTTGATATCGTCCAGCGTGATCGCGGATTTCGCGCCGAGCAGTTCGAACGCGAGCGTGCCTGAATACTCGGCATAGACGTCGATCGCACCGCTTTTCAATGCCGCATACACGACCGCCGTATTGCCGAGACCGGGCTTGAAAGTGACTTGCGCCTCGCCCGCGGCCCGCGCCGTGCGCGCGATGATTTCGCCCAGGATATACGACTCGGTGAAGCGCTTCGAACCGACCACCAGGTCCGCCGCCACGGCGGACATCGCGCAGCCCGCCATGGCGACGATGCCGCCGACCAGTTGCCACGCAGAATCGCGGCGGGAGCGATTCACTCGGGCGCAATGCCGGCGCAGACCGGCATGACGGCGGATTTACGCGCGCGCATGCGACAGCAAAAACCGCTTGAGTTCACGCGCGCAGCGATCGGGCACCGCATCGGTGATGTTGTGCGGCATGCCCGCGTAGACGATGAACTCGCAATCCGGAATCAGGCGTTCCAGCACGCGGTATTCGTCGACCTCATGGATGGGGTCGCCGCCCGGCACCACGACCAGCGTAGGACAGCGGATTTTCGGCAACTCCGGCGCCAAGTCCATGCTCGCCATCAAGGGCACGATGCGCGCCAGCACCTCAACCGGCGCGCGCGCCGATTCATTGATGAACCAGTCGACGAAGCCGGGCTCGACCGCATTGACATTGATGCGGTCCGCGATGGTTTCGCGCAGAAATGCCGCGACGCCCTTGGTCCCGATGCGCGCAACCCAGCTGCGCGTAATCCGTTTTGCCTTTCTTCATGCCCGGCGTGGCGGCGAAACACGCCAGCGTCATGATGCGCTGCGGATAATTGGCCGCCACGCTTTGCGACACGAAGGCGCCGGCCGACGAACCCATGAGATGCGCCCGCTCGACGCCGAGATGGTCGAGCAAGCTCGACCACGTCCTGCCGCAGACGTTCGAAAGTCAGCTGGGTCGGACCCGGAATTTCGGATTCGCCGTGTCCGCGCAGTTCCAGCCGCACCACGCGGAAATCGCGCGCGAGATGCGGCACCCACGCATAGAAGCGCCGCGCGCTGCCCATCGCCGCGTGCACCATGACCAGCGTGTCGCTCTTGCGCCACGGGTCGGTGTAATCGTCGCTGATGTAACTCAGACGCAGTCCGTCGCTGGCGGTGAATTTTGCCATCGCGTTACGCCTTGAATGGTGCGCGTTTCGCGTACTCGGCGGCCGCTGCCTCCAGCGTCATGAATACTGCGCCGCCGTCTTTCAACTTGCGGATCAGCTTTTCCAGCATCAGCATGCGCCCGCCGCGTCCGATCACGAACGGGTGGAAGGTGTAGGTGATCACGCCCCATTGCAGGCTCTTCTTCAGGTACAGAAAATCGTTCACCCAGTTCTCGAGCACGAGACCGGTATTCATCAATCCGGGCAGTATCCAGTCCTTGGTGCGGATGAATTCGAAATGCGGATAATCGTCGAGCGTCCAGCTGACCGGCATTTCGATCAAGCTGCGTGGGCTTGCCGAACACCGCCGGCTTTTCCAGTTCGATGACGTCGCCCTGGCGCACGCGATACGGCGTGTAGTCGTCGCCCATCATGCTGCTGTCGTAGATGAAACCGTGCTTGAGCAGGAGTTCCACCGAATGCGGACTCAAATCCCACGACGGCGAGCGGTAGCCGCGCGCATGGCGTCCGGTGAGTTTCTTGATCTGCTCGTTGGCGCGCACGAGCCCCTCTTCCTCCTTCTCGCGCGTGAGCATGCGCCGGCGGCACATGCGTCCAGCCGTGATGGCCGATCTCATGACCCGGCATCGAACACCTGCCGGCAGCGGTCCGGATAGGTTTCGAGCGTGTGGCCCGGGATGTACCACGAACTCTTGATCCTGTATTTCTTCAGCAACGCCAGCAGGCGCGGCGTCGCCACGTCGGCGCCGAACTCGCCGCGCGACACCGGCGTCGGCGAGGTCATGCCGCGCGCGATGAAGCCCGACATCGCGTCGAAGTCGAACGTCAGACAAACGATATGCCGTGCCATTTGCTCCTCCCGTAAAAATGGAATCAGTAAGCCGAGCGTCCGCCTTCCGCGGGTATCGTCGCACCGGTGATCATGCGCGACTCGTCGCTCGCGAGAAACAGCGCGATGTTCGCGATGTCTTCGGGCTTGCCGACCCAGAACGGATATTCCTTGCTGCGTCCCGCCGCATCCTGGCGGTCGGCGATCGGGCCCGGCTTGTCCGGCGTGCCGTAATTGCCGGTAATGCGCTCGGTCAGAATGCGCCCGGCGCAAATCGCGTTCACGCGCACGTTGTTCTTCGCGTAAGCACCGGCCAGCGCGCGCGTCAGCGACAGTATCGCGCCCTTGGCCGCGGTGTAAATATGCGAGGGACTGCCGCCGCGCAGCGCCGCGCCCGACGACATGTTGACCACCGCGCCGCCGCCCGCCTTGATGATTTCCGGGATGCCGTGCCGGCAGCACAGTATCGGCCCCAGCAGATCGAGCGACATCGTGTGCTGCCACACCTTGAGATCGACATCGGTGACGTAACTGTCCGCCGGGACCGAGCCGCCCGCGCAGTTGTACAGCACGTCGATCTTGCCGAAGCGCCGCACCGCAGCAGCCAATTGCCGCCTTGACGCTGTCCTCGTTCGTCACATCAGTCTGCACGAATAGCGCGTCGCCGCCCGCATCGCGCACGGTTTCTTCCGTCGCGCTGCCGAGTTCGGGCTTGATTTCGGCGATCGCAATGCGCGCGCCTTCGCGCGCGAACAACACTGCCGCCGCGCGCGCGATACCCGAACCCGCACCCGTGATAAATGCAACCTTGCCCGTGAGTCGTCCCATATCAGCGCATTCGTCGTGCAATCGTCACGTGGCTGCGCGTCAGGCGGCGCAATGCTTGAGCAGAAAGCGCTTGAGCTCTTCGGCGCATTTTTCCGGCACCGAATCGGTGATGTTGTGCGGCAGGCCTTCGTAAATAATGAATTCGCAATCGCGTATCTTGTTTTTGACCACCGCGTACTGCGCGGGCGTGCCCAGCGGATCGGGATGCGGTATCACCGCCAGCGTCGGGCAGCGGATTTCATCCAGCCGGTCGGTGAGATCGCACGCCTTCATCATGCGCACGAAGCGGTAGAACAACTCCGCGTTGGTTTGTGCCGATTCATCGATGAACCAGCGCTTGAATCCTTCGTCCGCGCCCTGCGGCAGGCGGTCCGCTATGGTGGCCTCAAGAAAGCCGCGGAAGCCCTGTGCCTGGATGCCCGCGATCCACTTCTCCGCATCGACCAGCGAATTCTTCAAGCCGGGCGTCGATGCAAAATCGCCCAGCGTCTTTACGCGATCCGGATAATCGACCGCCACCTGCATCGCGACGATGGCGCCCGCGGAAGAACCGGCGATGTGAAATTTTTCGCAGCCCAGCGCGTCCGCGAGTTCGGCCACGTCCTGCGCAAGCCGCGCCACCGACAACTGGTCGGGTCCCGGTATTTCGGTCTGCCCGTGCCCGCGCATGTCCGGCCGCACCACGCGAAAATGGCGCGCGAGGATGGGCACCCATTTGTAAAGCCGGCGCGAACTGCCCATCGCCGCGTGCACCAGAATCAACGTTTCCTGCGGCCGCCACGGATCGCTGTAATCGTCGACTGCATAGCCGAGCTTCAGTCCGTCGCTGGCGACATGGGTATGCATCACGGAAGACAATGGCATCGTTCGCCTTTCAATCGAGTTTGACGCGGGCATTCTTGATGACGCGCGCCCATTTGTCGGTTTCGCTTTTGATGTTGGCGGCAAACTGCTCGGGATTGCCGCCGATCGGATCGAAACCCAGATCGACCAGTCGCACCTGAATATCCGGCAGCTTGACGACACTTGCCATCGTTGCGCTCAATTTATTGATGACGTCTTTCGGCGTCGCCGCCGGCGCGAGGCAGCCCCAATAGGTTCCCGAATCGACACCCTTCAAACCCGATTCGATGAACGTCGGCACTTCCGGCATCGCCGGCGAACGCTTGTCGCCGGTGACCGCGATCGCGCGCAGCCGGCCGACCGCGACGTGCTGCTTTACCGAGCTGATGCCTGCAAACATCATGACGACCTGTCCGCCCAACACGTCGGCGACCGCCGGCCCCGTGCCCTTGTACGGAATATGCACGAGGTCGATATTCGCCACGAGCTTCAACAACTCGCCGCCCAGATGCGTCGAACTGCCGGGACCGCCGGACGCGAAATTGAGCTGGCCGGGTTTTGCTTTCGCCAGCGCCACGAATTCCTTCACCGTTCTGACCGGCACCGATGGATGCACGATCAGGATCACCGGTGCCGCCGCCATCAATGACACCGGCGCAAAGTCGCGCGCCGAATCGTACGGCAGCTTGCTGTAGAGACTCGGGTTGGTCGTGAACGACGTGTCGACCATCAAGAGCGTGTAACCGTCGGCGACTGCCTTGGCGACCATCTCGCTGCCTATGGTGCTGCCGCCGCCGGCGCGATTGTCGATCACGAGTTGCTGGCCGAGCGCCTCGCTTAGCTTCGGCGCAATCGTGCGCGTCAGTATGTCGGTGCCGCCGCCGGGCGCGAACGGGACGACGACGCGTACGGATTTGCCGGGATAAGTTTGCGCCATGCACGCCGACCCGTACCCGAGCAGGCCGACGACACCTGCGGTGAATCCGACGCTAGTCGATCGCATGCTGTCCCTCGTGCCTGGAGACGTTGAGCCCCGATTACGCGCGCCAAAAAACAGCACGACGAGGGGCATGGTCACTGTGGAGATTCTAACGCATATGGCGCGCGCGCTACTCCGACCCTATACCGATGGATAGCCAAGACCGCCGTCCGCGAATCATTGCCCCCGGAATCACACGCGGATCTGCGGTCACCGGTGGTGGCGCGCATAATGGGCGCCACTTATTCCGTGCCTGGTCTATCATGGCGACTGTCCGACGCGGGTGTTAAATCATCCGCGGTCAACACCCATCAGAACGATTTGTCCATGCCAAGGAGCAAACCATGAAACGCCCTGCCCTGATGCACGCGCTGCACCGTATGGCCGCAGCCGCGATCTGTCCTTGCCTGCTGCGGCGGATTCGCGGCGCGCGCCGAGCAGGCGGAACTGCGCATCGCCAAGCAATACGGCCTCGGCTACCTGCAGATGATGGTGATGGAGGACCAGAAGATCATCGAGAAGAACGCCAAGGCCGCGGGATTGGGCGAGTCTGAAGGTCACGTGGGCGACCTTTCGCTCGAGCGACGTCATGAACGACGCGCTGCTTTCCGCCAGCGTCGATTTCGTCTGCCTCGGCATCCCGGGCATCGCGACCATCTGGGCGAAAACCAAAGGCGGCCTCGACGTCAAAGCGGCGTCCGGCTTCAATTTCCTGCCGCTGCAGCTGAACACGCGCAGCCCCAACATCAAATCCATCCGCGATCTCACCGACAAGGACAAGATCGCCATGCCGGCGGTCAAGGTTTCGCAGCAGGCGATCCTGCTGCAGATGGCGGCGGCGCAGACGTTTCGGCGAGGCGAACTACGCCAAGCTCGACGGCCTCACCGTGTCGATGGCGCACCCGGACGCGATGGCGACGTTCCTGTCCGGCGGCGGCGAAATCAACAATCATTTCACCTCGCCGCCTTTCATGCAGAAGGAACTCGAAAAGCCCGGCATCACCAAGGTGCTGAACTCGGTCGACGTGCTGGGCGGGCCGATCTCGTTCAACGTGGTCGCGGCGACGAGCAAGTTCTACAACGAAAACCCCAAACTCTACGCCGTGTTCATCAAATCGCTCGAAGAAGCGACCGAATTCATCAACAAGGACAAGCGCGCGGCCGCGGAAATTTACATCAAGATGACCAAGGACAAGAGCCCCGTCGAGGACCTGCTCAAGATCATGAACGATCCGCAGGTCGAATATTCGCTGCATGCCGAAGAACATCATGAAAATGGTGGATTTCATGCACAAGTCGGGCGCCATCAAGGTGAAGCCCGCGTCGTGGAAGGATCTCTTCTTTCCCAACATGCACAACCTGCCGGGAAGCTGAGTACGCCTGTAGCGGGCGACCGCATTACACTGATAACTGACGAACCGCCCGCGCGCGGCGCGCCGAACTCGTCGCGCAGAAGCCGCTTGATTTCGTCCAGCGTGATCCCGCCTCAATTCATCAGGCTAGACCGCCGGAAAACGCTGGTCGTGAAACTTCAGCACGTCGGCAACGCAGCGGTCGGGCAGGTAGTCGTACACGTTGTGCCGCGCATTTTCATAGACGATGAGTTCGGCATCCTTGATGCGCTTCATCATCTCGTCGTAGAGCGAGACCGCGCCGATCGGCTCGGCGCCGGGCGCCACGAGCAGCGTCGGGCACTTGATCGCGTGGATTTCGTCCATGAAGTCGGTGTCGGTCCAGTAACCGATGAAGCGCGCGAGAAAATCGAGATCGTTTTTGCAGATCTCGTCCAGCACCCAGTTGATCAGGCCCGGATCGGCCTCGCCGACCGGCAGGCGGTCGTTGATGGTTTCGCCGAACACCGCGCGCATGCCCGCGCTTCGCCGCATCGCGCCAGCCAGCGCTTGCCCTGCTCGCCCTTGAAACCCGGCGTCGAGCAAAACAGGATCAGGCTCTTGACCCGCTGCGGGTGATGGATCGCCAGCTGCTGCGCGACGTAACCGCCGGCCGATGCAGCCGAGCAGATGCACTTTGCCGAGCTTGAGATGATCCATGAGCTCCAGCGCGTCCTTCGTCAGCCGCTCCTTGTTGACCGGCAGACTCGCCGGCGGAATCTGCGACGCGCCGTGGCCGCGCGTATCGACGCGTATCACGCGAAAGCGGCGCGCGAGCCCCGGCACCATCGAATAGTAACGCCGCGAGCTGCTCATCGCCGGGTGCAGCATCAGCAGCGGTTCGGCCGCCGTCCACGGATCGGTGAAATCGTCGATGTAGTAGGCGATTTCGATGCCGTCGCTGGTCTTGAATGTCTGTTTGTCCATCGCTATTCCCGGTTGCAGCTCAATTGAAAGGCCGTTTCCGCATCGCGCCATCACAGCGCGCGCCCGGCGCGCACGTCGTCGAGAAAACGCCGGGCTTCCTGCGCGCAGCGATCGGGAATTTCGCCGACCATGCTGTGGCCGGCGCCCTTGACGCTCACGAAACGGCAATTGCGCAGATATTTGCGCATGCGGTCGTACTCGTGCGCCTCGACCATCGGGTCCGGATCCGGCACGACCATCAGCGTCGGACAGGCGATCGCGGCAGCGCTCCGGAAAATATTCGCTCGCCATCAGCGGCACGAAGCGCCCGAGATATTCCGGCGTCACGCCTTCCGCCGTATCGAGAAACCACTGCTGGTGCGCGGGACTCGCGTCGCCGATGCGGTCGTGCATCGTCTCGGTCAGAAAGTTGCGCACGCCGCCTTTGGCCACGCGCGCGAGCCAGTTGCCTTTCGCGGGACGCTCCGGATTGATGCCCGGTGTCGCCGCATAAAGCCCGAGCGACGCAAAGCGCGCGGGAAACCGCAATGCCGCGTGCATGGCGATGATGCCGCCCGCCGACGCGCCGATCACATGCGCGCGTTCGCATTCGAGGCGATCGAGCAGTTCGATCAGGTCGCGCGCCAGGCGCTCGTTCGTCAGCGGCTTGTCGAGCGCGGGCTGCGATTTTCCGTGCCCGCGAATGTCGGGGCGCACGACGCGATAGTCGCGCGCGAGATGCGGCACCCACGCATACAACCGCCGCGCGCTGCCCATGCCCGGGTGCAGCAGCACGACGCAATCGGCCTTCTTCCACGGATCGGTAAAATCGTCGCTGCAGTAATGCAGCGATGTGCCGTCGCTCGCCTGCCAATTCAGAGATGTCGTCATGAAAGAAGCGGAGCCTGTCGTTTCCGCCTGGAAGGCAAGGCGCAGGCGCTGTGGAATGTTTGCCGGAATGTCCGGGAATTATAGATGAAGGCCTGACAGCGCGTGTGACGCGCCGCGCTGATCTCGCGGCGGTTTTGCTACCATGCTGCCGTATGCATGCAAACAGTCACCGGCATTTGCGCACGATGCGCCGCCGACATTGTTGATCGCAGGTTGCGTCGTTTCACGGCCTGCAGCGGCCGCCGATGCGCCGGCCTATCCTGTGAAGCCGATACGCCTCATCGTCCCGTTCGCGCCCGCCGGCAGCGCTGACGCGCTGGCGCGCACGCTGCAACCGGCGTTGAGCGAGGCGCTCGGCCAAACGCTGGTGATCGACAATCGTCCCGGCGCGAGCAGCACGATAGGCACGGAGATGGCCGCAAGAGCGGCGCCCGACGGCTATACGCTGGCGCTGGTGACGACGACACACGCGATCAATCCCAGCCTGATCGCGAAGCTGCCATACGACACGCTGAAGGATTTCGCCGCCGTTTCGCTCGTGGTCTCGCAACCCAACATCCTGGTCGTGCATCCGTCCGTCGCGGCGAAGTCGGTCGCGGAACTGGTCGCGCTCGCCAAAGCCAAACCCGAATACGCTGAATTTCGCGTCCGGCGGCAACGGCAGTTCGCCGCACCTGTCGGGCGAGCTGTTCAAGCTCGTCGCCGGCATCCAGATCACGCACATTCCGTACAAGGGCTCGGGGCCCGGCGTCACCGATCTTCTGGGCGGACACGTGCAATTGATGTTCGCAGGGCCGCTGGCGCTCGAACAGCATATCAAGAGCGGCCGGCTGCGCGCGCTGGCGGTCGCCGACCTGCGGCGCTCTGCGGTATTGCCGGAAGTGCCGACCATGACCGAAGCCGGCTTTGCCGGGGTTGAAACCGGCACCTGGTACGGCATGCTCGCGCCGGCGCGCACGCCGCCCGCGGTCGTGGCGCATATCCAGAACGACGATCGCCCGCGTACTGCAAGCCCCCGCCATGAAGGCGCGCATGGTGAATCAGGGCGTCGATATCGTCGCCAGCAGCCCTGCCGAGTTCGAAAAGTTTATAATCGCGGAAGTCGCCAAGTGGTCGCGCGTCGTCAAAACGGCCGGCGTACGCGCGGATTGACCGCCACCCATGCACCCGGCTCATTCAGGCAAAGACCCTCATGCAACCCAACGATTTCGATCTCGACGCGTTCTGGATGCCGTTCACCGCCAACCGCCAGTTCAAAGCGGCGCCGCGCCTGTTCGTGTCCGCCAAAGACATGCATTTCACCACCGACGACGGACGCCAGGTGCTCGACGGCATCGCCGGGCTGTGGTGCGTCAACGCCGGCCACGGCCGCAAAAAAATCGTCGAGGCGATCCAGAAGCAGGCCGGCGTGCTCGATTACGCGCCGCCGTTCCAGATGGGTCACCCGCTGCCGTTCAAGGTGGCCACACGCCTGAAGCAATTGCTGCCCGGCGATCTCGATTACACGTTTTTCACCAACTCGGGTTCCGAGTCGGTCGACACCGCGCTGAAGATCGCGCTCGCCTATCATCGCGCGCGCGGCGAAGGCCAGCGCCGCTGGCTGATCGGGCGCGAACGCGGTTATCACGGCGGCAATTTCGGCGGCGTTTCCGTCGGCGGCATGCCGGCCAACCGCAAGGCGTTCGGCAGCCTGCTGCCGACGGTGGACCATATGCAGGCCACCCACGATCTCGAGCACAACTCGTTTTCGCCGCGGCCAGCCCGCGTGGGGCGCGCATCTCGCGGACGAACTCGAAAACCGCATCATCCCGCTGCACGATGCATCGAACATCGCCGCCGTGATCGTCGAGCCGCTGGCGGGCTCGGCGGGCGTGCTGGTGCCGCCCAAGGGTTATCTCGAAAGGCTGCGCCAGATTTGCGACAAGCACGGCATCCTGCTCATATTCGACGAAGTCATCACCGGCTTCGGCCGCCTGGGCGCATCCTTTGCCTGCGAAAAACTCGGCATCATTCCCGACATCATCTGCCTCGCCAAGGGGCTCACCAACGGCAGCGTGCCGATGGGCGCGGTCGTGGTGCGCAAGGGGATCTACGACAAGATGATGGCAGCGGCGCCCGAGAATGCGATCGAGCTCTTTCACGGCTACACCTACTCCGGTCACCCGCTCGCCGCGGCGGCGGCGCTCGCGAGTCTCGACGTATTCGAGGAGGAAGCGTTGTTCAAGCGCGCCGGCGATCTCTCGCCTTACTTCGAGGATGCCGTGCACAGCCTGCGCGAATTGCCGCACGTGATCGACGTGCGCAACATGGGGCTCGTCGCCGGCATCGAGCTCGAACCCGTTCCCGGCAAGCCGACCGCGCGCGCGTTCGAGGTTTTCCAGCGCTGTTACGCGAAAGGCGTGCTCGTGCGCACCACCGGCGACATCGTCGCGCTGTCGCCGCCGCTCGTGATCAGCAAACCGCAGATCGACGAACTCGTGGGCACGCTGGGCGGCGTGCTGCGCGAGATGGGCCGCACCCCGACGTAGACGCGCAGCGCTATCAGACCCGCTGCATCTCGCGCTTGCCGAGCTTGATCAGGCAATGGTCTATCCACTCGGCGGTGAGTTTTTCCTGCACCGAGTTCTGCCGCAGGCGCTGGTTGAGCGCCGGCCAGTCGACGTTATCGAGCGGCTGGTCCTGGTTGAAACACGAGAACACGTAGCTCGTCTTGCCGGTCTGCGGATCGACGTGCGGCTGCAGGCACTGCGCGCAGATCTCTTTCATCATGCACTGCATCGGCGAATTGATCGAGCCGATCGCAAAGTGATGCGGCTTCAGAAACGGCTTTAACGCCGCGTGCCGCGCCGCGCGCGACCGCCGCCATCATGCGGTCCGAGCCGATCGCAATCAGGCGGTCGGCGGCCTTGAGCGAAATTTCCTGCACGCCCAGATTGCCCACGGCGTAAGCGTGCATCGCCTGCACGATATTGCCGACGATCGTGCGATCGAGCGCGCGGCCCGGCGTAAAGCCGGGTTCTTCGTCGCAACACCAGACGACCACGTCCGCCGCGGCTTCGATCTCGGCGACCTTGTAGCGGTCGATCATGTGCTTGTAGCCGGCGAAGTACAGCACGCGATTGCCCGCGCGGCGCATCGCCTGCCCGATCGAAAACAGCACGGCGTTGCCAAGCCCGCCGCCCACCAGCACCACCGTCTCGTTCGACGGGATTTCCGTGGGCGTGCCGGTAGGCCCCATCAGCACGACCGGCTCGCCCGGCTTCAACAGCACGCACATGTCGCTGGAGCCGCCCATCTCGAGCACGATGGTCGAAATCAATCCGCTGTTCGGCATCGACCCACGCGCCGGTCAGCGCGAGTCCTTCCATCGCCAGTCGCGAGCGCTCCGTGGTGAGCGCGCTCGTTTCATAATTCTGCAAGCGGTAGAACTGTCCGGGCCGGAAGCGCCGCGCGGCGAGCGGCGCGCGCACCACCACTTCGACTATCGTCGGCGTCAGCCGGATCACTTCATGCACGACGGCGCGCAGATTGGCGTTGAGCTGCGCGAAAAATTCACTATCGTCGCAGAGCTGACGCGGCGCCGACCCCGGCGAGCACGCGGCTGACGACCGGATAACCCTGCTTCGCGCTGCCGATGGCCTTCACCACGTTGCCGAAGAACGAAGGATGCACGTCGCCGAAGTAACTCACGAAGCGGCCGTCGTCGCGCCGCGACAGCAGCACGCCGACCCGCTCGGGCTTGGAAATCGACTTTTCGACGGCCAGCGGCTTGCCCTCTTCGTCGCACGCGCGGAAATACTTGCCGTCGAGCGGAAAATGCGGCGCCTCTTCGCGCGCGAGCACCGTATTGGGCTGGGTGCCGGCGGCGATCAGAATGGTTTTCGCCGGCAGTTCGATTTGCGCGTTTTCGGTCCACTTGCCATCGTCCGCGCGCGTTTGCACCGACACGCGCAGCGCGCGCGCGTGCCCGTCGGCGTCGATTTCGACGCCCAGCGGCGTGAGTCCCTCGGCGAAACGTATGCCCTCTTCCAGCGCCTTCTGCACTTCCTCGTGATTCAGCGTATAGGAAGGGCTGTCGATCAGGCGCCGGCGGTAGGCGATGGTCACGCCGCCCCACGCCTGCAGCAGTTCGAGCGTGCGCGGCTCGCGCTCCTCGGCGACGGCATGCATGCGCTCCCTGCGCAGCGCCCGCGCATGCGCGAGAAATTCGTCGGCGATAACGCGCTCTTCGTCGTTCCACGCGATGCGCGCCGCCGCCTCGCCGTGCTCGCGCGCCATGGCTTCGTAGCGGCGCAGGAATTTCTCGACCTGCAGCGGGTAATACGCGAGCAGTTCGGTCGCGGTATCGATCGCGGTCAGGCCGCCGCCGACCACCACCGCGGGCAGCCGCGCCTGCATGTTGGCGATCGAATCGGCTTTCGCGGCGCCGGTCAATTGCAGCGCCATCAGGAAATCCGACGCCGTGCGCACGCCCCGCGCGAGACCGTTGGGCATATCGAGCACGGTCGGGCGGCCCGCGCCCAGCGCCAGCGCGATGTGATCGAAGCCCAGCTCAAACGCTTCATCGGCCGTCAGCGTGCCGCCGAAGCGCACGCCGCCGAACAACGCGAACTCGTGCCGCCGCTCGATGCAGAAGGCGGATGATTTTCAGGAAATTCTTGTCCCAGCGCACGGTGATGCCGTATTCGGCCACGCCGCCAAAGCCGGCCATCACGCGCTCGTCGAGCGCCTCATAGAGCTCGCGCACGTCGCGGATCGGTTCGAACGCCACGCGCCTGCCGTGAATATCCACGCCGGAAACATGCGCCGGCAGCGGTTCGATCTTGAGTCCGTCGATGCCGACGACGGTGTGGCCGTCGTTCATCAGGTAATGCGCGAGCGAAAATCCGGCAGGCCCCATGCCGGCGACCAGCACGCGCTTGCCCGATGGCGCGGCGGGATACGGCGTGCGCAGATTGAGCGGATTCCAGCGCGTGAGCAGGCTGTAAATCTCGAAACCCCACGGCAGTTCGAGCACGTCCTTCAACGTGCGCGTCTCCGCCTGCGGAATGTCGACCGGCTCCTGCTTCTGGTAGATGCACGCCTTCATGCAATCGTTGCAGATGCGGTGTCCGGTCGCCGCCACCATCGGGTTGTCGACGACGATCACCGCGAGCGCGCCGATCGCGCAGCCCCTCGGTCTTGACCTTGTGAAACTCGGAAATTTTTTCCTCGAGCGGGCAGCCCGCGAGCGTGACGCCGAACGGGCTCTTCTTGAACGACGCGGCGCCGCGCCCGCTGGCGCCCTTTTCCTTGAGCCCTTTCGAGCAGGAATCCTTGCCCTGCTCGTGGCACCAGATGCAGTAATGCGCCTGATCGAGCGCGCCGACGAGATCGGTGCCCGGATCCGTCAACTTGAATCCCGCGCGCCGGCGCACGTGCGCGGGTTCCGCGGAGTATGCGGTGTAGCCGGCGCCGGTATCGGCGGCCAGCGGCACGAGATGCTGGTAATCGAGCTTATGCGGGGCTTTGAAGAGCACGCCCGCGCGATGCAGGCGCTTTGCCCGCGGGTGTCTGCGCCGCCCACGCCGCGTAACGCAACGCGAGATCGAGTTCGGCCGCATGCGCTGCTTCGTCCGCCTGCCAGCGCGTCACGTGCTGCGCGAATGCAAGCTCGGTGAACTTCACCGCCGAACATCGCAGTCAGCTCGCGCGCGCACCGACAGGCCGTCGATCGCCGCGGCATCGTCCGGCTTGATATTTGTGCAGCGCCTTGCGCTGCACGAACAGGCGTTTGCAACTGTAAGAGCGGTGCCAGTTCGTTGTGGCGCGCCGACAACGCGTGCACTTCCGTTTCGATGCCGAACAATTCCGCGATGAAATCGTCGAGATGCGGCGCGAGCGCGATCAGCAGCGCGGATTCGTCTTTCGCGGCGAGCGCATCCGCATGCGCGCGCGCCTCGCGCAGCCGCTCGCATAGCGCGCTGTCGGCCGCGGCGAGCGCGTCAAGAAACGCGGCGTCAAGCCGCAGCAATCCGGCGCGAAGATAGAGATCGGAAAACGTCAACCCGTGTGGTAAATTCAGCATGGAGGTCGGCTACTATTGGGTGCGCCGCGCAAAGCGGGCGAACATAGCACAAAACATTCGCTGATGTCAGGCTGCAGGCGCCGCGTGAAACCCCGCTTAACCTTTGTGCGATAATAATTTTATCCCAACCCGCGGCTATAAACGCCGCATCCCGGAGAATATACCATCGTCCAGCCGGCAAATACGCACGCCGCGGGCTGGCGCACGCCAGCCGTCGTGCTGGCTTGCGCGAGCATGGTGCTGATGCTGTCCATCGGCACGCGCCAGACGCTTCGGCTTGTTTCTGCAGCCGATGACCTTCGATCTCGCCTGGACGCGCGAAACGTTCGGCTTCGCGATCGCGCTGCAGAACATCGTGTGGGGACTCGGCCAGCCGTTTGCCGGCGCGATCGCGGACAAATTCGGCGCGGCGCGCGTTATCGTCGCCGGCGGAATTTTCTACGCGGCTGGGGCTCGTGCTGATGGCTTATTCGACGACGGGTATCGCGTTCGATCTGAGCGCGGGCATACTGGTCGGGCTCGGCTTGATCCGGCAGCGGTTTCGGCGTCGTGATGGGAGTCGTCGGACGCGCGGCACCCGCCGGCAAAACGCAGCGCGGCGCTGGGCCTGGTCGGCGCCGGCGGCTCGTTCGGCCAATTCGCGATGCTGCCTTTTGCGCAGCAATTGATTTCCCAGCTGGGCTGGCTCAACGCGCTGCTCGTGCTTGCCGCAACCTCGCTCATAATCATTCCGCTCGCAGCCGCGCTCGCCGGCAGGAATGCGGCGGCGTCGACGAGCGACCAGAGCCTGTCCGCCGCACTGCGCGAAGCGGCGGCACACAAAGGCTACTGGTTTCTGACGATCAGTTTTCTGGTGTGCGGATTTCAGACCCTGTTCATCATGATTCACCTGCCGGCTTATCTCGTCGATCAGGGCATGTCGCCGACCGCCGGCATGACCGCGCTCGCGCTGATCGGATTTTTCAATATCGTCGGCTCATATGCGAGCGGACTCCTGGGCGGGCATTACAGCAAGAAAAAACTGCTGGTGGGTATTTACGCGCATACGCGCGGTAGCGATAACGCTGTTCATGGTGCTGCCGCTGTCCACGCTCACCGTCTGGGGGTTCGGCATCGCGATGGGCATCACGTGGCTCGGCACGGTGCCGCTGACCAACGGCCTGGTTGCGCAGATTTTCGGCGTAAAATATCTGTCCACGCTTTTCAGCATTGCGTTTCTCGGCCACCAGATCGGCAGTTTTCTCGGCGCATGGTATGGCGGTTTGATGTTTGACCTTACGGGCTCGTACACCACGGTGTGGATATTCTGCGTGGTATTGAGCGTCATCGCGGCGGCATTGTGCGCGCCCATCGACGAGCGCGACGTGACGGCGTTGCGCCCGCGCGAGGCCCGCGCATGATCCCGCAGACCCATCGTCCGCTCGTCTGGCTGTTGCTGGCGGCGCTGCTTGCCTACGTGAGTTATGTGACCTTCAAGGCCTACCTCGGTCCCGATTTCCTGATCGGCTACGCTAACCTGTTCACGTGCTGAGCAACGCGGCGTCCGTCATGAACACCTTCACCGACACGCATGCCATTCTGACGGCTTTTTTCGACGCCCTGCCGTGGCCGGTGCTGATGCTCGACGACCGCGGTCACGTGACATTCATCAACCGCGAAATGCGGCGCGCGCGCAACGCCCGCGTTGCCGGCGCCGATACGCGGCTTGCAGCGCTGTATCCTGAATATCGCGCCGCGCTGCACGGCGAGCCGCCGTGGCTCACCGCGCAGACCGCGACGGTCAGCCGCGTCGCACAGCGGCGTGACGGTGACCGAACGCATATCCGTTGCATCGCCTGCCCTTCGGCGCGTGCCTCTTCGCCGTCGCGCAGCCGGAGTCCACCGGCGGATTGGGCGACGCGCAGCTTGCACGCCTTGCTTCGCTGGGCTTCATGGTCGCGGGCGTCTGTCATGAACTTGCGAATCCGCTCACCGCGATCAATTCGACCGTGCAACTGCTGCGCGCAAGTCCCGCGTGCCCGCCCGCCCTGCTGGAAAAAGGTCTTGCCAACTATCGCCGCCAATGTCCAGCGCATGCTCAATATTTCGCGCAAGCTCAATGATTTCTCGCGCGCGAGCGACGACGCCCGCACCTTGCTCAATTTAAGGGCCACCGTCAACGATGCCGTTGTCGCTGTTGCGCCACGACAGCATTATGCAGGCGGTCGACGTCGATTGCAGCATCGACGAGGCCACTGTCGTGCACGGCGACCCCGGCCAGTTGCAACAGGTGTTCTGCAATGTGTTCACGAATGCGGTGCAGGCCATGGGCGGCCGCGGACAGCATTTTTATCGGCGCCACGCGGCCCGCGCCGGACAGTGTCGAAATCGCGATCCGCGACACCGGACCGGGCATCGCCGAAGCGCGATCTCGCGCGCCTGTTCGAGCCGTTTTTCACGACCAAGCCGGCCGGCCAGGGCACCGGGCTCGGCCTCGCGATCAGCAATGAAATCGTGCTCTCCCACGGCGGCAGCATGCGCGCGGCCAACGACGCGCGAGGCGGCGCGTGCTTCTATATTCGCCTGCCGGCGGTGTCGTGATGGCCGCGAACCGCGACGCGAGCGGCGCGCAACGAACGCATCCTGATCATCGAGGATGATCCGGGCGTGAGCGCCAGTATCGAAATGCTGCTGCCGGCGCGCGGTTACCACGCCGAAATTGCCGCACGCGCGGACGACGGCCTCGCACGGGCGACGGCGAGCGAATTCGATCTCGTCATCACCGACCTGCGTCTGCCCGACGGCGACGGCATGTCGGTGATACGTGACGCTGCACAAGGCGCAACCCGCGCTGCCGATCATATTGATGACGAGCTATTCGTCGCTGGATACCGCGATCGAGGCGCTGAGGATCGGCGCCGTCGATTACGTCATCAAGCCGTTCCACAACGACGCGCTGCTGTTTGCGGTCGAGCGCGCGCTCAACGAACGCCGCTGCGGCGCGAAAACGCGGTGCTCAGGCGCAACCTGGAAAAAGTCCATGCGGGCACGCGCATCATCGGGCACAGCGCGGGCATCCAGCGCGTGTTCGAGCTGATCGGCAAGGTGGCCGCCACCGATGCCAACGTGCTGATTCAGGGCGAAAGCGGCACCGGCAAGGAACTCGTCGCGCAGGCGATACATGCCGCGAGCCCGCGCGCCGGGCGGCCGTTCGTGCCGATCAACTGCGGCGCGATTCCCGGCGAACTGCTCGAGTCCGAGTTGTTCGGGCACGCCAAAGGCGCGTACACGGGCGCGGTGGCCGCGACCGAAGGCCTGATCCGCGAAGCGCAGGGCGGCACCTTGTTTCTGGACGAGATCTCCGAACTCGCGCCCCAGCTGCAGGTCAAGCTGCTGCGCGTGATCCAGGAAAAGCAAGTGCGCCCGCTCGGCTCGGCGCGCGTTTTTCACACCGACGTGCGCATCCTCGCCGCGAGCAACCGCGACCTGAAAAGCGCGACCGCGCAGGGTGCGTTCCGCGCCGATCTTTTCTACCGGCTCAATGTCATCAATATCCACGTGCCGCCGCTGCGCGAACGCGGCAAGGACATTGAATTGCTCGCCCAGCATTTCATCAACGTGCACGGCCGGCGCCTCGGCAAGCGCATTACGAGCCTCGGCGCCGACGTGAAAGAACTCCTGAACCGTTACCGGTGGCCGGGCAACGTGCGCGAACTCGAGAACGTGATCGAGCGCGCAGTCATACTCGCCGACGGCACCGCGCTCACTGCGCGCGATTTTTCCGATCTCTCGGCGCCCGATCCGGCGCCCGCGGAGCAGCCGGCAGCGGCGCACGGCACGCTCGCTGCCGCGCTGTCGATCGAAGACTATATCGCCGAATTCGTAAAACGCTATCAGGACCGCTACAGCGAACAGGAACTGGCGGCCATGCTCGGCATCGGACGCAAAGCCCTGTGGGTGCGGCGCAATCGCTGGGGATTGTTCCGGGCCGGTGCGCGGCCCGGCCGCGGACCCGGCGCGCGCGCGTAGGCGTCGACTGCCGCATTACTGGCCGGCGGTTAGGAAACAGCCGCCGTTTCATTTGGAAACCCGTGGTTCAACCTGCCGCGCGCCGCGTGCGGGCAACCCTCGCAATCGAAGCATTTTTTCCTTGTAAACCATTGGCATAAGGATTGCTTACGCGTTAATCGTCTTAGTCGTATCAGAAATAATCTACCAGGAGGATGTCATGGCCGAACCCGCCGCCCGCAAGAAAGTCACTATCCCGATGCTGATGGAGAAAAAGAAAAAAGGCGAACCCATCGTGCAACTCGCCGTCTACGACTACGAAACCGCGATTGTCGCGGACCGCGTCGGCATCGATATTCTGTGCGTGTCCGACACCGGCGGCATGGTGCTGTTCGGTCACGAGTCGACGACCTCGGTGTCGTTCGAGGAAGTGCTGTTCATGGCGCAGGCGGTCAAGCGCGGCTCGCAGTACGGGCTGCGCATGGTCGACATGCCGTACATGAGCTTTCACCTGTCAGCGCAGCAGGCCGTCGACAACGCGGCCAAGTACGTGTCGCAGGCCGGCGCCGAAGTCATGAAGTGCGAAGGCAATCAGCACCACGCGAAATACATCGAAGCCATCGTCAAGGCGGGCATCCCGGTGCAGGGGCACATCGGCATCTGCCCGATGCGCATTCCGCAATTGGGCGGCTTCGCCGCGCAGGGCAAGACCGCCGACCGCGCCAAGGAACTCGTCGATGACGCATGGGCGTTCGTCGACGCCGGCTGCTTCTCGATCATGACCGAGGTCGTGACGTCCGAGGTCTCGCAATATCTCGCCGAGACGCTGCCGGTGCCCGTCGTAAGCCTGGGCTCGGGCAACACGTCGGACGGCGTGCACATCATCGGCTCCGACCTCTTTCATCTCTACGAAAAACACACGCCGCGCCATTCCAAGATCTACTGCGACCTCGTGCCCATCATCGAAAAAGGGCTCACCGACTATCGCGACGAAGTCAAAAAGCGCATCTATCCCGGCAAGGAGCACACGGTGTTCATGAAGGAAGACGAGCTGAAGAAATTCAAGGACAAGGTGGGCTGGAAGAAGTGACGCAGTCCGCCGTCGCAGGCAGCGCGCCGGCCGGCGCCGACATCGTCGCCGGCGCCGGCTTTTTCTCCGGACTGGCGCCGGCGCAGCATGCGCGCGATCGCGGCGCTGGGCCGCATCGAGAATTACCGCCAGGACAATCAGATTTACAATCTCGGCGATGCCGCGGTCGATTGCTACGTGCTGGTAGACGGCATGGTGCGCTTCAGCATCGGGCTGGGCAACCGGCGCACAGCCGCCGGACAGGTCCTGCATCGCGGCGAGGTTTTCGGCTGGGCGGCGCTCGTCGACGAGGCGCCGACGCGCATCGCGTCCGCAGTCTGCCTCACGCCGTGCACGGTGCTCGCCATCAACGGCGAGCAGCTGTTGCTGTTGATGGAAGCCGACCACAGCATGGGCTTCCGGCTGATGAAACAGCTCAACATCCTGATCACCGGCAACCTGACCGCGTTTGCATCGGGCTGACCACCGCGCGAACTATGGGAAAATAACCGGCGGGGGCATGCAAGCATGCCCCCGCTTTTTTCGGGAGGCTCGGCTGACTGATCTGGCGTGGCTGCTGGTTTGCGCCTTCGGCGTGGGCACGCTGATCGGCGCCGTCGGCATCGGCGGCATCCTGCTGATTCCGGCGTTGACCGCATTCGCCGGCCTGCCGATACACGCGGCGATGGCCACCGCGCTTTTTACCTTCGCGTTTACCGGTGATCGCCGGGCACCATCATGTTCCAGCGGCGCGGCAGCATCGACTGGACGGTCACGCGGCCGGTACTGCTCGGCGCCATTGTTCTTTGCATTCATCGGCGCATGGGTCAATTCGCTGACCGGACCGGGCGCGCTGGCGATCATACTCGCGGCAGTCATCATTTTCGCCGGCGTCTACACGCTGGCGGCATGGCACGGCACGCCACGGCCTGCGTTTGCGCAGGACACAGGCGCGCGCAAAGCGTGTTGTTGCTCGCCCTGGGTGCGATCGCCGGCTTCGGGTCCGGGCTCACCGGTGTGGGCGGTCCCGCGCTGTCCGTGCCGCTCATGGTGCTGTGCGGATTCCCGGCGCTGACCGCCATCGGCACCAGCCAGGTCATACAGATCATCGCCGCGGTGTCGGGCACCCTGGGCAATCTGACGTTACGGCACGATCGATTTCGGCGTGGCCGCCACCGTCACGCTGCTCGAAATTGCTGGGCGTCCTGCTCGGTGCGCGCATCGTGCACGCGGTGAACGCAGAATTGCTGCGTAAATTCGTCGCCCTGCTGTGCATCGCGGTAGGGCTCGCGCTGATGGGGCGTGAACTCGGATGGTTCAGATGACGACGGCGTTCGCGCGCTTCCTCGCCACCCGCAGTTCCGCAACGTTGTCGATTGCGCCCGGCATCGAAACGCCGCGCTGTTTTAGCGATGCGCCGCGCGAACATCTGGCCACGCGCCGGGCGGCGGGACTCTTCGATTTCTCGTTCATGGGCTGCGTTGAAATGACCGGCGCCGGCAGCCGCCGAATTCCTGCAGGCGCTGCAAACGCGCGCGGTCGATGCCCTCGCGTGCGGACGTATTGCCTATACGCTGCTGTTGCGCGACGACGCCAGCGTGCTCACCGACGCGACGTTGTGGCATCTCGCGCAGGATCGCTACTGGCTGTTTGTCGGCAGGCGCGGCGATTTCGAGTTACGTTGCCGACGTCGCGCGCGGCTACGCCGTCACGCTCGTCGACAAGTCGCTGCAACATGCGGTGATCGCCATACAGGGCGCCGCCAGCCGCGACATCGTCGCGCGCGCAATGGGCGGACAGCAGCTTCGCGCCCTGCCCTACTTCGGATTCACGCAGCTCAACTTCGCCGGCGCCGATTGCTGGCTCGCGCGCATCGGCTATAGCGGCGAAACGGGCTACGAACTCGTTATTGCGGATGCCGCCGCGCCCGCACTGTGGGAAGCGCTGCGCGCCGCCGGTGAAGACGACGGTCTGCTCGAATGCGGCTTCGCATGCGATCGACATCCTGCGCATCGAGGCCGGCCATATCCTGTTTACGCGCGAACTGGCGGCGCCGGTAACGCCGGCCGAGCTCGGCATGACACGGTTTGTCGATATTTACCGGCCGGATTTTCGTCGGTGCGCGCGCTTGGCGCTCGCAGCGCTGGCGCGCGCCGGCGCGCCGCCTGGTGGGACTGCTGCCGGTGCGGCCTGTCTCGCGTCGATCCGGCTGTGCCCGCGAACCTGGCCGCCGGTATGCGCGGTGATCACGAGTGCATGCTGGTCGCCGTTATTCGAACGTGATCTCGCACTCGGTTTCGTGCATGCCGATGACGCCTATCCCGGCTCGCGTCGTCAGGCTCGCGGGCGGCGTGCGCGCGCAGGTGGCGCGGCTGCCGTTTTACGACCCGGGCAAGGTCCTGCCGCGCCGCGCGCGTTGATTGTTTCAGTCGGCGCCGACGCTGCGTTCGGCGGCGGTCACTGTATTCTCGAGCAGCATCGCCACCGTCATGCGCCCGACGCCGCCCGGCACGGGGGTGATGCGCGAGGCAACGCGGCTCGCCGACGCGAAATCGACGTCGCCAACCAGCTTGCCGCCCGGCAGCCGGTTGATGCCGACGTCGATCACGACCGCACCCGGCTTGATCATCGAGCCGTCGACCAGCCCCGGATTGCCGACGGCGACGACGAGGATGTCGGCCAGCGACGTGTATAGCCTGAGGTCCGCAGTCTTCGAACTGCACACACTGACCGTCGCTCCGCGCGCAATCAGCATGAGCGCGAGCGGCTTGCCGACAATCGCGCTGCGTCCCACGACCACCGCGCTGCGGCCTTCGATCGGCACGCGCGCGTAATCGAGCATGGTCATCACGCCCAGCGGCGTACACGGCGCGAGCCGCGTATGCCCGGCCACCATGGCGCCGAGGTTTACCCAGTTAAAGCCGTCGATGTCCTTGGCGGGAGCTATCGTCTGCAGCACGCGTTCGGAATCGAACTGCGGCGGCAACGGCAGCTGCACCAGCACGCCGTGTATGCGGGGGTCCGCGTTCAAGTGCTGCACCATCGCAAGCACCTCTTCTTCACTGCAATCGCGTGTAAATCGATGGACTTCCGAGTAGATGCCCACCTCATGACAGGCGTGCGCCTTGTTTCTGATATAAATCTGCGACGCGGGATTCTCGCCGACCAGGATAGCCGCGAGTCCGGGCTGCACGCCGCGCGCGTGCAAGCTATGTATGCGTTCCTTAAGTTGCGAAAAAACGAGGCCGGCGATGGCCGCTCCGTCCAGCAGAGTTGCGGCCATGCTTAGAGACTAAACGCCTGTGTCGGAACGCGCTGAAGCAGGCGATTCTCAGGAGGGCATGAGGGGATGTATCCCCTCATTTTGAAACCGATGGTGAAATCAAGTGGGAACGGGATTTTTTTCGGCATTCTTGGCGGCGTTGCGTTCGGCAGCGGCGACAGTATTGCATATCAGCATGGTCACTGTCATCGGTCCGACGCCGCCCGGCACCGGCGTGATGTAAGCGGCTTTCTCCTTGACGCCGTCGAAATCGACGTCACCGGCCAGCCGTCCGTCGGGGAGCCGGTTGATCCCCACGTCGATGACCGCAGCACCGCGTTTGACCATGGGCGCCGTGATCAGGCCCGGGCAACCCGCCGCGACGATCAGGATATCGGCCAGTATCGTGTATTGCGCCAGGTCGCGCGTCTTGATGTGACAGATGCTCACGGTCGCGTCCTTCGCCATCAGCATCAGCGCCATCGGCTTGCCGACGATGTTGCTTGCTCCCACCACCACCACGTTCTGGCCTTCGATCGGAATATTCTCGTATTCGAGCAAGCTTTGCACGCCATACGGCGTGCACGGCGGGAAGATGTTGTTCTCGCCGACCACCAGGCCGCCGACGTTGTAGAGATGAAAGCCGTCAACGTCCTTTTCGATCGCGATCGCGCCGAGCAGATGGCGCGGCTCCAGGTGCGGCGGCAACGGCAGTTGCACCAGAATGCCGTGGATGCGCGGATTGCGGTTGAGTTCCCCGATGCGCGCGATGAGCGGCTCTTCGGCGCTGTCGGCAGCGAATTCGTGGGTTTCGGAATGCAGGCCGACCTCAGCGCACGCCTTGACCTTGTTGCGCACGTAGACGCGCGAGCCCGGATTGTTGCCGACGATGATTACCGCCAGCCCCGGGGTAATGCCGCGTGCCTTCAATGCATCGACGCGCTTCTTCCACTCGTTCCTGACGTGACGGGCGACTGCGTTGCCGTCGATGATTTTCGCGGTCATTGTCCAGCGCCCTTAAGGCTTGGCCACGCGTTTGGAATAGGCATCGACAAAATCGGCCGCCGCCTTGCTGCCGCGCGAAAAGGACTTCATCGCTTCTTCGTGAAGTATCGACAACGCCTGCATCTTAATCTCGTTGGAGCGGTCGTTTTCGACGAGGTCGGCGAGCCGGCGCGGCCGCGGCACGTCGACTTCGAGCACCGCGCGCACCTGGGTCGGTATGTTCGACATGATCAGTAGACGGTCGGCGAGGAATATCGCTTCGTCGATGTCGGTGGTCACGAAGAAATTGGTGCGCCGGTTCTCTTCGTAAAGCGCCGAGTAATACTCCCACATCAATTCCTTGGTCATGGCATCGAGCCCGCGGAACGGCTCGTCGAGTATCATCACCTCGGGATTGTTGATCATCGCGCGCGCAAGTTCAGCGCGCCGCTGCATGCCGCCGGACAATTGCGTCGGGTATTTGCCGCGAAAATCCTGCAGCCCCACCTTGTTGAGCAGAAACTCGGCGAGCTCCAGCGTTTGCGCCGTGACCTCGCCGCGCGCGCGCGGCCCGTAAAGTATGTTGTCGTAAGTGGTCATCCACGGAAACAACGCGGTTTCCTGAAACAGCACCAGCCGGTCGCGCCCCGGCCCCGCGATCGGCTGGCCGTTGAGTTCCAGCGTGCCGCTGGTGGGCGCCTCGAATCCGGCCAAGCAGCCGGATCAGCGTGCTCTTGCCGCAGCCGGACGGCCCTATCATCACGGTCAGCTTGGCGCGCTCGATGGTGAACGAGCAGTCGCTGCACCACCTCTTTGCTGAAGTGCGCCGCGCCGTAGCTTTTGCCGACATTGCGGACGACAATTTCGCCCGCCTTGATACCGGGTCGGACCGGACTTTGTTCGCTCATGGCCATCGCATCAACGCAAACGCAACCACGGTGTTACGCGCTTGCCGAGCGCGCGCAGCATTTCGCTCGACACAAACCCGGCGATGCCGATGCTGATCATGCCGACCACGATTTGCTCGTAGGAGCCGCCGACGTAGGAATTCCAGATGAAAAATCCGAGCCCGCCGCCGCTGGTGCCGCCGATCTGGCTGCCGCCGCCCGAGATCATTTCGGCCGCCACCACGACCTCCCACGTGATGCCCATGCCGACCGCCGAGCCGACCATGATCGACGGCAGCGTGCCCGGCAGAATAATGCGCCAGAAAATATCCCACTGGCTCGAGCCCATCGAGCGCGCGGCCTGGAAGTAACGCATGTCGATCGAACGCGCGCCGCCGACCACGTTGATCACGATGGTGTAAAACGCGCCGAGGAAAGTCACGAAGGCGATCGACATTTCCTGCGTCGGCCAGAATATGATCGACGCCGGCACCCACGCGAGCGGCGGTATCGGCCGCAAGACTTCGAA
The DNA here is from genome assembly GCA_963778865.1 of uncultured beta proteobacterium. Lineage (GTDB taxonomy): Bacteria > Pseudomonadota > Gammaproteobacteria > Burkholderiales > SG8-41 > PALSA-1004. The sequence continues at coordinate 344,752 of CAVZWF010000005.1, read as the reverse complement.
TACCGGGAAGCCCACGCCATACGCGGTGCGGCTGACCGCCAGCAACAGGCCGAACGGAATGCCGATCAGCATAGCGGCGATGAACCCCGCCATGACGCGGAAAAAACTCATATACCAGCTCTGCCAGTAGCCCGCATCATTGATCACGCCGAGAAACGCGTGCAGGACTTCGGTCGGCGCCGGCACCGCGCCTATCCACGGCAAATACGCCGCCTTGAATCCGGCTGCGGCAAGCACGTTGCGCAGCCATTCAAACGCATCCCACTTGATCCAGACCTTGGACAGCGAACCGATCTGCCACAGCACCAGGAACACGGCGATCGAGACGAAGCCGCGCCAGTAGATCGAGGTGAACAGGGATTGTCTGCCCGCGGCCACTTGCCTCAGCCCTCCTTCTCGCCCGCGGCAAACGCCTTGAGCGCTTCCTCGTGCACCGCTTCGTTGGTTTCCTCCATCAACTCGCGGAAGCGTTTCGACGTCAGCACGCTGTAGTCGCGCGGATGCGGAATATCGACGTCAAGAATCTTTTTCGGCTTGCACGGACGCGTCGTCATGATCGCGACCTTGTGGCCGAGAAAAATCGCCTCTTCGAGATCGTGCGTGATGAAGAAGATCGTGACCTTGTTCTTGTAGTAGATCTCGAGCAATGCCTCGTGCATGACCGACTTCGTCAACGAATCGAGCGCCCGGTACGGTTCATCCAGCAGCAGCACCTTGGGGTCGTTCATCAAGGCGCGCACGATCTCGACGCGGCGGCGCATGCCCGATGATACTTCGCCCGGAAAATTATGCTCGACCCCGGCCAACCCCGCGTCGGCCATCATGTCGAGCGCTTTTTCAGTCGCCTCGGCCTTGCTCAGCGTGCCCTGCATGACCGGACCGAACGCGACGTTCTCGAGATTGGTCTTCCAGGGGAAAAGCGCCCCGTTCTGGAACACGACGATGCGGTCGGAGCCCGGCTCGGCCTTGGGCTTGTCGGCGCTGCACAGCACTTCGCCGTCGAGCAGAATGCGGCCCGACGGTGATTTCGTGAAAACCGGCGATCGCGTTGAGCAACGTCGTCTTGCCGCAGCCCGACGGCCCGACGATCATGCAGATTTCACCCGCCTTGATGTCGAGCGAGCAATGATCGACCGCCATCACCGCAGCGCCGTGCGGATCGTAGACCTTGACCACGTCGTCGATGGTGATTGCGCCGCGCGTGACGGCCTGCGCGCCGTGCGCCGCCGGCATCGCTGGCGCCATCATTGGCCACCCAGCGCGAGTTCGCGCGTGCGCCATTGCATCAGATAATCGCCGAGCATGCGCACCAGCGCGCTGGTGGTATAACCGACGAAGCCGAGCGTCATCATGCCGATCACGATGGTCGGATAGCGCACCATCATGTAGGAGGTGTTGATCACGTAGCCGAGGCCGAACTGGCCCGACACCATTTCAGCCGCGACCAGCGAAAACCACGACACGCCCACCGAAATCTGCAAACCGGTGAAAATGAACGGCAACGCGCCGGGAATGACGACGTGCCGGAACACCTGCGAGCGGCGTGGCGCCCAGGCAGTACGCCGCCCGCACATAGGACTCGTCGATCGACTCGACGCCGAGCATGGTATTCAGCGCCGTCGCAAAAAACGAAGCGAGAAACGTCAGGTAAATGACCGCGGACTCGGTCGCGACGAACATGACGATGGCCAACGGCACCCACGCGAGAATCGGGATCGGTCGCAGCGTCTCGAATACCGGAAACACGTATTCCTTGAATTTTTTCGACCAGCCCAGAAGCAGGCCGAACGGCACGCCGAGCACCGTGGCAAGCAGAAACGCCCGTGTCACGCGCCAGATGCTGACCCAGATGTGGGTGTAATACTCATTGGTATATATCGAAAGGCCATAAGCCGGGTTGCGGATTCAGCCATTCCTTGACGACCACCGTGATGCCGGGCATTTCGCGAAAACGCGGCAACGTCCAGACTTCGACCGACAGGTACCAGAATCCGAGGAACAGGGCGAAGCCGAACAGCATCAGATAAGGCCGCGGACTCTTGATCCATTGCAGGAAGCGGTAAAGCGTGAGGTTCATGCCCTGAATGTCGCCCGCATGCATGCGGCGGTGAATCCGGCGCAATTGCGCGATCAGGTCCGGCACCGTGAAGTCGCGCGTGATCATGGTGGCGAAACGGCTCATCACGACGTCGCCGGTGTCCGGGTCCGACTCGAACATGCGCAACAACTCGTTGCCGTTGATGCGAATGATCTCGGCGGCATCCTGGCATACCGCTTTCGCCAGCCGGTGCGGGTATTTTTCGAGCAACGCGGCCCAGCCGAAAACGTCGCCGGCGCCGAGGATCTTCAACGGCCGGCGCGCCTGCGCGCCCGGCGCGAGCGTGTGCTCGACCCGCCCGGAAACGATGATGTAAATATCGTCCGCATTGCCGCCGACGTCGTAAATCACCGCGTCGCGCTCGAACGATACGGTTCTGCCCAGCGCCGCGATCTTCCTCAGCAAGCCGTCGTCCACCACCTGGAACGGCATGGTCTGTTTCAGGATTGCGAGCAATTGCTCGGGCATGACTTGATCAGTTCGCGGTTCCATTGTCACAAGGCACTACTCGATCACATAAGATTTTCAGCCGCTGCCGCGGGCTGCAATCAGAATGCAGAGCGGACAACCGCCGGCCGTGCGGCCGGCTCCCTGCAACAGACTAGTTGCGGTTTGAATGCGGAATCCGGCAAGTGCCGTCACATCGCCGATCGGCGCCTTCAGCTTGCGCTCTTCAAGGACTGTCGTCGGTGAATTCCGGCATGACCGCTTCCGGCCGCATTTTCGGCGTATTGATGCTCTTGATCGAGTACAGGAACTCCGTCGCCTTGGTCAGCAGCTCCACGCCTCTGGCGTGAATCGCGAACGGCAGCACCAGGCGCACCTTGATGCCGCCCTGCTCCGCCGCGTACTGGCCGTAGAGCGAATACCACAGCACTTTGTCGGTCATCCCCGTCGTCTGGCCGCGTATGCCATGCGGATAACCTCGGCCGCGTTGTTTTCGTCGGCAAGGAACAATTGCGCATCGAGTTCGGCATTCAGCCAGGCCTTGACGACGTCGGGACGGCTGCTTGATCAGGTCCGCGCGCATCGCGAGGAAACCGGCGTCGTTTTCCCCCACCGATGCGCCGGTCGCGATACGCTTGCGCCAGACCCTCCTCGACCAGACGCGAAGCCGTAGGCTCCCAGATGACCGCCGCGTCGATCTTGCCCGCGCGGAAATTGCTGGTCATCACTTCGATGTTCTGATTGAGGTAGTCCTTGGGCTGCACTTTCATCTTCTGGTACACCGCCTGCGCGAACCGGTCCGAGCACGCTGCCCTTGGCGGTACCGCACCTGCTTGCCGTCGAGCCACTTGAGCGCCTCCTGCGCGGTGGCGAATGTCGGGCGCATCCTTGCGCGCGAGGAAAATGTTGCACTGGTCGTGCCCGAATCCGACGGCGGCCACGAGCGGATATCGGCCACCTCCTGCTTGGTGGTCGAGACGATCGACGGCATGTCGCCCATGTAACCGATGTGCTGCTTGCCGGCGAGCATGTTGTTGACGATGATCGCGCCCTGCAGCCCGATCTGGAACTCGACTTTCGAGCCTTTGGGCAGATATTTCTCGTAGAACTTCTTGCTGCGCATCACCACGCCCGACCACGACTCCGTGTAATACGGTTGGTAGCCGATCACGAGTTCGACCGGTTCCCCGGGCTTGCCGTAATTGATGTCCGCAGCCTGGCACTGGCCCCGTTTAGCAGCACGGATGCGGCGCATGCCGCCAACAACTGCAAAAACCTCTGCATTTTGTTCATGACATCCTCCTGTGTGGTTAACAAGTTCAGCGACCGTTTATTATTATGCTGCAAACAACGCCACGCGTTGATGCTTATTTCACTCCGCCTGCGTGCGCCTACCTTGAACCCGAAGATACCAGATAGCGCGCGATCAGCGACGACAGGCGGCGCATGACGACGTATCCCGACGCAGGGTCGCTTTCCAGCACCCGCAGCGCCGCCTGCCCGTTGATGCGCAACAACTCGGGAGCGCTCAAGACAGGTCGCGCGGGCAATCCGCCGCGGCTGGTTTTCGAGCAGCGCCGCCCACCCGAACACTTCGCCCTTGCGCAGCATGAAACCCGCCGGGCTTACCCGTTCGTCGCGGCCGATCAGGAACTCGACCCGCCCCGACTCCAGAACAAAAAAATCATCCGCCGGATCGCCGACGTCATATAGCGCACGGCCGGCGTCGAATTCCTCTTTTTTTGCGAGGTCGGTCATCGCCTTCAGCGTCTGACCGGAAATACCGACGAACAATTCCGCCGCGCTCAGCGCGCTTTGCGCGACGACGTAAATCGCATCGCCTTCGACCTCGACCGGAAAGCTTTCCAGCGGCGCTTCGGCGAGCCCGATCGCAGCACCTGTGCGTATGTCCCACTGCCACAGATGCTGGTGGCAGGTCAGCACCGCGCCGTCATACAGGCCTTCGCACAGCGCCACGTCCTGGTGCGGGCACACCGCCTGGTAGGCGAAATACTCGCTACCCGCGTTCGCGACCAACAGCTTCAGCCCGCCTTCCACCGCGCATTCAATCATGCCGTTGGCCGGGACCTGGCTGCGCGGACATACGAAAGTCTTGCTCATGCGGGTCAACTGAACTTGTCGTAGCGAATATTGTCCGCCGTGAGCTTGGCCTGCAGCAACAACATGCGGATGGCGCCGTCGACCGCGGGCGGCGGCCCTGCCAGATAGGCGCGCAGGTTCTGGTACTTGCCCTGCATGTGTCTGGCCGCGACTTCGTGCACCAGCCCCTGGTCGAAGGCACAGCGCCGGATGCGCCGCGCGCGCCGACGCTGGCACCTCTTCGTCCGACAATGCGATAGTGACCTGCAGCTTGTGCCTGAACTGATTGACGAGCTGCGTCAATTCGTCGAGATAAAACGCGTCCGCATAGGTGCGCACGCCGAAAAATACGTTGCCGCGTGAACTGGTCGAAATAATGCTCCTGGCAGGCGCGCGACAGTATCGACATCATGCCGGCGATGCCGCTGCCGCCGGCGATGCACAGAATGTTCTTGCCGAGATTCGGGTAAAAAGTCGCCGCACCGAGCGGGCCGAACCAGTCGACCTGCTCGCCCTTCGATCGCATTGTTGAACAACCATTCCGAGGCGCCGCCGCCGGCCTTTTTCTTGACCACGAAATCCAGCCGCCGCGCGCCGCGCTCGAAATTCACCATCGAGTAACCGCGGTAACCGGCGACGCCCGGAACCTGCACCACCACGAACTGGCCGGCGTCGAAATCGCAGGGTGCATCGAGTTCGATCGAAAAGCTCGTCACATCGGATGCGTCAGCGCCCTGGCGTTGCGGACCGTGCCGCGGCCGAACACCGGCGTGCATGCGCCGGGATCCATGTTGTAGACGAAATTGGCCACTTCCAGCGTGCAGTCGGTCCTGGCCACGCACTGGCACATCAGCACTTCGCCCGGCTGCTTCGAGATACTTGCGGCCCGCCGGCCTGCGGCCACGCGTCGTCGCGCCTCGCCGCTGACGAGCTTTGCCTTGCACGTTCCGCACGTGCCGGTGCCGCATTCATACGGAAGATGAATGCCGGCGGCAAGTCCCGCATACAGCATGCGCACTCCCGGCCGCGGATTCGAACTGAAAGGCGCGATTGCGCGCGCTGATCTGAATCCGCATCGTTCGACCCGTTCAGAACGGAATGTGGTAACCGAATCCGAACTGCCGTGTATCGAGCCTGACCACCCGCTTCAATAACTTGGCGCGCCGCCGTTCAACTTCACCGTATCGACATAGCGTCCGACCGCAAAGAGCGTGGTGGCGCCGCCGTCGAGTTCGGTTCTGAACACCTGCAGCGCGGAGACGACGTCAGCCTGGCTGCCGGCCGCATCCACGCTCGACCGTGTAGACGGTGGCATGCCGCGTCAGCGGCGAATGATCGCTGTTGTGGCGCGGCAAATTGGTGAACAGCAACTGCATGCCCTGCTTGTCATGGTCGAGCCAGATCATGTCCTTGCGGATTTCCGGACTGTGCGCGGTGATGCTGTAGCGGAAGTCCGCGTCGCACAGGTCGAGATAGCCCTTGAAATTTTTCTCGTCGAGCGCGAGGCACGACCGGTACACCAGTTCTTCGATTGCCGTTCTGTCGGGTTGCATGGATATCCTCCTTCCCCGCGCGGCCGCCGCAAGTCGGCAGCCTGCGTCAGGATTGACGGTTCAGGCTGCCGCGGTCACTTTGCGATCGCCGTACGGATCGTAGGCCTTGCGGCCCATGCGCCGGCTCCACTCGGCGTAGAAATGCCGCATTCCGCCCTCATCGTGTATGGTCATGTTTTCTTCGCGGCCGTGTATCACCCACGTCGGCTCGCCGCCCGGCGTGCATCGCGCGTCCCTGGCCGTGCACGCCGAGCAAGTCCTCGTGCAGATTGCGTCCGAACGGTCCCCAGATCGTGTTGTGGTCGCGAATGCGCTCCGCGCGCTGCTCCGGCGTGTCGCTCTTCAAACCCAGGCCGCGAAATTCGATCAGCAGCTTGTTCGGGCCCAGCGGAATCGAGGTGTCCATGCGCAATACCGACGTGCGCAGGTTGTAGGTCATGCCCGGGAAAATGTCGATCAGGATCCAGCCGCCGGGTGCGAGACCCGGCCAGCCGACGCCGCGCTCCTTGCTGCCTTCGTAGGCGTCGTACTTGATCTGCATGGAGCCGACCGATGCGTGGCCGTTCGGATAACCGGTGTACTTGCGGTCGAAATAACCCGGCTGCAGCATGCCGGTCACGCGGTTAAAGTAGTGCATGTAGTCGTGATAGAACTCGCTGTTGGTGTCGTGCCACAGCTTGTAATTGGTATCGACGATCGCCTTGTGATAGTGGAATACCTCGAGCGGCATCGACATGTTGTCGTGCAGCATGTCGAGCGAATCGCCGATGTATTCGCCGAGCGTGCACGCATCGTCGTCGATGTTCACCCACACGAATCCGCCGAAGCCGACTTCGGCGCGCACTTCGCGCAATCCGGTATCGGCTTTGCAGAAACGTTTCTGGAAACCCTGCTCTTCGCGCGAAATATCCGTGCAGTTGCCCTTGCTGTCGAACGACCACGCGTGAAATATGCACGTGATGCGCTTGGCGTTGCCGACCGGATCGTAGAGCAGCGTATTGCCCCGGTGCGGACAGACGTTATAAAAACTGCGCACCTGCATGTCCTCGCCGCGCACGACGATCAGCGGCGTGCCGCCGGGGTGATAAAACGTGCGGTAATCGTACGCCGCCGGAACCTCGGATTCGTGGCACGCGATTATCCAGCACTTGTTGAATATCTTTTCCCGCTCTTCATTGAACAGCTGCTCGTCGGTGTAGATGCGGCTGTCGACGAAGTGCGACGGGGGAAACTTGGGCTGCTGGTGCCATTGCGCTGCGTTTTTCGACATAAGGCCTCCTCACGTGAATATCCTGCACCGGGCCGAAATTTCACCCACCATACGCAGATTCCATGCCAACCTGCCGGCGTCTATGCGCGGTCGCGAGGGCAAGCGCGGATGCACAGCATACGGCCACGCGCGGCGCACGCTGCGCCAGTTTCAAAAAGAAACGGGAGTCTGGCTGTCCGGAAACAGAGTGCGAACCTAAGGCGGGGGCGGATTTCCGGCGCGGTGATCGTCCAGAATCTGGAAGAAGATCTCATCCGGCTTGATCATGCCCAGCTCGCTGCGCGCGCGTTCTTCGATCGCGTCCAGCCCCTGTTTCAAATCCCGCACCTCGGCGTCGAGCGCCGCATTGCGCATGGCGAGCTTCTGGTTGGTCTCGCGCTGGGCGCGCAGCTGCTGATCGACTTCCCACACGCGCAACCAGCTCCCCTTGCCCAGCCACAGCGGGTGCTGCAGGAGCACGATGAGCGCGACGAGCGCGAGGTGAGCAGTTTCACGTCGCAATGCGCATGGCGTGTCGCGATGAGACAAAACCCGTGCACTGCCGCAAGGCCGTCGGGTGACGTTGCCGGGTTTTTACCATTCACCATTCACCATTCACGATTGACGATCACCGCAGCTGATAAAACGCGGCGCGTCCCGGATACGCCGTGGCATCGTCCGAGATCTTCCTCGATGCGCAGCAACTGGTTGTATTTGGCAAGCCGGTCCGAGCGGCACAGCGAACCGGTCTTGATCTGCATCGCATTGGTCGCGACCGCGATATCGGCGATCGTCGTGTCTTCGGTTTCGCCGGAGCGATGCGACACGACCGACGTATAGCCCGCGCGCTTGGCCATTTCGATTGCCGCCAGCGTCTCGGTCAGCGTGCCGATCTGGTTGACTTTGATCAGCACCGAATTGGCGATGCCCTCCGCAATTCCCCTGGCGATGATTTTGGTATTGGTGACGAAAATATCATCGCCCACGAGCTGCACTTTGCGGCCCAGGCGCTCGGTCAGAAGTTTCCAGCCGTCCCAGTCGTTTTCCGCCATGCCGTCTTCGATGCTGATGATCGGGTAGCGCTCGACCCAGCCGCCCAGCAGATCCGCGAGCTCGGCCGCTTTGAGCGTCTTGCCCTCGCACGCGAGCGTGTATTCGCCGTCGGCAAAAAATTCCGAGCTTGCGCAATCGAGTGCCAGCGCAACGTCGGTGCCCGGCGCATAGCCCGCCGCGGCAATCGCCTCCATGATGAGCTTCAACGCCGCCTCGTGATTGGCGAGCCGCGGCGCGAATCCGCCTTCGTCGCCGACCGCGGTCGACAGCCCTTTGTCCTTCAGCAGTTTCTTCAGCGCATGGAACACTTCCGACCCGCAGCGCAGTGCGTCGCGGAAAGTCGGCAGGCCGACCGGGATGATCATGAACTCCTGCATATCGAGGCTGTTGTCGGCGTGCGCGCCGCCGTTGATGACGTTCATCATCGGCACCGGCATCGACATGGCACCGGCGCCGCCCAGGTAGCGGTGCAGCGGCAGGCCGCATTCCTCGGCCGCCGCCTTGGCGACCGCCAGCGAAACGGCGAGCGTCGCATTGGCGCCGAGCCGCGATTTATTTTCCGTGCCGTCGAGATCGATCAGCGACTGGTCGATGAAGCGCTGCTCGACCGCGTCCAGACCGATGATCGCTTCGCAGATTTCGGTATTGACGTTTTCGACCGCGCGTTGCACGCCTTTGCCGAAATAGCGCTTGTCGTCGCCGTCGCGCAATTCAATCGCTTCGCGCGTGCCGGTCGACGCGCCCGACGGCACCGCGGCGCGGCCCAGCACGCCGGATTCCAGCAACACATCGGCCTCGACCGTCGGCAAACCGCGCGAGTCGAGTATTTCGCGCGCAATCACATCCACTATCGCACTCATGATTTTCCCTGACCTGAAACGAGTTGTTCGGCAAATCCCTGCCGCTTGACCATGGCGTCGAGCGCCTTCAACGTCGCGAGCAGCGCTTGCATGTGCTGTCAACGGCCACGCATTGGGCCCGTCCGACAAAGCGTGCTCCGGATCGGGATGTGTTTCCATGAACACGCCGGCGATGCCGCTCGCCACCGCCGCGCGCGCCAGCACCGGAATGAACTCGCGCTGGCCGCCGCTCGACGTGCCCTGCCCGCCGGGCAGCTGCACCGAATGCGTCGCATCGTAGACCACCGGGCAACCGGTCTCGCGCATGATCATCAGCGAGCGCATGTCGGACACCAGGTTGTTGTAACCGAAACTCGCACCCCGCTCGCAGACCATGATGTTGTCCGCCCCGCTCGCCGCCCGCGCCTTGTCGACGACGTTCTTCATGTCGCCGGGCGCCAGAAACTGGCCTTTCTTGATGTTGACCGGCTTGCCGGCGCTCGCCACCGCATGAATGAAATCCGTCTGGCGGCAGAGAAACGCCGGCGTCTGCAGCACGTCGACGACCGCCGCCACCGGTTTCACCTGCTCGATATCGTGAACGTCGGTCAATACCGGAACGCCGATCTGCGCCCTGACCTCCGCCAGTATCTTCAGGCCTTCGTCCATGCCGACGCCGCGGAACGATTTGCCCGAACTGCGGTTGGCTTTGTCGAACGACGATTTGTAGATGAAAGGAACGCCGAGCGCCGCGCAGATTTCCTTGAACTGCCCGGCGGTGTCCAGTGCCAGCTGGCGCGACTCGATCGCGCAGGGTCCGGCTATCAAGAATAACGGCTGATCGAGCCCGGCTTCAAATCCGCACAGCTTCACGGCGCGTCACGCGATGTTCTGCAGCTTGGGCGCTGCCGCGGGACGTGCTTCGGTCGCTTTCACATTTTGCAATGCGGCGCGCACGAACGCGTTGAACAGCGGATGTCCGTTGCGCGGCGTCGACGTGAACTCCGGATGGAACTGGCAACCGACGAACCACGGATGCGCGTGGCGCCCGTCGGCCGGCAGCTCGATCATTTCGCACAGCCGGTCCTTGACCGACACGCCGGACATGCGCATGCCCGCCGCTTCAATGCGCGGCAGATAATGATTGTTGACTTCGTAGCGGTGACGGTGGCGCTCGACGATACGCTCGGCCCCGTAAACCTTGCGCACCACGCTGTCCGCCGCCAGCAGGCACTCCTGCCCGCCCAGGCGCATCGTCCCGCCGAGGTCGGACGCGGCGTCGCGATGCTCGACGCGTCCGTCGCGCTCCTGCCATTCGGTAATCAGCGCAATCACCGGGTGCGGCGTCTGCGGTTCGAACTCCGTGCTGTGCGCGCCCTCGAGACCGACCACATTGCGCGCGAACTCGATCACCGCGAGCTGCATCCCGAGGCAGATACCGAGATAGGGCAGCTTGTTCTCGCGCGCGTAGCGTATCGCCCTGATCTTGCCTTCGACGCCGCGTTTGCCGAAGCCGCCGGGCACCAGAATCGCGTCCATGCTGGCGAGACAGCCCGTGCCGTTGTGCTCGATCGACTCGGAGTCGATGTAATGGATATTGATGCGGGCGCCGGTGTGGATGCCCGCGTGTATCAACGCCTCGGACAGCGACTTGTACGATTCCGTCAGGTCCACGTACTTGCCGACCAGCGCGATGGACACCGTCCGCGTCGGGTGCTCGAGCGCGTAGACGAGCTTGTCCCACACCGCCAGATCCGCGGGCGGCGGTGCGATCTCGAGCTTGCGGCAGACGATATCGTCGAGATTCTGCGCGTGCAGCATGCCCGGAATCTTGTAGATGCTGTCGGTGTCGACCGCCGAAATCACCGCCTCGACCTGCACGTTGGTGAACAGCGCGATCTTGCGCCGCTCGTCGTCCGGCAGCGCGCGGTCGGCGCGGCACAGCAGCACGTCGGGCTGAATACCGATTTCGCGCAGTTCCTTGACCGAGTGCTGGGTCGGCTTGGTCTTGATTTCGCCGGCTGACGCGATATAAGGCACCAGCGTCAGATGAATATAGCAGACGTTGTTGCGCCCGATTTCGATGCCCATCTGGCGTATCGCTTCGAGGAAGGGCAGCGATTCGATGTCGCCCACGGTGCCGCCGATTTCGACGATCGCCACCTCGGCGTCGGCAGCGCCCCGACCGATAAAGAGCTTGATCTCGTCGGTAATGTGCGGGATGACCTGCACGGTGCCGCCCAGGTAGTCGCCGTGGCGCTCCTTCTTGATCACGCTCTCGTAGATCTGGCCGGTCGTGAAATTGTTGCGCTTGCCCATCTTGGCGCTGACGAAGCGCTCGTAATGCCCGAGATCGAGGTCGGTCTCGGCGCCGTCGTCGGTGACGAACACTTCGCCGTGCTGGAAAGGGCTCATGGTGCCGGGATCCACATTGATGTAGGGATCCAGCTTCAGCATCGAGATCTTGAGGCCGCGCGTCTCAAGGATGGCGGCCAGCGAGGCGGCAGCGATACCTTTGCCGAGGGAGGAAACTACACCACCTGTGACAAAGATATATTTGGTCATTTCATGTCTGATCCGTTTGCATATTCTAGCGCAAATCGAACCTCGCACTCAATGAATTTCGCGTCGCGTCGTGTCAGGCGCGGCATTCTTGACCTCACGCGCAAGGTAGAGCCACGTTTCGACCACGGTGTCGGGATTCAGCGACAGGCTGCCGATGCCTTCGTCCATGAGCCACTTCGCGAGGTCCGGATGATCGGACGGCCCCTGCCCGCAGATACCGACGTACTTGCCGGCTTTGCGGCACGCCTGTATCGCCAGATGCAGCATGTGCTTGACCGCGGGGTCGCGCTCGTCGAAGCCTTCGGCGATGATGCCCGAGTCGCGGTCGAGCGCCAGCGTCATCTGCGTCATGTCGTTGGAGCCGATCGAAAACCCGTCGAAATGCTCGAGAAATGCGTCCGCCAGGATCGCATTCGACGGTATCTCGCACATCATGATGATGCGCAGGCCGTTTTCGCCGCGCTTCAGCCCGTTGTGCGCCAGCAGCTCGATGACATTTTTCGCCTCGCCGACGGTGCGCACGAACGGCACCATGATTTCGACGTTGGTCAGCCCCATGTCGTTGCGCACCATTTTCATGGCGCGGCATTCGAGTTCGAAACAGTCGCGAAACCCGGCGGAGATATAACGCGACGCGCCGCGAAAGCCGAGCATCGGGATTTTCCTCGTGCGGCTCGTATTTGGCTCCGCCGGTGAGGCTCGAATATTCGTTCGACTTGAAATCCGACAGCCGCACGATCACCGGCTTCGGCCAGAACGCCGCGCCGAGAGTCGCGACCCCTTCGGCGAGTTTTTCGACATAAAACGTTACCGGATCCGCGTAGCCCGCCGCGTGCTGCTCGACGGCGAGTTTCAAGTCGCCGGGCAGAGTCCGGGATACGCGAGTACCGCCTTCGGGTGCACGCCTATCATGCGCGCGATGATGAACTCGAGCCGTGCAAGGCCCACGCCGTCGTTCGGCAGCCGCTGGAATTCGAACGCGAGTTCCGGATTGCCGACGTTCATCGTGATCTTCAGCGGCGCCTTGGGCATCGCCTCCAGCGATAGGTCTATCACCTCGACTTCCAGTATGCCGCGATAGACAAACCCCGTGTCGCCTTCCGCGCACGATACGGTCACCGGTTTGCCGTCTTTCAGCACGCGCGTCGCATCGCCGCAGCCGACGACCGCCGGTATGCCCAGTTCGCGCGCGATGATCGCCGCATGGCAGGTGCGCCCGCCGCGGTTCGTGACGATTGCCGCCGCGCGCTTCATGACGGGTTCCCAATCCGGGTCGGTCATGTCGGTCACCAGCACGTCGCCCGGCTGCACCCGGTCCATTTCCGCCGCGCTTTGCACGAGCTTGACCGGTCCGGAGCCCACGCGCTGGCCGATCGCGCGCCCGGACGCGAGAACGTCGGAACGCTGTTTTAAGCGATAGCGGCGCAGGGTGTCGACTTTCTCGCTCGCTTTGACGGTTTCCGGCCGCGCCTGCAGGATATAGAGCTTGCCGTCTATACCATCGCGCCCCCATTCGATATCCATCGCGCGCTGATAGTGCTCCTCGATGATGAGCGCGTAGCGCGCGAGTTCTTCGACCTCGGCGTCATTGATCGAAAAACGCTGCCGCTCGGCTTCCGGCACCGCATCGGTGCGCACCGATTTGCCGGCGGCGCGCGCATCCGTGAACGTCATGCGCAACGCTTTGGATCCGAGATTGCGCCGGATGATGGCTTTGCGGCCCTGCTTTAAGCGCCGGCTTGTAAACATAGAATTCGTCCGGATTGACCTGACCCTGCACCACGGTCTCGCCAAGTCCGTAGGCCGACGTGATGAACACCACCTGATCGAAGCCCGATTCGGTATCGATCGTGAACATCACGCCGCTCGCGCCGAGATCGCTGCGCACCATGCGCTGGATGCCCGCCGACAGCGCGACGTCCGCATGGATGAAATTCTTGTGCACGCGATACGAAATCGCGCGATCGTTGTAGAGCGATGCAAATACGTGCTTGACTGCGTCGAGCACGCTCGCGAGGCCGTGAATGTTGAGAAAAGTCTCCTGCTGGCCGGCAAACGACGCGTCGGGAAGATCTTCGGCGGTCGCCGACGAACGCACCGCCACCGACAAATCTCCGCTCGCACCTTGCTGCAACTCCCGATAGGCCCGCCCGATTTCCTGTTCCAGCCTGCGCCGGCAATGGCTGCGCGGTGATCCACGCGCGGATTCGCGCGCCCGCCGCCGCAAGCGCATTGACGTCATCGACATCCAGCTTGGGCCAGCGTATCCGCGATGCGCTTGTCCAGCCCATCGTGCGCGAGAAAATCGCGATAGGCCTGCGCGGTAGTCGCGAATCCGCCCGGCACGCGCACACCTGCGCTGGCGAGCTGCCCGATCATTTCTCCGAGTGACGCATTCTTGCCGCCGACGCGGCCGACGTCGTGCATGCGAAGTTTTTCGAAGCCAACGACGTATTGCTCGTTACTCATCGAACACCCGTAAGATTGTGCAAAGCACCAAAAGACGCTATTTTAGCGCTTATCCCTTCTTCGGCCATCGCAATGCCGCAAAAACGTTCTGCTTTCTTCATTTCGGACCGCACCGGCATCACCGCCGAAATGCTCGGCCACAGCCTGCTGACGCAGTTCGAGATGGTGTCGTTCAACGAAGTGACGCTGCCGTTCGTCGATTCGGTCGAGAAGGCGCACGCCGCAGTCAAGCAGATCAACGAGCAAGGCGCTGAGCGACGGCACGCGCCCGCTGATATTCAGCACGCTCGTCAATCAGGAGGTTTCCGGCGTGGTCGCCACCGCGAAGGCCCTCTTTCTCGATTGCTTCGATATTTTCATACTGCCGATGGAAAAAGAACTCGGCGTGCCCGCGTCGCACGCGGTCGGCCGCTCGCATAGCGCCAACGATTTTGCCAACTATCATCATCGCATCGAAGCGGTGAATTACTCGCTGAGCCACGATGACGGCGTATCGACGCGGGACCTGTCGGAGGCGGACGTGATTCTGGTCGGCGTGTCGCGCTGCGGCAAGACGCCGACCTGTTTATATCTGGCGATGCAGTTCGGAATTCGCGCGGCCAATTATCCGCTGATTCCCGAAGACTTCGCCAGCATGCAGCTCCCCGGCAAGGTCAAGTCGTTGCGCAAGCGCCTGTACGGCCTCACGATCAAGCCCGACCGCCTCGAAAAAATCCGCACCGAGCGCCGTCCCGGCAGCACCTATGCGACGCGCGCAAATTGTGAATACGAAGTGCGCGAAGCCGAGGCGCTGATGCGCCAGGAAGGCATTCCGTATCTCGACGTAACCAGCAAGTCGGTCGAGGAACTGGCGACCACCATATTGCAGCAGGCGAAACTCGTGCGCCGCGTCTACTAGCGAGGCATTAAGTAAGTCCGTTCGTGCTGATGTATAGTCGCACGAGCATCGTTTTCATCGGCCGACACCATTCACCCTTCTACACTTCAGGGCGAACGGTCGCGGATATAGTCAGAGCCTGCTGGTTTGTCGGCGGCATGCTGCTGGCGCACGCGCTCGAACAGGCACACCGCGGCAGCGGCGGCGATATTCAGCGATTCGACGTTTCCCGGCATCGGAATCGCGACGACTTCATGCGCGGCCGCGGCCAGCGCCGCCGACATGCCCGCACCCTCGTTGCCGAATACGAATGCGACGTTGCCGGCGACGTCTGCATCGAATACGGAATTCTTCGCGCGCTGGCTGGTGGCAATGACTTTGCCCTTGAAGCCGCGCGCGAGTGCCGGCAAATCGCATTGCTCGTAAATCCGCAGCATGAAGTGCGCACCCATGCCGGCGCGCAGCACGCGCGGCGACCACGCATGAACGCTGTGCGCGGAAAGGAATACGTGTTGCATGCCGGCCGCGGCGGCGGAGCGCAGGATGGAGCCCAGATTGCCCGGGTCCTGGATATCTTCGAGCATCACGCAGGCGTCCACGCTGCGCGGGTGCTGCGCGCGGACGCGGCGTTTCTACCGCGGCGAGCACGCCGGTAGGTGTCTCGACTGTCGACAGCTGGCTGAACAACGCGTCGCTCACGACCAGCGGCTCGCACGGCGCGAGCGCCTCGAGCAAGCGCCTGATTTCCGCGTTGTCGAGTCCCGCTTTGCTGATGACGATCTCGTTGCGGCGCGCCGATATGCTCGCGGTACGCGGCAACGAGGTGGATGCCATCCAGCAGCGACAGCCCGCGTTGCCGGCGTTCGCGCGAAGACTGCGCGAGTGCCAGCAGCGACTTGAATTGCGGGTTGTCGGCGGATGAAATGTGCTTCACAGCGGCGCACGTCCTGAATCCGGCGAACACGTCGCGCCGGTCCGGCGTATAAAAATTCCGCCAGGTGTTGCGCAGCGAGCGCCGCGCTCGTGGCAAAGCATCCGCCGCGCAGCACTTTGTGGTCGCCGAACCACGGTTCCGAGTATTCCTTGTACGGATCGCGCTCGAATCCCGGATACGGGTTGAACCAGTCCGCGGTCCATTCCCACACGTTGCCCAGCATCTGGCGGCAACCCCATGCGCTGTCGCCCGCGGCAAATGCCGCCACCGGCGCCGCCGCGCCGGCAACGCCGTAAAGATTCGCGCGCGTGGCGTCCGCACTTCTTTCGCCCCACGGATATGTGCGCTTGGCACCGTGCCTCTTGCGCATTGCCGGGTGTCGCGGCAGCCGCATATTCCCATTCCGCTTCCGTCGGCAGGCGGCGGCCCGCCCAGCGACACCATGCATCGGCCTCATACCAATTCACGTGCACCACCGCCGCGTGCGGCGGTAGCGGATGCACGGTATCGTAGAGGCGATGCAGCCATTGCCCGCCCTCCTTCGTCCAATAGACCGGCGTGTTGGCTCCGGTGCTCTCCCGCCATCGCCAGCCCTCCGCGCACCAGAACTCGCGCCGCCGGTAGCCGCCAGCGTCCACGAATTCGGCAAATTCGCGATTGGTGACCGCAGCGCGCGCAATTTTAAATGGCTGCAATGCAACGCAATGCGCCCACTTCTCGTTGTCAAACACGAAACCCGTCGCCGCGTGCTGCGCCGAGCGCGAAAGGCCCGCCCGCTATCGCCACGTCGCCCGGCAATGCCTCGCCGGCGGACAGTATGCGCGGATTTTCCGTCGCGGCGCGGCATAACCGAGCGTCTGGCGCGTATAGGTAAACGCCTCGCAGTGCATTTCCTCGTGCGCCGCGGCGAGCTCAGAAAAATAGCGCAATGTGCCTATCGTTCGGCGCGCCGATTCAGTCGCTCCTGTACGCGTTCGAGCACATTATCAAGATAGCGCAATACCGCGTCGAACGGCAGCAGCGGCAATTCCCAGCGCGCGTCATGCGGCACGCGCGCCGAGTCGTAAAGAGCGTCCGCCCCGTCGACCATCGACGGCGTGAATCTCGCCCGCCGAGCGGTAACGCAGGCACCAGTACTCCTGAAACCACGCGACGTGCGCGATCTCCCATAACGGCGGATTCACGATCGTAAGCCGCGGTCCCAGCAACTGCGCGTCCCGTCAGGTCGGACGCCAGCATCAATGTGCGGCTGCGCGCCGCGCGCAGCCGCTGCGCGAGCGTGCGTGCGGACGAGGCTGTGCGACAATCGTCGCGGACGGCTCTCTGCTATAGTGTGGCTACCGGCATGCAGTCATTCTAACGTAACGGCAGCGCATGAAAATCGCACTCGTCACGCCGGCGCGGCCGGTCGCGCATTCCGGCAATCGCAATACGGCGCTGCGCTGGTCGCGGCTCTTGCGCGAACTGGGCCATCGCGTGCGCGTGCAAACGACCTGGGACGGCACGCCCGCCGATGTCATGATCGCGCTGCACGCGCGGCGCAGCCACGACTCCATCGCACAGTTCGCCGGCCGATATCCGCAACGGCCGCTGGTGCTGATGCTGACCGGCACCGATCTTTATCACGACATACGCCAAGACGCGGCGGCGCAGCGGTCGCTGCGGCTGGCAACGCGCCTCGTCGTCTTGCAGGAACAAGGGCTCGCCGAACTTTCCCCCGTTCTGCGCCGCAAGACGCGCGTAATTTACCAGTCGGCGCGGCCGATCCGGGCGCAACCTCGGCTGCAATCGTGCTTCGAAGTCTGCGTCAGCGGCCATTTGCGCGAAGTAAAGGATCCTTTCAGGCTGGCGGCCGCCTTGCAGTACCTGCCCGCGGCAAGTCGCATACGCGCGGTTCAGATCGGCGGCGCAATGAGCGCCGCAATGATGCGCGAAGCGCAACGCTGGATGTGTCGCGAGCCGCGCTACCGCTGGATAGGCGAATTGCCGCATGGCGCGGCGCTGCGACGATTGGCGCGCGCGCGCCTGATGGTCATCAGTTCGCGCATGGAAGGCGGCGCCAACGTCGTAACCGAAGCGCTCGCGGCGGGCGTGCCGGTAATTGCATCGCGCATTCCCGGCAATATCGGCATGCTGGGCGGCGACTATGCCGGCTACTTTCCGCCAGGCAATGAACGCGCATTGGCGCGCGTGCTCGCGCGCGCCGAGTCGGATGCCGAATTTTACCGCCGTCTCAGACGCCAGTGCGCTGCGCGCCGCCACCTCACGCGCCGCGCGACGCGAGCGGGACGCGTTGCGTCGACTGTTGCGGGAATTGACAGCCTGAAAATCCTGCTCAGGCGTCGCCAAGCAGCGATCTGACAGGAGCAAACGAACGCCGGTGCACGGGGCAAACGCCGTGGGCGCGCAATGCCTTGAGGTGAGCGGCGGTCGGATAACCCTTGTGGCGATCGAATCCGTACTCCGGATACTGCGCATGCAATTCAAGCATCGCGGCGTCGCGCGCGGTCTTGGCAAGTATCGAAGCAGCGGATATTTCGGCGATCGCGGAATCGCCGCGCACGATGGCGCGCGCCGGCTGCGCAATCGCGCGGGCAATACAGCCCGTCGACCAGTACTTCGGTCGGCATCGTGGCAAGCGACTCCACGGCGCGCCGCATCGCGAGCAATGTTGCCTGCAGGATATTGAGCGTGTCGATCTCCTCGACCGACGCGCTGGCCACCGCCCACGCGAGCGCGTATTGCTTGATGTTCACGGCGAGTACTTCGCGTCGCCGCGCTCCAAGCGTCTTCGAATCCGCGAGGCCGACAATGCCGTGAGCCGTCCCCAGAATGACCGCGGCGGCGTACACCGGTCCCGCGAGCGGACCGCGCCCCGCCTCATCGACGCCGCAGATCATGTCAGTTCGCAGCAACGGCAGCACCGCCAGCGCGGCCTGCCGCGCAGCACCCCGGCTCAAGCTCGCGCTCATCGCGGCAAATGTATGCGCGAGACGCGCGCGCACCGGCGCGTCCCCCAGCAAATTGACCACCGCCTGCGCCAGATTGACCGCTGTCGCATCGTCCTGGATCAGTTCCGGCACCACGAAATCGCGCGCCAGAATATTGGGCAATCCGTAATACGGCAAATAGCCCTTGCCCTTGCAGCAGCCAATGACTCGCCCGCGGCATCCGGTACGTGATCACCATCGGCTTGCACAGCAGGGCCGCCTCGAGCGTGGCGGTTCCCGACGCGACGAGCACGACGTCGGCGGCCGCCATCGCATCCTGCGCGTGGCCGAACATGATGGTCAGCGGCAGGTCCGCCGCCTCGTTGCGATACAGCGCGGTTTCGAACAACTCCGCGCGTCTCCCGCGTGGCGAGCGGCGCGAGAAACCGCGCCTGCGGCAATCGCGCGTGTATGAGATTCGCGGTCTGGATGAACAAGTCCGCCATGTACTGAAGTTCGCTTTGCCGGCTGCCCGGCAACAATGCAACAACCGGCACACCCGGCGGCAATTTCAATTGTTCGCGCGCGGCGGCGTCGCGCGGCACCTGGTCGAGCATATCGGTCAGCGGATGGCCGACGAACGCAACATCAATGCCGGCCTGCCGGTAAATCTCCGCCTCGAACGGAAACAGCGTCAGCATCCGCGTGACCGCGCGCTTGATCTTGCGCAGCCGCTCCTTGCGCCACATCCAGATCGCCGGACTGACATAGTGAACGGTCGGCATGCCGCGCGCCTTCAGGCTGCACTCGAGGTCAAGATTGAAATCGGGCGCATCGATCCCGATGAAGAGATCCGGCGGATTCGCCGTCAGCCGGCGGCGCAGACTGCGGCGTATGCCGACGATTTCGGCGAAATGCTTGATGACCTCGAAGTAGCCGCGCACGGCCAGCTTTTCCAGCGGAAACCACACATCCATGCCGGCGGACTGCATGCGCGGACCGCCGATGCCGACGACCTGCAGCCCGGGCACGAGTTCGCGCAACGCCAGGATCAGCTGGCTGCCGAGCAAATCGCCCGACGCCTCGCCGGCAACCATGCGCGATGGTGCGCGGGCGCCCCGCTTGCTCAGCGGACAATGCCACGCGTCGAAGCGGCGAGAAAATCCAGCATCAGCTGCAATTCGGGACAACGCGCCGAGCTGGGCCGCAATTTCGCGCCTCGCGTCTTCCAGGCCCAGGCCCGACTTGTAAAGTGTTTTGTAGGCGCGCTTGATCTCGGCTAATGCTGTCCACCGAAAAACCGCGCCGCTTCAGGCCTTCCGCATTGACGCCATAGGGCTGCGCGGTATTGCCCGACGCGGTCACGAAGGGCGGCACGTCCTGCAGCACGACGGTGCCGATCGCGGTGATGCTGTGCGCGCCGATGTGGCAAAACTGGTGCACGGCGGTGAAGCCGCCGAGTATCGCGTAATCGCCGACCCGCACGTGGCCGGCGAGCTGCGAATTGTTCGCGAATATCGCGTGGTTGCCGACCTGGCAATCGTGCGCCAGATGCACATAGGCCATCACCCAGTTGTCGTTGCCCATCCGCGTCACCCCGGCGTCCTGCACGGTGCCGCAATTGAACGTGCAGAACTCGCGTATGGTATTGCCGTCGCCGATTTCGAGACGCGTCGGTTCGCCGGCGTATTTCTTGTCCTGCGGCGCCTCGCCCAGCGACACGAACTGGAATATCCGGTTGTCGCGTCCGATGCGCGTGTGCCCGGTAATCACGGCATGCGGCCCGATGCGGCAGCCACCGCCGATCTCGACGTGCTCGCCGATCAGGGTATAGGCGCCGATCTCGACGTCGTCGGCGAGACGCGCGCCGGCGTGCACGATGGCGGTGGGATGTATCGTTGCCAAGATGGGCGGTCAGCCGGGCGGTCTTGCCGTCGATGGAGCGCAGCGTGCACATGAGTTCGGCTTCAGTCACCACCTGGTCCGCGACTTTCGCGTGCGCCGAGAACCACCAGATGCCGCGCACAAAACGCTTGATTTCGACATTCAGTTCAAGCGTGTCGCCGGGCACCACGGGCTTCTTGAAGCGCGCCTTGTCGATGCCGACGAAATAATAAACCGAATTGTCGTCCGCCTTGTGGTCGTGCGTCTTGAAAGTCAGGATCGCGGCTGCCTGCGCGAGCGCTTCGATGATGAGCACACCCGGCATCACCGGGTGGTGCGGAAAATGGCCGGCGAAAAAATGCTCGTTGATCGTCACGTTCTTGACGCGCGACGATGCTTTTTCCCGGATCGCAGGACAGCACCTTGTCCACCAGCAGGAACGGATAGCGGTGCGGCAGGTATTCGAGTATTTGATGTATGTCCATGCTGTTCACGGCTTGTTTCCTTTTGTCTTTGCCGAGCCTGCCCTCGAGTTCCTTCACCCGCTGCGCGAGTTCATCGAGCTGGCGCAAGTTGCGCCGCGTTCTTGAGCCAGCGCTGGTGCGTTGAAAACGGGTAGACGCCCGTATAAGTGCCGGGCTGCGCCAGCGATTTCATGACGAGCGTGCCGGCGGAAATATTTATATTATCCGCGATCGTGATATGCCCGTAGATCATCGCCGCCCCGCCGAGCGCGCAATGGCGGCCTATGGTCGCGCTGCCGGCGATGCCCGACGCACGCGGCAATCGCGGTGTGCGCGCCGATCCTGACGTTATGCGCGATCTGGATCTGGTTGTCGAGCTTGACGCCCGTCCTCGATCACCGTATCGTCCAGCGTGCCGCGGTCGATCGTCGTATTGGCGCCGATTTCGACGTCGTCGCCGATCAGCAACGCGGCCGATCTGCGGAATTTTTTTCCACACGCCGTCCTCCCGCGCAATGCCGAAACCGTCGGCGCCTATCACGACTCCCGCATGCACTATGCAGCGCGCCCCTATGCGTGCAATCGTGGTACACCGATACGTTCGCGTGCAGCGCGCTGTCGTCGCCGATCGTCGTGCCGTCGCCGACGAAGCATCCGGCGCCGATCTGCGCCCGTTTGCCGATGCGCACCCGTTTGCCGATGACCGCCCCGGCGCCGATGCTGGCGGTTTTGTCGACGCGC
Organism: uncultured beta proteobacterium; assembly: GCA_963778865.1. Classification (GTDB taxonomy): domain Bacteria; phylum Pseudomonadota; class Gammaproteobacteria; order Burkholderiales; family SG8-41; genus PALSA-1004. The sequence goes on along the minus strand of CAVZWF010000005.1, from coordinate 322,549 downwards.
GCCGATTTGTCGACCACCGCGGACTTGTGCACGCCGGCAACCGTGGCTGCGGCGGGATTGAGCAACGCCGAGACCTTGGCGAAATAGGCATAGGGATTGCTGCATACGATACGCGCCAGCGCGGTCGCGTCGCGGGCGTCGGCGCCGAGTATGACCGCCCCTGCCCTGGTGCGGCTCGAGCTGAGCCAGATACCGCGGCTGGGAAATGAATACGATATCGGAGGCGCGCGCGGATTCCAGCGTCGCGACCTGGCTGATGCGAATACCGGGGTCGCCTATCAGTTCGCCGCCGAACTTGGCTGCGATGTCGCCCAGTTTATAAAACCTGCGCTTGGTCATTGCCTTCCCGCAGCGCAAATGAGCCTGGTTTCAGTCCATGCAGCGGCGCAGCCCAACTATTTCTCGGCAGCGAGCGCCTTCAGGACCCTCTCGGTGATGTCGATGCGCGGACTGCGATAGACCGCTTCCTGCAGAATGAGGTCGAATTTTTCCGCTTCCGCGATCTGCCGGATCACCTTGTTGGCGCGCTCGAACAAGGAGGCGAGTTCCTCGTTACGCCGCAGATTCAAGTCCTCGCGAAATTCACGCTGCAGGCGCTGGAATTCCCGGGACTGGCGGCCGAGCTCGGTTTCCTTGGTGCGGCGGTCGGATTCGCTCATGGTCAGGCCGTCTTTTTCGAGTTGTCCCTGCAGGGACTTGATTTGCTGCTCCAGCTTGCGCAGTTCCTGCTCGCGCGGCGCGAATTCCTTTTCGAGTTTCTTGGTGGCGCGCTCCGCCGGTACCGATTCCCGATTGATGCGATCGGCATCGATGAATCCGATCTTGAGATCCGCCGCCTGCGCCTGCGACAGCAGGCTCAATGCCGCGAATGCCGCCGTCAACATGAATGGGAAAAATTTCTTCAACGTCGTCTCCTTGCGCTTGCCTATATTAACCGGACCGTCCGGTCGGCGGTCGCTGCGCTAAAACGACTGCCCGAACTGGAACTGGACTTTTTGCGTGCGGTCGCCAGTCTTGCGTCTTGACCGGCTGCGCAAAGCTCACCTTCAAAGGACCAAATGCCGATACGTAGAGTACGGCGATGCCGGCCGAAGCGTCGCCGTTCGCGAACGAGTAATTCGAACCGATTATGCCGCCGTCCACGAACGCTGAAACGCGAATCGACTTGTCGTTGGGCAGGCCCGGGAACGGAAACAACAACTCCAGATTGCCGACCAGCTTGGTGTTGCCGCCCGTGGGATCGCCGTTCGACGTCCTTGGGTCCGATGGTGCCCGGATAAAAGCCGCGCACGGAGGTCGGGCCGCCCGAATAGAAATTGCGGAAAAACGGCAGCGGCAGGCCGTTATAGCCATTGCCGTAGCCGGCTTCGGCATTGGCGTACAACGTGAAATACGACGTCAGCGGAATATATCGCTTGTGTTCCGCGCTCACCTTGTAAAACCGCAGCGTCCCCCCGGGCAAACCGGACTCGAGACCGGCGCGCGTAATGGCGCCGGAAGTCGGATAAATCGCGCTGTCCCGCGTGTCCCTGCCCCAACCCACGGTGCCGAGCACCGTGGTGTTGCTGGATCCGAAAGTACTGACGTAATTGGTAATGCGCAGCGGCGCACCCTCGAATGCGGTGATGCTGGTGTCTTCGTAGCCCAGCCCCAACGTAACGGTGTCGATATCGGTCAACGGCACGCCGAGCCGCGCCTGCGCGCCGGTGGTCGAAGTCTCATACAAACCGAGCCCCAGCGCCGACGGGTTGCTCTTGCGATGGTAGACGTCGAATCCTCTGCTCACGCCGTCGACCGTCCAGTACGGTTGCGTAAACGACAGCGAATATACGGTGTTGATTTTGCTCGAATTGATTTGCACCGCCAGGTGATTGCCCGAGCCGAATACGTTTTGCTGGGTAATGCCGCCGCTTAACACCACGCCTTCGCTGCCGAACCCGGCGCCGAACAGGATATTGCCGGTCGGCTTCTCCGTAACGCTGACATTGAGATCGACCTGGTCGGTGGTGCCGGGAACGCTCGGCGTCTCCACGTTGACTTCGGAAAAATAACCCAGCCGGTCAATACGCTGCTTGGACTTCGTGATCTTTTCCGCCGAGTACCAACCGCCTTCGAGCTGGCGCATTTCACGGCGGATCACTTCGTCGCGCGTGCGGGTATTGCCGGTCACGTTGATGCGCCTGATGTAGACGCGGCGTCCCGGATCGACGAAAAACGTGAAGCTGACCTTGCGCTTTTCCTTGTTGAGTTCCGGCACCGCATTGACGTTGGCGAACGCATATCCCTCGTTGCCGATGCGGTCGCTCAGGAGCTTGGTCGATTCCGTCAGCTTGCTGCGCGAGAAGATCTCGCCGGCATTCACTTTGATGAGCTTGCGCGCCTCGGCCTCCGGAATCAGCGTTTCGCCCGCCAGCTTGACGTCGGAGACGGTGTATTGCGCGCCTTCCGATATGCCGATGGTGATGTAAACGTCCTTCTTGTCGGGCGTGATCGAAACCTGCGTCGAATCGACATTGAACTCGAGATAACCGCGGTCAAGATAGTACGAGCGCAGCGTCTCGAGATCGGCCGCGAGTTTCTGCTTCGAATACTGATCGTCCTTGCTGAACCATGTCAGCAGTCCCGGCGTGCGCAGCTTGAAGAGCCCCAGCAGTTCCTTTTCCTTGAACACCTGGTTGCCGATGATGCTGATCTGGCGGATTTTCGCGACCTCGCCTTCGACGATATCGAAACGCACCGCCACCCGGTTGCGTTCGAGCGGCGTGGCGGTGGTCGTAATCTGCGCGGAATATTTGCCGCGGCTGATATACTGGCGCTTCAATTCCTGCTCCGATTTGTCGAGCAGCCCGCGGTCGAAAATGCGGCCGTCGGCGAGCCCGATCGAGCGCAACCCCTTCAGAAGATCTTCCTTGCTGAATTCCTTGGCGCCCTCGATTTCGATTTGCGCGACCGACGGCCGCTCCTGCACCTGCACGATCAGCACGCCGTTGTCGACTTCGAGGCTCACGTCCTTGAAAAAACCGGTGGCGTAAAGCGAACGGATCGCCTGCGCCGCCTTGTCGTCGGTCATCGTCTCGCCGACCTTGACCGGCAGGTAACTGAATATCGTGCCCGCCTCGGTGCGCTGGATTCCCTCGATGCGGATATCCTTCACGACGAATGGATCGAAGGCGTGGGCACTGAACGCCAGCGCTGCGGCGACCACGGCCAGGACGAATTTGTAGCAGCGCATCGCGTCAACCATTCAATAGCCTGGTGATATCGTTATATAGCGCAAACGCCATGAGCAAAAACAGCAATCCCATACCGACATTCTGGCCGATTTCCATCACCTGCGCCGAAACGGGACTTCCCTTAACAATTTCAAGCATATAATACATCAAATGGCCGCCATCCAATAAGGGGATGGGCAATAAATTGAGCACGCCCAGACTGATGCTGATGAGGGCGATAAATGCGAGATACGAAATCCATCCGATCTGCGCCGACTGGCCCGCGTAATCGGCGATCGTGATCGGGCCGCTCAGGTTCTTGAGCGACACCTCGCCGATGATCATTTTCCCGAGCATGCGCAGGCTGAATACGGAGGTGTCCCACGTGCGCTCGAGCGCCTTGCCCAAACTCGATCCACGGCGTGTAGCGCACTTCCACCAGGAACCGCTGCATCGCGTCGGCGTCGATCCGCACCGCCACGCCGATACGTCCGATGCGCCCGGCATTGTCGACGACCGCGTCCGGCGTAACCCTGAATCGCAGCCGCGTGTCTGCGCGCTTGACTTCGATCGCGAGTTCCCGCTCCGGGCTTGCGCTGATCGCGGCGACCACCTGGTCCCAGCGTGTGACCGGCACGTTATCAATCGACATGACCTCGTCGCCCGGCGAGCACGCCGCTGCGTTGCGCGGCGCCGCCGGGGACCACGCGTCCGATCACCGGCGCGAGCGGCGGCTGCAGCCGCGCGAATCCCGCAGCGCGCAGAAAATCCCCGTCGAGATCGGCGGGCTTCAACCCCGACATGTCCAGTTTGCGAAAGTGAATTTCCGCGCGCTCGTTCTGCACCTCCAGCGTGACGCTTGCGCGTTCGACCGCGTGCTTGAGCAATATCCAGCGCGCATCCTGCCAGGTGGCGACGGCCTCGCCGCCGATCCTGACGATGGTATCGCCGACCGCGAACTGCGCGTGCGCCGCGGGCGAATCCGGCGTCACCGCGCCGACCACCGGCTTGATGCCCGGCACGCCATGCATGAATATCAGCCAGTACAGGAAAATCGCCAGCAGAAAATTGGCCAGCGGTCCCGCCACCACGATCAGAAAACGCCGGTAGACGGATTGGCGGTTAAAGGCGCGCGGCAAATCCTGCGGCGCAACCTCGCCTTCGCGCTCGTCGAGCATCTTGACGTAGCCGCCCAGCGGAAACGCCGCGATCGCCCACTCGGTCTGATCGCCGCCCGCGCGGCGGCTCGCGATGACGCGTCCGAAACCGACCGAGAACCGCAGCACTTTGACGTTGCACAGCCGCGCCACCAGGTAGTGCCCGAATTCGTGCACCACGATCAGCGAGCCGAGCGCAAATGCAAACGCGACTATCGTGGTCAGAAAATTCATTGCCATACGCGGTGCGCGCGCAGCTAGGCGGACACGCGCAATGCGCCGCGGCGACTTGCCGGCGGTGTTGCGCGCAAGCCACGTCTCGGCGCATTCGCGCGCGGCGCGATCGGCCGTGAACACGTCCTCTATCCCGTCGCAGTGGCGCGACCGTGACCGCGGCGAGCGTGTGTTCGATCAACTCCGGAATCTGGTCAAACCGCAGCTGCGAAGTCGAGAAACGCGGCAACCGCGACTTCGTTCGCCGCATTGAGCACGGCCGGCGCACTGCCGCCCGCGCGCAACGCCTCGCGCGCGAGTTCGAGGCACGGAAAACGCGCCGCGTCCGGCTCCGAAAAATTAAGCCGGCTTAACGCGGCCAGATCGAGCCCGTCGACCCCCGCCTCGATGCGGTCCGGGAACCCGAGCGCGAATGCGATCGGGGTGCGCATGTCCGGATTGCCGAGCTGTGCAATCAACGAGCCATCGACGTATTCGACCAGCGAGTGAATCACACTTTCCGGGTGAATGACGACCTTGATCTGCGCCTCACTGGCATTGAACAACCAGCGCGCCTCGATCACTTCCAGGCCCTTGTTCATCATCGTTGCGGAATCGACCGATATCTTGCGCCCCATCACCCAGTTCGGGATGAGCGCACGCTTGATCGGGCGTCACGTTGCGCAGTCGCTTCGCGCGGCATCTCGCGAAACGGTCCGCCGGACGCCGTGAGCACGATACGGCGCACGCCGGACGCCGCAAGATCGCCGGCAAAACCGCGCGGCAGCGCCTGAAACACCGCATTGTGCTCGCTGTCGATCGGCAGCAACGTCGCGCCGCGGCTGCGCACCGCCTGCATGAATACCGGGCCCGCCGTGACCAGTGCCTCCTTGTTCGCCAGCAGCACGCGCTTGCCCGCCTCCACCGCGGCGAAACTTGCGCGCAATCCGGCGATGCCGACGATCGCCGCCATCACGGTATCGACCTGCGGCAGCGCGGCGACTTTCACGAGCGCCTGCGCGCCGTGCAGCACCGTGGTCGCACTACCGTGCGCGCGCAATCTGCGCTTGCAGTTGCTCCGCGTCCTGCGCATCATCGAGCACCGCGTAATGCGGCGTGAATTCAATGCACTGGCGAAACAGCAGATCGGTCTGGCGATGCGCGGTCAGCGCGACGACCTGGAAACGGTCGCGATGACGGGCGACGACATCGAGCGTGTTCACGCCGACGCTGCCGGTCGAGCCGAGAATCGCCAGTTGCCGCGGTCTATTCATGCGGCTAAAGCAAATATGAGCGCCGCGAGCGGCAACGCCGCCATCAGGCCGTCGATGCGGTCGAGCATCCCGCCATGTCCCGGCAAAATGGCGCCGCTGTCCTTCACGCCGGCGCTGCGCTTGAGCCACGACTCGAAGAGATCGCCGACGATGCTGATCACCGTCATGCCGATAAATACCGCGACCAGAAAATCAGATATCGCGTCCCATGATCTGCGCAAAATACACGACGAGAGCATACACCGTGACGGCGGCCAACGCACCGCCCACGCCCTCCCACGTTTTGCCGGGACTGATGGCGGGCGCGAGCTTGCGCCTGCCGCACGCCCGCCCCGCAAAATACGCTGCCGTGTCGGCGATCCAGACGACGCCGAGCAAGCAGCAGCAAACCCGTCGCCTTGCAATTGCGCGAGCGCGAGCCACGTCGGCAATAACGCCGACGATGCCGGCAGCGGCCAGCGCCAAGCGATTGCGCACCGCGAGCTTCAGCCATAACCAGCACGGCGCGATGACCAGCCAGAACCCAGCGCTGAACGCATAGACGAAGCGGGCGATCAGCACGCTGTATTCGCTGTCTGCCGCGCCGGGACTCGCTGTCGTCCACAGCATTGCAACCCCCGCCGCCAGCGCAATCAGGAAAAGCGCGGTGTGCACGCGGCCAAATCCGGCGAGTCGGGCCCATTCATGACCGGCGACGAGCAATGGGCAGCGACCAGCACAAGCTGCCACCAGGCGCGGGGCAGCAGGAACATGGCCGCCAGCAGCAGCGGCAATACGACGGCAGCCGTCAGCAGGCGCTGTTTGAGCATCAGCGGCCGGCGGCGCGCCCGCGGCTAGCGGCCATCGGACGCCTGGCGCGAGCGCGTGGTCGGCGTCGCCTTCGCGCAATTGCTCGCTGGTGCGCCCGAACCGCCGCTCGCGCAGTTGGTAGGACGCGATCGCGCGATCAAATGCGGCGAGGTCGAAATCGGGCCACAGCGTGTCCGTGAAATACAATTCGGTATACGCGAGCTGCCACAGCAGAAAATTGCTGATGCGCTGCTCGCCCCCGGTGCGTATGAAAAGATCCGGCTCCGGCGCATACGCGAGCGACAAATAAGGCAGCAGATCCGCCTCGGCGAATCCGCCCGCCAGCTGCGGCTTGTCCTTCATCATGCGGGTGACCGCCTGCACGATGTCCCAGCGCCCGCCGTAATTGGCGGCCACCGTCAACGTCAGCCGCGTGTTCTCGCAGGTGAGCTTCTCCGCGTCGGCGACCAGACGCCGCAACGGCCGCTCGAAGCGCGATAAATCGCCGATCACCTTGAAGCGCACTCCGTTCTGATGCAGCTTTGCGACCTCCTGCTCGAGCGCCGCAATGAACAATTGCATCAGGAACGATACTTCCTCGGGGGGGCGGCGCCAGTTCTCGCTGCTGAACGCAAACAACGTCAGAAATTCCACGCCCTGATCGACGCACGCGCGCACCGTGCTGCGCACGTTCTCGACCCCGCGCCGGTGCCCGGCGATGCGCGGCAGAAAACGCTGTTTGGCCCAGCGCCCGTTGCCGTCCATGATGATGGCGATATGGCGCGGGACTGCCGCCGTGCGCGGGATCGCGATGGTGGAACTGGAAATAGCCACGGCGTGCGCGTTAGACCGCCATCAAGTCGGCTTCTTTGGCAGCCAGCGCCTTGTCGATCTCGGCGATATGACGGTCGGTCAGTTTCTGCACGTCGTCCTGCGCGCGGCGCTCATCGTCCTCGGCGACTTTCTTCTGTCTTGAGAAGATCCTTGAGATGGTTGTTGGCGTCGCGCCGGATATTGCGCACGGCGACCCGCGCGCCCTCCGCTTCCTTGTGCACGACCTTGATGAGGTCGCGGCGCCGCTCCTCGGTCAGCGCCGGCATCGGCACGCGCACCGTATCGCCCATCGTCGCGGGATTAAGGCCCAGGTCGGAATCGCGTATCGCCTTGTCCACCGCGGCCACCATTTTCTTTTCCCACGGCGTCACGCTGAGCGTGCGCGCATCGAGCAGCGTCACGTTCGCCACGCCGTTGATCGGCGTCGGCGTGCCGTAATAATCGACCATCACGTGATCGAGCAGCCCGGTGTGCGCGCGGCCGGTGCGCACCTTGCCCAGATCGTTCTTCAGCGTCTCGAGCGTCTTTTTCATTTTCTCTTCGGCGGATTTCTTGATTTCTGCAATCATGTGTGCCCCCGCTAGCAATGCACGAGCGTGCCTTCGTCCTCGCCCATGACGACGCGTTTGAATGCGCCGTGCTTGAATATGCTGAATACGTTGATCGGCAGTTTCTGGTCGCGGCACAAGGTCAGCGCGGTCGCATCCATCACCTTCAGGTTCTTGATGATCGCCTCGTCGAACGTGAGGCTCTTGTAGCGCATCGCATCGGCGTGGGTCTTGGGGTCTTCGGTGTAGACGCCGTCGACCTTGGTCGCCTTCAGCACGAGGCTCACGTTCATCTCCATGCCGCGCAGCGCCGCCGCCGTGTCGGTCGTGAAAAACGGATTGCCGGTGCCGGCGGCGAATATCACGACCTTGCCCTCTTCGAGGTAGCGCATGGCCTTGCCGCGGATATAGGGTTCCACCACCTGCTCGATATTGAGCGCGGACTGCACGCGGCTCACCATGTTCATGCGCCGCATGGCGTCCTGCAAGGCGAGCGCATTCATGACGGTCGCCAGCATGCCCATGTAATCCGCCGTGGCGCGGTCCATGCCGGCCGCCGCCGGCGCCATGCCGCGAAAAATGTTGCCGCCGCCGATGACCACCGCCACTTCGACGCCGAGCGCTACGACATCCGCAATTTCCGAGATGATGCGCTCGATGGTCGCGCGGTTGATGCCATAGCTGTCCTCGCCCATCAGCGCTTCGCCGCTCAGCTTGAGCAGAATCCGTTTATACGCGGGTTGATCGGCCATGGCGTCAGCTGGGCTGCGCTTCCCTGCCGGCTTGCTTGGCCTGCGCCATGACCTCGGCGACGAAGTCATCCTTGCGTTTTTCCAGTCCTTCACCGACGACGTAGAGATGAAACGCATGGACCTGCGCGCCCTTGCTCTTCAATAGTTGTTCGACGGTCTGCTTGTCGTCTTTCACGAACGGCTGGCCGAGCAGCGTGACTTCCTTCAGAATATTTCTGCACGCTGCCTTCGACCATTTTCTCCACGATATTGGCAGGCTTGCCGGACTCAGCGGCCTTGGCCTGCGCGATGTCGCGTTCGCGCTTGATCAGTTCAGCCGGTATCTGGTCGCCTGGACAGCGCGACCGGCTTGATCGCCGCAATATGCATCGCAAGATCTTTTGCCAGCGCCTCGTCGCCACCCGTCACGTCGATCGAGCACGCCGACCCGCGCGCCGCCGTGGATGTAAGTCGCGAGCCGACCGGTCGCCGCCACACGCGCGAAGCGCCGCAACGAAACGTTTTCGCCGATTTTTCCGACCAGCGCCTTGCGCACCTCTTCAACCGTCGAGCCGTCGAGTGGCGCGCGCCGACAGTGCCGCCACGTCCGCGGGATTGCTGCGCGGCGACCAGTTCCGCGGCTCTTTGCGCGAAGCCGAGAAAATCCTCGTTCTTGGCAACAAAGTCGGTTTCGCAATTGACTTCGAGGATGACGCCCGTTCTGCCGTCGGGCGACACGAACGCCGCGACCACACCTTCGGCGGTAACCCGCGCCGACGCCTTGCTCGCCTTGTTGCCGAGCTTGATACGCAAAATCTCCTCAGCCTTGGCAAGATCGCCGCCGGCCTCGGTCAGTGCCTTCTTGCATTCCATCATGGGCGCGTCGGTCCTGTCGCGCAATTCCCTGACCATTGCTGCGGTGATTTCCGCCATTTCCTGCTCCAGATCCTCGAAAATGTTCCCCTGCCGTCCCGCGAGTTCAGCGTCACGCACGCAAAACCCGGCGCCGCCGCCGCCCCTTGCCCGTTAAAAAAAAGGGGCTGACGCCCCTTTTCCGGTGGGTGTGCGTTATTTCGCTGGCGCAGCGTCCTCGACTTCGACGAATTCCTCGTCGCCCTGATGATTTCCTGCACCACCTGGTTGCGTCCTTCCAGCACTGCATCGGCAACACCGCGCGCGTAGAGCTGGATCGCGCGGCTGGAATCGTCGTTGCCCGGAATCACGTAATCCACGCCTTCCGGATTGTGATTCGTATCCACCACCGCGATGATCGGAATGCCGAGCTTCTTTGCCTCGGCGACCGCGCCTTTATGGTATCCGACATCGATGACGAAAAGCGCGTCCGGCAGGCCATTCATGTCCTTGATACCGCCCAGACTGCGCTCGAGTTTGACGATCTCGCGCTGATAATTGAGCGCCTCCTTCTTGGCCAGCTTGTCGAGCGTGCCGTCACCGGCCATCGCCTCCATGTCCTTCAGGCGTTTGATCGACGCCTTGACCGTCTTGTAGTTGGTCAGCATGCCGCCGAGCCAGCGATGATCGACGTAAGGCGAGCCGCAACGCTGCGCCTCCTCCTTCACGATCTCGCGCGCCTGGCGTTTGGTGCCGACGAACAGGATGACGCCCTTGTTCGATGTCATCTGGCGCACGAATTTCAGCGCGTCCTGGTACAGCGCGAGCGTTTTTTCCAGGTTGATGATGTGAATCTTGTTGCGATGGCCGAAGATAAACGGGGCCATCTTGGGGTTCCAGTAGCGGGTCTGGTGTCCGAAATGCACACCACACTCCAGCATTTCACGCATGCTAGTTGCCATACCATCTCCAGTTAGGGTTAAGCCTCCATCCGCCCACGTACACTCGTTGCCGAGCACCCTGACCATGGCGGATGTGCGAATTAGGCCTGAATCGCCCCCGTGAATTGACCGGGGAACTTGTTTCAGACCAGTCGGTAATTATATCATCCTTAATGATTTTTGCTCAACCCTAGCCTATGCGCCCGCCCGCAGCGCCCGGCGGCAAGACGGTCATCCGCGGCGCGCCGTTTGGAGTCCCGTGAAATCTGGACTAGAATCCGCCTCCTTTTGATTTGATTGCGCAAATCTCCGTGTATAGTCCCTCCTCCGCCATGAATGCGCCACCCAAGACCGCCGAAGAAATCGCGAAGATGCGCATCGCCGGCCGCCTCGCTTCGGAGGTGCTCGACTTCATTACGCCGCACGTCAGGCCCGGCGTCACCACCAACGAAATCGACCGCCTGTGCCACGACTACATGGTCAACGTGCAGGATACGGTGCCCGCGCCCCTGAACTATGCGCCTCCCGGTTATCAGCCTTATCCGAAATCCGTCTGCACTTCGGTCAACCACGTGGTCTGTCACGGCGTGCCGGCCGACAAAAAACTTAAAACCGGCGATATCGTCAACATCGACGTCACGGTAATCAAGGACGGCTACCACGGCGACACCAGCCGCATGTTTTTTGTCGGCGCGCCGGCGGTGCAGGCGCGCCGCCTGTGCGAGATCACCTACGAGTGCATGTGGCGCGGCATCGCCGCAGTGCGCGCCGGCGCGCGCCTGGGCGATATCGGTCACACGATCCAGACCTGCGCCGAAGGCTACGGGTGCAGCGTCGTGCGCGAATTCTGCGGCCACGGCATCGGGCGCAAATTTCACGAGGAGCCGCAGGTATTGCACTACGGCCGCCCCGGCACCGGCATGGAACTCGTTGCCGGCATGACATTCACCGTCGAACCCATGATCAACGCGGGCCGCGCCGGCATCCGCCAGCTCGCCGACGGATGGACGATCGTGACCAAGGACCACAGCCTGTCGGCGCAATGGGAGCACACCGTGCTCGTCACGGCACAGGGTTTCGACGTGCTCACAGTGTCCGCCGGTACGCCGTCACCGCCGGCCTTCGTCAATGCCGGGCATGGTTAGCGAAGCGCAATCGGCGCAGGAGTCGCCTCCGGTAGCGGAGTCGGCCGGCGTGCGGTTGAAACGACGGCTCGCGGAACACCGCGCCGCCCTGCGCGAACGCTATCTCGAACAAACTTCCGCGCCGGAACTGCTGCGCGAACATCGCAAGCTCGTCGACGGCACGCTGAAATCCGTCTGGCAGTACGTCGCCATGCCCGCGGGCGGCGCCCTCGTCGCGGTAGGCGGCTACGGTCGCGGGCAACTATTTCCGTATTCGGACATCGATCTGCTGATACTGCTGCCGCATGCCGCCGATGCGGCGCTGGCGCAAAAACTCGAACAATTCGTGAGCCTCTTGTGGGACATCGGGCTTGACGTCGGCCACAGCGTGCGCACGGTCGCCGAGTGCGTGCAACTCGCTGCCCAGGACGTGACCGTGCAAACGAGCCTGCTTGAAGCGCGCCTGCTCATCGGCGAGCGCGCGCTTTTCCGCCGCTTCGAAAAGGAATTCCTGCGCACGCTCGACGCGCCGCAATTCACCAAGGCCAAGCGTCTCGAGCAGGAGCAGCGCCATGCGCGCTATCACGACACGAATCTCGAACCGAACATCAAGGAAACCGCGGGCGGCCTGCGCGATCTGCAGACCATCCTGTGGATCAGCAAGGCCGCCCGCATCGGCACGCGCTGGTCGGATCTCGTCAAGCGCGAAATCATCACGCGCCGCGAAGCGGCCCTTCTGCGCAAGCACGAGGCGTTTCTGCAGAATCTGCGCATACGGCTGCATTATCTGGCGGGGCGGCGCGAGGAGCGCCTGGTATTCGACGTGCAGACCGCGCTGGCAACGCAGATGGGTTTTCGCGACACCGCCCACCGCCGCGCGAGCGAACACCTGATGCAGCGCTTCTACCGCACCGCCATCGAAATCAGCCAGTTGAACACGATAGTGCTGCAGAATCTCGGCACGCTGATTGCGCCGTCGCGCAGCCGCGCCGCGCAGAAAATCAACGACCGCTTTCACGGCCGCAACGAGCTGCTCGAAGCCGTTGACGAGGGGCTATTCAGGCGGGAACCCGAGCGCCATGCTCGAAGCGTTCGTCATCCTGCAGCAACGCCACGATTTGAAAGGCATGGCGGCCGCCACGTTACGAGCGCTGTGGCGCGCGAGCACCCTGATCAATCCGGAATTCCGGCGCGCTCCGCGCAACCGCGAGCTCTTCATGCAGATTCTGCGCAGCCCGTCGCGCGTCGTGCGCGAACTAAAGCGCATGAATCAGTACGGCATCCTCGGTCGCTATATTCCCGCGTTCGGACGCGTCGTCGGCCAGATGCAGCACGATCTCTATCACGTCTACACCGTGGACGAGCACATTCTCAACGTCGTGCGCAACCTGCGGCGCTTCGCGGTGCCCGAACTCGCGCACGAATTCCCGCTCGCGAGCCGCCTGATGAGCGACTTTAACCGGCCCGAACTGCTCTACCTCGCGGGCCTGTTTCACGACATCGCCAAGGGCCGCGGCGGCGATCACTCGGTGCTGCGGCAGAGTCGATGCGCTCAGGTTCTGCCGCGAGCACGGATTGCCGCGCGCCGACGCGGAACTCGTCGCCTGGCTGGTCGCAAACCACCTGGTGATGTCGGCCACCGCGCAAAAACAGGATCTGTCCGATCCCGACGTCATTGCCGCGTTCGCGGCCCGCGTGGGCGACGAGCGGCACCTTGTCGCGCTCTACATCCTGACCGTCGCCGACATACGCGGCACCAGCCCCAAGGTCTGGAACGGGTGGAAGGCGAAGCTGCTCGAGGACCTCTTCTTGATGACGCGCCGGCGCCTGGGCGGCGACATGCGTTCGCTGGACAGCAGCCTGCAGCAGCGCCAGGAAGCGGTCAAGGCCAAGCTGCGGCTTTATGCGATCAAGGACGACGCGACCGAAAAACTATGGTCGCAACTCGATATTTCATATTTTCTGCGCCACGACGTCGATGAGATCGCGTGGCACACGCGCCTTTTGAACTACCGCGTGGACACGTCCACGCCGGTGGTGAAGGCGCGGCTGTCGCCGGCCGGCGAGGGCCTGCAGGTCATGATCTACGTGCGCGACCAGAAGGACTTGTTCGCGCGCATCTGCAGCTTTTTCGAGCGCATCAGTTATTCGATCGTGGATGCCAAGATCTACACGACGCGCCACGGTTACGCGCTCGACAGCTTCGCCATCCTTGACGCCAACAACAAGAAGCCGCAGTACCGCGATCTGATCGGCTATATCGAATACGAACTCGGTCAGCGCCTGGCCAACGAGACGCCGCTCGAGCCGCCCGCGCAGGGCCGCGTGAGCCGCCAGCTCAGGCATTTTCCGATCACGCCCGACGTCAGGATCACGAACGACGAACGCGGCCTCTACAAAGTGCTCAGCATCATCGCCGGCGACCGCCCGGGCCTGCTGTCGCGCGTCGGCCGCTGCCTGGTGAATTACGAGATCAATCTCTACACGGCCAAGATCAACACGCTCGGCGACCGCGCCGAGGACGTGTTCCTGATCAACGGCGCCGCGCTGGGCGATCCCAAGAAAGTGATCGGGCTCGAAAGCGACCTGGTGCGCGAACTGCAAACGTGAGGTGAGGAGTGAGGAGTGAGGAGTGAGGATGAGGAATAGACCTTTTTTCTCGATCCTCAATCCGCGTCCCCGATTCCGTCGCCGGGAAACAGCACCTCGGTAAAGCCAAAGCGGCTGAAGTCGCGTATGCGCATCGGGTACAGCACGCCGATCAGATGATCGCATTCGTGCTGCACGACACGCGCATGAAATCCGTCGACGCTGCGGTCGATCGGCCTGCCGTACTCGTCGAAGCCCTGATAGCGCAACCGCGCGTAGCGCGGCACCACGCCGCGCATGCCGGGAACCGACAAGCAACCTTCCCAGCCGTCCTCCAGTTCATCGGCGAGCGGCGTCAGCGTCGGATTGATCAGCACGGTCTGCGGCACCTCTTCGGCGTCGGGATAGCGCGGATTATGCTCGATGCCGAAAATCACCACCTGCAGTCCCACGCCGATCTGCGGCGCCGCGAGCCCGGCGCCGTCGAGCGCCGCCATCGTGTCGTGCATATCCGCGAGCAGCGCATGCAATTCGGGCGTGTCGAATTTTTCGACCGGCCGCGCGCGCTCGAGCAAACGCGCATCCCCCATTTTCAAGACGGGTCTAATCGCCATCCGCTGTCACCATCGCAACGAGTATGCGCTGCACCCTGCCCGTCGCCTGCTGCAATACCTCGCGTCATGTCGTCCATGCGCGATGCCCGCGCGGCTGGCGCCGCGCCCGGCCGCATGATTGACCACGATCGCCAGCGTCGCGTAAGGCAGGCCGATTTCCCTCGCCAGCACGGCTTCCGGCATGCCGGTCATGCCGACCACATCGGCGCCGTCGCGCTCGAGCCGGTTGATTTCGGCGGCGGTTTCCAGGCGCGGGCCCTGGGTTGCCGCATAGACCCCGCCGTCGACGACCGCCTCGCCTGCGCGCTGCGCGGCCCGCATGCACGCGGCGCGCAGCCGCGCGCAGTACGGCAGCGTGAAGTCGACATGCCGCACGCCGTCATCCGCAGCGTCCGGAAAAAGTGCCGGGCCGTCCATACGTGTAGTCGATGATCTGGTCCGGGATCACCAATACGCCCGGCGCCAAGATCGCTGCGTATGCCGCCGACGGCCGCGATGGCGAGCACATTTTTGGCGCCGCGCGCGTGCAATGCCCAGATATTGGCGCGGTAGTTGATCTGGTGCGGCGGTATGGTGTGGCCGTAGCCGTGGCGCGCCAAAAATACGACCGCGTGACCGGCGATGCTGCCGAACGTGAGCGCACCCGACGGCTCGCCGTAAGGCGTGCGCACCACCTCGCGGCGGATCGATTCGAGGCCGGGAATCTGCGCAAAACCGCTGCCGCCGATGATCGCTAACATACGGTCAATCCTGCCGCAGCGCGTAGATCGCCGGCAGATTTCGCCACGCGCCCTTTACGTCCATGCCGAAGCCGAACACATAACGGTTCGGCAGCGTGACGCCCACAAAATCGGCGGCGACCGGCTTCGGCCTGCCGATGTCCTTGTCGGCAAAGACCGCCGCATGAAATCCGCTGGCGCCGGCTGCCAGCACGCGCCGCCGGATTTCAGCCAGCGTATGTCCTTCGTCGAGAATATCGTCGATCACCAGCACGACGCGTCCCGCGATCTTCGCGACGGGAAACATTTTCCATTCGATGCGGCCGCCGCGGGTCGCATCGCCGTAACGCGTCAGGTGAACGTAATCGAGATCGAGCGGAAATTCGAGCAACGGCAGCAGCTGCCCCGTAAACACGACCGCGCCGGTCATCACGCACAGGACCAGCGGATGCGCCGTCGCCGAGCGCGCCGCGGATCTCCGCCGCCACGCGCCGCACGGCGTGCGTCACCACTGCAGCGGGACACACGAGATCCGCGGTCTTCAGTATGTCGCTGCGCGTCGGCTGCAGCCAGCATCGACTATGACTCTCGTCGCTCCGCGCGCCGCTCAACGCCGCAATGTCGCGAGATGCCGCGCGAATTCACGCGCCACTTCGGGATGCTTGAGTCCGTACGCGACGTTCGCCTTCAGGTATCCCAGTTTGCTGCCGCAATCGTAGCGCACGCCGGTAAACTGATGCGCGAGCACGCGCTCGTCGCCGAGCAGGGCCGCGATGCCGTCCGTCAACTGAATCTCGCCGCCCGCGCCGGGCTTGACCCGCCGCAGATAATGAAAAATGCGCGGCGACAAAATGTAGCGCCCGACCACACCCAGGCGCGACGGCGCCTTGCTGCGGCGGCGGCTTTTCCACGATGGCGGTCACCGGATACAGATTGCCTTCGACGCCGGCCGGGTTTGACGATGCCGTATTGACGGGTTTCGGCGCGCGCTACCTGCTGCACGCCGAGCAGCGAGCAACGCTCGCGGCGATAGACATCGACCATCTGCAGCATGACCGGCGGCTCGGCGTCGATCAGGTCGTCCGCCAGGATTACCGCGAACGGATGATCGCCGACCACCGGCTGCGCGCACAGCACGGCGTGTCCCAGCCCGAGCGCCTCCTGCTGGCGCACGTAGATGCATTTGACGTTGCGGGGCACGACGTCGCGCACCATCGCGAGCATGGCGTGCTTGCCGCGCAGGGTCAGTTCCGATTCAACTTCGAACGCCTTGTCGAAATGATCCTCGATGGCGCGTTTGCTGCGGCCCGTGATGAAGACGAGTTCGGTGATCCCCGCCGCTACCGCCTCTTCCACCGCGTACTGAATGAGCGGCTTGTCGACCACCGGCAGCATCTCCTTGGGGCTTGCCTTGGTCGCCGGCAGAAACCGCGTGCCAAGCCCCGCGACCGGAAATACCGCCTTGGTGATAACGCTCATCGTACCCTCATTGCCCGAGCAGCTTCAATAAGCCCGCCTCGTCAAGTATAGCACATTTCATCCAGTATAGCAATTTCCAGTGCGCGCGCCTTGCGAACTTGCTGCCGGCATCGGCGCCGGCCACCACGTAATCCGTTTTCTTCGACACGCTGGCGCTGACCTTGCCGCCATGGTCGCGTATCCTTTGCGCCGCATCGTCGCGCGTCAAGGTTCGGCAGCGTTCCGGTCAACACGAAAGTCTTGCCGTAACGGGACTGGCCGGATCGATCCGCCGTGGCTGCGCCGGTCTCGGTGAAACTGACGCCCGCCGCCAGCAACTGCGTCGATGACTTCCGCGATTGTGCGGTTCGGCAAAAAACCCCGCAATGCTTGCGCCACCACGGGGCCGACGTCGGGCACCTGCTGCAGGGCTTCCACGCCAGCCGCTCGCCAGCCGTCGATATTGCCGAAATAGCGCGCGAGGTCCTGCGCCGTGCTTTCGCCGACATTGCGGATGCCGAGCGCATAGATAAAACGCGCCAGCGTCGTGCGCTTGCTTTTCTCGATGGCGGCGGCAAGATTGGCCGCCGACTTCTCGGCCATGCGCTCGAGCGCCGCCAGGCTCGCGATGCCGAGCTTGTAAAGATCCGCGGGAGTGCGCACGATATCCGCCGTCCACCAGCTGCTCGACCAGCTTGTCGCCCAGCCCTTCGATATCCATGGCGCGGCGGCTGGCGAAATGCAGCAGCGCCTGCTTGCGCTGCGCCGGACAGTAGAGTCCGCGCGCTGCACCGTGCGACCGCGCCGTCCTCCTCCTTGTGCACTTCCGAGCCGCACACCGGACAGCGCGACGGCAGGGCGAACGGCATGGCTGTGCGGCGGGCGCTGTATCGACGATCACGCGCACGACTTCGGGAATCACATCGCCGGCGCGCCGCACGACCACCGTATCGCCGACACGCACGTCCTTGCGCCGCACTTCGTCCTCGTTGTGCAATGTCGCGTTGGTGACGGTGACGCCGCCGACGAATACCGGCTTTAACCTCGCCACCGGCGTCAGCGCGCCGGTGCGCCCGACCTGCACGTCGATGCCATCGACCACCGTGATCGCCTCCTCCGCGGGAATACTTGTGCGCAATCGCAAAGCGCGGCGCACGCGACACGAAACCCAGCGCGTTTTGCGCGGACAGATCGTTCACCTTGTAGACGACGCCATCGATGTCGAACGGCAGACTGCGCGCGCTTCACGCCGATCGCGCGGTAATAATCGAGCATGCCATCGACGCCGGTGACGACCGCGCGTTCGGCGGTAACCGGAAAACCCAGCGCGGCAAGACGGTCGAGCACTTCGGCGTGGCTGCGCAGCCCGCCCTCGATGCGGCGCGCCGGTCCCGTACGCGTAAAAAGCAAGACGGCGCGTCGCCGTGACGCGCGGGTCGAGCTGGCGCAGCGAGCCGGCGGCGGCATTGCGCGGATTGACGAATTCCTTGTCGCCCTGCTCGCGCTGCCGCCGATTGAGTCGCTTGAAATCCGCGCGCAGCATCAGGACCTCGCCGCGCACCTCCAGCACCGCCGGCGGACGCGGCGCGCGCAGCTTGAGCGGAATCGCGCAGCGTGCGCAGATTGGCCGTGACGTCCTCGCCGGTATTACCGTCGCCGCGCGTCGCCGCGCTGACCAGCAGGCCGTCCTCGTAAGTGAGACTGATCGCGAGCCCGTCGAACTTGGGCTCGGCCGCATAGCGACGTGCGCGCGTCGAGCGCCTCGCGCACGCGCTTGTCGAACGCCGCGATCTCGTCGTCCGCGAACGCGTTGTTCAGCGAAAGCATCGGCGCTGCGATGCGTGAGCTGCGCGAATCCGGCCAGCGGCTGCGCGCCCACGCGCTGCGTCGGCGAATCCGGAGTTACGAGCTGCGGATTTTCCGCCTCGAGTCCTGCAGTTCCCGAAACAGGCGGTCGTACTCGGCGTCGGAACGAGCGGCCGGTCGAGCGCGTAGTAGTTGTAATTATGCTGATCGAGTTCGGCGCGCAACGCCTTGACGCGCGCCAGAATGTGCGGGGCGATGGCCATTCACGAAAACAAACGCAGCGCGCGCGCGCCCCCGGCCGCGATCTGGCCCGCCTCCATCTTCGCGAGTATGCCGGTCAACTGGCGGCGGATTTTTTCGATCGCGTCGTCCGCCAGCGCAATGCGGTTGTCGTCCACCAGCGTGCCGCCAAGGGTGGCCGCGAAACTGCGCGCGACAGCCAGCATGCCTTCGAATTCGCGCAGCGCATCCGGAACGCGCGGCACATCGAGCAGAAACGTCACCCCGCCGGTCGACAACGTCTTCATCTGCTCCGGCATGAACGGCATCGGCTCGTGATTGTCGAGCGTGTAGAGCGTATCGCCGCTGTCGCCGCGCTTGTAAAACACGCCGTCGCTTTCGAGCTTCAGGCCGCCGGCTTCGGCCAGCGCGCGGATCTTGGTGCCGGAAAATGGGCTGCCGTCGCGCGTCACGACGTTGACGCCGACGGCGATGTCGACGTCGGCGCAGAAGCGGTCGAGCTGCACCGCCATCGCGTGCGCGAGCTCGATGTCGAGACCCTTGACCGTGCCGCGCGCAGCCTTGCGCCCAATCCTGCACCGCGGCGCGAAACGCGCTCAACTGCTTTTGCTCGATGCAGCCGGCGCGATTCGACATTTGCAGCGCAAATCGCAATTGCGCGTGCTCTGGCCGCGCTGTCCACGCCCGCCGCCTGCCACTCGCCGGTGGCGGCGTCATAGCCCGCCACCAGCACCGGCTTGTTCCAGCCCGCCGCCAGCGCGATCAGTTCCTCGTGCAGGTCCGCGCTCGCGGTCGGCGCATCCAGTTCAACCTCCACCACATAATCGATCACCGGATCGACCAGATGGCCGCGCGCGGTCGCGCCGCCGCGGCTTGGCGACTGCGCCGCGCCGTCGGCGCGCCCAGCGCAGGCTCGATGCGCTCGACCGGCGCGTCATCCGGCGCGGCGCGCTGCCGGCATCAGCACGTCGTCGTGCTCGCGCGCGAACGCCGCATCCGCGCGGCGCCGGAACTGGCGTTCCTGCCACACGTTAAAGAGATAGACGCCAATGACCACGCAAGCGCCGATCCCGAACAGACCTGATTTGCAGATCGCTCATCGCAGCGTGCTCTAAGCCGCCTCTTCGGCAAGTTTCATGGCTTCCTCGATATCGACTGCGACCACGCGCGACACGCCGGCCTCCTGCATGGTGACGCCGATCAACTGGTTGGCGATCTCCATCGTGATCTTGTTGTGGCTGATGAACAGAAACTGCGAATTCGCCGACATCTTCCGCACGAGATCGCAGAAGCGCTCGGTATTGGTGTCGTCGAGCGGCGCATCGACCTCGTCGAGCAGGCAGAACGGCGCCGGATTCAGCTGGAACAGCGCAAACACCAGCGACAAGGCGGTCAACGCTTTTTCGCCGCCCGACAGCAAATGGATGGAGCTGTTTTTCTTGCCCGGCGGCTGCGCGATCACCTGCACGCCGCTGTCGAGAATTTCCTCGCCCGTCAGCACGAGCTTGGCCTGGCCGCCGCCGAACAGCGACGGAAACAGGCGCCCGAAATGCCCGTTGACCTCGTCAAACGTGCGCTGCAGGCGCTCGCGCGTCTCGCGGTCTATGCGCCGGATCGCGTCTTCCAGCGTGGTGAGCGCCTGGTTCAGGTCCAGCGACTGGGCGTCGAGGTAGTTCTTGCGCTGTTGCGCGGTGTCGAGTTCCTCCAGTGCGGCAAGGTTCACCGCGCCCAGCGCGCCGATCTCGCCGTTCAAACGCGCGATATCGGCCTGCAGCGCGCCCGAACGCTTGCCTTTTTCGAGCTGCGCGAGGACTTCCTCTTCATTGGCGCCGGCTTCGCGCGAGCTGCTGCGCGAACTGCTCCTCGGTCAGGCGCGCTTCCTGTTCCTTCAGCCTGACCTCGCCGATGCGCTCGCGCAGCGGGTCGAGATTCTGCTCGATCGTGAGCCGTTCCTGCTCGGTTTCGCGCAACGCCGTTTCGGTTGCCTCCAGCGCGTCGCGCGCGGCGGCCAGCACCTGCTCCTTCTGCGCGCGCACCGCGATGATCTGCTTCGAGTTCGGCGTTGAGCGGCGCTTCATCGAGCGCGCCCAGTTCCTGCGCGTGCTGCGCAATGCTCGACTTGACCGTGCCGACGTTATCGTCGACCAGCCTGATCGCGTTTTCGACTTCGGCGATCTTGTTGCGCGCAGGTCTTCAGGTGAAATGCGGATTCCTGCGCCGCGCGTTCGGCCTGCTGCACCATCTGGCGCTGCTGCTCCAGCGCGGCTTGCGCGGCCGCGTACTCGCCCGAGCGTGCCCGCGTGCCGGCCCGCCAGTTCGATGCGCAGCTTGTCGAACTGCGCCGACATGGGTTCTGCGCCGCATCGTGCTGGGCGCGCTCATGCCCCGACTGCGCGTCGATTTCCGCGAGTTCGGCGGCGATCTGCTCGCCGCGCTGAGTCACCCGCTGCGCCTGCTCCGAGAGCTTGAGTATCGCGAGTTCGGATTCGTGCAGCGATTGCTGCAGCATCTCGGCCGCAAACCGCAATTCATTGAGCGCCGCCTTGCGTTGCTCGAACGCGGGCTTCCGCGGCGGACGAGTTCGCCGCGCAGCGCGGCGAGCCGCGCCTGTTCGCCCGCGACCTGGCCGGTCAGTTCTTCGATCTCGCGCTGGCGCGACAGCACGCCGTGCAGTTCGGAGTCCGGCGCGTGGAAACTCACGCTGTGGCGCGTGAACACATGGCCATCGCCGGAGACCAGCAGCGCACCCGCGGGCAGCCGCGCGCGCAACGCGAGCCCTTCGCGCCGGTCCTTGACGACGTAGACCTGGTGCAGCCAATCGGCCAGCGCGCCCGCCGCTGCGGCATTCTTGCAGCGAACATACGCGCTCAGCGGCTCGAGTCCGAACGGCGCCGGCGGCGCGGCGCCGTCGCCGGCCGCCGTATACACCGTCATCCGGCCCGGCGGCAGGTCGCCCAGCCACGGTGCCGCCTGCGCAAGATCACCCAGACCGATGGCGTTCAGGCGTTCGCGCAATACGGCTTCGAGCGCGTCTTCCCAGCCGGCTTCGATTTCGATGTCCTGCCACAAGCGGCGCGCCGCATTCAGATCGTGCGTGGCCAGCCAGCCCTGCATGGTTTCGCTGCGCGCGATGCGGTCCTGCAACTGCGTCAACGCGTCGATGCGCGCCGCGAGCGCCGTCACCTGCTGCGCGGCCGCATCCACCGTCGGCCGCATGATCGCGCAATTCCTGCTCAAGCCGCGGCAGCGATGCTTCCTCGGCGTCGAGCAGCGCGCGTTTGTCGCGATGCTGCGCTTCGAGCGAGGCAAGCTCGGCGCGCAGCCGTTCCAGCTCATCGCTGTCGGGCGGCGTCAGCGCCGCCTGCTCCTCGCGCAACCGCTGCTCGCGCTGCGCCAACTGGGCGAGTATTTTCAGCGCATGCTCGCCGCGCGTCTGCGCGAGCTGCAAGGCCTGCGATATTTTCCGCGGTCTCCTGCTGCAGCCGGTCGCGCGCTTCCTGGCTCGCGCGAAACGCCTGCTCCACGACCGGCATGCGCGCGGCGGCCGCGGCCGCCGCGGCCTGACAGCTTGCCGCCTGCTCGCCGCGCGCGCGCTTCTTCCTGCCGCCACTCGCTGCTCGCTCGCGCGCTGGACCTCGAGCTGGCTTTCGCCCTGCTCGAGCTGCGCCTGCAACGCTGCCAGCTGGTTGCTGATGCGCTGACGGTTTTCGCGCACGTGCTGGAGCTGCTGCTGCACGCGCGAGAATTCGGCATTGGTTTCGTAGAGGCTGCCATGCGCCGCGTGCACGGCGTCGCCGGCGACGTGGTGACGGTCGCGCAATTCTTCGATGCGGCGCTCGGCTTCGCGCAAACGCGCGGTCTCGGCTTCCAGCTCGATGCCGAGCTTTTCGATTTCGCGCGTATAGCGTTCGCGCGCGCTGGTGGCCTCGCGCCGTTTCTGCAGCCACAGCAGGTTTTGCGCCATGCGCAATTGTTCCTGCAGGCTGTGGTACTGGCGCGCCACTTCCGCCTGCGCGCGCAAGTGTTCGAGCTGCTTGTCGAGTTCGAGACGGATGTCTTCGACGCGCAGCAGGTTTTCGCGCGTATCCGCGAGCCGCAACTCGGTTTCGCGCCGGCGCTCGCGGTATTTCGATACGCCCGCCGCCTCTTCGAGAAATATGCGCAGTTCTTCGGGCTTCGCCTCGATGATGCGCGAAATCATGCCCTGCTCGATGATGGCGTAGGCGCGCGCGCCAAGGCCGGTGCCCAGAAATATGTCGGCGACGTCGCGCCGCCGCACATGCAGATTGTTGATGTAGTACGCCGACTCGCTGTCGCGCTCGAGCACGCGCTTCACCGAAATCTCGCCGTAGCTCGCCCACTGGCCGCCGGCCCTGCCCAGGCTGTTGTCGAACACCAGCTCGACGCTGGCGCGATTCACCGTCTGCCGGTTGCCGGAGCCGTTGAACAGCACGTCCTGCATGGTCTCGCCGCGCAGGTGGCGCGCCGACGATTCGCCGAGCACCCAGCGCACCGCATCGATGATATTGGATTTGCCGCAGCCGTTGGGGCCGACCACGCCGACCAACTGGCCTGGCACGGGGATACTGGTGGGATCTACGAAAGACTTGAAGCCAGCGAGCTTGATTTCAGTGAGGCGCAATTTTTTCTTTGCCAGGTAAGGTTATAATTCGGGCCGGACTTAACGTAATATTTTAACTGAATTGTTTCATCCGCCCTAATGCCGAGTACCGCCAGCAAGCGTCTCGCGACCTTCCCCAATCCGCAGCCGCGCCGCGACTACCGGATTCGCATGGAAATACCGGAGTTTACCTGCCTGTGTCCGAAGACCGGGCAGCCCGACTTCGCGACACTCTACCTTGACTACGTGCCGGACCGCCTGTGCGTCGAGTTGAAAAGCCTCAAGCTCTACATCTGGTCGTATCGCAATGAAGGCGCATTTCACGAAGCGGTGACCAACCGCATACTCGACGATCTCGCGCGCGCAACGAAGCCGCGCTTCATGCAACTGACCGCGAGGTTCTACGTGCGCGGCGGAATTTTTACGACCGTGGTCGCCGCCACGCGCAAGAAAGGCTGGCGCGCGCCGCCGCCCGTCAACCTGGACGCGTTGCCGGCGTCGTCGAGTACGCGCTAGGCGCGCCCGCCGGCGTGCTGCCCATGCGGTCCGACAGCAGGCCCGCCGCAACGATCAGGATGCCGCCGCACCATTCCTTGAGCGTGAGCACCTCGTCCGCCAGCAGCCACGCCGCAACCGCCGTCACCACCAGTTCAAACAGGTAGATCACGATCGCGCGGTTGGCGCTGATATGCGTCAGGCCATACTGCACCGCCAGATTTACGGCGAGCATGCACGAGCGCGAGTATCGACCAGCAGCAACGCCTGATCGACTGCCGGGGCCTCGGATGGCGGCCGCGGGCTGCGTCGCGAGCAGGTAACCCGCTCGCGACCACGATGCCGCCGACGAACACGGCAAGCACTTTCAGCTCGATCGCGAGATGCGCCGTTTTGCGTATCAACACGTTGGACAGCGCGAACATCGCGCCGGCGGAAAGTCCGATCCACTCGGCAGCGGTGCGCGGCAGCGGCCAGCCGGCCTGCGGCTGCCACAGCATGACGACCGCGCCGGCGAGCGCAATCAGCATCAGGCCGTAGCCCGTGGCGGACAACTTTTCGTCCAGCAGCAGGCGCGCGAACACGACCGTCCACGCCGGCGCCAGATAAAAGAGCAGCACCACGCGCATCACGTCGCCGTAAATGACCGCGATGGTGAAACCCACGTTGGCCCAGCCCGCAGTAAGCGCGATGGCGGCCAGCATCCAGGACAAGTGCAGGCGCGGACGCAACAGGATGACGCCGAGCACCAGGGCCCCGGCATAAGTCCACGCCGCCGCCAGCGCGCCGCCGACGCCGGCGTGCTCGAGCGCGCGATAGGGATACCAGATGAGTCCCCACACGGTCGCGCCCGTGAGGAGCGCCGCCAGCGGGATCATTTTTGTGAACTGCACCGCAACGCCCTTATAATTCGGTCTTTGATTCGATTGCCGCGCATGAACCCCGCCTTCGACCTGCTGCAAAGCTATCCGTTCCAGAAGCTCGCGTCGCTGACCGGCGCGGTCACCCCGAATCCGCAGTTGAAGCCGATCAGCCTGCACATCGGCGAACCCAAGCACCCGACGCCGGACTTCATCAAGCGCGCGCTCACCGAAAATCTGGCGCGGTCTCGCCAACTACCCGACCACGCTCGGCGGCGTCGGATTGCGCGTCGCCATCGCCGGCTGGCTGCAACGCCGCTACGGATTGAAAAACATCAGCGCGGAAAACCAGATCATACCGGTCAACGGCAGCCGCGAAGCGCTGTTCGCGTTCGCGCAGACCGTGGTGGATCGCACGCGGCCGCAGCCGGCGGTGGTCGTGCCGAATCCGTTTTACCAGATTTACGAAGGCGCGGCACTGCTCGCCGGCGCCACACCGCACTATCTCAATATGCTGCCGGCAAACAATTTCGCGCTCGATTTCGATCAACTGCCGGCCGCGGTGTGGCAGCGCACCCAGCTCGTCTACGTCTGCTCGCCGGGCAATCCGACCGGTCGCGTGATGACGCTCGACGATTGGCAGCGCCTGTTTGCGCTGTCCGACCGCTACGGTTTCGTGATCGCGGCGGACGAATGCTATTCGGAGATTTACTTCGACGAAGCGCGGCCGCCGCTCGGCAGCCTCGAGGCCGCGCAACAGTGCGGACGCGACGGCTATCCGCGGCTGGTGATGTTTTCGAGCCTGTCCAAGCGCTCCAACGTGCCGGGCATGCGCTCGGGCTTTGTCGCGGGCGACGCCGCGATCCTGAAAAAATTTCTGCTCTACCGCACGTATCAGGGTTGCGCCATGAGTCCGCCGATCCACGCCGCCAGCACCGCCGCGTGGCAGGATGAAGCCCACGTCGTCGAAAACCGCCGGCTCTACCGCGAAAAATTCGCCGCCGTGACGCGCATCCTGCGCGAAGTCACCGAAATCGGCATGCCCGACGCGGCTTTCTACCTCTGGCTCGACACGCTGCGCGACGACACCGAGTTCACGCGCGAGCTCTTCGCCGCGCAAAATGTGTCGGTGCTGCCCGGCAGCTATCTCGCGCGCGAAGCGCGCGGCGTCAATCCCGGCGCCAACTTCGTGCGCATCGCGCTCGTCGCATCCACCGACGAATGCACGCAGGCGGCGCAGCGCATCGCCACCTTTCTCGCCAACCGCTAAACTGCAAACGGAACAACCATGAACGAACTGAAAACCATCATTGAGCACGCCTGGGACCAGCGCACCGAACTCAGTCCCGGGAACTGCGCCGGCCAAAATCGGCGAAGCGGTCGACGCAGGTACTGGCCGCGCTCGATGCGGGCAAGCTGCGCGTCGCGGAAAAAATCGACGGTGCGTGGGTCGTGCACGAATGGCTCAAGAAAGCGGTGCTGCTGTCGTTCCGGCTCGAGGACAACGTTGCGATGGCGGGCGCGGCGACGCAGTACTACGACAAGGTGCCAAGCAAGTTCGCGCACTACACGCGCGAGGACTTCGCGCGCGGCGGTTTTCGCGTGGTGCCGCCGGCCATGGTCAGACGCGGCGCCTACATCGCCAAAAACGCCGTGCTGATGCCTTCGTACGTCAATATCGGCGCCTATGTCGACGAAGGCACCATGGTCGATACGTGGGCGACGGTCGGCTCGTGCGCGCAAATCGGCAGGAACGTGCACCTGTCGGGTGGCGTCGGCATCGGCGGCGTGCTCGAGCCGTTGCAGGCCAATCCGACCATCATCGAGGACAATTGCTTCATCGGCGCGCGCTCCGAAATCGTCGAAGGCGTGGTGGTGGAAGCCGGCTCGGTCATTTCAATGGGCGTATTTATCGGGCAAAGCACGCGAATTTTCGACCGCGCGAGCGGCGCCGTCAGCTATGGGCGCATACCGGCCGGCTCGGTGGTGGTTTCCGGGACCCTGCCCTCAAGCGACGGCAAATGCCAGCTCTACTGCGCCGTTATCGTCAAACGGGTCGATGCCGGCACCCGCGCCAAGACCAGCATCAATGACTTGTTGCGGGGTGACTGAGCGCACCGATCATGCATTAAATTCTAAATAGGCTTCCCAAGTCCTTAAAAACTTGGCAGAATAGTATCTTCACCACGCCGCCAAAAGGGATGCAATGGGCTTACTTGACGACCTCAAGCAACAAGCCGACCTCAAGCAGCAGGACGAATCATGCTGCGCCCGAAGCCGCCGGCCGACCAAGGTGGAACCCAATAAGAACCTGCTGCTCGCCGACGCCAAGTTGAAGCACGGTCTGCCCTACTGGACCGACATTTTCAATTCGCTCAACATCATCAAGCCGGTCGTGCCCCGCTACTACTATATCGAGGGCGGCGCAGCCAAGCTCGAAAACCTGCTGCAATGCGATTACAGCTGCAACGGCCGCCGGCGCACGGTCGAAGGTCAGGATTACGTCGAAGCGATCGTGCTGCGCTTTCGCTGTATTGCCGACGGCAAAATCACCATCGAGAAACAGTCCGACCGGGCGATCAAGCGCCTGCACGACCATCTGTTTTCAAGCGGCCTGAAGTTCGAAGTGAAGGAAATCCGCAATGACCGCGGCTATCGTGGAGCGCGGCATATTCACGGTGAATTGCGAGGTGCCGGTAACCATCTCCATCAGCCGCCGATCTCGAAAACGCGCAGATCAAGATCATCACCCGGAACCTCGAAAAACTCGGCGAATATTCGTACGTCTACGATTTCGACGAATTCGGCAAGCACGTGTTCGAGGAACTCGGCAAGGTGATCATCGCGAAACCCAATACGTTCCGCACCACCGGCAGGCATCAGCTGGCAATGACGACGACCAGCATGCGCGCGTATCGCGCCGAAATCGGCGCGGCATCCGCAGCGAATCAGTCGCCAACCGCGCAGGCCGAGGCAGACAATACGGGCGACCAGGCTAAGAACCTGAGGGACATGATCAAGTCTCTCCTCAAGCGCTGAACGGAGGCAAGCATGTTTCTCGACCCGTTGTTCAAGTTGATGGCCGAAAAGCAGGCGTCGGACCTGTTTTTCACCGCCGGCGCGCCGATCCAGATCAAGATCAACGGCGTCGTCATGCCGATCAACGCCCAGGTGCTCGATCCGGCCGGCGGTGAAGAAAATCGCCTACGAGGTGATGTCCGAGGAGCAGATCAAGGAATACGAGAAATACGTTCGAGATGAACTTCGCGGTCGGCCGCCCGAGTCTCGGCAGCTATCCGTGTCAACGTATTCCGGCAGCGCGGTGCGGTGGCCATGGTCATTCGCTATATCAAACCGGATATTCCGACCGTCGAGGAACTGAAGCTGCCGCCGGTGCTCAAGGACCTGGTCATGGAAAAGCTCGGCATGATCCTCGTCGTCGGCTCGACCGGCTCCGGCAAGTCGACCACCATGGCGGCGATGATCGATCACCGCAACAGCACGCGCACCGGCCACATCCTGACGATCGAAGATCCGATGGAGTTCGTCTACAAGCACAAGAAATCCATCGTCAACCAGCGTGAAATCGGCATGGACACGCAGTCCTACGGCAGCGCGCTGATCAGCGCCATGCGCGAGGCGCCCGATCTCCTGATGATCGGCGAGATCCGCGACCAGCCGACGCTGCAAAGCGCGCTGCTGTTCGCGCAAACCGGCCACCTGTGCCTGTCGACCCTGCACGCCAACAACAGCTACCACGCGCTGAACCGCATCATCAATTTTTTCCCGCGCGAAGCGCGCGAAGCGCTGCTCGCCGACCTCGCCATCAGCTTGAAATGCGTCATCTCGCAACGCCTGGTGCGCGGCAAGAGCGGCGGCCGCATTCCGGCGGTCGAAATCATGCTCAATACCGCGCACATTTCCGAGCTGATCAAGAACGGCGAAATGGGCGAAATCAAGGACGCCATGGAGCAAAGCCTCGCCCCCGGCAGCCAGACCTTCGAGCAGGCGCTCTTCAATCTCTACTCGACCGGCCAGATCACGCTGGAAAACGCGCTCGCCGCGTCCGACTCGCCGACCAACCTGCACTGGCTCATCAACAATACGGACAAGACCGCCTCGGCGCCGGCGCCGAGCAAGGAAGATCCGAGTTCGGGATCGCGCACCACCACCGCGCCGGGCGACGATTTGGGCAGCATCAAGCTCAATCTCGACATGGTCTGAGGCGCGCGCGGCACGCGCTGCGTCGCGATGCCGCCGGCCACCGTCCATGCGCTGATCGACGGCGCGGTTGCGCGCTTCACGCGTGCGCGCCTCGTCTTCGGGCACGGCACCACCAACGCGTGGGATGAGGCGGTCTACCTCGTATTGCACGCGTTAAAGCTGCCGCCCGACCGATTGACGCCGTATCTCGCACGCAAGATCACGGCGCCGGAACGCACGCGCGCGCTGCGCCTGATCGACGAACGCATACGCCGGCGCGTTCCCGCCGCCTACCTGACGCACGAAGCGTGGCTCGGCGACTACCGTTTTTATGTCGACGAGCGCGTCATCGTGCCGCGCTCATACATCGCCGAGTTGCTGCGTGAGCGACTCGCGCCGTGGATTGCGCCGCGACGGCGTATTTCGCCGTGCGCTCGATCTGTGCACGGGTTCAGGCTGTCTTGCCATCCTGCTTGCCAAGACGTTCGCTGCGGCACGCGTCGATGCGGTCGATATCGCACGCGACGCGCTGGCCGTCGCGCGGCGCAATATCGCCGACTATCGCCTGCAACGGCGCATACGCTCGCTGCAGTCGGACATGTTTTCCGCCGCTCGCCGGGGCGCGCTACGACCTGATCGTGGCCAACCCGCCCTACGTCAGCGCGGATGCCATGCGCAAGCTGCCGCGCGAATACCGGCATGAGCCGCGCATCGCGCTGGCGAGCGGCGCGGACGGCCTGGATGCGGTGCGCGTTATTCTGCGCGAAGCAGCCGGCTCATCTTACCGAGAACGGCCTGCTGGTGGTCGAAGTCGGGCACCACCGCGCGCGCGTCGAAGCCGCGTTTCCCCATCTGCCGTTCGTGTGGCCGCAGACCAGCGGCGGCGACGACTGCGTGTTTATCCTCGAGCGCCGCGATCTGGTGCGGCGCTGTGCCGGTAGCGGCCGGCGGCGGCGCCGCGTCGAGCCAGTCGAGCAAACGCTGCGTCTCGTCGGCGGTAAGTTCGTAATACTGGTTTCGTTTCACCCGCGACGGCAGATCCACGGGGCCGTAGCGCACGCGCATCAGCCGGCTCACGACAAAGCCCAGCTTTTCGAACAGCCGCCGCACGATGCGATTGCGGCCTTCCTTCAGCACGACGTGGCACCACTGATTGGCGCCCTCGCCGCCGCGCAACTCGACGCGTTCGCAGCGCGCGACGCCGTCGTCGAGTTCGACGCCCTGCATCAACTGCTGCACGTGTGCCGGCTGCAGCTGACCCATGACGCGCACGGCGTATTCGCGTTCGATTTCGAAGCGCGGGTGCATCATGCGGTTGGCGAGTTCGCCGGAGGTCGTAAACATAAGAAGCCCGCAGGTGTTGAAGTCGAGCCGGCCGATCGATATCCACTTGGCGCCGGAAATCGCCGGCAGGCGCTCGAACACGCTGGGACGGCCGCGCGGATCGTCGCGGCTGGCGATCTCGCCCTCCGGTTTGTGATAGAGCAGCACGCGCGGCAGCCGCGACGCCGACTGTGCGCGCACGACGCGGCCGGCCACCTTGATCTGGTCTGCCGGCCCGACGCGCGCGCCGAGTGTTGCAACTGCGCCATTGACCGTGACGCGTCCGCCGCTGATCAGTAGTTCCATATCGCGGCGCGAACCGAGCCCGGACTGCGCCAGCACTTTTTGCAGTTTTTGCGTGGGTTCGGCGCGCCGCCGGCGGCGCCGCATGACGCGCTCGCGCGCGTTGCTGCGCGCGTGGCCGGCGCGCGTGCGCGCGCCCGGCAGGCAGGCGCGGTTTGCGCGCCGCGGTTGTGGCTTTCTTCACGGCGCGGCTTCGAGGGCGCGGCGCTCGATCACCGCTTGCGCGAGCGTGCCGCTGTCGACGTGTTCCAGTTCGCCGCCGACCGGCAGGCCGCGCGCGATGCGGCTGACTTTAAGTCCGCGCGCCAGCAGCAGTTCGGCGATGTAATGCGCGGTGGCCTCGCCTTCCACCGTGAAGTTGGTGGCGACGATGACTTCGCGCACCTGGCCGTCGTCCGCGCGTTTGAGCAGGCGGTCGAGATGAATGTCCCGGGGCCCGATGCCGTCGAGCGGCGACAGCCTGCCCATCAACACGAAATACAGGCCCTGATAGCATTCGGCCTGTTCCATCATCAGCATATCGGCGGGCGTCTCGACGACGCACAGCATGCGCGCGTCGCGCCGCGGCGAGCGGCACAACGCGCAAATCTCGCTCTTCCGTAAACGTATTGCAGCGCTCGCAGTGGCGGATCATTTCGAGCGCGCGCCCGAGTGCGGCCGCGAGCCGCGCCGCACCCGCGTGGTCGCGCTGCAGCAAGTGATAGGCCATGCGCTGCGCGGACTTGGGCCCGACGCCGGGCAGGCAACGCAGAGCCTCGATCAGTTCCTCGAGGCTGGACGGGTTTTTCAAAACGGCAGCTTCATGCCCGGCGGCAGGCCCATGCCGGCGGTCATGCCGCCCATTTTTTCCTGCGTCGTCGCTTCGGCGCGGCGCACCGCATCGTTCATGGCAGCCGCGATCAGGTCTTCCAGCATGTCCTTGTCGTCCTTCATGAGGCTGTCGTCTATCGTCACCCGCTTCACGTCGTGGCGGCAGGTCATGATCACCTTCACCATGCCGGCGCCGGCCTGGCCTTCAACCTCGATCGTGGCCAGTTCCTCCTGCATGCGTTTCATGTTCTCCTGCATTTGCTGGGCCTGCTTCATCAGGCCGGCCAGACCGCCTTTCATCATGATCTTCTCCTCATTGCGCGGGTTTGATGGTGGACGGCAGACACGCGCGCGCCGAAATTCTCGATCAGATCGCGCACGAACGGATCGGCGTCGATCGCCGCTGCCGCCGCGTTCAGCCGTTGCTCGTTATCGCGGTCGCGAATTTCCGCCAGCGTATTGCCGTTGCCGGGGCCCACAGCTGATTTCCAGCTTTACCTTGGCGCCCAGATGCTGCTCGAGCGCCAGTTTGAGCCGGTCCTGATAGGCGCGGTCGTTCAGATGCCGCTGCGCATGCGGCACGCGCAACTGGATGTGCCCGTCCTGCCACGCAACCAGTTCGCAATTGTGCGCGAGCATGCGTTCCATGCCCGCCAGCGGCAAGCGGTTGATCAGCGCGTTCCAGTCGCCGTCAAACGGCTTTTTTTTTGAATCCGCAGCCGCCGCACCGCGGCCGCCGGCGCACGCGCGGCAGCCGCACCGGCGACCTTCGCTGTCGCCGCGCCGGCTGGCCGCCGGCATGAACGCGAGCATGCGCATGAGCGCCATCGTGAAGCCGGCATAATCGTCCGGCGCGAGCCCGATATCGTGACGGCCGTTCACTCGCAATCTGATACAGCAACTGGATTTCTTCGGCGCCGAAGCCCGCGGCCAGCGCCATGATCGCGGCGCGCTCGGGATCGTCCGCGGCAATCGCCTGCGGCACCGTCTGCGCCAGCGCGATCCGGTGCAGGAGCGTGGCCAGTTCCTGCAGCGCGACCTCAAACGACAGGCTGCGCTCCGCCATGCGGTCGGCGACCGCCATCAGGGCGGCGCCGTCGTGCTGCTGCAGCGCGTGCAGGATATCGCGCAGGTATTCCTGCTCGACGCTGCCCAGCATGGCGCGCACCGACTGCTGTTCGACGCGCCCGCCGCCGTGCGCGATCGCCTGGTCCA
Organism: uncultured beta proteobacterium; assembly: GCA_963778865.1. GTDB lineage: Bacteria > Pseudomonadota > Gammaproteobacteria > Burkholderiales > SG8-41 > PALSA-1004. Next base: position 289,618 of record CAVZWF010000005.1, on the reverse strand, counting down.
GCAGACTCAGGCTGTCGCGCATGCTGCCGCGCGCCGCGCGCGCGAGCAACGTCAACGCCGCGTCGTCGCCGGCCACGCCTTCGAGCGCGAGCATTTTCTTCAACTGCGCCTTGATCTGCGCCTGCGGAATCTGCTTCAGATTGAACTGCAGGCAGCGCGACAGCACGGTCACCGGAATCTTCTGCGGATCGGTCGTGGCGAGGATGAACTTGACGTGGCCCGGCGGCTCCTCGAGCGTTTTCAGCATCGCGTTGAACGCGCTGCGCGACAGCATGTGCACTTCGTCGATGATGTAGACCTTGAAGCGCGCGCTGGTCGGCGCATAGAGCGCGTTTTCGAGCAGGTCCCGCATGTTGTCGACCTGGGTGTTGGACGCAGCATCGAGCTCGATCAGGTCGACATAGCGTCCGCCGTCGATCTCAACGCACGCCGCGACATTTGCCGCACGGCTCGGCCGTGATGCCGGTTTCGCAGTTGAGCGCCTTGGCGATGATGCGCGCCAGCGTTGTCTTGCCGACGCCGCGCGTGCCGGTAAACAGATAGGCGTGATGCAGCCGCTGCTGGGTGAGCGCGTTGGTCAGCGCCTTTACGACGTGCTCCTGGCCGACCAGTTCGGAAAACGTCTTGGGGCGCCACTTGCGGGCGAGAACCTGGGTCACGAGGAGTGAATCCGTAAGCGGTAAGCGGTGAGCAGTAAGCGGCGTGAGCCGCTCGTTTTACCGACTCACCGCTCACCGCTTGCCGCTCGCTAGAAGTGATACTGCAGGCGCAGTTCGTTGAAATTGATGCCCTGATTGGGGTCCTTGATGCCGGCGTTCGAAAAATGCTGGTAACGATAGCCGATGTCGTACTTGCCCTTGTCGCCGAAGCGCACGCCGACGCCGACGTGATCGCCGAACTGGAAGCTGGTGCCGAACTGGCGCTGCGTGCTGACCGACGTCGCGGACAGAAAATGCAAGCCGACCCCGAGTTCCAGCGTACGGCGACAGCGCACGAGCGCGTGGTCTGCTGGAAACGGAAAACCGGCGTGAATCCGATATCCAATATGTTGGCTGTGCGTTCTGGCGTAGCTGTTGTTGCTCCAGTAGCCGGCATCCGACTCCCAGTAGCCGCCCAGATGCCAGTTGCCCATTTCCACCCATTTCTTGTTCCAGTCCCACTGCACGCCGACGCGATACATATTCACGTTGGCGTTGACGAATCCGAATGGCCGTATTCGAACGAGAAAGCCGTCGATCGCACGGGCGAGCGGGCTTGCCGCGACATAGCGAGGCGAAGATCAGATATTTGGCTTTGCTCACAATATGTCCCCGGCGCGTGCCGTGGCATTGCATGCGTATCTCAATGATATCGCAAAAGAAAATGGGTGGCGAGCCTTGTCCCCGGCACTTGCAGAGAATAGCTTTGGCTGCTTCCTTCCGGACCTGACCAGGTTCACTACCGTGCAATGCGGGGGGGCCCGCCATTGTTCGTTTGCCGCAAGCATATCTTTGCAGCCTGTTTGCCATTATGCCCGTTGTTGCGGCATACCGCGAGTACCGGCTGCCGCCCGCCGCTGCGCTCCGGACTGCGGCGGGCAGGGTTATTGGCGCACAGGGCGCGTGATACAATTTTCCGCGACGAAAGCAATGTGAACAATAACCGGCGCGACTGCCGCTGTTACGGCGCGCGTGCCCCCGCCGCTGCGCGATTCTCAACGGCTGTCCTGCAACTCATCGGAGGAGCAGATGTCGACCCAGACCATCGAATCGGTGTTGAACGAAACGCGGACGTTTCCGCCCGAGCGCCGAATTCGTCAAGCAGGCGAACATCTCCGGCATGGACGCCTATGACAAGCTGTGCGCCGAAGCGGACAAGGATTTCACCGGTTTCTGGGCGCGGCTCGCGCGCGAACACGTGCTGTGGCACAAACCGTTCACCCAGGTGCTGGACGAATCGAACGCGCCTTTCTTCAAGTGGTTCGCCGACGGCAAGCTCAATGCCTCCTACAACTGCCTCGACCGGCATCTGAAAACGCAGCCCGACAAAGTCGCGATCATCTTCGAAGCCGACGACGGCAAAGTCACCCGTATCACCTACAAGGAGCTTTATCGCCGCGTCTGCATGATGGCCAACGGCCTGAAGAGCCGCAACATCAAGAAAGGCGACCGCGTTCTGATCTATCATGCCGATGTCGATCGAAGCCGTCGTCGCGATGCAGGCCTGCGCGCGCATCGGCGCGATTCATTCGGTGGTGTTCGGCGGTTTCTCCGCGAAGAGCCTGCAGGAGCGCATCATCGACGCCGGCGCAGTCGCCGTGCTCACCGCCGACGAGCAGATGCGCGGCGGCAAGGCGATCGCGCTCAAGGCCGCGGTCGACGAGGCGCTGGCGCTGGGCGGCTGCGACAGCATCAAGAGCGTCGTCGTCTACAAGCGCACCGGCGGCAAGGTGCAATGGAATCCCCAGCGCGACGTGTGGCTGCACGATCTCGTCAACGGCCAGGCGGATACCTGCGAGCCGGAGTGGGTCGATGCCGAACACCCGCTGTTCATTCTCTACACCTCGGGCTCGACCGGCAAGCCCAAGGGCGTGCAGCACTCGACCGGCGGCTACCTGCTGCATGACGATCCTCACCATGAAGTGGACGTTCGACTACAAGCCGACCGACGTTTTCTGGTGCACGGCCGACGTCGGCTGGGTCACCGGCCACACCTACGTCTGCTACGGTCCGCTCGCCGTCGGCGCGCACCGAAATCATGTTCGAAGGCGTGCCGACCTACCCCGACTGCCGGCCGCTTCTGGAAAATGATCCAGGACCACAAGGTCACGCGTGTTCTACACCGCGCCGACCGCGATCCGCTCGCTGATCAAAGCGCGGCGCCGATCTGCCGAAGAAGTACGACCTGTCGTCGCTGCGCATTCTCGGCACGGTCGGCGAGCCGATCAATCCCGAGGCGTGGATGTGGTACCACAAGACCGTCGGCAAGGAGCGCTGCCCGATCGTCGACACCTGGTGGCAGACCGAGACCGGCGGCCACATGATCACGCCGCTGCCCGGCGTGTCACGCACTCAAGCCGGGTTCGTGCACGCTGCCGCTGCCCGGCATCATGGCCGCGATCGTCGACGAGGCCGGCCACGACGTCGAAAAAGGCAAAGGCGGCATTCTCGTCATCAAGCGCCCGTGGCCGTCGATGATACGCACCATCTGGGGCGACCCCGAGCGCTTCAAGAAGAATCTACTTACCCGGACGATTTCCACGGCAAGTACTACCTCGCCGGCGACGGCGCCAACCGCGACCTGAACGGCTACTTCTCGCATCATGGGCCGCATCGACGACGTGTTGAACGTCGCGGGCCACCGGCTGGGCACCATGGAAATCGAATCGGCGCTGGTGGCCAATCCGATCGTGGCCGAGGCCGCCGTGGTCGGCCGACCCGATGAACTGACGGGCGAAGCGGTATGCGCGTTCGTCGTACTCAAGCAGGCACGGCCGACCGGCGAGCACGCGAAGAAAATCGTCAAGGAGCTGCAGGACTGGGTGGGCAAGGAAATCGGCCCGATCGCGAAGCCCAAAGACATCCGCTTCGGCGACAATCTGCCGAAAACGCGCTCGGGAAAAATCATGCGCCGGCTGCTGCGCTCGATCGCCAAGGGCGAGGAAATCACGCAGGACGTCTCCACGCTCGAGAATCCGGCCATCCTGCAACAATTGAAAGAACCCGTAAGCTGAAGCGCCGCACGGGAGCGGCGACACTCCCGCTGCAGTGCGCTCCGCAGTCATGAAACAGCCAGGCATCCGGGGCGAACGGTTGATCGCGGTGTTCCTGTTCGGCTGCCTGCTGTTCAACTATCCGCTGCTCTATCTGTTCAATATCGACCAGCGCTTGTTCGGCGTCCCCCTGCTTTATTACTATGTGTTCGCGGCTTGGGGGCTGCTGATTGCGCTAATGGCGGCAGTGGTGGGCCGCCGTCCCGACTGACGCCCCTCGCGCGGCGCCACGCCATTCAAAGCTGACCATGCTCACCGGCTCAGTCATTGTCCTGGCGTCGTTCGGTTACGTCGGCCTGCTGTTTGCGATCGCCTATTACGGCGATCAGCGCGCGGATGCCGGCCGCAGCATCATCGCCAATCCCTACATCTACGCGCTGTCGCTTGCCGTTTACTGCACGTCATGGACCTTTTATGGCAGCGTCGGACGCGCCGCTACCAGCGGCATCGGATTCTTGCCGATTTACCTCGGCCCGACGCTGATGGCGGTGCTGTGGTGGTACATGATGCTGAAAATAATCCGTATCAGCAAGGCGAACCGCATCACCTCGATTGCCGACTTTGTCGCGTCGCGTTACGGCAAAAGCCAATTGCTGGGCGGGCTGGTGACGATCATTGCCGTGATCGGCATCATTCCCTACATCTCGCTGCAGCTCAAGGCGGTATCCAACAGCTTTTCGATCATTCTCAAGTATCCCGTCATCGCCGCTCCTGACAGTCAGGCCTCGATACCACTGCTTGCCGACAATACGTTTTACATCGCGCTGTTGCTCGCCACGTTCACCATTCTGTTCGGCACGCGCCATCTCGATGCTTCCGAGCGTCACGAAGGTCTGGTCGCCGCGATTGCTTTCGAATCGCTGGTCAAGTTGCTCGCCTTTGTCGCGGTTGGCGTTTATGTCACCTACGTGCTCTACGACGGTTTCGCGGACATCATTGCCAGCGCGACCGAATATCCCGAACTGAGGAGCCTGCTTGAATTCGGCGGTTCATCGGTCGATTACACCTCGTGGGCGTCGCTCACTTTCTTGTCGATGCTTGCGATCATGTTTCTGCCGCGCCAGTTCCAGATCGCCGTCGTCGAGAACGTCGACGAGCGCCACCTCAACAAGGCGGTGTGGCTGTTTCCACTTTATTTACTGGCAATCAACCTTTTCGTGCTGCCGATCGCCTTCGCCGGTCTGATGCATTTCCCCGCCGGCAATATCGACGCCGACACGTTTGTACTGACAGTGCCCATCGCGCATCAGCAATCGCTGCTCACGCTGGCGGTATTTATCGGCGGCCTGTCGTCGGCAACCGGCATGGTGATTGTGGAAACCATCGCGCTCTCGACGATGGTATGCAACAACCTCGCGATGCCGTTCCTGCTGCGCTTCCATGCTCTGCACCTGCATGAACGCGCCGATCTCTCGTCGCTGATCGTCGGCATCAGGCGCGGCGCCATAGTCGGCGTCCTGATGCTTGGCTACGCTTATTTCCGGCTCGCCGGCGAGGCCTATGCGCTGGTATCGATCGGACTGATTTCATTCGCCGCGGTAGCGCAGTTCGCGCCGGCCATCCTCGGCGGTACGTTCTGGAAAGGCGCGACGCGGCGCGGGGCCGTGTGCGGGCTATCAGCCGGCTTTTTGGTGTGGGCCTATACGCTGCTGCTCCCGTCATTTGCCAAGTCAGGCTGGCTTCCCCTTGCATTCGTTGAGCATGGCCTCTTTGGTATCACGCTGCTCAAACCGCTCGAATTGTTCGGCCTGACCGGGCTCGACGACATTACGCACTGCCTGTTCTGGAGCATGTTTTTCAATGTCGGCGCCTTTGTCACGGTATCCTTGCTCACCACGGCAAGTCTCGACGAGCAAATCCAGGCCAATCTGTTCGTCAATTCCAACGGCGTGCCTGGATTGAAGCGCGCTGAATCATTGCGCGGCGATGCTTCCATTAACGAGCTGATCACGCTGGTCGGCCGTTTTCTCGGGCAGCACCGTGCGCAGAGTGCATTTGACTCTTACGCACTCAAGCGCGGCGCGAAATTGCCCCGGGATCTCGGCGCCGACGCGGATCTGATTCATTTTGCCGAGACACTGCTGGCAGGCGCCATCGGCGCCGGCTCCGCCCGCGTCGTAGTGGCATCAGTGGTGCAGGAAGAACCTCTCGGCATAGACAAGGTGATGAACATTCTTGACGAGGCGTCGCAAGTGCTTGCCTATAGTCGTCAGCTCGAGCAAAAATCGCGCGAACTCGAAGTGGTGACGACCGAACTGCGTTCCGTCAATGAACGGCTGCAGGAACTCGACCGGCTGAAAGACGATTTTGTATCGACCGTAACCCATGAACTGCGCACGCCACTCACCTCGATTCGCGCTTTTTCCGAAATCCTTCACGACAACCCCGCGCTCGACGCTGTGCAGCGCGAAAAATTCCTCGGCATCATCATCAAGGAATCGGAGCGCCTCACCCGTCTGATCAATCAGGTGCTGGACCTTGCCAAGCTTGAGTCCGGTGCGGCCGAGTGGAACAGCGGAGAGATCGACCTCCGCGAAGTCATCGACGACGCGGTGTCCGCGACGAGCCAGGTTTTTCGCGACAGAGGTGTGCGCATAGAAACGAGATTGCCCACCGCGGTGCCGCTGGTGAACGCCGACCGCGACCGCCTGATGCAAGTGATGCTCAACCTGCTTTCCAACGCGATCAAGTTCTGCCGCCCCGGCGAAGGCCGCGTCACCGTCACTCTGCGTGAAATAACGGGAGCACTGCAAGTAGACGTCACTGATAACGGCATCGGCATCTCGGCAGAAGACCAGAAGATCATCTTTGAAAAATTCCGCCAGGTCGGCGACACGCTGACCGAAAAGCCGCAGGGAACGGGGCTCGGACTGCCGATCTGCCGCCAGATCATTCGGCACTTCGGCGGCCGGTTGTGGGTGGTAAGCACGGCCGGCGCCGGCGCGACATTCTCGTTCAATCTACCGCTCGATCGCCAACCGCAGGCCGCGAACACCGGCAGCCGCGCGCCGGCGATGATCGTTGCAGCGGCAGCAAGCAACGCGGGCGCGGGATCGTGACCAAAAAAATCCTGATCGCGGATGACGAGCCGAACATTGTGGTCTCGCTTGAATTTCTCATGCAGAACGGCGGCTACGAGGTACGAACAGCGGCGAACGGCGACGAGGCGCTGCGCCTGGTCAGCGAGTTCGGCCCCGATCTGATTCTGCTCGACATCATGCTGCCCCGTAAGAACGGGTTCGAGGTATGTCAGAAAATACGCGAAAATCCGGCGTGGAACGCAATCAAGGTGGTGATGTTGACCGCCAAGGGACGCGAATCCGAGGTGTCGAAAGGCTACGCGCTTGGCGCTGACGCCTACATCACGAAACCTTTTGCGACGAAGGATCTGCTGGCCGACGTACGACGCCTGCTGGGCGCATGAAGCTCAACCTTAAACTCGCGCTTGCCATCAGCACGGCCGCACTGCTGTTCGTCGGCAGCACTGCGGCACTGGTGTTTATCGTGTGGTCCGGGCTCGCAGCAGAAAGCCGTGCACCGCTGGAAGCGGCGCTGCTGGAACGCGCTGGCCTCGTGGTGTTCGTCGCGTTACTGACGGTCGCCGGCCTGGGTATTCTCGTAACAAGCCTGTTCGACGCGTACGTTGTCGCTGCGCAACGCCTCGCTGAAGAAACCAGACTGATCGCCAGCATCGGTTCCGACCACCGCATTACATTGGACGGCAGCGTGGAACTGCGGCGCTTGGCGGACGAGATAAACAACCTCGCCGATCGCTACCGCGCGCTGGAAGCGGGAGTTAAAACGCGCGTTGCCGAGTCGCGCCGCGCGCTCGAGCAGGAAAAGAACCGTTTTGCCGCGCTGATGTCGGAACTTACGCAAAGCGTGCTGTTGTGCAATATCGAGGGGCGCATTCTGCTCTACAATCAAAGCGCGCTGCAGCTCTTGGGGATGCGTTCCGGCGCAGACAACGGGCAGCATGCGGAAGTTTCGTTCGGCCTCGGCCGCTCATTGTTCGGCGTAATGGACCGTGACGTGGTGCTGCATGCGCTCGAAAATATCCAGGACCGCATCAAGCACCACGAAGCCCGACCGGTTACCGGATTTGTGACAACACTGGCGGGCGGCCGCCTGATCCGGGCGCAGATGGCACCCGTCCGCGCCATAGCCGCAACTCCGGCGGCGGCCGACGCAGACCGCGGATCCGCGGATGCGACCCGCATTACGGGCTTCGTACTGACGCTGGAAGATATCCAGCACAGCGTCGAAATCGCGACGCAGCGCGATCGCCTGTTGCAATCGTTGATCGAGAACAATCGCTCATCTCTCGCCAATATCAGAGCGGCGATCGAAACCATGCTGGCAGTGCCGGAAATGGAGCCCGGGCGCCGCCGGCGCTTTGAACAGGTCATCTGCGACGAAGCGCAGACCTTCAGCCAGCGCATCGATGCGGCTATCATCGAATATTCCAAGTACGTGCATGCCGAGTGGCCCCTCGAAACCATGCTGGCACGCGACCTTGTCGCGGCGGTCCAGCGCAGAATCGAGACCCGTTTGGGCATGAGCGTCAGCGTTGAAGGCAAAGACGAACTGGTGTGGCTGGCGGTGGACAGCTATGCTATCGTCCAGGCGCTGAGCTATCTCGCGGAACGGCTCAAGCAGGAGTGTGCGTGTCGGGCATATCCTCTTACGGCTTCAACCGAACGACCGCCAAGTCAACCTTGACCTCGTCTGGTCCGGTCAACCGCTCGCGGCCGATGCCGCCACGCGATGGCAGCAAGCACCCCTCGTGCCTGGCAGCGAGGCCGCTCCGCTCACGTTTGAAGAAGTCATCGCGCGTCACCACGGGCAGGCATGGCAGCAGCGCGATGCCGCTCAGGGTACGGCATTTTTCCGGATACTGCTGCCACGTCCCGATCACCGCAGCGTGCCGATTGAGCTGCCCGTTGCGGCGAGCCGCCCCGATTACTATGACTTCGATCTATTTCACCAGCCGGGCCAGCGATCCGACCTCGACCAATGTTCGTTGAGTGAGTTAAGTTACACCGTGTTCGATACCGAGACCACCGGCCTCGCGCCTGCCGACGGTGACGAAATCATATCGATCGGAGCCATTCGTATAGTCAATGGCCGGTTGCTCCATGGCGAGGTGTTTGATCAATTGATAGCGACCGACCGCCCGCTGACTTCGGCCTCCACGCGTATCCACGGCATTCAGCCGGCGATGCTGGAGGGCCAGCCGGTAATCGGGCGCGTGTTGCCGAGGTTTCACCGCTTCTGTGAAGACACCGTGCTCGTCGGGCATAACGCTGCGTTCGACATGCGCTTTCTGCAGTTGCAAGAAGCCTCTACCGGCGTGCGCTTCTCCCAGCCGGTCCTCGACACGTTGATGTTGTCCGCCGTCGTGCATCCGCACCAGCAAAACCATAACCTCGAAGCCATCGCAGCGCGGCTCGGCGTCAGCGTTATCGGGCGGCACACGGCGCTGGGAGATGCGATCGTCACCGGCGAGATTTTCATGAGGCTGATCCCGCTCTTGGCCGCGCAAGGCATCAGGACTTTGAAGCAAGCCCGCGAAGCCTCGCAGCAAACTTCTTTTGCGCGAGTGCTTTACTAGCCGCGCTCGACCCGGGCACGAACCAATGAGTGAAACCCATTTTGGACCGGATGTCGGCTCGCAGCAGACGATGGCGAGCCCGCTGTCGACAATCGTGCGCCGCACCCCGGTCACTTGCCTGCCGGACACGCCGCTGCGGTCAGCGCTGCAAAGCATGCACGAACTGAACATCGGCTCGACGGTGGTGACCGACGGTGACCTGGCGCCGCTCGGGATTTTCACATTGCGCGACGTGCTCTCACGCGTGGTGCTTGCCGAATACGGGCTCGATCAACCGATCTCCGGTGTCATGAGCCGGGAGGTGTTCACCATGCCGGCCCAGGCGTCGGCCTACGAGGCGGCGTTGGCAATGGTCAGGCGCGGCATTCACCACATCCTGGTGGTTGACCGCGGCCGGCTCACCGGCGTGATTACGGAAAAAGACCTATTCAGCTTGCAGCGCATTAACATCCGTCAGCTTGCCGGCGCCATCCGCGCGGCAGACTCGGTGGAGAGCCTAGTGCAGTTTAGCGCCGACATCCGCCAGCTTGCGCATAACATGCTGGTGCAGGGCGTGGCCGCCGAGCAACTCACGAACTTCATCGCTTCGCTAAACGACTTGCTGACCCAGCGCATTATCGATCTCGCACTCGCCGGCGCAAAACTCGACGACGTGCGCCTGTGCTGGATGGCGCTTGGCAGCGAAGGCCGTTTCGAACAAACGCTCAGCACCGATCAGGACAACGGCATCATTTTCGCCGGCGCCGCCGATGCAGACACCGTGCGCCGGCACCTGCTGCCGTTCGCCCGGCGTATCAACGAGGCCCTGGCGAACTGCGGCTTCCCGCTGTGCAAAGGCAACGTCATGGCCAGCAACCCGCAGTGGTGCCTGAGCAGCAAGGAATGGCAGGCAAAATTCGCGCACTGGATCGACAGCGGTGATCCCGAAGCGTTGCTGCACGGCGCGATATTCTTCGATTTCCGGGGGCTGCACGGCGACCTCGCGCTGGCGGACGAACTCCGCCGCTGGCTCCTGGCGCAAACCGTGAAAAGTCCGCGCTTCCTGCACCAGATGGCGGCCAATGCGCTACGCAACCATGCGCCACTGGGCATCCTGCACGATTTCGTCACCGCCAGGGATGAGGTGCATCTGCACACCATAGACCTCAAGTTGAATGGCTCCATATTGTTCGTGGATGCCGCCCGTATTTACAGCCTGGCGCGGGGGATCGCGCAGACCAACACCGGGGCGCGGTTGCGCGAATTCGGCGTCCAGCAGGCGGTGCCGCCGCGCGAAATCGAGGCCTGGATCGAAGCGTTTCAGTTTATTCAGGTATTGCGCCTGCGCCATCAACACATGCAAAACCTGCAGGGACTGGCCATGGATAACCGGCTTGATCCCGATGTCCTCAATCAACTCGAGCGGCGTATCCTTAAGGAAGCGCTACGCCAAGCGCGCGAACTTCAAAGCCGTCTCGCGCTCGATTACCGGCTCTGACCCGGCCCGCAGGCGGTGCGCTCAGGCGTTATCGTAATCGGACAAATAGCCGCGGCCGTATTGAGTGCGCACGGTAACGCCCGTGCCGACAAGCTTCTTGCGCAGCCGGTGCACGTAAACCTCAATTGCATTGTGACTGACCTCATGGTCGTAACTGTAGAGTTGCTCGACCAGTTGCTCCTTGCTGACGACGCGCCCGAAGCGCGTCAGCAAGGCCTCGAGCACGCCAGTTTCCTGCGCGGATAGCGCAAGCGGCCGCGTGTCCGCGCTCGCCACCCGGTTCACCGTGTCGAAACTGAGTGCGCCATAGCTGATCAGCGGCGTGCCGCTTCCCTGTCCGCGCCGCAGCAATGCGCGCACCCGCGCCTGCAGTTCGTGCAAGCTGAATGGCTTGACCAGATAATCGTCAGCCCCCAGGTCGAGGCCGAGTACTTTTTCCTCGGGTTTTTCGCGACCGGACAGGATTAGCACCGGCAACGCGGGGTTGCGGCGGCGCAGCCGCCGCAATACTTCGAATCCATCGAGTTTAGGCAAGCCCAGATCGAGAATCAGCAATCCGAATACGTCGTCTTTGAGCGCTTCGTCCGCGGCGGCGCCGTTGCTGATCCAATCCACCGCGTAGCCGGACTGCTTCAACGCGAACTGCAAGGCTTCCGCGAGCGACGCGTCGTCTTCTGTGATCAGTATGCGCATGGGCCTATGCGGGATTCGATTGTATCAACCGTTTGTTTTTATTGTCGTTTATATGTTAGCACAGGCCTCGAATACGGTTGCAACCGGGCCCATAGTGCGTTTGGAGTCAGGATTGTGTAAGGGTTTTCCCTAATAATAGGAAAGATTTTAAAAAAAACCAATCTCGTCATTTGGCGGCCACAACTTTCTTGCCGCCCGCAACTTCATACAGGAGGAGCCTCATGGAGTTAACCGCTAAGCATCAACAGTACTGGCACAAGAATCTGGTGATCACGGCAATATTGCTGTCTATCTGGTTCATTGTGACGTTCGTCGAGGCGTGGTTCGCACGCGAACTGAACGCCATGACGTTCCTCGGCTTTCCTCTGGGGTTCTACATGTCGGCGCAGGGCTCGCTCATCATCTACGTGGTGCTCATCGGCATTTACGCGCTGCTGATGCGCAAGCTCGACCTGGAATACAACGTCGATGAGGGAGATCTCGAATGAGCACCCAAGCCTTCTCGCACATGACGTTCTTCCGCCAACTCAGGAAGTACTACACCTTCTATACCGGCGGCTTCATCCTCTTCCTGTTGGCACTCGCAGTTGCCGAGCAGCTGGGGATGTCGCGGGCCTGGATCGGCTACTGGTTCCTGTTTGCGACCATCGCACTGTATGCCGGCATCGGCTGGATGTCCCGCACCATGGACGTCGCGGAATATTACGTCGCGGGACGCCGGGTGCCGGCATTTTTCAATGGCATGGCGACGGGCGCCGACTGGATGAGCGCCGCGTCGTTCATTGGCATGGCGGGCACGCTGTTCCTGTCCGGTTATGACGGGCTCGCCTGGGTCATGGGGTGGACCGGGGGCTTTTGCCTGGTGGCATTGTTCCTTGCGCCCTATCTGCGCAAGTTCGGGCAGTTCACCATTCCCGACTTCCTTGCCGAGCGCTACGGCGGCAACATCGTCCGCGGCATCGGCGTCGTCGCGGCGATTACCTGCTCGTTTGTCTATGTCGTCGCCCAGATCTATGGCGTCGGCCTGATCGTGAGCCGGATGACCGGTCTTGAGTTCGGCATCGGCGTGTTCGTCGGTCTCGGCGGGATCCTGGTGTGCGCGATGCTGGGTGGCATGCGTGCGGTGACCTGGACCCAGGTGGCGCAGTACATCGTCCTCATCATTGCCTATCTGACTCCCGTGGTATGGCTGGGCGTGAAACATACCGGCATCCCGGTTCCGCAGATCGCCTATGGCTATACACTGCAAAAATTGGCCGAGGTGGAAAAGAAGATCACCAACGACCCGGCCGAGATCGAGGTGCGCAAGATCTTCGCCGACCGGGCTGCAGCAGGCAAAGCCGCACTCGCCGAGCCGGACAAGGCGTACGCCGAAGGCAAGACCAAGGTCGAGCAGAACCTGGCAGACCTGAAGACTGCGAATGCGCCCGTGGATAAAATCGCGGACGCCGAGAAAGCGGTTGCGGCCTATCCTGCGAACGTAAACGCCGCGACGGTGCAGTGGAAACGGGAAACGGGCCTTGCTGCCAGAGCGGCGCCACTGCGACCGCATGCACAGGCGTTCCCCGGCAAGGATGAAGCGGCGCAAAATACCGCACGCCTCAACTTCATCGGCATCGTATTCTGCATGATGTTTGGGACCGCTGCACTGCCTCACATCCTGATGCGCTACTACACGACGCCCAGCGTGCAACAGGCACGCGTGTCGGTGTTCTGGTCGCTGTTCTTCATCTTCCTGCTGTATTTCACTGCGCCGTGCCTGGCGGTGCTCGCGAAATACGACATGTTTACGCACCTCGTTGGCAGTTCGTTCGCCTCACTACCGGCGTGGGCGGCGGCATGGGCGAAGGTGGATCCGTCGTTGCTCAACATTACCGACATCAACCACGACGGCATCGTGCAGTGGGCCGAAGTGGTGATCGGCGGCGACCTGATCGTGCTGGCAACGCCGGAGATCGCGGGCCTGCCCTACGTCGTATCGGGACTGGTGGCGGCCGGCGGCTTGGCGGCAGCGCTGTCGACTGCGGACGGGCTGCTGCTGACCATTGCCAACGCCTTGGCGCACGACTTCTACTACAAGATGATCAACCCGACTGCGACCACCGGGAGGCGCGTGACGACTCTCCAAGGTTCTGCTGGTGATGATGGCGATTACCGCAGCCTATGTCACGTCACTCAAACCGGGAGACATCCTGTTCCTGGTGGGTGCGGCATTCTCGCTGGGGGCGTCGTCGTTCTTTCCGGCGCTGGTACTGGGCATATTCTGGAAGCGCGCCAACAAGTGGGGGGCGATAGCCGGCATGGTCATGGGGCTTGGATTGTGCGCGTACTACATGTATACGCGCTACCCATTCTTCGGCGTCAACATGCCGCTTTGGTTCGGGTTAAGCCCCGTGTCGGCGGGCATGTTCGGACTGCCGGCGAGTATGATTACCATCGTCATCGTCAGCTGGCTGACTCCCGCGCCATCGAAAACGGTGCAGGAGTTGGTCGAGCACGTGCGCTACCCGAACCTGAAGGGCGACACGGTGGTCAGCTTAGCCACATAGCTTCGGGCCGCTGATTCGGACAAGGCCCGCTTCGGCGGGTCTTGTTTTTAAGAGGTCTATATTTCAGCAGGGAGATTGGAGATGAAAGCATTCCTGGTTGCCGCGGCCTGCGGCATTGTGCTGGCCCTGACCGGCTGCTCCGGCCAGGTCAGCGGGACGGCACGCGGCCTGTTCACCGGTTACGTGACGGACAAAACGGAGGAAGACGTCGTTGCCAAGGTGGGCAAGCCCGCGTCCGTCGAAGACCGTTAATCCGAACACGCAGCGCTGGATTTACAAGAAGAAGACCTTCGACCCGGACAATCAGAGCCTAGTCGATAACGAGACCATCCTGATCTTCCAGAAAGATCCGGCGAGCGGCAAGTTCAAGGTTACCCAGGTGATCTTCGGTTGAGCTTACGGCCGGGCCAGTTTGCAGATTTACACCACCAGATCCTTGACGAGATACGCGAGATCGCTGGTTCCCGTGTCGAGAATCAGCCGCCGCGCCGTTTTCGGATCGAAACGGTTCAAGTGGTGAATGATCGTGTGCACACGCTCGGGCTCGCGCGCATGATGGCAGGCCATGCCCAGCTGGTACCAGACCGGCGACGCCATCGGCTGCAAACGCGCTGCATGATCGAACGCCTCCACTGCGGCCGGGTGCTCGCCCAGCGCCGCGTGGGCAAGCCCCATTCCGTACCATGCCGTATCGACCGCGGGCTTGAGTTCTACCGCCTCCCTGAACGCCTCGACGGCCCGGGCGTGCTGCTTCAACTCATTGCGCACGTATCCGAGGTTGAACAGTATGTCGAAGTCACGGGGCGCGATGCGCAGCGCCTCGAGCAAATGGTGCTCGGCCTCCCCGAACCGGCCCTGCCGGGCGTGGATATAAGCGATGCTGGCCCAGCCCTTCACCAAGCGCGGGTTGATTGCAACTGCGGCGCGGTATTCGTCGAGCGCCCGCTCAGGCTGCCTGACAAGCTGAAAGAAACGCGCGCGAACATAGTGCCGCCACTGCTCCAAATTCATGAATTTCCTCTTACGATGACAGTCTGCGCACGGCAGTGATACATGGCATATTATAGGCTCCCGCCAAAATTGCGAGCCCGCCCCCACCTTGCGCATTGTGGACCCGGGAGAACAAATACTTGAACACCGAAGTATTACTGTTGAGCGTGCTGCGTGCGATCGTCGAAGTGACCGGCTTCATTATGGTCGGCCAGGGGCTGCTGTACGTGGTGGCGGGCAAGTCGCGCCAGCAGAATTTTGTCTACCAGATGTTCGAGATCGTCACCAAGCCGGTAATCAAGTTGACGCGCCTGATCACGCCGCGCCTAATTCGCGACGACCACATACCCGTCGCCGCCTTCCTGCTGGTCGCCTGGTTGTGGATCGGACTCGCCATCGCCAAGCGCTACGTGTGCGTGTCGCAGGGGCTCGACTGCCCGGCCTGAGCGCGCCGCTCGAAGCGGTTCTGACTGTCTTGAAAATTTGACTTTACCTGGCGGCGATTGCAGGTTGACTGGAAAATCCGCTGACGACGCCCATACTCTCCGCCACCAACGCGTGCCTTGTTGCTTGCTCAGCCGGTGTCTATGAGGCGCCATTCGTGGTTGCATTTGCGGCAGCGAACGTGCGCGGGGGAGATCAGCTTGAAGCGGGCGTAGGCACCGCAGGCGCCGCAGGTGGCGTGCTCGCCTAGCCACTCGGCCTCGCTCAGGATCTTCTGGTACTGCACCATGCCGTAGATGCCGACCGCCGCCGCGGCCAGGACGACGGTGACGTAGACGAGCAGCCGCACAATCGAGCCGCGGAAGCTCAGTTCCTCCATACAGGCCGCGATCGCGACCATGCAGAAGATCACAGTAATGAACCAGGCGTGCCCCTCGATCAGCCGGCGCTCGTACCAACGCGCGAAGCCAAGGCGGCGTATGCTGTCGGCGGGTTCCATATAACGATGATGATGCGCGATTCCGCCGCGAATCTCAAGGAGCGAGGACTGCCATGGCCGCTCGCCCCGTTGGTGCAATCTGAGAAAGCCCGCGGCGATGCGGGCTTTTCATGAACCATGCCGTGCGGCCGCATGCCCGCGAGCTTCAATTGTTTTGCCTGGCCAGCCACACCCGCTCGACCCACGTTCCCGCCCTTTCCGCCAAATTTCTGCTCTTCGCTCGCCCTAAGTAATCATAATGTTAAAATCCGCTCTGGGGAGAGATGGATGAGTGGTTTAAGTCGCACGCCTGGAAAGCGTGTGTACGTCGAAAGACGTACCGTGGGTTCGAATCCCACTCTCTCCGCCAGCCAACGACGTAAGTGACTGCGTAGTAATAAGCGGGCCTTTGACTTCGCGCGACATGGGATTGGATTTACTTGAATACCACAACCCGGCGAATGAATAACGATATGCGCAAACTGAAAAGCCTTAAATATCTGCTGTTGGCAATTTCAACGGTGATAGTCTCCATGCAAGTGGCGCGCGCGAGTACGATCACCTTCGATGAATCACCCGCGACCAACGACCATTCCTCTTATGATGGTGCTACTGTGTTAGGCGCTGAGTTCAGCCCTACGAAGGCGAACGCGGGCACTTGGGGCGGCAACAGCAACGGCGACCCCGGACGCTGGGGTTTGGAGGGAACCAACGGGCCCCAGTTTCTAGGGTTCGACGGCCGCGAGCCCTCGAGCTATAGCGAAACGGTTACCTTTGACACCCCCGTGAGTAGCGTCTCGCTCGACTTTTCCCGGGCCAATGAATCTACCGACGTCACCATTATCCTCAAGGCCTTCGACGGCAGCGTATTCCTTGGTTCGACGACCGTTGATCTGGGAGAAATCAACACTTGGTCCACCCTGAGTGTCGCCTTTCCCGATATTTCGAAAATCTTCTGGGACGGAACGGGAACTGGTTTTCATCCGTACGGCGCCGACAATTTGACGTTTGAAACCGCCGCCATTCCCGGAACCCGCAAGTTACGCATCGCTGCTTACGGGCCTAGGCTTTCTCGGGTGGGCTGGACGGCGCAGGCGACACCTGCAGTCGACCCCCGTATTCGGGTATTGACCCTGATCCGGGGGCCCGGCCTGCCGATTTCCGCGCGATGTCCGCCGCGCGAGCGCATACTTGAAGCCGCCCTGCAGCATCCTTGGCGGATTTTGGGTAGACTATCCATTTGGCATCGTGAGTTGCGTCGCCGTCGGGCCGCGGCAGCACAAGGGAATCCAATAGGGATCCAGATATGAACGAGAAGCTCAAGGGGTATTTGGGACAATACATGGACAAGTACCCGCACGCGCTGGAAGCGAAGTATCCGCGCATCCTCGAACGCGTCGCGGAGGCGTGGGATTCACCCGACAAAACCGCCGCCTATTTCACCGAGTTGCTGATCGACAAACGCGGCGGCAGGCAGGGTTTCCCCGTGGACGATCGCGACTGAAATTTTCGCGCTGAGCATGATCTACGATGTCATGCAGTCAACGCAGGCCGAGGGCGGCGACATCTGGGATGACGAAGAAAAAGAGGGAGCCATCAAGGAGCTTGAGCAGCTCAATCTGAAACCCACCCCGTCGAACATGCTCAAGGCGGTCGATTCGGGCGACCGTCCCGCGTCCTGCTGTACCTCAGGGCGGGGCTGCCGGTCGATATCCGCGACGACCGCGACTGGACCCCGTTGATGCTCGCGGCATTCAACGGCGACGAGGAGATGGCGAAACTGCTTATCCTGCACGGCGCCAACGTGCACGCGCAGGACCGCGACGGTTACACCCCGCTGCACTGGTCCGCTCTCAACGGCTACAAGGACGTCGTCCGCCTGCTCCTCCAGAAAGGCGTCAATCGCGACGTGCAAAGCAACTTCGGATGGACCGCGCTATTGCAGGCGGCGAGCAAGGGCCACGCTGCGATCATCGAAGTTCTGCTGGACGCGCGCGCCAATCCCAATTTGGCGAGCAACGACGGCTGGACGCCGTTGCATAAAGCCGTCGCTAACGGGCATAAGCAAGCCGTTGCCGTACTGTTGGAAGCCGGCGCATCCGTGCTGGCCCGCCACGAGGACGAATCAACGCCACTCTCGCTCGCGGTTAAAGGCAATGATCCCGATATCATCGGCATGATCCGCCGTAAGGCCAAGTCCGTGTGATTCCGCGGCGCTGCGCGTAAGATGGATGGGCGGCGAACCGTGCGCAAATTTTACGTTTACGGCGTAGCGTCCGGCATTCAGCGCTGTCAGCCGGCCGCGCGGTCTTGCACCTGCGGCGGCAGGCATATCGCCGCAACCAGCATTGCGCTCGCCAATCCTGCCAGCACGAAAAAGAGATATTTGAAGTCGCCGGTCTGGCGATAGACGTATGCCACCAGCGGCACGCTGCAGGCACTGGCGCCGAACGACACCACGTAGCGCACCGCGAACGCGCGCGAGCGCCATTTCTCGTCCGAATACGCCGCCACCATCGCGTCGTTGATCGGCACCTGCCCGAAGACGAAAAACATCATCGCGAACGCGATCGCCAGCATCGCGTAGTTTTCCATCGAGCCGGCCAGAAACAGGAGCGGCGCCTGTATCGCCACCACGGGCACGAACACGCTGCGTATCGTATGTCGGTCGATCAGGTAGCCGACGATTAATTGCGCCATCGCCGCGAACGTATAGACCAGCGACACCAGCACGCCTATGCCGAGTGTCGTCTGAGCAAGGGCGGTTAGCCGCGCGTCGAAGACCTTGGGCATGGACACCGTGGTGGAATTGAATATGATGCCGCCGCAGATCGTCGAAACCGTCAATATGGTGAATACGCGGACCAGCGTATTGCGGCTGATCGCCACACCGCCCGCGCGCCGGGCGGCGGGCGCCGCCTTGTCCGCGCGGGGAACCAGCAGGGCGAACGCAATGCCCACCGCGACGGAAGCCGCGCCCGGCGCGAGGAATGCAATGCGCCAACTGAACCAGTACGCGAGCGCGCCGGCAAACAATGCTGCGAACGCCACGCCCAGATTGCCGAATACGCCGTTCACGCCGAGCACGCGGCCGACTTTGTCGCGTCCGCTGACCACCATGGTGATGCCAACCGGATGATAAATCGCGCCGAACACGCCTATCAGCGTCAGGCCCAGCGCAATGTGCAGCGTCGACTGCGCAAGCCCGGTCAGCATCGCGCTAACACCAATGCCCACGAAGAAGACCACCATCATGCCGCGCCGGCTCCAGCGATCGGCGAGCCAGCCCGCCGGCAGCGAGCACGCGCCAAACATGATGAAGCCGCCGAGGGACAGCGGCAGCATCTCGCTATAGCCGCGCCCGAATTCCGGCGCCATCGCGAGCACCACGGTCGGGAATATCAGCATGAACAAGTGGTCGAACGCATGTCCGAGGTTCAGAAAAAATAAAGCGATGCTGGTTTGCTGCACCGGGCCTCCGTGGGTCAGTCGTCGGATTGCGTGGCGGCGACCGCGGCGCGTATCTGCTCGATGCCGGCCGGATCGTCGAGCGTGGTCAGATCGCCCGGGTCGCGCCCTTCCACGATCGCCTGAATGCTGCGGCGGAGCACCTTGCCCGAACGCGTCTTCGGCAGCAACGTCACGAAGTGCACGCGCGCGGGCCGCCCGATCGCGCCGAGCGCCTTGTCGACCACGTCGAAGACTTCTTTTTCCATCGCGCGCCGCCCCGCCGCATCCGCCAGTCTTGCCGGCATCTTTCACGACCGCGAACGCGACCGGCACCTGGCCCTTGATCGGGTCCGCCACGCCGACCACCGCGACTTCGGCGATGTTCGGATGGCCGCTCACCGCCTCCTCGATTTCGCGCGTGCCGAGACGATGGCCGGCGACGTTGATGACGTCGTCGGTGCGGCCGAGGATGAAATAATAGCCGTCATCGTCGCGTATGCCCCAGTCGAACGTCGTGTAGATCAGCTGATCCTTGAAGCTCGTGAAATACGTCTGCACGAACCGTTCGTCCTGCCCCCATACCGTCGTCATGCAACCGGGCGGCAGCGGCGGCACCACGGTCACCACACCTTTTTCGTTGGCGCCGATTTCCTCGCCCGTGCTCTCGTGCAGCAGCTTCACGTTGTAACCGTAGGCGGGAAAGCTCGGGCTGCCGTACTTGGTCGGCGTCGCCTCGACTCCCGGCACGCTCGACAACAATGCCCAGCCGGTCTCGGTCTGCCAGTAATGATCGATCACCGGCACCCCGAGCGCCTCCGAAATCCAGCGCGCCGTCGGCTCGTCGAGCGGCTCGCCGGCGAGAAACAGATGGCGCAGCGTGCTCGGACCGTATTTCGTAAGGTACGCGGGATCCTGCTTCTTCAGCACGCGGATGGCGGTCGGCGACGAAAACATCACCGTCACCTTGTGATCGGCGACGATTTTCCACCAGATGCCGGGGTCGGGACGGATCGGCAGGCCTTCGTACATCACGCTCGCCATGCCGTGGATCAGCGGCCCGTAGACGATGTAGGAATGCCCGACCACCCAGCCGATGTCGGAGGTCGTGAACATCGCCTCGCCCGGTCTGCCGCAATAGATATGCTGCATGCTGGCCGCAAGCGCGACCGCATAACCGCCGGTATCGCGCTGCACGCCCTTGGGCTTGCCCGTCGTGCCCGACGTGTAAAGGATGTACGAAGGCTCGCTCGCTTCCAGCCACGTCACCGGCACCTGCGCCGTCAGATGCTTTTCGCGCAACTGCGCGTAATCGAGATCGCGGCCCGCCACCCGCTTGAAATCCCCGGCGATGCCGCGATTGACGATCACGACGTGCTGCGGCGGATGCTGCGACAAACCGATCGCCTCGTCGACCAGACCTTTATAGGGAATCGCCTTGCCGCCGCGCATGCCCGCATCGGCGGTAAACATGAGTTTCGGTTGCGCGTCATCGATACGCGACGCCAGACTGTGCGCCGCAAAGCCGCCGAACACCACCGAATGGATGGCGCCCAGCCGCACGCACGCGAGCATCGCAAACACCGCTTCCGGGATCATCGGCATGTAGATGAGCAGGCGGTCGCCCTTGCCCAAGCCCAGTTCGCGCAGCACCGCCGCGCAGCGGTTGACCTCGGCGTGCAACTCGCGGAACGTGTATGTTTTGTTCTGGCCCGTCTCGGTCGAGATGAATATCAGCGCGTTCTGGTCCGCGCGGTCCTTCAGGTGACGGTCGACCGCGTTGTGGCACAGATTGGTTTCGCCGCCGACGAACCAGCGCGCGAACGGCGGCCGGCTGTAATCGAGGACCTGACCGAACGGCTTGTGCCAGTCGATCAGTTTCGCCTGCTCGCCCCAGAATGCATCGGGTTGCTCGATCGAGCGACGATGGAAATTCCTTGTAGGTGGCCATTCCTTCCTCCGTGCGCCATTAATCAGGCAGCGCAAAAACACTTTATACGCGCGAATTGACCTTGCGCCGTCTCGCGCGTTGAACGGCGCGCTCCAGCGCGTCCGTTCGAACATGCGCTCGCGCTACTGCCCGCCAATCGCGACAACAATTCTACCGCGAGTCTCCTGCTTCAACATTGCCTCGAACACCTCCGGCAACTGATCCAGCGTCAATCGTTCGCACAATATTTTCAGATGCCGCGGCTTAAGATCGGTCGCGAGACGTTCCCACACGCGGCGCCGGATATCCATCGGCGTATAGCCGGAATCGACGCCGATCAGGCGCACGCCGCGCAGGATAAAAGGCAATACCGTCGTATTCAGTTCAATGCCGCCGGCATTGCCGAAGCTCGCGATGAGCCCGTGCTGCTGCATGCTGCGCGTCAGCGCGGACAACTGCTCGCCGCCAACCGAATCGAAGGCCGCCGCCCACACGCCTTTTTCCAGCGGCCGCGTGCCGAGCTTCAATGCATCGCGGCCCAGCACGTCGGACGGCGCCTATCTTCTTCAGGTAAGCGTGCTCGCCCGCTTTGCCGGTTACCGCCGTCACTGCATAGCCGCGCCCGGCCAGCATGTCGATCGCAAGGCTCGCGCAGCCGCCGGTCGCGCCGTTGACCACCACCTTGCCCTTGTCAGGAGCCATGCCGTTGTGTTCGAGCAAGTGCACGGCCAATCCCGACGTATAACCGGCGGTGCCGAGCGCCATCGCGTCGAACAACGTGAGTCCCGCCGGCAGCGGCAACGACCCAATCCGCCGGCACGCGGGCGTAGCTCGCATAGCCGCCATCGTGCGACATCGCGAAGTCGTAACTGGTGCAAATCACGGCGTCGCCGGACTTGAAGCGGCGGTCGCTCGACGAGACCACCGTGCCGCTGCTGTCGATGCCGCCGACGCACGGGTAGCGGCGCACGATTTTGCCGGCGCCGGTGCCGGCCAGCGCGTCCTTGAAATTGACGCTCGAATAGGCGACCTTGATCACGACCTCGCCGGGATCGAGTTCATCGAGCGTCAGGTCGACGAGACGCCCCCGGCCCTTGCCGTTTTCCTCGAAGATGCGGTACGCCTTGAATTTTTCCACGCTCTGTAATCTCCTCACGCAGGGCTAGGATCGCTGACATACGGTCAATTACGGCAGATGCGGCTCGCTCAGATAATCGCGCGTCTGCATCTCGATCAGGCGGCTGATGGTGCGCTCGAACTGGTCGCCGCCTTCCGCCCACGCATAGAGTTCCGGCGGCGGCGCGGCGGCCGACACGATCAGCTTCACGCGCCGGTCGTAGAACTCGTCGACGAGCCAGGTAAAGCGGCGCACGATATCCGTCTCGTCCAGCCTGAACTCCGGAATGCCCGACAGCAACACCGTATGGTAACGGCGCGCAAGCTCGATGTAGTCCGCCTTGCCGCGCGGGCCGTCGCACAATTCCCGGAAATCGAACCACGCGACGCCGCGCGCATGCCGCCGCGCCTGAATGACGCGCCCTTCGATCTCCAGACCCGAGGTATCCGCCGATTCATGGCGCGCGATGCCGATAAAAGCCTGCTCGAGCCGCTCGTCGGCATCGCCGCCGATGTGATAGACGCCCGCGCGCTCGAGTTCGCGCAACCGGTAATCGGTGCCGCCGTCGACGTTGACGATCTGCAGATTGCGCTTGATGAGTTCGATGGCCGGCACGAACTGGCTGCGCTGCAGGCCGTCTTTGTACAGTTGATCGGGATGCTGGTTCGACGTGGTCACCAGCACCACGCCATGCTCGCACAAGCCTTCGAGCAGCCGCCGCATCAGCATGGCGTCGGTGATATCGGTCACGTGAAATTCGTCGAGGCAGATGAGGCGCGTGTCTCTCGCCACCTCGCGCGCGATGATCGCGAGCGGATCCTCGGTTCCCTGGTGGCGGTTTAGCGCGCGGTGGATTTCCTGCATGAAGCGGTGAAAGTGCACGCGCTTCTTGCGCGCAACCGGCGCGCAGTTGAAAAAACTGTCCATCAGGAAACTTTTGCCGCGGCCGACACCGCCCCACAGATAAACGCCGCGCACCGTCTGCTTGCGCGCGAGCAAACGGATGAGCGACGCCTCCAGCCGTTCCAGCGCGATCAGGTCTTCGTAGACTCCCTGCAGGACCTGCAAAGCGGCGTTCTGCGCATCGATCGAGATCGAAACCGTGCGCGCGCCCGTGCTGCCGCACCCAGCCGACGATGTCGGAGCTGTCCTCGGGCAGTGCAAAGTGACCGTAGCGGCTGGCAGCCCCGGCGCGCGCGTCCTCGTTCACTGCGGAGAACTTTGCCGATTCAGATGATTCAACGTGCGTTTGTCGACCGCGAGTGCCGCTTCCTTCATCGCCTCCGACAACGACGGATGCGCGTGGCAGATCAACGCGATGTCCTCGGACGACGCGCCGAATTCCATCGCGACCACCGCCTCGGCGATCAGTTCGGACGCCATCGGCGCCGATGATGTGCACGCCCAGGATGCGGTCGGTTTTGGCGTCCGCCAGCATCTTGACCATGCCGGTGGTGTCGCCCAGCGCGCGCGCGCGGCCGTTGGCCATGAACGGAAACGTGCCCGCGCGGTATTCGACGCCGGCCGCTTTCAACTGCTGCTCGGTCTTGCCGACCCACGCGATTTCCGGCGACGTGTAAATCACCCACGGCACCGTATTGAAATCGACGTGGCCGTGGCGCCCGGCAATGCGCTCGGCGACCGCCACGCCCTCTTCCTCGGCCTTGTGCGCCAGCATGGGCCCGCGCACCACGTCACCGATCGCCCACACGTTGGCCACGTTCGTGCGGCAGTGGTCGTCGACCGCGACGAAACCGCGTTCATCGAGCGCCACCCCCGCCGCTTGCGCGTTGAGCCCGTTGGTGTTCGGCACGCGTCCGATGGAAACGATCAATTTGTCGAAATTCGCAGCTTTGCTCGGCACCCGCGCCGTCGGTGTATTCAACCGCAACGGTTTTCCTGGCCGTGACCTTGGTTATTTTTACACCGGTGTGGATGGCGAGCCCTGTTTTGCAAAAACCTTGGCCGCCTCGGCTGCCACCTGCTCGTCCGCCGCGCCGAGAAAAACCGGCAGCGCCTCGAGTATCGTGACCTCGGCGCCCAGCCGCCGCCACACGCTGCCCATCTCGAGCCCGATCACGCCGGCGCCGATCACGCCGAGACGTTTCGGGCACTTCGGTGAGCGCGAGCGCACCGCTATTGGAAAGGATCAACTTCTCGTCAAAGTCGGCACCCGGCAGCGCGCGCGGCAGTTCGAGCCTGTCGCGATGATCGCGTGCTTCGCGAGCAACGTTTCCGCGGCCTTGCCGGTGACCCTGATTTCGCAGCCATCCGCGCCGGCTTTGACAAAACTGCCGCGCCCGTGGAAAAACTCGACCTTGTTTTTCTTGAAGAGATAAGCGATGCCGTCGTTGTTCTGTTTGACGACCTTGTCCTTGCGCGCGAGCATGCGGCCGATGTCGATCGCCAGACCGTTGACCTCTATGCCGTGCTCCGCGAACTGATGACCGACGTGCTCGAAATTTTCCGACGACTGCAAGAGCGCCTTCGACGGAATGCAGCCGACGTTGGTGCAGGTGCCGCCCAGCGCGGGCTTGCCGTCGGGCGTGGCTGCATCATCGATGCACGCGGTCTTGAAGTCCGAGCTGGGCCGCACGGATCGCCGCGATATAGCCGCCGGGACCGCCGCCGATTACGACTACGTCAAATGTTTTTGCCATCCTCAAAGTCCAAGAATGTAGCCGCCAAGACGCCACGAGCGCCAAGCTGATACTCCGTTCACGATGACGTTCTTGACGACCTTGGCGTTTTGGCGGCGTATGTTCTTTTAAACGTCCAGCAGCATGCGCGCCGGATCCTCCAGCGCCTCTTTCATCGCGACCAGCGCGAGCACGGCCTCGCGGCCGTCGATGATGCGATGATCGTACGACATCGCGAGGTAATTCATCGGCCGGATCACGATCTGCCCGTTTTCCACCACCGCGCGGTCCTTGGTCGCGTGCACGCCGAGAATCGCGCTTTGCGGCGGATTGATGATGGGCGTGGACAGCATCGAACCGAATACGCCGCCGTTCGAAATCGAGAAGGTGCCGCCGGTGAGTTCCTCTATCGTGAGCTTGCCGTCCTGCGCGCGCTTGCCGAAGTCCGCGATGCTCTTCTCGATATCGGCGAGCGACATCTGGTCCGCGTTGCGGATGATGGGCACCACCAGCCCGCGCGGGCTGCCCACCGCGATGCCGATGTCGAAGTAGCCGTGATAAACGATGTCGTTGCCGTCGATCGACGCATTGACGACCGGATAGCGCTTGAGTGCGGTGACCGCCGCCTTGACGAAGAACGACATGAAGCCCAGTTTCGCGCCGTGCTCTTTTTCGAACTTGTCCTTGTAGCGGTTGCGCAGGTCGATGACCGGCTGCATGTTCACTTCGTTGAACGTGGTCAGTATGGCCGCGGTCGATTGCGACTGCACGAGACGCTCGGCGATGCGCGCGCGCAGACGTGACATCGGCACCCGTTGCTCCGGACGCTCGCCGAGCGCGCCCAGATCAACTGCGGGTGCGGACGCGCGCGGCGGCGCGTTGCCGGCGCGGGCGCCGCCGTCGCCGGCGCGCCCTGCACCGCATCGAGCACGTCGCCCTTGGTCACGCGGCCGCCGCGGCCGCTGCCCGCCAGACTGCCCGCATCGATTTTGTTGTCGGCCGCGATCTTCTGCGCTGCCGGCATGACTGGCCGGCCGCCGCGGCTGGCGCTGCGGCAGCTGGCGCAGCGGCGCGGCGCGGCGCGGCCGCGGCCGGCTTTTGCCTCGGTGTCTATGGTGGCGATGATCTCCTTGCCGACCACGGTGCCGCCATCGCCCTTGACGATCTTGACCAGCACGCCCGAATCGGGGGCCGGCGTTTCGAGCACGACCTTGTCGGTCTCGATATCGACCAGGTTCTCGTCGCGCTTCACGTAATCCCCGACTCTTACGGTGCCACGCCACGAGTGTTGCCTCGGCCACGGATTCCGAAAGTTGCGGCACTTTGACTTCGACTAACATGCTTGCTCCAGTATCAGGCTGCTTACTTCGTACCATCGGCGCGCGAGGCTGCGCCCAACGTCAGCGCGAGATTGACGAGTTCGGTCTGCTGCTTATCATGCAGCGATTTGTAGCCCGCGGCCGGCGTCGCCCACGAGTCGCGTCCGGCATAAGTGAGTTTCTGGTGCGGCAGCAAGTGGCGCAGCAAATAGTGCTGGATGCGATGCCACGCGCCCTGATTGCGCGGCTCTTCCTGGCACCATACGATTTCGGTGGCGTTCTTGTACTTCTCGATTTGCGCCTTGAAGTCATCGTGCGCGAACGGATACAGCTGCGCGATGCGCACCAGCGGAATATCGGCGATGCCGCGCTCGCGGCGCGCCACGCGCAGGTCGTAAAACACCTTGCCGCTGCAGAAAACGACGCGCTTCACCTTTTTGGGATCGATGGTGTCGTCCCACTCCTCGTTCACCGCGTTAAACTTATCGTTGGCGAATTCCTCCAGCGGCGAAACGGATTCCTTGTGGCGCAGCAGGCTTTTCGGCGAAAAAATAATCAGCGGTTTGCGGTACGGACGCACCATCTGCCTGCGCAGAAGATAGTACATCTGCACCGGTGTTGCCGGCATGCAGACCTGCATGTTGTAGTCGGCGCACATTTGCAGAAAGCGTTCGATACGTCCGGACGAATGCTCGGGGCCCGCGCCTTCGTAACCGTGCGGCAGCATCATCGTCAGCCCGCACATGCGGCCCCACTTGATCTCGCCCGACGCGATAAACTGATCGATCACGACCTGCGCGCCGTTGACGAAATCGCCATACTGTGCCTCCCACACCACCAGTTCGTTCGGACCGGACGTCGCATAGCCGTATTCGAAACCGAGCACCGCCTCCTCGGACAGCACCGAGTCGATGACGACGAAAGTCGCCCTGTTTGTCGCTGATGTGCTGCAGCGGCATGTGCGTGCCCTGGTCCCACTTTTCGCGGTTCTGGTCGTGCAGCACCGCGTGACGGTGAAAAAACGTGCCGCGGCCGACGTCCTGCCCCGAAATGCGCACCGAATAGCCTTCGTTGAGCAGCGTCGCATACGCCAGGTTTTCGGCCATGCCCCAGTCGAGCGGCAGCTTGCCTTCCGCCATCAGCCGGCGGTCGGCCATGATTTTCTCGACGCGCGGATGCAGTTTGAAATTCGGCGGCACGTCCGCGATCTTGCGGCCGAGCTCTTTCAGCGTTTCGAGCGGCAGCCGCGTATCGTCGTTTTCGTTCCACCGGGTGCCGGCAAAAGGCTTCCAGTTGACTTCGAACGGCGGCTTGTAATTCGACAGTATCGTCTTGTTGGTGTGGAAGCCGCCGTCGAGCGCGTTGCGGTAGGTCTTGACCATGTCTTCGGCGTCGGCGTCGCTCAGCACGCCCGCCGCGGCCAGGCGTTCGCCATAAATTTTGCGCGGCGTCGGATGCTGGTGGATCCGCTTGTACATCAGCGGCTGCGTGACCATCGGTTCGTCCTGCTCGTTGTGACCGAGCCGGCGATAGCACACGAGGTCGATCACCACGTCCTTCGCGAATTTCATGCGGTAGTCGAGCGCGATTTCGGTGGCGAAGCACACCGCCTCCGGGTCGTCGCCATTGACATGGAAAATCGGCACCTCGAGCATTTTCGACACGTCGCTGCAATACAGCGTCGAGCGCGCGTCGCGCAAGTCGGACGTCGTGAATCCGATCTGGTTGTTGATGATGATGTGCACGGTGCCGCCGGTGCCGAAGCCGCGCGTCTGCGCGAGATTCAGCGTTTCCATCACGACACCCTGCCCCGCATACGACGCGTCCCCGTGTATCAGCACGGGCAGCACCTGGCTGCCGGACTTGTCGCGGCGGCGGTGCTGGCGCGCGCGCACCGAGCCTTCGACCACCGGATTGACGATCTCGAGATGCGACGGATTGAAGGCCAGCGACAAATGCAGCGGCCCGCCGGGCGTCATGACGTTCGACGAGAACCCGTCGTGGTACTTGACGTCGCCGGCGAGCGTCGATTCGTCCTGCTTGCCCTCGAATTCGGCAAACAGATTCTTGGGCATCTTGCCGAGCGTATTGACGAGCACGTTCAGCCGTCCGCGGTGCGCCATGCCGATCACCAGTTCCTGCACGCCGACGGCGCCCGCGCGCTGCAGCAGGTTGTCCAGCAACGGAATCAGGCTGTCGCCGCCTTCGAGCGAGAAGCGGGTCTGGCCCACGTAGCGGGTATGCAGATAGCGCTCCAGCGTTTCGGCCGCCGTGATGCGCTCGAGGATGTGCTTTTTGTACGCGGCGTCATAGCCCGGCGTTGCGCGCGACGATTCCAGACGTTCCTGGATCCAGCGCTTCTGCGGCACGTCGGCCATGTACATGTACTCGGCGCCGATCGTGCGGCAGTACGTGTCCCGCAGCATCTGCAGGATGTCCTTCAACTTCATCTCGCGCGGACCGACCAGCGAACCCGGTGCCGAACACGCTTTCCATGTCCGCGTCATTCAGGCCGTAGTAAGCCGGATCGAGTTCGGCGATGACCGGCGTCTCCTGGCGCTTCAGGGGATCGACAGTCGGCAATGCGCGCGCCCTGGAAACGGTAGGCGCCTATGAGCTGCAATACGCCGTATTGCTTTTCGCTGAGTTGCGGATGCCCGTCCGCCGGCGCTGCGACCGCCGCCCGCGCGCGATCGTTTGGCGAGCTGAACGAAATACTCCATGAACCGGCGCGTGCGCCACGTCGCGCACGCCGTCGTCGAGTTTTTGCAGTTCGTCGAAGTAGCGTGCGCCAGCGCGGCTCGACCGCCGCCGGATCCTCGAGATAACGCTCGTACAGCGCCTCGATAAACGGCGCATTGGCGCCGAACAGATACGAATTCCCGCGCAGCTCGCTGTACATCGCGCTGATGCCGGATTACTTGCGCTTGGCCACCGGCACGAACGCGCGCTTGCTCTGCCCGGTGTACAGCTGGCGCGGACGCGCGATCTTCTGTTCGGGGTCGCCGATCATCTCGTTCCATTGCGCGATCCAGCCGACCGTCCGGGCCACTGCAAAAAACGCCGTGAACATGCCGACCGGAATACCGAGGGCCTTGTAGACGATCCCGGAGTAGAAATCGACGTTGGGATAAAGCTTGCGCGTCACGAAGTACTCGTCCTCCAGCGCGATCTTCTCCAGCGCCATTGCCAGCTTGAACAGCTTGTCGTCCTTGAGGCCCAGTTCGTCGAGCACTTCGTGACACGTCTTCTGGATGATCTTGGCGCGCGGATCGTAGTTCTTGTAGACGCGGTGGCCAAAGCCGTAGAGCACCGAATGGTCGCCCTTGTCCTTGACGCGCTTGATGTATGGACCGATATGTCGACTCATCGCCGATTTCCGTGAGCATCTTGAGCACTGCCTCGTTGGCTCCGCCGTGCGCCGGTCCCCACAGGCTCGCCACGCCGGACGAGATGCAGGCAAACGGGTTCGCGCCCGACGAACCCGCGGTGCGCACCGTCGAGGTCGACGCATTCTGCTCGTGGTCGGCATGCAGAATCAGAATCTTGTTGAGCGCGCTGGTCAGAATCGAATTGGGCTTCCAGTCTTCGCACGGCGTGCCGAACATCATGTACAGGAAATTCTCGACGTAGCCCAGCGAGTTCTTCGGATACATGAAGGGCTGGCCCTGATTGTATTTGTAGCACATCGCGGTGATGGTCGGCAGTTTGGCGATCAGGCGGAACGCCGAGATCTCGCGATGTTTCGGATCGTTGATATTGAGCGCATCGTGATAGAACGCAGCCAGCGCGCCGACTACGCCGCACAACACCGCCATCGGGTGCGCGTCGCGCCGGAATCCCGAATAGAAACGCACGATCTGCTCGTTCAGCATCGTGTGCCTGGTAACCGTGTTGCAGAACTCGTCACGCTGCGTCGCATTCGGCAATTCGCCGTAAAGAATCAGGTACGCGACTTCGAGAAAATCGCAATGCTCCGCGAGATCTTCGATCGGATAACCGCGGTACATCAGAATGCCCTTGTCGCCATCGATGTAGGTGATCGTCGAACGGCAACTCGCGGTCGACATGAATCCGGGGTCGTACGTGAACTTGCCCGTCTTGGTGTAAAGCGGGCGGATGTCGATCACGTCGGGACCGACGCTGCCGCTAAGGACCGGAAAGTCGATCGGCGGCGTGCCATCGGTGAAGGTCAGTGTTGCGAGCTTTTCGGCCATAATTTTCTCCGCGGATTCGTGAACTTAGAGGAAATAATTATACGTCAACCCACTGCACTTGAGACGACAACTGCAGCCACCGCTTCAGCGCCGCCCGCAAGAGCTGCAGGACGGCGTCATAACGCTGGTCCGGGGGCGCTGACGCGCCCATGACCAGATCCAGCAAATCATTATCGGGAAACACCAGCAATTCCTTGAATCGCGCCAGCTGTTCGGCATCGAGACGCGTCGAGATGCCGGCGGTTGAATTGCTCCAGCACCAGATCGAGCTCCAGCAAGACCGCGCCGGCAATGCCAGCGGATCCTGCCCAATTCGCCGGCGGTGGACGCTGGCGGCGTGCATCGAAACTACACCGTCCGCTTGACCATCAGGTCTTTGATCTTGCCGATCGCCCGCGTCGGATTGAGCCCCTTGGGACAGACGTCGACGCAGTTCATGATCGAATGGCAGCGGAACAGGCGATACGGGTCTTCGAGATTGTCGAGGCGCTCGTTGATCGCCTCGTCGCGCGTGTCGGCGATGAAGCGATAGGCCTGCAGCAACCCCGCCGGACCGACGAATTTGTCGGGGTTCCACCAGAACGACGGGCACGAAGTCGAGCAGCATGCGCACAGGATGCATTCGTAAAGACCGTTCAGTTCCTCGCGGTCCGCGGGCGACTGCAGGCGCTCTTTTTCGGGCGCCGGCGTGTCGTTCTGCAGGTACGGCTTGATCGAGTGGTATTGCTTGAAGAACTGCGACATGTCGACGATCAGGTCGCGGATCACCGGCAGCCCCGGCAGCGGCCGGATCACCACCGGCTCTTTCAGATCGGCGAGCTTGGTGATGCACGCCAGCCCGTTCTTGCCGTTGATGTTCATCGCATCGGAGCCGCACACGCCCTCGCGGCACGAGCGGCGCAGCGACAGCGTGTCGTCGCTTTCCTTGATGCGGATCAGCGCGTCGAGCAGCATGCGGTCGGTCGGCTTCGAGCGCGATGTCGTAATCCTGCATGCGCGGCTCGTTGATCGGCGTCGGGGTTGTAACGATAAATCGAAAATTTCATCGCGGTGTCCTGATCCTAGTAAACACGGGCTTTGGGCTGGAACGACTCCACCGTCAACGGTTTTAACTTCACCGGTTTGTACTTCAGTTCGTTGCCGTCCCTGAACCAGAACGTATGCTTCATCCAGTTCACGTCGTCGCGATTGTGATGATCGCTGCGGTCGTGCGCGCCGCGGCTTTCCGTGCGCGCATTCGCCGAAATGATCGTGGCGACGGCGGTGTCGACCAGATTGTCGAGTTCGAGCGCTTCCAGCCGCGCGGTGTTGAACACCTTGCTCTTGTCCTTGATGAACGTGTGCTTGACGCGCTCGGCGACCGCCAGCATCTTGCGCACGCCTTCGGCGAGACTGTCGGGAAAACGGAACACGCCGCAATGCAATTGCATGGTGCGGCGCATTTCCGCGCCGACCTCGGCCACGCTCTCGCCCGACGGTCGCGCTATCCAGACGCGCAAGGCGCGCGAGCGGCCGGTCGGCGGCGTCCTTGGGCAGGTCCTTGAACGCCGCATCGCCCGCGATGTCGCGGATCACCTGCTCGGCGGCGGATTTGCCGAATACCAGCAAATCGAGCAGCGAATTGGTGCCGAGACGATTCGCGCCGTGCACCGACACGCACGAACATTCGCCGGCGGCATACAGTCCGCGCACGATTTTCTCGTTCGCGCCGTCGGGAACATAAACCTGGCCGTGGTAATTGGTCGGGATGCCGCCCATTTGATAATGAGCGGTCGGCACCACCGGAATCGGGTCTTTGACGCAATCGACGTTCGCGAACTTGATCGCGATCTCGCGTATGCCCGGCAGCCGCTTGTCGATGACTTCCGCGCCCAGGTGGTCGAGTTTCAGCAATATGATATTCGCCGTCCTTGCCGGCGCCGCGCCCTTCCTTGATCTCGGTTGCCATCGCGCGCGACACCACGTCGCGCGACGCCAGGTCTTTTACGGTCGGCGCGTAGCGTTCCATGAAGCGCTCGCCGTTCTTGTTGAGCAGGAACCCGCCTTCGCCGCGCACGCCTTCGGTGATCAGTATGCCGGCGCCGGCGACACCGGTCGGGTGGAACTGCCAGAACTCGAGGTCCTCGAGCGGGAGACCCGCGCGCGCCACCATGCCGAGGCCGTCGCCGGTATTGATGAACGCGTTGGTGCTCGCCGAAAAAATGCGCCCCGCGCCGCCGGTCGCGAGCAACGTCGCCTTGGCGTGCAGGATCATCACTTCGCCGGTTTCCATTTCCATCGCCACCACGCCCAGCACGTCGCCGTCCTGATTGCGCACGAGATCGAGCGCCATCCACTCGACGAAAAACTGCGTTTTGGCGCGCACGTTGCGCTGATACAGCGTGTGCAGCATCGCGTGGCCGGTGCGGTCCGCGGCCGCGCACGAGCGCTTGACCGGGCCTTCGCCGTAGTTGCGCGTCTGGCCGCCGAACGGGCGCTGGTAAATCCGGCCGTCCGGCGTGCGGTCGAACGGCATGCCGAAATGCTCGAGTTCGTACACCGCCTCGTTCGCCTTGCGGCACATGAATTCGATCGCGTCCTGATCGCCGAGATAATCCGAGCCCTTGACCGTATCGAACATATGCCAGTGCCAGTTGTCCTCGCCGTCGTTGCCGAGCGACGCGGCCACCCCGCCCTGCGCGGCGACCGTATGCGAGCGCGTGGGAAATACTTTCGACAAGCACCGCGACCTTCAGATTGGCCTCCGAGAGATGCAGCGCCGCGCGCAGCCCGGATCCGCCGGCGCCCACGACTACCGCATCGAACTGTCTTTTCGCGATTGCCATTGACTTATACGCTCCACAAGATTTGCACCGACCAGCCGGCGTAAACGATCAGCGCGGCGATCACCAACGCGTAGAGCGCAAGCCGCAAACCGCCGTGCTTGACGTAATCCATGAAAATATTGCGCACGCCTATCCATGCATGCAGATACAGGGACAAGCAGAAACAGCAACGTGGCGAACTTCATCCATTGCGGCGCAAACAAGCCGCGCCACGCGGCGTAGTCGAGTTTGGGCGCGGCAATCAGCACGCCAGATGAACAGCACCGTGTACAACGCCATCACGATCGCCGTCACGCGCTGCGCGAGCCAATCGCGCAGGCCGTAGTGGGCGCCGATGACTTCGCGCATCTACCATAAGCACGCTCCGGTCACGACGGTCAGCGCGATGCTCACGGCCAGCACCAGGTTGCTCGCGAGCCGCGCCGAGGCAAGTTCGGTTCCCACAGTCGATATCCATCGCAAGATGACGGATGCCGGCGCACAGGTGATGCAGGTATCCCCACAATACGGCGAGCAGAAAGAGCTTCATGAACCACAGCGAGACGAATTTCTGGAACGCCGCAAAGCTATCAGCGGACGCGAGGCTCGCCTGCCAACCGCACAACAACAACGGGCAGCGCCAGAAACAAGGCCGCGCCGCTTACGCGGTGCATGATCGACACGAACGCCGGCACCGGCATTCGAATCTGCAGCAGGTTGAGATATTTGGGACGGGTAGTCATGTTTTTGTCTGGCCGGGTTGGAGTTTTTCCGTACACCCATGCCGTCGG
This sequence comes from uncultured beta proteobacterium, assembly GCA_963778865.1. Taxonomy (GTDB): domain Bacteria; phylum Pseudomonadota; class Gammaproteobacteria; order Burkholderiales; family SG8-41; genus PALSA-1004. Next base: position 255,358 of record CAVZWF010000005.1, on the reverse strand, counting down.
CAGGTTGCTCGGGCACGGGCAGATCAACGCTTCAACGTTTAGCTACCGCAGTTTTTAATCTTACCAGCAATTGGTGCGTCGCAAAAGAAGCGGCGGGTCCGGCGCGATAAAAATCATCACGGCGGCGCGCCTGCCGATAATTTTTGCCGCCACGGCGCCGACCCGCGTGACGCACACGAGCGGCAGAATGACTTCGTCATCAGCGACGCTTCGAAACGCCAATAAATTCAGCTTGATTGGAGTCCTGCCTGATACTTCCCCATCGGCCATACGGCCGACCGCCGTCTCGCCAGTCCTGCGCAGCGCGCGCGCATGATTTTCATTGCGATCGGCGAAAAAATTGTACGCGCATCAACGTAGATGCGCATCCGGCGTGTTATACTTTTTATAAGCCATTGTTTATGTTCTCTTACGTGGCGCAACCCGACCGACTATCCTCGTTCCCAGGAGTACCCTCACATGAAACGCCCTGTTCGCGTTGCCGTAACCGGCGCCGCCGGCCAAATCGGCTACAGCCTGCTGTTCAGAATCGCCAGCGGAGAAATGCTCGGCAAGGATCAACCCGTCATCCTGCAATTGCTGGAAATTCCCGACGAAAAAGCGCAGAAGGCGCTGCGCGGCGTCATGATGGAACTCGACGATTGCGCATTTCCGCTGCTCGACAGCATGGTGCCGGCGAGCGACCCCAACGTCGCGTTCAAGGACGTCGACTACGCGCTGCTGGTCGGCGCGCGGCCGCGCGGCCCGGGCATGGAACGCAAGGATTTGCTGGAGGCGAACGGCAAGATTTTCGGGCCGCAGGGCAAGGCGCTTGAGCGACGTCGCGAGCCGCGACGTGAAAGTGCTGGTGGTGGGCAACCCCGCCAACACCAATTGCCTGATCGCGATGAAAAATGCGCCGAAACTGAAGCCGACGCAATTCACCGCGATGATGCGCCTCGATCACAACCGCTCGCTGACGCAGGTCGCGCAAAAAGTCGGCAAACCGGTGGCCAGCATCAGGAAGATGACGGTCTGGGGCAATCACTCGGCGACCCAGTACCCCGACCTTTTCCAGGCCGAAGCGGACGGCAAGAAAGTCTGGCCGCAGATCAACGACCAGGCGTGGCTCGAAAACACGTTCATTCCCATGATCCAAAAACGCGGCGCCGCCATCATCGACGCGCGCGGCCTGTCGTCGGCGGCAAGTGCCGCCAACGCCGCCATGGATCATATGCGGACCTGGGTCCACGGCACGGCCGAAGGCGACTGGGTCAGCATGGGCGTGCCGGCGGACGGCAGCTACGGGATTGCGGAAGGCGTCATGTACGGCTACCCGTGCACCTGCAAGAACGGCAAGTTCGAAATCGTCAAAGGCATCGACATCAGCGATTTCAGCCGCGCACGCATGCAAGGCACGCTGAAAGAACTGCACGAAGAGCGCGACGGCGTAAAGCACCTGTTGGGCTGAGCCGGATCCGGCAACTCGGATGGCAAATAAAGGCGGCCACCGGCGACGGTTCCGCCTTTTTCTGCACCCGCCGGCCGGCCGAATCGACGACCATTCCAATCGACGCATCACGCTAGGAGATGGCTATGAGCAGCAATGACGCACCCGCCGGCTTCAAACCGAAAAAATCCGTCGCATTATCCGGCATCACCGCCGGCAACACGGCGCTGTGCACGGTCGGGCGCAGCGGCAACGACCTGAATTACCGCGGCTACGACATTCTGGACATCGCCGATCACTGCGAATTCGAGGAAATCGCGTATCTCTTGATTCACGGCACTCTGCCCAACGCGGCGCAGCTCGCCAACTACAAGTTCAAGCTCAAAGCGCTGCGCGGTCTGCCGCAGGCGGTGAAAGCCGCGCTGGAGTGCATACCCGCCGCCGCGCACCCGATGGACGTGATGCGCACGGGTTGCTCGGTGCTCGGCTCGACGCTGCCGGAAAAAGACGATCACAACCTGCCCGGCGCGCGCGACATCGCCGACCGGCTCATCGCTTCGTTCGGCTCCATGCTGCTCTACTGGTTTCACTACAGCCAGAACGGGCGCCGCATCGAAGTCGAAACCGACGACGATTCGATCGGCGGGCACTTCCTGCATCTCTTGCATGGCACCGCGCCCTCCGCCAAGTGGGTGCGCGCGATGCACACGTCGCTTATCCTATATGCCGAGCATGAATTCAACGCGTCGACTTTCGCCTGCCGGGTGGTCGCCGGCACCGGGTCCGATATGTATTCCGCGATTACCGGCGGCATCGGCGCGCTGCGCGGCCCCAAACATGGCGGCGCCAACGAAGTCGCGTTCGAGGTGATGAACCGCTACGCAAATCCCGATGCCGCCGAGACCGATATCGTGACGCGCGTCGCCAACAAGGAAGTCGTGATCGGCTACGGTCACCCGGTCTATACCATCGCCGACCCGCGCAACAAGATCATCAAGGAAGTCGCGCGCAGTCTGTCGAAGGACAGCAACGACATGGCGATGTTCGACATCGCGGAACGCATAGAAACCGTCATGATGCGCGAGAAGAAAATGTTCGCCAATCTCGACTGGTTCTCCGCGGTGTCGTATTTCAAGCTGGGCGTGCCGACCGCGATGTTCACGCCGATATTCGTCATCTCGCGCACGACCGGCTGGGCCGCGCACGTGATCGAGCAGCGCATCGACGGCAAGATCATCCGGCCGACCGCCAATTACACGGGCCCCGAAGCGCGCAAGTTCGTGCCGATAGCCGAGCGCGGAAAGTCAAGACAAAGAAAGTAACAGCGCAGCCGCAACGCTTTTATTGATCCCGGAGAGCGAACATGGGATTTGCAATCGTAAAAACCCTCGTCTCCGCCATCATCATCACGATGGTGTCGGAAATCGCGAAGCGCAGCCCGGCGTTCGCGGCGCTGATCGCGTCGCTGCCGCTGGTGTCCGTGCTCGGCATGATCTGGATCTACAATGAAACGAACGATATTCCGCGGCATTGCCGCGCATTCCGAAGCGACGTTCTGGTTCGTGCTGCCGTCGCTGCCGATGTTTCTCGTCTTGCCGCTGATGCTGCGCAACGGCATCGGTTTTTATCTCGCGCTCGCATTGAATTGCGCGCTGACCGCATTTCTCTATTTCGCGATGGTCAGGCTGGGCGCATACTTCGGCGTCAAACTTCTGATCTCCCCCTCTTCCAAACACTCAGAGCAACCATGTCCAGCCCGATATCCAACGTTCGACCCAAACCAGACCAGGTCATACTCGACATCGCCGATTACGCGTTGAAGCACACGATCACGAGCGCCGAGGCCTACAACACCGCGCGACTATGCCTGATGGACACGCTCGGTTGCGGCTTCGAAGCGCTGTCCTACCCCGCGTGCACCAAGTTGATGGGCCCGATCGTGCCGGGCACGGTGGTGCCGAACGGCGCCAAAGTGCCGGGCACTTCATTTCAACTCGATCCGGTGGCCGCCGCGTTCAACATCGGCTGCATGATCCGCTGGCTCGACTTCAACGACACGTGGCTCGCCGCCGAATGGGGCCATCCGTCCGACAATCTCGGCGGCATCCTCGCCGCCGCCGATTACCTTTCGCGCACGCGCGTCGCCGCCGGCAAACCGCCGCTCGCGATGCGCGACGTGCTGACCGGCATGATCAAAGCGCACGAAATCCAGGGCGTGATCGCGCTCGAAAACAGCTTCAACCGCGTGGGCCTCGATCACGTGGTGCTGGTCAAGGTCGCGAGCACCGCGGTGGTGACGGCGATGCTCGGCGGCACGCGCGATGAAGTGATCAACGCCGTGTCCAATGCATGGATCGACGGGCAGTCGCTGCGCACCTACCGCCACTCGCCCAATGCCGGCTCGCGCAAATCGTGGGCGGCGGGCGACGCCACCAGCCGCGCGGTCAGGCTGGCGTTGATGGCGCTCAAAGGCGAAATGGGTTATCCCTCGGCTCTCACCGCGAAGACCTGGGGCTTCTACGACGTGCTGTTCAAGGGCAAGCCGTTCAAATTCTCGCGCAAGTACGGCTCCTACGTGATGGAAAACGTGCTGTTCAAGATCTCGTTCCCCGCCGAATTCCACGGGCAGACCGCCGCCGAATGCGCGGTGCGCCTGCATGCGGCGGTGCGCGACCGCATCGCGGACATCAAGAAAATCGTCATCACCACGCACGAATCCGCGATCCGCATCATCGACAAGAAGGGGGTGCTCAATAATCCCGCCGACCGCGATCACTGCATCCAGTACATCGTTGCCATCGGGCTCATCAAGGGCAACCTGGTGGCCACGGACTACGAGGACGACGTGGCGCACGATCCGCGCGTCGATGCGCTGCGCTCGAAAATGGTCTGCGTCGAGAAAAAACAATGGACCCGCGACTACCTCGATTCCGGCAAACGCTCGATCGCCAACGCGGTGCAGGTATTCTTCAAGGACGGCAGCGCGACCGACAATGTCGTCGTCGAATATCCGATCGGCCACCGCCGCCGCCGCGCGGAAGGCGTGCCGCTGCTCGAAGCCAAGTACCGGACCAATCTGGCGCGCCGTTTCCCCGCCAAGCAGCAGGCCGCGATATTCAGTCTGTGCGGCGACCAGAAACGGCTCGAAGCAACACCGGTGCATGAATTCGTCGATATGTTTGTCATTTAATCCTCAACACGGAGACCTCATGATACGAAAATTCACTTGCCTCGCCGGCGCGGCATGCACCCTGCTCGCCCTGCCGCATTTCGCCGCCGCTGCGGGACTTACGCCGGGCCTCTACGAATACACCATAAAAATGAGCATGCCCGGCATGCCGCGGCGGCATGCCGGCGCAAGTCATGCAACGCTGCCTCACCGCCAAGGACATCGCCAGCAAGGACTACGGATCGCCACCGAAGGACAGCGACTGCAAGGTGCGGGACATGAATGAAACCGGCGGCCAGTTCTCATACAAGATCGCGTGCACCAAGCCGCAAAAAATGGACGGCAGCGTAAAAGGCACGCTCACGCCGACCGGCATGACGATGGACATGACCATGTCGATGCCGGACGCCGGTGGAACGATGACGCAATCGACCACCGCCAAACGCACTCGGTGATTGCAAGCAGTAACGAATTGCCGGCCCCTTTGCGGCCGTAGAACATGAGCGCAATACTGCAAGGACATTGCGTCTGCGCCGCGCGGGCGTCTGCCCAATCCGGCGCTGTCGGGCTTCGTGCCGCGCATCGTCAACGGCGTGCTCGAACTGCCGGTCTATCACATGCGCGGCGGCACCTCGACCGGCATCGTGCTGTGGCACGAACACCTGCCGTCCGACCTGGCGCTGCGCGAAGAGGCGATCCGCTGGATCATGGGCGTGCCGCCGGCGGGCGAAGTCAAAGGCAACAAACAGACGACGGGACTCGGCCGCGGCCCGTCGACCAGCAACAAGGTATTCATCGTCGATCGCTCGCCGAACGCGCGACGCCGACATCACCAGCACGCTCGCCCAGCTCGCCGCGGACAAGTCGGCGATCGACTGGAGCGTCAATTGCGGCAACATGTCCGCGGCGCTCACGATGTATGCGCTGGATACCGGCATCTTCCAGCGCATCCGCCGGCACCACCGTGATGCGCATATTCAACACCAACACGCGCGTGACGACCGACGCGACCGTCAAAACACCCGACGGCACGCCGCACATTCCGGCCGATACCGAAATCCCCGGCGTCATGGGAAAATTTCCCGGCGTCGAACTGAGCCTGCGCAACCCGGTGGGCGCCAAGACCGGCAAGCTGTTGCCGACCGGCAACGTGATCGATCGCTTCGGCGGTGTCGACGCGTCGTGCGTCGACGTGGCGGTGCCGATGGTGATCGTCAGCGCGGCCGACCTCGGCAAGACCGCGCACGAGTCGATCGAGGAACTGGCGCGCGATCACGGCGCTCAAGCAACGCCTGCAGGCGATCTGGGTCGAGGCCGGCCTGAAAATGGGCCTCAGGAAAAAAAACGGCGAGGCCGATGAGCGCTGAAGATCTCGCGCGCAGCGAAACCATACCGAAAATCTGCATGGTTGCGCCGCATCGCGCGACGACACCCATATCACGGTGCGCTACTTCACGCCGCAGACGCCGCATAATTCGCTGGCGGTCACCGGCGGCTGCTGCCTCGCGGTCGCCTGCCTCATGCCGGGAACTGTCGCCAATCGCTTCGCGCGCGGTCTGCCAGCGTTGGCCGCCCGGAGACGCGTGACCGTCGTGCAAATGCGCAATCCCGCCGGCGTGCTGCGCGCGCGCATCGCGGCGTCGATGACGGCGACGGGCATGCACATCAGCAGCGCCGCTTACGAGCGCAGCTCGCAGATTTTCCTGCGCGGACACTTTCCGCTGTACGGCGCATCCGCGCAGCTCACTGCATTCGGTGAGCAATGGCAGCAATGACTTTTATAGGATGACGAACCGGAGCACCATGGCCCACGACCCGTTTAACGCACTGCAGGAACTTCACGCTCAAGTCCGGCAAGACCGGCAAATACTATTCGCTCGCCGCGCTCGAAGACAGCGGGCCTCGGCAAAATCTCGCGCATGCCGGTGAGCCTGCGCGTCGTGCTTGAATCGCTGCTGCGCAACTGCGACGGCAAGCGCGTGTACGGAAGACGCACGTGCGCGCGCTCGCGGCGTGGAAGCCCGAACGGCCGCGCACGCGCGGAAATCCCGTTCGTCGTTGCGCGCATCATGCTGCAGGACATGGCCGGTTTTCCCGCGCTGAACGATTTCGCCGCGATGCGCGCCGACGCGCAAGCGCCAGAAGTTCGACCCGACGCGCATAGAGCCGCTGGTGCCGGTCGATCTTGTCGTCGATCACTCGGTGCAGGTCGATCGACGTGCACAACTCGCCGGACGCGCTGCGCATCAACATGGAGATCGAATTCGACGCGCAACGCCGAGCGCTACACGCTTCCTGAAATGGGCGCATGCCGGCGTTCGACGACGATGCGCGTCGTGCCGCCCGGCAATCGGCATCGTGCACCAGGTCAATCTCGAGTACCTGTCGCGCGGCGTGTGGGAAAAAGACGGCGTCTATTACCCCGACTCCGCTGGTCGGCACCGACTCGCACATCACCATGGTCAACGGCATCGGCGTCGTCGGCTGGGGCGTGGGCGGCATCGAGGCCGAAGCCGGCATGCTCGGACAGCCCGATCTACTTCCTCACGCCGGATGTGGTCGGCGTGCACATGACCGGCAAGCTGCAGGAAGGCGTCACCGCAACCGATCTCGTGCTGACCGTCACCGAAACTGCTGCGCAAAACCAAAGTGGTCGGCAAGTTCGTCGAGTACTTCGGCGACGGCGCAGCCTCGCTTGGCGGTCGACCGACCGCGCGACGGTGGCCAATATGTGCCCCGAATACGGCGCGACCATCGGCTTCTTTGCGGTCGACGACGAGACCCTGCGATACTTCCGCGCAACCGGCCGCAGCGATGAAGAAGTTGCGGCGCTGGCGAGCTACTGCAAAGCGCAAGGCATGTACGGCATGCCGACGTTCAGGCCAGTGCGACTACTCGAGTGTCGTCGAGATCGATCTTTCCAAAGTCGTACCGACGGTCGCCGGACCCGAAGCTGCCCAACCAGCGCATTGCTCTGCCCGGCCTCAAAGGCAGATTCCGCGCGTTGATGCAGCAACCGGCAGCCGAAGGCGGTTACGGCAAAGGCACCGATGGCATAGGCAAGCGCATCGCCTCAGGCATCAAAGGACTGGAGGTCGGCCACGGCGACGTGCTGATCGCGGCAATCACGTCCTGCACCAACACGTCGAACCCCGCCGTGCTGCTCGGCGCGGGACTGCTGGCGAAGAAAGCGGTCGAACGCGGCCTCAAAGTCAACCCGCGCGTCAAGACTTCGCTGGCCCCCGGCTCGCGCGTCGTCACCGCTTACCTGCACGAGTCGGGCCTGCTGCCGCTACCTGGAGAAACTCGGGTTCTACGTCGTCGGCTACGGCTGCACCACCTGCATGGGCGGTTCGGGCCCGCTCGATGCCACGATCGAGGACACTGTCGCGAAAAACGATCTGATCGCCGTCGCCGTGCTGTCCGGCAACCGCAATTTCGAAGCACGCATACACACGGCGCTGAAAGCGAACTTCCTGATGAGCCCGCCGCTGGTGGTCGCATTCGCGCTGGCCGGCACGGTGCGACATCGACATGAGCAAGGACCCGATTGGCGACAGACACGAACGGCAAACCCGTCTACCTGAAGAGACATCTGGCCGAGCGATGCCGAAGATCGCGGCGGTGATGAAATTCGCCAACGATCCCGACCAATTTCCGCACGCTCTACAGCGATCTCGCCGAATCGAACCCGCTGTGGAAGACGATGCCATCCGTCGCCGGCGAAGTATTCAGCTGGGATGCCGAGCTCCACCTATCATCAAGGAACCGCCGTTTTTCGAAGGCGTCACCCGCGCAGCCGCGCAAAATCGCCGACATCAAGGGCGCGCGCGCGTTGGGATTGTTCGGCGACTCGATCACCACCGATCACATCAGCCCGTCGACCAAGATCAAGGCCGACTCGCTCGCCGGCAAATACCTGCTCGAGCGCAACGTCAAACCCGCCGACTTCAGCAATCTTCGGCATGCGCCGCTGCAATCACGAAATCATGGTGCGCGGCACCTTCGCCAACGTGCGCCTCAGAAACCTGGTGGCGCCCGGCACCGAGGGCACGATCACCGATCCATCAGCCGACGGCGACGCAGATGACGATCTTCGAAGCGTCCGAGCGCTATCACGCGGAAGGCGTGCCGCTGGTCGTCTTCGGCGGCGAGGAATACGGCATCGGCTCGTCACGCGACTGGGCGGCCAAGGGCGTGCAACTGCTCGGCGTCAAAGCCGTGATCGTGAACAGCTTCGAGCGCATCCACCGCGCGAACCTCGATCGGCATGGGCGTGCTGCCGCTGCAGTTCAAGGGCGACACCACGTGCAAGCGCTCAAGATCGACGGCACCGAGACGTTCGATGTTGAGGGCATCAACGGCGGCGACGTCAAACCGATGCAGGACGTAACGCTCGTCATCACACCGCAAAGACGGCGCGAAGCAGCGCGTGCCGCTCACGTTGCGCGTCGACACCGTCATCGAGGTCGACTACCTGCAGCACGGCGGCATCCTGCCGTACGTGTTGCGCCAGATCTGCTGGCGGCTTAAGCGGCGCTGCTTCGTAATAAGTGGTCTTATAGATGCCTCCTCGCTCCGCGTTAGCGGCGAAGGGGACTTTTGCAGCATGGATTCTAGCCGCTGCCGATCGCCGCATTGACGGCGGGCATCACCTCTTCCGCCATCAACTGCATCGAGCGGCGCGCGAGTTTGACGTCCGCCCAGTCGTGGCCCGCGTAGAGCAGCGTGCCGAAATCGCCGACCGTCTCGCGAAATGCGAGCAATTGATCGACCACGCTGTTGACGGTGCCGCAGATCACCAGCGTGTCGAGCAGGTATTCGAGCGTGACCGCCTCGTTCGGCATCGCGAGATCGTGCTTGAAAATATCGACGTTGCCGTGGCCCCTGCGCTTGGTGAGCAGGTTCCAGTAGTAAAAACCATACGGCCCGTTGAGGTCCTTGCGCATAGCGCCGCGCCGTCGCTTCGTCGTCCGCGACGAATACGCTCTTGCACACGCGCCAGTTGGCGCGATCCGCCGCGTGTCCGCCGAGCCGGCAACCCTCCTCGTGTTTGGGCCAGTGCGTCGCCGCCCACACCGGCTGCAGAAAATTCGCCGAGATCGGCTGCCAGCCGCGCTTGGCCGCTTCCACCAGTCCCTTCGAGTGCGGCACCACCGCGGTGACCACGATAGGCGGATGCGGCTGCTGGTAGGGTTTCAGCATCACGCCCTGCCCCGCCTCCGCGGATCATCGTTTGCGCGGTCGTGATGTTCCAGAACTGCCCCTGCAGGTTGTACGGCGCATCGCCGCTCCACATCGCGAGTATCTGGTTGATGGACTCGACGAACATCGCGTTGCGGTCGCGGTCCAGATTGCCCATCATTTCCATGTCGGAGCGCAGCCCGCCGGGCCCGATGCCGAACAGGAAACGCCCTTCGAGCATGTGGTCGATCATCGCGACCATCGCCGCCACCTGCGCCGGATGATTGTTCGGCAGATTGACCGTGCCGCTGCCGAGCTTGATCTGCTTCGTCGCGTGCGCGACGCTGGCGATAAACGCGAGGCACGACGGAATGGTTTCGCAAACGTCCGTGACGTGCTCGCCGATAAACGCTTCGCTGTAACCGAGTTCGTCCGCCAGCAATACCGCCGCGCGGTCCTCCTTCAGCGTCTGCGTGTAATTGCGCCCCGGCGGATGCATGGGCATGGTGAAGAAACCCAGCTTCATTTGATCCTTTCTGCCTGCCTACAGAAACTCTTTAACCGCGAAGGACGCCAAAGAACAGAAATTGACAATTGACAATGGAAAATTGACAACGAACTTCAAAATCCAATAAGTTTCTTAATTGTCAATTGTCCATTGTCCATTGCCTTCAATGCACGAGCTTTTGCCCGTGCTCGCGCGTGTCGTGGAACCCCACCTGCGGCCAGCGCTCGATCGCGAGCTGCAGATTGTACTTGTTGGGCGCGAGATACACCGGATTGTCGTCCACGTCGCGCGCCATGTTGATCGCGAGTTCGCGCTCGAAATTGCGCCGCACCGTGTCGTCGGGAAAAGTCAGCCAGCGCGCGGTGAAAATATTCGCCGCGTCGTAAACCGCATCGACCTTGTATTCGCTTTGCAGGCGCTGCGCCACCACCTCGAACTGCAGCTGTCCCACCGCGCCGAGCAGCAGCGAGTTGCCCGTATCGAACACCTGGATGGCGCCCTCCTCGCCCAGTTCCTGCAACCCCTTCTGCAGCTGCTTGGCCTTGAACGGGTCGCGCGGCCGCGCGAGGCGAAAGAGTTCCGGCGCGAAATACGGGATGCCCTTGTAGCCGAGCGCTTCGCCCTCGGTCAGCGTGTCGCCGATCTGCAACTGCCCGTGATTGTGGATGCCGATGATGTCGCCGGCCACCGCATCCTCGCTTTTGACGCGTTCGTTCGCCATGAACGTCAGCGCGTTGCCGAGTCTTGATCTCGCGCCCGATGCGCGCATGCTGCACCTTGATGCCCGGCAGGTAACGCCCCGAGCACACGCGGAAAAACGCGATGCGGTCGCGATGCTTGGGATCCATATTGGCCTGGATCTTGAACACGAACCCGCTGAACGGGGCTTCCGCGGGATGCACCATGCGGTTGCCGCCATCGCGCGGCTGCGGCGGCGGCGCCCACTCCACGAGCGCGCGCAAAATTTCCTGCACGCCGAAATTGTTGATGCCGGAGCCGAAAAACACCGGCGACTGCCGGCCCGCCTGAAACTCGGCGAGATCGAACGGGGAACTCGCGTCGCGAATCAACTCGACGTCGTGACGCAACGCCGCCATCTCGTGCGGGAAACAACTCGTCGAGACGCGGATTGTCGAGACCGGCGATATTCTCGGATTCGTCGCTGCGGCGCTCCTCGCCCGGCGTGAAACGCACCAGCCGGTCCTGCCGCAAGTCAAACACGCCGCGGAAACTCTTGCCCATGCCGATCGGCCAGCTCACCGGCGCGCAATCGATTTTCAGCACCGATTCGATTTCCTCGAGCAGCTGCGAGCGGCTCGCGCACCTCGCGGTCCATCTTGTTCACGAACGTGATGATGGGGGTTGCGCGCAGCCGGCATACCTCGAGCAGCTTGATCGTCTGCGCTTCAACGCCTTTCGCGGCGTCGATCACCATCACCGCCGCATCCACCGCCGTCAACACGCGGTAGGTGTCTTCCGAAAAATCCTCGTGGCCCGGCGTGTCGAGCAGATTCACCGTGTGGCCCGCGTAATCGAACTGCATCACCGAACTCGTGACCGAAATGCCGCGCTGCTTCTCGATCTCCATCCAGTCGGAAGTCGCGTGGCGCGCGCTCTTGCGCGCCTTGACCGTGCCCGCCATCTGGATCGCGCCGCCGAACAACAGCAGTTTCTCGGTCAGCGTGGTCTTGCCGGCGTCCGGGTGCGAAATGATCGCGAAAGTGCGCCGTTTCGCAACATCGCGCACGAGATCGGCGGGAAAAGAGGGTCCGTTCATGGAGTTTGGTTATGTTCTAGGCAACGCAAGAGAAAACAAAAACCGCCGGCCAAACTGCGGCGGGCGGCAAGATAAGACAATTATACCAATGTGCGTGGTTATCGGGCAGTTGTCTCCCAAGGGGACTTCCTTCGGGACGTCGCGCGGGCGACTCGCCTGCTACACCCTACGCCGTACCTAGAGCTTGTTGGTACTGCGGCTGCCTTCATGAATGGCGCTATGGCACTGGTTCAGGCGCCCTTGAGATAAGCGCGTCGCAGTTGCTTGCGGGGTAATGCGGGGTAGTGCTTTGCATTGAGCGTGTACAACAGCAAGCCATGCTCAAGCGCAGTCGCAGCGATTAGAGCGTCGCTAAAGCCGACCCCAGCGGATTTGCCAAATTCGCGCCTGATTATTCCGCCGCGTTCGGCGACGCCGGCAGTCAGGTCAATCACTATCAGCGATGCAATCAGTGATGCCAGGGCTTCGCGTTCCGCACCCTCGCGAACCCCGGCATAGAGCTCTCCCACACTGATAACGCTGATCGCCGTTTCATCAGGCAGCGCCTCTACAAACGTCCGTGCCTCTTGCCTGCCGCGCAGAAAGTCAATCCACACATCGGTGTCAACCAGCGGCCTCAAAAAGTCCGCTCCTCGCGGCGTAACCGCAGCAGGCTGACACGGTTCCTGGCATCGCCCCATTGGCCGAAGGCCTGCATACGCTGGCGCTTGCGGCTTGCGGGATGCTCCTGGCCCAGGAACCGGTCCAGTGCTTCGCGGATGAGCGCGCTGTGCGTGCTGCGCCGCGCGCGCGCCATGTTTGCGAGTGCGATTTGCTGCGCTTCGGAGAGGTAAATCTGGGTTCGGGTCATGCGATCCACTCCTGTCTTAGGATGTATATCGACGATGTATATTAGGGTGCCCGGGTCATTTGTCAAGCGCGAATTCCCACGTTCCCCGGTAAACGAACTGGAGATCATCAATTGGCGCGAGAATCCGCAACGCGCCTCTTGCAGCGCGGGCACCCGAGCGGGCATCGGCTGCGCAGACCCTGCGAATGAACCGCGCACAGGGCGGCTTCACGCTAGCGTGCTGGAGCGCACCGTCGCGAAGAGATCAAGGAGCAGCCAAATCACGCCGCTCTTCCTTCACCGGAAAGCCCGAGAGATCCGCAACATGCTCCTCGTAACCTTCCAGGGCTTTGTCAGCTTTCTCCTTGTTGATTTTGGCGATTATCCTGGCTGTCTCCCAATAAGTTTCGCGCGCCGCCCGAAAAACTGACTCTGACCGCGCATCTTGCCGTTCGGCTTTTCGAAAAAGCTCCTCGATAGACGCTAATGCCGCTTCCGGCTTGCCCATGCCGACCAGCGCATGGGCGCGGCCGTAGTAAGGGTTGGCGAACTTAGGATTGAAGCGAATAGATTTTTCGAACCAGGCAATTGCATTTTCGTACTCGTGGCGCTCAGTGCAGATAATCTCCCTGCTTGGCTCGCCGTGTGGCCTTACTGTGCAGTCAGTCGGCGTCGGATTTTTCCCGAATCGCTGAATCCAGAATGTCGATGGTTTCGATCCCATCTGCTATTTCAATATTTGTTGCTTTGGGGAGGAAGTCAAAGACTTGACGAAGCCGCTCGATAATTTCGGCATTTGACACGCGCGTAAGATCGAGGGCTTTGATAGCGGTAATATCAACGAGGCGGACAGCAAATAGAATATGGTTCTGGTTCTATTCTGAGATTGTTGGAGCATTTCACGCACTACGGTGTACGGAAAGTAGTTATGACATGCAACGAAAATACACGGGGGCGGAACGAAATTATTACGGCGTATCCGTCATTACTCCCCGGACAACGATCTCGCGAATGGACGCCAGATTTATTGTCATGGCATTCGTATTGTAAACTGTTACCAAATCGGCGCTGCGGCCCTGAGGTGACCGGGACCGCGCGCGCGCCGCGACCGTATCCGGTTTCCGGTTAGAATAAGCGCGGAAAATAATTCCATGACCATCGCCGCCACTTTCCAAATCGAATACCTGCAATTCCTTGACCCGCAGGGCAAGGTCGTTGCGCCGCTGCCGGCGTTTGCCCACGAACCCGCCGCGCTGACCGCGCTCTACAGAGGCGATGGTGCTGATGCGCACCTACGACGCCAAGGCGATCGCGCTGCAGCGCACCGGCCAGCTTGGCACGTACGCGTCGATGCTCGGCAAGGAAGCGGTCGAGGCCGGCATCGGCGCCGCCATGGCGAAGGACGACGTGTTCCTGTGCACCTACCGCGAAAACGGCGTGCAGATCATGCGCGGCGTCACCATGCAGGAATTGCTGCTCTACTGGGGCGGCGACGAGCGCGGCAGCAATTTCGCGGTGCCGCGCAAGGATTTCCCGGTGTGCATCACGATCGCTTCGCAATGCCTGCACGCGACGGGCGTTGCCTACGCGATGAAGTTGCGCAAACAAAAACGCGCGGCGGTATGCATGATAGGCGACGGCGCGACGTCGAAAGGCGATTTTTACGAGAGCCTCAACGCCGCCGGCACCTGGCAGTTGCCGGTGATTTTCTTCATCACCAACAATCAATGGGCGATCTCGGTGCCGCGCAAGACCCAGAGCGCCGCGCAAACGCTCGCGCAAAAAGCGATTGCCGCCGGCATCGCAGGCGTGCAAGTCGACGGCAACGACGTCATCGCCGTGCACCATGCGATGCGCGAGGCGCTCGCCAAGGCGCACGCGGGCGGCGGGCCGACGGTGATCGAAGCGATCACCTACCGTCTCGCGGACCACACCACGGCCGATGACGCATCGCGCTACCGCCCGCCCGAAGAAGTCGCCGACGCGTGGAAGCGCGAACCGATATTGCGCTTGCGCAATTATCTCAGCGAGGCTCGCGCATGGGACAAGGCGCGCGAGGAGGAACTGCTCAAGCACTGCAACGAACGAGGTGCAGGCCGCCGCGCAGGCGTATATCGACACACCGCCGCCGCCGCTCGCGCAGATGTTCGATCATCTGTACGCAACCCTGCCGGCGGCGTTTCTTCGCGCAACGCACCGCCATACTCGAATCAGGCCATGGCCCAGATCACGCTCGTTGAAGCGATCAATCTCGCGCTGCACCGCGCGATGGCCGACGATGCGGACGTCGTCGTGCTCGGGCAGGACGTCGGCCGCGACGGCGGCGTTTTCCGCGCAACGCTCGGCCTGCTCGACAAGTTCGGCCCCGAACGCGTGATCGACACGCCGCTCGCGGAAAATCTCATCGCCGGCATGAGCATAGGCATGGCCGCCGAAGGCCTGAAGCCGGTTGCCGAGATCCAGTTTTCCGGTTTCTCCTACACCGTGATCGATCAGATCCTCAATCACGCCGGGCGCCTGCGCCATCGCACGCAGGGACGCATGAGCTGCCCGCATGGTATTGCGCACGCCGTGCGGCGCCGGCATACATCCGCCGGAACATCATTCCGAGAGCCCGGACGCGATGTTCGCGCACATTCCCGGGCATCCGCGTGGTCTACCCGTCGTCGCCCAAACGCGCGTACGGCCTGCTGCTCGCGTCGATACGCGATCCGGACCCGGTCGTATTTCTCGAACCCACCCGGCTCTACCGCTTGTTCAAGGAAGAAGTCAGCGACGATGGCGAAGCCGCCGCGCTCGACACCTGCTACACGCTGCGCGAAGGCACCGATGTGACGCTCGTCAGCTGGGGCGCGATGGTATACGAGACGCTGCAGGTCGCCGACGAACTCGCCGAACAGGGCATCGCCGCCGAAGTGATCGACGTGGCGACGTTGAAACCGATCGACTTCGATACGCATACTCGCATCGGTCGCGAAAACCGGGCGCTGCGTGATCGTGACCGAAGCGCCGCGCCATTGCAGCATCGCCTCCGAAATCGCGGCAACGCTCGCCGAACACGGCCTGCTGACGCTGCTCGCACCCGTGCAGCGCGTGACCGCGCCCGACGTCGTCGTGCCGCTGTCGCGCCTCGAACACCATTACCTGCCGGGCAAGCCGCAGATTACGGCGGCCGTGCGCAAAGTCCTCGAATTCGCGTTAACTGAAAACCTTTTCAAACCATTGAGCCGCGGATAAACGCAGATGAACGCAGATAAATCTCAGAAGCACCAGCAGCATTCGTATCCGCGTTTATCTGCGTTCATCTGCGGTTATCAGCTTTCCGATTTAGATAATCGAATGAGAATCTTCAAACTCCCCGATCTCGGCGAAGGCCTGCAGGAAGCGGAAATCGTGACCTGGCACGTCAAGGCCGGCGATACCGTCGCGCTCGACCAGCCGCTCGCCTCCGTCGAAACCGCCAAGGCCATCGTCGATATTCCCTCGCCGTTACGCCGGAAAAATCGTCAAGCTCTACGGCAACGAGCACGACGTCGCGCACGTCGGCCAGCCGCTGGTGGCATTCGACGGCGGCGACGAAGCGGATAGCGGCACCGTCGTCGGCAAAGTGGAAGTCGGCCAGAAAATCATCGCCGATGCGCCGGCGGCGGCGACGCCGCTCGCGCACGGCATCAAGGCGACACCCGCGGTGCGCGCGCTCGCGCGCAAGCTCAACGTCGATCTCGCGATGGTGACGCCCACCGGCGCCGACGGCCTGATCACGTCCAACGACGTGCAGCGCGCCGCGCGCATACTCGCCGCCATCGGCCCGCAGGAACTCCTGCGCGGCGTGCGCAAGGTGATGGCGCAAAGCATGACGCTCGCGCACGCCGAGGTCGCCTCCGCAACGCTCATGGACGATGCCGACATCAACGCATGGTCCGCGCAGGGCAACATCATGCTGCGGCTCATACGCGCGCTGGTTGCGGCCTGCCGCGTCGAGCCTTCGCTCAACGCGTGGTACGACAGCCAGGCGGTCGGACGCCGGCTCCTTGAAGAACGTCGATATCGGCATTGCCGTCGACACGCCCGATGGATTGCTCGTGCCGGTGTTGCGCAACGTCGAAACGCGCGCGCCCGACGATCTCAATGCCGCATTGACCAAACTGATTCAGGACACGCGCGAGCGCAAGGTGCCGCCGGAGGATTTGCGCGCGAACACCATCACGCTGTCGAATTTCGGGCCGATCGCCGGCCGTTATGCGTCGCCCATCGTGCTGCCGCCGACCGTCGCCATCGTCGGCGCCGGCCGCGTGCGCAAGGAAGTCGTCGTCGCGGACGACAAACCCGCGGTGCATCGCGTGCTGCCGCTGTCGGTAACGTTCGATCACCGCGCGGTCACCGGCGGCGAAGCCGGACGCTTCATGGCCGCGATGATCGCCGATCTGCAACGTCCGGAATAATCCGCTGACGAGAACACGTCATGCCCGCCGCCAAACGCAAACACTTTCCGCTGCTCACCGCAGCCGCTATCGGAAAATGGATCGAAGTCCGCCGCGTTCACGTGCTCAACAAGCGCGCGATCCGGCACGGCAAATCGCTGGGCGACGCCGTCGGCATGCGCGACATGGGCATCCATCTCGTGCGCATCGCGCCCGGCGACGAATCCACCGAGTACCACACGCATTATTGCGACGAGGAATTCGTTTACATCCTGTCCGGCCGCGGCATCGCGGAAATCGGCACGCGCAAAGTCAAGGTCGGGCCCGGCGACTTCATGGGCTTCACCGCCAAAGCGCTGCCGCACGACGATGGTCAATCCGTACACAGAAGATCTCGTCTACCTGATGGGCGGCACGCGCAAAGCCATCGATATCTCGGAATATCCGCGCAGCCGCCAGCGCGCCTACAAATTCGACGGCAAGCGCCACACCGTCAAATTCAAGGACGTGAAGGAACGCTAGCCATGAGGTCAGCTTCAGCGCCCGTTGAACTCATCGAGCGGGCAATCCTCATCATCCGCGGCCACAAGGTGATGCTCGATGCCGGCTTGGCTGCACTCTATGGCGTCGAAACCCGGGTGCTCGTGCAGGCGGTAAAACGCTACTCCGAACGCTTCCCGAAGGATTTCATGTTTCAGTTGACAATTCAGGAACTCGCGCTGGTCCGGCTTCACCGGCGCTTGATCGCGCTGGGATATTTCGCCAGCAGCTTCAACGCGCGCGCTTCGTTGAGATGTTCTCGCTCGTCCTCCGGAACTTTGCGAAACGTGGGACCGCGCGTGTTGACCAGCTTCTCCCAGCCCATGCGCGTCGCCCAATCCTTCAGGCGCTCGACGGGCACCCCGGACTTCTTGTAGTCATGAAAATCGTATTCGATGCCCTTGGACTCCAGCCACGCAAAGGCCTTCTTCATGGTGTCGCAATTCTTGATGCCGTATATTTTGACCATCACCGCCCCGCTCGCGGATGCGGCGTCGTCTTCGCATCGGCTCGCCGCACGGGCTTGTCGCCCTTGCCCTGAATCCGATGCATCACCCGCCGCGCACCGGCATCGAACGGCGCGCGGTGATGCATCACGCAGCGGTTGTCCCACATCAGGAGATCGCCGACGCGCCACTGGTGGTGCCAGGTGAACTGCGATTGTGTTGCGTGCGCCCATAGCGCATCGAGCAACTGTTCCGATTCCGCGACCGGCAAGCCGTCGATATAGGCATTGGGCCGGCGGCCCAGATACAGCGCGTTGTAGCCGGTCTCGGCATGCGTGCGAATGATCGGATGATGGGGCCCGGCGCATCGCGCACATCGCTCACCGGCTGGAAGCCCTCGCGCAGGTCGCCGGCGCTGTTGTAGGTCATGTCGTGCTTGATGGTCAGGCCTGCGATGCGTTGCCGCAAATCGGCAGGCAGCGTTTCGAGCGCGCGATACATGTTCGCAAATCCGGTGTCGCCGCCCGCCGGCGGAATCTCCAGCGCATACAGCGCGCTGAACGACAGCGGCACGTCGCGATACGAGTTGTCGGAGTGCCACACGACTTCCGCATCGCGCAGACACGCCGATCGGCACGCCGTTTTCCATCACGTTGGACACGACGATGATTTCCGGATGCGCGCGCGCCTTTTCCTTGCCGGTCTTCGCGAGCGGCGCGGTATCCAGTTCGCCGAGCCGCCGGCCGAACGCCATCAATTCGGGATCGGAGAGCGTCTGGCCGCGTATCACGATCACCAGATTTTCCAGCCACGCGCGGCGCACCGCCGCGATGCCCGCAGTCGTCGAGCGCGCGAATGTCGCCGCAACGCACCTCGGCGCCGAGCAGTGCGGCCGTCGGAATGACCTCGATTGCGTGTTGCGCGGTTGCCGTGCGCGTCTCCGTCGCTTGCATGTCCCCTCCCCGCGCCTCGCTAGCGGCCGCGCTTGCCGCGCGCCGACCGATACCAGTGCATGATCTCTTCGCCGGTCCAGAACACGACGCCCGGTTTCTTTTTGAGCGCGGCAAGCACCTGCTCGAAATACTTGATGCGAAACGGCGTGCCGCAGATGTACGGATGCACCGCGATCGACATGATTTTCGCGCGCGACGCGGACTCCGCATACAGGCGCTCGAAATAATCCATGCAGCGCGTGACGAATTCCGGCGCGGGATGATGCTGCACGATCATCATCGAGATGTCATTGAGCTCGATGCTGTACGGCAGCGCCAGCAGCGGCCCTTTTCTGGTCTTGATTTCGACCGGCTCGTCATCGAGCGGCCAGTCGCAGATGTACTGGATGCCCGCTTCGGCGAGATGTTCCGGCGTGTCCAGCGTCTGCGTGAAGCCGGGCCCGAGCCAGCCGACCGGCGGCTTGCCGGTGAATTGCTTGATGACCTTGACCGCCTTGCGGATCATCGCGCGCGGGTTGGGTTCGAGATGAATCGGCTGCTGATCGTACGAATGCCCCATGAATTCCCAGCCGGCGTCGATGCGCCGCCTGCGCAATGCGCGGATAGTCCTCGCACACGCGCGCATTGATCGACAGCGACGGCGTGATCTTCAGGCGGTCGAGCGCCGCCTTCAGGCGCCAGAAACCGACCCGGTTGCCGTACTCGTGCCACGCCCAGTGCGGCACGTCGGGCAGTCGCGGTATTCCGGTCGGCGGCGGCAAAGCCTGGCGCGGCATCGGGCGCCCGATGTCCCACACTTCGACGTTGACGATGGGCCACACGACGAGACGCACGCCGCGCGGCAGTTTGAGAGGCGGGCGATCGACGATCGCGGAATAAGGCAGACGCTGGGATGGAATCATGGTGTCGGGATTATAGGAGATTTTGCGTGGCGCTGAGAATTTGCGCCGCGCGCCGTGCATTGTTTACCATGCGGATCGCAGCCATCAACAATTCGGCGCAGTTGCGGCGCGCGCCATGGAGAAATGATGAATCGAACGCCATTCGGGTTTGCTCGCCGTGTCGCTCTGCTTGCTGACCGGCTGGCGCGCACGCCGCGTATCCGGAGCGCGCGATCCGCATCATCGTGCCGTACGCGCCGGGCGGCAATATCGATATCACCGCGCGCACCATCGCGCCGGGCATGTCCGAGGCGCTCGGACAGTCGGTCGTGATCGACAACCGCGGCGGCGCCGGCGGCACGCTGGGCACCGAGATCGGCGCCAAGGCCGCGCCCGACGGCTACACGCTGACGCTGGGCTCCACCGGCACGCTGTCGACCGCGCCGCCGCTCTACCCGAAGCTCGGCTACGATCCGGTCAAGGATTTCGCCATGACGTCGCTGGTATCCAACGTCGCGCTGGTACTCGAAGTGCATCCGTCGATTCCGGCGAAGAGCATCAAGGAATTCATCGCACTCGCCAAATCGCGCCCCGGCAAAATCACCATGGGCTCGTCGGGCGCCGGCACCACCAATCACCTGAGCGGTGAGCTGTTCCAGAGCGCGACCGGCACCAAGTTGATCCACATACCCTACAAGGGCAGCGGCCCCGGACTGATCGATCTGATGGGCGGCCAGATCGATATTTTCTTCGACCAGTTGTCGGCCTCGATCGGATTCATTCAGACCGGCAAGCTGCGCGCACTGGCGGTTACGACGACAAAACGCGCCGCCGCAATGCCGGAACTGCCGACCATCGCCGAGTCCGGCATTCCCGGGTTCGACTCCAGCACGTGGACCGGCATCGTGCTGCCCGCGGCGACTCCGCACGACATAGTCATGAAAGTGCACGCCGCGCTGATCAAGACTTTGCGGCTGAAAGCCACCCGCGACAGCTTTACGCGGCTGGGCGCCGAGACGCTGGAAAGCACGCCCGAGGAAATGACGCGCTTCGTGCGCGACGACCTCGCGAAGTGGACCAAGGTCGTGCGCGAGGCCGGGATCAAGCTGGAGTAACTCTCTACCGCCCGCGACGGTCAGGATACGGGCGGATCGTCGCGTCCGCCGCCGCGTCCCGCGTAAGCGGAAAACGCGCGGCGAAGAAATACAAACTGCGCCTTCAGCTCGTTGCACGCGTCGCACACCGCCAGATGCAGGCGCAGCGCGATGCGCTCGGCCGGCGTCATGTTCCGGTCGAGCCCCTGGGAGATCACGCGGCTTGCTTCCTTGCAGTTGAGTTTTTTCGCCGCCATACTAGCCCTGCGCCCCGAACCAGCGCTGCTGCAGGCATTCGCGCAACGTCATGCGCGCGCGATACAGCAGCACCCAGCAATTGTTCGACGTGATCTTCAGCTCCCGGCAAATCTCGTCGGTATCCGTGCCCATGACTTCGCGCAGCATGAAGACGCGCGCCGTGTTTTTGGGCAGCCCTTCCATGCAGCGGTCGAGCACCTCGAAAAACTTTGCCTGCGACAGCGCGGCCTCCGGATCGGCCCACGCCTGCGGCACGTCGATGAAGTGGCCGTCGTCCTTGAACAGACACGTCGAAGTCGTCGAGCGACGTCTCCGTCGTCGCTCGCGTCCAGCTGCTGTTCGCGGCTCGCCTTGCGGAAGTGATCGATGATCTTGTGCTTCAGTATCCCCACCAGCCAGGTGCGCACCGAGGATCCGCCGGAAAAACGCGCGGCGCCCTGGATCGCGGCCATCATCGTTTCCTGCACGCAATCCTCCGCGTGAGTTTCGTTACGCAGCTGCAGCATGGCGAACTTGAACAGCGCCTGGCGATGCGTTTCCAGGTCGCGGATATCGACAGCGGTGGATGCGGAACCGGCCATGAATTCCGCCTCGAGAAATTGCAGCGACGAAGCGCGCAATTTAGCCGGTTTCCACTCTGCCCGCAAGCGACGGACGCGCATCAAAAGCGCCGCTCACGTGAGCGGCTTCAGTTCGCCGAGCAGGGTCGGAATCGAGCTCGGACACCGTCGGATGAATGTGAACCGCGCGTTGCAAAACGGTGTACGGCGCCTTCGCGTACATCATGTCGAGTATGCAGTGCACCGCCTCGTCGCCGCCGACACCCAAGTATCGCCGCGCCCAGTATCTCTTTGCTGTCCGCGTCGACCGCGATTTTCATGAAGCCCTGCGTCTCGCCCTTCTCCACAGCGCGCCCGACGCGCGTCATGGGCCGCATGCCGGTCAACGCGCGGCGTCCCGATTTGCGGATTTCGGCGTCAGTCATGCCGACGCGCCCGAGCGGCGGATCGACGAAGAGCCCGTAGGCCGTCAGACGATCGTCGACGCTGCGCGTGTCGCCATTGAGCAGATTGTCGGCGACGATCTCGTAGTCGTTGTACGAAGTATGCGTAAACGCGCCGCGCCCGTTGCAGTCGCCGATCGCCCAGATGCCCGGACACGTTGGTTTTAAGCTGATCATCGACCGTGATATAGCCGCGCGCGTCGGTTTTCACACCCGCCTTCTCGAGCGCAAGATCGTCGGTATTGGGCACGCGTCCGACCGCGAGCAGCAGATGCGAGCCCACCACCTCGCGCGCACCGCCGGCGCAATCGAGCCTGACCGCGATGCTCGTCGCCGCGCTTTTCGACCGCCATGCACTCGGCGCCGGTTTCGACCACGACGCCGTCGTTGCGCAGAATGTCGAGCACGCCCTGCACCACGTCCGCGTCTTCGCGGGCGATGATATGCGGCGCCTTTTCGATCACGGTGACCTGCGCGCCGAAGCGGCGGTACATCTGCGCGAATTCGAGCCCGATGTAACTGCCGCCGATGACGATCAGATGCTGCCGGCAGAAAATCGACGTCCATGATCGTGGAATTGGTCAGGTAATCGACCTTGTCGATGCCCGTTATCGGCGGCACCAGCGCGCGGCCGCCGGCATTGATGAAAATATTGGCCGGCTTCCAGCACGTCGCCGTTGACGCGCACGCGTCGTCGGCGATTCGAAGCGCGCATGGCCTTCAAATACGCTGACGTTGGGCAGCCCCTTCAGCCACTGCTCGACGCCCTGGCTCGCGTTGCGCACGACTTCGTCCTTGCGCGCCTTGACGCGCTGCATGTCGACCCTGACGGGCGCGTCTATCATCACGCCGTACTCGGCGGCGCGCCGCGCGAGGTGCGCCGCGTAAGCGCTCGCGACCAGCGTCTTGGTCGGCATGCAGCCGGTATTGACGCAGGTGCCGCCGAAGCGATTGCGCTCGACGAGCGCGACCTTGCGGCCGGCGCCCGCCAGCCGCGCCGCCAGCGACGGCCCTGCCTGCCCGGCACCGATCACGATCGCATCAAAGATTTTGTTCATGCGTGCACCTGATGAATGATGACGCCGTCCATCGCATCGACTTCGCGCTTCCACGGCGCCTGTTCGAGCGCGCGCACGCGTATCGGCATAGCCGGCGTTCCTGCGCGCCTTGATGCCCGCCGGCGTGAAATCGATGTCCTTGGTATGGTCTTCGCCGTCGATGCGCGGTGCGAACAGCGGCACGACGTGCATGACCGTCGCGCAGCCATAACCCAGCAGCTTCTTGACTTCCGGATCGTCGCGCTTGGCCGCGGGAACGTGCCGCGCCAGATCGCGGACGATGTGCCGCATGCGGTGTATCTGCTGCTGGCGCCGGACATGGCTTTTTACGCGGCTCGCAAACTGGATGTCCTTCTGGCGGCCCAGCACCTGCCAGATCGTTTCCGGCTCCGGGCCGGTCGGATGCCAGACGTTGGCGGAAAAAATCAGCGAATTGCGCCGCGGCTTGTCGTCGAGCACCACTTCGATCGGCGTATTCGAGTAAATGCCGCCGTCCCAGTAGGTTTCGCCGTCGATGCGCACCGCCGGAAACGCCGGCGGCAGCGCGCCCGATGCCATTACATGCCTGACATCCAGCGCCTGATCGCGGCTGTCGAAATAATGCATCTCGCCGCTCTTCACGTTCACCGCGCCCAGCGTCAGGCGCCCGTGTCTGGCGTTGATGTAATCGAAATCGGTGAGTTGCCAGCAGCGTGTCGCGCAACGGCGCGGTCGAATAAAACGCCGCCTGCTCCGCGCCCAGCGGCGTATGCACACCCCACGCCGCCTGCGGATTCGGCACGAAAAAGCCGTCGATGCCCTTGGTGTAGGTGCCCGCATTGGCCATTGCGTTTGCCTTATGCGCCGGCCACCAGGAATCGACCCCGTGTCATGCTGCCTGGCCCTGCATCAGATCCCAGAACTGCGTCAGCTTGGCGAGCCTCTGTCTCGGGCGGATTGCCCGCGATGATGGCGCCGTTGATCGCGCCGATCGAGGTGCCGATCACCCAATCCGGATCGATGCCCGCTTCGTGCAGCGCCTGGTAGACGCCGACCTGGTAGGCGCCCAGCGCGCCGCCGCCCTGCAGAACCAGCACGGTCTGACCGGCGTCGCCGGGGTCGCCGGCGGCGGGGCGCGCCACTGCCATCGGCTTTGGTTCGATTTTGTGCGGTTTCGGCCATAGGTGTCCTCCAGGGGTTGGTCGCGCGGCTGCCTCCAAACTGCAGCAGCGTCGTCTATTTGGCGCGCACGCTCGACGTAAGCGCGGCGCGATCACGCAGCGGATGCCGAATTTAAACAGCGCATAGACCGCGCTCTCGCGTAACGATCCGCCGCCAAAATCCCCGCTCATTGCCGCGCGCAGCCGCCCGGCGCTTTGCGGCAGACGAACGTGATGTCGTTGGTGCCGGCCGCCAGCGGCAGCGCAAACATCCTGAAATACAGCTGATCGGGACGGCATTGTCCGTTGGTGCTCCCGTTCACCAGCGTTTCGGTGAACACCAGGCCGCGCAATCCGACGTGCTGGCAGTCGTCGATCGGCACCCCGAAGAGCGTAATCGCGAACGCATCGTCCGGCGCGCGCACCGTACGCGCATTGATGCAAAGCAGGGAAAAATCGAGCCGCTGCCCGCGTGCCGGCATTGTAGATTTTTTCGGCGGCGGCGGTATCGATGCCCTTGAAGCCCGCCGAACTCGCGTAGCTCGCCGCAATCTGTTGCGCGAGCACTTCGAAATACAGCGGATCGAGCACTGCGCTGCGATGAAACGGCTTGATCTCTTCGATGAATGCTTCAACCTGGCTCTTGCCCAGGCGCGCCTCCCGGCTGTTGCCCGGCATGGCTGCGGTATGGCCGGATATAGTTGTCGTACCAGTCGACGATCGGTTCGGCGCTCTTGCGCTGCTCCGCTTGCCGCCGCGCAATCAGGCGCCGCGTGCAACGCGGAACTCAGTCCTGCCAACAGAGCCGCCGCGAACAGCATGCGCGGAAGCATATTCCGCGTCAACGACGCGCGCGCACGCCGTGCAACTGCGGGAACCTCGTGTGCATGGCGGCTCTAATTCTTCGGGCTCGTCAACCACCGCGTTTCTCAGGGTGCCGATTTTTTCGACCTCGCACTCGATGACGTCGCCCGCATTGAGGTACCACTCGGGGCGCGCCAGCGCGCCGCCGCCGGGCGAGCCGGTCGAAATGATGTCGCCCGGCATCAGCGTCATCTGCGACAGGTACGCGATGAGTTTCGGAATCGACCAGATCATCTCGCTCGTATTGCCGTCCTGCCGCAGTTCGCCGTTAACGCGCGTGCGGATGCGCAGGTTCATCGGGTCGTGTATCTCGACCTTGGTTACGAGCCACGGCCCCATCGGCGCGAAAGTGTCGAAAGTCTTGCCGAGCAGCACGTGGCCGGCCTGGCGCTCGAGACTGCCCACGTCGCGCGCCGTCACGTCGTTCAATATCGTGTAGCCGGCGATCACGTCGTAGGCCTTCTCCTCGGGCACGTTCTTGCATTGCCTGCCGATGACCACCGCGAGTTCGGTTTCGCAGTCGAGCTGGCGCGTCGCGTGCGGCTTCAGGATGTCGCGCCCGGGGCCGACGATGCACGACGGCACCTTGATGAATCCCGCCGGCACCGTGCCCGCCTCCTTGCCCGCGTTTTTCGTGTAATTCGGATAATTGCGCCCGATCGCGATGATCTTGCTGCCGCGCACCGGCGCGTACAGCCGGCACTCCGCCAGCGGCAGAAAGAGTTCATACCCGGTGAGGCCCAGCGCGTTCGGTTCCGATTTGACGAGATCCGACAGCCAGCCATACGCTTCCGACAACGCTTCCCACGCCGGCGCGCCCACGTGCAGAAACTGCGCGATATAGGGCGGCAGGAAAATCGCCGCGAGCTCGCGCCCCTTGGCGTTGCCGATTTCCTCGATCAGATAACGCGCATAGCCCGCGCGCAGATCCGCAATCAGATCGTTGCCGACCAGCACGCCCAGCCGCGCCTGGGACGCTTTTTCGCTTTTACGGCTGTAGCGCATTATTTTCATAGGTGTGCTCCGACTATAGTCCCTGCAAAAGTTCGGGGCGGGGCTCGATTTCCCTGCGCTCGACTTTTTTCACCAGCGCATTGATGCTCGCGTGCAGCGGCGCGCGCACGCCGATTTCCTCGCCTTTGGCGGCGACAAAACCGTTGATGAAATCGGTTTCGGTGCGGCGCCCCTTGAAAATATCCTGCGCCATCGACGGGCGCTGCTCTTCGGAGCGCGTTTTCGAGAGCTTCACCAGCTGGTCGACGATCTCGGCCTTCGCATCCGCGCTGCCCTCGCCCGCGCGCGCGAGCGTCTCGGCATCCATGACCTGCAGTTTCTCGAGCTGAAAGCCCGAGCGCCTGCCCGACGCGCACCGCCTGCCCGCCCAGCCGGATCGACACGTCGCGCGGGCCTTCATTCAGATCGCGCTCGTTGCCCGACAGCCCGGTCGCCGCCGACAACCCGTTGCGCATCGAATTGATGACGAGCTTCGACCAGCGCTCGCCCCACAGATTGGTCGTCACTTTGGAACTGTCGGCATGCTTGAGGATGCGCGCGACTTCCTCCGCGCGCGGCGTGACGCGGCCATGGACTTCGCCGACGCGATACGTAATGTAGTGCTCGCCGCCCATGGGCATCGTGCGCTTGACGTGCCCCGGCGCGTACAATTCGGCGGCGAGCAGGCTCACGGTGCAGCCGAGCACCTTGCCCCAGCCGACGACGCCCGCGATGACGCTCTTCGTTGATGCAGTTCTGCAGCGACACGACGAAGCCGTTGGGCGCGAGATACGGCTTGATCAGCTGCGCCGCCCACTCGGTATCGTAAGACTTGACGCTGATGAACGCGATATCGACCGGCCTGCCGCGCGCGAGTTGCTGCACGTCGCCGATATGCAACGCCGGCACCTTGATCGAATGCGTTTCCTGCGGCGTCAGTCCCGACAACTGCATGCCGTGGCTGCGGATGTATTCGACGTGCTCGGGCCACGGATCGATCAGCGTCACGTCCTCGCCGCCGCGCGCCATGAGAGCGCCGGTATAGCCGCCGATGGCCCCTGCGCCGATTACCACGATGCGTTTTCCGCTGCTCATACGCGTATCCCGCTAGTCAAGTTTCGCGACGATCGCCTGCGTCATCTCGCGCGTGCCGGCGTTGCCGCCGAGATCGCGCGTCACGTGCTGTGTTCGCGAAAGCACCGCCGCCAGCGCCCGATCGATGCGGTCGGCGGCCGCCATTTCGCCCATGTAACGCAGCATCATCAGCGCAGACAATATCATGGACATCGGATTCGCGAGGTCCTTGCCCGCGATATCCGGGCGCGCTGCCGTGCACCGCCTCGAACATCGCGCAATCGGGGCCGATATTGGCGCCGGGCGCGACCCCCAGCCCGCCGACCAGTCCCGCGCCGAGGTCGGACACGATATCGCCGTACAGATTCTGCAGCAACAGGCCGTCGAAAGTCTCGGGCTTGATCGACGAGTTCCATGCACAGCGCGTCGACCACGCGGTTGTCGAGTTCGATATCCGGGGTAATCGCGCGCGACGTCCTGCGCGACTTTCAGAAACAGGCCGTCGGTCAGCTTGAGCACGTTCGATTTGTGCACGACGGTGAGCCGCTTGCGGCCGAGCTTCTTCAGTAGTCGAACGCAAAGCGCGCGATGCGCTCGGAAGCGCCGCGCGTGATGCGCTTGACCGCCTCCGCCGTGTCGGCATCGACCATGCGCTCGATGCCGAGATAGAGGTCCTCGGAATTCTCGCGGAAGATGATGAAATCGACGTTCTCGTAACGCGATTTCACGCCCGGATAATTCTTGATCGGCCGCACCGCGGCGTAAAAGCCCAGCTCCTTGCGCAGCGCGATCGCGACGCTCGGATACACGCGGTCGCCGACCTGCACCGGATAGGGGTCGCCGAACGGCGTCTGCGTGGGCCCTTTCAGTGCGAGCTTGTTGCGCCGGATCGAATCGATCACCGCTTGCGGCAGCGGCGTGCCGGACTTCTCGCCCGCGCGCATGCCGGCTTCGGCGACTTCCCACGTGATGCTGGCACCGGCGGCGGTGACGATCTCGCGCGCGGACTGCGTGACTTCCGGGCCGATACCGTCGCCCGGAATCAATGTAATACGATGCATCAACGAACCTTTCGAAATTGACGGCGCCGCGTGACTACGATTCCAGGTCTTCGGGACCTTCCTTCAGTTTGCGCAGGCGCGGCAGCACCACCGGCAGCAAGACCATGACGACCGCCAGCACCAGTAGCGTGATGCAGATCCCGCTGCCGACGAAGACCCGCGGATCGGCGCCGGAAATCGTCATCGCCTGCCGGAACGACTGCTCCATGATGCCGCCCAGCACCAGCGCCAGCACCATGGGCGCCAGCGGAATGTCGATCTTGCGGAAGAGATAACCGATGACGCCGAACATCAGCGCCATCTGCAGTTCGAGCGTGTTGCCGTTGATCGAGTAAACGCCGATCGCTGAAATCGCGAGTATCAGCGACAGCAGGATGCCGGTCGGAATGTAGAGGATGCGCACGAAAATTCCGATCAGCGGCAGGTTGAGTATCAAGAGCATGATGTTGCCGATGTACATGCTGTCGACGAGCCCCCACACCAGGTCCGGGCGTTTCTCGAACAGCAGCGGGCCGGGCTGAATTCCGTACATGATGAAGGCGCCCATCAGCACGGCGGTCGCGCCCGAGCCGGGGATGCCCAGCGTCAGCAGCGGCACCATCGCGCCGCAGGTCGCCGCGTTGTTCGCCGCCTCGGGCCCCGCCACCCCTTCGATCATGCCGGTGCCGAATTTCTCCGGGGTCTTCGAGATGCGCTTTTCGACCGTATACGACAACATGGTCGCGATCGTCGCGCCCGCGCCCGGCAACACGCCTTTGAAAAATCCGATCAGCCCGCCGCGCACGATCGGCATGATGGAACGGCGCCATTCTTCGCGCGTGAGCCACAGCTTGCCGCGCAGCCGGATGATTTCGGCCTTGCCCTTGATGTGTTCTTCGAGGTTGCTGAACACTTCGCCGATCGCGAACATGCCGACCACCACGATCAGGAAACCGACGCCGTCCTGCAGTTCCGGCACGCCCATCGTGTAGCGCGGCTGGCCGCTTTGCAGGTCGATGCCGATGGTCGCGACCATCAGGCCGAGCACCGTCGAGATGATGCCCTTGGCCGCCGATTTGCCGGTCAGCGAAGACACCGCCGCGAGCGCGAACAGCATCAGGCAGAAATATTCGGCCGGCCCGAATTTGAGCGCAATCGCCGCGAGCGGAACCGCCAAGCAGCGTCAACGCGACGATGCCGAGCGTGCCGGCAAGAAACGACCCGATCGCCGACACCGCGAGTGCGGCGCCGGCGCGGCCGTTCTTCGCCATCTGGTAACCGTCGAGCGCGGTCATCACCGACGACGCCTCGCCCGGCGTATTGATCAGGATGGACGTCGTCGAACCGCCGTACATCGCGCCGTAATAAATTCCCGCCATCATGATCAGCGCGGAAGTCGGATCCATGCCGAACGTGATCGGGATCAAAAGGCCGATGCCGGCCGCGGGACCGATGCCCGGCAGGATGCCGATGATGGTGCCCATGAAACAGCCGAGGAACGTGTACCACAGGTTGATCGGCATCAACGCGACGTTGAAACCGTTGAGAATGTGGCCGAGCGTATCCATGTCGCGTCCCTAGAAACCCAGTATGCCGGCGGGCAGCACGACACCGAGTATCTTGACGAACAACACATAGCTGCCCAGCGCAACAGAGCACGGACGTCAGCGTATTGGCAAGCCACTTGCCGCGATTGAACACGGCCATCAGCGCGAGCAGGTAGACCGCCGTCGCAACGAGATAACCGGCGCGGTCAAACACGCCGAAATACAACGCGGTCCACAGCGTCACGCCGCCGATCAGCCACAGGTGGCGCACGTTTTCGCGCAGCGACTTTGGCGCGCGGCGCGCGCGCTCGCTTTCAGCGTCTCGAACAAGAGCAGGATCGCGGCAGCGATCAACGCGATGCCGAGCAGAACGGGAAATGCCTTGGGGCCGAGCGGATCGCCGATCTCGAGCGTCGGGATTTGCGCGGTCGCGTACAGATAAACGCGGCCAGCAGCAGCGCAGCCGCGGCGATAATGCGGTCGGTCAGCATGGCATCACATCTGGCGGCGGTACTCGGCGGGGTTGATGCGCGCTTCGATCAGCGTAAAGCGTTTGCTGTTAAGCGCGACGCGCGCGGCTTTTTTGAGCTCGGGCACGTTGTTGACGACAAATCCGTTGCCGCCGTAAGCCTCGGCGAGCATCACGTAATCCGGGCTGCCCATGGCCACACCCGTCTCGGGCAGCTTCATGCGTTCCTGCTTCAATTTGATCAGCGACAGCGTGTCGTCGCGGAACACCACCAGCGTCAGCGCCAGTTTGTGCTGGGCGAGCAGCGCCATTTCGCCGATCACCATGTCGAGCCCCGCTTCGCCCATCATCGCGAGCACCGGACGCTTCGGGAAACATGAGCTTGGCGGCGATCGCCGCCGGCAACGCATAGCCCATGGTGCCGAGCCCGTTGGATTGCAGGAGCCGCCGCGGTTCGTATGACTGCCACACGTGATTGATCAGGATGCGATGCGAACCGGTGTCGATGGTCGCGATGGTGTCGCGCGGAAAAACTTCGCGCAGCGCAGCCGCGACCTGATAGGGACCGAGGCCTTTGACGGGATCGCTCTCGATCGCGTGCTGCACCGTCCTGCGGTAACGGTCGAGATCGGCGTCCAGCCAGCGCGACGGCGCGCGCTTGGGCGCGGCCTGCGTCAGCGTATGCAGGCAACCGACGATGCTGCCCGCGTATTCGTAGGTGCTGCGATAAACGTGATGCGTATTGGGCACGAGATCGATATTGACGGTGGCCTTTTTCTCGTCCCACGGCGCGATCCAGTCGGCGCGCAATTCGACCGGATCGAAGCCGATGGTCAGAATCAGGTCGGCTTCGCGCACATGCGCCATGTGGATTTTGTCGACCACCGGGCTCAAGCCGGTGGCGCCCGCGCACAGCGCGTGGTCTTCGGGCACGACACCCTTGGCCTTGTAGGTGGCGATAAACGGCATGCGCCACGCTTCGATGAAGCGCTTCAACTCGCGCTCGGCGCCGTCGATCTGCACGCCGACGCCGATCAACGCGAGCGGCCGCCGCGCTTTCTTCAGCAGCGCCTCGATCGGCGCGCGGTCCTCGCGCCGCGGCAACGTGCGCACCGTCACCGGCGCGAAACGCCGCGATTCGGCCTGCTCCGCGCCGGCGACGTCGGTCGGCACGTTGAAAGTGCACGGGACCGGGCATCGCGGAGCGCGCAATCGCGAGCCCTTTGCGCACCTGGTCGAACGCATTTTTCGGCGCGATCGTCGTCGTCCATTTGACGAGCGGGCGCAGCAGCGACTCCTGGTCGAGCATCTGGTGGGTGTAAATCGGCTTCAAGCGGTCGCGATCTCGCCGGTCAGCACGATCATCGCCGAGCGGTCGAGCAACGCCTGCGCCACCGCGGTCGTCGTATTCGTGATACCGGGACCCAGGGTCGCGACCAGCACGCCGGGCTTGCCCGTCAGCTGATACGTCGCGTCCGCCATGATGCCGGCGCCCAATTCCTGCTTGGTCAATATGAACCGGATGCCGGCCTTGCGAAATGCCTCGAGCAATTCGAGCACTTCGCCGCCGGGAATGCCGAACGCATAGCGAATGCCGTCCTCGTACAACGCGTGGGCGATGATGTCGGCTGTCTTGGGCACTCGCGTCCGCTCCGTCTCTCGGATTGGATGGGCGCGGGCAATCGCGCCGCACCGGCGTGCTGGTAGGGTAATCTGGGCGAGCCGCGATGATAGCATGGGCGTTTTCCGGTTCGTATCTTGCGAATACGCGCCGTTGGAATCAGCAAGGACCCGTGCGACGACGCGCGGAATTCGCTCCCGCGCCTTTACAGCAAATGTCGCCGAGCGGGTAGAATTCGAGCCTGATTTTGATTCGCTTTTCAGGCAAATCCGGTTAGCAATTGCGGTTTGCTGCCTGCTCCAAAGCGACTGGCGTCTGGCCTGCCCGGCGCACGCCGGCAGTCAATTTCCGCGTTGGGCCTTAATTACGGCTCTGCCGTGCCACTTCAGGAGTGTTAGCCATGAGTCATAATCTATTCAATTCTCTGCAGGAATTCAAATTCGGCGCGGGCAAGTCGGGCAAGTACTATTCGCTGCCGGCGCTCGAAAAAGCCGGCGTCGCCAAGGTTTCGCGCCTGCCGGTGAGCCTGCGCGTGGTGCTCGAATCCGCGCTGCGCAACTTCGACGGCAAGAAAATCACCGAAGCGCACCTGAAGCATCTCGCCAACTGGAAGCCCAAGGCGGCGCGCAGCGAGGAAGTGCCGATCGTGGTCGCGCGCGTGCTGCTGCAGGACATGACCGGCGTGCCGCTGGTGGTCGACTTCGCCGCGATGCGCGAAGCCGCGAAAGCGCAGGGCAAGAATCCCGAGATCATCGAACCGCTGTGCCCCGCGCACCTCATCATCGACCATTCGGTGCAGATCGACAACTACGGCAGCGCCGACGCGTTGAAGAAGAACATGGAGATCGAGTTCAAGCGCAACCGCGAGCGCTACCAGTTCCTGAAGTGGAGCGCGCAGGCGTTCGAGACCTTCCAGATCATTCCGCCGGGCAACGGCATCTGCCATCAGATCAACCTCGAGTACGTGTCGCAGGTCGTGTGGCACAAGGGCGACATGTACTACCCCGACAGCCTCGTCGGCATCGACTCGCACACCACCATGGTCAACGGGCTGGGCGTGCTCGGCTGGGGTGTCGGCGGCATCGAAGCCGAGGCCGCCATGCTCGGCCAGCCGATGTATTTTCTCGAGCCCGACTGCGTCGGCGTGCACCTGACGGGCCAGCTTGCCCGATGGCGTCACCGCGACCGACCTCGTGCTGAAAATCGTGCAGGTGCTGCGCGAAAAGAAAGTCGTCGGCAAGTTCGTCGAATTCTTCGGCGAGGGCGCGGCCTCGCTGACGATTCCGGACCGCGCGACCATCGGCAACATGGCGCCCGAGTACGGCGCGACCTGCGGCTTCTTCCCGGTCGACGACGCGTCGTGCGAGTTCCTGCGCATGACGGGCCGCGGCGACATCGTGCCCGCGGTCAAGGCCTATTACGAAGCGCAGGGCATGTACGGCATGCCGAAGAAAGGCGACATCGATTACAGCGAAATCGTCGAACTCGATCTCGCCTCGATCAAGCCCGCGGTATCGGGCCCGCGCCGTCCGCACGACCGCCTCGAGCTGCCGGCGCTCAAGAGCAAGTTCAAGGAACTCATGGGCAAGGCGTTCGCCGACGGCGGCTACGGCAAGGCCAACGAGATGAACAAACGCGTGCCGACCAGCAAGGCGGGCATCGACGTCGGCCAGGGCGACGTGCTGATCTCGGCGATCACGTCGTGCACCAACACGTCCAACCCCGGCGTGCTGCTGGGCGCGGGACTGCTCGCCAAGAAAGCGGTGGAAAAAGGCCTGAAGCCGCACGCGCGCGTGAAAACGTCGCTGGGACCGGGCTCGCTCGCCGTCACCGAATATCTGAAAAACGCCGGCCTGCTGACCTACCTCGAGCAACTCGGCTATTACGTCGCCGGTTACGGCTGCACCACCTGCATCGGCAACTCGGGCCCGCTCGACGCGCACATCGACGAAGCAGTCGCCAAGAACGACATCGTGGCCGCCGCGGTGCTGTCGGGCAACCGCAACTTCGAAGCGCGCATCCACCAGAACATCCGCGCGAACTTCCTGATGAGCCCGCCGCTGGTCGTCGCGTTCGGACTCGCCGGCACGGTCGACATCGACATGACCAAGGACCCGATCGGCACCGGCAAGGACGGCAAACCGGTCTACCTGAAGGATATCTGGCCGTCGACCAAGGAAGTCGGCGCGGTGATGAAGTACGCGACCGACCCCGAAATGTACCGCAAACTCTTTTCGGCGTTCGGCGAAGGCAACCCGATGTGGGACGAGATACCCTCGTTCGCCGGCGCCACCTATCAATGGGACGAGAAATCGACCTACGTGCGCCACCCGCCCTACTTCGACGGCTTCAAGATGCAACCCGGCAAGGTGACCGACGTCAAGGGCGCGCGCGTGCTCGGCATTTTCGGCGACTCGATCACCACCGATCACATCAGCCCCGCGGGCGGCATCCGCGCCAGCGCGCCGGCCGGCAAGTACCTGCAGGACCACGGCATAGGTGTAGCGGACTTCAACACCTACGGCGCGCGCCGCGGCAATCATGAGGTCATGATGCGCGGCACCTTCGCCAACGTGCGCATCAAGAACCTGATGGTGCCCGGCAGCGAGGGCGGCGTCACCATCCACCATCCGAGCGGCGAACAGACGTCGATTTACGAAGCCGCCATGCGCTACAAGAAGGACGGCGTGCCGAGCGTGGTCTTCGGCGGCGACGAATACGGCCAGGGCTCGTCGCGCGACTGGGCGGCGAAAGGCCCGCAGCTCCTGGGTGCCAAGGCCGTGATCGTGCGCAATTTCGAGCGCATCCACCGCGCCAACCTGGTTTTCATGGGCGTGCTGCCGCTGCAGTTCAAGGACGGCGTGACCGCGCAGTCGCTGAAGCTCGACGGCTCGGAAACCATCGATCATCACCGGCATCGAAAAAGGCATCACGCCGATGCAGGACGTGACGATGACCATCCACCGCAAGAACGGCAAATCCGAACAGGTGCAATTGAAGCTGCGCATCGACACGCCGATCGAAGTCGATTACTACGCGCACGGCGGCATACTGCCGTACGTTCTACGCGGGCTGCTCGCAGCCGCGTAACACGTACGGCATGTTTTTATTAACGAGCGCGGAGAAGCCGCGCAGGTATTGCGCGTGCTAATACGCCGCGTAGATACCTGACGGTATGCTTTTATTATACGAGCGCAAATACTGCCGCGTCTACGGTGATGCGCGCGTGCCATAGCTTGCGGCCTGTTTTTTTCGGCATGGCGGTCTTGCTGCAAGGAAATCGCGGTTGTTATACTCGATGTACCTGCCCTGCCGCGCGGTGCATGGCGCAGCGCCACCGAGGAGAAGCCAGATGTCACGAATCCGCCTGACGAGCAGTATTCGCTTTCACATTGCTGAGCATCGTCTGCCGCACCGCCGGCGCCGAAGTTTCGGAAGT
Organism: uncultured beta proteobacterium; assembly: GCA_963778865.1. Classification (GTDB taxonomy): domain Bacteria; phylum Pseudomonadota; class Gammaproteobacteria; order Burkholderiales; family SG8-41; genus PALSA-1004. Next base: position 219,622 of record CAVZWF010000005.1, on the reverse strand, counting down.
GCGGCTCGCGCAGCAGTTCAGCATGGGCTACATGCAGTTTGCGATCATGGAACGCAACCAGCTGATCGAAAAGCACGCCAAGGCCGCCGGCCTGGGCGAGATCAAGGTGTTCTGGGACCGCTTCAACGGCCCCAACTTCATGAACGATGCGCTGCTCGCGGGCAAGGTCGATTACGTCTCCGGCGGCGTCCCCGGCCTCATCACCTTGTGGGAAAAAACCGTCGGCACGCCGCTGGAAGTGCGCGGGGTGTCGGCGTTGAGCTCGCAGCCCTTCCTGCTCAATTCGCGCAGCCCGAACATCAAGTCGATCCGCGATTTCACCGACAAGGACCGCATCGCGCTGCCGAGCATCAAGACCTCGGTGCAGGCGGTGACGCTGCAAATGGCCGCCGCGCAACTCTTCGGCGACGCGAATTACGGCAAATACGACAATCTCACCGTGTCGATGTCGCCGCCCGACTCGACCGTTGCGCTGCTCTCCGGCGCCAGCGAGATCAACAACGTATTCAGCGTGCCGCCGTTCCAGTTCCAGCAGCTCGAGCGTCCCGGCATCCACACCATACTCAACTCGTTCGACGTGATGGGCGGCGCGCACACCTTCACCGTGATCTGGACCACCAGCAAGTTCCGCGAGGCCAATCCCAAGACCTACAAGGCGGTCCTCGCCGCGCTGCAGGAAGCCACCGAGATCCTCAACAAGGACAAGCGCGCCGCCGCACAAATGTGGATCGAGCAGACCAAGTCCAATCTCACCGTCGACTGGCTGTACAAGATCGTGTCGAGCCCGCAGGTGCAATTTCACGCTGGTGCCGAACAACACGACGAAATACTCGGACTTCATGCACAAAGTCGGCTCGATCAAGAAGAAACCCGCGACGCTGGAAAGACCTGTTCTTTCCGGAGATACACAATGTGCCGGGCAGTTGACGCCGCCCGCGCCGGCGGACATTGCGGATGAAAGCGCGTCCGCAAGCCGCGGCGATTGACCTGCCCGCGCAGCTCGCCGCCATCGTCGGCGCGCGCGGCCTCGTCACCGCGGCCGCCGAGATGGCGCCCTACCTCGCCGACTGGCGCGACCTCTACAAAGGCAATGCCATTGCGGTCGTGCGCCCCGCCAGCACCGCCGAAGTCGCGGCCGTGGTTCGCCTGTGCGCCGAAACGCGCACGCCCATCGTGCCGCAAGGCGGCAATACCGGCATGTGCGGCGCGGCGACCCCGGACGCCACCGGCAATGCGATCGTCGTCGCGCTCGGGCGCATGAACAGGATCATCGAAGTCAATCGCGCTCAACAACACGCATGACCGTCGAGGCGGGCTGCATACTCGCCAACATTCAGCAGGCCGCCGCCGAAGTCGACCGCCTGTTTCCGTTGAGCCTGGGCGGCGAAGGCAGCTGCGTGATCGGCGGCAATATCTCGACCAACGCCGGCGGCATCAACGTGCTGCGCTACGGCAATACGCGCGATCTCGTGCTGGGCCTCGAAGCCGTGCTGCCCGACGGCCGCGTGTGGAACGGGCTGCGCGGCCTGCGCAAGGACAACACCGGCTACGATCTGAAGCATCTCTTCATCGGCGCCGAAGGCACGCTCGGCATCATCACCCAGGCGGTGCTGAAACTCTTTCCGCGGCCGCACGGCAACGTCACGGCGTTTGCCGGCATCACGCGATCCCGCGCAGGCGGTCGAACTGCTGGCGCTCCTGCGCGAGCATTGCGGCGACAGCATCAACGCGTTCGAACTCATCTCGCGCAACTGCCTCGAAATGGTGGTGCGCCGCATTCCCGGCACGCGCGATCCGCTGTCCGCGCCGCATGCCGTGGTACGTGCTGACCGAACTGACCAGCGCGCGCGACGACGGCGCATTGCGCGCGACCGTCGAGCAGGCGCTGGCCGCCGGCATCGAACGCGCGTTCGTCAACGACGTGGCGATCGCGGAAACCGCGGCGCAGGGCAAGGCGCTGTGGCGCATGCGCGAATCGATACCCGACGCCGCCAAGGTCGAAGGACTGGTCTACCGCCACGATATCGCGGTGGCCGTCAGCCGGATCCCGGAATTCATCGCGACCGCCAGCGCCGCGCTGGAAGCGGCGTTTCCCGGCGTGCGCATCATCTGCTTCGGCCACCTCGGCGACGGCAACCTGCATTTCAATGCGTTCGTGCCCGGCCGCGAGCGCAGCGACACCGTGGCGCGCACCATGACCGACGTCAACCGGCTCGTGCACGACATCGTGCAGCAGTTCGGCGGCAGCATCAGCGCCGAGCACGGCATCGGTCAATCCAAGCGCGACGAGCTTGCGCATTACAAGAGCGCCACCGAGCTCGATCTCATGCGCAGCGTGAAACAAGCGCTCGATCCTCACAACCTGATGAATCCCGGCAAGGTGCTGTGATCCGCAGCGCGCACCCTGGAGCCTGACTTGTCGGAACTCACCCACGACGACGTACAGCAAATCCTCAAGATCATCGACGAGATGGGCGACCGCGACGTTCATCTCGAAATCGGCGAACTGAAGCTGCACGTCACGCGCGCAGGCGCGCACGCGCCCGTCGCGTCGCCGCGGCCGTGCCGCGCGCAGCCGGCCGCACCGCCGCCTGCTGCCGCTCCACCAACGGCGCAAGCAACGCTGCCGGCGGAAATCCCGCCCGGCCACGTCGCCATCCGCGCGCCGACCATGGGCACGTTTTACCGCGCGTCGTCGCCCGGCGCGAAACCGCACGCCGAAGTCGGCGATCGCGTGCAGCCGGACGATACCGTCGGCGTGTTCGAGGTGATGAAGCTCTTCAGCACGCTCAAGGCCGGTGTCGCCGGAACCGTTTCCGCCATCCCGGCCGCCAACGAGGCGATGGTCGAACAAGACCAGGTGCTGGTCATCATCAAACCGGACGACTGACCGCCATGCCCGAAATAAAAGTCATCGACACCACGCTGCGCGACGCGCACCAGTGCCTGTGGGCGACGCGCATGACCACCGCGATGATGCTGCCGGTGGCGGAAACGATGGACCGCATCGGGCTTCGAAGCGATCGACCTGATGAGCGCGATCCAGTTCGACGTCTGCGTGCGCTATCTGAAGGAAGACCCGTGGCAGCGCCTGCGGCTCATGCGCGAACGCGTCACGCGCACGAAAATGCAATCGGCGATGCGCAGCAAGAGCCTGCTCTCGTTCGACGTGCAGCCCGACGACGTGAACTACCTGTGGCTCGAATGCCTCGCCAAAAACGGCATCCGCCGCGTGCGCGCGATCGACGCGCTCTCGGACCTCGACAACATCGTCGGCATCCTGCGCAAGGTCAAGGAACTCGGCATGGAATCCGTGGGCTCGGTGGTGTTCTGCCAGAGCCCCGTGCACACCGACGAATTTTTCGCGCGCAAGACCGCGGAACTGATCGCGCGCGCCGATATCGACGTGATGATGATCAAGGACCCCGGCGGGCTGCTGACGCCCGACCGCATCCGCACGCTGGTGCCGGCGATGCTCAAGGTGACGGGCAAGGTGCCGCTCGAACTGCACAGCCATTGCATGACCGGGCTCGCACCGCTGGTGTATCTCGAAGGCGTCAAGCTCGGCGTGACGCAGATCCAGACGTCGATCGCGCCGCTCGCCAACGGGCCGGCGCAACCGGCGACGCAAACCGTCGTGCGCAACCTGCGCAGCATGGGTTACGCCATCAATATCGACGACCGTCTCGTCGACGAAGTCGGCGCGCATTTCCGCGCGGTCGCCCGGCAGGACAATCTGCCGCTCGGCGTGCCGATGGAATACGACCAGTTTCACTACGAGCACCAGTTGCCGGGCGGCATGCTCACCAACATGAAATTCCAGCTGCAGCAGGCCGGCCTCATGCACAAGTTCGGCGAGGTGCTGGCGGAAACCGCGCGCGTGTTCACCGAGCTCGGCTGGCCGGCGATGGTGACGCCCTTCTCGCAGCTGGTGGGCACGCAGGCGGTGCTCAACGTGATGCAGAACGAGCGCTACCGGACGGTGCCCGACGAAGTGAAGAAGTACGCGCTCGGCTACTACGGCAAGCCGCTGGCGCCGGTCGCGCCCGACGTGCTGGACCGCATCGTCGCCAACGGCTCGCCGAAAATCGCGCTGACGCCGCAACCGCTGGCGCCGGCGGTGCCCGCCATGCGCAAGAAATATCCCAACATCAGCGACGAGGAGCGGCTGCTGCGCCATCTGTATGCCGGCTCGCAGGTCGACGACATGCTGGCGGCGGGACCGATGCAGACCGCGTATTATTTCGACAAGCCGCTCGTGCGGCTGCTGAAGGAACTCGCCAAGCGCCCGCGCGCCGGCCGCATTTACATTGAAAAAGGCGATTTGCGCCTCGAACTGACCGCACCCGCATGAACGCGCGTTGCTGGCGGCGGCGGGTGTAATATCGCGCCGTGTCGCACGACTAACGAACGCAACGCCATCAACTTACAAACGTCAGGAGGCACAGCGATGCCCGACAAAATCGTCAAAACCGAGCAGGAATGGAAACAGACGCTCACGCCGGAACAGTTCCACGTCGCGCGCCAGAAAGGCACCGAGCGCGCGTTTACCGGCGCCTACTGGGACCACCACGATCACGGCGTCTACCGCTGCGTATGCTGCGACAACGAGCTCTTCCGTTCGGAACACAAGTTCGACTCCGGCACCGGCTGGCCGAGCTTCTGGCAGACGGCGGTCGCCGAGAATGTCGGCGCCGAAGACGACAACGGATTTTTCATGCGCCGCACCGAAGTCGTGTGCAAGCGCTGCGACGCGCACCTCGGCCACGTGTTCGACGACGGCCCGCAGCCCACCGGTCTGCGCTACTGCATCAACTCGGCGTCGCTCAAGTTCGCGAAGGAGTGACCGCCGCGCGCCAGCACGCCGCCAACCGAACATGGACAAGCCGGCGGCTACGCCCGATAATTAGCGCCATATGAAATTCCTGTTCGATTTCTTTCCGCTGATCGTTTTTTTCGCGGCGTATATTGCGGTTGATATTTTTTTTGCAACTGCGGTCGCCATGGTGGCGACCGTTCCTGCAGATCGGCTGGGTCGTGGCTGAAACACCGCAAGGTCGATAAAATGCTGTGGATCAATCTTGGCGTGATCATGGTGTTCGGCGGCCTCACCCTGCTGTTGCACGACGAAACGCTTCATCAAGTGTAAACCGACCATCGTCTACTGGATCATTCGCCGCCGCGCTGGTGATTTCCGATTCGTGTTTCGCAAGAACCTGATCACGGCTGATGATGGAAGCCCATTTCACTGCTGCCAGATGCCGTATGGCGCAATTGGCTCATAAGCTTGGGCTGATTTCTTCATTGTGATGGGCGTTCTTAACCTCTATGATCGCCTTCAACCTGAGCACTGATCTGTGGGTCAATTTCAAGGTGTTCGGCGGACTTGCGCCTGACGTTCGCAGTTGGCGCTGCCCAGGCCTGGTCCATGATGCGTTACGCCAAGAACGAAGGCGCCAATTAGGCTTGTCACAAAATGAAAGATACGCTTGATCGGATCGAGCAAAAGCTCGCGGTGCTGTCCCCGGACAGCGTCGAACTGATCGACGACAGCGAAAAGCACGCGGGGCACGAAGGCGCGAAAGGCGGCGGCGGACATTTCCAGCTGATCATCGTCTCGCCGCTCTTTGAAGGCAAATCGAGCCAGGTGCGTCATCGCATGATCCACGCCGCGCTGGGCGATCTGCTTGAACGCGAGATTCACGCGCTGTCGATCAAGGCGTATACTCCCGACGAAATTTAATTCGAAACCAAGGAAACCATGATGAAAATACTGAAAGCCTCCCGTCGGCTCTTCATGCTCGTCGTCGCGCTGTCCTGCGCGGTGCCCGTCAACGGCCATGCGCAATCCGCGGACGCCGTCGCCAAAGTCAACGGCAAGGAGATTCCGCAGAGCCGTGCCGACTTCGTCGTCAAGGCCAACACCGTCGCAAGGTCAGGCGGACACGCCGGATTTGCGCAACCGCGTGCGCGAGGTTTTGATCCGCAACGAACTGCTGGCGCAGGAAGCCGGTCAAAAAAGGCCTCGACAAGACACCTGAATTCGTGGCGCAAATCGAACTCAACCGCCAGGAAGTTCTGGTCAACCTTTACATTCAGGACCACATCAAGAGCAACCCGGTCAGCGACAGATGCCATCAAAGCCGAATACGACCGCGCCAAGGCGCAGGCCGGCGACAAGGAATACAAGGCGCGCCACATTCTGGTGAAAGATGAAGCCGAAGCCAAGCAGATCATCGCGCAGCTCAAGAAAGGCGGCAGTTTCGAGAAAATCGCCGCGCAAAAGTCCGAAGACCCGGGCTCCAAGGACAAGGGCGGCGATCTGGACTGGGCGCCGGGCGGCCGTTACGTGCCCGCCGTTCAGCGATGCGCTGAAGAAACTCAAGAAGGGCCAGACCACCGAGGTGGCGGTGCAGACCCAGTTCGGCTGGCACATCATCCGCCTGGACGACGAGCGCCCGACGAAAATTCCGACGCTCGACAGCGTCAAGCCGCAGATACAGCAGGCATTGCAGCGCCAGGAGATCGAAAAACTGATCGCGGATCTGCGCGCCAAGGCCAAAATCGAGTAATTCCGGCCCGACCGACAAAAAGGCGCACCGCGGTGCGCTATTGGCGGCCGGCGCGTATCGTCAGCTTGTTCTCGACCTTCTTCACACCCTTGATGCGGGCCGCGAGCTGCTCGACGCGCGCAGCCTGCTTTGCGCTATCGACTTCACCGGTGAGCCTCACCACCCCGACGACAGTCTCGACGTGAATGTCAGCACCCTTGAGGTCCTTGGCCCTCAACACTGCCAGCTTCACCTTGCTCGTGATTGCGGCGTCGCTGATGTGCACGCCACACCGCGGTGACGCGCCTGCGCCGCCTTTAACTTGAGGAATTCATCCTCGCTCAACCGGCCGTCGCGGTTTTCGTCATAGAGCGCGAAATTCTGTGCCGCCTCCTTGTCCGCTCTCGCCTCCTGATACGACAAAAACCCGTCCTTGTCGGTGTCCAGCCGCACGAAATGCGGAGTCGATTTCTTTGGCGCCGGGTCGCTAGCGACGGCAGCTTGCGCCGTGGCGCTTCCATGCAGCACGGCAAATATCAACACCGATCCACATTGAACAATTGCCCGCATGCCGCCCTCCTCCCCGCCGACTCACGACTCACGACTCACGATTCACGATTCACGATTTACGAACTATCCCACCCACCTGCGCGCATTGCGGAACATGCGTAGCCACGGTCCGTCCTCGCCCCAGTCCGGCGGATGCCACGAATGCTGGACGCTGCGAAACACGCGTTCCGGATGCGGCATCAAAATCGTGAAGCGGCCATCAGCGGTCGTCAATCCCGTAATGCCGCCAGGAGAGCCGTTGGGGTTGTACGGATAGCTCTCGGTTGCAGCGCCGCGGTTGTCGACAAAGCGCAGCGCCACGATGCGCGGTCTCCCGCTGTGCGGGGCTCGCAAACTCCGCATAACCCTCGCCATGCGCTACCGCGACCGGAAGACGGCTTCCCGCCATCCCGCGAAAAACAGCGACGGCGAAGGCAGCACCTCCACCATCGCGAAACGCGCTTCGAACTGCTCCGACTGGTTGCGCACGAAATGCGGCCAGGCGTCGCTGCCCGGAATGATTTCGTGCAGGTTGCTCATCATCTGGCAGCCGTTGCACACGCCCAGCGCGAAACTGTCGCCGCGCCGGAAAAACGCCGCAAACTCATCGCGTGCGCGGCGGTTGAACAATATCGATTTTGCCCAGCCTTCGCCGGCGCCCAGCACATCGCCGTAGGAAAAACCGCCGCATGCCGCGAAACCCTTGAAACCGGCGAGCGTTACGCGGCCCGCGATAACGTCGCTCATATGCACGTCGCACGCGTCGAAACCCGGCGCGGTCGAACGCGGCGGCCATCTCGACCTGGCCGTTGACGCCCTGCTCGCGCAAAATCGCGATGCGCGGCCGCGCGCCGATGCACGAACGGCGCCGCGATGTCGAGCGCGGGGTCAAACGTGACCTGCGGATCGACGCCCGGATCGTCCGCGTCGAGTATGCGCGTCGTACTCCTGCTCGGCGCATGCCGGATTGTCGCGCAGGCTTTGCATGCGGTACGACGTCTCCGACCATGCGCGATGCAGCTCCGACCGTCGCGCCGTGTAAACTTCATTTCCTTCGCACGCTACGCTGATTATGTCGCTGCGCGACCGGCCTGCCGATTTCGTGCAACAGTTCGCCGAGACTCGCCTGGTTGAATGCTTCGCGCACCGTCGGCAGATCGGCCGCGCGCACCTGCAGGACCGCACCGAGTTCCTCGTTGAAGAGTTCGGCGATAACGTCGCGCCGCGGCAGCACGATTTCAAGTCCCGCACGCGCGGCGAATGCCATTTCGCACAGCGTCACGAACAAGCCGCCGTCGGAGCGGTCGTGATAGGCGAGAATGCGCCCGTCGCGATTGAGCTTCTGCACGACGTCAAACCACTTCACTAATCGCTGCGGATCGTCGAGATCAGGCGCGACGCTGCCGAGTTCGCCATACACCTGCGCCAGCGCCGAGCCGCCGAGCCGGTTTTTGCCCGCGCCGAGATCGAGCGAGCACCAGCACCGTGTCGCCGCAATCCAGGCGCAATTGCGGCGTCAGCGTTTTGCGCGCATCGGTCACGCGCGCGAAAGCGGACACGATCAGCGACAACGGCGCGGTGACTTCCTTGGCCGCGCCGGCGTCGCTCCACGTCGTCTTCATCGACATCGAATCCTTGCCCACCGGGATGCTGATACCGAGCTGCGGGCACAATTCCATGCCGACCGCGCGCACGGTATCGTACAACGCCGCGTCTTCGCCGGGATGCCCTGCCGCCGCCATCCAGTTCGCCGACAGCTTGACCTCGCCGAGTGCTGCAATCGGCGCCGCGGCGATATTGGTGATCGCCTCGCCGATCGCCATGCGTCCCGACGCCGCCGGATCGATGAGCGCAAGGGGTGTGCGTTCGCCCATCGCCATCGCCTCGCCGCGCATGCTCATGAAACCCTGCGAGCGTCACCGCGACATCCGCCACCGGCACCTGCCACGGCCCCACCATCTGGTCGCGTGCACTCATGCCGCCGACCGTGCGATCGCCGATCGTGATCAGGAAAGTCTTGTCGGCCACCGCGGGCAGACGCAGCACGCGCAGACACGCGTCCGCCAAATCGACTTTAGCGGTGTCGAACGGCGCGCAGCGCGCCTTTCTGTGCGACACATCGCGCAGCATTTTCGGCGGCTTGCCCAGCAGCACCGAGAGCTCCATGTCGACCGCCGTGCTTGTCGAGCAGCGGATCGTCGACCACCAGCCTGTCCTCCGCGGTCGCGGTGCCGACCACCGCGAACGGGCAGCGCTCGCGTTCGCAGATCGCCTCGAAGCGGTCCAAGCTCGCGGGCGCGATCGCGAGCACGTAACGCTCCTGCGCCTCGTTGCACCAGATCTGCAGCGGCGACATGCCCGGCTCTTCGCTCGGAATCTTGCGCAAATCGAAATGTCCGCCGCGCTGCGCGCCGTGCACGAGTTCGGGCAACGCATTCGACAGGCCGCCGGCGCCGACATCGTGTATCGACAAAATCGGATTCGCGGCACCCAGCGCCCAGCAGCGGTCGATCACTTCCTGCGCGCGGCGCTGCATCTCCGCGTTGCCGCGCTGCACCGAATCGAAATCGAGGTCCTCGATGTTGGCGCCGGTCTGCATGCTCGAGGCGGCGCCGCCGCCCAGACCGATCAGCATGCCCGGTCCGCCGAGCTGAATCAGCAGCGCGCCGGCGCCGAAGGCCGCCTTGTGCGAATGTTGCGCCGAGATGTTGCCGATGCCGCCCGCGATCATGATCGGCTTGTGGTAGCCGCGCACCTCGCCCGCGACCTCCTGCTCGAACGTGCGGAAGTAGCCGCACAGATTGGGGCGGCCGAATTCGTTGTTGAACGACGCGCCGCCGATCGGCCCGTCGAGCATGATTTGCAGGGCGGAGGAGATGCGCCCGGGACGGCCGTACGGGCTGCACTCCCACGGCTGGACGAAATCCGGGAATATGCAGATTCGACACGCTGAAACCGGTCAGACCGGCTTTGGGTTTGGCGCCGCGGCCGGTGGCGCCTTCGTCGCGAATTTCGCCGCCCGCGCCGGTGGCCGCACCCGGAAACGGCGAGATCGCGGTCGGATGGTTGTGCGTCTCGACTTTCATCAGGATGTGCGCGTCGTCCTCGACGTAGCGGTAATCGCCGCCGGCGCCGGCATAAAAACGCCGCACGCGCGCGCCTTCGATGATCGAGGAATTGTCGGAATACGCGACGACGGTTCCGCGCGGATGCCGTTCATGCGTATTGCGGATCATCGCGAACAGCGACTTCGCCTGCGGCTCGCCGTCGATCATCCAGTCGGCATTGAAGATCTTGTGCCGGCAATGCTCGGAATTGGCCTGCGCGAACATCATCAATTCGACATCGGTCGGATTGCGCTTGAGCCGCGTGAAATTCTGCGCGCAGATAGTCAATCTCGTCCTCGGACAGCGCGAGGCCCATCGTCGCGATTGGCGGCGTGCAGCGCGGCCATGCCGCCACCCAGAAAATCGATCGCCGTGAGCGGCTGCGGTTCGTAATGGTGAAAAAGCCGCGCCGCGTCATCAAATGTGTCGAGCACGGTTTCGGTCATGCGGTCGTGGATCAATGGCGCGCAGCGCCGCCAGTTCGTCGGCAGACAACCGGCTGCCGTCAGCCTTGGCCGCGTAGTACGCGCATCCGCGCTCGATGCGCTCGACCGCGGTAAGGCCGCACTGGCGGGCGATGTCGGTGGCTTTCGACGACCACGGCGAGATCGTGCCGAGCCGCGGCACCACCAATTGCAGATGGCCCGCCGCCGGCACTGCTTGCGCTGCCGGGCCGTACGTCAGAATGCGTTCAAGAATCGCCAGCTCACCCGCTTCGAGCGCTCGCGCGACACTGACGAAATGCCAGTATTCGGCGCTGATGGCGGATAAAGTGAGACGGGTTTGCTTAAGCGCTGCATTAAGCTTGCGGGAACGGAACTCGGAGAGGGCATTGCGCCCGCGCAAGCTTAGAGTCGTGACATGATGAAACGCGCGCTATCTTCAAAACCGGATTTTACCCGAAACCGCGCTGCCCCGCAGTCCCGTACGCCGCGAGCTGAGATACACTAGACGCAAACTAAATCCTCGCGCCATGACTTTCCATACACACACGCCGCTGCCGGTATATCGCACCGCTGAAATACGCGCGATCGAAGCCGCGGCGAGCAATGCGCCCCATCCCCCCGCGCTCATGGAGCGCGCAGGTCTTGCCGCCGCGCAAATCGCGCGCGACGTCATGCGGCACGGCGGGCGCCGGGTGCTGGTAGTGGCCGGCCCCGGCAACAACGGCGGCGACGCCTTCGTCGTTGCCCGCCATCTGAAGGCGTGGTCGTTCGAGGTTGATGTCGTGTTCACGGGCGACGCGGCGCGGCTGGCCGCTGACGCACAAGCAGCACTTGCCGCCTGGCGCGCGGGCGGCGGCCTCACGCTTGAACGCGTTCCGTCAAACCAACACTGGGATCTTGTAATCGACGGACTGTTCGGCATCGGCCTGCAGCGCGATTTGAGTGATGAGTACGCCGCCCTCGTCGCGACGCTAAACCGGCTCGATGCTACGGTGCTCGCGCTCGACGTACCGAGCGGAATCGACGCGGACACCGGGCGCGTGCACGGCTGCGCGGTGCGCGCCGATCACACCGCGACGTTTATTGGATTGAAACCCGGCTTGCTGACGCTGGACGGACCGGACCATTGCGGCGAATATTCATCTGTGCACGCTCGATGTGGATGCGTCGGCCGCCCCTGCAGTACGCGGTGCGGTCATCGGCAGCGAAATTATCGGGTCGGTGCTACGCGCGCGGCGCGCCAACAGCCACAAAGGCGACTACGGCAGCGTCGGTATCATAGGCGGTGCGCGCGGAATGGCGGGAGCGGCGCTCCTCGCCGGCCGCGCGGCATTGCAACTCGGAACGGGCCGCGTGTACGTCGGCACTGCTCGGCGATGAGGGTCCTGGTTATGACCCCGGGCAACCTGAATTGATGCTGCGCCCGGCGCATGAAATCCTGCAGCTCGACCATCTCAACTGCCTCGCCATCGGCCCCGGACTCGGACTGTCGCCGGACGCACATCGGCTCGTGGCTGCGGCGCTGCAAGCTCGACGTGCCGATGGTGATCGACGCCGATGCCTTGAACCTGATCGCCGCCGACAGCGACCCTGCAGCAAGTCGCCGGTCAACGCGCAGCACCCACGCTGCTGACGCCGCATCCCGCCGAGGCGGCGCGCTTACTGGGGCGCGATACTGCAGCCGTGCAGGCCGACCGCATCGCCGCCGCATGCGAAATCGCCGCGCGCTATCACGGCACGGTCGTTCTGAAAGGCGCCGGCAGCGTCTGCGCGTTGCCGGACGGGACATGGTTCATCAATACGAGCGGCAATCCCGGCATGGCAAGCGCCGGCATGGGCGACGTGCTGACCGGACTCATCGCCGCCCTGCTCGCGCAAGGTGCCGGACGCGCAAGAGCGCATTGCTCGCCGGCGTGCATTTGCATGGCGCGGCCGGCGATGCGCTTGCCGCCGACTCAAGGGCAGATCGGCATCACCGCGAGCGAGTGCATTGCCGCAGCGCGCAGGTTGTTCAATCAAGCGCAAACCGGCGGCAGTTAACTGCTTACTGGCTCGCCTCGAGTCCCGCGGCCTTGATCACCGCCGACCACTTCGTCATTTCCGCGCGGATAAACGCCGCGAATTGATCGGGCGTGCTGGCGACCGGTTCGGCGCCCTGCTTGCTCATGCTCTCCCGCGTTTCGGGCGCGAGCAGGCGCGCGGCGATTTCCTTCTGCAGCCGCTCGATGATGTCGCGCGGCGTGCCGGCCGGCGCCAGCAACCCGGTCCAGCCCGTGATCACCACGGTCTTGTAGCCTGCCTCGGTCATGCTCGGCGCGTCGGGAAACGCAGGCGCGCGCGCGACACCGCACGTCGCGAGCAATTTCAGCTTGCCGGCCTTGATGTGCGGCACGACACCCTGCATCGGCGTGAAAATCAGCGCGATCTGTCCGCTCAGATAGATCGACCACCGCCGGCGTTTCGCCTTTATACGGCACGTGCAGCATGCGGATACCGATCTGCGACGAGAACAACTCGCCGCCGAGATGCGTCTGGTTGCCGATGCCGAACGAACCGTAGCTCAGTTCGCCCGGCCGCGATCGCGCCAGCGCGACGAGATCCCTGACGCTCTTGACCGGCAGCGCCGGATTGATCACGAGGCCGAAGGTATTGCTCGCGGTCTGCGTGATGGGCGCGAAATCGCGCAGCGTGTCGTACGGCAGCGTTTTGTAAACGTAAGGATTCATCGTCAGCGAACTCGGCACGCCCAGCGACAGCGTGTAACCGTCGGGCTTCGCCTTCGCCCCCGCTTCCAGTCCGATGATGCCGTTGGCGCCGGGCCGGTTATCGACGACGAACTGCTGGCCCCACGCATCGGTCAGCTTTTGCGCGACGACGCGCGCCGTCAGATCGACGCCCGAACCGGCCGCCTGCGGCACGATGATGCGCACCGGACGGTTCGGGTAATCGGTGCGCGTCTGCGCCTTGCCCGCAGCGGCGCGCACAACGCGGCCAGCATGCAAAGCGCAGCCGGCATCGTCATGCGCGAGCCTAGACATGCGCCCACCTTACGGTGAGTATTCCCAGCCACGTCATGAGCAGCGAACCGATGAGATGCGCCGCGACCAGGACGAACGTCCAGCCGAGTTCGCGATCCGCCAGGAGTTCGACCGCCTCGGCGGAAAACGACGAGAACGTCGTGAGGCCGCCGAGAAAGCCCACGATCACGAAGAGCCGCAATTCCGGCGGCACGCTGTCGTGATGCACGAAATACTCGACCGCCACGCCGATCAGATACCCGCCGATCAGATTGGCCGCCAGCGTGCCGAGCAGCATGCTCGGAAAAAAGCGGATTCAATACGATGCCGAACACCCAGCGCAGCCACGCACCGAGCGCCGCACCCATGCCGACAGCCAGAAAACCATAAACGGTCATCGTCGATCCACCCTGCAACTCATAGCGCAAGAATAGCAGGGATTTACGGCGCGCACAGCGCGCGCCCGTCGCGGCGGCCGCGACGCCCGCGGCGCTGCAACCGCGATGCTATACTGATTTTTTGATTTCTCTCGGTCGTCATGGGTAACCGCCTCGCACGGGAAACCAGCCCGTATCTCAAGCAGCACGCCGACAATCCGGTCGACTGGTATCCGTGGGGTGACGAAGCGCTGAAGGCCGCGCGCGAGCAGGACGAAGTAACTGTATCGCGATCTGGAGATTTCGTTCATGTCAAGACGCCGTAGCGGACCTTGCTGCCGCCGTTTAAGCTAGCCGCGTTTCCAAGTAAAATCCATGTTGCCGCGATCGTTGGCGGCCGTAATGGGAATGTTGATGAAAGTCTGGATTGCCCTCGCCTCATATCGCATCGTGTGCAGCATCGCGGGCGTCCTCATGTATGCGGCAGCCGCTTCGTCCGCGGAGCTGACGATAGGAATCAGCGCCGACGTGACGTCGCTCGATCCGCATTACGTCGCCGTCCAGCACAACGTCGTCATCGGCTGGCACGTATTCGACGCGTTGACGCGGGTCGACGAACGCGCGCGCATCATACCCGGCATCGCCACCTCGTGGCGCGCGATCGATCCGACGACCTGGGAATTCAAACTGCGCAAGGGCGTCAAGTTTCATGACGGCAGCGAACTTCACCGCCGACGACGTCGCTTACTCGCTGGTGCGCCCGCTGGCGATCGCCGGCAGTCCCGGCGGATTCGCGGTCTACGTCCGCCGCATCGTGTCCAAGCAGATCGTCGACCCCTATACGATACGGCTGAAGACGGCAACGCCGTACGGCGCGATGCCGCAGGACCTGAATTCGATCATGATCGTATCCAAGAAGGCCGCCTTGAATGCGACGCCCGCGGATTTCGACAGCGGCCGCGCGATGATCGGCAGCGGCCCCTACAAGTTCGTGCGCTGGGCGCGCGGCGACCGCGTCGAACTCGCGCGCTTCGACGGCTATTGGGACAAGCGGCCCGCGTGGGACAAAGTCACGTTCCGCATGATGTCGAACGATCCGGCGCGCACGGCGGCGCTGCTGTCGGGCGCGGTCGACGTCATCGAAAACGTGCCGCCCGCCGATCTCGCGCGCATGCGCGCCAATCCGAACCTGCAGCTCGAACAAACGGTTTCGTGGCGCACGATATTCTTTCACATGGACCAGTACCGCGCGCAGCCGCCGTTCGTCACCGATCTCGACGGCAAGCCGCTGGCCAAAAACCCGTTCATGGATGTACGCGTGCGGCGCGCGATTCTCAAAAGCGATCAATCGCAAAGCGCTGGTCGAGCGCGCGATGGAAAATGTCGCGGTGCCGGCATCCAACGTGGTATCGCCGCAGATCTTCGGTTATAACGCCGACCTGAAGCCGGAGGCCTTTGACCCCGAGGGCGCGAAAAAACTGCTGGCCGAAGCCGGCTATCCCAGCGGGTTCGCGATCACGGTGTCGGCGCCGAACGATCGCTACGTCAACGACGACCAGGTGGCGCAGGCGGTGGCGCAAATGCTCTCGCGCATCGGCATCCGCTGCGC
This sequence comes from uncultured beta proteobacterium, assembly GCA_963778865.1. Lineage (GTDB taxonomy): Bacteria > Pseudomonadota > Gammaproteobacteria > Burkholderiales > SG8-41 > PALSA-1004. The sequence goes on along the minus strand of CAVZWF010000005.1, from coordinate 203,966 downwards.
GGTCGAAGCCATGCCGTTCAACGTCTATCTGACGAAAGCGCGCGACCAGCAGTTCAGCTTCGCCATGCTGGGCTGGGGCTCGTACGCGGCCGATCTCGCGCTGCGCGCGCTGCTGATGACGCCCGAATGTCGACAAGGGCAACGGCGCGTGGAACTGGGGGCGCTATTCGAACCCCAAGGTCGACAAGTTGATCGAACAGGCGCTCGACACCGTGGACGAAAAGAAACGCGAAGCGCTGGCGCGCGAAGCCGGCGCCGCGGTTGCCGGCGGACGTCGGCATCATTCCGCTGTATCACCAGATCGTGACGTGGGCGATGAAAAAAACAATCACGTTCCAGGCGCGCACCGACGAGCGCTCGCTGGCGCAGTTTTTCTTCCCGCAATAGCCGCGCGTCAGACTCGGGCCGACGCAAGGCGAGAGGCAGCCGATAGGGTATAAAAGGCGCGCGATCGATGCCGTAGCCGCGATTGCGCCTTGCGGAGAGCAAGCGAATCCGCCCCGATAGTCTGATGAGTATCAGACCGCGCGTAACGCCACGCGCGAGTTCCTGCCGCTGCCGAAGCCGAAGAAAACTATTTGCAGTTGGTCATGCAGCGCACGGCCTTGGTATCCGGGCGGTCGTCGACAACGAAATTGCCCGCGTTCGGCATTTTCACCTTCGGCAGCGTGTTCTGATCCATTACCGCGTCGGCGGCAATCAGGCCGTTGAGGTTCAGGATATACGCCGACAGCGCGTACGTTTCAGCGGCGGAAAGCGTCAGCGGCTTGTCCATCGGCATGGCGCGGCGGATATAGTCGAACAGTATCGGCGCATACGGGATACATGCTGCCCGGCGTCAGCACCCGCGCCGGCGCAGTCATCGAGCCGATGCCGCCGACCATGGTACCGTAGACCGAGCCGCCCTTGGCGTCCGCACCGTGGCACGCGATGCACTTGGCCTCATAGATCTTTTTGCCGTCCGCGACCGTGCCGCGGCCCGCCGGCAGGCCGGCGCCGTCAGGCGTGCGAATGTCGATGTTCCATGGCGCGATGTCCGCCTCGCTGATCGGCTTGCCGTAGCCGACGCCGGGGCCGGGTACTGGCTGCGCTGACTGCTGTGTCGCGCACGCAACGACCGCAAGCGCGGCCGTCACTCCGGCAACGAATTTAAGCGATCGCATTTTTCACCTCCCCGTTTGCATTGACCGACCACGGAAAAATACCGTTGTGATGTTGCGTGAAAAACCCATAGAGCCCGCGGTAAGCGCCGATTTCCTGCACCGTCGGCTGCACGTAGCCGGTGCTGTCGACGGCGCGGCTCTCGATCAGCGCCGGTCCTCCGGCCCAATTCCAGCGGTAGCGGAAACGGGTCAGACATTTGTCGAGCACCGGCTCTTCGAGCGCCGCCACCTGCCAGTTCTTCCCGCCGTCCACCGATACGTCGACCGCGGTGATCTTGCCGTTGCCGGACCACGCAAAACCGACGATCTCGTACGAGGCCGGGCCCGCGTAATTTCATGCCGCCCGACGGGCTGGTGATTACGGATTTGCACTCCATATCGAAGCTGAACTGGCGCCACTTGCCGTTCGGCATCGGATCGGTGTAGCGTGCAGTCTCGCTGCGGAAATGCCACGGCTGGTCGCCCACCTTGATGCGGTGCAGCCACTTCACGCTCACGTTGCCTTCCCAGCCCGGAACGAACGCGCGCAACGGATAGCCCTGCTCGGGACGCAGCATCTCGCCGCCCTGTCCGTAGACGATGAGCACGTCATCCAGCGCCTTCTTGAGCGGCACCGACCGCGTGTGGTTCGAGCCGTCCGCGCCCTCGAAGGCGACCCACTTGGCTTCGGGCGATACGCCTGCCTCGTCGAGCAGCCACGACAGCGGCACGCCGGTCCACTGGCTGCACGACAGCAGTCCATGCGACTGCTGAACCGTGGTGGAGGCGTTCTTCACCCAGTCGGTAAGCGTGTTGCCCGAGCATTCGAGAAAGTAAAATTTTGAAACCGACGGATACCGCATCAGATCGTCCATCGTAAACACCAGCGGCTGCTTCAACATGCCATGGATCGACGAGCTTGTGCGTTTTCGGGTCGATGTCGGGCGTGCCCGCATGGTGGCGCTCGAAAACCAGCCCGTTCGGCGTGACGATTCCCTGCTGGCTGCTGGATCGGCGTCATGCTCCAGTCGGACCAGTTCTGCCGGTTGACGAAAACATCCGTGCGCCGCCGTGCAACCTGGCTTTCGAACTTCGAGGGCATGCCGTACATCGCCGCCGGAATCGGCCGGCCCATTTCCTGCGACGACGGCGGAATCGTCAGTGGCGCGGCACGCGCGACCGATGTGCCAACCGCGCCCGTCGCCAGTGCCGTGCCGGCCATGGCGGCGCCTTGGCGCAGAAAATGCCGGCGCTCCTGAGATTGCGGTAGTCGGCGTCGCGAGCGCGGATACGCGTCCTGATTGTCGTCTTCCAACTTAACGCGAGTTGGCGTGGTCATGTTCTAACTCCTCCTTGAAGTACGAGAACTGCGATCGACGGTACGGTGGACGCGCGGCTTAAATGGAATGCACGAAGCGTGCACCGGAGAGCATGGGCGCGGGAACAAAATCGCGGCGACCTGATGAGTAGTGACAATTGCGGCCCCTCCTGCCCGGCTACATGGTTTCTTATAGTGGCGGTTATAGCAAATTAGCCGCGATATCGATATCAGAATTTATTATCACGCCATAACTGCCATTTAGGCAACGCGTGGCATCGCCGTGCGTATTCGGATGCCAATGGCCGTCCCGCGCCATGTGCAGTGCAATAATTGCACTACATCATGAACATGCGGCCGCCCTGCTGCTTCGCGAAACCGGCAACCGCCCGCCAGCCGGACGACTTCAGGCAAGCATTTCAACGATCCAGTGAAATCGCCTTGATCAGCGCGTAGACGTCGCGCCCTGCTGCAATTGCGCGAAGCTCGCTTATAAGGTCATGACCAAATCTGCGGCCAGACGCTTATCGGTCGGCATCGAGTATGCCTTCCCTGAGCAATGAAAACGTGACGCTGATTCCCATTTCAATCCTGTCGCGCCGCGCGACATGAACCGGCACCGACAAAAATAGGGGCGGCCTATCCGGTCCGTCAACATAAATCGAAAGAATTGCGTTATCACCCAAACGCACCAAGCTGGCGACTACGCCGGAAATCTGATTCTCCGATTCACCACGGGAAGTCTCCTCGCCGTCCGTGCAAAACCATCTGTCCCTGCGGAATCACCCACGCTACCTGGGTGCCCGGGGGAAATTCAGGTTGCAGATGCGCCTCCAGCCGGTGCTTGCGCCATTCGATAACCGTAACATTTCGATCTGGGATATGCTCAATGACACCCGCCCGAAAAACATTCTTCAATCCCACCAAGCGCGCGACCTGCACGGAGTTCGGCCGGGTTGTCACTTCGTGAGGGACGCCGACCTGCAGGGTTTTGCCGTGGAAAAGAACACACATGCGGTCTGCAAGTAGTAATGCCTCATCGAAGTCATGCGTGACGAGAATGACGGGCATCGCCAGGTCGCGCCGCAATTCCGCCAGTTCCTGGTAAAGCCGCTCGCGTGTCGCACGGTCGACAGCGGAAAACGGTTCATCCAGCAACATTACCTTCGGCTCCCGAGCAAGCGCACTAGCCACCGCGACCCTTTGCTGTTGCCCGCCGGAAAGCATCGCCGGCTTGCGAGTCTTCCAAGCCGGCGAGATGCATCCGCGCCAGCAGATTGCGCGCGCGGCGTTCGCGTTCCGGACGCGGATATTCGGTTAGCGCCTCCATCACATTTTCCAGCGCAGTGAGGTGTGGAAATAACGCGTAACTCTGAAAAACAATGCCGACATGACGCTCGCGTGCGCTATAACTCAGTCCTTGCGCCGACGAGTACCACGTTTCCCCCATGCAGCGAACGTGGCCCTCGTCGGGATCAATCAGTCCTGCGATAGCGCGAAGTATCGTGGATTTGCCGCTGCCGGATGGACCAACCAACGCGAGGAGTTCGCCCGGCGGGCAACTTAGCGCGACATCGAGAGCAATAGGCTTCGACCCTCGCAACAACATCTCCAGCCCTACGCTCTTCTCAGCCACGCCGGCGTCCGACGCTGCTCGATGTCAGGTACGCGAAGCTGATCGCCGTCAGCGAGACCAGGAGCAGCACAGCCGACATGACCCCCGCTGCCGTCTGATCGAATCCCTGTACCCGATCATAGATTGCAATGGCGATCGTCTTCGTTTCACCGGGAATACTGCCACCGACCATCAGCACTACGCCAAACTCGCCTAACGTGTGGGCAAAAACGAGTACCAGAGCCGACAGCAGCCCAGGCCACGCCAGCGGCAATTCGATACGCCAAAAAACCCGCCACGGCGTCAGCCCGCAGCACTCGGCTGCTTCGCGGATTTCAGGCGCGATCGCTTCGAACGCTCGCTGTATGGGCTGGATCGCGAATGGGAGGTTGAACAATACCGAAGCCAACAGCAACCCTTGGAAGGTAAATATCAACGGGTGGCCGAACAACGATTCGTACGCGCGGCCCATCGGCGAATTGCCTCCCAAGCGCGACCAATAAGTAGTAGCCGAGGACCGTTGGCGGCAATACCAGCGGCAACGCGAAAGCCGCTTCGATCAGCGGCTTGCCCGGAACTGTCGTTCCACGCGAGCCAGCGGCCGAGCACAATCCCGACCGGAAGCAGAATCGCCAGCGTCCAGGCCGACAAGCGCAACGAGAGCAGGAACGCAGGCCAGTCCATGACAAATCAACCTTCCCCGGGCAAAACGAATCCGTATCGCCTGAATATTTTCCGCGCGGCAGGGTTCCTGCACAAAATCGAAAAACGCTTTTGCTGTTGCCCCCGCGTTCCCTACCAGCACCATACGCTGCCGCAATGGCTGGTGCCAATCTGCAGGGATCAGCGCAAAGTTGCCCCAACTTGGAAATCTCCGTTGAAAGCGCGAGCGAATAAGCAAAAATACCGCCTTGTGCCGAGCCGCTGCGTTGCAAATTGCGCCGCTTGTGATACATTTTCGCCCAGTCACCAGCGTCGGTCTGACCGACTCCCACATTCCACGAGACTTGAGGGCCTGCTCGGCCGCCCTCCCGTAAGGCGCGTGTTCGGGATTGGCGATCGCAAATCGCTTTATGCGACCGTCTGCCAACGCCGCCTTCAAATCCCGCAGATTCGGCGTCGGGCTTCAGCGGCGAGCCGTGGGGCGCAAACAACACAATGCGCCCAATCGCGTATAGCACTCCCGGTCCGGCGTTCGGTTCTGTCCGGCAAGTTTAAAGACGAAATCCTCATCCGCGGAAAGAAACATCTGAAACGGCGCGCCTTGCGCGATTTGCTGAAAAAAATTCCCCGAAGAGCCGAAGGTCAGCTTTACATCGCGGCCGCTGCGCTCACGGAACATGGCAGCGGTTTCCTCCAATGCAAACTTCAGGTCCGAAGCCGCCGCGATATTGGGCACGTCCTGCGCGCTGGCCACCTGCGCCTGCGCAGTCAACGCAACAAAGACCGCAAAGATAATTCCGGCAACCATGCGGCGCAGCGTCGCTCCACTTCCACGACATATGAATCTTCCCGTCGATTATTCGATATATACGGTAAAATATAACGAAAATCGCCACCAAGTCAAATCACCGGTTCGACAGGAAATCAGTACGCGCGGCTGCGACTAATGGTTCGTGCGCGGAGTCAGTATATCTTGCCGGTGGGCGGCGTCTTGCGCAGCAGCCTGGAAAATTCCGGCATCAGTTTCGCGATCGACGCCGTGGCGCGCGCTTCCATCGTGCGATAGCATTTCAATACCGTCCTGCCGAACGACGTTATCTGCGCGCCACCGCCGCCTTTGCCGCCGGTAGCGGTGTCGACCACCGGCTCGCGAAAACACCGGTTCATGGTATCGATCAGCAGCCACGCGCGACGGTAAGACATATCCATCTGGCGGGCGGCCGCCGAAATCGAGCCGGTTTCTGCTATCGCCTGCAACAAGTCCGCCTTGCCGGGACCGATGGCAAATGCGGACCCCAACTGCACGCGAATTCTGGCCCGGGCCTTTACGTGTCCCATCCGGATCAACCTTTCAACCGCCAGCGTTCGGCGGCCACGTCGTCGCTGGCGCGCGACTCGACCCAGCGCGCGCCATCGGGAGTCTGCTCCTTTTTCCAGAACGGCGCGCGCGTCTTGAGGTAATCCATGATGAACTCGCACGCCGCGAACGCATCGCCGCGATGCGCGCCGGTCACCACCACCAGCACGATCTGGTCGAGCGGCTTCAAGCTGGCCGATGCGATGCACGACCAGCGCGTCGAAAATGTTCCAGCGCGACTTGCGCCTGCTCGATGATTTCGTCGATCGACTTTTCGGTCATGCCGGGATAATGCTCGAGCGTCATCTCGGCAACCGCTTTGCCGTCATTCATGTCGCGGACCACGCCGATAAACGCCGCCACCGCGCCGATCTGCGGATTGCCCTGCCGCAGCAACGCGATTTCGCGGCCCGCGTCGAAATCCTCGGTCTGAATGCGTACGGTCATCTCAGCCTCCGGTCACCGGCGGGAAAAATGCGACTTCATCGCCATCCTTGACAGGCGTGTCGCCCTGCGCAATGTCCTGATTGACCGCTGCGCGCAACTGTTTTCCCGTCGGCCATCTCCTCGGCCCACGCGCCGCCGCGCTGGCGCAGCAGTACACGCAACGCCCTCGAGGTCGCCCACGTCCGCGGGCAACGCAATCTGTTCCGACGCCGTGCCAAGCGCTTCGCGCAACCGTGCAAAATATAAAATCGTGATCATCGCGCCAGGCGCACCGGGTTAACCGGCAAACCGCGTCGCGGATCGTATCTTCGCGTCGAACGTCGGTTGACATGAACTGAATATGCGCCGGCGCTGAATTCGCGCTACAGCGCGACATGCTGCAGGATGAACTGCGGCGATCTGCGACGCGTCATCGAGCCTGAATTGCGGCAAACGCGTATCGACATGCTGATCGCTCGCCACCGCGACGATGTGCGCGTCCTGCGGATGCAACAGCGATTCGCCGACCACGCCGCGGTAGACCTCGAGCTTGGGAATGGGCTCGTGCTTGAAACCTTCGATCAGCAAGAGATCGCAGGCGGCGACATGCCTGATCAGTTCCTGCAGCGTCGGCTCCGGCGCGCCGCGCAGCTCGTGCATCAGCGCCCAGCGGCGGCTCGACGTCACCAGCACCTCGTGGCAGCCCGCGTGGCGATGGCGGTAGGAATCCTTGCCCGGCTGATCGACGTCAAACGTGTGGTGGGCGTGCTTGATGAGCGAAACCTTCAGGCCGCGCGCGGTAAACAGCGGAATCAGCTTCTCGATCAGCGTGGTCTTGCCCGAGCCCGAATAGCCCGCAATGCCGAATATCTTCATCGGCACGCGATTCTACCAGCCGCCGTGTCAATCATCGAGCTTAATGCGCCGGTCGGATACACGAGCCGGTTCAGGATCGCCAGCCGCATGATTTCCGGATCGTGGCTCGCGACCACCACCGTGTGGTTCTCGATGCACAGCGCGGTGACGAGTTCGAGCACCTGCTTGCGTGCCTCACCGTCCAGATTCGCCGTCGGCTCGTCGAGCAACAACAGCGTCGGATTGAGCACCTTGGCGCGCGCCAGCGCCACGCGCTGCTTCTCGCCACCGGAAAGTTTGTGCGGCGGCACGTCGCGCCTGTCGCTCAGGCCCGCCCATTCCAGCGCGTCGCGCACGCGCGCGCTGCGCTCGGCCGGCGGCGTCCCGCGCCGCGCGAGACCGTATTCGAGGTTTTTTTCGATGCTGGTGTGAAACAAATAAGGCTGCTGATGAACGTACACGATGTCGCGCCGCCACGCCTCCGGGTATGTCCGCTGTTGTCTGACGCCTCGCCGCGAAACTCAAGCCGCCCGCGCTTCCGCCGGCTCGAGCCCTGCCGCGATGCGCAGCAACGTAGTCTTGCCGCTGCCGTTGGGGCCGGTCAATACGTAACCGCTGCCGGCCTCCAGCTCGAGCCGCGTGTCTTCAAACAGCACGCGCTCCCGAAGCGCTTGTCGAGCGCCTCGATCGAAAAGAGCGGCGCGCTCAATCGAGCCCTCCCCTGCCCCTGCAACCAGGCGAGCGCGACGTTGATGCCGATCGCGACCGACGATCAGCACGAAGCCCAGCGCGATGCCCTGCGCGAACTCGCCCTTGACTGGTCTCCAGCGCGATAGCGGTCGGGATGTTGCGCGTCAGTCCTGCGATATTGCCGCCGACCATGATCGCGCAACCGACTTCGGACACCACCCGGCCGAAACCGTTGAATACCGCCGCCATGACGCCGAAGCGCACTTCGAACAGCGTGGTCAGCGCGGCCCGCCAGCGACTCGCGCCCAGGCTGCGCGCCGTCTCGTAGATGCGCGGATCGGCGCCCTGCACCGCCGACAGCGTGAAAACCACCAGCACCGGAAACGCGATCACCATGTAGCCGATGATGATCGCTTCCGGCGTAAACAGCAGTTTCAGAAAGCCGAGCGGCCCCTGGCGCGACAGCAGCATGTAAATCACGAGCCCGACCACGACCGTCGGAAACGACAGCAGTGCCTGCACGAGCACCACGAGCGCGCGGCGGCCGGGAAACGTCACTTTTGCGATCAGGAATCCGAGCGCGATTGACGGCGGGGAAATCAGCAGCAAGCGCGATCAGCGAGCACGCGAGCGACGTGAATATGATGCGCCAGAGCTCGGCGTCGCCGGCTCAGCAGCAGCCCGAACGCGTGCGCGGGTCGGGCCGAAAAACTCCATCTATTTGCGCAGTCGGGAAAAACATCTGCACGCCGTTGATCTTGAAATCGGCGACGACTTTTTGGCCCTCGGCGGAGGTAATCCAGTTCACGAACGCCATCGCACCCTGATTGTTGATGCCGGGATGCTTTTGCGGATTGACCGCGATCACGCCATACGGATTGAACATTTTCGGATCGCCTTCGACCAGCGTCTCGAGCCCGGTCTTGTCCTTGTATGCGGCATACGTCGCGCGGTCGGTCAGAGTATAGCCTTCGAATTGCCCCGCCATCGTCAGCACCTGCCCCATGCCCTGTCCGGCGGACACGTACCACGCGCCTTTGGGATCGACGCCGGCGCTTTTCCAGTAATCCTTTTCCATCTGGTGCGTGCCGGACTCGTCGCCGCGCGACACGAATTTGGCTCCGCTCGCGCTGATTTTCTTCATCGCCGCGATCACGTCTTTGCATGCCGCGCACGCCGGCCGGATCGTTTTTGGGCCCGACGATGATGAAGTCGTTGTACATCACGTCCTTGCGCACCGAGCCGAAACCCGCCGCCATGAATTTGTCCTCGAGCGCGCGCGCGTGCACCAGCACGACGTCGGCGTCGCCGTTCTCGCCGAGTTTCAGCGCCGCACCCGTGCCGACCGACACGACCCTGACCTTGCCGCCGTACTTGGCCTCGAACACCGGCAATATCACTTTCAGCAAGCCCGAGTTCTCGGTGCTCGTCGTCGTGGCCATACGTATGTCTTCCGCAGACCATGCCGTTACGGCAAACAACAATGCCAGCAGGCCGGCGCCGATTTTTCCCATGTACGATTTCACGTTACGTTCTCCTCGTTAATGTTCGATTCGCTCGCTCTGGCTTACTTGAAACCATAGCGGTCAAAAATCCTGCGGCCTTCCGGACCCGTCGCGAATGCGACGAACGCATCTGCTTCCTTTGGGGCGTTCACGGAAACACCGATACCGTAAACCGCCGCGACATTGATCCCGTCCGTGAAGCGCAGCCACGTCAGGCCGGGAATCAGGGCGGCAGTGTCGACAGCGTTCGTGCAGTACGTGATGAATACGTCCGCCTTCCTGTCCTTGAATATCGCCGGATAAGCAGACTCGGTCACCGCAGGGTTCAATTCGCCGCCAACCAGCTTCAAGGCTTTGGCATCGAGTTTTGCGTACGCACCCGGGCGCAACTTGTCGATATTCCTGAACAGCTCCCACGCATAATCGCCTGAGGGTCGGCCTTGGGGGTTGACGTGCCGAGCTTGAGCGCCGGATCGAGAATGATATCGACGAGTTTGCCCGCTGAGAGCGCGATCCCGGGCGCAGCCATCAGGCACAACTGATTGCGCGTCAGCACCAGGTTCGAGCGCAGCCTGCCCGCTTTGAATAGCGCTTCGGTGTGCTCGATTGAAGCCGACGCGAATACCTCAGGCACGTTGCCCTTCTCGATTTCCTGCCGGAGTTTTCCGGACGGCCCGTAAGTTGGAATGTAACGCTGCCCGCCGCTTTGTTGATACGCGCTGATGATGTCGTTCAGCGCCTGGCGCAAGCTGCCGGCCGCAAAAATCCTGTTATCGGCGGCGCGAGTCGGAACCGGCATCAGCACTCCCATCGCCAGCCAAAATGCGACACATCTGCACAGCCATATCCGTGCCCATTTCGATTCCGCCAACATTCTGTCGGTGTGCCTAATATGCAATTTTATCATAATGCAATTATCTGGAATAAAGCTTAATATCATTGTTATTTATTAGGCAATATGCATTTTATTGCATATTATGAAAGTCGAGCTGAATTTACGCTGGAACCTGGGCATCGACGCGGCTGCGCCGCTCGATGACTCGCTGTTCGCGCTGCTTGCCGGAATCCAGGAAACAGGGTCACTACAAAAGGCCTGCCGACGCGCCGGAGTTTCCTATCGTCATGCTTGGGGACTGCTCACTGCATCGGCAACAGTGCTGGGCAAGCCGCTCGCGGAATTAAGCCGCGGGCGCGGATCGCAACTGGCGCCACTCGGCAGTGCGTTGCTCGCCGCGCGGTCGCACATAGAATCACACCTCGCACCGGAACTCGCGCGAATTGCGCAGGATCTCGCGCACGAACTCAGTTCCCCGGCGCCGGCCATCGCCCGCCGCTGGCGTGTATTTGCGAGTCATGACCTCGCGTTGTTGAATGCGCGCGAGTCCCTCAGCCACGCATGCGGCGTCGAGCTCGACCTCCAGACCCACGGCAGCGACGATTGTCTCGACGCGCTGGCCCGTAGACGCTGCAACATCGCGGGTTTTCATCTTGCCGGCGACGAATCCCCCGAAGTGCGGCTGCGTGATTCACTCGGGCGCAGTCCCGACCGTCCCATCCGATTGATCGAATTCGCCAAACGCGAACAGGGATTGATGCTGCGCTCAGGCACTGAAACAAAAATTAACTCGATAGCCGATGTGGCACGCTCCGGCGCCCGTTTCGTCAACCGTCAGCGCGGCTCGGGCACGCGCACGCTGTTTGACCGGCTGCTCAAAGAAGAAAATCTGCGCGCCGTCGACATACGCGGCTATCAGGACGAGGAGTTTACGCATCTGGCAGTCGCTGCAACCATTGCCGGCGGCGGCGCCGACGCGGGTTTCGGCATCCGTGCCGCGGCTGTCCAGTTCGGGCTGCCGTTCGTGCCGCTTGAACGCGAAACCTACTATCTGGCCTGCCGTGAAGAACGTCCCGACGCCGGGCATATATCCCGCCTCATCACATTCTTGAAGAGCGCGGAATTTCGCGCAATTTGCGCGGCATTGCCCGGTTACGACGCAACTCACTCAGGTGACGATTCATTGCTCAGTGCGCACCGCACCCGGCAAATATTGCGTGAGCATGCAAAATGATCGATGAGGCCAGTTCACACGGATGTCTCTTCCTTATTCAAAGCGAGGCAGGCAATGATCGTTCAACGATGGATAGCTGCAGTTCTGGATTTTGACATCAGCGATAGCGCTTGCCGCGACGGGAATCTGTCAAGCGGCGGAGCCCGCGCTTCAGATCAAAGTCCCGTCCGGCCGCTCGCTCGACTTCACCATCGATGATCTGAAACGGCTACCTCAGAAAAATGCGAAGGTAGAAGAGTCGCCCGGCGTATTTGCAGAATACCAGGGCGTGGCGCTGCACGAGGTGCTCAAGGCGGCCGGGGCGCCGACCGAGAAGGAAGTGCGCGGCGCGGCGCTCAGGCAATATGTCCTGGTCCAGGCCGCCGACGGCTACCAGGCCGTATTCGCGTTGGCCGAAACAGATCCCACGTTTTCGGACCGGCTGATTTTGCTGTGCTATCTGAAGGATGCGAAACCATTGTCCGCGGATGAGGGGCCGCTGCGGCTGGTGATTCCCACGGAAAAACGTCATGCGCGCTGGGTCAGGCAGATCAGGCGCATTGATGTAAGGCAAGCCGACTAAACTGCCGGTTCGTTCGGTTACGCGGCGTCCGATTGGCAGGCAGATATCGATCCGCGCTCCGCCCTGCCGATATTGCGGTAACATTTCGCGTTTCCGCGACGCGACTCTCAGGGCTCCCGATGAACGATCCAGTTAATAAATCCATCCGCGCCGCCAGTTGCGCCGACGATTACGATCCGAACTCGATGCCGGTCGCCAAGGCGCGCGAATTCATCGCGCGCTTTCTGTCGCCGGTCGCAGTCGTTGAACGTTTGCATATCCGCGCCGCGCTTGGCCGCGTGCTGGCCGAAGACGTGATTTCACCGCTCGACGTTCCATCGCACGACAACTCCGCGATGGACGGCTACGCCGTTCGCTTTGCCGACCTCAAGGCCGACGGCGAAGTCACGCTGAAGATCGCCGGCACTGCGTTTGCGGGCGTGCCGTTCCAGGGCGCGGTCAAAGCCGGCGCCTGCGTGCGCATCATGACCGGCGGCGTAGTGCCCGACGGCTGCGACACCATCGTCATGCAGGAGCACGTTAAAGCCGCCGGCGACAGCGTGACGGTCGGCGGCGGGCATCGTCTAAACCAGCACCTGCGCCGCGCCGGCGAAGACCTGAAAACCGGACAAGTTGCGTTGAAGCGCGGCGAATTGCTGCGCCCGGCGGAAATCGGCCTCATCGCGTCGCTCGGTATCGGCGAAATCGCCGTCTACCGCAAGCTGCGCGTCGCGTTTTTCTCGACCGGCGACGAGCTGCGCTCGATCGGCACGCCGCTTGGCGCCGGACAAATTTACGACAGCAACCGCTACACCATCCACGGCATGCTGACGCGGCTGGGCTGCGAAGTGATCGACATGGGCGTAGTGCGCGACGATCCGAAGTTGCTTGAACAGGCGTTCGGCGAGGCGGCGCGCTGTGCCGACGTGGTCATCACCAGCGGCGGCGTGTCGGTCGGCGAAGCCGATTTCGTGAAGGAACTGCTCGAGCGCCTCGGCGAAGTCGTGTTCTGGAAAATCGCCATGAAGCCCGGGCGTCCGCTCGCCTACGGCCGCATCGGCGGCGCGCATTTCTTCGGCCTGCCCGGCAATCCGGTGTCGGTGATGGTGACGTTCTATCAATTCGTGCGCGACGCGCTGCTGAAACTCTCCGGCCGCGATCCGCTGCCGCCGCTGCCGACGTTCAAAGTGCCGTGCACGAGCGCGCTGAAGAAAGCGCCGGGCCGCACCGAATTTCAGCGCGGCGTACTGACGCAGGATGCGGCGGGCGCCTGGAGCGTGCGCGTCACCGGCGAACAGGGCTCGGGCATACTGCGCTCGATGACGGAAGCCAATTGCTTCATCATCCTGCCGACCGATCAGGGCAATGTTACGGCCGGCACGCTGGTCGAAGTTCAGGTCATGGAAGGCGTCGTGTGACGCCGCGCCGACGTGCAAGCACGATCCTGCGTTCCGCTTCTCCGATTTGATTTTCAATCGCTTTTTCACCGCGAGATTTCCGTCATGCCGTCATATCCTGAATTCGCCGGACGCATCGTTGCCATTACCGGCGCCGCGCAAGGCATAGGCGCGGTCACTGCGCGTGCGTTTGCCAAGGAGCGCGCGCGCGTTGCGCTGCTCGACATCGACGAAGCCGGCGCCAACGCGATCGCCGCGGAAATCGTCGCCGCCGGCGGCCGCGCGCTGGTCGGTGCGCACCGATGTCACCGACGAAAAATCCGTGGCCGCCGCGATCGCCGCGACCGTGGCCGAATTCGGCGGCCTCGACGTGCTGATCAATTGCGCGGGCGGCTACGGCAGGCTCGCCACCGTCGAAGACATGCCGCTCGATGAATGGGACAAGACCATCGCGCTCAATCTGCGCAGCGTCTTTCTGATGTCGCGCGCCGCCATTCCGCATTTGAAGAAATCGAAAGCCGGCCGCATCATCAGCGTGGCGTCGATCTCGGGCCGCACCGTGACCGCGGCGTCGTCACCCGCCTACGGTTCGGCCAAGGCCGCGGTCATTCAGCTCACGCGCTTTCTTGCCCAGCAACTCGGCCCCGACGGCATCACTGCCAATGCCATCGCGCCGATCACGACGCTGACGCCGCGCGTCAAAGCGCTGCGCACCGAGGAAGACATCGCGCGCATCGCCGCGCAAGTGCCGTTGAAACGGCTCGCCGTGTCGGAAGACCACTCGAACGCCATGCTGTTCCTCGCCTCGGATGCGGCGGCCTACATCAACGGCGTGGTGCTTGACGTCAACGGCGGCCGCGTGATGATGTAGCGTGCGCCGCATTTACGGCGGACATTCGCACGCGGCGCAATGCCCGCCCCGACTGGAATATCTGCGGTCAGATCGTTTCCGGAACCATCGTAATCGCGCCGCACGGGCATTCGGCCGCGCACATGCCGCAACCTTTGCAGTAGTCGTAATTGAATTCGAACCGCTTGCCGGGACCGAGCTTGATGACGGCATTGTCGGGGCACACGCCGTAGCAGTTGTCGCATTCGAAGCAGTTGCCGCACGACAGGCAGCGACGCGCTTCGAACAACGCGTTGGATTCATCGAGCCCGCCCAGCACCTCGTCGAAGCTCGACTGGCGGCGGATGATGTCGAGCACCGGCTGCACGGTCTTGGGCGCGTCCGTGTAATACCAGGTATTGAGCAGATCGAAGCGCGCCACCTCGTGCTTCTGCGGCGCCTTGTAGATGCTGCCGCGCAGCCACGCGTCGATATTGCGCGCGGCCTTTTTGCCGTGCCCGATGGCGACCGTCACGGTGCGTTCCGACGGCACCATGTCGCCGCCGGCGAAAATGCCCGCGTAGCCGGTCATCATGTTGCGGTCGACCTTGACCGTGCCTTTTTCGATGGCGAGCCCCGGCACTTTGTCGAGCAACGACAGATCCACGTCCTGCCCGAGCGCGAGTATCAGGGTGTCGGCCTCTATCGTCTCGAACTCGCCGGTGGGCTGCGGAAAGCCCTTGTCGTCGAGCACCATTTTTTCGACGGTAAAGGTGGTGTCCTCGACGCGCGTGATGGTATTCAACCACTTCACCATGATGCCTTCGTCGAGCGCCTCCTGCAGTTCGAAGTCGTGCGCCGGCATTTGCTCGCGCGTACGCCGGTAGACGATCACCGCTTCGCTTGCGCCGAGGCGCTTGGCGGTGCGCGCGACGTCGAGCGCCGTATTGCCGCCGCCATAGACGACCACGCGGCGTCCGAGCTGGGGTCGCGCATCGGTTTCCATGCCGCGCAGCACGCTGACGGCATCGAGTATGCGGGTGGCGTCGCGCGCCGGAATATCCGTGCGTTTCGCGACATGCGCACCGACCGCCAGAAACGCCGCATCGAAACCGCCCGCTTTCATCGTGTCGAGAATATTGTCGACGCGCGTATTGAGCTTGAACGTAATGCCCATGTCGAGTATGCGCTGCACTTCCGCGTCGAGAACGTCGCGCGGCAGCCGGTACTTCGGAATGCCGAAGCGCATCATGCCGCCCGCCAGCGGCCCCGCCTCGTGTATCGTGACCTGGTGACCCGAGCCGCGCGAGATGATACGCGGCCGACAATCCCGACGGCCCGCCGCCGACCACCAGCACGTGCTTGCCCGACGGCTGCGCGGTGATTTCGAATTTCCAGCCCTGCTTGCGACGCCTCGTCGCCGAGAAAGCGCTCGACGGCATGTATGCTGACCGCCTCATCGAGGCTCGCGCGGTTGCAGGCGTTTTCGCAGGGGTGATAGCACACGCGTCCCATCAGCGCAGGCATCGGATTGTTCTTTACCAGTTCGCGCCACGCGCGCTCGTATTCGCCGCTTTCCGCGTAATAGAGCCAGCCCTGGATATCCTCGCCGGCCGGGCATGCGTTGTTGCACGGCGGCAGCCGGTCGACATAGACGGGCCGGTTGTTGCGCCAGGTGCCGGTATGGTTGGCGAGGCTGGAGCCGGGATCGAGCGTAATCGCGAATGGTTTTTTCATGCGGCGCCTCTACTCCGCCAGCCCGAACGTGCGCACGTTGCGGTCGGCGATGGCCTGAATCGACGCGATCGTATGCACGTCCGGCGTGCTTGCCGAACAAATGAGCAAAGCGCCGCTGCGGCTTGCAGATATTCCTCGACCGGCACGCGCCGGCGCAGCTTGTAGCGCCCGGTGATCTCGCCGCTTTCGGCCTCGAACAACGGGAACAATCCGGATTCGACGGCAAGGCGCGCGATCTTGATCGTATCGGCCGGCGCCGAACCCCAGCCGAGCGGGCACGGCACGTGAATGTGTATGTAGCGCGACCCGCCGATGCCCATCGCGCGCATGACCTTCGACCTCGAGATCGCGCAGGTTCGCCACCGATGCGGTGGCGACGTACGGAATGTGATGCGCCATCGCGATCAGCGGCACGTTTTTCCCGGTGCCGAACACGTTGCCGGGATTCTGGCCCACCGCCATCGTGGTCGCCGTGCGCGCCGCCGGCGGTGTTGCGCTCGAGCGCTGCACGCCGGTATTCATGTACGCCTCGTTGTCGTAACAGATGTAGAGCACGTCGTCGTTGCGCTCGAACATACCCGACAGGCAACCGAAGCCGATATCGGTGGTGCCGCCGTCGCCGCCCTGCGCAATGACCTTGACGCCGGCGCGGCCCTTCACCCGCAACGCCGCCGCCACGCCCGATGCGACCGCTGCCGCATTGCCGAACAGTGAATGCAGCCACGGAATCTGCCACGACGTTTCGGGATAAGGCGTCGAGAAGACTTCGAGGCAGCCCGTCGCATTGACGGCCATGACCTGATTGCCCGTGGCCTGCATCGCGGCGTCTATCGCGTAGCGCGCGCCGAGCGCCTCGCCGCAACCCTGGCACGCGCGATGGCCGGAATTGAGCGAGTTGGTGCGGCGCATGTTGGCCTGCACGGTGCGCTCGGCGTCGGCGAGCAGCCGGTTGCCGACGGTAAAGGTGCCGGTCTGATAAAACTTGACGGGTTGTACTGGCATGATCGATTCCTAAGCAATGCGCGCCGCGGCCTGACCCAGGTCGCGCAAAATGTTTTCGGCGCTCGGACCGGCGCGGCGCTGCTGCCTGCCGCGCGCGAGTTCGCGCTTGACGACGTCCCAGTTCAAGTCGAGGAAATTCAGCTGTTCGAGCTCGTCGCGCGATGCGCGCCCGAACAGGTTGAGCAGCGATTGCTTGGTGATCGCACGGCCGCCGAGTCCCGCGATCACGGTGTAGCCATTCAGCTGGATTCCCGACAGCGCCTTGCGCACGCCGTCGGAGACGATGCCGCCGATGCCGACGGCAAGGCATTTTTCGAGCACGACGACGCGCTTCGCCCACGCCAGCGCCGCGCGCACCTCCGCCAGCGGAAACGGCCGGAACGAGCAAATCGACACCACGCCGATGCGATGCCCGCCCGCGCGCGCTTCGTCGACGGCGTCCTTGATCGTGCCGACGAGCGAGCCCAGCGCGACCACGATCGTTTCCGCGTCTTCGCAGCGGTAAGCTGCGTATGAGCCCGCCCGAGTCGCGCCCGAACTGCGCCTTGAATTCGCGCCGCCAGCTGCGGTATCAACTCAAGCGCGCGTTGCTGTTTGTGATGTTGCAGATAACGCACCTCGAAAAATGCATCGGGCCCGACCATCGCGCCGATCGACACGGGATCGTTGCAATCGAGCACCTGCACCGGCTCGAACGGCGGCAGATAGGCGTCGACCTGCGCTTGGTCCGGCATGTCCACGCGATCGTAAGCGTGGGTCAGGATGAAGCCGTCGA
Organism: uncultured beta proteobacterium; assembly: GCA_963778865.1. Taxonomy (GTDB): domain Bacteria; phylum Pseudomonadota; class Gammaproteobacteria; order Burkholderiales; family SG8-41; genus PALSA-1004. The sequence continues at coordinate 186,045 of CAVZWF010000005.1, read as the reverse complement.
CGCACACCATCACCGGGCACGACAACTCCTCGGCCAGCCGGAACGCCTGGATGTGCAGGTCCGCCGCTTCCTGGTTGGTTTCGGCGTACAGCTGGATCCAGCCCGCGTCGCGCATCGCCATGCTGTCGGAATGATCGTTCCAGATGTTGATCGGCGCGCCGATCGCGCGGTTGCCGATGGTCATGACGATAGGCAGCCCGAGGCCCGCCGCGTTATAGACCGCTTCCGCCATGAACAGGATGCCCTGGCTCGCGGTGGCGGTGTAGCTGCGCGCGCCGGCGGCCGATGCGCCGATGGCCACCGACAGCGCGGCAAATTCGGATTCGACGTTGATGAACTCGCAATTCTCGAGCTCGCCGTTCTTCACCATCTGGCCCAAGCCTTCGACGATATGCGTTTGCGGCGTGATCGGATAAGCGCAAATCACTTCCGGCCGGCACAAGGCGACCGCTTGCGCGACGGCGAGCGAGCCTTCCATTTGCTTAAGCATGGGCTGCTCCTGCGTTGATGGCGGACAACGTGAATTCATAGGCCGCCCGCGCCGCCGCGACGTTGGCTGCGCCCACCTTGCCCGGAAACTTGGCCTGGATGGCCTTGGCGACCGAATCGAATTGCAATTGCCCGCTGATGGCGGCAAATCCGCCGAGCAGCGCCGCGTTCGGCAGCGCCCGCCCGACATGCTTCAGCGCGAGTTCGGTCGCCGGCACCGTGCACAGGTGGTGATGATCGAAATTGCGCACGAATTCGCCGATGCCGAGTTCGTCGAAACTGCGCGTGGAATTGATCAGGATATAACCGCCCTGCGGCACGCCGCTGAACAGATTGACCTGATGCAGCAACGTCGGATCCTGGATGATCAGCGCGTCGGGATTCAACACCGGCTCGCGCAGCCTGATCTCCTTGTCGTCGATGCGGCAGAACGCCATGACCGGCGCGCCCATGCGCTCCGAACCGAAACTCGGAAACGCCTGCGCGTAACGGCCCTCGTCGAACGCCGCCATCGACAGCATTTCAGCCGCCGACACCACGCCCTGTCCGCCCCTGCCGTGTATGCGCACCTGGAACATCATGTCCGTACTCCGGATGACCGTCATGTCAATAGTGCGGGTCATACATCTGCGACTGGATGTGCTTCAAGCATATCCGGCGCCGGCGGCTTGCCGGCGAGACCGTTCTTGGCTGGCGGTGTCGGCGACCGCCTTCGCGATATGCGCCGAGACTTCACGAATCCGCGGCAGCGCGGGGTACAGGCTGCCCTGCTCCAGATCCGACTCGCTTACGAGGTGCGCAAGCGCGTGCGCGGCGGCCATGAACATATCGTCCGTAACATGGCGCGCGCCGCTGACAATCGCGCCCAGCCCGACGCCGGGGAAAATGTAGGAGTTGTTGCCCTGCCGCGGCACGAACGTCTTGCCGTTGAACTGCACGGGGTCGAACGGGCTGCCGCAGGCGAACAGCGCCCGCCCGCCGGTGTGGCGGTAGGCCTGCTCCGCGTCGCACTCCGCCTGCGAAGTCGGATTGGACAGCGCGAATACGATCGGCCGCTCGTTGAGGCGCGTCATCTCCTCCAGCACTTCCTGCGTGAACGTGCCGCCGACCGCGGCCACGCCGATGATGCCGGTCGGCTTCAGCGCCTTGATCGCCGTGAGAAAATCGCCGACAGGCGCGTGCTCGTGCGCATAGGGCATTTTGTGCGCCGCGAGATCCGTGCGGCTCTTGACCACCAGGCCCTTCGAATCAACCAGCCAGCAGCGCTGGCGCGCCGCGGCTTCCGACAGGCCTTGCGCCATCATCGCCGACACGATGAGATCGGCGATGCCGGTCGCGGCTTCGCCGGCGCCGAGAAACAGTATTTTCTGGTCGGTCAGCTTCCCGCCGGTAACGCGCAGCGCCGAGAAAATTCCCGCCAGCGCGACCGCCGCCGTGCCCTGGATGTCGTCGTTGAAAGTGCAGATGCGGCTGCGATACTTGTGCAGCAGGCGAAACGCATTGTGGTTGGCGAAGTCCTCGAACTGGATCAACACGCCGGGAAATACCTCGTGCGCGGCGGTAATGAATTCCTCGATCAGTTCGTCGTAGGGCGCGCCGGTGATGCGATGCTGGCGCAACCCGACGTAAAACAGGTCCCTGAGCAGCGTTTCGTTGTTGGTGCCGACGTCGATCGTGACCGGCAGGCACAGCCTGCGGATGGATGCCGGCGCAGGCGGTGTAGAGCGACAGCTTGCCGACCGGAATGCCCATGCCGTTGGCGCCGAGATCGCCGAGCCCGAGTATGCGCTCGCCGTCGGTGACGACGATCAGCTTGCGCGGGATACGGCCAGTTGCGCAGCACCTCCGCCACGCGCCCGCGGTCGTTGGCGCCGATGAAAATGCCGCGCGGCCGCTGGAAAATCAGTCCGAACTTCTGGCACGCGAGCCCCACCGTCGGCGTATAGACGAGCGGCTGCATCTCGTCGATGTTGTCGCACAGCACGCGAAAAAAGAGCGCCTCGTTGCGGTCGTGCAGCGCATTCAACGCGACGAATTTTTCGAGCGGGTCGGACAGCTTGCGCAGGTTCACCAGCACGCGCGTGGCCTGCTCGTCCTGGCTGGTCACATGCGGCGGCAGCAAGCCGCGCAATCCGAGCGCTTCGCGCTCTTTTTCGGTAAATGCCGTCCCTTTGTTCAGCGTCGGGATCCTGCAGCACTGCGAAGCCGCGCGAGCCCGCATGCGCCGATTGTTTTGCGTCCTGGCCGGACATGATCTGGGTATCTCCTCTGATGGCGATTCAGTGACCACCGACTCTGCATAGGGAACGCGTCTGACGTTCCGCAATGCGCGCCGTTGATCGGTGTTCATGCTAAAACACCGCCATCGCGACAGGTTGATCTACATCAAGGACAATCAAATTCATCCGCACACGCCGCGCGCTCAAGTAAGGTATCATCGCGCGCTGTCCATGACCTCCTGAGCCCGCGGATGGGCGCGGCCACATGCTTGAGATAGCTCACCTGGAATGCGTGCGCGGCGAACGCCGGCTGTTTACCGATCTCGAACTTCGCGGTGGCGCCGCATACGCTCCTGGAAGTACGCGGCCCCAATGGCAGCGGCAAAACAAGCTTGCTGCGCAATCTGTGCGGTTTGCTGCCGCCCGCCGCCGGCACCATCAGCTGGTGTGGCCGCGATATTCAGCGCGCTGGACGACGAATATCGCGCGCACATCGCCTATCTGGGGCATTTAAGCGCGGTAAAAGACGAATTGACCGCCGCGCGAGAATCTGCAGTTCTCCGCGCTGCGCCGGTGGCCTGCCCGACGGGCCGGCCGAAATCGATGCGGCGCTGCACAAATTTGGCATTCGTGAATTGCATCATTTGCCGTGCAAGGCCCTGTCGCAGGGACAACGCCGCCGCGTCGCGCTGGCCCGGTTAAGCCTGTGCGCCGCGCGCGCGCTGTGGATACTCGATGAACCGTTCACGGCGCTCGACGCCGCCGCACTGGTGCTGACGCGGGAATTGCTCGAAGCGCATCTCGACGCAGGCGGCATGGTGGTGCTGACCACGCATCAGGAAGTTCCGATTGCCGCCCGCGTCGCGCGGCGCGTGGAACTCGGATCATGAGCCGGCCGCGTCTGTGGGATGCGATTTGCGCCGTCGCCCGCCGCGATCTGCTGTGCGCAATGCGCCATCGCGCTGACTTGCTGACCACGCTGATCTTCTTCGTGATCGTGACGAGCCTCTTTCCGCTGGGCGTCGGTTCCGATGCCGCGCTGTTGCGCCTGATCGGGCCCGGTGTGGTCTGGGTGGCGGCGCTGCTCGCCTCGATGCTTGCGCTCGCGCGCCTGTTTGCCGGCGATTATGCCGACGGCACCCTCGAACAGATGGTGCTCGCGCCGCACCCGCTGTCGCTGCTCGTGCTGGCGAAAATCGCCGCGCACTGGCTCGCAACGGGACTGCCGCTGGTCGTGATCGCGCCGCTGCTGGGGCTGCAGTTCGATCTCGATGCCGATGCGCTGCTGGTTCTGCTAGCATCGCTGCTGCTGGGCACGCCGACGCTGAGCCTGATCGGCGCGGTCGGCGCCGCGCTCACGCTGGGGGTCCGCGGCGGCGGCGCGCTGCTGTCGCTGCTCGTGCTGCCGCTGTACGTGCCGGTGCTGATTTTTGGCGCCGGCGCGGTCGAAGCAACCGCGGCGGGCCTGGGTGCGGCGGCGCATTTGTCGCTGCTCGGCGCGTTTCTGCTGGCGGCATTGGTATTCGCGCCGTGGGCGACGGCGGTTTCCCTGCGTATTGCAGTCGAATAGACAAACAGACGATTCGGGCAAAGACAACTGTGACGATCAACTGGTTCAAGTATTCTTCGCCGGCCAGCTTCTATCCGCTGGCGGGCAAGCTCACGCCGTGGTTCTTCGCCGCCGCGGCGCTGCTTCGCGATTGGCGGAACCTACGTCAGCTTTTTCGTGGCGCCCACCGACGCCCAGCAAGGCGAGGCCTACCGCATCATTTTCATCCACGTGCCCGCCGCATGGATGTCGATGTTCATCTACATCGTCATGGCGTTCTGGGCCGGCGTCGGACTTGCATTCAACACGCGCCTCTCGTCGATGGTGGCGTCGGCGCTCGCGCCGACCGGCGCCATGATGACTTTCGTCGCGCTGTGGACCGGTTCGCTGTGGGGCAAGCCGATGTGGGGCACGTGGTGGGTGTGGGACGCGCGCCTGACCTCCGAACTGATCCTGCTGTTCCTCTACTTCGGCTTCATGTCGCTGCAGGCGGCGATCGACGATCCGCGGCGCGCCGACAAGGCGGGGGCGGTGATCGCGCTGGTCGGCGTCATCAACGTGCCGATCATTTATTTCTCCGTGAAGTGGTGGAACACGCTGCATCAGGGCGCGTCCGTCAGCCTCACGAAGAGCCCGACCATGGCCAAAACCATGCTGGTCGGCATGCTGCTGATGGCGCTCGCGTTCTGGATGTACAGCATCGCCGTGATGCTCATGCGCCTGCGTTCCATCATTCTCGAGCGCGAGCGCAACAGCGAATGGGTGAAAGACTTGAAGGAGCGGCAACCGTGAACTGGGGCAGCGTATCGGCGTTTCTCGCGATGGGCGGCTATGCGGGCTTCGTCTGGGGATCGTTTGGCGTCACGGCGGCGTGCATCGCGCTTGAAATTGTATCTGCTCGACCGCGCGCCATCGCGCCGCGCTGCGCGCACTGCGAGGTCCCGTGTCGCGCGCGGAATAGCCTGGGCCTGCGTCAAGCATATCCGCGTGCGCGACGGCGGTGATTAATCACCCGGTGCGCATGCACGTGCGTGCGATCGCAAGCTCGCGGCGAACGCAGTTCGTTCAGGGCACGACTTGATCGATGACGACGGCGATTCCCGTCGCGCCGACCTTTACCGGCTTGCTGTTGCCCTGCAGATCGCCGGCTTGCGGCATCGCGTTGGCGGATTTCGAAACCCGCGCGCCGATCACCACGTCCGGGAAATTCGACAGTTTCATCGCGGGCGACATGGCGAGGCTGTCGTCGAGATGAAATTTCGCCGGCAGATCCTTGACCTGAAAACGCAGGATGGCGAGCGGCATGCGCGGTCCTTCAGCCGCACGCGCAAACACGAATACGGTATCGGTCGGCGCTGCGTTGCCGGCGAGCTTCTGACTGAGCGTCACGCTGCCCGTCCACGCTTGCGTTGGCCGTCTGCGCGCGCGGCTTGGCATCTGCGTGCCTGCACCTGGGGCTTGGCGTCCGGCCTGCCGCTCTGCGCCGTGGCCAGCACCTTGATTCCGCCCAGCTGGCGCGCCTCTTCGATATTCGCGGCCGCTTCGCGCGCCAGCTCGGAGCCCGGTTCGGCGCGGCTTTGCAGTTTCTGCCAGTAACCGATCGCCGTCTTGTAATCCTTGCGCTCGAACGCGGCCGAACCCGCCAGGGCGAGCGCCTTCCACTGCTGCGGATCGATGCGCAATGCCGCTCGATGATCTGCATGACCTTGGCGTCGATACGCCGGTCTTGCGCCATCGCCAGAGCATCCGCATAATCCGCGAAGAGACTCCGCGTCGTCCTTGACTAGCGCCGTCGCGCGCGCATAAGCGTTCGCCGCTTCCGGGTAGCGCTGAAGAGCGGCGTAGGATCGCGCCAGCAGCGCCCACCCGTTGGCATCGTCCGGATTCTTCTCCATCCGCTGCGCCAGTTGCGCAACCATGGTTTCGAACTGCTGGTGCGAAAAGTCGCCGCCGCCGGCGGCTGGGCGTACTCCACCCTACGGCTGCCGGACTACCCAATTGCCAGTAAAGTCCTGCCGCGCATAGCGGGATCGACATGCGCCAGAACTGCCACCGTCCGGCGCGTATGCGCGGGTGACTGCGGCCGCGCGGCGCTGGCGGCGCTTGCTTCTTCCAGCGCGCGCCGCTCGAGGTCCTCGCGCGCCGGCTGGTACTGCCGGCCGACAGCGTGCCGTTTTTGAGATCGCGTTCGAGTTCGGTCAAGCCGTCCTGCAGTATCGCAAGATTGGACGCCTCGGCTCGCGCAGTCGGTTCGTCATGGCGCGAACGCCACAAGACCGGCAACACCCACGCCAGGGCAACGGCGGCCAGCACCGCCGCGACCAGCAGGAACTCGGTCATCGCTGACCGTCCTCGCCACCGGACAAGCAGCGCCCGCGCGGCGCGGCGCTGCTCATCGGTCAAAGGTTCGCCGCTCGACGCGCGTACGCCGCGCACGCACATAGCGCATCAGCAGGACGAAGCCCACGAGCAGCAATAGCGGCGGCCCGAACCACAAGAGCGCGGTGGCGGCCCTGAGCGGCGGACGATACAGCACGAATTCGCCGTAACGCTCGACCATGTAAGTCGACGATGGCTGCGTCGGATTTTGCCCTGCAGCGATCTGCTCGCGAATCTGGCCCCGCAGGTCGACCGCGAGTTCAGCATGCGAATCCGCGATCGACTGGTTCTGGCAGACGAGGCAGCGCAATTGCTCCGCAAGCTGCACCGCGCGCCGGTTGGTCACCGGGTCGTCCGGCGTCGGTTGCGCTGTCTGCGCGCCGACAGCAAGCGGCAGCCACAAAACGAAAGCCGCGATCAGGCGCACGATTGCCGCTCCGTCTGCCGCAATTTCTGCACCAGGGGAAGAATTTTTTCGTTGAGCTTTTCGCGGGTGACCGGGCCGATAATCTTGTCAGCATATGACTCCGAACTTATCGATCACAAATGTTTCAGGCACGCCGTAAACGCCATAGTTGATGCCGACCCGTCCGTCGCTGTCGCTGATGCTAAGGTTGTAGGGATCGCCGAACTGCCTGAGCCAGGCGAGCGCGTCGTCGCGCTTGTCTTTGTAGTTAAGGCCTTGAATGCTCACCGACTTGCTCCTAGCGAGTTCCACCAACAGCGGATGTTCCTCGCGACACGACACGCACCACGACGCCCACACGTTAAGCAACCACACCTCGCCGAGCATATCTTTATGCGTAAACGTGCGCTCGGGATGATGCAATTGCGCGAGTTGGAACGCGGGCGCCGCCTTGCCGATGAGCGGCGACGGCACTTCGCGCGGATTGAGTCCCAGGCCGACGCCGAGAAACACGATCAGCGCGACGAACAGCGCAAATGGAATCAAATAGCGGCTCATGCCTTCACGCCACGGCCTTGCCGGCAGCGGGCATTACTTCCGCTGCGCTGCGCGCGCTCTGGCGATAGCGCCGGTCTGTCAGCGCGACCAACCCGCCGAGCGCCATGATGAGGCAGCCGCCCCAGATCCATGTCACGAACGGCTTGTGATAAACGCGGACACTCCATGCGCCGTTATCAACCGGCTCGCCGAGCGATACGTAAATATCGCCGAACAGTCCTGACGAGATTGCCGCTTCCGTCATCGTCATCTGCTGCGCGTTATACAGACGCTTTTCCGGATGCAACACTTTGAGCACCACGCCGTCGCGGCTGACGGTGACGTTGCCGCGCGCGGCGCGATAGTTCGGTCCTAGCGCGTCCCCCGCGCCATCGAAACGAAACGCATACCCGCCCACCGTGACGCTGTCGCCGACCGCCATGCGCAGATCGCGCTCCGTCTCATAACCTTTCACCAGCGTCACGCCGATGACGAACACGGCAACGCCGCAATGCGCGATCAGCATGCCAAAGTAGCCGCGCGGCTGACTCGCGCATCCGCGCCAGCCAGTCGCCGCGCGCTAGCGCGAGCCGCTCGCGCAAATTGAAGGCGGCCGTGACCAGGATCCACGCTGCAACCAGCAGGCCGAAGCTCACGAGCGGCGACCAATCGCCGATGACAAAAGGCAACAACAGCGCAGTCGCCAAGCTAACGCCAAACGCCCACTTCAGTCGCGCCACCAGATCCGGCAGCGTCAGCCTCTTTCCAGCGCGCGAGCGGTCCTATTCCCATCAGGAACAAGGCCGGCGTCATCAGCGGCACGAACACGCTCTCGAAATACGGCGGCCCGACGGATATCTTGCCGAGGTCCAGCGCATCGAGAAACAGCGGGTACAGCGTGCCCAGCAAAACCGCGCCCGCGGCCACCAGCAACAGTACGTTGTTGGTGAGCAGCATCGATTCGCGCGAGACCACGCCAAAGCCGCCGCCGAGCCCGACACGCGGCGCGCGCCAGGCGAACAGTATCAGCGAGCCGCCGATCACGATGGCCAGAAACGCAAGTATGAAGATGCCGCGCTTGGGGTCGGTCGCGAACGCATGCACCGAAGTAAGCACGCCGGAACGCACCAGGAACGTGCCGAGCAAACTCAGGCTGAACGCGCAGATCGCGAGCAATACCGTCCAGCTCTTGAAGCCGCCGCGTTTCTCCGTCACCGCCAGCGAATGCATCAGCGCGGTGCCGACCAGCCACGGCATGAACGACGCGTTCTCGACCGGGTCCCAGAACCACCAGCCGCCCCAACCGAGTTCGTAGTACGCCCACCAGCTGCCGAGCATGATGCCAATGGTAAGAAAGCACCATGCGGCGGTCGTCCATGGGCGCGACCAGCGCGCCCACGTCGCGTCGAGCCGGCCGCCCAGCAGAGCCGCGATCGCAAACGCGAACGCAACGGAAAAACCGACGTAGCCCATGTAGAGCATCGGCGGATGGATCACCATGCCGGGATCCTGCAACAAGGGATTGAGATCGCGGCCATCGGCCGCCGCCGGCCACAAGCGCTCGAACGGATTCGACGTCAACAGCATGAACAGGATGAAACCGACCGCCGACCAGCCCCATCACGCCGAGCACGCGTGCGACCAGCGGCGTCGGCAAATGACGGCTGAACACCGTTACCGCGACGGTCCACACATTGAGCATCAGCACCCATAACAGCAGCGAGCCCTCGTGCGACCCCCACGTCGCGGCGAAGCGGTAATGCAGCGGCAATTGCGAGTTGGAATTGGTGGCGACGTTGAGCACCGAAAAATCGTTGTGCACGAACGACCACGCGAGGCAACCGAATGCAATCGCCACGAACGTCAACTGCCCCTGCGCCGCGGGACGCGCCAGCGCCATCCACGCGGCGATTGCCGCGCGCGGCACCGACGATCGGCAGCACGCCCTGCGTGAACGCGAGCAGCAGCGCGAGTATCAATGCAAATTGGCCGATTTCCGGAACCATGTCGACGCCCTTTATTTCGTAATCACGCTTTTTTGCGCTTTTTGCGCCTGCTCGATTGCGTGCGCCGCATCGGGCGGCATGTAGTTTTCATCATGCTTGGCAAGCACTTCGGTCGCCGCAAATACGCCGTCGGCGTTAAGACGGCCTTGCGCCACGACGCCTTTGCCCTCCTTGAACAGATCGGGCAGGATGCCCGTATAAACGACGGTGATCGTCTTGCACGGTGTCCGTCACGCGGAACTGCACCGTCAGCCCGTCGCTTTCGCGCTTAAGACTGCGCCGCCTCGACCATCCCGCCGATGCGAAACACCTTGCCGCGCGGCGCCTCGTTGGCGAGCACCTGGCTGGGGCTGAAGAAAAACACGAGATTGCTCTGAAACGCATTCAACACGAGCGCGCTCGCCGCGCCCAGTGCGGCGAGACTCGCGGCGATGATGGCGATGCGTTGGTGGCGGGGTTTCATCGGACAGGGATCAGCGTGAGTAAAACAATCCAAACGACGTTGCGGAAAGACTGCGCGCGCACCGCGGAAGTTGCTGGCAAAGCGGTGTATTTTAACGGAATCCGCGCGCGATAGTCGAAAAAAAGCCCGGCGTCAGCCGGGCTCGAGTATGCGGGCGATGGCAGCGGCTATTTCTTGGCCGGCGCGGCGAGCGGCGCGGCGCAGCCGCGGCAATCGGCGTGGGCTTGACCGTAATACCCTTGGCCTTCTGCGCCTTGATGTAACGATCGGCGACACGGTCCTGCGATTTGGTCAGCGCTTCGGCGTCCTTCTTGGCCGCCTCCGCGGCCTTCGCCTTGGTTTCCTCCGCCTTGGCTTTCTGCTCGTCGGTCAACTGCGGCGCGGGCAGTTTGGCATAGACCGCACCGGTGCCGACCACGCACAGTGCCGCAATCAACATTGCTTTATTCAATTTCATCGTCCCCTCCTCCGCTTCATCTAGGCTTTAAGCCCCTGCGCGACCTGCGAGCGCACGTCGGCGGGCGCGTCATCGGCGAATTGCTGCCGCGCCTTGCCGGCTTTGACCGCGTCGTACCAAAGCTGGTGGTGTTCCTTCGCCCACGTCTCGTCCACGTAGCCGGTGCGCATTCCCTCGTAGGCGCCCTTGGTCCCGATCGTGCCGAGGTAAATATGAAAGCTCGCGAGGAAAATCATGACCATTGCGCACACGATATGCACGATATTCGCCAATTGCATGAGCTCGCGGCCCTGCTCGAAATTCGGGAACAGCATGACGGCGCCCGACATGCACAGCACGATGCCGAGCACGCACGCCATCCAGCCAGAACAGCACTTTTTCGCCCAGGTTAAAGCGGCCGGACGGCGTCTCGCGCTTCGCTCTTCGAAAACAATCCGCCGAAATCGAGCATCCATTTCAGATCGCCGGTCTCGGGCAAATTGTCGCGTATGAACAGCACGATCATCACCGGCAGGCCGCATAAGAAAACCGGCGCGACAAAATTGTGCAGGTTCTTGGCGAATATCGCGACCCATGAGAACAGCGTGTAGCCGATGATGGGCAACAAGACGTATTTGCCGAACGAAATGATCAGGCCCGTGATGCCCAGAATGCAAACGCTGATCGCCACCGTCCAATGCGTCAAACGTTCGGCGTCGGAAAAACGCTTGACCAGCTTGCCGGTGGGCTGCTCGTGCACGCCGATCGGACCACGCCACTCGTAATACGCAAACACGGCCAGCAATGCAGCCACGATCAACAATCCGCCCGCCAGCGCAACCGGCGGCCGCAACTGCCGCCATGTCTGCCCCGCGGACTGCACCAGCACGTTGGTTTCGACGCCGCGCACCTGCGTGGTTTGATAGGGATTATCGCCCTTGCGCACCTCGCGCCACACCGGCGCAGTTGTTGCCCGGCTGCGTGAGTTGCCGCTGCGCCTGCTCCTGCGCCGCGCTTCCGCGACTGCGCCGCAGAGCGGCACCAGCATCGACGCCCGACAGCAGCAATCGCCACCAGCGACGCGGACTATCGCGCAATCACTGATCGCGTCATGTGTCCGGTTCCCCTTATTTGCGCGCTCGCCAGCGCTGCGCGAATACTCGTCCTGGCCCTGATTGCGCGCCTTGATCGCTTTTTCCCACTCGACCTGGTTGCCGTTGAACTGGCGGTTGTTCCACGGCTTAGAGTCTTCCTTGCCCTGGTATTGCCCCTGCTTGTAGACCACGGGTTTATCGCTGCACGCCGACAGCAAAAACGCGAGCGTGCAGCCCGCCACCGTCAACGCGATGCGGCGGCCCGTCATGATTTCGCTCCCGGCGTCGCTGCGGGCTTGTCGTCGGGCTTGCCGTAAGCCGTGCCCCAGCCCCAGATTTCCGAGCCCTTGCCGCGCTTCAACACGCGATTGCGGTAAATGTCCGAAATGACGTCGGCGTCGCCGCCGAGCAAAGCCTTGGTCGAGCACATTTCGGCGCACGCCGGCAGTTTGCCTTCGGCGAGGCGGTTGCGTCCGTATTTCTTGTATTCCGCCTCCGAATTGTCCGCCTCCGGACCGCCGGCGCAGAACGTGCACTTGTCCATCTTGCCGCGCAGGCCGAACGCACCGTCCTGCGGAAACTGCGGCGCGCCGAACGGGCACGCGTAGAAGCAATATCCGCAGCCGATGCACAGGTCCTTGTCGTGCAGCACCACGCCCTCGGAGGTCTTGTAGAAGCAATCGACCGGGCATACGGCCATGCACGGCGCGTCCGAACAGTGCATGCACGCGACCGAAATCGACTTCTCACCGGGCACGCCGTCGTTCAACGTCACCACGCGGCGGCGATTCACGCCCCACGGTATGTCATGCTCGCTCTTGCAGGCGGTCACGCAACCATTGCACTCGATACAACGCTCGGCGTCACACAGGAATTTCATTCTTGCCATGGCTAGACTCCTCGGCTCTCGTTATCGTTATGCCGCTTTGCTGATCTGGCACAGCGTGGTCTTCGTTTCCTGCATCATGGTCACGATGTCGTAACCGTAGGTGGTCGCGGTATTGATCGCCTCGCCGCGCACGATGGGCGCCGCGCCCTCCGGGTATTGGTCGAGCAGGTCCTTGCCCTGGAACCACCCCGAAAAGTGGAACGGCAGGAAGACCGTGCCCGAGGCGACACGCTCGGTCACCTGCGTCTTGACCTTGAGGCGCGCCTTGGTCGGCGTCTCGACCCACACGTATTCGTCGTTCTTCAGGCCGCGGTCGTTGGCGTCCTTGGGATTGATCTCGACGAACATTTCCTGCTGCAGTTCGGCCAGCCACGGGTTGGAACGCGTCTCCTCGCCGCCGCCCTCGTACTCGACCAGGCGTCCGCTGGTCATGATCAGCGGATACTGCTTGACTGCGTCCTTGTTCGCCTGCTGCACGGTCTTGAACAACACCGGCATGCGCCAGCGGTTTTTCTGATCGTCGTGCGTCGGATATTTTTCCACCAGATCCGGCCGCGGGCTGAACAGCGGCTCGCGATGCAACGGCACCGCATCCGGGAAATTCCACACCAGCGCGCGCGCCTTGGCGTTGCCGAACGGATGGCAGCCGTGATTCTTCATCGCCACGCGGATGATGCCGCCCGACGAATCGGTCTTCCAGTTCTTGCCTTCGGCCGCCTTTTTCTCGTCCTCGGTCAACTCGTCCCACCAGCCGAGTTTTTTCAGCAGCACGTGGTCGAACTCCGGATAGCCGGTCGCGAGGTCCGCACCCTTTGAACACGAGCCGTCTTCCGCGAGCAGGTTGACGCCTTCGCGCTCGACGCCGAAATTGGCGCGGAAATTTCCGCCGCCGTCCATCATGTTCAGTTCCGTGTTGTAGAGCACCGGCGAACCCGGATGCTTCAATTCCGGCGTGCCGTAGCACGGCCACGGCAGGCCGAAGTAATCGCCGTCGAGCACGTAGCCGGTCTTGGCGTCCTTGCCGCCTTTGGCGCGCAGCGTCTTGATGTCGAACACGTGCATGTTGCGCATGTGCGCCTGCAGCCGCTCCGGCGAGTGCCCGGTGTAGCCTATCGTCCACACGCTGCGGTTGATTTCGCGCAGCACATCCTCGACGTCGGGCTCGTCCATCCCGCCCTTGCCCTTGACGAGCTTGATCTTTTGCTTGCCGTCGGCCTGCTTGCCGACGAGTTGGTCGGCGAAACCGAATTTCTGCGCCAGTTGATACATGATCATGTGATCGGTGCGCGACTCGAACATCGGCTCGATCACTTTTTCGCGCCACTGGATCGAGCGGTTCGATGCGGTCACCGAGCCCGCGCATTCGAGCTGGGTCGCGGCCGGCAGCAGGTACACGGTGCGGTTCTTGGCGGGCTCCTTGCCGGCGTCCTTGAGTATCTTCTGCGCCTGCTCGCTCAACGGCAACGCCGTCATCGCCGCCGTCGCCGACGGATACGGATCCACCACCACGAGCAGATCGAGCGCGTGCATCGCAGCCTGCATCTCCACGCCGCGTGTCTGGCTGTTGGGCGCGTGCCCCCAGTACACCACCGCGCGCAGATTCGAATCCTGGTCGAGGCTCTCGTTTTTCTCGAGCACGGCGTCGATCCAGCGCGACACCGTAATGCCCGGTTTTTCCATCATCGCCGGCGTCGCGAACTGTTTCTTGATCCAGTCGAGATCGACACCCCACGCGCGCGCGAAGTGCGCCCACGATCCCGGCAGCAGGCCGTAATAACCCGGCAGCGAGTCCGGATTGGGCCCGACGTCGGTCGCGCCCTGCACGTTGTCGTGGCCGCGGTAGATGTTGCAGCCGCCGCCCGCCACGCCGACATTGCCGAGCGCCAGCTGCAGAATGCAACTCGCGCGCACGATCGCGTTGCCGTTGGTGTGCTGCGTCTGGCCCATCGCCCACACGATGGTGCTCGGACGGTTCTTGGCCATCGTCTCCGCCACGTCGCGCACTTCCGCTTCCTTCATGCCGGTGACTTCCTCGACCTTGTCGGGCGTCCACTTGGCGGCTTCGTCCCTGACCTTGTCCATGCCGTAAACGCGGGCCTTGATGTAATCCTTGTCTTCCCAGCCGTTCTTGAATATGTGGTGCAGCATGCCCATCAGGAACGCGACGTCAGCGCCCGAACGTATGCGGTAGTACTTGTCCGCCTTGGCCGCGGTGCGCGTGAAGCGCGGATCGACACAGATCACCTTGGCGCCGTTCTCCTTGGCATGCAGCGTGTGCAGCATCGACACCGGGTGCGCTTCCGCCGCGTTGCTGCCGAAGAACAGGATGCACTTCGAATTCTGCTCGTCGTTGTACGAGTTGGTCATCGCGCCATAGCCCCAGGTGTTCGCAACCCCCGCGACCGTCGTCGAATGGCAGATGCGCGCCTGGTGGTCCATGTTGTTGGTGCCGAAGAACGACACGAACTTGCGGAAGAGATACGACTGCTCGTTGTTGTGCTTGCTGGAACCGATCCAGAACGTCGCGTCCGGCCCGCTTTCCTTCTTGATCGCCAGCAGCTTTTCGCTGACCTCTTTCAACGCATCGTCCCAGGTGATGCGTCTTCCACTTGCCGTCGACGAGCTTCATCGGGTATTTCAAGCGGTGCTCGCCGTGGCCGTGCTCGCGTATGGAAGCGCCTTTGGCGCAGTGCGCGCCGAGATTGATCGGCGAATCGAACACCGGCTCCTGGCGTATCCACACGCCGTTCTGCACCACGGCGTCGATCGCGCAGCCCACCGAACAATGCGTGCAGACCGTGCGCTTGACCTCGAGTTTGGCGCCCTCCGTCTTGTCGGCCGCCTTCGCCTTGCCCATCATCGAGAACGGCAGCTGGCTCACCGCGGCACCCGCGCCCACCGCGAGACCCGAGCGTTTGAGGAACGCGCGGCGGTCTATGCGTATTGCCGAGATAACCCGCGACATTGCGGCTCAAGCGGCTGGCAGGCGTCGCGGCGGTGCTCGCTTTTCTGGTCAATAACATGATGGCGTCTCCGGCGGATTAAACTTTGGCGGTACGGTAGTAGTTGCGCACGTGTTCCGTGAGCTGATAGCCCTTGCCCTGCGGCGCGGCGGCCTCGGTCGCGCGTGCGGGCTCGGCACCCTGCCGGGTAAGCGCAACAGTCGCGGCGGCGGCGCCGCCCACGCCGAGCGTGGCCAGAAATTTTCTGCGGCTGGAACCGGGTTTCGTCGTCATGGCTCGCTCCTCGATCGACTCAGGTCATTTCAAAGGCTGCATTCTCGATGGCAAAAAATTCGCGCATGAACATGCGCGACGTGCTTGTAGAAACCGGTTTGGTTGGCGCCGATGATGGCCGCACAGAGTTGTGCGTACCAAGGCGCGATATGGCGGCGGAAAAAATCGCGCTGCAATTCAAGCGCGGCGGGCGAGGTGTCGCCGTCGCCCGTAATCATGATGCGCATCACATCGCACAGCGCTGACACATGATCCTCCGATTCATGACGGTCGCCGCGCCGCGCAAATCCCATCTTCGTGAGATCATCGCGCAAATATCGCCAGCGGCTTCTCGTGCAAGAATCCCGCCTACGTAAAACGAGCCATACAACATTACCGGTTGCCGTCCCGTCCCGATAAACGCCGCATCGAACTCCTCCTTCACCGCCTCTGCGTCTGCTCTGCGCGGCGGCTTGCTGCAACGCACGCCACGCCCGGCAGAAGTCGGAAACTGGTTCATCATTGCATATGACGGAACCGGTTGCAATAACGCGCAGCAATTCTTTCGTAGGCGGCTCGATAAAAAAGGCTGCTGAGCAGCGCATAAACTTCGGCGCGCGCGCTTTCCTCCGGATCACGTCAAATCCACAACGTCAGCATGGGATTTGGTGCGGCGCATCATCACTCATTTGAGATCATGGATCGAGCCGTGTTCGGCATTGCTGCATAAGGTCGATCACGCGGCAATCCGCGCACATTTTCAGGCGCTCCAGCGCCCCCGCCTCGCTGAACATGGAGTGGGCGCTGAGCCGGCCCAGCATGTTGTCTATCATCTGCTTGGTCGCAAACGGCTTGCCGCATTTGATGCAGGCGAATATTTCGGCCTCGTTCAGCACGGTTTCCGCCTTGGCCTGCTTGGCGAGCAGCAAGCGCGGATTGAGCGTGATCGCGTCCTCCGGACAGGTTTTCGCGCACAACCCGCATTGCACGCAATTGCGTTCGATGAACTTCAGCTGCGGCCGCTCTTTCGAATCGAGCAACGCGCCTTCCGGACACGCGCCAACGCACGCCATGCACAACGTGCACTTCGTCGTTGTCGACAACGACCTCGCCGAAAGGCGCGCCCGGCGCGAGCGTGATCTCGTCCTGCGGCGCTGGCGCCGCTTTAAGCAAGTGCTCGAAAATAAAATCGAGCGTCGTGCGCTTTTCGTTCGACAGATTGAACGCGGCAACCGGCGGCGCCAGCGGCGCGGCAGCCAGCCCCCAGATTGCAGCTTCCAGCGCGGGACTGTCGCGGGCTTCGATCAGCGTGAAATGACGGTCGCCATAGCCGAGCGCCGTCAGGATTTGCTGCGCATAGCCGATTTCGCGCTGAAGCGACAGCAGATACTCCGGCGCCTCGCTTCCCGCACTGACCACCACCACCTGCGCCGCGCCGTACGCGATTGCGCCCAGCAAGGTGTCGATGCCAAGCGACGCAACATGAAATGTTTCGAGCGGGATGACCCGCGCCGGCAAACCCTTGCCGCGCCGGCCCAGCCGCATGACGAGATCGCGGCCGTCGGTCGCGTTGTGAAAAAGCACGCAGGCCTGCTTCCCGCCTGCCTTCGTATACGTGCCCAGCAGCGTTTTCAGGCGCATGCCCAAGGTCGGCCACGCGCGGATACGCGTAAGTCATCGCGCCGGACGGACACACGCTGGCGCACGCGCCGCAGCCCATGCACAGATGCGGTTCGACCTTGACGTAATCGCCGTCGGCGCTGATCGCCGCCGTCGAACAGATATCGATGCATTGCGTGCAGCCGGTGATTTCCGACCGGCTGTGCGCGCAGATTTTTTCCCGGTAGACGAAGAATTTCGGCTTCTCGAATTCGCCGGTCATGCCCGCGAGCTCGCGCGCGGCCTCGGCCTGCGCGAGCGGATCGCGCCCCGGCGCGAAATAGCCCTGCGGCGGCTGGTGCAGCCTGATCAGCGGTTCCGCGGACAAGTCGAGCACCAGGTCGAACCGCTCGCTGCGCGCACGCTCGCCGCGCTCGAAATCGATCGCGCGCACCTCGCCGCACGCCTTCACGCATTGCCGGTGCGCCTTGCATTTGTCGAGATCGATCTGGTAGCTGTAATCGATCGCGTGCTCGGGGCACGCCGTAATGCACGCATTGCAGCGCGTGCAGGCCTCGAGATCGATCGGATTGTCCTGCTCCCACGCGACCTCGAACGCGCCCAGATAACCGGCGAGCCTTGACGTTGCGTCCGGAATACACCGGATAGCGGCGCTCGAGCGGCAAATCGGCGCGGCCGCCGCCGCTTGCGATCAATACGCTGACCTGCAATTGCCCGGCCAGACTGTCGGCCCACTGCAGCGCGGCTTCCGCCTGGCCGATGATCAGCAGCTGACCGTGCGACTGGTAGGACACCACCGGCACCGGCTCGGGCGCCGGCAAATCCGCTACCGCCAGCAACGCTGCAATTTTCGGCGCGGCCGCGGCTGCTATCGGCAGACCAGCCCGCGGTCTCGCGGATATTGGCGAAACGAATGCCGCCCGCGGCCTGGAATTGTTCATGCAATTCGCGAAAAAGCGGCGCTTCCTGCGTGCAGGCAACGAGCAAGTCGTCGCCGCTTTTGGCCGCCGCTTCGAATGCGGCAACGTGCCGGCGGCATAGTTCGCTGTGAATATGCGGGCCGGCGCCAAGTCCCAGCGCACCGGCCACGGATTTGCCGTCGAACTGCATGGTGCGGTTGCAATTGCACAACAGCAGTTTATGACGTGGCTCGGTCATGGAATAGGCGAGATCGAAAGACGCCGCGGCGATTAAGGAGCGACGATACTAACCAAATCGTCCGGTGGATGCTATGACTTCCGCTCGGCAGCGCCGGCCGCCGGTGTCACGTCCGCCGCTGCGCGGCTTTCTTCGGATGCGACGTCCGCGGCCGGTTCGATCGCCGGCGGCTGCGCGGTTTCGCCCTGCCGGCAGCGCCGCCGAATCCGTTGGCGCGGATTCCGCGTGCTCAACCGGCGGCTGCGCGAACCGCGCCGCAGTTTCCTCTTTGGTTTCTTTCGCCCAAGCGAGAATGTTCTGCGCCTGCCGCAAGCCGGCGAGCGACGGCCGCCGGCAGCACGTTCGGCTGCGAATAATCGTCCACGTAAGTATCGAGGCCGTCCATGACATTGAAATGCGGGTCGCTGAATAATTTCTTGAGCGCAGCGCGCCGCAGATCCGCGTCCACCTTGGGATGCAAAAATCCGCTGAAATCCGATTCCAGCGTCAGTTCGTCGACCGGCGGCAATCCGGGGAGCGGCGCCGTCGCATCGACCGCCGGCTTGCGCGACCGGCGGTTCTTCGCGCGCCTGCTGCTTCAGGCGCGACCAGCGCGACAGAAACTCGGCTATCGGCGGATTTCTTTTCGGATCGTCGTCCATGCGCTCACTCGAACCGGCCCATGCGGCCCTTGTCCTTGTTGCTCGCGTAGCGTTTCGCCTTCTTCACCTCGGGCGTGTAATGCCGCGTTGCGAATTCGCGTATCCATGGCACGAGTTCCGCGGGCAGCGGCACGCCGTCCACCCGTTCGTCGCTGTCCATCCAGCGCGCGCCTTCGTGATAACTGACGGTCACGCGCTGCGGTCGCGCGACCTCGTCGTCCATGCGCCACAACACGAAGACCTTGGGCTGCGGCGAGGTGATGTTGAGCAGATAGCCTTCCGCTTCGTCGCGATAGCAGCCGTATCTGATGCCCCGGAGAATACGATCCGCGTGCGCTTTTCGTCGCGTACGATCACTTGCTCGGCGGCGCCGCGCGGCGCCGTGTCGCGCACTACGCCCGCTGGCTTCCCACTGCGCAGTCTGCCAGCGGTTGTCGGCCAGCGTCGTGCATTCCATGATGACCGCCACCGGGCATGCACGGTGACGGTCGGATTGATGGTCATCCATAGGGTGGCGATTGTGCGCCTGCAAGCGCGGGAATTCAATCCGCGCGCACCGGCCAAATGGTTGATTTATCAATAGTGTTTTCCTTGCGGTGGAGCGAGTTCTTTTGTCATAATCCGTCTCCCCTGCGCGCGCAGGGGCGCTACACCACCTTACGCGGAGCAGCCTTGAACGATCCGGTAGTTACCGGCAGCAGCGAATCACCCCAGGTCGCCGACCGGCGGGGCCGGCCGCTGCGCGATCTGCGCATCTCGGTGACCGACCGCTGCAACTTCCGCTGCGTCTATTGCATGCCGAAGGAGGTGTTCGGCAAGGACTACCAGTTCCTCGAACACAAGGAACTCCTGACGTTCGAGGAAATCGCGCGGCTGGCGCGCATCTTCACGCGCCACGGCATCGAAAAAATCCGTCTCACCGGCGGCGAGCCGCTGGTGCGCCGCAATCTCGAACGCCTGATCGAGCTTCTGGCCGCGATCCCCGGTCTCGACCTGACGCTGACCACCAACGGCTCGCTGCTCGCCAAAAAAGCGCGCGCGCTCAAGGCGGCGGGACTCAAACGCATCACCGTGAGCCTCGATTCGCTCGACGACGCGGTGTTCATGAAAATGAACGACGTCGATTTCCCCGTCACGCCGGGTACTCGACGGCATCGATGCCGCCGCGGCGGCCGGTCTCGCGCCGATCAAAATCAACATGGTGGTCAAGCGCGGCGTCAATGACGCGAGCGTTGCCGCGATGGCGCGCCACTTCCGCGGCAGCGGCCATATCCTGCGCTTCATCGAGTACATGGACGTCGGCCACACCAACGGCTGGCGCATGGACGACGTGGTGACCGCCAAAGAAATCGTCGCCCTGATCAACGCCGAGGCGCCGCTCGAACAATGCGACCCCAACTATCGGGGCGAAGTTGCCGAGCGCTGGCGCTATCGCGACGGCAGCGGCGAAATCGGCGTGATCGCCTCGGTCACGCAGGCGTTCTGCCGCGACTGCACGCGCGCGCGATTGTCGACCGAAGGCAGGCTCTACACCTGTCTCTTTGCGACCGCCGGTCACGCGCTCAAGCCGCTCTTGCGCGGCGGCGCCGTCGACGACGAAATTTCCGCCGCGATTGCCGCGGTATGGCGCAAGCGCGACGACCGCTATTCGGAAATTCGCACCGCGGAAACGGTCAAGCTGCACAAAGTTGAGATGTCGTACATTGGCGGGTGAGGTGTGAGGAGTGAGGGGTGAGATGGATTTAGAGCCCTTACCCCTCATCCTCTCGCCTTACTCCTCACTCAAAATGGACCAACGCTACCGTCCGCAAATCAGCCACGCGACGCGTCCGCTGACTTTCACGGTCGAAGCGCGCAACGAGCGCGGCGAAACGCTGCCCACCGAAATCGCGGGCGAGCATCCGCTGACGCTCTACGTCGACAAGCGCGAAATCGTCACGCTCATGACGCTGGGCGCGGCGCCCGAAGCGCTCGCGATCGGCTATCTGCGCAATCAGCGCCTCGTCGCCAGCCTCGAGGAAATTCTGGCGGTGCAGGTGGACTGGGACGTCAATGCGGTCGCGGTGACCACGCGCAACGGCATCGCGGATCTCGACGGCCGCATGGAAAAACGCACCGTCACCACCGGCTGCGGCCAGGGCACGGTATTCGGCGCGCTGATGGATGAAATCGAATCCATCAGGCTGCCCGCCGACGCGATCCTCACCGAAGCGACGTTTTACGGTCTGATCGACAGCGTGCGGCGCCACGAGACGGTCTACAAACAAGCGGGCGCGGTGCACGGCTGCGCGCTCGCCAGGGACGCTGAAATCCTGATGTTCGTCGAAGATGTCGGCCGCCACAATGCGGTCGACGCGATCGCGGGACAGATGTGGCTCGACGGCATCGACGGCGGCGACAAGATTTTTTACACCACCGGCCGGCTGACCTCCGAGATGGTGATCAAGTGCGCGCAAATGGGCATACCGTTTCTCGTCTCGCGCTCGGGACTCACGCAAATGGGCTATGAGGTCGCGCAAAAAGTCGACATCACGATGCTCGGGCGCGCGACCGGCAAACACTATCTGCTGTTCACCGGCCAACAGCGGTTCAGGAAATGAGCGCCGGCATTACCGGCGTGATACTCGCCGGCGGCCGGGGACAGCGCATGGGCGGCGTCGACAAGGGTTTGCGCGAACTGCGCGGCAAACCGATGGTGGCGTGGGTGCTCGAGCGCTTCGCGCCGCAAGTCGACGAAGTGCTGATCAACGCCAACCAGAACCTGGACGTCTACGCGCGCTTCGGCCATCGCGTGATCCCCGACGAAATCGGCGGCTTCGCCGGCCCGCTCGCCGGACTGCAGCGCGGCTTGAGCGAGGCGCGCCACGCGCTGGTGGCAACCGCGCCGTGCGACACGCCGTTTCTGCCGGCGGATCTGGTGGCGCGACTGCACGCGGCACTTGCGCGCACAGCAAGCGCAGCTTGCCGTCGCCCGCACCGGCGAGCAGCCGCATCCCGTGTTCTGCGTGTGCCGGCGCGATCTTCTTGCCGCACCTGACGCAGTTTCTGCACGGCGGCGGACGCAAGATCGACGCCTGGTACGCGACGCTCAACGTGGTCGAAGTCGCGTTCGACGATGCGCCTGCCGCATTCAGCAACATCAACACGCCGGACGAACTCAAAGCATTCGAAAATGCGGGCTAAGAGCGCCTAGGAGCGCAACTCCTTCCGCAGCAATCGCGCTGCCCCCTTGAGACCGACTTTCGGATCGGTCACGATATAGAGCGGATATCGCTGCAGCAAGTCGCTGAAGCGGCCCTTGTGGGTGAAGGCGCGCACGAAACCGCCGTCGGCGAGCTTGTGCGCAATCTGGCGGGCGATGCCGCCTGCGATATACACGCCGCCGCGCGCGAGCGTCGCCAGCGCCATGTTGCCGGCGAAAGCGCCATAAATATCCACGAACAGATCGAGCGCGTGCACCGCCAGCGGGTCGGTCTTGTTGATCGCGAATTCGGATATCGCCGCGGCCGCATCCTGGCGCTGCATCGCTTCGCGCAATTGCTTCGACGGCTGCCCACGCCGCCGTCCTGCAAAACGCTGAAGATTCTCAGCAATCCCGGCCCCGAGACCACGCGCTCGTACGACACGCGACCAAACGCCCCGCGCATGCTCGCGAGCAGTATGTCCTGCGCCTCGTTGATCGGCGCGAAATCGGTGTGCCCGCCTTCCGACGGATGCACCGCATAACCGTCGCCCTGCCACGTCAGCATGCACACGCCGAGCCCGGTGCCGGCGCCGACGACCACGCGCGTACCGTGCGGTTGCGCCTCCCCGCGCTGCAGCGTCACGAGATCGTGTTCGCCCAATTCCGCAATACCGTGACCGACCGCGGCAAAATCGTTCATCAGCAGCACGTCCGGTATGCCGACGCGCGTGCTCACCGCCTGCGCGTCGATGCGCCAGCCGAGATTGGTCAACGTCGACGCACCGCCCTCGACCGGACCGGCCACCGAAAAACATGCCGCATCGACGCGCGCGGCGGCGTGCCTGACCGGCTCCAGCGCAAGAAAGTCATCGAGCAGCGCGTCCAGCCCGGCAAACGCTTCGCTGCGATAGGACTGCTCGTGAGCCGCGCGCAGCCGGCCATCCTCTTCAACCAGCAATTCGAGCAGCGAGCGGGTGCCGCCGATGTCCCCGACCAATACGACACGTCAGCGCCATGCCGCCTCCCTCACGCCGACTCGAGCACCGCGGGCGTCGGTATCCGCGGATCTTCACCAGCGCTTCGGGTTTGGCGACGAAATAACCCTGCGCGTAGTCCACGCCCATCGCGCGCAGCCGTTCCAGGTTGGCCGCGTCCTCGACGAACTCGGCGACCGTCTTCAAGCCCAGTATGTGGGCAATGCGGTTGATCGCTTCCACGATCGCCTGGTCCATCGGGATCGTCCGCCATGTCGCGCACGAACACGCCGTCGATCTTGATGTAATCGACCGGCAGGTACTTGAGATACGCGAACGACGACATGCCGATGCCGAAATCGTCGAGCGCGAAACGGCAGCCCAGCGACTTTAGTTCGTGCATCAGATGCGCCGCCTTGGTGAGATTCGAAATCGCCGTCGTTTCGGTGACTTCAAAGCACAAGAGCCCGCGCGGCAGCTGGAACCGGTTGAGCAGCTGGCGCATGAAATCCGTGAAACTCGCATCATTGATGCTCACGCCCGACAGGTTGACGGCGTAAAACGCGCCGGTCAGTGCCGACGGCTCGCGCGGAATGGCGCCGCTTTCGCACTGCCGGTGCAGAAATTCGACGAGCGTGCTGATGACCCAGCGTTCGATCGACGACAAGCAGGTTGTAGCGCTCCGCCGCCGCCATGAACCCGCTCGGCGCAATGAGATTGCCGCCGCGATCGACCATGCGCACGAGTATCTCGTAGTGCGGCTCGTCTTCCCTGCCCGCACTGAGCGCGATGATTTTCTGCCGGTAAAGCCGGAAGCTGCCCAGCTCGAACGCGTGATTGATCTGCGACACCATTTTCAGATCGGCATTCTGCGCGCCCGGCTGCTCGGGGTGCGGGCGGTGAACCTGCACGCGGTCGCGTCCCTTGCTTTTCGCGTCGTAGCAGGTCGCATCGGCGCTCGCGAGCACGCGGCTGACGCTCTCCGCGCCGTCGATCACCACCAGGCCGGCGCTGACACCGATGCCGAAAGTCTTGTCCTGCCAGATGAAGCGAAAATCGCGCACCGCCTCGCGCAGGCCGTTCGCGATGCGCACCGCCTGATCGAGCGGGCACGACTCCAGCAGCACGCCGAACTCATCACCGCCGAGCCGCGCCAGCGTATCGCTGCCGCGCATGCGCGCCTGCATCACGGTGGTCAACTGCAGCAGCAACTCGTCGCCGGCGGCGTGGCCGCAGGTATCGTTGACGGTCTTGAAATTGTCGAGATCCATGTACAAGAGCGCATGCTGCTTGTTGTCCGTGCGCGCCGCCTCGATCAGGCCGGTGAGCCGGCGCTCGAACTCGCGGCGGTTGAACAATCCGGTCAGCGCGTCATGGCTCGCCTGCCAGGTGAGTTGCTGCGCCATTTCCTGAATCTGGCTCACGTCGTGAAACACGACCACCCAGCCGACCAGGCTGCCGTCGCTGCTGTGGATCGGCGCCGATGAATCCCGTATCGCGCACAGGTTGCCGGTGCGCCCGAGCAATCTGACGGTCATGCCCGGCGTCCCGCGCGCGCCTGCCGCATGGCCGCCCGGATGCGGAACCGGCTTGCCGGTCTGCTCGTCGACCACCCGGTATACCTCATCGAGCGCGCTGGCCTCTGGCTTCCGGGTTTTTCCAGCCGGTATATTCTTCCGCCACCGGATTCATGTAATCGATATTGCCGTTCCGCATCGAGCGTAATGACGCCGTCGGCGATCGAATGCAGCGTCACCTCGGCGAGTTCCTTCTCGCGGTGCAATGCGTCTTCGCTCTTCACGATCTGGCGGACCACGCGCACGGCGACCACCGCGCCGAAAATCAGCACCAGCAGGCCCGCGATTGCGACCAGCATGAGCGCATGGCGCATATCCGCGCTGGCCTGCGCAATCGCGACCACCATCGCCTCGCGCCGGGAATCGATCAGGCGGTTGACCGACATCTCGAAATGGTCGTGCGCGGGCAGGGCCTGCGTCAGCAGCAGGTCCGTTGCGCCGCTAACGTCCCCGCGCATCACCAGGGCCACTACGCGCTCGTGCGCTTCTTCCGAGACGACCATCGCCGTCGAGCATCTGCTTGACGGCGGCGCGCTCGGGCTCGGACATGTCGAGTTTTTCAAGCTGCGCCGCGCGTCGTCAGGATCTCCGCGCCCAGCGCCTGGTAACTACGGTAGCCCGCCTCGCGTTCGGCCGCGCTGCGCGCCGCAAACAGCGTGTAGATCGTTTGCTGCCGCCGGTCGTTCAGGTCGAGCAGCGATGCCAGCAGTTGGGTGCGGGAATTTTCCCACTGAATGAGATCGCCGATGTGCTTATCGATGGAATGAATGCGCGTGATGCCGACCAGCGTGACCACGGTGATCGAGCACGAGCAATGCGCCGAATCCGGCGACCAGCGCGCGTTTGGATCCGGGCAACGACAGGGGTTTTAGCACGACGGGATAGGCAATGGCATCTACCCCTAAGCTTAACCGATAATGCGGTCGAATTACACCCGCAGGCGCGTCGACGGGTCCTGGCGGTAAAACGCCTTGAGCTGCGCATAGACTTCCGGATAGGAATCAAGAACCGCGCGCGGAATTTCGAAAAACGCCTCGCTCATGACCGCAAAAAACTCGGCCGGGCTCTCCGCCGCATAAGGATCGATGGCCGACTCTTCGCCGGCATCGACGCGGCGGCAGAAATCCGCGTAGGCCGCGGCAAAGGCGCCGCGTCCACGCTTCGCGCGCTCATGCCGCCGTGCAGCGGCGGATAGCCGTTGGCATCTCCGTTCAACATGTCGAGCTTGTGCGCGAATTCGTGGATCACGACGTTGACGCCGTCCGGCGGTTGGCGCGACGTCCGCCCACGACAGGATCACCGGGCCCTGCAGCCACGCCTCCCCCGCCCGCGGCTCGCGTTCGCGTATGGACCACACCGTCGTCATCCGTGTATTCGATCGTCGGCACGAACTCGTCCGGATACACGATGACTTCGACCCAGCCGCGGTAGTAATCGATGTCGAGATTGAGCATCAGGATGCAGGCCTGCGCCGCGATCATGAGCTGCATCCCGCTATCGAGTTCGAGACCCGCCGCGCCGCGGATGGATTTTTGATGCAGAAACAGGATCACCGTGTCGCGCAACCGCGCGCGCTCGTCATCCGTCAGTCCGTGCAGAAACGGCAGGCGGTCCAGAGTCTGCCGCCACAGCGCGGCGTCGAGTGCCGCGCGCTCGATGATGCGCTGGCGCCACCAGCGCCGGATGGCGCCGAACACGTGCCGCGTTACTTCTCGGCGGCGGCGTCCACCGCGCGCAATTTCGGCGGCTCCGCGGCCTCCAGCTCCACGCGCTCGATCCGCGCGAAGCGCTCGCTGATCTTGCGGCTGCTGACGTGCACCTCGTCGACGTCGTTCTTGGCCTGCTCGATATGCCGCGCAAGATTGTCCATGCGCGACTGAAAGCGGCCGAAGTCGGCGCCGAGCTTGTTGAGTTCGTCCTTGATGATGTGGATCTGCTTGCGCGTTTCCACGCTGCGGATGACCGACTGGGCGGTGGTCAGCACCGCCATCAGCGTGGTCGGCGACGTGATCCACACGCGTTTGTTCTGCGCATACTCGACGAGATCGCGATGGCGCGCATGGATTTCCGCGAACACCGCTTCCGCCGGCAGGAACATCACCGCGCCGTCGCTGGTTTCGCCGGGGATGATGTATTTGTTCGCGATGTCGTCGATGTGCTTGCGCACGTCCGACCTTGAACGCAGCGGCGGAAATGCGCTCGGCGCCGTCGACAAACATGCGCTCGAAATTCTCGAGCGGAAACTTGGAATCGATCGCGATTAGCCCGGTCGGCTCGGGCAACTTCAGCACGCAGTCGGCGCGCACGCCGCGCGCAAACGTGTATTGAAACTCGAACGCGGTTTCCGGCAGCGCGTTGCGCACGATCGCTTCCAGCTGCACCTCGCCGAACGCGCCGCGCGAACGCTTGTCGCCGAGCAGTTCCTGCAGGCTGACCACGCTGCCGGTCAGGGTCTCGATCTTCTTCTGCGCCTCGTCGATGGTCGCCAGCCGCGTCATCACGTTGGTGAACGTCTCGTTGGTCTTTTTGAAGCCCTCGTCGAGCCGTTCGTTGACCTTGCCGCTGATCTCGCCCAGACGCTCGTCGATTTTGCCGGTCAGGGCCTGCGTCGTTTCGGCGAGCTTCGCCACCATCGCCTCGCGGCTTTCGCCGAGGTTCTGCGCGAGCGCCAGCTGCAGCGCATGCAGCGTGTCGCGCGTTTGCTTGAGTTCTTCGGCGGTGGAGCCGCGCAGGCGCTCGGTGTTGTCGGTCAGCGCGGCGGTCAGGCGGTCGCCCTGTTTCGTAAGCCCGTCGTGCAGGTCGACCAGCATCGCGCGATGGCGTTCCTCCTGGCCCTGCCCCGTCGCCGGTGGCAATTCGTCCAGCGCGCGGCGCAGGCCGATGACGCCGCAGCGCAAGCCACGCGAGTCAACGCGATTACGACAACGATTAACGCCAGTGCGAGTTCGAGCATGCGGCTTCCCGGAGAGAATGCGGTTATTTTACACCGCGATTCGTCGCTTCACGCCTCGCGCAAAACGCGGATCGGCGAGGTCGCCAGCACGCGCCGCGCGCCCAGCATGCCGGCCGCCGCAATGCCCGCGCTGCCCGCGCCGGGGCCGATCAGCCAGATCCATGCGCTGCCGGCATACGGCACGTTCAAAACCTTGAGCGCAAGCGCGTAACCCAACGCGCTCGCGCCGCCGGCCGCGAGCAGCCCGGCGAGCGCGCCCATCAGGGCAAACTCGGCAAACTGGGTCGCCGCGATCTGCCGGCGGGTCGCGCCCAGCGTGCGCATCACCGCGGCTTCGTATTCGCGCTCGTCGCGCGTGCTCGCGATCGCCGCATACAGCACGATGAGTCCCGCCGCGAGCGTGAACAGAAACACGAACTGCACCGCGCTCGCGACCTGGTCCATCATTTTCTGCACCTGCGCCATGATTTGCGCGACGTCGACCACCACCAGATTGGGAAACTCGCGTACAAGCTCGTTGAGCATCGCGGCCTGTCCCGGCGGCACGAACAAGCTGGTCATGTAGGAAACCGGAAAACCCTGCAGCAACTGCGGCGGCGCGATCACGAAAAAATTCGCGCGGAACGTGTCCCACTCGACCTTGCGCAAGCTCGTAATCGTCGCGTCGAAATGGCTGCCCGCCACGTCGTAGGTGAGCCGGTCGCCGAGCTTGAGTCCCAGCGTGGCCGCAATGCCCTCTTCGACCGACAGCTGGTCGGCGCGGCCGGCGCCGCCGTCCCACCAGCGTCCCGCGACGATGCCGGTTGTCGGGCTGCATGTGCTCGGCCCACGACAAATTGAATTCGCGGTCGATCAGCCGCTTGGCGCGGTCTTCGGCGTAATCGTTCGACGATACCGCGCGGCCGTTGATCGCGATCAAGCCGCCCGCGCACCATCGGAAACACGGCGGGCTGCGCGATGCCGTGCGCCGCAAAAAAAGCGTTCAGCGGTTGCACCTGTTCGGGCTGGATGCTGATCACGAAGCGGTTCGGCGCATCGGGCTGCAACGTCGCCTGCCAGCTGCGCAGGAGGTCGCCGCGTATCAGCGTCAACGTCAACAGCGCCATCATGCCCAGGGCGAGCGCGACCACCTGTATCGTATTGCCCAGCGCGTGGCGCCTGCAGGTTGGCAAGCCCGTAGCGAAAGCTGACGCCGCCGGTAGCCGCGCACGCGCGCGAGCAGCGCGCAATACCGCGAGCACCAGCACAACCGACACCGCGGCCGCGCGCGAGAAAGCCGCCCAGCACGTACGCGCCCAGCCGCAAATCCTGCGCCTTCCACAACACGAGGCCGCATATCACCGCGAGTCCCAGCGCGTAACCCGCGGCGCCCATGCCCCGCGGCACGCCCAGATCGCGGCGCAATACGCGCAGCGTCGACACCTGCGCGAGACTCACCAGCGGCGGCAACGCGAAACCGAGCAACAAGAGCACGCCCGCCGCGAGTCCGTAACCTGCCGGCGACAGCCCGGGCCACGGCAACGCGACCGCCAGAAAACTGCCGAGCCACGTTGCCAGCACGAATTGGGCCGCATAGCCGATCACGCACCCGGCGACACCCGCGACCATCCCCAGCACAACGAAATGCAGCAGATAAAGCCGCACGATTTCGGCTGGCCGCGCGCCGATGCACCGCATGACCGCGCAACCGTCGAGATGGCGGCGCAGAAAACGCCGCGCCGCGAGCGCAATCGCGACCGCCGACAGCACCACGCTGACCAGCGCGGCGAGACCGAGAAAGCGCTCGGCGCGCTCGAGCGCCGAGCGGATTTCCGGCCGCGCGTCGCGTATGCCTTCGATGCTCTGCCCGGCGCCGATGCGCGTCTGCGCCCACGTCCGGTAGGCGTCGACCGCCGGCGTGTCGCCTGCCACGTACAAGCGGTAGCGCACGCGGCTGCCGGTCTGGATGAGACCGCTGGCGGCGATATCGGCTTCGTTCATCAGCAGCCGCGGCGCGCTGTTGAGAAAGCCGATCGCGCTGTCGGGCTCCTGCGTCACCAGCGCGGCAACCCGCAGGCGCAGCTGACCCACCGCCAGCGTATCGCCGAACTTCACATTAAGACGCGTCAGCAAGCGATCGTCCACCCACGCCGTGCCCGCGGCGGGCACGTCGCGCGCGATGCGCTCCGCGCCGAACAATTCGTCGGCGAGCCGCACCTCGCCGCGCAACGGATAGCCGGCGGCAACCACTTTGACATCGGACAAGCAGGCTTTCGCCGCCATAGCTCGCCATGCTCGGAAAACGCAATGCGAACGCGTCACCGCCAGTCCGCGTGCGCGCGCCTCCGCCGCGAACTCGTCGGCAAACGGCCGGTCCGACACGATGGATAAGATCGGCGCCGAGCAACTGATTCGACTGCTGCGTCAGCGCCAGTTGCACGCGGTCGGTGAAAAAGCTGACCGTGGTCAGGCTGCCGACCGCAATCACGATCGCCGCCGCCAACAGCGTGACTTCACCGGCGCGCCAGTCGCGCCACAACAGGCGCAGCGCCAGCGAAATTTGCGAGTGAGCGTCATCGACTAGGCGCCGTTCAGCAGCCGGCCCGCCGCCAGGCGCAAGGCGCGGCCGCAGCGGCGCGAAATCGCCTCGTCGTGCGTCACCAATATCAGCGTGGTCGCGTGCTCGCGATTCAATTCGAACATCAGGTCGATGATCTGCGCGCCGGTCGCCGAATCGAGATTGCCGGTCGGCTCGTCGGCAAACAACAATCTGGGCTCGCGCACGAAGGCGCGCGCGATGGCGACGCGCTGCTGCTCGCCGCCGGACAACTGCTTCGGGTAATGCTGCACGCGCGCGCCGAGCCCGACGCGCTCGAGCATCGCCTGCGCCTTTGCTGTCGGCGCGCCGGCGCACCGGCCAGTTCCAGCGGCAACATCACGTTTTCAAGCGCCGTCAACGCCGGCAGCAACTGAAACGACTGGAACACGAAACCGACGAGTTGCGAGCGCAGCGCCGCGCGTCCGTCCTCATCGAGCGCGAACAAGTCGGTGCCCGCCATGCTGACGCTGCCGGCGCTCGGCGTATCGAGCCCTGCAAGCAATCCCAATAATGTCGACTTGCCGGAACCCGATGCGCCGAGGACGGCCACCGCCTCGCCTTCGGCAATATCGAAACTCACGTCGTCGAGTATGGTGAGATGGCTGCTGCCGGTATCGACTTGCTTGGATGAGACCGCTTGCCCGCACAATGGGCGCGATGAATGTTTCAGCCATGCTGCGAATTTTCCTTTTTCTTGTTACTGGCGGGCGCCGCCGGCATTGCGCACGCCGCGGCCACGATACTGGTGTTCGGCGACAGCATATCCGCCGGCTACGGCCTGCCGCGCGATACGGGCTGGGTCGATCTGCTGCGCGCGCGCCTCGCGCGCGAACATGCCGATTATACGGTGGTCAACGCGAGCGTGACCGGCGAAACGACGGTGGGCGGCAAACTTCGCCTCGCCGCAACGCTCAATCAGCACCAACCGCGCATCGTCATCCTCGAACTCGGGGGCAACGACGGATTGCGCGGCGCCCGCATCGAAACCATACGCGCCAATCTCGCCGCGATGATCGCCGAGTGCCGCAAGCACGGCAGCCGGGTCCTGCTCGTCGGCATGCGCGTGCCGCCCAACTATGGCAGCGACTACGAGAAGAAGTTTCACCTGATGTTCGATGAGCTCGCGAAAACGCAGCGCGTGCCGCTGGCGCCGTTTCTGTTCGAAGGCTTCGCCGCCGACCGCGGCATGTTCCAGTCCGACGGCATCCATCCGAGTCGGCGCGGCGCAGGCGAAAATGCTGGCCAACGTGTGGCCGCACCTGCGGCCGCTGCTGGCCGGCAGTACCAAACATTGACAGATAAAGCGAGTTACGTCGCTAGCTCATCTCGGGTGTATTATTATCAGGCGCGTGCCGGTCCTGTCGCCTGTCCTGTCGCTAGATCACCGTGCTACGGATTTCAATATACTAACGGGGAGGTCGAGATGAAAAATCCAAAAGCATTCGCAATCGCCTTTGTTTTGGCTGGAATCGCTGTGGCGGGGTATGCTCAGAATATGACGCTTAGCGAACTGCAGTCTAAGGGAGGCGCAATAGTGGCTAAGGAAGAATTAGGGGCACTCGTCAAAGGTGCAACGCTTTATTGGAAAAACAATACCGGCGGGGATACCCAACTCAAGTTCAACGAGGACGGTTCGTTTGTCGGGTTTGGTAAAAACCCTAATCTCCCCGGGGCAGGATCATTATCAGGTACCTGGCGAATCGCCGATGACGGTAAATTGTGTCGCGCGCAAGTCTTTAAAGGGCAAACGGACAATATTTGCTCGGTGCTCGCTAAGATGGGCGATAAATACTATATTACTATCGGGCGCTGGCCGCATGAGTGAATTACAAATCAGCAAGTAAATTGCATTATTCTTGAGTGCACCTCGCACGTGCGACGCAAAATCAGAAAAAACAAGCGGGGTGCGAAACACGCAGCTGTAACCGGTTCCGTCAACTCACGCCTATCGTCGCGGGCCCGGCCGCGAGCGCGCCGATCTCGCACGCATATTTGAAACCCTGCTGCCTGAAGATTTCCAGCACGCGCGGCGCGCTCGCGCGATCGCACGCGACCAGCAGGCCGCCGCTCGTCTGCGGATCGGTCAGCAGCTTCTTCTGCCAGTCCGGCATGCCCGGCGGCAACGTCACGTGCGGCTCGACGCTCGCCCAGTTGCGGTCCGACGCGCCGGTCGCGTAGCCGTCCTGCGCGAGGTGCTTCGCCGCCGAGAGTATCGGCAACGAGTCGAAATCGGATGTCCGCGTGCAATTTCGAGCCGCGGCAGATTTCGTGCAGATGCCCGAGCAGGCCGAAGCCGGTCACGTCGGTCATCGCGTGCACGCCGGCGAGTTCGGCGAGCGCGATGCCGGCGGTATTGAGCTGCGTCGTCGTCTCGAGCATTTGCTGGTAGGCCTTGTCGCGCAACTCGCCTTTTTTCAGCGCCGCGCTCAGGATGCCGACGCCCAGCGCCTTGCCCAGGATCAGCACGTCGCCGGCCTGCGCGCGGTCGTTGCGCTTGATGCGCGACGGATGCACGAGACCGAGCGCGACGAGCCCGTAGATCGGCTCGGGATTGTCGATCGAATGCCCGCCGGCAATCGGAATGCCCGCGGCCTCGCACACGGCGTGCCCGCCCGCGAGTATCTGCTGCATCGCCTCGACCGGCAGCTTGCCGACCGGCATGCCGACCAACGCCAGCGCGAACAGCGGCTGCGCGCCCATCGCGTAAATGTCGGAAATCGCATTGGTCGCGGCGATGCGGCCGAAATCGTACGGATCGTCGACGATCGGCAGAAAAAAATCCGTGGTCGCGACGATCGCCTGCTCGTCGTTGATGCGATAGACCGCCGCATCGTCGCTCGACTCGGTGCCGACGAGCAGATCCGGATACGCGCGCGCGAGCGGTATCTTCGACAGCAATTCCCCCAGCAACGCTGGCGGTAGTTTGCAGCCTCATCCGCCGCCGTGTGAGAATGCGGTCAGCTTGATTTTCTGCATGTCCATCGGATTGTTCATCGGGGCTTAATTTGGGTACTGCATTCGCGTGCAGTGGCGACCTGGTCACCGTAGCACAACTCGCCGAGTTTGACGAGATTATCGACACGCGCTCCGAATCCGAATTTGCCGAAGATCATATTCCCGGCGCGATCAACTGCCCGGTGCTGAACGACGCCGAGCGCGCGCGCGTCGGCACCATCTACAAGCAGGTGTCCGCGTTCGACGCCAAGAAACTCGGCGCGGCGCTCGTCAGCCGCAATATCGCCAGCCACCTCGACGCCACCTTCGCGCAGCGCCCGCGCACCTGGCGTCCGCTCGTCTACTGCTGGCGCGGCGGCAGCCGCAGCGCCGCGCTCACGCACGTGCTGCAGCAGGTCGGCTGGCGCGCGGCGCGGCTCGACGGCGGTTACAAAACCTACCGGCGCGCGGTCATCGACGACCTCGAAGTCCTGCCGCAGCGCTACGACTGGCGCGTCATATGCGGGCTCACCGGCTCGGGCAAAAGCCGGCTGTTGCGCGCGCTTGCGCAACAGGGCGCGCAGGTGCTCGATCTCGAAGCGCTGGCCGCGCATCGCGGATCGGTGCTCGGCAATCTGCCCGACGAGCCGCAACCCGCGCAGAAAATGTTCGAAAGCCTGGTGTGGTCGGCCTTGCGCGGATTCGATCGCGCGCAGCCCGTATTCGTCGAAGCGGAAAGCAAGAAGATCGGCAACCTGCGCGTGCCGCAGACGCTGATCGCGGCGATGTGGGACAGCGCGTGCGTCAGGCTGGAGACGTCGATCGAGCTGCGCGTCGAGATGCTGAAGAGACGAATACGCCATTTTGTCGCCGACGCCGCGGCGCTCGGCACGCAGCTCGATTGTCTCGCCGCGCATTACGGACAGGCGCAGATCGCGGCATGGAAAGCGCTCGCCGCCAACGGCGCGTGGGATGCGCTGGTGCGCGAACTGCTGGAAATGCACTACGACCCCGCGTACACGCGCTCGACGCTCAAGCATTATCCGCGGCCTCGCGCACGGCGCATCGCTCACGGTGAGCGCGAACGAAGACAGCGTGTTTGACACGGCTCGCGCGCGCGCTGCCGCGAAGACGTCGCGCGCGGCAACGCAGCCGCGCGCTGACCGCCAGTGGTGCGGGTGCTATAATTCCATCCCATTTGAGCAGTTCACCCGCATCGTCCACTGTCGAGCACGGCCCTGCCCGCGCCACGCGGATGGTGGCTGATGCTGCTTGTCGCCGTCGTCATCTGGTGCGGCAATCTCGAATACCGCAAACTGTCGCTCTCCGACGAAGGCCGCTACTCCGAAATTCCGCGCTACATGGCGCAAAGCGGCGACTGGCTCACGCCGCGCCTGAACGGCATCAAGTATTTCGAGAAGCCGCCGCTGCAATACTGGGCGACCGCCGCCGCCTACCGCGTGTTCGGCGAACACCACTGGACGGCGCGCCTGTGGCCGGCGCTGACCGGATTGCTCGGCGTGCTGCTGATGTATTTTGTCGGCGCGCGGCTCTACGGCGCGACCGCCGGCCTGTATACCGCGCTGGTGCTCGCGCAGCAGCGTGCTCTACTCGGCGCTCGCCCACATCCTCACGCTCGACATGGGGCTCGCATTTTTCCTGACGGTGGCGCTTGCGGGCATCCTGCTCGGACTCGATCCGCGCGCGGATGCCCGCACCAACCGGCGCTGGATGCACGTCGCCGCCGCGGGTTGCGCGCTGGCGGTATTGAGCAAAGGCCTGATCGGCATCGTCCTGCCGGGCGCGGTCGTGGTGCTCTACATGCTGGTCAAGCGCGATTTCTCGCTGCTGCGCAAATTGCATCTCGTCATCGTGCGGCCTCCTGTTTCTGGCGATCACGGCGCCGTGGTTCATCGCGGTATCGCTCGAAAATCCCGAGTTCGCGTGGTTCTTTTTCGTGCACGAACACCTGCAGCGCTACACCTCGACCATTCATCAGCGCTACCAGCCGTGGTATTTTTTCATTCCCGATCCTGCTGGCGGGCATCCTGCCGTGGCTCGTCACGCTCATCGATGCGCTAATCAATGCGCGCAAGCGGCTCGCCGGAGGCCGCGACTTCGATCCCCTGCTGTTCACGCTGTTGTGGGCCGGCTTTATTTTCGCGTTCTTTTCCGCTATCCGGCTCCAAGCTGCCCTCCTACATCCTGCCGGTCTTTCCCGCGCTGGCGCTCGTCATCGGGCTGCGCCTGACGACCATCAGCGGACGCGCGCTGGCGCTGCAACTTGCGCCGGTCGCCGCTGCTGGCGGTGGCCGGGTTGATCGCAGCGCCCTATACGGTCAGGCTCGCCTCGGAGGGAATTCCGGCCGCGCTGTATCTCGCGCAAATTCCCTGGCTCTATGCCGCGGGCGCGACGTTGCTCGCGGGCACGCTGGCCGCCATGGTCTTCGCCGTGGCGCGGCAGCAGGTCAGGCCCGCGATCATCGCGTGCGCCTTCGCGGGGCTCGCAACGACGCAATTGCTGGTGGCGAGCGAAGACGCGCTGTCGCCCGCGCATTCGACGTATCATCTGGCGCAGGAACTCAAACCTTACCTGAAGCCCGATGCGCCGATTTACAGCGTGCGCACCTACGAACAGACGCTGCCGTTTTATATCAAACGCACGGTGACGCTGGTCGATTACCAGGACGAAATGGCCTACGGCCTCGCAGCAGGAACCCGCGCTTATGGGTGCCGACGCTCGCCGAATTCGAGCGCCGGTGGCGCAGCGACGATTACGCGCTGGCGGTCATGAGCCTTGAAGTATTCGCTGAATTGCAGCAGGCGCAACTTCCCATGCAGTTGATTGCGCGCGATACCGAGCGCGTGTTCGTGCGCACCGTGGCGCGCTAACTTGACGGAGAATCCACCATGAACGCAGTCAGTTTTTCCCTGCTGATGACCGGCGTACTGCTCAACGCCGGCGCACAGCTCCTGCTCAAGGCCGGCACCAACAGCGTCGGCGTGTTCGAATTCAGCCGCGACAACCTCCTCCCGGTCGGCTGGAAGCTCGCGACCGAACCGCACATCGTCGGCGGACTCGGCTGCTACGTCATCAGCGTGATCGTGTGGATCATGGCGCTGTCGCGCGTCGAAGTCAGCATCGCGTATCCGCTGCTGTCGGTGGGTTACGTGGTCAATGCGATC
The DNA here is from genome assembly GCA_963778865.1 of uncultured beta proteobacterium. Classification (GTDB taxonomy): domain Bacteria; phylum Pseudomonadota; class Gammaproteobacteria; order Burkholderiales; family SG8-41; genus PALSA-1004. Next base: position 149,558 of record CAVZWF010000005.1, on the reverse strand, counting down.
GCCGCATGGTATCTCTTCGGCGAAGCGGTGACGCCGATGCGGCTCGCCGGCATCGGCGTCATCATCATCGGCGTCGTTCTGGTGACGCGTTCGTGACATGACACGCTGCCCGCGCAGTCGACGCGTGCACGGTGCATCGGTTACCATGCGCATGAAATCGATAACCAAATCATGACCGCACCGACCGTTTCCGTGATCATTCCGGTTTACAACGAAGAGCAGGCGCTGCCGCTGCTGTTCGCGCGCCTGTATCCCGCGCTCGACGCGCTGGGCGCGAGCTACGAAGTGGTGTTCATCAACGACGGCAGCCGCGACCGCTCGGCGGCGCTGTTGCGCGAACAATTCGAGCGCGGCCCGACGTCACGCGCGTGATTCTGTTCAACGGCAACTTCGGCCAGCACATGGCGATCATGGCGGGCTTCGAGCATTGCCGCGGCAGCCGCATCGTCACGCTCGACGCCGACCTGCAGAATCCGCCCGAGGAAATCGGCAAGCTGCTGGCGGCGATGGACCAGCGGTCACGATTACGTCGGAACCGTGCGCCTGCAGCGTCAGGATTCCGCGTTCCGCCGCTATGCCTCGCGCACCATGAACTGGATACGCGAGCGCATCACCCGCATACGCATGACCGATCAGGGCTGCATGCTGCGCGCGTACGACCGGCGCATCGTCGATGCCATCAAATCGAGCAGCGAGATCAATACCTTCATTCCCGCGCTCGCCTACACCTACGCGGGCAACCCGACCGAAGTCGAGGTCGCGCACGAGGAACGCGCCGCCGGCGAATCGAAATATTCGCTCTACAGCCTGATCCGGCTCAACTTCGACCTCGTGACCGGCTTTTCCATCGTGCCGTTGCAGGTGTTTTCGCTGCTCGGCATGTTCGTCGCCGTGGTGTCCGTGCTGGTATACATCGGCGTCATCGTGCAGCGCTGGATCGCGGCGGACAGCATGCGCGAAGGGCTGCTGGCGCTGTGGGACCGCGACATCCTGCAGTTTTTTCTGACGGGCCTCGTCCTGTTCGGTCTCGGGCCTGCTCGGCGAGTACATCGGCCGCATCTACCAGCAGGTGCGCAGCCGGCCGCGGTATCTGATGCAGGCGGTGCTTGAGAAGACAGATGCGTGAATGGTGAATGGTGAATAAATCCGTGAATGGTGAATCGTGAATCGTGAGTCGTCAAAATCGAAGAGCTGGCGCGGTTGCGCCGGCACCACAAAATACTCGCTGCCTTCACATTTTCGACTCACGACTCACGATTCACGTTTCACGATTCACGTTTCACCCATGACCTCCGCCGTCGTCTTCGCCTATCACAACGTCGGCGTCCAATGTCTCTCGGTATTGCTGAACCACGGCGTCGACGTGTCGCTGGTCGTCACGCATGACGACAACCCCGCCGAGAAGATCTGGTTCGACAGCGTCAAGCGAGCTCGCCGCCAGCCGCGGCCTGCCGGCGATTGCGCCGGACGATCCGAATGCGCCGGATACCGTCGATCGCATCCGCGCGCTGGCGCCGGACTTCCTGTTTTCGTTCTATTACCGCAACATGCTGAAGCCGCCGCTGCTCGCCGTGCCGAAACGCGGCGCGCTCAACATGCACGGCTCGCTGCTGCCGAAATACCGCGGGCGCGTGCCGGTGAACTGGGCGGTGATCAACGGCGAGACGCGAAACCGGCGCCACGCTGCATTACATGACGGCCAAGCCGGATGCCGGCGATATCGTGGATCAGGAGGCGGTCCCCATACTGCCCGACGACACCGCGGCGGACGTGTTTCGCAAAGTCACCGCGGCGGCGGCGCGCGTGCTCGACCGCAGCCTGCCCGCGCTCATCAATGGCAATGCGCCGCGCAGGCCGCAGGACCTCACGCAGGGCGGATATTACGGCGGACGCAAGCCGGAAGACGGGCGCATCGACTGGCGCCTGCCGGCGGCGCGCATACACAATCTGGTGCGCGGCGTGGCGCCGCCCTACCCCGGCGCCTTTACCGAGATCGGCGGCAGGACATTGCGTATACTGCGCACGCGCGTGGAAAGCGCGGCCGCGCCCGGGTGCGCCGCGGCCGCAGCTCTACGTCGAGCGCGGCGCGTGTTATGCAACCTGCGCGGATGGCGTTACACTGCGCGTCCTTGAAATGGATCTCGACGGACAACCCGTCAGCGCGGCGGATTTTCTGGCGCGCTTCGGCGATAAACCCATAGAAGTCACCTCAGCTATCCCCTCACCCCAACCCTCTCCCCGCTAACGCGGGGAGAGGGGGTATATTTGCAGGCACTTCCAGTTTGCGAGACAACATGAAAAAAATACTGATACTCGGCGTCAACGGCTTCATCGGCCATCACCTGTCGCAGCGCATCATCAAGACCACCGACTGGGAAGTCTACGGCATGGACATGCAGAACGAGCGCGTGTCCGACCTGCTCAAGCATCCGCGCTTTCATTTCTTCGAAGGCGACATCACGATCAACCGCGAGTGGATCGAATACCACATCCGCAAATGCGATACGGTGCTGCCGCTGGTCGCGATTGCGACTCCCGCCACTTACGTCAAGGAGCCGCTGCGCGTATTCGAACTGGATTTCGAAGCCAACCTGCCGATCGTGCGCTCGTGCGTCAAATACGGCAAGCGCATCCTGTTTCCGTCGACCTCCGAAGTCTACGGCATGTGCCGCGACGGCGAGTTCGATTCCGAAAATTCGGAACTCGTGCTGGGGCCCGATCGCGAAACAGCGCTGGATCTATTCGTGCAGCAAGCAGCTGATGGACCGCGTGATCTGGGCCTACGGCTCCGAAGGCAGGCTCGACTTCACGCTGTTCCGCCCGTTCAACTGGATAGGCGCCGGGCTCGACAGCATCCACACGGCGAAGGAAGGCAGTTCGCGCGTGATCACCCAGTTCCTCGGCCACATCGTGCGCGGCGAAAACATCAAGCTCGTCGACGGCGGCACGCAGAAACGCGCGTTCACCTACATCAGCGACGGCATCGACGCGCTGATGAAAATCATCGACAACGCAGGTGGCGTTGCAGGTGGCAAGATTTATAACATCGGCAATCCGAAAAACAACTTTTCGGTCAGGGACCTCGCGCAGATGATGCTCGATCTCGCGCTGACCTACCCGGAATACCGGACGAGCGCCAAAAAAGTGCGCCTGATCAAGACGACCGCCGCCGCGTACTACGGCAAGGGCTACCAGGACGTGCAGAACCGCGTGCCGAAAATCACCAACACGTGCACTGACCTCAAGTGGAAACCGCGCGTGACCATGCAGGCCGCGTTGAAGCACATATTCGACGCCTACCGCACGCATGTCGGCGACGCGCGGCGATTGGTGGACTGAGCTGACGTGTAATGAGTAATGAGTGATGGGTAATGGCGATTACAAGCCTAGAGCTCGCGTGCGTTACGATTTCGCCCGTCACTCGATCACTCATTCACTCATCACCGCTTAATGAAATTCGCTCTCAAAATCGACGTCGACACCTATCGCGGCACGCGCGTCGGCGTGCCGCGGCTCGTCGAATTGCTGAAGAAATACGCGGCGGGCGCGACTTTCCTGTTCAGCCTCGGTCCCGATCACACCGGCCGCGCGATCAAGCGCATATTTCGGCCCGGCTTCATGAAAAAGGTCTCGCGCACGTCCGTGCTCGAGCATTACGGCATCGTGACGCTGCTCTACGGCACGGCGCTGCCCGGCTCCGATATCGGCCGGCGCTGCGCCGATATTCTGCGCAACGTGCGCGACGCCGGCTTCGACACCGGCATCCACACGTGGGACCACGTCAAATGGCAGGACAATGTCGCGGCGGCGGACGCGCGCTGGACCGCGCGCGAAATGCAACTCGCCTGCGACCGCTATGCGGACATTTTCGGCGAGCGCGCGCACGTGCACGGCGCGGCGGGCTGGCAGATGAACCGCCACGCTTACCGTCTCACGCAGCAACTGGGCTTCGATTACTGCTCCGACACGCGCGGCAGCCAGCCGTTCATTCCCATTTACCGCGCGGAAATCATCGCGTGCCCGCAACTGCCGACGACGCTGCCGACGCTCGACGAACTGATCGGCGTCGACGGCCTGACGCCCGACAATGTGGCGGATCACCTGCTTGCACTTGAGCAGCGATCCCCTGCCGACCGGCCACGTCTATACGCTGCACGCCGAACTCGAAGGCATGAAGCTTCTGCCCGTGTTCGAGCGTCTCATTGCAGGCTGGCGCGCCGCCGGGCATGAACTGGTTTCGCTCGGGGACTATTTCGCGTCGCTGGACGTCCGGTCGCTGCCGCGTCACGTCGTAACCGTCGCGGAAGTGCCCGGCCGCTCCGGCACGCTGGCGGTGCAAGGCGAGGAATTTCTCGCTCATGCAGCGGCATGAGCAAGCGCGCGATCCGCGACACGCGGCGGCGCCGATGGGACTGTTCCGCGAGGTTGCTTCCCGGCGTTACAAAATTATGATGACAGTCGGCGCGGGCGCACTTGCCTAGCCGCGATATTTACCCGACAATCACCCTCAGTCTCATCTTTATCAGCGTCCATGGCCAAGCTTCCGTTTGCCGATTTCGAACTTCCCGCCACCAGCAACACGACTTTCACGTTATCCGCGCAGCGCGGCCACCCGGTCGTCCTCTACTTCTACCCCAAGGACAACACGCCGGGCTGCACCACCGAGGGCCAGAATTTCCGCGACCTCTATCCGCAGTTCCAGAAGCTGAAATGCGCGATCTTCGGCGTGTCGCGCGACAGCCTGAAGTCGCACGAGGGCTTCAAGGCCAAAATGCACTTTCCCGTTCGAGCTCCTGTCCGACGCGGAGGAAACCGCGTGCAAGCTCTTCGGCGTCATCAAGATGAAAAACATGTACGGCCGCCAGGTGCGCGGCATCGAGCGCAGCACGTTCGTGTTCGATGCGCGCGGCCAGCTCGCGCCGCGAGTGGCGCGGCGTCAAGGTGCCGGGCCACGCCCAGGAAGTCCTCGAATTCGTCGAATACGCTCTAAATGACCCAGCGTAAAGCCGCTTCCGCAGTCACGCGCCTACCCGCCAGCGTCAAGCTCTTCGTGCTCGACACCAACGTGCTGATGCACGATCCGACCAGCCTGTTCCGCTTCGAGGAACACGATATCTACATTCCGATGGCCACGCTCGAGGAACTCGACGGCAACAAGAAAGGCATGTCGGAAGTCGCGCGCAACGCGCGCCAGGCGAGCCGCTTTCTCGACGAAATCGTGAGCGGCAGCGAGCACGACATCGAAAGCGGCATCGAGCTGCGCGCGCACAACGGCGGCGACGCATCGGGACGGCTGTTCCTGCAAACCCAGTCGATCAGCGGCGAGCTGCCGGCGCGGCTCGCGAGCGGCAAGGCCGACAACCAGATCATCGGCGTGGTGAAATACCTGCAGGAGGCGCATCCCAAGCGCCAGGTCATCCTCGTCAGCAAAGACATCAACATGCGCATCAAGGCGCGTGCGCTGGGGCTCGCGGCCGAGGACTATTTCAACGACAAGGTGCTCGAAGACACCGATCTTCTGTACACCGGCACGCGCGAACTGCCGGCGGATTTCTGGGACAAGCACGGCAAAGGCGTGGAGTCGTGGCAGCAATCCGGGCACACCTACTACCGGCTGCACGGCCCGCTGTGCACGAGCATGATGGTCAACGAGTTCGTTTTCCAGGAGGCCGAGCGCCCGCTCTATGCGCAGGTCAAGGAAATCACCGGCAAGACCGCGATCCTGCAGACGATCAAGGACTACGCGCACCAGCGGCACAACGTCTGGGGCATCACGGCGCGCAACCGCGAGCAGAATTTCGCGCTCAACGCCCTGATGAACCCGGACATCGACTTCGTCACGCTGCTCGGCCAGGCCGGCACCGGCAAGACGCTGCTCACGCTCGCCGCCGGCCTCATGCAAACGCTCGAGCACAAGACCTACTCCGAAATCATCATGACGCGCGTCACCGTGCCGGTCGGCGAAGACATCGGCTTCCTGCCCGGCACCGAGGAGGAAAAAATGAATCCCGTGGATGGGCGCGCTCGAAGACAATCTCGACGTGCTGAACAAGACCGACGACGAGGCCGGCGAATGGGGGCGCGCGGCCACGCGCGACCTCATCCGCTCGCGCATCAAGGTCAAGTCGCTCAACTTCATGCGCGGGCGCACCTTCCTCAACAAGTACCTGATCATCGACGAAGCGCAAAACCTGACGCCCAAGCAGATGAAAACGCTGATCACGCGCGCCGGTCCCGGCACCAAGGTCGTCGTGCTCGGCAACATCTCGCAGATCGACACGCCGTACCTGACGGAAGGCAGTTCGGGGCTGACCTACGTCGTCGACCGCTTCAAGGGCTGGACGCACAGCGGGCACGTGACGCTGCAGCGCGGCGAGCGCTCGCGGCTCGCCGACCATGCGGCGGAAGTGCTATAGCCGGAAACTCGCTAATAGCGGCCGGGCGCCGCGAAATTCTCGAACCGCGTGTACTGCCCGAGAAATGTCAGCTTGACGGTGCCGATCGGTCCGTTGCGCTGTTTGCCGATGATGATTTCCGCCGTGCCCTTGTCCGGCGACTCCTGGTTGTAGACCTCGTCGCGGTAAATGAAGAGGATCAGATCGGCGTCCTGCTCGATGGCGCCGGATTCGCGCAGGTCGGACATCACCGGACGCTTGTTCGGGCGCTGCTCCAGACCGCGATTCAACTGCGACAACGCCATCACCGGCACGTTGAGTTCCTTCGCGACCGCCTTCAACGCGCGCGAAATTTCGGCGACTTCGGTCGCGCGGTTTTCCATGCTGTTGCCGGTTTCCATCAACTGCAGGTAATCGACCACGATCAGGCCCAGCCCCGGGCCGCCCTGCTGCCGGTGCAGGCGGCGCGCGCGGCCGCGCAGTTCGGTCGGATTCAACATGCCGCTCTCGTCGATGAAGATCGGCGCTTCGTTGAGTCTGCCGACGGACGTGGTCAGTTTCTGCCAGTCGTCGTCGTTCAGCGCACCGGTGCGCATCTTGTGCTGGTCGAGGCGGCCCAGCGACCCCAGCATCCGCATGACGAGTTGCGGGCCGCTCATCTCCATGCTGAATATCGCCGCCGGCATTTTTTCCACCAGCGCGACATGCTCCGCGATGTTGAGCGCAAGTGCGGTCTTGCCCATGCTCGGCCGCCCGGCCACGATCACCAGATCGCCCGGCTGCAGCCCCGATGTCATGCGATCCAGATCGGTGAAGCCGGTGGCAATGCCGGTGACGTCGCTCGGATTGTCGCGCTTGTAGAGCGTGTCTATGCGCTCGACCACCTGCGTCAGCAGCGGCTGGATTTCGGCTAAAACCCTGGCGGCCGCGCGCGCCGGCTTCGGCGATCGCGAACACTTCTTTCTCCGCATTGTCGAGCAGATCCTTGGCCGAGCGGCCGAGCGGATTGAACACCGAATCGGTGATGCCGGTGCCGACCTCGGCGAGCTTGCGCATGATCGCGCGCTCGCGCACGATTTCCGCGTAGCGGCGGATATTGGCGGCGCTCGGCGTATTCACCGCCAGCGAGCCGAGGTACGCCTGGCCGCCGACCTCTTCCAGCTTGGCGCTGCGCTCCAGGCTTTCGGCGACCGTCAGCGCATCGGCCGGCTTGTTGTCCTCGATCAAGCAGCGATATGTGGCGATAAATCTGGCGATGATCGGCGCGATAAAAATCGGCGTCCGTCAGCAGGTCGGCGATCTTCTCCCACGCGGTGTTGTCGAGCAACAGGCCGCCCAGCACCGATTGCTCGGCCTCGACCGAATACGGCGGCAGCTTCAGCGCTTCGATCTGCGGATCGCGGTTAATCGGGGTTACGGCCTGGGCCATGGCGGCGTCTTTCGGTGCTTGCTCGGGGGATTTTTCTCAGGCCTGTCGCGTGCGCAACATCACGCTGCAATTTACTAAAAAAAAAGGGCTGTCGCCAGCCCTTTTTTGCCGCCAAAAATCCGTTTCGAATGAACCGCTAAACGCGCCCTCGTCAGGCCGGCTCGCCGAGCACGGACACGGTGATCGTGACCACCACGTCGGTATGCAACGCGACCTTGAACTGCTGGTCGCCGACCTGCTTGATCGGGCCCGCGGGCATGCGGATGGCCGCCTTCGGCACGTCGAACCCCTGCGCCTTCAACGCGTCGGAGATATCCGAATTCGTGACCGAGCCGAAGAGCTTGCCGTCGACGCCGGCTTTCTGCGTGATCTGCACCATCAGTCCGTCGAGCTTGGCGGCGCGTTCCTGCGCGGCGGTCAGCGCGTCGGCCTGCGCTTTTTCGAGCTCGGCGCGGCGCTTTTCGAATTCCGCGAGATTGGCCTGTGTCGCGCGCTTCGCCTTGCCGTGCGGGATCAGGTAATTGCGGGCAAAGCCGTCCTTGACCTTGACGACATCGCCGAGCTGGCCGAGATTCACCAATTTTTCGAGCAGTATGACTTGCATGGCAGTCCTCTTTAGTGCAGATCGGTGTACGGCAGCAGCGCCAGGAACCGCGCGCGCATGATCGCATCGCCCAGCTGGCGCTGGTAGCGCGCCTTGGTGCCGGTGATGCGCGCCGGAATGATCTTGCCGTTTTCGTTGATGAAATCCTTCAAGAGATCGACGTCCTTGTAGTCGATCTGCTTGATCTTTTCGACCGTGAAGCGACAGAACTTCTTGCGGCGGAACAGATTCTTCGCGCCGCGTTTCTTGTCCTTGTCCTTCTTGTCGTTCTTGCCCTTGCTCTCTGCCGCGTCCCATTGCCATCTTTGATCTCCTTGATTCCTGTTCTATTCGGTGCCGCTGCCGGCCGGTTCGGTGCCCACCACATGCAACACCAGCCTGCGATCCTTGACGCTGTGCTGGGTGAGAAAACCCGCTGAACTGCAACGGCTGATTCAGTTTTTGCGTGCTGAGTTTGACCGCCAGCTCGCCGATTGCCACCGCTTCCACCTCGCATCGCGCTTCGCGCCGCCCGCCCGCCTCGGTCTGGATCGATTGATGCCCGATCACGAGATTCAACGCGGGGATTCCGGCCGGCGTATGGCGCAATGCGCCGCGTTTGAGCAAGCGGCCGTCGATCACGACCTCATTGCGTTTCACCTACGTCGTGGCAGGTTCCGTCGCCGGCGCCGGCGCTGACGCCGGTGCTGCGGGTTTCGCGGCGGCCGCCGGCCCCTGCGTCAACGAACGCGACTTTTCCTCTTTCATCATCGGCGACGGCGCGATCATCGCTTCGGTCATCCTGACAGTGAGGTGGCGCAGCACGGCATCGTTGAACTTGAATGCATGCTCGAGTTCCTCGAGCGTTTCATTGTTGCACTCGATGTTCATGAGCACGTAATGCGCCTTGTGCATTTTCTGGATGGGATAGGCCATCTGGCGCCGGCCCCAGTCTTCGAGGCGGTGGATCTTGCCGCCCTTGGCGAGCACCGTCGAGCGGTAGCGCTCGACCATCCCGGGGACCTGTTCGCTCTGGTCGGGATGAACGATAAAAACGATTTCATAATGTCGCATCAACTAATCTCCTTATGGGTAAAGCCTCCCGTCATGCGGATACGGTGAGGCAAGGACTAAGGTCGAAAACTCGCTGCAAACGCCGGATGGGCGTCGACCGAGGCGCGGATTCTACAGAAGTTTCAGCGGGATAGCAATGTGCGGTGAGTATCCGCTGCCGGCCACACCCCTCGCGCTGCTACTAGCGGCACACCGGAATTTTCCGCATCACCGCCTTGCCGCCCGCGGTCGAGGAACTCGTTTGCCCGGGCTGGTCCGTGCTGGATGTGCCGCTGCTGCTTGTGACCGCGTCAGCCGTGAGGTCCTGCTGGAGCGACGACGCCGATGATGGTAGCGACGTATTCGCCGCCTGGTTGATTTGGCCGACTTGCTGCTGAAACACCGTAATCGCCGTTCCCGTCGCCGTCGCCGAGTTGACCGTGTAGGCGACCCCAGGTCCCGTCACAAATCCGTAGCCGGCGACGCTCGACAGGCCGCTCGAGTAGACGACCGTGTAATTACCCGGATTGGTCGTGCTGGCGATGGTGGGCATGAATGCGGCAGTCCCCGCGAGACGAATGTTGGTTGAATTGTCTTCGCTGTCGGCGAAACCGCTGAGCGTGTAGCTGAAGATCGCGGTGGGCGCGTTGCCGTACGTGTTCGAGGCTGTGCCCGTGAGCGTTGTCGTGACGGTAAGATCGGCGGCAGACGCGTAGATAAAACCGTTGCCGCTCTCGGCCACGCTGCCGGGCGCATAGCTCGTGAACGTCGCGCCGTGGTGGCGGAAATCGGACGTGAGCCCGCCTTTCACAACCTTGTCCGGGCCGGCTGTGTAAACGAGCCAGCGCCCGCCGCTGCCCGCGGTTAGCGCTGACGCGCTCGCGCCATTCACGAAATCTCCACTTGCCGCGAGCACGATCGAGTTGCCGCCTGCGCTCGCGTTGAGCGCGCCGCCGACGGACAAGTTCCCCGACGAAATCGCAAATATCGAACTCGCAGTGATCGCGCCGAGCGACAGATTACCCACTGCCTGCGTGATCGACGCCGCACCGCCGACGTTGATCGAGCCGCCGGTCTGAGTAAATGAATTGGTGACCGTGAGGTTGCCAGTGCCGTTAAGCAACCCGCTGCTCTGGTCGAGCGTGTGGGTCGTGAGTGCGGCGTTTGCAGTCAGCGTGCCCCCCGAAACCTGGACCGTGCCGCTGCTGGCGGACGGTTGCGTGAATGTGAGGCCGCCCGCGCTGACGTTCAGGATCTCCGCGTTAGTGATGCTCTTCGCGACCTGCGATGCGGTCGACACCGTGATGGTATTGCTTACGCCTGCCACACCAACGTCGGGAATAACCACGTCCTCGCTCGCGAGCGGCACGTGCCCGAGGCTCCAGTTCGATGCGGTCTCCCAGCTTCCCGTCAGCGCCTGCCACGTGTTGGCCACGCCGCCGGGAAGCACTACCACTCCGCCGAGACTCAGTGTGTAGGTGGCCGCATTCGCGGTTCCGAGGTAGCCGAATCCGGCCGGGAAATTCTTGGTCACGAAATCACCAGTGCTCAACGCGTAGTTCATGATCTGGAACGTGCTGCCTGCACTCGGCGTGAATCCGTTCAGATGCGTGACGTTGAGTGTGCCATTGAGGTTCGCCGCACCCGTTACGGTAATCAGATCGTAATCGGTTCCGGCGGTCACCCCCGGCGGCTGGATCTCGACGTTGGTGACCGATGACGAAGTCATCGTCAAGTCGCCATTGATCGTGAGCGTGCCAGGTGAGTTGCCCGGTTGCAGCGTGCCGCTGTTCGTCAGCAAGTGCCCCGCGCCACCGAGATTCAGCGTGCCATTGCCGGTGATGATGCCGGCGTTGGTCAACGAATTATTGTTGGTCGACAGTGTCGCACCGGCGCCGATATTAAGCGTGCCGCTGTTCGTATTCGAGACGAAATTGTTCACTTGCAAAGTGCCGGTCTGAACGTTGAGCGTGCCAGTATTGGTAAACGCCACGCCAGTGCCGATGGTCTGGGCGCCCGCCGCGGTCTTGTTGTACGTGCCGGCGTTTACGAACGCGCCGCCGGGTCCACTGTTCACCGCGATTGGGTTGGCGAGCGTCGAGCCTTGGTTGAACACACCGCTAGCCGCGTTGGTAATTGTCGAGCTGGAAAGAATAAATTGCAGGTCGGCGTCTGCCCCCATGTTCACCGTTCCGTTGTTTACCCAGTTCTTTTCCACCGCGGTGCCCTGGACGGAGTTCGCTATCGTCGTCACCCCGTTGGTCGTCAGCGTCCCCGTCCCCCGGATGTCGGCGCCATTTCTCCAGTCAAACGTATTCGCAAGCGTCACATTCCCGGTTCCACCGAGCGTGCTAAACGTATCGCCTGCCAGGACGAACGGATTATTGATCGTGATTCCCGTGTTAACGTTCAGCCACGTGCCGGCGCCGATCACCGCCACCGTACCTGATCCGCCGAAGGTCGCTCCTGCATTGACATCGTGCGTGCCGCCGCTGAACTGTAGCGTGGCGCCGCTGGAGACTCCGAATGCGCCGGTATACGCGCCGCCGTTGCCGAGACTCAGCGTGCCCCCGCCGATATTCAGCGCGCCGGCATTGTTTACTGCCGCGAGCGTCCCGCCGTTGTTGAAGTTAACCGTTGCGCCGCCGATGTTCACCGGCATCGTCGACGTGACCGGCGTATTGAGCGTCACCGTCCCCGCGTTGAACGTTGCATTGCCGGTGCCTGCCAGATTGAGTCCCGCCGCGGTCAGGCTGAGGCCGCTCCCAAACGCGATGTCCTGCGCCGTTCCGGCAGTCGTGAAGCTGAAGACATCGTTGCCGGTGTTCGCGTTGAAGCCAGCGGTCGAATCAACCGTGATGGAACCATTGGTGGTTGCGAGGGAAATAGTCTGGCCCGTCCCGGCGGAACTCAATACGAAATTGCTCGTCAGCAGATTGCCGGCCGGCTGATTGAGGTAAATCCCGCCCGTCGATGCCGTAGCGCTTAACGGATTGCCGCCTGCATCGAATACGATCGGGTTTAGCGCCGTGCCGATGCTGGCACCGCCAAGTGAAATGCCGCCGGATGCAATCACACTCGGGGTAGCCACGGACTGCGTAACCGCTCCGCTGCCACTCGCGGTCAGCGCCGCCGTACCGGTCGTTTTGACGATGCCGTCGTTGAGCGCGACATCACCGTTGCCGCTTATACCGGATCTAATTACCAGCGTGCCGCCGCCGGTGTCCGAGCCGATCACCGCGTTTGCGTTGGCGCCCGCGCCTTTGTGGAGGGCGATCCCGGACTGGCCGTTGATCGTCACGTTGGCATTGAACCCACTGACGGCGCCGATTCCCGCTATCGAGCCCACGCTCACCGTGCCACCGCTTCCACCGCTCAGCGTGATCGCGCCGCCTGCATTGAGAGTCAAATTCACATCCGCCAGATTGCTCCCGATACCCGCGTATGAGTCGAGCCCGGATCCACCGGACAGCGAGACCGTTCCCGTCGCGGTGATGTTCGCGGTCTGACCGCTGGTGAACGTGCTTATCGTCGCAGAGTTTGTGTTTCCGCCGGATCCACCTTGCAGCGTAAGATTGCGAACCGTAATGGACTGGCTATCCGTACCTGATAGCCCCTCGAGACTGATGCCCGCGCCGCTCGACGTCGTCGGCCCACCGCCGCTCGATCCCCCGGTCACGGTAAGATCCGCCGACCCTGTAATAGACTGATTTCCGGCGAGCGTAAATATGGCAGAGTAATTGTTCGGGCCGTTCGCTCCGCCTTTAAGTTGAAGCGTGCCGCCGTTCGGAAAGTGAACAGCCTGACTGGGTGTTCCTGCGCCCGAGTCCGCAGTACCGATGAACGCGGAATTGCTACCCCCGATGCCATTCCCGCCCTGTAGGCTGAGCCCGCCGCCTCCCGTGACCGAGATGTCTTGTGCCAGTCCAAAATTCGCGGCCCGCGCGAATCCACCCGTACCGCCTCCACCGGTCAGGCTGAAAGTTCCGCCATTGACGGTGATAGTCTGATTCGCGGAGGCGCCCATTTGATCGATGGACGCGTAGTTGTCGATGCCGCTGCTCCCGCCTTGCAGCGTCAAATTGCGCGCGCTTATATTTTGTTGTTCATTGCCAACAGCGCCGCCGACGGTAATATCGACGGAATTGCCGGACAGAGCCGCCCCGCCGCTCGCCCCCCCGGTGAGCTTGATATCGGGATTGCCGCTGATCGTCTGGCTGGTATTCGAATAAATGGATGCAGAGTTTCCATTGCCGACTGTTCCGCCTGTCAGATTAATCGCACCGCCAGCATTGAATGCAATTGTTTGCAGCCCCGGCGTAGAACCTCCATTCGCTAAGTTGGCGCCGTTATCGCCGCCAGCGCCAGCTCCACCGGTCAGATTCAGGGAGCCGCCGGCGGTAAACGTAATGGTTTGCACCGGCCCGTCGCTTCCAATAATCGCGTAATTGAAAATTCCATCGCCGCCGGTAAGGTTTACGCTTCCGCCGTTGTTGACCGTAATGGTCTGGCTGGAACCGACCCCGAGTTGCTGAATCAACGCCCGGTTGGTGTTCCCGCCGCTTCCGCCGGTCAGGTTAATGCCGCTGGCGCCGACCGTGATGTCCTGTCCGGCGCCGCCTTCAATCAGCGCGTATAGACCCACTCCCGACGATGCGCCCTGCGCCGTGATGCCGTTCACATTGATCGTTTGCATACCCGTCGAGATTAACTCGGCAGGAGCCGTGTTGGAAATCACGTTCAAATTATTCGAGGCGGCCACATTCATCGTGCCATTCGCGGCAACCGTCGTATCCTGAACATTGATACTGCCCGCGGTGGCGGCGAGCGTCATATTCGCCGCGCTAATCATGTTAGCGATATTGAGGTTGCCGCTCGCCTGCGTAATCGACAGATTGCCGGTCGTGTTGATCGTGCCACTCGCCTGCGTGAAGGCGTTGGTGACTGTCAAATTGCCGATGCCGGTCAGCTGCCCGCTGCTCAGGTCGAGCGTATGGGTGGAAAGCGCTGCATTCGCGACCAGCGTGCCGCCGGAAACGCGAACGGTGCCGCTGCTGGCAGACTGCTGTGTGAAGGTCAGATCGCCCGCGCTGACGTTCAGGATTTCCGCATTCGAAATGCTCTTCGCAGCCTGCCTGACGGTCGACACCGTGATGATGTCGCTCACGCCTGTCACGCCGACATCGGGGATGACCACATCCTCGCTCGCAAGCGGCACGTGCCCAAGGCTCCAGTTCGATGCGGTCTCCCAGCTTCCCGTCAGCGCCTGCCACGTGTTGACCACTCCGCCGAGACTCAATGTGTAATTGGCCGCGTTCGCGGTTCCGAGGTAGCCGAATCCGGCCGGGAAATTCTTAGTCACGAAATCACCGGTGCTCGAGGCGTAAGTCATGATCCGGAACGTGTTGCCTGCACTCGGCGTGAATCCGTTCAGATGCGTGACGTTGAGCGTGCCGTTGAGGTTCGCCGCACCCGTTACGGTAATCAGATCGTAATCGGTTCCGGCCGTTACCCCCGGCGGCTGGATCTCGACGTTGGTGACCGACGACGAAGTCATCGTCACGTCGCCATTGATCGTGAGCGTGCCGGGTGAGTTGCCCGGTTGCAGCGTGCCGCTGCTCGTCAGCAGGTGACCCGTGCCGCCGAGATCTAGTGTGCCGTTGCCTGTAATGATGCCTGTCGCAGCATTAGTCAGCGGGTTATTGTTGGTCGAAAGCGTCGCCCCTGCCGCGATATCAAGCGTGCCAGCGTTGGTCGGAAAACTCGAAAGTTGCAGCGTGCCGCCATTGACATTGACGGTGCCGGCGTTGGAAAAGTTGCGGGTGGCGGTCAAGGTTCCGGCAGAACTGACGTTCAATGTCGCGCCAAATGCAATCGTCGTCGAACCGATACCACTCATCGTTCCGCCGGTCCAGGACGACGCGCCGCTGACGGAAACCGTACCCGAGCCACTGAGCGTGCCGCTCGAAAGATTCAACGTACTCAGCGATGACGATGTGGCGCCGTTGAAGTTGACCGTCGCGCCGCTGATGTTCACCGGCATCGTCGCAGTGACCGGCGTGTTGAACGTCGCCGTCGAGGTCGTGAACTGCGCGCTTCCGGTACCCGATAACGTCAAAGAGTTGGCCGACAGCGTGAGCGGAGCGGAGGAAATGATATCGCCCGTGGTGCCATTCGCGACAAATCGGATATTTGCCACGCCCGACATCGAATACGACGCGCTGGCGATGATATTGCCGTTGGTCGTCGCCAGTTCGGCGTCGTGCCCGCTGGAAGTAACCGTGAAATTCCCGTTCAAATCGCCGGCGGTCTGATTGAGATAGATGTCACCGTTGGTCGCGGTGGCATGGAATGCGCCTGTGCCGCGATTGATTCCGAGGCGTGCCGCGCCTGTCGCACCGATAGTACCGCCGGTCATGTTGATTACGCCGCCCACGGCGCTGGTGTCGATTTGCGTGCCGCCACCGATATTGTTGACGATACTCCCAGACGCACTGAGCGACGCAGCGCTGGCCGTGATGCTTCCGGCATCGAAAACGATATCGCCACCGCCGTTTGCCGTCAGCGACATGCTGCCGCTGCTCGTCAGCGTCCCGCCCGTGGCTATCGAGCCTGTGTTGGTGATGCTGACCGCGCCGCTTGCGCTTTGTGCAATCCCGTAGAGCGTAAGCGCCCCGGTGTTGTTGAGCGTGATTCCGCCGCTCGTCTGGTTCGTCGCGAAAAATGCGCCGACCGTGTTCGCACCATTGAGCGTCGTGCCGCCCCTCGAAAAGGTGCCCAGAAGCGCCGAATTAAGTACCTTGCCCGTACCCGCTTCACTGATCGTGCCCGCCCCGCCCAGCCCCGCGTTCAGGCCCACGCTGCCCGGCGTTGTAATGTCACCGCCGCTGTTGATCGTGAGGTCGCGATCTGCGCTCATGGTGATCGTGCCGCCGGCCGTGTTCGTCCCGCCGTTCAACGTGATGTCGCCCGTCGTTCCCGTTGCAGTCACAGCAACCTGACCCACGCCATTGGCCGTGATCGCACCCGTGCTCGTTATCGCGCCAGTGTTAGTCACCGACACGTTCCCGCCACCTGATTGACTGATGCCCGATACCGTCAGCGTCGTCGCCGTGTCGGTGAGCACGATGTTGCCGCTCGCCGTGTTGGTTGCGTTGAAGCTCGACACGGTATTCGCACCGCCCAGCGTTGTGCCGGCGCTTGAATTCGTCGTCAACGTGGATGCGCTGACAATACCGGTCGTGGATTGCGAGATCGCGCCGCTGCCGCTTGCGGTCAGCGCCACCGTGCCCGTAGTTTTGACGAGTCCGTCGTTGAGCGCGATGCCACCCGCACCGCCGAGACCCGACCTGACAACCAACGTACCGCCACCGGTGTCGGAACCGATCATGGCGTTGTTGCTCGCGCTACCCTTGACCAGCGCAATGCCGGATTGGCCGTTGATCGTGACGTCAGCATTAAATCCGCCGATTGCGCCAATCAAAGCTATTCCACCAATGCCATCGGTGCCGACCGCCCCGGTCCCCGCCGTGAGCGTCACGGACCCGGTCGCATTCAATATCAGATTGACGTCGCCATAGGGTCCCCACGGTACCTTGGGATTTCCAATCGCAGCGCCGGCATCGATTCCGGCGCCGCCAACAATATCCACGACGCCGGTGGCAGTAATAGATTGCGATTGCCCTGTAACATAGGTTCCGATCACTGCGAGATTCCCGATACCCGCACTACCGCCCTGCAGCTTCAAATCATGTGCGGTAATGATTTGTTTCTCGGTTCCAATACCATTAATGGAGATATCCGCTGCGTTGCCAAATCCACCCGGCGCGCCACCGCTCGCTCCCGCCTTGAGCGTTATGTCGGGATTACCGCTAATCGTTTGATCTCCATATACTAGAATCGTCGCGTAGTTATTGGTCCCGACGGTCCCCCCGGTCAGATTAATGGCACCACCCTGCATTAAACGTAATTGTTTGCGGCGCTTGCGTTAAGGTCCCGGCATTTCCGAGCCCAGCCGAATTGTCGCCGCCGGCACCGGCTCCGCCCTTCAGGTTCAGCGCGCCACCGGCGGTAAACGTGATCGATTGCGCGCCGCCGCTTAACACCTCCGCATAGTTAAAAGCGCCGTTGTCGCTTCCCGTAATGCTAAAGATCCCGCCATTATTAATGGTAATCGTCTGGTTCACGCCGGCGCCAAGAATCGAATAGTTTCCACTGACACCACTGCCACCAATCAAGCTTATGCCACCAGCGCCGACTGTGATGTCCTGCGAGCTTTGACTCCAAAGTTGCGCCGTAAGGTCTTGCCCAGACGCCGCACCCTGAATCGTAATGCCATTGGCATTAATCGTCTGGGCGCCAGTCGACTGCAGCGCCGTCGCCACGTTGACCGCCGTCACGCTGAGATTGTTCCCAGCGATAACATCCATGGCGCCACCGGCATCAACCGTGGCGTCCTGCACAACGATGTTATTTGTCGCACCCAATACCAGATTGCCGTTGACCGCAACGCCGGCATTGAAGGCTATATCCTTGTCGAACAGTCGCAACGTTCCAGCATTCACATTTGCGGCCACGATCGGCGTGCTAACCGTCAGTGTGCCGGTGCCGTCGCTGCGACCGATTTCGAGCGTGCCGGTGGTCGTAACCGTCGCAAGTTCCGTCGGGGTGAGACTCAGCACACCGGCCGTGCTGCCGGATTCGATATTGATATTGCGCGAGAGCGTGGACGGGCGCAGCGTCACCGTGCCGCTGCCGCCATTGATCTGGCTGTTGCCGCGACCGCGCACCCGCCTGCAGATTCGATCGTGTCCGCGGTGATCGCGATCGGCGCGCTGGTCCCGCTGTTGGTGACAATGCCCTGAATGGTCGGGCCGGATGAATTGGTGAACGTCCCGGTGCCGGCGTTGATGCTGACGCCGCCGGGGCCGGTGACCGTGCTGTTGTTGGTAATGGCGTTCTCCAGTCAGGCTCACCGCCCCTGCGCCGCCGGCGGTAACCGGCATGGTGTCGTTGATCTGGAGCAAGCCCGACGCCTGCAGCGTGATGTTCGACGCGCCTGGACCCGTCGTCGTCACGCCGAATATGGCGCCGCGCACCCGATGTGCCGACGTTGCCCGAATTATTGACGACGGATATCGCGCCGCCTGGCGCGTCATTGCGTATGCGAACGCCGAGGCCCGTGGCGACGCTGCTCTGGAGCGTTACGTCGCCGGTCAGGTGATTGACTCGCTTCGAACAGGGTAACGTTGTTCGCCGGGTTCGTGAACGAGATGCCATTGTTCGTGAAGGCCCCAGGAGCTCGGTATCGTCAATTGCCCGGCTGCCGCTGGTCGACCCCGTGGACGTAGTCGGCGAATTGAAGTCGTTGTGTATCCCCAGCGAGCCCGCCGTGAAGGCGTTGTTGATGGTGACGTTGCCGCCCGCGCAACGTGAAGTTCAACCCCTTGCCGGGCAGATTGACGTTGCCGTCGGTCGCGATATTTCCCGTCGGTGGCTGGTGGAGCCGAGCGAGATGGTCGTGGCAGTCATCGTCTGCAATCTCGGCCTGCGACACGCCCATCGTCCCGGCCGTCGTGCCGGCGCCGAGGCTGATGTTGCGCGTTCCGGTATTCGGGAAGAGCTGTGATGGTCCCGGCACCGGTGAGCGTGGTCGTGCTCGACGGATCGATGACGAGGTCGTCGGCGTTGTAGACGACGCTCGAACTGCCGCTGACCGCAACGCCCGGGCCTATCGTGAGTATGCCCCCGGCTTTCCTGGTTTCGAGCAACAGTTGGGCAGTCCCGAACGAGATGTTGTTGCTGACCGTGAGATCGCCACTGACCGCCCGCACCTGAGCGTTGCCGTTTATGGTCGTAATGCCGCTGGTCGCCGCCGACGGTGCCGATCGTGACGTTGTCCGCGTCGAAGTAGCTGAATCGTGCTGCCGGCGCCGGTCACACTAGCGGCCAGCGTCGCGACGTTGTTCGCCCCGCTGGGTGAGCGACACATTGCCGCTGGAAATTATCTCCAGTCCGGATGCCATGAGCGCGCCGCTCTGCCCGATAGTTCCAGCCGGCGCGCGCGCCGTGATCGTGTTCGCGCTGATCGCGCCCAGCGTCAAGTTGCCCGCCGCCTGCGTGATCGAAACCGCCGAAGCCGGCCGGTGAGATTGATCGTGCCGCCGGTCTGCGTGTATGAATTAGTGACGGCGAGACTGCCGGTGCCGCTGATCGTGCCGGCGGAGAGATTCAGCGCGTTCGCCGTCATCGCGCCCCCGAGGCTCAATGCGCCGCCGGATACACCGAGTTGCGCCGTCACCGAAGACGCACCCGTGCCAAGTGTCAACGTGCCGCCGTTGACCTGCAGATTCTCGTCGCTCGCCACGCGGAAGGCTTGCTGTCCGCCTGTCACGTTGACGGTGGTGACCGGTGCGAGGTTCGGTATCAGCGCAAATTCGCCCGTCGTCGGAACGTGGGTCAGGCTCCAGTTGTTGGGGTCGTCCCACAGATTGTTCACCACACCGAGGCCGGTAAACGTATTGGTCACGCCGTCGGCGGACAGAATGTAATTGGCTGCATTCACGAATGTTGTATAGCCAAATCCCACGGGGAAGTTTTTGGTCGCGAAATCGCCGGTGCGCGACGCATAGTTCATGATCTGGAAAGTGTTGCCCGCCACCGGCGTGAAGCCGCCGAAATGCGCAACATTCAGCGTGCCGTCGAGCGTTGCAGCACCGCTCACGTTGATCACGTCGAACTGTCCTGCGCCGGTACCGGCGAGTTCGACGTTGGTCACGCTGCCCGGCGTCAATACCAGGTCACCGGTAATGTTCAGCGTTCCCGGCGAATTGCCCGCGGCGATCGTGCCCTGATTCGTAAGCGTATTGCCTGCGCCCACGACTATCGTGCCAACGCCGGATAATGACGCCGTGCCGGAGTTGGTCATCGCGTGATTGCTGGTGGAGAAGGTGCTGCCACCCGCGAGCGCGATCGTCCCGGCATTGACCAGAGTTCCGGTATTGTTGATAGTGATCGCGCCACCCGCCGCCTGCGAGATGCCGCTCAGCGTGAGCGTGGGCGTGGTGTCGGTCAGCGAAATCGCCCCGCTCGCACTATTGGTCGCGGTGAAGCTCGCCACCTGATTCGCACCCGGCAGGCTGATGCCCGCATTACTGCTCGCGGTAAGCGACGAAGCCGCAATCGAACCCCCGGCGTTTTGCGTGATCTGCCCGCCGCTCGCCAGCGCCTGCAGCGATACGTTGCCTGGAATCGCTATTCCGCCGCTGTTGAGCGCGACGCTGCCCGCCGCGAGCGACAGTGTTCCGGCGTTGATGGGATTCGTCACATCGCCCAGCACGCCGGCATACGTGCCCAGCGAGAGCGTGCCGGTGCCGTCGCTGCGGCCGATTTGCAGCGTGCCCGCCGACTGGATCGTCGCGATTTCCGTCGGCGTCAAACCCAGCGTTCCGCCGTGGGTGACGTCGCAATGCTGATGTTGCGCGCAAGCGTGAATCGGCTCGATCGTCACGAGCGCCGGTGCCGCCTATGATCTGGCTGTTGCCGGCAGTGCCGCCAGTCTGCAAGTCCACGTCGTCGGCGATTATCGTCACCGGGTTCGCGCTTCCGCTGTTGGTGACGATGCCTTTGTAGGACCCCGGTGCCGAAGAGTTGGTAAACGTGCCAGTGCCGGCGTTGAGCGTGACGCCGCCCGCCGCGGTGATTGTCGACTGGAATTGAACATGCCCGTTGCCGTTGAAAGACGCGCTACCGCCATTGACAGGAATCGCCTCATTGAATTGTCATCAGGCCCGGCGTGGTGGCGGTCAGCACACCGCCGTTCACCGTGGCAGCTCCCGCCCGAAAAAAGCAGCGTTCCCGTGTTGTTGGTGATGGTGACGTTGCCGCCCGGCGCGTTTTGCTGCATGGTTGACCACTTGCAGATTGCTGTTGTTGGCGAACGTGATGTCGCCGCTTTGCTGGTTGAACAAGCTGACCTGCGCAGTTGTGTTCGCCGGGTTATTTGCGATCACGCCGGTGTTCGCCTGAGGAACAGGCTGGAACCCGTGAACTTTCCGGTGAAATTGATCGCGCCGGTAATTGCGCCACCCAGCGTCGGTCGTGCGACGACAGCCGCAGCGCCGTAATGTCATTGCGGAGGTGAAATTGCCGCCCGCACTGCGCAAAACGCGAGCGCGTTTGCGTCGGTACATTAATGTTGCCTATCGTCGAAATATTACCGGTATAGCCAGAGCTCCAATAGCGATGTAGTCTGCCGCGCTCAACGTGTGCCAGTCGCGCTTTGCGGA
Organism: uncultured beta proteobacterium; assembly: GCA_963778865.1. Classification (GTDB taxonomy): domain Bacteria; phylum Pseudomonadota; class Gammaproteobacteria; order Burkholderiales; family SG8-41; genus PALSA-1004. The sequence goes on along the minus strand of CAVZWF010000005.1, from coordinate 127,811 downwards.
CAGATACAACACGGCCTGCGGTCGGAGTGCCAGTCCCCAGCTTCGATAGTTGCGGTCGGCCGTAGGTCGGGCCAATGCTGATGGTGCGAACCGGGTTCGCAACGAAAGTGCTGCTGGTCGGATCAAGCACCATGTTATCGGCGACGTAACTAATGCTGCCGCCCGCTACATTCGGGACACTGACGCTAACGCCGGGATTCAGCGTGAGGGTCTTATTCGCCACCCGTGGACTGAATGCTAATACTGGCTGTGATCGGTATTGCCGGAGTTGGTGATGTTCTCGGCTACGGTAATGTCACCCGCGCCAAGAAACGTGATATTTCCGCCACCGCCTGTCACCGAAATCCCGGTCAAGCCGCCGAGTGCCGCGCCGCCTATGGTCGTATTACCGTTATTCGATATCCAGATGTCGCCGCCCTGCGAACGTGCCTCGATATTGCCCGCCACGACGTTCATGCGCGGAAAGCTGGCACCGATGGTGCCGCTGGTGTTCGCTGCGTTACTGATATCGAATGCAACCGACGAGGCGGTTACCGTGTTCGCCGCCTGATGCAGGATGCTCGAGCCAGCGGTCGCGCCATCGTTCTTGACGAGCACGTTCCCCGTGGTCGTCAGATTCGCGAGCGTGATGGTGCCGCTAGTGTTGTCGGTCAGTCCGGCACCGTCTTTTACTGTAACGACGATGTCACCACTGCCGGCATTGATGGTCTTGCCGCTTAGCATGGTGATGGCAGCGGCGCCGGCGCCGCGGCCCGCATCGACCGTGCCGTCGGCGACCGGTGCATTCGCGATCAATGAAACAGCACCGTTGGTCGTGGTGATGTTGTTGTTGACGAATATCGATCGGCCCGCCACGGCGGTGATGCCTTCACCGGCCACCGACAACGCGACCGGGTCGACGAACGTAATGTCGCTCGACCCCTGAACCTTCAATGCGCCCGTTCCCGAGACTGTCGCAAGCTGGTCGGCGTCAGACTGAACGACACCCGCTGTATTGCCAGTCTCGATATTGATATTGCGCGAGAGCGGTTAATGGTTGCAGCGACACCGTACCGCTTCCGGCAATTATCTGGCTGTTGCCAAGTGCGCCGCCGGTCTGAAGATTGACACTATCGGCAATGATCGCGATCGGCGCGCCGGTTCCGCTGTTGGTGACGATGCCCTGAATGGTCGCGCCCGATGAATTTGTGAACGCCCCGGTGCCGGCGTTGATATTCACGCCACCCGGACCAGTAATCGTGTTGCTATTTGTGATGCCGGTCCCCGTCAGGTTCACCACGCCGGTTCCGCCGGCCGTCACCGGCTGCGTCGAAATGGTCAGCAAACCTGCCGTTTGCAGCGTGATGTTCGCCGCACCGCCGCCCGCCGTGCTGACCAGCGGTGAGCCGGACACCAGCATGTCGCCGGTGTTGTTGATGATGCTGATCGTGCCACCCGGCGCCGCATTGACCGCTTGAATGAGCTGCACAGCGCGGTTGTTCTGGATATCGATGTTTCCGGTGGCGCCTGGAACCGGGTTCGACGCATTGATTACGGAAAATGCGTTGAGCGGGTTCGTCAGGGTGATGCCGGCGCCCGACCTCGCAAGCATTCCGGAACTGGTGCCGGCGGTCAGTTGCCCGGTTCCCGAAATGACCCCGCCCGTCGCATTGCTGAGCGCCGTCGAGTTGAGACTGATGCTGCCAGTCGCGGTTACGTCGTTGTTGAGTGTTATGTTCGCGCCCTGGGTTACGATGCTGAATGCGGCAGGCAGCGACTACGTTACCGTCGGTCGAAATCGCACTGGTATACGCGCTGTGGCCGAAATTGATAGTCGGCGTCGTGATCGTGGCGAGCTCGGCATTCGAAATGCCGACCGCAGTACCGCCGGCATTGCCACCCGCGCCAATGAAAATCGGCCGTGAGCCCCCGCTCGCGGCAAGATTGACGGATACGCTGGCGGTGGTCAACCCGTGAGTGCAATGTCGCTGCCGGCGTAGCCGACCGCGCCCCCGACCACGTTGCCCGCGACCGTCAGCAGACCACCGTTGATAAACAACTGGAAACTGACGGCGCCCGTACCCGCGCATTCAAGTCCACGGTAGCCGGCGTGTTGGCGAGCGTCAGTGTACCGTTGTCCGCGACCACCGTTGCGTTGCCGTTGTTGGTCGAAATTGCCGATCCAGCCCCGTGAACCCATCGCCTGCGCTTACCGAGGCGACTGTTAGCAGCCCGAAGTCTGCCCGCACCGGTCACTTGCGCCCGAGCGGTGGTCCTTCCGGCAGTGATAAATGTTGCGACGCTGGCGATCGACACTTACCGCCGGCGCTCACCCCACCGCACCCGCCGTAATACTCGTAGCCCAGACTTCCGCTGATCGCCCGCCGCCGCTTGATACCAGCCGCAGCGTGCCGGTGCCTGCATTGGTGGCGGCGTTCTGCGTAATTCCACCGCGATCCTGTGTTCTGGAGCGTGATGTCACCGCCACCCGACGCGATTGCCGCGTTTTGAGTCAACGCCGCGGCGGCATCCGGCGTGCCAGCGGTCGCGTCCCCCGCGCTCAGCAACAACTTACCGCCGCTCGAATTGAGCGCTCCCCCTACGGTCACACTGCTCGCGGCGCGCGCGGTGATCGCGTTCGCCGTGATCGCGCCGAGCGAAATAGCGCCGACCGCCTGCGTGATCGCCGCGGCGCCGCCGATGTTGATCGTGCCGCCGGTCTGCGTGAATGAATTGGTGACTGCGAGGCTGCCCGTTCCGTTCACCAACCCGCTGCTCATGTCGAGTGTATTGGTCGTAAGTGCGGCATTCGCAGTCAGCGTGCCGCCGGAAATACGAACCGTGCCGGTGCTGGAAGACGATTGCGTGAACGTAAGACCGCCAGCGCTGGTGCTGATATCCAGGATTTCCGCGTTAGTAATGCTCTTCGCAATCTGCGATGCCGTCGACACCGTGATGGTGTTGCTTACCCCTGCCACACCGACGTCGGGAATGACCACGTCCTCGCTTGCTAGCGGCGCGTGCCCTAGACTCCAGTTCGATCCCGTTTCCCAGTTTCCCGTCAACGCCTGCCAAGTGTTTGTCACCGCGCCACCGAGGCTCAGCGTGTAGTTGGTCGCATTCGCGGTTGTCGCGTAACCGAATCCCACCGGGAAATTTTTATTTGTGAAGTCGCCGGTGCGCGACGCATAGGTCATGATCTGGAACGAGTTGCCCGCGCTCGGCGTAAACCCGCCAAGGTGCGTGACGTTGAGGGTGCCGTTGAGGTTTGCCGCACCTGTAACAGTGATCAGGTCGTAATCGGTGCCTGCGACAATCCCCGGCGGCTGGATCTCGATGTTGGTGACCGATGACGAAGTCATCGTCACGTCGCCATTGATCGTGAGCGTGCCGGGTGAGTTGCCCGGTTGCAGCGTGCCGCTGTTCGTCAGCAAGTGGCCCGCGCCGCCGAGATTCAGGGTGCCGTTGCCCGTGATGATTCCGGTTGTCGCATTCGCGAGCGCGTTTCCATTGGTGGACAGCGTCGCGCCGCTGGCGATGTTGATCGTGCCGGCGTTGGTGGGAAACAAACTCAGTTGCAGTGTTCCGCCGTTGACGCTGATGGTTCCTGAATTGGACACTGCCCGTGACGTCGATAATGTGCCTGTTGAACTGGCATTTAACGTTGCCCCCGACTGCACAGTCAACGACCCTGTCCCATTGAATGTTCCACCGCTCCAGTTCGAAGTTCCACCACCCAGCAACGCCAATGACCCGGTGCCGCTCAATGTACCACCCGAGAGAGTCAGCGCATTGGTACTGGCAGTATTGTTCATCGTCAGCGCACCCGCGGTGACGCTGACCGACGATGCAGTCACGCTGTTCGTCGCTTGCATCGTCAGCGTACCGCCCGTGACCGCGATCGCACCGGTCATGGTGTCCGCGCCATTCACGTTCAAAGTTCCGCTGCCCTGGCTGCCTGAACTCACCACCAGTGTGCCCGCCCCGGTCAGGTTTGATCCCGCCGCCAGCGTCGTCGTGCCGCCCTGAATGTCTAGCGTCGCACCCGACGCCACGTTATACGTGCTCCCGCTCGATCCCGTGCCGGTCCCGTTCACGCCCGCCGCATTGATTCGCAGCGTGCCCGTTTGAACGTCCACCAGACCGGTGTTGTTCAAAGCCACCAGCCCCGAAAACACACCGCCGAATCCCTGCGCGCTGCCCAGCACCGCCGTCGCGCCACTGCCCGCCGCCACCGTCAGCGTCCCCGTTGCGCCATTGTTGATCGTCAATGTTGCGTTGGCGCAGCAAACTACGCTACCCGCGGTAACCGCACCATTAATCACGAAGCTCGCGTTATTCGCGATCGTCGCGTTGCCCGCAATTTCGATGTCGCCGGCGCTCCAGTTGATGGTGCCGCTATTGGTCAGCGTGCCGCCGGTGATCGTCTTGGTGCCGCCGTTAATGTTTAAAGTATTCGCCGCAGTTACATTGAGATTGCCCGCAAATGTGCCGCCACTCCACGTTCCAGCACCATTCAACGTGACCGTCCCCGTGCCATTCAGCGTGCCGGATGAAAAATTGAACGCATTCAGAATGAGTGGCCCATTTGCCGTCAGCGTCCCACCGGAAAGGTTGTACGTCGAGCCGCTTGCGGCGGTGAGCGAACCATTCACTGTCAGCGTCTGCCCAGTCTGGTTGAGCGTTAGACCAGACGGCAGCGTGAGATTGCCGTTGATGTTGGTGATCTGTGCAGCAGTGTTCTGAATCTGCGCGGTTCCTGAAACAACGGTAAGGTTCGCCCCAGTATTAAAGTTGACCGTTGGCGTACCCAGCGCGTTGCCACCAAACATTCCGGTGCCATTCGAAAAATTGATGGTCCCCCCAACGTTGATGACTGATCCGTAATCCCAGTCAAGATTGCCCTGCAACACGTTAACAGTGCCGTTATAGTTGACCACCGCTGCGGAAATACTGTTCGAGAGCCCGGGCGCATTGGCGTTGATCGTAGCGCCAGCATCGTTGTTAAACGTGCCTGCCCCGAAAAGATCGTCGCCCGCCCCGGCGGTGAGATCGTTCCACGTCGCGCCCGACTTGTTGTTAATCGTAGCCGTAGCATCTGAAAGCGAAATCTTGCCGCCATTCCAGTTCACCGTTCCAAAATTGTCCCAGGTCCGCCCGGACAGCGTCTTGGTTGCCGTAGACGAAACGGTCGAAGTGCTAGTAGGACCCGTCGTCAGAACGCCGGCGCCACCGATCGTTCCACCGGACCAGCTGAAAGCGCTGTTGACCCCGATGGCCCCAGTGCCGTTCAGCGTGCCGCTCGACAAGTTGAGCGTGCTCGCGCTTAGCGAGTTATTTGCTGTGAGCGTGCCGCCGGTAATGTTTATCGTGCCGCTGCTGGTCGAAGCGCCATCAAGCGTCAGCGCGCCGCTACTGGCAATGGTCAGAGTCTCGGCGTTCTGCAACTGCCCGGCCGCCTGCGCCGCGGAATTGACCGTTACCGTGGGATTGGCGGCACCGCGATCGATGAGTACGATCTGCCCTGCCACGGGAGCGGTGCCCAGTGACCAGTTCGTACCAGTCCCCCAATTGCCGCTCGCATCGGTGTTCCAGACATTAACGGTGCCGGTAAACGTCGTGCCGCGCTGAAGGTAGAAACTCGTGCCCTGATTGCTTGCCGCATACGGCTCCGCGCCGCTCGGCGGATTGATGACGACGGAGCCGATTCCGCTTGGTACCGACAACGTACCGCCGGCCGAGATGACCTGGAACGTGTCGCCGACGTTCGCGGCGAATCCGCCAACGTGCAACAAGTTGAACTGCGCCCCGGAATTGATCGTGACATTGCCGCTGACGTTGATCGCGTCGTAGCCGGGGTTGGCTCCGCGCGAATACCCGCTGATTTCGATTTGAGTGCTGCTGCCGGTGTCGAGCACGAGGTTGCCGGTGACTGTCGCAAGTCCAGGCGATGCGCCGGGCTGAAAGTTGCCGCCGCCGCTGTTGGTCAGCGTGCCGGTTCCGACGTTGATCGTGCCGCCGACTTGTAACGTGCCGGTGTTCGTGATGGAAGTGTTGGTCGTGCTCCAGTTCGAACCAGAACCAACGTTGATTGTCCCGGCGTTTGAAGTGAATCCCGAGCCTGTCGTCAGCGCGCCGCCGTTTTGCGCAGAGAGCGTACCGGTGTTAGTCACGGTCGAACCCGCGACCGTAATCGTCTGCCCCGCGGTGGCCGCCTCGATCACACTCTTGTTGTTGAGCGTCGCAAACGTGCTGCCCACCGTGCCGCCGCGCGTGCCGCCTATCGTCAATCCGTCCAGCGTCACCGCTTGCCCGGTGAACTGCATGCCCACGAAGTTGTTGCTGTCCGCCCCCTCAAACAGAATAGAACCCGGCCCACTCACCGTCTGGTTCGTATTCAGATGAAAGTTCGCGTTCCCGCCCTGCAGATGCAGCGCACGCCCCGACGCGATCGCCAACGTCGTGCCCGAGCTGTTCAGCGTCAACGCTGCCGGCACCGTGAAATCCATGTCCAGCGTCAAATCGTTCAGCGTGCTCGACGCCGTTTGCACCAGGTTGCCGCTGCCCGCCTTCTGCAGCGTGCCCCCGTTGATCGTGCCTCCAGCAAGGTTGATCACCCCGGTGGTGTCGCTGAACACAAACGTCGTGCCGGCGTTGTTAAACGTGCCGATGAGGTTCACCGTCCCCGCCGTGCCCGTGCCCGCGCGGTTGAACGTCCCCATGTTACTGAACGTGCCCCCCAGGTTCAGCGTGCCGCCCTGCACGTCGATCATCCCGCCCGGGTTGCTCCATGTCCCGTTGAGCAGCAGCGTGCCCCCGTTGGCCCGCAGCACCCCGTCGTTCAGCGGCCCCGCACCGTCGCCCTGATTCACCGCGTTGGTGACCGTAATCGTCTGCCCCGCGGTGGCCGCCTCGATCACACTCCTGTTGTTGAGCGTCGCAAACGTGCTGCCCACCGTGCCGCCGCGCGTGCCGCCTATCGTCAATCCGTCCAGCGTCACCGCTTGCCCGGTGAACTGCATGCCCACGAAGTTGTTGCTGTCCGCCCCCTCAAACAGAATAGAACCCGGCCCACTCACCGTCTGGTTCGTATTCAGATGAAAGTTCGCGTTCCCGCCCTGCAGATGCAGCGCGCGCCCCGACGCGATCGCCAACGTCGTGCCTGAGCTGTTCAGCGTCAACGCTGCCGGCACCGTGAAATCCATGTCCAGCGTCAAATCGTTCAGCGTGCTCGACGCCGTTTGCACCAGGTTGCCGCTGCCCGCCTTCTGCAGCGTGCCCCCGTTGATCGTGCCTCCAGCAAGGTTGATCACCCCGGTGGTGTCGCTGAACACAAACGTCGTGCCCGCGTTGTTAAACGTGCCGATGAGGTTCACCGTCCCCGCCGTGCCCGTGCCCGCGCGGTTGAACGTCCCCATGTTACTGAACGTGCCCCCCAGGTTCAGCGTGCCGCCCTGCACGTCGATCGTCCCGCCCGGGTTGCTCCATGTCCCGTTGAGCAGCAGCGTGCCCCCGTTGGCCCGCAGCACCCCGTCGTTCAGCGGCCCCGCACCGTCGCCCTGATTCACCGCGTTGGTGACCGTAATCGTCTGCCCCGCGGTGGCCGCCTCGATCACACTCTTGTTGTTGAGCGTCGCAAACGTGCTGCCCACCGTGCCGCCGCGCGTGCCGCCTATCGTCAATCCGTCCAGCGTCACCGCTTGCCCGGTGAACTGCATGCCCACGAAGTTGTTGCTGTCCGCCCCCTCAAACAGAATAGAACCCGGCCCACTCACCGTCTGGTTCGTATTCAGATGAAAGTTCGCGTTCCCGCCCTGCAGATGCAGCGCGCGCCCCGACGCGATCGCCAACGTCGTGCCCGAACTGTTCAGCGTCAACGCTGCCGGCACCGTGAAATCCATGTCCAGCGTCAAATCGTTCAGCGTGCTCGACGCCGTTTGCACCAGGTTGCCGCTGCCCGCCTTCTGCAGCGTGCCCCCGTTGATCGTGCCTCCAGCAAGGTTGATCACCCCGGTGGTGTCGCTGAACACAAACGTCGTGCCCGCGTTGTTAAACGTGCCGATGAGGTTCACCGTCCCCGCCGTGCCCGTGCCCGCGCGGTTGAACGTCCCCATGTTACTGAACGTGCCCCCCAGGTTCAGCGTGCCGCCCTGCACGTCGATCATCCCGCCCGGGTTGCTCCATGTCCCGTTGAGCAGCAGCGTGCCCCCGTTGGCCCGCAGCACCCCGTCGTTCAGCGGCCCCGCACCGTCGCCCTGATTCACCGCGTTGGTGACCGTAATCGTCTGCCCCGCGGTGGCCGCCTCGATCACACTCTTGTTGTTGAGCGTCGCAAACGTGCTGCCCACCGTGCCGCCGCGCGTGCCGCCTATCGTCAATCCGTCCAGCGTCACCGCTTGCCCGGTGAACTGCATGCCCACGAAGTTGTTGCTGTCCGCCCCCTCAAACAGAATAGAACCCGGCCCACTCACCGTCTGGTTCGTATTCAGATGAAAGTTCGCGTTCCCGCCCTGCAGATGCAGCGCGCGCCCCGACGCGATCGCCAACGTCGTGCCCGAACTGTTCAGCGTCAACGCTGCCGGCACCGTGAAATCCATGTCCAGCGTCAAATCGTTCAGCGTGCTCGACGCCGTTTGCACCAGGTTGCCGCTGCCCGCCTTCTGCAGCGTGCCCCCGTTGATCGTGCCTCCAGCAAGGTTGATCACCCCGGTGGTGTCGCTGAACACAAACGTCGTGCCCGCGTTGTTAAACGTGCCGATGAGGTTCACCGTCCCCGCCGTGCCCGTGCCCGCGCGGTTGAACGTCCCCATGTTACTGAACGTGCCCCCCAGGTTCAGCGTGCCGCCCTGCACGTCGATCATCCCGCCCGGGTTGCTCCATGTCCCGTTGAGCAGCAGCGTGCCCCCGTTGGCCCGCAGCACCCCGTCGTTCAGCGGCCCCGCACCGTCGCCCTGATTCACCGCGTTGGTGACCGTAATCGTCTGCCCCGCGGTGGCCGCCTCGATCACACTCTTGTTGTTGAGCGTCGCAAACGTGCTGCCCACCGTGCCGCCGCGCGTGCCGCCTATCGTCAATCCGTCCAGCGTCACCGCTTGCCCGGTGAACTGCATGCCCACGAAGTTGTTGCTGTCCGCCCCCTCAAACAGAATAGAACCCGGCCCACTCACCGTCTGGTTCGTATTCAGATGAAAGTTCGCGTTCCCGCCCTGCAGATGCAGCGCGCGCCCCGACGCGATCGCCAACGTCGTGCCTGAGCTGTTCAGCGTCAACGCTGCCGGCACCGTGAAATCCATGTCCAGCGTCAAATCGTTCAGCGTGCTCGACGCCGTTTGCACCAGGTTGCCGCTGCCCGCCTTCTGCAGCGTGCCCCCGTTGATCGTGCCTCCAGCAAGGTTGATCACCCCGGTGGTGTCGCTGAACACAAACGTCGTGCCCGCGTTGTTAAACGTGCCGATGAGGTTCACCGTCCCCGCCGTGCCCGTGCCCGCGCGGTTGAACGTCCCCATGTTACTGAACGTGCCCCCCAGGTTCAGCGTGCCGCCCTGCACGTCGATCGTCCCGCCCGGGTTGCTCCATGTCCCGTTGAGCAGCAGCGTGCCCCCGTTGGCCCGCAGCACCCCGTCGTTCAGCGGCCCCGCACCGTCGCCCTGATTCACCGCGTTGGTGACCGTAATCGTCTGCCCCGCGGTGGCCGCCTCGATCACACTCCTGTTGTTGAGCGTCGCAAACGTGCTGCCCACCGTGCCGCCGCGCGTGCCGCCTATCGTCAATCCGTCCAGCGTCACCGCTTGCCCGGTGAACTGCATGCCCACGAAGTTGTTGCTGTCCGCCCCCTCAAACAGAATAGAACCCGGCCCACTCACCGTCTGGTTCGTATTCAGATGAAAGTTCGCGTTCCCGCCCTGCAGATGCAGCGCACGCCCCGACGCGATCGCCAACGTCGTGCCTGAGCTGTTCAGCGTCACTCCACCGCTGATCGTCACATCTGTGTTCAGCGTCACGTCGTTGAGCGTCGAACTCCCTAATGCAGTCAGCCCAGCGCCTCCGGGATTCGTAATAATGGCGCTCGAAATCGTCCCGCCGGATAGCGTCGCTCCCGTTGCCGGAACGATGACAAGATTCCCGCCACCGAGCGAAAGCGTGGCGCCCGTGTTGATGCCTATCGTACCGCCTGCATTGAGCGTGAGGCCCGTTGCGGTGATCGGATTGGCAAGAGTTAAATTACCGGCCGCCTGCGTGAGCGAGGCGTTGCCGCCGATGCTGAACGTGCCACCGGTTCGGTTGTAGGCGTTGGTGACTGTTACGCTGCCGCTACCATTCAGCGTGCCGGAAGAAAGATTGAGCGTACTAACCCCGAGGCTGGCATTTGCCGTGACCGTGGCGCCGGCGATCGATAACGTCCCGTTGTTGATCGTCGACGCGTTGGTGAAAGTGAACGAACCGCCGTTGACAGCGAAGATATCGTTACCCTGCACAACAATGCTCCTGCCGCCTGCGCGCCCGACGGAATCGATACGGTGAATTGCGTGGTGTAATCTGGAATTACCACGTTCTCGCCTGCCAACGGAACGTGACTCAGACTCCAGCGCGCCGTATTCAGCCAACTATCGCTGCCGTCAAATAGCCAGGTGTTAATCGGGGCAGCGGGCATACTTAAAAAGAAACTGCCCGGCGTCGCGTAGTTCGCCGTGGCGCCGGTGAAGGCAGGTGCTGTAATCGTCGCAAAAGTGCCTGTCGGCAAACCCGAATAATTGAGCAGGTTGTATTGGTCGCCGCTCGCCGGCGTATAGCCGACCGGCGTCACCTGCAGGGTTCCGCCCAGTGTTGCGCTGCCGGTCACGACGAGTTTGTCGTAGGTCGTCGCGCTGGTTACGTCCATGTCCAGCGTCCCGCCGGCACCCTGCGAGTAATTGCCGGTCACCGTAAGTGTGCTCACCGTTCCCGAACCACCCGGCCGCAACACTCCGTTATTGGTGAACGTATTTGCGCCGACATCGATCGCCGCGGCGCCACGAGAACTGAATGTTCCGCTGTTGGTGACGTCGCCCGCGTTGGTGATGCTCACCGCGCCGGTTGCGCTTTGCGTGAGACCGGTGATGGTGAGCGCGCCGGTATTGTTGAGCGTGATGCCGCCGCTCGTGGTGTTGGTCGCGTTGAAGTCTCGACAGTGTTTGCGCCGATCAGCGACGTGCCGGCATTCGAACTCGTCGTCAGCGTGGATGCGCTGACGATGCCGGCCGCAGTCTGCGTAATCGCGCCACTGCCGCTCGCAGTCAGCGACGCACTGCCGGTCGTCTTGACAACCCCATCGTTAAGCGCGAGGTTGCCGCGCCGCCAAGACCGGATTTGATGACGAGTGTGCCGCCGCCCGTGTCGGATCCAATCATGGCATTGTTACTCACGGCGCCCTTGATCAAAGAGATGCCGGATTGCCCGTTGATCGTGACATTCGCATTGTGACCTGCAATCGCCCCGATCAAGGCAATGCCGCCAGTGCCTTCCGATCCGATGCTACCCGACCCCGCAGTAAGCGTAATGGGGCCAGTCGCGTTCAGCGTAATATCTACATCGTTGCTGGGATTCCAGGGCGGCGCCGTCAAATTTCCGAAAGAGCGAACCATGGCGCCGGCGTCTACGCCTGCGCCACCGGTAATAGATACTGCGCCTGTGGCGGTAATGATTTGTTTTTGGCCCGTAACATAAGTGCCGATTACTGCGTAATTGCCAATTCCGCCACTACCCCCTTGGATGGTCAGATTGTGGGCGTCGATCCTCTGCACGTCACTCGCCGCAGACGCGGACAAAATGGACACCGTGTTGCCAAATCCATTCGTAGCCCCGCCACTGGCTCCCCCCCTAAGCAGGATATCCGGATTGCCGCTGATCGTCTGACTGGATTGTGCGTAAATTTCCACGTAGGTACGCACCGGTTCCTACCGTCGCGCCGATCAAATTGATTGCGCCACCGCCGTGAATGCGATATTTTGTGATCCGTTGTGCGCCGCGCGCCCGTATTGCCGGGGCCCAATCCCGAGCCTCCTGTCAGATTGAGTTGCCCGCCTGCGGTAAAAGTCAACGATTGTCCGGTGCCATCGTCCTCAATGAAGGCAGCATTGTTGATTGCGGGGTTGATCCCATTACCGCCCGCAACATTTACGATTCCCCCGGCATTAACTGTGATGCTCTGGTTCGCTGTGGCCCCGGCCTGCCAGATCGCTCCATAGTTTCCGTCGCCGCCACTGCCGCCTAAGACGCTGATGCCGCCAGCTCCGACCGTGATGTTTTGCCCGCCCTGACTCTTGATTAAAGCCAGTATGTTGGTGCCAGCGGGGGCACCTTGTACTGTGATCCCAGTCGCATTAATCGTTTGCATTCCGGCCGACTGAATACTGCTCCCTGCGTTGTTCGCTATGACGTTAAGATTGTTCGTTGCGGTGATGTTCTGCGTACCGCCGGCGCTGACTAGCGAATCCTGCACCGTGATGTTTGTTGCACTCAGCGTGACATTGCCGAGCGTGCGGATCGCGTGCCAAAGTGCGGTTGCCCTTCATCGCGATATTGCCGGCAGCCGTAATCGAAAGATTGCCCGCCTGCACCAGCGTATCGGGCGATACCGATACGCGCCTCCGCGCCGGTGCCGCCATTCAGCGTGACGTTGCCGCCGCTGTTGATCGTGACGTCAACGTTAAGCGGCGGTAATTATCGTGGAACTTCCGCCAATCGATGACCTGCCGGCGCTGCCGCCATTCAGCGTGATGTCGCCGGTGGTTGTCAACGTCAGATTGGTCGCGGACGGCGCCGGCGAACTTCCGCTAGCCGATCCCGCCGCCGATGCGCGCGCCGCCGATTCCGGTTGACACCACCGCCATTCAGCGTGACTGTGGAGGCCGTAATAGTCTGCAGCGGCGCCCTGATGGAAGCGGAGTTGTCGATACCGGCGGCACCGCCGCTCATCAAAATTGCGCCAGCCGTGATGTTCTGAGAACCGGAGTCGACACTGATATTGGCGGAGTTGCCTTCGTCCGTGAAGCCGCCGCTTGCGCCGCCTGTCATCGTGATGCTCGGTGCGCCGGTAATGGTTTGCGTGCCGGTCGACGTAGGCATGCGTATGCTGGCGCTGTTCCTGCTGCCGACCGTGCCGCCGGTAATGTTGATCGCGCCGCCGGCGGTGAAATTGATCTGCTGCGTAACGCCGTCTGCGGTGATATTCGCAGTAGTTCCGTTGCCGTTGCCGTTGGCATCAACGCCGACGTTGACTCCCGTGCTCGATCCGCCGTGCAAGGTGATCGACACCGCCGTTGTTCACCGTAATCGTCTGGCTGCCGGTCGTGCCTGCCGCTTGCAGGTTCGCGGTGTTACCGAAGACTCGCGCCACTGCCGCCGGTTACGCTGATCCCGCCGCTGCCCACCGTGATGCTCTGGCTGCCGCCGCTGCGGATTCGCGCACCGTTGGCCGTGGTATTGACGTTGCCCACGGTTCCATCCGCGCCACCCGTGATGCTGATACCCGTGGCACTAATCGTCTGCAGCGCAGTGGCTGCCGATGCATCGATTCTTGCGCTGTTGTTGGTGCCATTGTCTCCGCCCGTAACGCTGATCGTTCCGGCGGTGATGTTCTGGTTGCCGACACTGGCAATAATTCGGGCGTAGTTGCCTTCGTTAATTCCGCCGACGATCGCGCCATTCTGGGTTCCGCCGCTGGCGCCGCCCTTGAGGTGACGTTGGATCGGCGCCCTGTAATCGCTTGACTGATTGCCGAAGCGCGACTGAATCTGCGCGACGTTGTTGCTGCCGATCGTACCGCCCTTCAGATTGATTGCGCCGCCGGCCGTAAAATTGATCGTTTGCGTATCGCCGTTGCTTTGAATATTCGCGAAGCTGCCGCGGAAAAAATTGTTCGGGTTACCGGTCCCACCGATGACGTTTTGACTGCGCGCTCGATCCGCCTTGCAGCGTAATCATTGCCGCCATTGGTTGACGCGTGATGTTCTGGCTGGTGCCGGCCAGTCGCAGCGGCACTGGCGACTGTGCCACCCTGGAAAATCTCGGCAAAGTTATCGGTAAGAGCTGCCACCGCCTCCCGTCAGCGAAATGCCGCCAGCGCCGACCGTAATATCCTGACTGCCGTTTGTTCTGGAATGCGCGCGAAATTGCCGAGACCAGCGTTGGTCGCAGTCCACGCCGCCGCCGCTCGCGCCGCCGTTCAGCGTGATGCCGGTGGCGCCGGTGATCGTCTGCGTCTGCGCATTCAGCGTGCCATTGTTGGCGAGGATCCGCGCGAAGTTGTTGTTGCCGACGGTGCCGCCCGTGAGCGTAAGAGTGCCACCCGCAGTGAACGTGATATTTTGCGCCGTCCCATTGGCGGTTATCTGCGCGAAATTGCCGTTGCCCGAGCCCGCGCCGCCGTTCAGTGTTATGTTGCCGCCGCCATTGACCGTGATCGACTGTGTGCCTACTGCACTTGACTGAGTAATCGCTGCGCTGAAGTTCGCCGAAGTTCCATTGCCGCCGTTCAGCGTGATGCCGCCCGCGCCCGCGATAATGGTCTGGGTGCCAACTCGATGTTAATGATGCGGCGGCAGTGCTTGCAACGACCGCGATACCGCTCGCGTTGACCGTCATTGCGCCGCCTGTCGGTCACAACCGCATTCTGCACTGTCAGCGTCCCGGTTGCCGTCAAGTTGATGGCGCCAAGACCGGGGTTACTGAGGCCGTTGCCGATCATATTGATGTTGCGGTTGGCGGTAAGCGTAAGGCTGAATGCCGAGTTGTAGGCCACTGGCGACACCACGTTTATGTCGCCGAGGCCGATGCCAGCCGCATTGGCCGTGGTGACCGTAACGTTCGTCGTCGCAAGCGCCGAGGTCAGGGTGCCGGTCAAAAGGAGTGAATCCTGAACCGCTCCCATCGCCGCAAAATTTGGCGATCCGCTACTCGCACTGATATCAGTGCCCGCCATTCCGGCTGCAGTTGCCACCACTTGGCTTACCGCAATATAGATATTGGTCGGGTCAAGTAGCCAGGTGCCTGCAGAACCCTGGCGCGCCGAGGTGTTTACGTTAATTCCCGAGACATCGAGATAATGTCCCGACGTTTCGACGAAACCGCCGTCGCCGCCCTGCGCGCCGCCGCGCGCGGTGATCGTGCCGTAAACTCGCGT
Source organism: uncultured beta proteobacterium (assembly GCA_963778865.1). Lineage (GTDB taxonomy): Bacteria > Pseudomonadota > Gammaproteobacteria > Burkholderiales > SG8-41 > PALSA-1004. The sequence continues at coordinate 112,672 of CAVZWF010000005.1, read as the reverse complement.
GGCGTCGTTCGCCCACACGATGACCTTGCCGCCGTTGCCGGACGTGATTGCGTCAGCATTCAACGTCACATCGGCGTCGACATACGTCGCCATTGCGTTCTGAATGTCTGGATTCTTGCCTTGATAGTCGCCACCGACGAGTATCGTGCCGCCACCCGTGTCGCCGGAGACATCAACCACCGCTCTGCGCAACAGCGCCACGCGCGGCGCCAGCAGATAGATCGTGCCGCCGGGACCGTTGCGCCCGGTGCCGTCGAGCAGTCCCGAGACCTGCAGCGTGCCTTCGCTCGACTCCATCCGCATCTCGCCGCCCGCGCGGCCGTTCGCGAGTATGCGGCTCGTGATCTCCAGCGTGATGTCGGAGCGCGCGGCGATGTTCACACTGCCGCCGTTGGCTTCAACGCCCGTGACTTCGATCGTGCCCTGCGATGACGACCGTGCCCTCGTCGGCCTGCACGCTGACCGTGCCGCCGGCTGCGCCGTTCGCTTGCACGGTGCTGTCGGTCTCGAGCGTGACGCCCGTGCTGCCTTTGATGGTGACCGCGCCGCCGCCCTGCCCGCCGCTCGCACTGAGTTGCGCGCCCGTCGCCAGCGTCACCGTCGTCGCCGCGTTGATCGCGATCTGGCCCGCGCGCCCCGTCGTCGCGTTCGCCGTCACCGGCGCTGCGATGGTGACGTTGCCCGCGGATGAAGTGAGCGTGACGCTGCCGCCGTCGGTGCCGTTGGCCGTGATGCGCGCGCTCGGTTCTACGCTCACGCCCTGCTGGCCTGCGATGCTGATCGTGCCGCCCTTGCCCTGCGTGCCGTTGGCTTCGACCGTGCCGGCGATCGTCGCTTTGCCTTCCTGCGCCTCGTATCGTGACCTTGCCGCCCGCCGGGCCGTTCGCGCTGATGACACTCGTCTTGTCGAGGATCACGTCCTTCTTCGCCACGAGCACGACTTCGCCCTTCTCGTTCAGGCTCGCGCCGCTGGCGCTGTATCGTGCCGCTGTTGCGGATCATCCCCGCGTAGATGCCGACGTGGCCGCGCTCGGCGAGCAGTTGGCCCAGATTCGACCGCCTGATTGGCCGGCGCGCTCATCTCGATGCGCACGTCGGGTGATTGCGGATCCACGAGCTGCACCGTCTTGCCCGCAGCCAGAATGATGTCGCCGCCGACTGTCGTGATCGTGCCGCTGTTCTCGACGTTGGGTGCGATGAGGTAGACCGGGCCGCCGCTCGCCTTGATCGCGCCCTGATTGCTGATGTTGCCCGCGCCCGGCGTGTCGGTGAAGCGCAGCCGGCCCGGCGAGGAAATCCGCGTTCGACAGATTCAGCGATGAGGCCACCAGGCCCGCGACGTCGATCTGCGCGCCGGCGCCGAACACGATGCCGTTCGGATTGATCAGGAACACGCGCCCGTTCGATTGCAGCGTGCCCAGTATCTGCGAGGGGTCGACGCCGGTGACGCGGTTCAGAACCGTGCTCGCCGCGGACTGCTGGATGAAGCGCGTGGTTTCGTCCTGCGCGATCGAGAAGCTGCGCCAGTTGATGATCGCGCCGGGCGTGTTGGTGATCGACAGCGTCTTGCCCTGCTTGCGCAAAACTCGCCTGCCCGTTCACCACCACCGGGCCGGTGGGCGCTGCGTGCGCGAGTTCCGTGCCGCAGCGCAGCCGCCACCGCCAGCGTAATGAGCTTACGCTGCCAGCGACTGGCCTTCTGTTGTCGACACGCTATGCGCATCTCACATTCGCTCCCCAAAGCGAAAAGTGAAGCTGCCGAAAATGTTACCCGGCTTGTCGCTGTATTGCCTGCCTGTTGCGCCCGCAATCAGATTCTGCACGCTTAAGCCGGATTCGCGCGCCTGAGCACGTCGATTCGGCAACCCGGAATTCTAGACGAATCAGTCGCGTCGGTAAAAAATCGCCGGTAAATTCAGCGTCTGGACCCTGTGAGATCATTTTTCCTTCGTCTCGTGGAGACGCCGGTGCATGACCGGCCGCGTGCGCCGTGCCGCAAACGATCGCGTAGACCCCTGATTTTCCAGCGGGTTTTCCACGCCAACTAGTATGCAATGGCACTGCCGCCGCCGGCAATAGCACCTAAGAACTAATGGAGAAGAAAAACTCCGGCGGCGCGTGAATTACCGCCCGCATGACGTGACGCGGACTCGACGTCAACAACGTCCACATAATTTGCTCAGAAAATCAGCGACAGGCTGAAATTCAGCCGCGTGTGGCCTTTGTCCTCGGTACCGCCGGCATCGATGACGCGCGCATAGTCGGTGCGCATGATGAACCGCGGGGACGCCGTAAAGCGCATGCCGACGCCCACGCTCCCGATCGACTGGCTGGTGGATTCGCCGGGCTGCGCGCTGTTGCGCGACAGCCAGCCCCAGTCGGTGAACGCCAGCAGCCGCGCCTGCACGTCGGTCCAGCCAAACTTCGGACCGAGATTCGGCGTGTACAGTTCCGCATTGAACTGGGTGCCGCGGTCGTTGGCAAGTTCGCGCACGAGAAACCCGCGCACGCTGTCCGGCCCGCCGACGCCGAACTGCTCGCCCGCGATCAATGCGTCCGAGGTGTATTGCCCGAGCATCTGCAAGCGCGTCTGCCAGTCGTTCGCAAACGCGCGCGTGTAGTTGGCGCTGTAGCGGAAAATGCGATAGTCGGCGATCGCATCGGCGCGCGCCGCCTTGAAGTCGGCGTCCGTGCCGTCGTTGCCGCCCGGGAAAATATTCGCGGTGTAATTCACGTAAAAAGACGCCTCGCTGCCTTCGCCGCGCAACGTTCCGTAATAGGTCAGGCTCGCCGGATGCACGGTAATGTCAGGCACAATGTTGGTGCCGTTGCTGACGACCTGATTCTGGAACGCCTTGTAGTCCAGCCCGTAGACGAGCCTTTGTTCGTAATCGCCGAGCTTGGGCAGGTAGTGGTTGTAACGCACGCTCCCGATGGTGCCGCTGCCGCTCACGCTCAAGACGCCGCCGCACAAGCCGCCCAGATTGCCGGAATTGACGTTTGAGTAGCCGCCGGCGAATTCGATCGAACTGCCGAGGCTGTAGAGCGGAATGCGATAACCCATACCGTAAACCTTGACGTCCGACAGGTGGTTGGGCGAGGTGATGTACTGAAACGTCGCCACGTGGTCGAGGTTGAACACGTTCGCGTGCTGAAAGCCGGTGCTCGCGCGATACATGCCCGTGGAGTTATTGCCGGTGTTATCGAACGAGAAGCTTGCCTTCCACGGCTTGTCCTCCGCCACCTTGATCGTGGCGTCGACCTTGTCTTCGGTCTCGCCGGCGCGCATCAGCACCGTCACCTGCCGCGCCGGATTTTCATTGGCGAGCAGCAGATTGCGCGCAATCTCCTTGGAGTTCGGGATCTGCCCTTCGCGCAATCCCGGCAAGCTGCGCCGGATATTGGCGGTATCGTTGCGTACCGCGCCGTCGACCTCGATGCGTCCCAGACGCGGTTCGACCACGTTGAACATGACCACGCCGCTCGCGATGTTTTGCTCGGGCAGCAGCACATGCGTGGTGCCGTAGCCGAGATTGCGATAAGCGATCTCCAGCGCTTCGAGTGCGCGCTGAATGTCGGAGAAATCCTTTTGCTTGCCGGTATACGGCGCCACAATGCGCGCGACATGCAGCCGGCTTGAGCAAGGTATTGCCGTTGACTTCGTAGCGATTGATGTCAAACCGCAATGCGGGCGCCGCCGCTTCCGGTTGCTGGGCGCGCACGGGTGTGGCACGGACAGACGAAGCGCCATCGCGCAGGCGGTAAACAGCACCTGCGCCGCGGCGCGTGCAAGCGACCGCCAAGCCGCAATTCAAATAAGCGTAACCGCTAGGTGCAACCAGACCCCCTGAGTCTAAACAATTTTTTCAAGCTATATCATAGCGTTAACGAAATTAGCTTCGCAATAACTCTTAAGAATACTGATGGATTCGCGCAACACCGTCACCGCCATGACACACACATTAACATTCAATCACTTACGCGGCGCTGACGGATGGTTTCGCCGATACAGACGCCGGTCGCCACCGAAATATTGAGGCTTTCCACCGTGCCGGACAGCGGAATGCGCACGAGTTCGTCGCAATGCTCGCGCGTGAGCCGGCGCATGCCCTCGCCCTCTGCGCCGAACACCCACGCGAGCGCGCCTTGCAGTTTGGCAGTCGTAGAGTTCGGTAGTGCCCTTCTCGTCCGCGCCTATGATCCAGATGCCCGCGTCCTTCAACTCGCGCAACGTGCGCGCGAGATTGGTTACCGTGATGTAGGGAACCGTTTCGGCCGCGCCGCTCGCGACTTTGGACACCACCGGCGTGATGCCGACCGCGCGGTCCTTGGGCGCGATAACCGCGTGCACCCCGAACGCATCCGCGACGCGCAGGCACGCGCCGAGATTGTGCGGGTCCTGCACGCCGTCGAGCACCAACAGCAAAGCCGGGCCGCTGATGCTGTCGAGGACGTCGTGCAAATCGTGTTTCAATTGCATCGCAACCACGCGCGCCGCGACCCCCTGGTGACGTGCGTGCCCGGTCAGGCCGTCGAGGCGCTGGGCATCCACCGTCATGATGCGCACGGCGTGACTGCCCGCGAGTTTGATCAAATCCTGCGCGCGCGCGTCGTGGCGCGTCGCGTCGAGATAGATCTCCTGCACGCTGGCCGCGTGCTGGCGCAGCCGGCTGATCACCGCGTGAAAACCGTAGACGATGTGGCCGTCAGCCATGCGCCACGCGTGACGGGCAGAGCTTCGCGTGCGCGGCGCAGTGTTCCGTGATCATGGCGTCACTGATTTTCGTCCCGCTTTCGTCGCCGGACGCGATGACTTGGCGGCGCCGCTTTCTTCCAGCACGAAATCGATCTTGCTCGACTCGATGTCCACGCGCACCACTCGCACGCGCACGCGATCGCCCAGCCGGTAGCGTTTCGCCGTGCGCTCGCCGATCAACTGGTGTTTGGCTGCGTCGAAGTGAAAATAGTCGCTGCCCAGATCCGACACATGCACGAGGCCCTCCACGTAAACGCCGTCCAGCGCGACGAAAATTCCAAAGGCGACGGCCGAACTGATGGTGCCGTCGAAAACCTCGCCGACGCGGTCGCGCATGTAATAGCACTTCAGCCATGCCTCGACGTCGCGTGTCGCCTCGTCCGCGCGGCGCTCGGTCTGCGAGCACTGCATGCCGAGTTCCTGCCAGTTCCCGGGCTCGTAGCGCTTGTCCTTCGAGTACCGCCTTGATCGCCCGGTGTATCAGCAGATCGGGATAACGCCGGATCGGCGAAGTGAAATGGGTGTAAGCCTCGTACGCGAGCCCGAAATGCCCGAGGTTGTCCGGGCTGTACACGGCCTGGCGCAGCGAACGCAGCATCGCCGTTTGCAATAACTGGGCGTCGGGACGGCCCTTGACGCGCTCGAGCACCTTGGCGTAATCGTGCGCGCGCGGCGCTTCACCGCCGCCCAGTTCGAGGCCGAATCCCTTGAGAAATTCGCGCAACCCGAGCAGTCTTTCCGGGGTCGGTCCCTGGTGCACGCGGTACAGCGCCGGCTGCTCGTGCTCGGCGCAGAATATCGGACGCGCACACGTTGGCCGCCAGCATGCATTCCTCGATGATGCGGTGAGCGTCGTTGCGCTCCACCGGCACGATGCGCTCGATCTTGCCGTGCGCGTCGAACATCATCTGCGTTTCGATGGTCTCGAAATCGATGGCGCCGCGCTTCGCGCGCGATTTCGCCAGCACGTGATACAGCCGGTACAGATGGGTCAGATGCGGCACCAGTGCGCGATGTTGCCGCGCCGCCGCGCCCTGCGGGTCCTGCAAGTATCTCCGCCACCGCGGTATAGGTAAACCGCGCGTGCGACCACATGACCGACGGATAAAACCGGTAATCGGCGATGTCGCCATGCGCATCGATGTTCATGTCGCACACCATGCACAGGCGGTCGACCTGCGGATTGAGCGAACACAGGCCGTTCGACAGCACCTCCGGCAGCATCGGGATCACGCGGCGCGGGAAATAGACCGAATTGCCGCGGTTGAGCGCCTCGCGGTCCAGCGCGTCGCCGTGCGCGACGTAGTGACTGACGTCGGCGATCGCCACGATCAGGCGAAAACCCTTGCCGCGCGGCTCGCAGTAAACCGCATCGTCGAAGTCGCGCGCGGTTTCGCCGTCTATCGTAACCAGCGGCAGCTTGCGCACGTCTTCGCGGCCCGCCGATGTCCTGCGCCGTCACCTTGCCGCTGAATCCGCCGCACAGGCCTGTTCCACCGCGCGCGGAAATTCGTACGGCAGATCGTGCTTGCGCAGCGCGATCTCGATTTCCATGCCCGGATCGGCGTAGTCGCCGAGAATCTCGACCACGCGCGCGATCGGCTGCGCGTGGCGTGCCGGCTGCGCGATGATTTCCGCGACGACCACCTGCCCCGGCTTGGCATCCAGCGCGTCTCCCGGCGGCACCAGCAGTTCCTGGCTGATGCGCCGGTTTTCGGGCACCACGAACCACACGCCCTGCTCGTTGCGCAGCCGCCCGACCACGCGATGATTGACGTGTTCGAGCACCTCGACGATCTTCGCCTTCGGGCCGGCCGCGGCGGTCGAGCCCGATCTCGCGCGCGGCGACGCGGTCGCCGTGCAGGATCTTGTGCATCTCGTGCGGCCCCAGAAACATGTCGGGGCCGCCGTCGTCGCGCAGCAGAAAGCCGAAGCCGTCCGGATGGCCCTGCACCTTGCCGGTAACCAGATCGAGCTTGGTGACGACACAGATCGCATCGCGACGATTGCGCATGATCTGGCCGTCGCGCTGCATGGCGGCCAGCCGGCGCTCGAACCCTTCGCGTTCGCGGTCGGTGATGCCGAGCAGTTTTTCAAGCTCGGCATTGCTGACCGGCACGCCCTGCGCGTTGAGCGTCTCGAGTATCATTTCCCGGCTCGGTACCGGCTCGTCGTAATTGCTCGCTCTCGCGCGCGTGAAATGGATCGTCGCTGCGAACTCGGCGCGCGGCGCGCGGACGTCGGGTGCTGAGCGCGTAGCGCGCGCGGATTTGGACGGTGCCGCGTGCTTCGTCTTCGTGCGACTTCCGCGCTGCGCTGGAGATCGCGAATCGTCACGCGCGCGCGAGCGGGATTTTCGCGTTTTCATTTGACAAATGAGCCTTTAATGATTAAATTTGCCCGCCTTCCGTGCCCAGGTGGCGGAATTGGTAGACGCACATGGTTCAGGTCCATGCGGTGGCGACACTGTGGGGGTTCGAGTCCCTTCCTGGGCACCAGAATTCAGGATTGAGGATCGAGAAGATCGAGCGAATCATCGTTGCTCGTCTGCGTTCGATTCTCAATCCAGTCCCGATCCTCGATCCTGCCCTATTCGAACGGATGCCGCCGCACGATGGTTTCTGCGCGCTCGGCGCCGGTCGAAATCATGTCCACCGGCACTTCGCAGATCTCTTCGATGCGCTTCAAGTAATGCCGCGCTTGCGGCGGTAGTTCATCGTAGCGCGTCAACCCCACGGTGCTGCCCGGCCAGCCGGCGATTTCCTCGTAGATGGGCTCGCACCCGGCAAGCGCTTCGGCGCCGGCAGGCAGCAAGTCCAGCCGCTCGCCGTTTAGCCGGTAGCCCACGCCCAACTGCAGCGTCTCGACGCCATCCAGCACGTCGAGCTTGGTCACGCACAGTCCGGAAATCCCGTTGATCTGGATGGAGCGCTTCAACGCCGCCGCGTCGAACCAGCCGCAGCGCCGCGGCCGACCGGTCACCGACCCGAATTCGTTGCCGCGCTCGGCGAGATGCTTGCCGATATCGTCCTCGAGTTCCGTCGGAAACGGCCCGGAGCCGACGCGCGTCGTGTAGGCCTTGGTAATGCCGAGCACGTAGTGCAGCAGGTGCGGACCGACGCCGGCGCCGGCGCACGCGGCGCCGGCGACGCAGTTGCTCGAGGTCACGAACGGATAAGTACCGTGGTCGACGTCGAGCAGCGTGCCCTGCGCGCCTTCGAACAGCAGATTCTTGCCCGCTTTCTGCGCTTCATAAAGCATGCGCGGCACGTCGGCGACCATCGGCTTGATGCGCTCGGCGAGCGCCAGCGTATCGTCGAGCGTTTTCTGAAAATCGACGATGGCCGCGCGAAAATAATTCTTGAGCACGAAGTTGTGATAATCGAGCACTTCGCCCAGCTTGGCGGCGAAACGCTCGCGATGCATGAGGTCCTGCAGACGGATGGCGCGGCGCGCCACCTTGTCTTCGTAGGCCGGCCCGATCCCGCGCCCGGTGGTGCCGATCTTCCCCGCGCCCTTGGCCGCTTCGCGCGCGTGATCGATCGCGACGTGATACGGCAGGATCAGCGGACATGCCTCGCTGATGCGCAAGCGGCCCGTGACGTCGACGCCCGCGCCTTCGAGCTCGCCGATTTCCTTGAGCAGCGCTTCCGGCGACAGCACGACACCGTTGCCGATGTAACACGCGACACCCTGCGCGCAGGATGCCCGAAGGAATCAGGCGCAGGATCGTTTTCTTGCCGCCGATCACCAGCGTGTGCCCGGCGTTATGCCCGCCCTGAAAGCGCACCACACCCTGCGCGTGATCGGTCAGCCAGTCGACGATCTTGCCCTTGCCCTCGTCACCCCACTGGCTGCCGATAACCACTACGTTTTTTGCCATTACTCTCTCGTATTCCGGTTGCCATCTGTCAACGACGCTAGCGTCCGCGCGTCCGGCTCTGCAGTCGCTGTTCGACGATCCATTTGCCGTTGCGCAATGCGAGCCGGCGATTGCAGCCGAGTTCGTCGCGCGCTTTGTCATGCCCCGGCAGATCGACGATCACGACGTCGCCCGCTTTGCGCAATGCCGCGATGCGCCGCTGCAACGCGGCGTCCGCCGGCAGATACGGCGCGAGTACCGCGGCGCGCGTTTCCGCCGCCGGCGCCACCGCCACGATCTCGCGCAAATCCAGGCTGAAACCGGTCGCCGGGCGCGCCCGGCCAAACGCCTTGCCGACCTCATCGTAACGGCCGCCGAGCGCGAGCGCGTTCGACCAGCCTTCGGCGTACGCGGCAAACACCACGCCGCTGTGATAATGCAGGCCGCGCAATTCCCCGAGATCGAAGCAAATCTCGGTTCCCGCGTCCTGAATCGAAGCCGCAATCGCCCGCAACTGCGCGAGCGCGTGCCTGATCTCGCTGTAATCCGGCAGCACCGCTTTGGCGCGCGCGAGCACTTCGCTGCCGCCGGCAAGCTCCGGCAGCGCCTGCAGCGCCGCACCCAGCTTGCGATCGAGCTTGCGCGCGAGCCGCGCGAGCGCCGGCACGTCTTTCGCCTGCACGGCGTGAAAGAGCTCGGCTTCGATGTCCGGCGCGACGCCGGCCTTGCGCACCAGCGTGCGGAATACCGCGACATGTCCGATATCGAGCTGCAACTTGCGCAATGCCGGCAAGCCGCAGCGCATCCAGCATCAGGCGCTGCACCTCGAGATCGCTTTCGATACCGGCATGCCCGTAGATTTCCGCGCCGATCTGCAGCGGTTCGCGCGTGCGGTTGAGCCCCGCCGGCAGGGTATGCAAAACGCTGCCCGCATAACACAGGCGGTTTACCCCCTTGCGGTTCATCAGGTGCGCGTCGATGCGCGCCACCTGCGGCGTGATGTCGGCGCGCACGCCGAGCGTGCGCCCCGACAACTGGTCGACGAGCTTGAACGTCCTCAAATCCAGGTCGTGCCCGGTGCCGGTCAGCAGCGACTCCACGTACTCGAGCAGCGGCGGCAGCACCAGCTGATAGCCGTGCAGCGCGAAGAGGTCGAGCATGGCACGCCGCAGCGCCTCGATGCGGCGCGCCGGCTCCGGCAGGATGTCCTCGATATATTCAGGCAACAGCCATTTACGCATGGTGGGTCAAGACGATCACGAAAAAACAACTGCAAAGCATACACGCGAATGCGCGAAAATCCCAAGCCCGGCGCATCCCTAGCGCGATATGAGCAACAGCAGCAGCAAGCCGGCGATCATCGAAGTCAGTCCGATAAATCGCAGCTGGCCGTCGGACATTTCGGTGATGCGGCGAAAGGTATCGCGCCACAGACCGGGCGCCAGAAACGGCAGCACGCCCTCTATGACCAGCATCAGCGCGAGCGCCGTCAGCAGATATTTACCCACGCCCGGCCCGGCGCCGTGCTACTTGGACGGCTTGCTGTTCTTGAGGTATTTGAAGAACTCCGAACTCGGCTCGAGCACCAGCACGTCGCTCTTGTTCTTGAAGCTCTTCGTGTAGGCGTCGAGACTGCGGTAAAACGCATAAAACTCGGGATTCTGTTCGTACGCGCGCGCGTAGATCGCGGACGCCTTGGCGTCGCCCTCGCCCTTCAGGCGTTGCGCGTCGCGATAGGCCTTCGCCAGAATGATCTCGCGCTGCTTGTCCGCATCCGCGCGGATTTTTTCCGATTCGGCCGCGCCCTCGGAGCGCAGCGTGTTGGCGGCGCGCGTGCGCTCGGCGCGCATGCGGCCGTACACCGATTCGCTCACTTCCTGCGGCAGATCCACGCGCTTCAAACGCACGTCGCGCACCACGACGCCGATCTTCACCGCGTCCTCGTTGGCCTTCTCGCGCATGCGCTCCATGATGACATTGCGCTCGCCGGACACCACTTCGTGCACGTCGCGCTTGCCGAATTCCGCGCGCAGCCCGTCGTTGATCGTCTGCAGCAGGCGGATCTGCGCGCGCGACTCGTCGCCGTTCACGCTGATGTAGTAAAGCTGCACGTCCGAGATCTGCCACTTCACGAAGAGATCGACCAGCACGTTCTTTTTCTCCTTGGTGAGAAACCGCTCGGGCTCCGCGCTGTCGATCGTCAGGAGGCGCGCGTCGAAATAGCGCACGTTGTCCACCAGCGGCACCTTGAGGTAAAGCCCCGGCTTGTTGATCACGTACACGATCTCGCCGAAGCGGAACACGATCGCTTTCTGCCGCACGTCGACGACGAACAAGCGACATCGACAGCACGACCAGCAACACGACGGTCGCGACCACCAGCGTGCCAAGTTTGCGGTTCATCAGCGCGGCTCCCTTTCGCGGCTGCGCAGCGCGTCGCGCGAGCGCGACGCCGACGGCAGCGCCTCCGAACCGGGGCTGGGGTCGGCCGGCTTGCTCATGGCGTCGACCGGCGCGGTCGCGCCGGGACCGGTCAATCTGCATCAGCTTGTCGAGCGGCAGATAGAGCAGATTGTTGCCGCCCTTCTGGTCGACCAGCACTTTGCTCGTGTTGCTCATGATCTCCTGCATGGCGTCGATATACAGGCGGTCGCGCGTGACGCCCGGCGCCTTGTTGTATTCCGCGACGATCTGGCGGAAGCGGCTGGCATCGCCCTCCGCGCGTTCGATCACGCGCTGCTTGTAGCCTTCGGCCTCCTGGTTCAAGCGCGCCGCCGCGCCCTCGGCCTTCGGCACGACGTCGTTGGCATAGGCCTGGCCTTCGTTTTTCTGGCGCTCGCCGTCCTGCCCGGCTTTTACCGCATCGTCGAACGCGGCCTGCACCTGCTCCGGCGGCTGCGCATTCTGCATCGTGACCTTGCTGATGCTGATGCCCGTGTGATAACGATCGAGAATTTCCTGCATCAGCTTTTGCGCATCGCTCGTGATCTGCGCGCGGCCCTTGTAGAGCACGAGGTCCATCGTGTTCTTGCCGACGATTTCGCGTATCGCGGTTTCCGCCGCCTGCAGCACGCTGTCTTCGGGCGAGCGGTTCTCGAACAGATATTCCTTCGGGTCCTTCACCACGTATTGCACGGCAAACTGGATGTCGATGATGTTGGCGTCATCGGTGAGCATCAGCGATTCCTTGGGCACCTTGCTCTTGCCGCCGTTGCGCGATCCGATTTCGATCGTGCGCACCTGCGACAGATTGACGATTTCCGCGGTCTCGATCGGATACGGCAAATGCCAGTGCGGTCCCGGCTGCGTTTCCTCGACAAACTTGCCGAAGCGCAGCACCATGCCGCGCTGGCTCGCATCGACGATATAAAAGCCGCTCGCGAGCCACACCAGGACAATCAGCCCGATCAGGATGCCGGCGCCGCCGCCGAACTGCGCGAGTCCGGGGCCGCCCGGCGTGCCACTGCCGCCGCCGCCCTTGCGCCCGAACAGCGAACCGATCTTCTGATTGAAGTTGCGCATCAGTTCGTCGAGGTCCGGCGGACCCTGATTCTTGCCGCCGCCGCGCCCCCACTGCGGATCGTTGAGCGACATCAATACGCCGAGCAGGCGCTGCCAGCGACCGGCGACAAAGCCGCGAAATGACTGCCAATAGGTAACCATGGTTATTTGATCCGTGTCATGCCGCCGCGGGACGCGCCACCGCATAACGGTTGGCCGCGGCAGCGTGTTCTTCCAGTGCCGACCGCGTCAGATCGAGTCCCGACCCGTTCCTGGCGCTGATCCAGATGCGGCTGATTTTACCATATTCATCGCGCTCGACCCGCGGCGCGGCGCCGTTCAAATCGATCTTGTTGTAGACCAGGAGCTGCGGTATGCGGTCGGCCCCGATTTCCGCCAGCACGGCGTTGACCGCCGCGATCTGCGCGTCGCGCGTCGCGGCTCCGGCATCGACGACATGCAGCAGAAGATCCGCCTGGATCGCCTCTTCGAGCGTCGCGCGAAACGCCGCCACCAGCGTATGCGGCAACTGGCGGATGAAGCCGACCGTGTCCGACAGCACGAGCGGCGCGCCGTTCGGCAGAAACACGCGGCGCGTCGTCGTATCGAGCGTTGCGAACAACTGGTCGGCGGCGTACGCGTGCGCGCGCGTCAACGCGTTGAAAAGCGTGCTCTTGCCCGCGTTGGTATAACCGACGAGCGACACCGACAGCACGTTGGCGCGGCGCCGCGCGCGGCGCTGCACCGCGCGCTGGCCGGCGAACCGCGCGAGCTTGTCCTTCAAGAGTTTTACCCGTTTGCCGAGCAGGCGGCGGTCGGTTTCGAGCTGGGTTTCGCCCGGACCGCGCAGGCCGATACCGCCCTTCTGCCGCTCCAGGTGGGTCCAGCCGCGCACCAGACGCGTGGCGAGATGCTCGAGTTGCGCGAGCTCGACCTGCAGCTTGCCTTCGTGGCTGTGCGCGCGCTGCGCGAAAATATCGAGGATCAGGCTCACGCGGTCGATGACGCGGCAGCCGAGTTTCTTTTCGAGATTGCGCTCCTGCGCCGGCGACAGCTCGTGATTGAAAATCGCGAGCCCGGCGCCGCTTGCCGCGAGCAATGCCGCCAGCTCGTCGACCTTGCCGGTGCCGGCGAAAAATGCGGAATCGGGCCGCGCGCGCCGGCCGCGCAAAATGCCGGCAATGCCGATGCGCGCGCTCAGCGCGAGTTGCGCAAGCTCGTCGGTCGACTCGGCATAGTCCGCTTCGCCGAAATCGAGGCTGACGAGCACCGCCTGGGAATTGCTCCCGGGACGTTCAAACATTCAGAAATGAGAAAACGGAATTCAGCTGTCGGCCGGATGATCGAGCGCCAGATTGACCGCACGCGCCGGCACCACCGTCGAAATCGCGTGCTTGTAAACCATCTGCGTGACCGTGTTTTTCAGCAACACGACATACTGATCGAACGATTCGATCTGGCCCTGCAGCTTGATGCCGTTGACGAGATAGATGGACACCGGAACATGTTCTTTGCGCAGCGCGTTAAGAAACGGGTCTTGTAGCAGCTGCCCTTTCGTACTCATGTTTGCCCCATCGTTTTTAGTATTGATAACAGCACTCTACTGTATTTCTCCGGCCAGCGCCATAGCGACGCGCCCTAGCGCTTGCCGCGCCGTTTGTCGTAGGGATTAACCCCTTGCCGGAACTCTATTTTCAGCGGCGTCCCCATCAATTCGAAGGCGTCGCGGAAAAAATGTTCCAGATAGCGGCGATAGCTGTCGCCGACGCGGTTGAGCCCGGTGCCGTGAATGATGATGCGCGGCGGATTGCTGCCGCCCTGATGCGCGTAGCGCATTTTGGGCCGGAATATGCCGCCCCGCGGCGGCGCCTGGCGGGCAATCGCGGCCTCCAGCGCGCGCGTCAGCTTGGGCGTAGGCAGCTTGACCATCGCGGCCCGATAGGCGCGCTCGACCGCGTCGAGCAGCGACTTGATGCCGGTCCCCGCCAGCGCGGAAATATAGTGCACCGGCGCGAAGTCGATGAAATTCAACGTGCGCGCGAGCGTATTCTTGGCGCTTTCGCGCTGCTCCGGCCGCAAGCCATCCCATTTGTTGACCGCGACGACCAGCGCGCGCCCCGCTTCCACGATGTAACCGGCGATGTGCGCATCCTGATCGACGATCTGATCGCGCGCATCGAGCACGAGCACCACCACGTTGGCGTCCTCGATCGCCTGCAGCGTCTTGATCACCGAAAACTTTTCGATCACGTCGGCGACGTTGCCCCGCCGCCGCACGCCGGCCGTGTCGATCAACGTGTAATTGCGGCCGGCGCGCTCGAAATCGATGTAGATGCTGTCGCGCGTGGTGCCGGGCTGATCGAATACCACCACGCGCTCCTCGCCCAGCAGAGCGTTGACCAGCGTCGACTTGCCCACGTTGGGCCGCCCGACAATCGCGATGCGCGGACGCGTTTCCGGCGCCGCGTCCTCATCGACCTCCTCGCGCTCGGGAAAATCCGTGGTAATCAGCTCCGCCAGATCGCCGACGCCCTCGCCGTGCGCGGCCGAAATCGCGAGCGGGTCGCCCAGCGCCAGTTCGTGAAATTCCGCGTTGACGGTGGCCGGCTGCATGCCTTCGGCCTTGTTGACGACCAGCCAGATCTTGCGGCCGGTCTTGCGCAGTTGCTCGGCAATCGCGCGATCCTGCGCGGTCAAGCCCTGGCGCCCGTCGACCAGCAGCACGACCGCGTCCGCCTCGTCGATCGCGAGCAGCGTCTGCTGCGCCATGACGTGCGTCACGCCCGCCGCGTGCGACCGGTTCGAGCCCGCCGGTATCGACCACGATATACGACTTGTAACCGACGCGCCCGCGGCCGTAGTGCCGGTCGCGCGTGAGCCCCGGTATGTCGGCGACGATCGCGTCGCGGCTGCGGGTGAGCCGGTTAAACAGCGTCGACTTGCCGACGTTCGGGCGGCCGACGATGACGATGGTTGGAATCACGGCTGAGCCTGGTATTAAAGCGTTGAATATCGACAACTGGCCGATCGAGGATCGGGAAACTCCGACCCGGCGTTTGCGTGGCGATTACTGAATAGCGATCGCGTAAACGCCGCCCTTCATCGTCTGCACGAGTACGCCGTTATTGAGCGCCAGCGGCTGCGCGACGATGGGGCTGCCGTCGGTCGCGATGCGGGCGGCGAATGAACCGTCGTCGCGCGCGATGAAATGCACGTAACCCTGAAAATCCCCGACCGCCACGTATTTGCCGGCCACCACCGGCCCGCTCACGTAACGGCCGTAAAGCTTGTCCTGCTTCCACAAGCTCGCGCCGCCCGTCTTCTCGAACGCGATCAGCGCGCTTTTGTCGTCGGCAACATAAATGCTGTCGCCGTCGCTGGCGAGGCCCGCGACACTTGACACGTCGCGCCCCCAGTTCGGCCGTGCCTTTCAAAATGTCGAAACACGCAAGGCGTCCCTGATAGGCAACGGCGCAAATCTGCCGGCCGTCGGTGATCGGCAGGCTCGACACATCGGCCACGCGTTCGAGTTCGGTCGCGCCCTTGGGCAACGCCACCGTCGCCTCCCAGCCGACGTTGCCGTTTTCCAGCGCCAGCGCCACCAGCCTGCCGCCGGCGAATCCCGCGAACACGCCGCCGCGATATACCAGCACGCCGACGTGCGTGCGCACCGTCAACGTCGGCAACGCACGCTGGTAGAGCCATTTGCGCGTGCCGGTCGCCGCATCGAGTGCCGTAAATCCGGCCATCGCCGCTGCGCACCACGACGATGCCCTGGTCGATTTGCGGCGCGCTCAGCACTTCACTGGTGAGCTGTGCCTTCCATAATTGCTTGCCGGACTTGTCCAGCGCGAGCACCTCGCCCTTCGCGGTACCCGCCAGAATTACGCTGCCGTTGGTGCCGACGCCCGCCCGACAAGGCAATCTTGCTGTCGATGCGGCCGATGATTTTGCCGCTCGCCGCATCGAAACTCACGATCTGACCCGCCGCGCCTGCCGCGTACACGATCCCCGTCTGGATCGCCGGCGTGAATACGTGTTTTTCCGCCGCACCCGACATTGCCCTGCCACACGATTCTGGCGGTGGCGGTCGGCTTGAACACGACCAGTTCCGCCGGCTTTTGCGCGGGCCCGCGGCCGAACCACTTGTCGAAGGTGTCGCCCGGCGCGGCGCAGCCGCCCGCGAGCCAGCAGCCAGGCGACAAGCGCGGCCGGGCGCCCAGCCGATCCCGTCATCGGGCAGCGCCCAGCGCATCAAGCTTGATCTGGATCAGCGCGCGATAGCTGCTCTTCGCATCGCTCTTGTCCAACGCGAGCTGGTAGGCGGCGCGCGCCTCCTGCGGCTTGCCCTGCGCCACCAGAATGTCGCCCTTGAGATCCGCGTACAACGCGCTCAGTGAGTCGACGTGCTGCGTATCGGCAAGCTTCAGCGCTTCGTCATAATTTTTCTCGTCCAGCAGCACGGCGCCGATGCGCAGCCGCGCGATGTCACGCGTTTCCGCGTCCCGCGCATGGTCGACGACCCATTGCAGGCGCGTCTTGGCCGCCGCGAGGTCGCCGCTGTCGAACGCGGCCCGCGCGGCCGCCAGCGCGGCGAACGTCGCGTAGCCGGTGCGCGCGTAGCGGTCGGTGATTACCGCGGCGATGTCCTGCACCTTTTTCGGCTCGTTGGCGCCGACCGCGCCCTGCAGCTGGGTGTAGAGCTCGCCCGCCTCCAGTCCCTGCTTGTTCTGATAGTAACTCCAGCCGCGCATGCCGCCGACGGTGACCGCGACCGCGACAACGACCAGGATCACGAGCGCGCGATACTGCTTCCACCACGCCTTGATCTCGTCTATCTGTTCCTGCTCTTCAAGATCGTACACCGCCATCTTCAGCCTCTTTTGCTTTCCATTCTGTTTGCAATCAGTCCCGCCGCTTCGTCGATCGTGCAGCGCGTCTGCTGCGCCGTCTCGCGCAACGGTTTCACGCTCACCACTTGAGCAGCGACTTCATCGACGCCGATGATGACCGCGTAACGCGCACCGCTCGCATCCGCCTTTTTCATCTGTGATTTGAAGCCCGCGCCGCTCAAGTCGAGCGTCACCGCCAGGCCGCGGTCACGCATGCGATTCGGCGACCCGAAATGCATAGTGCGCGGCGCCCTCGCCGTGCTGCGCGATATAGGCATCGGGCGCCCGGCGGCGGTCGATTTTACTCTCTTCGAGCAACAGCAACGTGCGTTCCACGCCGATGCCGAACCCGCAGCCGGGCGTCGGCTTTGCCGCCGAGCTGCTCGAACAACCCGTCGTAGCGGCCGCCCGAGCATATCGCGCTCTGCGCGCCCAACCGGTCGCTCACCCACTCGAAAACGGTCAGATTGTAATAATCCAGTCCGCGCACCAGGCGCGGATTGACGCTGTACGGAATGCCCGCATCGCGCAGTCCCGCCTGCACCGCCTCGAAGTTCGCGCGCGAGTCCGCGCCCAGCGCATCGATAAGCCGCGGCGCCGCTTCGATCAACTCCTGCATCGCCGGGTTTTTGCTGTCGAGTATGCGCAACGGATTGGTGTGCAGCCGCCGCCTGGCATCGTCATCGAGCTAGCGCCTCGCGCGACTCGAAATACGCGATCAGCGTGTCGCGAAACGCACGCCGCTCCGCCGCGCTGCCGATCGTGTTGATCTGCAACTGCACCCCGTCGATGCCCAGCGCCCGCCACAGGCGGCGCGCCATGACCATGAGTTCGATATCGACTGCGGGCCCCGCCACGCCCAGCACCTCGGCGCCGAACGTATGGTACTGGCGGTAGCGCCCCTTTTGCGGACGCTCGTGCCGGAACAGCGGCCCGCTGTACCACAGGCGCTGCGGGCCGGTGTAGAGCAGATTGTGCTCGAGTGCGGCGCGCACGGTCGGCGCCGTGCCTTCCGGACGCAGGGACAACGCGTCGCCGTTCATCGCGTCGACGAACGAGTACATTTCCTTCTCGACGATATCGGTGACTTCGCCGACGCCGCGCACGAACAACTCGGTGCGCTCGACGATCGGCGTGCGGATGTTGCTGGTAACCGTAGCGCGCGGAACATCTCGCGCACCGTATCTTCGAAAAATTCCCACAGCGGCGACTCGTCCGGCAGGACGTCATTCATCCCGCGGATGGCCTGGATTTTATTCGACATCGACTGAGCCGGCGGCGGCTATCAATGCGCCTTGGCGGCGGCACGCGCGACCTCCGCATCCGTCGTCGCATAGTTTTCTGCACGTATTGCTCGACCAGCGCCTGAAATTCGGCCGCGATGTTGTCGCCCTTCAAAGTCACCGCCTTGACGCCGTCGATATACACCGGCGCCACCGGATTTTCGCCGGCACCCGGCAGGCTGATGCCGATGTTCGCGTGCTTGCTCTCGCCGGGCCCGTTGACGACACATCCCATCACCGCGACATGCATGTTCTCGACGCCGGGATAGCTGCCGCGCCACAACGGCATCTGCGCGCGCAAATAGGTTTGTATGCTGTCGGCCAGTTCCTGAAAGAACGTGCTCGTCGTGCGGCCGCAGCCGGGACACGCGATGACGAGCGGCGTAAAGGAACGCAAACCCATGGTTTGCAGGATTTCCTGCGCCACCACGACCTCGCGCGTGCGGTCGCCGTTGGGCTCCGGGGTCAGCGACACGCGGATCGTGTCGCCGATACCTTCCTGCAGCAGCACGCCCATCGCGGCGGTCGACGCCACGATGCCCTTGGAGCCCATGCCCGCCTCGGTCAGCCCCAGATGCAGCGGATAATCGCATTGCGCCGCGAGGTCGCGATACACCGCGATCAGGTCCTGCACGCCGCTGACCTTGCACGACAATATGATCTGGTCGCCGGCAAGTCCGAGACTCTCCGCCTGCCGCGCGCTGTCGAGCGCGGACGCGACCAGCGCCTTGCGCGTCACCACCGCCGCATCCTGCGGCTCGCGGCTGCGCGCATTGTCGTCCATCATGCGGGCAATCAATTCGGGGTCGAGGCTGCCCCAGTTGACGCCGATGCGCACCGGCTTGGCGTATCTGCACGCGAACTCTATCATCGTCGCAAATTGTTCATCGCGTTTCGAACCGCGGCCGACGTTGCCGGGATTGATGCGCAGCTTGGCGAGCGCGTCGGCGCACGCCGGGTGCTGCGTCAGCAGACGGTGGCCGTTGAAATGAAAATCGCCGACCAGCGGAACGTCCACGCCCTTGGCCGCCAGCTGCTCGCGAATGTGCGGCACCGCGGCCGCGGCCTCGGCGGTATTCACCGTGATGCGCACGAGCTCGGAGCCTGCGCGCGCAAGGGCCGCAACCTGCGCGACCGTGGCGGCGATATCCGCGGTATCGGTATTGGTCATGGATTGCACGACGATAGGCGCGCCGCCGCCGACGGCAACTCCGCCCACCAATACCCGGCGCGCCAGGCGACGCGGCTGGACTCCGTACATGGGCGCCTATTCCAGTGTCAGCCGCGCGACGTCGACCTGGGTATAAGGCGCCAAGATCGACCGGCTGCTCGTTATGCATCAGTTGCACGCCATTCGCATTGCCGACGACGAGCGAGAGCGGCGCGAGACCGCTTACCACCTGTTCGGTGCCGCGCGGATTCAGCTGCGAAAAAATCTTGCGCCCGTTGCGGTCGCGAATCTCGACCCACGACTCGCGCTGCGAAGCGCAGGCGCACGACCTGCTCGCCCCGCGCGGGTGCCGACGCTCCGCCGGCGGCGCCGCATGTCGGCGCACGCGGAATTGCCTGCGGTGGCGGCGACGGCGGGCAGCGCCTCTGCGACCGGCGACGGGGACGGCGCAACGCCGGGCCCGACGTTCGCCGCCGGCGCGGTTTCCGCGACCACCTGCGGCGCCGGCAATTCGACCGACGCGACTTGACTATGACGTCGCGGCGCATCGTCGCTGATAAAACTCGAATACCACCAACGGCACCAACACGGCAATCGCCGCGACCGCGTACTTGCGCCAGTTGATGGTGCGCGCGGTCGGAAACGGAATGTTGGCCGACCGCGGCACCTGCGGACCGGCGGGCGTCGGGTGCGGCAATGCGAGTTCGTGCTTCACCAGCAGCGGCGCCGCGTCGAGCTTGACCAGGCGCGCGTAATTGCGCATGAACCGCGCACGAATACCGTACCCGGCAAGCGCCGGTAATCGCCCGACTCCAGCGCTTCGACCTGCCACGGCGACAACTTGAGCTGCTGCGCGACGTCGGCGACGCTCAAGCCGCAGCTTTCACGCGCCGCCGCAAGCTGCGCGCCGGGCGCCGCGGCGGGACGGCCTCGGCTGACAACCGCGGCTGTCGCTCATTCGTACTGGCCTGCGGCCAGGGCGCGCGCCTCGCGCGAATCCGGGAAATTCTTGCGCAACTGGAACCCGAGGCTGGCCTCGGCATTGCGGTCGCCCAGCGCGCGCTCGACACGCAATGAAAGCCACAGCAATTCCGGCGTCGGATCGCCATCGCGCTGGATGCGCGTGAGATAAGACTTGGCTTCCGGATAGCTCTTGCGCTTGTACGCCATATCCGCCAATTGCAACAACGCCTGCGGCTGCGCGGGACGCAGCTTCAGCGCCTTCTGGAAGTAATCGTCCGCCGCCGCGAGATCGCCGGCCTGGCGCGCGCAGATGCCGGCATTGACCCACGACTTGTCCGGCGTGGCGTACAGCGGATTGCGCAGCGCGGCGAGGAAATACTTGATCGATTCCTGCTCGCGCTTGCGCTGGCACAGAAACCAGCCGTAATTGTTGTTGATGTCGGAATCCTGCGGACTGATCCGCAACGCGCGCTGAAAATTCGCTCTCGGCCGCCTTGTCGTCGCGCAGTTCCATATAAACCAGGCCCAGCACGCTGTACGCGGGCGCGTAATTGGGGTCGGCCTTCAGCGCCTCACCCGCCTCCTGCAGGGCCACCCCGTAATTGCCGAGTTCGAGATAGCCGGCCGCGAGCTCCGTGTGTATGCGCGCGCGCGTGAGTTCGTCGGTTTCGACCGCGGCCTTCGGCGCATAGCTCGCCGGATCCGAACCGCGTGTCGTGCATCCGCACGCGAGCAACAATCAAACCGGCAGCGATCAGTAGTTCTCATCGTTGCCTCACACCGTTGCGACCGCCGCACGCCGCTCGCGGCGCCGCGTCTTGTCCTGCACCTGCCCCGCCAGCTGGCCGCAGGCGGCGTCGATATCGTCGCCGCGCGTCTTGCGCACCGTGACCGTAAACTCCGTCTGCATCAAAACATCGCGAAATCGCGCGACCGCCGCCGCGTCCGAGCGCTGATAGCCCGACTGCGGAAACGGATTGAACGGAATCAGGTTGATCTTGCACGGCACGTTTTTCAGCAGCCGCGCGAGTTCGCGCGCCTGCTCGACGCTGTCGTTGACGCCGGCGAGCATCACGTATTCGAACGTGACGAAATCGCGCGGCGCTCTCTCGAGGTAACGCACGCACGCCGCGAGCAGTTCCTTGAGCGGATACTTGCGGTTGATCGGCACCAGTTCGTTGCGCAATGCGTCGTTCGGCGCGTGCAGCGAGACCGCCAGCGCCACCGGGCACGCGTCGCGCAACCGGTCGATCGCCGGCACCAGCCCCGACGTGCTGAAGCGTCACGCGCCGCCGCGACAGGCCGTACGCATCGTCGTCGAGCATCAACTGCATCGCGGCCACCACATTGTCGAAATTGGCGAGCGGCTCGCCCATGCCCATCATCACGACATTGGTGATCGGACGCGGCGTCTCGCGCGCCCGCGCCCCAGCGCGCGGTTGGCGAGCCACAACTGGCCGATGATTTCGGCCACCGTCAGATTGCGGTTGAAGCCCTGGCGGCCGGTCGAGCAGAACGTGCAGGCGAGCGCGCAACCGGCCTGCGACGAAATGCACAGCGTGCCGCGACTGCGCTCGGGAATGAACACGGTTTCGATGGCATTGCCGGTGCCGACGTCGAGCAGCCACTTGCGCGTGCCGTCGGCGGCGGTGGTATCGCGCACGACCTGCGGCGCGCGGATCGCCGCGATCTTCTTCAGCGCTTCGCGCAACGCCTTGGAAATATCCGTCATCGCGTCGAAATCGTCGACGCCGGACTGATGTATCCAGCGCATCAACTGCCGCGCGCGAAACGGCTTCTCGCCCAGTTCGGCACAAAACTGCGCGAACCCGGTGCGTTCAAATTCGAGCAGATTGACGGTCATGCCGCGTGCGCTAACGCGAATAAATATTGAGCGACGGAAAGAAATAGGCGATTTCCACCCCGGCCGTTTCGGTCCCGTCGGAACCGTGCACGGCGTTGGCGTCGATGCTTTGAGCGAAATCGGCGCGGATCGTTCCTTTGGCCGCCTTCTTCGGGTCGGTCGCGCCCATCAGGTCGCGATTTTTCTGGATCGCGTTCTCGCCTTCCAGCACCTGCACCACCACCGGCCCGGAAATCATGAAATCGACGAGGTCCTTGAAAAAAGGACGCGCGCGATGCACCGCGTAGAAGCCCTCCGCATCCTGCCGCGACAGGCGCAGCATGCGCGCCGCAACGATCTTCAGGCCGGCGGCTTCAAAGCGGGCGATAATCTGGCCGATTACATTGTTCGCCACCGCATCCGGTTTGATGATTGAAAGCGTACGTTCCACTGCCATGCATCTTCCTTTGTGTCTGAATTTTAAGGCTAATTTGTAAGAATACCACGATAAGGCCTTGTTATAAAGCCGTTTGACGCGTTTTTTGCACCTGGGCATGGCACTGCGGTAGGCTCCCAACCCGGCTGTGATCGCCGGTTCGCCGCGGTTGCGCGCCGAAACGCGGCATCGATACCGATGCCCGGCACGTAAACCAGCGTGTCGCCGCAGTAAAGCAGCGGCAGCCGGCTGCGCAGCCACGGCGGCAGGCGCGCCTCCTGCAGCAGATTCTTCAAGCGTGCGCCGCGGCCGCCTCGCGTCCGGCCGCAATCGTTCGCCGCCCTGGCGCAGCCGCACCGTCACCGGCGCCGCCTGCAATTTCGTCAGGCTGATGCCGGCGCCGCGACACTTCTTCATCACCAGCGTGGCGCCCAGTTCCGGCAAGCGCGACGCGCGTCTCGCCCTGCCATGCCCGGCAAAAGCCCGGCGCGGGCGGCACCGCTTTGGCCACGACGCGCAATTCGTCGCCGTAGCGGCGCAATTCATGCGCGCCCAGATCGATCGCCAGGCGCGCCGCGCGCGGCTGCCGCAACTGGCGCACGCATTCCGCGAGCCGCGCCGCATTCGGCATCGTCACGCCGTGCGCGGCGAGAAAAAACCGCAGCGCATTCTTGGCGCGCGGCGCCGTCAAGCCGGCGCAACGCCGCGAGCTTGAGCCCGCCGGCGCTGAATTGCGCGTCGGTCCGCGCCAAGTCGTCCGCGAGTTCCGCCGCTTCGGCAAAATTGCGGCTCGCGCGCGCCAGCGTCTCGCGGTAGGCGGGATAGCGTTCCGCGATCAGCGGCAGCACCCGGTGCCGCAGAAAATTGCGGTCGAACTCGACATCCGCATTGCTGTCGTCCTCGATCCACTTCAGCTTGCGGCGCAGCGCATAGGCTTCAATCTCGCTGCGCGGAATATCGAGCAGAGGACGCAGAATTGCAGGATTGAGGATCGGGATTCGAGGATTCAGGAGCAGCTTCGACTGTTCCGATCCTGAATCCTCGATCCTCCTTCCTGAATTCCGGCATCGCGCTCACGCCCTTGACGCCGGCGCCGCGCAGCAACTGCAGCAACACCGTTTCCGCCTGATCGTCGAGATTGTGCGCGAGCACGACGAAACTCCGCGCGGCAGCGCGGCAAACGCCGCGTAGCGCGCCTGGCGCGCCGCGGCCTCGAGGCTGGCCGTCGCGCGGCACGTTCACCTTGACCACCGTCAGCGGAATGCCCTGCTGCTTGCAATAGCGCGCGGCAAAACCGCGCCCAGCGCGCGCCTGCCGGATTGATCTGATGATTGACGTGCAGGGCGGACAGTTCGAAGCGGCGCTTGTCGGCCAGGCGCCGCAGCACGTCGAGCAGCACCACCGAATCGATGCCGCCGCTCAAGCCCGCGACCAGCCGGTCGCCGCGCCTCACGTGCCGCCGAGAACCGCGGCAACGTGCGCCAGCAACGTGCTTACTTTGCGGCGACTTCCTTGTACTTGCCATAGCCCATCAGCCTCTCGAACCGCGCTTGTAGCAGTTCGTCGACCGACTGATCCTGCACCTGGCGCCAGGTGTCCTGCAACGCCTTCTTGAGCGTTCTGCATCATGGCATCGTAATCGCGATGCGCGCCGCCCAGCGGCTCATTGACGATCTTGTCGATGAGTCCCAGCGTCTTGAGACGGGTGGCCGTGATGCCGAGTGTTTCCGCCGCCTCGGCGGCGTGATCGGCGCTTTTCCACAGGATGGAGGCGCAGCCTTCCGGCGAAATGACCGAGTACGTCGCATATTGCAGCATCAGCAACGCGTCGCCGACCGCAATCGCCAGCGCGCCGCCCGACCCGCCTTCGCCGATCACGGTGCAGATGATCGGCACGCGCAGTTCGGCCATCACGTACAGATTGCGGCCGATCGCCTCCGACTGCCCGCGCTCCTCGGCGCCGACGCCCGGATAGGCGCCCGGGCGTGTCGATAAAGGTAAATACCGGCACGCCGAATTTTTCGGCGAGCTTCATCAGGCGCAGCGCCTTGCGGTAGCCCTTCGGGCTTGGGCATGCCGAAATTGCGGTAGATCTTGTCCTTGGTATCGCGGCCTTTCTGGTGCCCGATGACCATCACCGACTGGTCGTTGAAGCGCGCGAGCCCGCCGACGATCGCCGCATCGTCGGCAAACGCGCGGTCGCCGTGCAGTTCTTCGAAGCCGGTGAAAATGCTCTGCATGTAATCGAGCGCGTAGGGCCGCTGCGGATGACGCGCGACCTGCGAGATCTGCCACGCCGACAGCTTGGCGTAAATTTCCCTGGTCAGCGCCTGGCTTTTCTTCTGCAGACGCGCGATTTCCTCGGAAATATCGAGCGCCGAGTCGTCCTGCACAAAGCGCAGCTCGTCGATTTTGGCCTCGAGCTCGGCGATCGGCTGCTCGAATTCGAGAAAAGTGGTTTTCATGCCAGTTGCGCGCAGATGTGCGCGCGCGCTCAAAACAGATGCACCGCGAGCGGCGCAAAAAACGCGATGCCGCAAAACACCACGCCAACCACGCCCAGCCCGATGGCGATCCAGGCGAGCACCATCATGCCGGTAATGATGGCCGCGGACGCGAGCACGATCGCCAATCTGCAGCGCCGCGGACGCCATTTCGTAATGGTGATAGGCCGCCAGCGAGCGATCGCGCACCGTTTCCGCAGCCTTCGCGCGCGCGGCGAGCTCCTTTCTGCCTTCCCGGGTCTCCGGCTCGGTATCGTAACGTTCCGCGGTCTTGCGCCAGGCCGCGATGCGTTGCGCGATGGCCTCCTTGGTTTTCGGCAGGCTCACCTGGTTGAGTTCGAGTTCGGCCGCTTCCGCCGCCGTGCGCACGCACGGTCATGCGTATGGTCTTGGCCTGAAAAAAAGACCACAGGTTCGACGCTTCGATGTTCTTGTCGATGGCCGTCGTTTGCGCGCTTTTGCCCAGCGTCTCCGCAAACGCCAGCACCAGCGCGAGAACGGAAATAAGCAGCGCGATCCTCCGGTTTTGCGGCCCGCCGTGATCTTCCGCGCCGTGACCATGACCTGCTCCTGACATCAAATTCTCCTTACGCGTAGGTTGGGGACAGCTGCGCGGGCGCGCTAATACCCGCCCATGTCGAAGCCGCGCGGGTCGCTGGCCGCCTGCGCCGCGCCCGTCGTCGCTGGACTTGAACGCCACCTGCATATTGCCCCATTTGCGCTGCGCGGTCTGCAGCCGGTGGCCTTTGGCCGTCGAGCGCCGCGCGCCACTCGGCGGAAAAACCCGTCGGGCTCGATCTCGACCTGATCGGGCCAGCACTGATGATGATAGCGCGGCGCCGCAACCATGCGCGGCAAATCGACCTCCGGCTGGTTGACGTAATCGAGTATGCCGAACAACACCATGCTGATGATGCGCGAGCCGCCCGGCGCGCCGATGACCAGCACGCCCTTGTCGTCCTCGACGAACGTGGGGCTCATGCTCGACAGCGGCCGCTTGTTGCGGGGCGATGCCGTTGGCGACGCCGCCGAGCAAGTGATAATTATTCGGCATGTCCGGCGCGCAGCGAAAAATCATCGATTTCATTGTTGAGCAGCACGCCGGTATCCGCCGCCACCACGCCCGCGCCGAACCACGAATTGATGCTCAAGGTGGCGCCGACGCGATTGCCGTCGGCGTCGATCACCGAATAATGCGTGGTGTTGTAGCTCTCGCTCACCGCCGCCAGCGGGCCGATCGACAACGCATCATTCGGCGTCGCCAGATTCGGGTCTATCGACGCGGCGCGGCTGCGCGCGTAAGTCTTGTCGATCAACTTCGCGCTCGGCACCTGCACGAAATCGCTGTCGCCCAGATAGCGCATGCGGTCCTGAAAGCCACGCCGCAACGCTTCGATCACGATGTGCGCGCTCGCCGGATCGCGCGCATCGGCGACTGGAAACTGCTCGAGAATATTCAGCGTCTGCGCGAGCGTCACGCCGCCCGACGAAGGCAGCGACGCGGAAACGATGGTGGCGCCGCGATAGCTGAAGCGCACCGGCGCGCGCTCGACGATCTTGTAGCCGGCGAGATCCGACGCCTGCCACACGCCGCCCGCCGCATTGACCGCGCCCACCAGCGCCTGCGCGACGCGACCGCGGTAAAAGCCGTCGTGCCCCTGCGCGGCCATCAACTCCAGCGTGGCGGCGAGTTGCGGCTGGCGCAGCAGATACCCCTGCTGCGGCGCCTGATCGTTGATCGAGAAAAATGCGCGCGGTATTCACCCCGTCGCGCAGCATGCGCTCGCGCAACTTTGGCGATACGCGCAAATCGCGAGTCGATATTGAAGCCGTCGCGCGCAAGCGCAATCGCCGGCGCCAGCAGTTGCCGCAGCGGCAACTTGCCGTAGCGGCGCGCCAGATGCACCATGCCCGCCGGCACGCCGGGAATGCCGGCCGCCTTGCCGCCGCGCAACGTCGCGCCCGGCACCGGTTTGCCGTCGCCGTCCAGATACATCGACAGCGTAATCGCGGCCGGCGCGGTCTCGCGTGCGTCCACCATCACCTGATTGCCGTCCGCGGCGCGATGCAGCAGCCAGAATCCGCCGCCGCCGAGTCCCGCCGAATACGGTTCGACCACCGCCAGCACGGCGGCGACCGTAACCGCCGCATCGAACGCATTGCCGCCCTGCTGCAGAATTCTGTAGCCGGCCTCGGTCGCCAGCGGATGCGCGGTGGCGATCGCCGCGCGCGCCGGCACTTCCGCGCCCGCCGCGGGCGACGGCAAAGCCGATGACGACTAACGCAAAAATTGCCAGCCGGTGCGCTATCAAATCGCGCGCACGCCGCACGGCGGCGTCAAGTCGCGGCCATGAATTGAGCTTTATGCCAGCAGCGGAAAGTTTCAGCACTCTTGTCCTTATGTGCCCATATCGGCAAGCGACTGCCGGCCCAGCGGAAAATTACGCCGGATTATACCAGTGCCGGTGCGCAGCCATAGCGGCCAGACGCGCCCGCGAGACTGATGCGCGAAATGCGACGCCCGTGAGTGGCGCTTCGCCGCGTCGATTTGCGCCAGGTCCCATCTACTCCGCGCTCGCCCGGCGCGTCTGCGCACGCTGCCGCGCATCCGCCTTCATGACGAGCGCGCCGCCGCCGAGCAGCAACGCATCCATCCAGAACGCCGGGCCGATCCCGAACGCGCTGCCGAGCGTGCCGAATATCAGCGGCACCAGCACCTCGGTGAATTTGTTGAAGCTCTGGCGCAAGCCCATCGCCTCGCCGCTGCGCCCTTCCGGCGCGCGGTTATAGGTGATCACCATCGACAGCGGACCGCAACAGCCGAGCCCCAGCGCCCAGGACAAAGGAAACCGCCGCGAGCATGTACACATTGGTGACGAACGGAAACAGCACGCACGCCGCAGCCGCCAGCGCCAGCGAACCGCACAACACCGTCTCCTCGCTGCTGCGCCTGACCAGCGCGGTCATCACCAGCGCGCGTCATCAGCACCGCGATGGCGTAAGTGCCGATGATGATGCCGATCAGCGAAGCCGACAGCCCGATCGAGTGGCCGTAAATCGGCATGTAAAAATTGTACAGCTCGCCGCCGGTCTCGATGATGCCGGCCGCGATAAACGCGCGGCGCAGCGGCAGGTTGCGCACGAGGTCCATCGTGCGCTGTCCGCTGCGCTTCGCGTCCTCGGCCACGCGCGGCAACCCGCGCGCGAAAAACAGCAGGAACACGACCGGTCCGACCGGCAGCAACGCCAGCACGAGATAAGTCGATTGATGGCCGATCGAGTCGATCAGAAATCCCGTCATCGTCGGCCCCAGCAGCGCCGTCAGCGCGACGCCGAGGCTGAACGTCGCGTAATTGCGCGTGCGCTTGTGGCCGGCGCCAAACGCGCCGATCAGGTGCTGCGCCGACACCGTGTAAAAAATATACAGCGTGCCGATCAGCGTCGCCGAGACGAAAAGCGCGGCGAGCCCCGGCCACACAGTACGGCAGCAGCGAGCCCGCAGCCGAGCGCAAGCGACCCGATCAGCATCGGCACGCGCGGCCCCAGCCGGTCGGACACGCGGCCCGCGTAGAGCGCGAGAAACAGTGAGAAAAACGAATACAGCGAAAACAGCATGCCGATCGTCAACGGTGTTGCGCCGAGTTCTATCGCGTACAGGGAAATCAGCATCTTGCTGCCCTTGTAGGCGATATGATTGAGCACCGTCAGGGCGACGATGACGTAAAACCCCATGGCATCCTTGGCGCGGCGCGCATCCGCGTCGTTTGAAAGTCAACCGCGATTGTAATGCATGCGCGCGGCGCGCCGCCGCGGCACGCGCGGCCGCGGGGTAGAATCACGGTCATGCGCGCAAGCCGTAGTCATTGCGCGCGCCCATGGAGATGCGCACATGAAAATCGAAACCATCGGCGTCATGAGCCCCGGCGACATGGGACAGGCGGTCGCGCAGCAACTCAAGAGCAAGGGATACAAGGTTTGCACCGCGCTCGACGGCCGCAGCGCGCGCAGCAAAACGCTCGCGCAGGCAGGCCGGACTCGACCGATGTCGGCTCGATCGCGAAACTGACCGAGAGCTGCGACGTCATTCTGTCGATCATGAATCCGGGCGCCGCGCTCGATTTCGCGGGTGAGGTCGCACGCGCGCTCGCCGCCACCCACCGCAGGCCGCTGTTGTCGACTGCAACGCGATCGCGCCGGTGACCATGCGGGCGATCGATGCGCGATCACCGCCGCCGGCGGCCGCTGCGCCGACGGCGGCATCATCGGACCGCCGCCGCGCGGCAGCGCCAAGATGCACGCTGTACGTCTCCGGCCCCGAGGCGCGTGCACTCGAAGCCATCGCCACGCCGCAGATGCCAGTGCGCGTGCTGAGCGAACGCATCGGCGACGCGAGCGCGATCAAGATGTGCTACGGCGCGATGACCAAGGGCGTGCAGGCGCTGGTGCTCGAATTGCTGGTCGCGGCGCGCCGGCTCGGCGTCGACGCGCGCTCGAAGCACAGCTCGAAGTCCTCGCGCGGCGAGATCTACGACTGGGTCATCGGCGCGATGCCGGTGATGCCGCCCAAGGCCTACCGCTGGGTGCCGGAAATGCAGCAGATCGCGCAGACCTTCGAAGCCGCCGGCATGACGCCGCGCATATTCGAAGGCGCGGCCGACATGTACGCATACTTCGCCGCCACCGCGCTGGGCAAGGAAACGCCGGAGAACCGCGACAAGTCGCGCACCGGGCAGGACGTCGTCAGGCTGCTGGCGGACGGGCGTCCCGCGTAAGAGCGCGGTCGCGCGCTCGTTACAAGCGGTACATCGAGCGGCGGTCGCGCGTAAAGGTAATGATTTCCTGCGCGCCATCGCGCGCGCTGCGCCCGAGCGTCAACTGTGCCGGAGCCGTCGAGCAGGAGTTCCTTGCGCAGCACGTGCACTTCGTCGCCGCTTTCGAGCGACACGAACGTGCCGTTCAGGCTGTGATCGACCAGGTAAAAATGCGTGCGCATGAGGCGGACACTCACATGCTTGCGCGATGCGAGCTTCTCGTGCACCACCAGATCGCAATCCTCGCCGCGGCCGATGGTGATATTGGGCCGCGCCTGGTCGAGCCGCAGGCTTGAAATTGCGGTGCGCGATGATGAGGCTGCCGCGGTCGCCGGGAATCATCCGGTGCGAGCGCATGTTGACGTCGGTCAGATCGGCGACGTCCTTGTGCCAGACCACCTGGTAGACGGTGGATTCGTCGGTGCTGCCCTTCAACACCGCCTTGAACACCGGGCGCACGTTGGTCTTCAGTTCCGGCGACAGGTTGCGCTCGGTGGCCTCGGTCGTGAGGATCTGCTCGGCGGCGGCCACCGCGGTCAGATAGGCGGCGGCGTTCACGGTGTCGCCGAACACGTCGTTGTCCTCGACCAGCACCGGGCCGTAATGCAGGCCGATGTGGATCTGCACGTGGTATTTGCCCGGCCGGTTGGCGTCGACCTGCGCCTGCATCTCGCTCGCCGCGACGACCGCGTCGTCGGCGCGCCGGAACACGCACATCACCTCGTCGCCTATGGTCTTCACGACGCGCCCCTTGCAGCGCTCGACCACGCGTGGTGATCATCGACAGGCAGGCGTTGACGACCACGCGCGCGGCGTTGTCGCCCAGCGTGCTGTAGAGCTTGGTGCTGTCGGAGATATCGGCGAATAAAACCGCCAGGTTCTGGGTTTCGCGCGTCATAGGCCGTGCGGCAGTTCAGAATAGTCCGCGATTATCCCATAGGTCGGCGGCCGGCACTCGCGCCGGATGCGAATCCGCCGTCACGCGCCGCGGCGCGCGTCATGCGAGATTCTGCTCGCACCCAGTGCGCCGCACCCAGAGTCCGCGCATCGCTGCCGAACGCGCCGATCACCTGCAATCCGACCGGCAGGCCGTTCGCGGGGACTGGCGCCGGGACCGTCACGCAGGGCGTGCGCAACAGCGTCCACATGCGGTTGAACACCGGGTCGCCGGTCATGTCGAGTCCGGCGGGTGCCGCGCCCGGCGCGCTCGGCGCGAGCAACACGTCGCAATCGGCGAACACCTCGGTCAGCGTGCGGCGGCAGTTGCGCGCGAGCGTTTGCGCCGCGTCATAGCGCTCGAACGTCACTTTCAATCCGTCCGCGAGTATGCCCTGCAGCCGCGCGCTGATTTGCGGCCAGTGCGTCAGGCGTTCGTGCGCGAGCGACTGCGCCTGCTCGACGAACATGATGTCGGTCTGCGCCTGCACCAGACTCGCGTAGGTCGGCGGCAACTTGATCTCGCTGACCTGCGCCCCCGCCCGCGCGAGCGTCGCGCGCCGCCGACTCGAGCGCCGCGACGGTTTCCGGCTGCGCGTGCTTCCATTCGTACGTGTGGCAAATACCGACGCGCAGCTGTCGCCGACCACGGCTTGTCCACGATCAGTTCATGGCGCCCGCTGACGGCCGCGGCGAAATACGCGGCATCGGGCACCGTGCGCGCGATCGTGCCCACGGTGTCCAGCGTATCCGACAGCGCCTTCACGCCAACGCGGCTGATGAGACCGAAACTCGGCTTGTAGCCGACCACGCCGCAAAACGATGCGGGCCGGATGACCGAACCCGCGGTCTGCGTGCCGAACGCGAGCGGCACCATGTAATCGGCGACCGCCGCGGCCGAACCCGACGACGAACCGCCCGGCGTATGCCCGACGTTGTGCGGATTGCGCGTCTTGCCCGGATGCATGTTCGCGAACTCCGTCGTCACCGTCTTGCCGAAGACGATGCCGCCGGCCGCGCGCGTCAGCGCCACGCACGGCGCATCCCACGCGGGGCGATGGCCCGCGTACATCGGCGAGCCGTAGGACGTCGGCATATCGGCGGTGTCGATCAGATCCTTGACGCCCACCGGCACGCCATGCAGCAAACCGCGGCCCGGACTCGCATCCGCGGCGCGCGCCTGCGCGAGCGCGGCGTCGGCGTCGAGGTGCGCCCACGCCTTGACGTCGTTCTCGCGCGCCGCGATGCGTTCGAGGCAATCGCGCACCAGCGCTTCGGAGGTGATCTTTCCGGCCGCGATCTGGCGCGCCGCTTCCACCGCAGACAACGTATTCAAGGCGCCCATCATAGACTCCAGTCTTCGATCAGATCGGTGTAAATCCCGACCGCTTCTTCGATGCGGTCAACGAGGCAGTATTCGTCGGTCTGGTGCGCGAGCTGCGGCTCGCCGGGCCCGAGCACCACCATGGGAATGTCGCGATACGCGTCCTTCAGCACCGCGGCATCGGTGAAATAGGTGGCGGTTTTCGCCTGCGGCCGCGCGCCCAGACCGCTGCTGCGTCACGTCGAACACGCGCTGTATCCACGGTTGCGCGGGGTCCGAATACACCGCGCCCACGTCGATGGTCGGCGTGACCTCGACCGTTTCGCCGAGCGCGCGCTGCAGGCGCGAGCGGATGAGCGCGTGATCCTGGCCGGGTATGGTGCGGATATCGACGCCGATGACCGTCGCGTCCGGCACCGAGTTGATGTTGAGGCCGCCGTGCACGGTGCCGACGTTGAGCGTAGGCGCGCCCATCAACGCGTGCGGCGGCGCGTCGAAATCGAACTCGCGCAGCCTGCCGATCGCAGTCGCCGCCTTGTATATCGCGTTGTCGCCGCGTTCCGGCATCGAACCGTGCGCGGTAATGCCGCGCGTGGTCACGTCGAGCCACAACGCGCCCTTGTGCCCGACGAGCGGATAGTTCGCGGTCGGCTCGCCGATCACCAGCGCGCCGACTTCGCCGAGCAGTTTTCCCTGTTTGACGAGGTGGGCTGCGCCGCCGCAGCCGCATTCCTCGTCGGCGGTGATCACCAGCGTGACGCCGGGCCCGTCTTTCAGCTTTTCCGCCAGGCGCAGCGCCGCGACGACGAACGCCGCCACACCGCTTTTCATGTCGCTCGCGCCGCGGCCGTAAAGTTTGCCGCCCTCCATGGCTCGCGCCGAACGCATC
Source organism: uncultured beta proteobacterium (assembly GCA_963778865.1). Taxonomy (GTDB): domain Bacteria; phylum Pseudomonadota; class Gammaproteobacteria; order Burkholderiales; family SG8-41; genus PALSA-1004. The sequence goes on along the minus strand of CAVZWF010000005.1, from coordinate 79,501 downwards.
CGCTTTCCACGCCGCGGTGCCGAGCGGCACGGTGTCGATATGCCCGGTGAAACCGAGCGGCCGCTTGCCTTTCACGCCGCCGATTTTCGCGACCAGGCTCGTGCGCGTCGGCGCGAATTCCGCGTAATCGACGGTGAATCCCGCGCGCTTCAACACGTCGCCCAGATGCTGCGCGCAGGCCTGCTCGGCGCCGGGCGGATTGATCGTGTTGAACTTCAGCAGCTCGCGCGTGAGTTGCAGCGCGTTCCGGATATCGCCACGGCATGTCAGTGTTTCCCTCGCGCAAATGGCAGCGCGCACGAAATGGCCGGGCCGCACTTCCCGTCATCCAGCCGGCTCTTCCACGCGGCAGCGCTCGCACAGCGTACGGGCACCGCGTGTGAAAACGGCATCCCGGCGGCGGATTGATCGGGCTCGGCACGTCCCCACCCAGAATAATGCGCTTTTTTTGCGTGCGCGGGTCGGGCGTGGGCACCGCCGACAGCAGCGCCTCGGTATACGGGTGCTGCGGGTGCGCGAACAACGAGCGCTTGTCGGTCAGCTCGACGATTTTGCCCAGATACATGACCGCGACGCGGTGGCTGATGTGCTCGACGACCGCCAGATCGTGCGCGACAAACAGGTACGACAGCTGCATCTCGTCCTGCAAATCCATCAGCAGATTGATCACCTGCGCCTGCACCGACACGTCGAGCGCCGACACCGGCTCGTCGCACACGATGAGCTTGGGCCGCAACGCCAGCGCGCGCGCGATGCCCAGGCGCTGGCGCTGGCCGCCCGAAAATTCGTACGGATACTTGATCATCTGATCGGCGCGCAGGCCGACCTTGTCGAACAGCGACGCCACGCGCTCGCGAATTTCAGCGTCGCTCACGCGCTCGAAATTGCGGATCGGCTCGCCGACGATGTCCTGCGCGCGCATGCGCGGATTGAGCGACGAATACGGATCCTGGAACACCGCCTGCAGATCGCGCCGGTACGGGCGCATGTCGGCGGCGGAGAGCTCGATCGATGCGGCGCCCGCGCCAGTCGATCGAACCGCTGGTCGGTTCCATCAGCTTCAACACCGCCTTGCCGGTGGTCGATTTGCCGCAGCCGCTTTCGCCGACGAGTCCCAGCGTTTCGCCGGCGGCGATCGAGAAACTCACGTCGTCGACCGCGTGCACCTGCCCGGTCACGCGGCCGAACACGCCTTTGCGCACCGGATAAGTGCTTAACGAGCCGCTTGACTTCGAGCAGGGTCTCGGGCGCCGGCGCTATTCATGCGCGGCCCTCCGCCACGCGATCGGCTTCCCAGCACGCCACGAAATGTCCCGGCGTTTTCTGCTCGAGCGGCGGAAATTCGCGGCGGCAGCGCTCCGTTAGCGTAAGCGCAGCGCGGCGCGAACACGCAACCGGCGATCTCTTCTTTCAGCGACGGCACCATGCCGGGAATTTCCGCGAGGCGCTGGCGCCCGGCGGCGCCCGCCGCCTCGAGCTTGGGGATCGAGTTGAGCAGGCCCAGCGTATACGGATGCAGCGGGCGCGCAAACAAATCCTCCACCGGCGCCTCCTCGACCTTGCGCCCCGCATACATCACGACGACGCGCTGCGCCATTTCGGCGACGACGCCGAGGTCGTGCGTGATCAGCACGATCGCAGCACCCGTCTTTTCCTTCAGTCCGCGCATGAGATCGAGGATCTGCGCCTGGATGGTGACGTCGAGCGCGGTGGTCGGCTCGTCGGCGATCAGAAGCCGCGGATTGCAGGCGAGCGCCATCGCGATCATCACGCGCTGGCGCATGCCGCCGGAGAGCTGATGCGGATACTGCTCGATGCGCCGCGCGGCCTCGGGAATATTGACGAGCGTCAGCATCTCGACCGCGCGCTCGAGCGCCTGCGCTTGCGGTCATGCCGCGATGCAGTACCAGCGCCTCGGCGATCTGGCGGCCGATGGTCAGCACCGGGTTCAACGAAGTCATCGGCTCCTGGAATATCATCGAGATTTCGTTGCCGCGCACCTTGCGCATCGCTTCTTCCGACAGGCCGCGCAGATCGCGTCCCTGGAACACGAGCCGGCCGCTGACGATTTGCCCCGGCGGCGATGCGATCAGCCGCAGGATCGAGAGCGAAGTCACGCTCTTGCCGCAACCGGATTCGCCGACCACCGCGAGCGTTTCGCCCGGGTAGACCGTGAACGACACGCCGTCGACCGCGCGCACCACGCCGTCGCGCGTATAAAAATACGTCTTGAGGTCGTCGACTTCGAGCAGCGGTTCGGCGGCGGCGGTATCCATTGGCACTCTTACATCCTCCGCGCGAGCCGCGGATCGAGCGCATCGCGCATGCCGTCGCCCAGCAGATTCACCGCGAGCACGGTGAGCGACAGGAATATGCCGGGAAACAGAATCAGGTAGCCCGCGATCTGAAAGAGGCTCCGCGCCTCCGCCATGATGTTGCCCCAGCTCGGAATGTTGGGCGGCGTGCCCGCGCCGATGAACGACAGGATGGCCTCGGTGATCATCGCCGACGCGCACACGTAAGTGGCCTGCACCAGCAGCGGCGCCACCGTATTGGGCAGGATGTGCCGCACGAGTATGCGCGGCAGCGTGGTGCCGGCCGCAATCGCGGCCTCGACGTACGGCTGCTCGCGCAGTGTCAGCACGAGACTTCGCACCAGCCGCACCACGCGCGGCACTTCGGCGAGCGTGATCGCCGCGATCACGTTCTCGACGCTGGCGCGCGTCAACGCCATCAGCGCGATCGCGAGCAGCACCGGCGGGATCGACATCAATCCGTCCATGATGCGCATCACGATCGCATCGACCCAGCGGATGAATCCGGTGACGAGCCCGATGGCCAGTCCGACCAGCGTGCTGAACAGCGCGACCGCGATGCCGATGGAGAGCGACACGCGCGCGCCGTAGAGCACGCGGCTGTACACGTCGCGCCCCAGCATGTCGCTGCCGAACCAGAATTCCGCCGACGGCGGCTTCAGGCGCCGGATCGGCGACACCGCCTGCGGATCGATCGTGCCGAGCCACGGCGCGAATACCGCGATCAGTATCATGAGCAGAAGCACGCCGCCGCCGACGATCGCCGTCGGATGACGCCGGAACGAGTCGCGAAAACGCCGCCAGGTCGGCGACACCGATTTCGGCAGGCTGTCGATGCGCGATGTCCGTCATATCAATAGCGGATGCGCGGATCGAAGAACATATAGCTCAGGTCGACCGCCAGATTGATCAGCACGTAGGCGCCGGAGAACATCAGGATCACGCCCTGGATGATCGGATAGTCGCGCCGCAGGATCGCATCGACCGTGAGCCGCCCGATGCCGGGAATCGCGAACACGGTCTCGGTGACGATGGCGCCGCCGATCAGCAGCGCGATGCCGATGCCGATGATGGTCACGATGGGCACCGCGGCGTTTTTCAGCGCGTGGCCGGTCAGCACCGCGTTGGACGACAGGCCCTTGGCCTGCGCCGTGCGTATGTAGTCCTGCGCCAGCACGTCGAGCATCGAGGCGCGCGTGATGCGCGCGATCAGCGCGATGTAAACGGTGCCGAGCGCCGTGCTCGGCAGCACCAGGTGGCGCAGCCACTCCCACACGCCCTCGCGTATCGGCCGGTAGCCCTGCACCGGCAGCCAGTCGAGCTGGATGGAAAACGTGAGTGATCAGCATGTAGGCGAGCACGAACACCGGCACCGAAAATCCGATCACCGAAAACGCCATCACCGCGCGGTCCACCCACGTGCCGACTCGGGCCGCCGCGATCACGCCCAGCGGCACCGCGACCGCAACCGCGATGACGAGCGTGCAAAGCGTCAGCGCGACCGTCGGCTCGATGCGCTGGCCGATCAGGTGCGTGACCGGCAGATTGGTGAATATCGAAGTGCCGAGGTCGCCGTGCAAGAGCGCCCACACCCAGCCGCCGAAGCGCACCAGAAACGGCTCGTCGAGACCGAGCTTCTCGCGGATGCGCCGGATATCGTCGTCGGTGGCGGCGTCGCCGGCGAGTATCGCCGCCGGGATCGCCGGGCGTGAGGTACAGCAGCGAGAAGACGACGAACGCAACCACCGCCATGACGACAATGGTTGCGCCCAGCCTGCGGACTACATAAGCGAACACCGCTAGCGTCTTGCCTGGTCCGGGCTGCGCTATTTCTTCTCTATGTTCCAGAGAAACGCGATCGGCGCGATGATCACGCCCGAGATGTTCGACCGGAACGCCGTCGGCAGGATGAATTGCCCGGTCGGAATAAAGGGCACGAACTCGAAAGCGCGCTGCTGCACCGCGCTCGCCGCCTTCTTCGATGCCGCGGCGTCGGCCGCATTGAACCAGGCTTCGCGCAGATCTTCGATCTTCGCATCGGTCGGCCAGCCGAACCACGCTTTGTCGCCGGTGCCGCGGATCGGGAAATTCACCGCGGGGTTCACCATGTCGGGCCCGACCAGCCAGGTGTGGAAAATCGACCAGCCGCCTTTGTCGACCGGCTCCTTCACGGCGCGGCGCGTGATCAGCGTGCCCCAGTCGCCGGCCTGGATTTCCGCGTTCAACCCGAGCTTCTTCAGCATGTCGAGCGTCAGCAGCGATTGCGCGTGCACGATCGGCTGGTCGGTCGCGTCGATGATGACGATCTTCTCGCCCTTGTAGCCCGACTCCTTGATCAGCTGCTTGGCCTTATCGAGGTCGCGCTTGCCCTTCAACGGCTCCGCGGAAATTTCGGACGCCAGCGGCGTGCCGCAGGTGAAATACGAATAGCACGGATGTCCGTTCTTGGGATCGCCGGCGATGCCGATCACGTAATCCTGCTGGTTCACCATGTAGAGCAGTGCCTGGCGCATCTTCTCGTTGTTGAACGGCGGATGCAGGAAATTGAAGCGGATCATGCCCATCGAGCCCAGCGGATCGATGTTCTTGACCGTGATGTCCTTGTTCTTGGCGAGCAACGGGATCAGGTCCGGCGGCATTTGCTCCCACCAGTCCGCCTCGCCGGCGTTAAGCGCAGCCGCCGCGGTGGCCGAATCCGGAATGTAGATCCACTCGACGCGGTCCACCTTCACCACCTTGCCGCCCGACGCCCCACGACGCCGGTTCCTTGCGCGGCACGTAGTCGGTGTTCTTGACGTAGACCACCTTGTTGCCCGGCACCCATTCCGCCTTCACCATCTTGAACGGGCCCGAGCCGGTCGGATCTTCGATGTTCTTGAACGGATCGGTCTTGGCGATGCGCTCGGGCATGATGAACGGCACGTTCGACGACGGCTTGGCGAGCGCTTCGAGCGTGAGCGGGAACGGCTTCTTCAGCTTCAGGCGGAAGGTCTTGTCGTTGACCGCGGTCCATGCTTCGGTGGCCTCGGCGAGTTTCTGGCCGAGCGCGTCGCGCTTGCTCCAGCGGTCGATCGACGCGATGCAGTCGGCCGACCGCACCGGCGCGCCGTCGTGGAACTTCAAGCCCGTCGCGCAGCGTAAACGTATACGTCAGCTGATCCTTGCTGATGTCGAACTTGTCCACCATCTGCGGCTTGACCTGGAACTTTTCGTCCATCGCGAACAGCGTGTCGTACACCATGTAGCCGTGGTTGCGCGTGATGTACGCGGTGGTCGCAATCGGATCGAGTATGCGCAGATCGGCCTGCGGAATGAACTTCAGGACTTTCTGCTGGGCAACGGCAGCGCCTGACAGCAGCGCGGCGGCGAGCAACGCGGCCGCTGCGGCAACAGCCGCCGGACGATATGGCTTCAACATGGCAACCCCCTCTGGTTTCGAAACAAGACCGGCTGCGCAGACCTGGGAATTTCAAGTGCCCGGCAGCGCAGTAACGCAGCAGGTTACGTCAACTTCATATCGTATGACAAGCGGCGGACCCAAACCGGCGCGGCGCCGCGGTTGCGCGCCCGCGCAGCGCATGCCCCTAACCATCGAACGGGTAAATCGGCCGCCGCAGCTTGCGGTAATCGAACAGCGAAAAATCCGACGAACACACCCCGGCGCTCGCGCACTCGATGATCGCTGCCGCCAGCGGCGCAAACACCGGCCGGTAATACATGCGCGACTTCAGGATCAGAAAACGCTCGCGCGTGACGTCCATCCCCACGCACGAGAAAACGCCCATGTCCCACGGCTCGTGCGTCTGTTCGGTGACCACGATGCGCGCGGCGCCCGTATCGAATAAAACCGTGCGCCCCATATAGCAACGCGTGCCGGTGTAAATCGGGCCGCTGATCGTATATTCGCCGTTGCTGATGGCGCGCACCTGTCCGGTCAGCCGCAGCGGCGTGCGCACGGCCATGCCGATTTTCGGCATCGGCAGCTTGTTGCCCAGATCGATCGTGACCGTCGCGCCCGCGCCCGCCGCGATCAACTGCGCCACCGCCTGCGGATCGCACACCGGCCCGACGCCGATATGCGTGAGGTTCTGGCGCAGACATTCTTCCAGCACGTCCATCGTGTCGCAGGTGCCGCCCGACATGCAGTTGTCGCCGTGGTCGAGCAATAGCGTGAGGCCATGCTTGACCGCCTTCGCGCGCGCCACGGATTCCGCCAGCGGCGTCTGCCGGAAAATGAATTCGCTTTTGCGCGCGTTGAGCATCGCGCTCAATTCTTCGGCCCAGCGTGCGGCCTGCTGCGCATCGCGATCGGCGACCACCACTACGCTCATGCCGGCATCGGCAATATCGGCGAGATAGAAGCCGCCGAATACCGTGGCCGCCAGCGCGCCGCGCCGCTCGAGCTCACGCGCGAACTCGACGCCGTCGCGCATCGCGCCCGGAATTTCCGTGTTCTGGCACAGCGTCTGCGCGAGCACGCCGGGGCGCGCGAGCGCCACCACGGGTTTTATTTTTCCGTCGAGCATGTCGAACAGCAGGCGCGCCGCGTGCGCGCCGGTTTCGACCATGTCGACGTGCGGATAAGTCTTGAAGCCGACGACGATGTCCGCAAGACGCACCATACGCTCCGACACGTTGCCGTGCAGATCGAGCGCCAGAGCGAGCGGCGTCGTCGGCGCGACTGCGCGCACGCGTTCGAGCAACGCGCCTTCGCCGTCGTCGTTGTCTTCCACCACCATCGCGCCGTGCAGGTCGAGCATGATGGCGTCGCAACCGTCCGCAACGGCCTGCAACAATCGCGTCGCACATCACGCGATAGGCCGCCGCATCCACCGGCCCGCTCGGATTCGCCATCGCGAACAGCGGCGTCACGATCTCGCAGTCGCGGCGTTCGGCAAAATCGATAAACGCGCCCATCGCGGTGGCCGAACCTTTGCCCGCGGCGTAGGCGGCAGCGCCGAACGCCGGTCCGCGCGGATCGCCCGCGCCGAAGGCCGCGAGCGGCGTCGGCACCGGCGAAAACGTGTTGGTCTCGTGATTGAGACGCGCGATGACGACTTTCATGTGCGGCATTCTAGCGCGAACGTTGTCAGGCGAATCGCCGGCATGCTCTAATTGAAAACATGCCCGACACCGCATCACGCACCATCGTTCACAGCGCCTGCCCGCACGACTGTCCGAGCACGTGCGCGCTCGAGGTCGAGAAACTCGACGCGCATCATATCGGCCGCATCCGCGGCGCCACCGCCAATTCGTACACGTCAGGCGTGATCTGCGAAAAAGTCGCGCGCTACGCCGAGCGCGTGCACCATCCCGACCGCCTCACCCAGCCGCTAAAACGCACCGGCGCGAAAGGCAGCGGCGAATTCGCGCCGCTCTCGTGGGAGTCCGCGCTCGACGAAGTCGCCGAACAATTCATGCGCGCGGCCCAACGCCACGGCACCGAAGCGGTGTGGCCGCTTTTTTACGCCGGCACCATGGGGCTCGTGCAGCGCGACGGCATCGAGCGCCTGCGCCACGCGATGCGCTACTCGCGCCAGCAATCGACGATCTGCAACACGCTGGTGGACGCCGGCTGGGTCGCCGGCGTCGGCGCGAAAATGGGCCCCGATCCGCGCGAGATGGGCGAATCCGACCTCGTGATCGTGTGGGGCAGCAATCCCGGCGTCGACCCAGGTCAACGTCATGACGCACATCGCGCGCGCGCGGCGCGAACGCAACGCGCAATTGATCGTCGTCGATCCGTATCGCACGCCGACCGCCAAAGTCGCGGATACCCACCTCATGTTGAAGCCGGGCACCGACGGCGCGCTCGCCTGCGCCATCATGCACGTGCTGTTCCGCGACGGCCATGCGGACCGCGACTACATGCGCACGCATGCCGACGTTCCCGCCGAACTCGAAGCGCATCTCGCCTCGCGCACGCCGCAGTGGGCCGCCGCCATCACCGGCCTGCCCGTCGCGCAGATCGAAGATGTCGCGAAACTCTACGGCACGACGCAACGCGCGTTCATCCGCGTCGGCTTCGGCTTTTCGCGCTCGCGCAACGGCGCCGCCAACGTGCACGCGGTGTCGTGCCTCGCCACCGTCGGCGGCAAATGGCAGCACCGCGGGCGGCGGCACGTTCTACAGCAACGGCGACATCTACAAAATCAACGATACGCTGATCAAGGGCACCGATCGCGCTCGACAAATCGATCCGCGTGCTCGACCAGTCGCGCGCCGGGCCGATACTCACCGGGAGCAAGACCGATCTCGGCGACGGCCCGCCGGTCACCGCGATGCTGGTGCAGAACATGAATCCGGCCGTCGTGTGCCCGGAGTCGCGGCTCGTGCAAGCGGGCTTCATGCGCGACGATCTGTTCGTCTGCGTGCACGAGCAGTTCATGACCGACACCGCCAAGCTCGCGGACATCGTGCTGCCGGCGACGACGTTTCTCGAACACGACGACATGTACCGCGCCGGCGGACATTCGTTTTTCCAGGTCACGAAGAAAGTCATCGAGCCGTACGCCGAAGCGCGCGAAAATCACTACGTCATTTGCGAACTCGCGAAACGCCTCGGCGCCCAACATCGCGGCTTTAACATGACCGCGTGGGAAATCATCGACGAAACGCTCAAGGTTTCCGGCTATCCGGATGCCGAGACCCTGCACCGCGATCACTGGCTCGACCGCCAGCCGGATTTCGATAAAGCGCATTTCACCCACGGCTTCCCGACGCGCGACGGCAAGTTCCACTTCAAGCCCGACTGGTCCGCGCGCGGCAAATACCACGCGCAGATGCCGCGCGCTGCCCGACCACATGGAAAGCATAGAGCGCGCGGACGAACAACATCCGTTCCGTCTCGTCACCGCACCCGCGCGCAGCTATCTCAACACCACGTTCACCGAAACCCCGACCTCGCGCAAACGCGAAAGCCGGCCGACCGCGCTGATACATCCGGACGATTGCGCCGCGTTGAGTATCGCGAGCGGCGAGCGCGTAGCAGATCGGCAACGCGCGCGGTTCTATCGTCGTGCACGCAAAAGCGTTCGACGGCGTGCAGCGCGGCGTCATCGTCATCGAATCGATCTGGCCGAATTCCGCGTTCGATGGCGGCCTCGGCGTCAACTCCCTCGTCGGCGCCGATCCCGGCGCGCCGAACGGCGGCGCGGTGTTTCACGACAGCGCGGTGTGGGTAAGACGTGTGGAACCCTAAAGACGAGAATCGTTTGTGAGCGATTTGAATCTAACTTTGCAGTCGAGAAGGACGCGCGCAAGAGCAGCGCGCGCCACTCACTGCAGACGTTGAGGCTGTAGAAAAAGCCCCGAAAATTATTTTCAATTTACGCTCGTGAAATGCGGCCTCATATAACGCCCTATAACGCACGCAAAATTTTCCGGAGGGGCAAATGCACTACCAATATAAAACGAATTTGGGCCGCATCATGATGCTCAGGGTTTTCCTACAGCCTCGTTAGTCCCTAATCCTTTCACCCGATTCGCCGCGGCGGGTGGGAAAATCGTGGACCTGATCGCGGCCCATCATCGGGAGAGAAAATGAAAAAGCTCTTATTTGCCATCGTCACGCTCCTTTTTTCGCTAAACACATTCGCGGACGAAAGCGGACTTCTGGACAAGAACGCGGGCATCATTACAAAATCCAGCAAGTATTCAGTACCGGATACGATGGATCGCGTGGAAGCAGCGGCCAAGAGCGTGGGCGCAAACATCTTTGCCCGCATCGACTACCAGCAAATGTCGAAAAAAGTAAATGTAGACATCCGGCCCAACCAATTGCTTATCTTTGGTCGAGGCGCAGGCGGCCCATACATCATCAAGGAAGCACCGCTTGCCGGAATAGACGTTCCGTTCAAGGCCTTGGTATGGGAAGACTCGCAAGGAAAGGTCTGGGTGAGCCACACGAACGGGAGTTTCATCGACAAGCGATACTCGGTGAAGGGCGCGGCGTCCTACGTCAAGAACATCGACGAGACGATAGAAAAGATAATGAACGAGGCTCTCAAATAGCAGGACCAATCCGCGGCTGCAGCCGACGCGCTGAAGCGCGCGGCTGAGCACCACGTTAAGCGGCAAGGAATGACTGTTGTGCGCATTATCGCTTTCAGCTGAAGCGACGTTCATTCCTGGCGACGGAACGGACCTAACGGCATATCTGACGGAGTACGAGGCGTCAACGAAACCAATCAGCATAGGATTAAGCACGAACTTCTACGGAGGAGCACATGATGAGGGAACTACGAACAGAAATTCAAATTTCAGCACCCATAGACCGGGTTTGGCAGGTGCTTACCGATTTCGATCATTGGAAGGACTGGAATCCGATGGTCAATCAGGCCAGCGGAAGCGCTTCGGTGCTTTCCAAGTTGAATATCACCATGCGTGGACCAGACTCCAAAGACGCAATGAAATATCAACCGACCGTACTAGAAGTAAATCCACCGAAACGTTTCCGTTGGAGAGCAACGATGATTAGCGGATTAATTTTTACCAATGATCGAGTCTTTGAGCTGACAGAAAAACTGGGTGGAACAGAGCTTATAAATAAGGAAGAATTTAGCGGTTTGATGGTACCTTTGTTTTGGAACAAGATGAATCAGTTTGTGGTGCCTATGCTTGAAAAAATGAACCAGGCCCTGAAGGATAAAATGGAAGCTAAATCTTAGTTACTTCGGATGGTGCAAGCGCTGCGGCTAAACTTTAGGAATCAAATCAAGTTTTTCCTGCATGCGCGCATCGAAGCGTTCGAGGTTGATGACGATGCGCTCGTGGATGCCCGCGCCGATGCGCTCTTTCGCGTCCTCGGCATAGACGCTAAACGTCAGCGTGCGCTTGTCGACCTTGGTCAATTCCGCATAAGCCTGCACGCGCATGCCGACCGGTGTAGCCGCGGTGTGCGTGATGTCGAGATGGATGCCGACCGTCTGATGCCCCGCCGGCAGCAGGCCTTCGACCGCCTGCAGCGCCGCGGCTTCCATCAGGTTCACCATCACCGGTGTCGCGAGCACGTGCACGCGCCCGCTGCCGACGTGCGGCGCCGTGTGCTCCTCATTGACGACGATCTCGACGGTGCCTTTGAGACCGGGCTTCAACGCGCTCAGGTTACTCATGACGGTTGCGTCATTTGACTATGGTCCAACTGCGGAAATAAAAACGGCCACCACGTTCGATGGCCGTTTCAAGAACGCTCGCGACCGAACCCGGCTATTGCTTGGCGGGCGTCTCGTAACCGGTGCAAACGCCGGATCCGACCACTTCCTTGGCGATGGCGGCGCTGTCGGCGTCGAGCTTGCCTTCGGTCAGCATTTTTTTCGCGGTGGCGCAACCTTCCCGCTTTTCCGCTTCCGTCGCGCCAAACGCAATGATGCTGGTCTGGGCGCGGATTTTCCTCAGGACGCCGCCGGGGTAGCCGCTCTTGACCATCATGTCCATCAATTCCTGGGCGCGGTACGGCGTCGGCGTACGCGCTAATACCGAGAAATCCGACACCTGGTTGTACCAGTCGTAGGCGCGGGCGCGCGCGAGGTTGCTGCTGTCGACCCCGCGTTCGAGCAGCCGCAACGCGATCTTGACGCGCTGGTCTTCCTTGACTTCGCGAAACTCATCGGGGAGATCGTCGTCCGACGAGCAGTGCCGCGGCCTCGACGCAAACATCGCCACTCGCCTTGCCGGACGGGACTTCCGTCTCGCACTGCGTTCGCAACTGCCTGAACTTTTCATTGTTCGCGCTGGGCGCCGTGGGTTGCGCCGTCACCGGCGCCGGCGTCGACTGACACGGCTTCGACTCGCCGCTTTGCGGAAAAGCAGACTCCGCCGCCTGCGCGCTTGGCGACGCGAACCACAGCGCCGCGATGACAACCGTCATCGGACGAAACCGTGATACTTGTGCGTACATGCTCAACTCCCCTGTCGATTGGTTATCATGATCGCTATTTTACTTCCGATGCCGAGATCAAGTCACGCGTGCGCCCGGTCCGCGGTCCGCACTCATGTTGTTCAGCCGGCACGCCGGCTTCGGCCAGGTCCCAGTACAGTCCGGTCATCATCTGCAGGCCTTCGCGCAGTATCGGCGCGAGCACGTGCTCGTCGGGCGCGTGCTGCGAGCATCCCGCGTACGAATGCGGCACCCAGATCGTCGGCAGCGCGAGCGTATCGGCGAAACATTCGTTCGGCAGCGAGCCGCCGATGTTCGGCAGGATAGCGGGTTTCGCGCCCGTCGTGCGCGCGATCGAATCCGCCGCCCAGCGCACCCACGGATGATCGGGATCGAGGCGCGTGGCGTGAAAAAACCCCTTCTTCGCCTGCGCGACCTTCACCCGCTCGAAGCCGTGCGCGTCGAGATGGCGGCGCAGCGCCGGCCACGAATGAATCGGGATCGGTGCCGGCAACGAAGCGGATCTGGCAATGCGCGGTGGCGCGTCCCGGGAATCGCGTTGACCGGATTGTCCGGATTGCCGGTCCTGAACGCGAGCACTTCGAACGTGTGCCAGCCGTAGACTTTCTCCGCGCGCGTGAAGCCGGGCTCGCCCCACCAGTCATCGACCGCCGGTTCGTCGGCGCCGGGCTCGACCGCGCAATCGGCGAGCGCCTTCCGCACCGAATCGGGAATCGCCGCCGGCAGAATATCCGGCACGAGCACCTTGCCCTCGCGCGTGACGATGCTCGCCAGCGCGTGCGCGAGTATGACGCCGGGATTGGCCAGGAGCCCGCCCCAATTGCCGGAGTGATGCGCGCCTTCCCGCAGTTCGACGCTGAAATCCATATTGATGGCGCCGCGCGAGCCGAGATAAATCGTCGGCCTGCTGCGCCGACAGACGCGGGCCGTCCGACGCGATCAGCACGTCGGCCTTGAGCCGCGCGCGCTCGCGCGTGCAGAACGCCTGCAGCCCGGGCGAGCCGACTTCCTCGCCGGTCTCGATCAGAAACTTTGCATTGAAGCCGAGCCTGCCGCGCTCGGCGATCACGGTCGCCAGCGCCGCCATATTGACCGAATGCTGCGCCTTGTTGTCGGCGGAGCCGCGTCCGTAATAGCGGTCGCCTTCGCGCTTCAATTCCCACGGCGAGAAGCCCGTGCGCCACTGTTCCGCCTGCCCGCGTATCACGTCGCCATGGCCGTAGGTAAGCACCGTCGGCAGACTTCGCATCCTCGATGCGTTCCGCGACCAGCAGCGGCCCCGCGCCCGCAACCGGGTTTTCGCAGATCTCGACCTTGAAGCCGATGCGCTCGAACGCGGGCCCCAGTTCCTGCACGAGATATTCCGTGAGGTGCGGCCGGCTCTCGGGCACCTGGCTTTCGGTGCGATAGGCGACGCGGCGCGCGAGGTCGGCGATGAACGCGCCCTCGTCGAAGTGGCGGGTGGCGCGTGAAATGGCGGATTCGCGGGTCATGGGCGGTGATTTTAGGCGATCTATGCGCGGGTGTCTGCCGAAAACGCTTTGGTTATGCGCAACGTCCTACGCATAGCATACGACGGCACTGACCTCTCCTTCCCCTTCAAGGGGAAGGCAAGGATGCGGATGGGGATTAGTTTACGGCGTGCAAATGTTTACCCATCCCCACCTTGGTCCTCCCCTTGACGAGGAGGATGATTAATAGCTGCGCGTAACCAGACTTTCAATCCTTGTAGTCCGTGTAGTGCTTTTCTACGAGCGCCATGCTCGCGACCCAGTCGCGGCTACGCGCATCGTATTGTCCCATGCGCCCGAATTTACTGGCGCGTTCGGCGCAAACTTCGGGCGCCGGCGTAATCAACGGCGTGCCGCCCGCGAGTGCACCGACCTGCGCGCGGCACGCGAGCTCGAAGAAGTGATGGAAGATGTACGCTTCCGGCAGCGTCGTGCCGCACACCAGCGCGCCGTGGTTTTCGAGGATCATGACCCATTTGTCGCCGAGCGCCTGCGCAAGCTCGCGCGTGCCTTCCGCCGTCGTGTCGTCGACCTCGTTCGCATAGTAGGCGATGCGGTTGTAGAAGCGCATCGCCTGCTGCGTGATCGGCACCAGGCCGCATTGCTGGGCGGACACCGCGAGATTCGCCGGCGAATGCGTGTGCACCGCCGCCATGATGTCGGGCCGCGCCTTCAATCACCGCCGCGTGCACGGTTATAGGCAGCGGTGCTCGCCTTGTAAGCGGACTCCATAACCTGGTTGCCGTCGAAGTCGTACTTCACGAGATTCGAGGCGGTCACCTGCTCCATGAACACGTTGTCCGCTTTGACCAGAAAATGGCCGGGCGCGCCGGGCACACGCGCGGAAATATGGTTGTACGTCATATCGACGAACACGAAGTGCGCGACGAGCCGGTGCGCAGCCGCGAGCTCGCAGCGCAATTGCCATTCCTCGTCACTCACGCGCTCGCGCACGAGCGACGGTTTTCTTGCCGGCGGCCCCGCACTGCGACTCATGACGTTCCCTCCAATGGTGGTTGGACGCAACTTTACCATGGCGGACTTATCCCATCCGCGCGCGAACTTGAATTCCACGCTGTGCAGAGCGATAAACATACGCATGCAACGCCCTGGGACCGCCACGTGCAAGAACGCACGGTATACGTCCACCGCTGACGCAGCGCACCAACGCGTCGGTTGCCTGCCCACGTAATTTTCGGATATTGCTAGGCTACCATCACTGTGCTAAAACCATTGCCATTGGAATTCAGGCCGACAATGGCCGCAACCAGGAGGGAATCACTATGAAAGTACGTCATTCGGCTATCGCTTTGGGTGCCGCAATCGCGTTGCAGGCAGCGTGCGCGTGCGCGGCAGACGTCACTCTCGATTACGGATTTTTCAAGGCCAGCGTCGAGCCGATTTTCCTCAAGAAACGGCCCGAGCACGTGCGCTGCTACGTCTGCCATTCGGAAAGCAACAACGCGTTCAAACTGCAGCATCTGCCGCACGGCGCCAAGGCGTGGACGGACGAGCAGTCGCGCAAGAACTTCGAATCCGCGTCGACCCTGGTGGTGCCCGGCGACCCGGCGAAAAGCCGGCTGCTGCTGCAGCCGCTCGCGCCCCAGGCAGGCGGCAATCGCCTACCATTCGGGCGGCCGGCAGTTCGAAAGCAAGAACGACCCGGACTGGAAAATCCTCGCCGCAGTGGGTGAGCGGGAAAAAAGCGCCCGCGAAATAGTGCGCGGCTGTGCAAATAAAACGGCGGCGACCGCAGGTGGTCGCCGCCGTTTTTTATGGCTCCGATCGCCGCGGACTAACGCATGACCAGCGTGTTCATGCGCTTGGGCACCTGCCCGACCGGAATCTGCGCCACCACTTTCATGGTTTTCATGTCGATCGCCGACACCGAATTGAAAGTCGAATTGCCGACGTAGATCGTTTTGCTGTCGGGCGCGAAAGTCACCCAGTCCGGTATCGCGCCGATCGGCTCGCGGCCCGCGAGCTTCAAGTCGGGCAGCGCGGCGAAGCCGAGCGGCTTCAAGTCGGGCAGCGAATACGCGAACACGCCGTTCGCGACATGGCTGTTGGCCCACAGGCGACTTGCCGTCCGGCGCGATGCCGATGCCGTGGGACGGCACGCCGGCGCCGACGCGGCCCTCGATCGCGCCGTAGCCGTTGGGCTGATCGGGGAACTTGATTCTGCGCGACTTCCTTGCGCGCGGCGAAATCGACCACCGCGAAACCGTGCAGGTTCGAGAGTTGCACGAATATGCGGCTGGTCGAGCCGTCGGCCGCCTTCTCGATCGCCATCGGCCGCACGCCGCCGTCGAACTCGATTTCCCAGGCCGTTTTCTCGGTTTGCAGATCGACCACGTTCAGGAATTTCTTGCGCACCGAGCCCGACACCGCATACTTGCCGTCCGGCGTGACATAGGTGTTGTGCAGGCGGCCGGTCATCGGAATGGTCTTGCGCAAGCTTCAGCGCGGCGGTATCGATGATGTCCAGCGTGCCCGGCTCCGTGATCGCCACGACCACGCGCTTGCCGTCGGGCGTCACCGCGATATTGTTGGGGCGGCCGCTCAACGGCACGTGCTTGACGATCTTGCCGGATTTCTGGTCGACGACGTCGAGCGTGCTTTCCGCTTCATTGCTGACATAGACGCGCTTGCCGTCGGGCGAGAAACCGACGCCGTGCGCCGCTTCTATGCCCTTGATCACCTGCACGACCTTGTTCGTCGCCGGATCGATGACGTGGACGCTGTCGCCGGCGCTGTTGGTGACATAGACGCGGGCGGTTTCCGCGGATGCCGGCAGAGCCGCCAGCGTCAGCGCGAGCCCCAGATATTGCAGACCACAGTTCTTGTTCTTTGAGTTCATGTTCGACCTCCTCCTTGATGGGCGCGATAAGTCTAGGCCGATACTAGCTCAAAGGCAATGCGGCGATGCGGCATGCCGAACCGGCGCTCAGCGCTTAACGGCGGCTTCCTTTTCAATATCGATGCCGTAGTCGCTTTTTATCTTGGCGGCGGAAATCTTGCCGTCCACAAAATCGCTGATGAGCGCCGCGCGGTCGCGCTCGCGCGGTTCGCCGAAGCCGCCGCCGCCCGGCGTCATGATGGTGAGATGCTGGCCGCGCTTGATGCGGCCGCTGAACTTGCTCGGAATTTTCTTGCGCGCGCCGCCGTCCTCTTCGAGAAAGAACGTGCTGAAGCTGCCGTTGCCGCCGTTGTAGAGCCCGCGCGGCGCAAACGCGGCGCGGTCGCCGCGCACGTTGACCGACGCGCTCTCGGCGAGCATTTCGTATTCGCGCAGAATGCCGAGCCCGCCGCGAAACTTGCCGCTGCCGCCCGAATCGGGCACCAGTTCGTAGCGCGACACGCGCACCGGGTAATCCATCTCGATCGACTCGACCGGGATGTTCATCGCGTTGGACGTGCCGGTGCTCACCGCGTCGGCGCCGTCCGTCGTCTGGCTGCCGCCCATGCCGCCGTTATAGCTTTCGTAGAACACGAAGTTGCGGCCGGTGCGCGGATCCATGCCGCCGAACGACACGCCCACCGGCACGCCGCAGCATTGCGCGCCGACTTTCGCCGGCACCGCCAGCGCCAGCGCTCCCATCACCGTATCGGCCACGCGGTTCACCGTGACCGAGCGCGCGTTGACCGGCGCCGGATGGCGCGGATTGAGCAAGGTGCCTTCCGGCACGTGCACTTCAACCACGCGCGTCAACCCGTCGTTGAACGGAATGTCGTCGGGCAGCACGCAGCGCACGCAATAAAAAACCGTGGTCCACGCTTTCGACAACGGCGCATTGAGCGGCCCGCGCACCTGCGCATCGGTGCCGGTGAAATCGAAACACATTTTGTCGTCGCACACCTCGAGCCTCACGTGGATCTTGATCGGCTTGGTGAGATCGACGCCGTCGTGGTCCATGTAATCGGTGAACTCGAAGACGCCATTGGGTATCGCCCGGATCGCCTCGCGCGCCTTTTTCTCCGCGTAATCGATCAGCAGTTCCATCGCGTGGCTGACACCTTCATAGCCATAACGCGCCAAGAGATCGCGCAGGCGCTGCTCGCCTTTTAACAGCGCGCCCTGCTGCGCGCGCATGTCGCCCATGAAAATATCCGGCCCGCGCACGTTGGCGCATATCAGGTCGATCAGCGTCTTGTTTTCGCGGCCCGCGTCGACCAGCTTCACGGGCGGAATGACGAGGCCTTCCTGGTACAGCTCGGTCGCGGTCATCGGGTTGCTGCCGGCAACCATGCCGCCGACGTCGGTGTAGTGAATGATGCAGCCCGCGAAGACGATCAGCCGGTTGTCGTGGAAAATCGGACGGAACACCGCGATGTCCGGCAGGTGGCTGCCGCCGCGATAGGGATCGTTGATGATGTAAACGTCCCCGGCCTGCATCGTTGACGGCGGGAATTCCTTCATCACTTCCTGCAGCATGAAGCGCATCGACCCCAGATGGCCGGGCACGACCACGGGCTGCGCGACGATGCGCCCCGCCGCCGTAAAAATCGCGCACGAGGCGTCCTGCGCCTCCTTGACCACCTGCGAATACGCGGAGCGCAGCAACGTGAGCTGGATTTCCTCGGTGATCGCGTTCAACGCATTGGAGAGTATCTCCAGCCGGTACGCATCAAACGACACAGGGTGTGGCGCGTTCATCGTGTTCACCTTTCACGCGTAATCATCAGATTGCCGATGCGGTCGCAGCGCACCGTCCATCCCGGCGGCACCACCGTCGTTGAATCCGCCGCTTCGATCAGCGCCGGGCCTGCCACGGTATCATCGGCGAGCAGCAATGTGCGGTCGTAGCACGCGCACTCGATCATGCCGTGGTCCCTGAAATAAACTTTGTGCGATGGCTTGCGCGCTTTCTTCGCCGTGCCGTCGCCCTGCGCCAGCGGCTGATGCTCGAGACGCCGCGTGTTGCCGACCGCGGTGACGGACAGCGTCACGAATTGAATCAGGCCGGCGGTATCGCGCCGCCCGTACATGCGCTCGTGCAGTTGATGGAACGCTTCGGCGATCTCCGGCTGGTCGGCCGCGGTCAGCGCGCGGTCCGGCAAACGCATATTGATCTCGTAGGCCTGGCGGCGGTAGCGCATGTCCGCGGAACGCTGAAACGCGATGCCGCTGTCGGCAAGCCCGTAGCGCTGCAGCGCGTCGTGCCCGCGCCGTTCGAGTTCAAAAAAGACGCGGTCGACCGCGCCGATATCGCCGCCGATCGACCGCTTCGACGTGCGTCTGGCGGAAATCGTAGCGAATGTCCGCAACCAGCAGGCCCTGCGCCGACAGCAATCCCGGCGCCGGCGGCACGATCACTTCGCGCACGCCGAGATCGGCCGCGAGCTCGATGCCGTGCACCGCGCCGTTGCCGCCGAACGCCACGATGGAAAAATCCGCCGGGTCGCAGCCTTTTTCCACCGTCACGATGCGCAGCATCTTCAACATGTTCGCGTTGGCGACTTCGACCACCGCCGCGCACGCTTCTTCGACCGTGATATTGAGCGGCGTCGCGAGTTGCTCCTGCACGATGCGCCGCGCGCGGTCGAGATCGAGCTTCATCTCGCCGCCCAGGAAATACTCCGCGGGAATGCGGCCGAGCAGAAAGTTGGCGTCCGACACCGTCACCTTGTCGCCGCCCAGCCCGTACGCGATAGGCCCCGGATCCGCGCCCGCGCTATGCGGCCCCACTTTCAGTACGCCGCCGCTGTCGAGCCACGCGATCGATCCGCCGCCCGCGCCGACCTCCGCGAGATCGACCGTCGCCGCACCTACGTAGTAACCGCCACCCTGCAGGATGCGCGAGATATTGATGCCGGCGCCCAGTTCCTGTCCCGGCGACTGGCGCACTTCGCCGTTCTCGATCAGCCCCGCTTTCGCCGTGGTGCCGCCCATGTCGAACGAAATCAGATTCGTGCGTCCGGCGAGCTTGCCGAAGTGTGCCGCGGCTATGACGCCCGCGGCCGGCCCCGACTCGACGATACGGCACGGCATTTTGGTCGCTTCCGCCCACGAAATGATGCCGCCGTTCGACTGCATCATGTGCAGCGGCACCTTGATGCCGGCCGCGGCAAGCGCACTGCTCATGCGTTCGAGGTAGGTCGACACGCGCGGGCCGAGACAGGCGTTGACCACCGTGGTGCTCGTGCGCTCGTATTCGCGGTACTGCGGATAAATTTCGCTTGATAACGTAACGAAGCAACCGGGCAGCAGACTGCGCGCAATCTCGCCGGCGCGCTGCTCGTGGGCAGCATTTCTGAACGAAAACAAAAAACAGATCGCGAGCGCCTCAATTTTCTCGCCGGCCAGCGTCTTGAGAACCGCTTTCAGCGCCGCCTCGTCGAGCGGCGTGACGACTGCGCCGCTCGCGTCCATGCGCTCGGGAACGCCAAACGACAGGCGGCGCGGCACCAGCGGCGGGATTTTGCGATACGACTGGTCGAAAAGGCTGTAGCGTTTGTGGCGCTGGATCTCCAGCAAATCGCGAAAGCCCTCGGTCACCAGCAGCGCGGTGCGCGCGCCGGCGCCCTGCAATACGGTGTTCGACGCCACCGTGCTGGCGTGGGTAAACTGGCTGACGCTCGCCAGATCCAGCCCGAGTTCATCGCGCGCTCGACTCACGCCGACTAACACCGCTTGCGACGGATCGCGTGGCGTCGATGTCACTTTCAAGGTCTGAATGTGCCCGGTGTCTTCGTTCAGGATGACGAGATCGGTGAAGGTGCCGCCGATATCGACGGCAATACGATAGCGTTCTGTACTCATTCTCATTCCAGGTTGTAGCGGCCGGCGCTTGTTGTCGTGCAATAGCGCGGGCTTCGTGGACGCAAAAAAATTTGGATTGGGCTATATTGTAGCCGCACAGACGGCCGGCCACGTATCGAATTAGGGCGCACGGCGGGGAAAACACATTCATGCGAAAAACAAGTTGCTGCGCGCTCGCCGCTTGCGCGTTCGCATGCCCGCTGGCTTCGGCCGCCGCGGACTGGCCGACCAAGCCGGTGCGCTTCATCACCGCATTTCCGGTCGGCGGCTCCTCCGATCAGGTGGCGCGCATCGTTGCGGAGCGCTTGACCGCGGTGCTCGGCCAGCAAATCATCGTCGACAACCGCACCGGCGGCAACGGTGTCGCCGGCACGGCGCTGGCTGCCGCCGCCGCGCCCGACGGCTACAACTATCTGGTCGTGTTCGATTCCCACGCGACCAATCCCAGCCTGCAGAAAAACATTCCCTACGACACGTTGAAGGCGTTCACGCCCGTCATGCTGCTCGCAACCTCGCCGTACGGACTGGTCGTGCATCCTGCGTCTGCCTACAAAACGCTCGCCGATTTGATCGTGGCCGCGAAATCAAAACCGGGCGAACTGACGCTGGGCTCGAGCGGGGTCGGCAGCCGCGGCCACCTCGCGATGGCGCTGCTCGAACAACGCGCGGGCTTCCGGATCACGCAGGTGCCTTACCGCGGCCCGGCGCAGGCGATGACCGACGTCATCGGTGGCCAGATCACCATGCAGATGGGAACTTTCCTGTTCGTGTCGCCCTTTATCAAGTCGCAGCGCGTGCGCGGTCTCGCCGTGACCTCCGCCGCGCGCATGCCGCAACTGCCGGACATACCGACGGTGGCCGAACAGGGATTTCCCGGCTACGAAGTCCACTCGTGGTGGGGCGTGGTGGCGCCGGCGGGTGTGCCGCACGCTATCCTGCAAAAACTGCACGCCGCCTTGCGCAATGTGCTGAACCAATCTGAAACGCGTAACCGGCTCGAGCAACTCGGCGCTACCGTACGCGCCTCGACTCCTGACGAGTTCGCGAGTTACATCGCGCGCGAAATGGCGCTGTGGGGCAAGGTCGTGCGCGACAGCAAAATCTCCGCGACGGAGTAACCGCCGGTTTTTACGCGTAACGCGCTTTCGTCCGTCAACATGCGTTGAAACAAAAAAACCCATTGCCGCGGGTCGCCACGAGTACGCAGGTCACGTCAATTAAAGACGGGTTTCACCGGCGTTCTCCACGGCAGACGGACATGCCACAGCACGCCCCGCGATGCGCGCGTCTTCCTGAGAGGACCTGCCCGCCACGAACAGTTCCCTCACCCGTGCCTTGCCCGCTGCCGGACTATCCGTATGCAGGTGTAAATGCAATCGGGACGCATCGCAGCCGACTCCCTGTCCGACAAAATAAATTTTGCCCGGTTCGGTATCGAGTTCAATGCTGTCGGAATCCGCGCCCCACGACGCGAGAGTGTGGTGACCCGGCGCTACTTCGTGCCACAGGAATTTGGTCGGCCTGGTTTCTCCCACCACATTGCCATCGACGCTTAACACCAACGGCAGCGTGTCGTCATTTGCTTCGTCGCGATAGAAGTAGATGACCGCCTTGTCCATCGGCACCAGAAACAATGCCGCGCGTTGCTCCGGCTCCATGGACATCAGCACGGCCACGGCGCAACCGGATAGCGCCAACGCGCTTGCCGCCGCACTCAAGACTTTCCAGATCGCCGGAAGATTAATAGAGTCACTCCCGTCACCCCAGTAAAACTGCCCGCTTTGAGCGACCTTGCCCAATTGCATTTCCGCGCGCGTGCCCGATGGCAGTTCGGGCGGCGTTTCGCTCGCCGGAAAATTGAATTCAAGCTTGGTGCCGACCGGATCGTGCAGGAAAACCTGGTAACCCGCCTTCGGGATGTTCTGCTCTTCGAAATAAACGCCGACTTTCTTGAGCCGCGCGCGGAATTCGACGGCGCCGGTCGCCCTGAACGCGACGTGATCGACGCTGCCGTTGTGCTTGTCCTGCACGATGGAGCCCTTGGGAAAACGACCGCTCACGTGGACGATGGGGTCTGTCGCCGTCGTACAGCCACAGTCCGTTGAACGGAAACGCCGGGCGCGGCCCGACTTTCAAGCCGAGCACTTCGCCGTAGAATTTTTCGACCGCCGGCAGATCGCTCTCCGCGCAGCGTATGTTCAAATGCTGAAAGCCGCTGATTGCCATCTCTGACTCCTGTGGTTCACGAATGTATCCGGTGAATATATTACATCAATTCAGTCCGCGCGCCGCCGCGCGATCGCGGCGAGTATGGCGGCGTTGTCCCATTGCGCCTCCCCGGCATCGATGCAATCGCGCAGGAGATCGGCGTAAACCTCCGCGAACGGCAGTTGCTGGCCGAGCGCGCGCGCATGGTCGAGCATCAGCGTGAAATCCTTGTAGCTCTGATCGACGCGGCTCGCCGGGTTCCGGAATTCGCGCCGCGCCATCAGCGGGCCCTTGATGTCCATCACTTTCGAATAAGCCGCCGAATTGCGCACGACGTCGAGAAACGCCACCGGATCGAGGCCCATGTTCTGCGCAAACACCAGCCCCTCGGCGATCGCGCCGCGATTCAGCCCGAGCACCAGATTGACCGCGAGCTTCGCCTTGCTGCCGTTGCCCACCGCGCCCAGAAACTGCCGCGCGGGCACACGGCGTCGAGTATCCGGGACACCGCGTCCACCGCTTCGCGCGAACCCGCAACGAGTCCGACGCCATCGCCCGCCGCGACCTGCGCGCTCGTTCCCGACACCGGCATCTCGAGAAACGCGGTGCGCGGCGACTCGATGCGCGCCGCGAGCTTGGCGATGCGCGTCCGGATCGCAGGTGCTGGTGCAGATGAGCGTCAGGCGCGGCGACGACGGCGCGCGCGCGGCGAGCAGGCCGTCCGCGCCCTCGATCACCGCTTCGACCTGATCGGTATTGAATACCGCGAGAAATATCGTGTCGCACTGCGCGGCCAGCGCCGCGAGCGTGGTCGACCGGCATGCCGCCCAACTCGCCGAGCCGCGCGCGCTTGTCACCGTCGACGTCGTAGCCGGCAACGTCGAAACCGGCCCCGCGCAGACGCCGCACGATCGCGCTGCCCATGAGTCCTATGCCGACCACACCGATGCGCCGCACTTGCCGCTCCCGTCTCGTCGCCAGCGCCGATGGTAATCCGCGCACGCGCCGCGTGCCAGCCCCATGCAGTGTACGGCGCAACAATATCAGCGCTTATCAATGCAAATAACGTCGTTGTCGATGCACGCAGAGGCCAGCCGCGGTCTGCACGAAAAATTACAATTGAACGCCGCGCGCAACTCTATTCACGGCTACCGGCGCGAAACGCGCCGCCTGACCGTGGGCCCGAAACGTCCGCGCTAGGCGGCTATTGAAGTCCGGCCTTGCGCATGCCGTCAAGGAATCTGGGCATCGTGCCGGAAGTGTAAGGAACGTACGTTTCGATCCACGCAATCGATATGTCGGGGTGCAATTCTTTCAGTCGCTTCAGCGCCGCGCGAGCCTCGTCGATCTGTCCCGCCTGCGCCAGACTTGCGCAGTAAATCCGGTGACCGCCGGTCATGCCGTCTCGGTCTTGCAGGGACTTGCGGCCATAGGCGACTGCTTCCGCATAGCGCCCGGTAAGGTAATGGGCGACCGCCATGCCCACATTGAAGATCGCATTTTGCGGATCGTGCGGGCTCATGCGGATCGCCTGCTCCACATGCATGATCGCCGGGTCGGAACGGCCGTCGAGCGCGAGGGCCAGCCCGAGATAACCATGGGCGGCGGCGAAGTTCGGGTTGAGCTCGAGCGCGCGCTGGAATTCCTCGACCGCTTCGTCGGTGCGACGCATGGTGTAGGCGACATAGCCCAGCGCGAGATGCGCCCACGGGTCGCTGTTGTCGAGTTCCGCCGCGCGGGCGGCAAGTGTTGCTGCGCGCCTGAATTGCGGCTCGGTAACGTTCCAGCCGACGTAACCTGAAATAAGGATGTCAAACGCCAGCATGCTGTGCGCCGGCGCGTAATTGGGATAGCGTTCGACGGCGCGCTCGAGAATCGCGATCGCGGCGTGGCCTTCCGCCTTGGTAAGGCGCCAGAACAGCGAATTTGCGCTGATCACCATATCCCAGGCACCGACATCCTCGGACGAACGGCTTTGCGAGCGGATACCCTCGGCTTCGAGCAGCTTGGGCTCGATCACGGCAACGACTTTCCGGGTGATCTCGTCCTGCAGCGCGAAGACGTCGGTCAGGTCGCCATCGTAGCGATCGGCCCACAGGTGGCTGCCGTTCGAGGCATCGATCAGCTGGGCCGTGATGCGCACGCGATTGCCGCCCTTGCGCACGCTGCCTTCCAGCACGTAGCGCACGCCCAGCTCGCGAGCGACGCGCTTGATGTCATCCGACTTGCCCTTGTAGGCGAACGACGAGTTGCGCGCGATGACGAAAAACCAGCGCAGTTTCGACAAACCCGTGATGATGTCCTCGGAAATGCCGTCCGCGAAATATTCCTGCTCCGGGTCGCCGCTCATGTTGGCAAAAGGCAGCACGGCGATCGACGGCTTCTCGCTTGACGGTTTGAGCGGGCGCTCCGGACCGCCGGAGGGTGCGTCCCGCTGCGCCGCCACCAACCGGTAGGCGTGTACCGTGTGCATGATGTTCTTGACCTGCTGCTCGCCCTGATCGGAGAACGTGGCGTTTACCCGGCCCTGCACGGCCCCCTGCACGGCGTCCGAGACCGTGATCCCGCCAGGCTCGGCCAGCCCCTCCAAGCGGGCCGCGATGTTGACGCCGTCGCCATAGACCGTGCCGTCAGACTTTTCCATTACGTCGCCGAGATGCACCCCGATGCGAAACCGCATCTGCCGATCCTCGGGCACGCTTGCCGCCATTGCGACCAGGCTTTCCTGAACCGCCAGCGCAGCGGTGACCGCGCCGGTTGCGGTATCGAACACCGCCAGCACGGAGTCGCCCGCCATGTCGATTACATGACCCTGATGCACTTCGATCTGCGTTCTGAAGACGCCGCGCGCGGAATCGAGCGCAGCCACGGTCGCCCACTCGTCGCCACCCATCAGGCGTGAATAGCCAGCCACGTCGGCAGCAAGAATCGCGGCGAGCCGCTGTCTGACTATCGTCTCGGCCAAGGGCTTCAGCCTTTCCCAAAACTATGCCGCCTGTGATTGGCACCCGGGGTCGCGAAACCGCGGTTTAAACGCGAAACCGCCATCCATTACGCCGGCACGGGAATAATGCTAGACAAAACAGGATCGATCTTGTTGACGCACATCAATACCGGACGAACTTTTTGCGGTGGAGCGGTATTGATACACCCCATTCGGGCAACTCAAGGCCTTGCGCATGCGCCTAGCACCGCAGACCGGTGGTCCTGAGTTTTTGCGGACGGTGTCTCGTTGGAATCTTGGGATACGGCAGGACTAGACGCCGACGTTCGCCGGCGACGGCTTGAGTTCGCCGCGCTCGACGCGCAGCACCAGGTCCACCAGCTTTAAATTGAACGGCGTCGGGATGCCGGCCTCGTTGCCTTTGGCCGCGATGTAGCCGTTCATGAACTCGATTTCCGTGCGCCGGCCCTTTTTGCATGTCCTGCGCCATCGACGGGCGCTGGATGCCGGCGCGCGGGTTCGACGCCGTGCGCGACACCATGATCGCTTCGACCTCGGCCAGCGCCTCCGCGTCACCTTCGCTCGCGAGCGCCAGCCGTTCGGGCACCATGCCGCCCAGACCGACCAGCTTGATGCCCAGCGCCTGCGCCACGCGCACGCCTTCGCCGCCGACCTTGATCGCAAACCGCCGCGGCGCCTCCAATGCGGTCGCATTCGCCGCTGGTGAGTCCGGTCGCCGCGGCGATGCCGTTGCGCATGCCGTTCTGAATCAGCTTGGACCAGCGCTCGCCGAACAGATTGGTGGTCGCTTTCGTGCTGTCGATCAGTGAAAACATGGTGACGAGTTCGTTCACGCGGTCGGTCACGCCGCCATTCACTTCGCCGATGCGGAACACCGTATGCTTGTCGCCGCCCTTGGCCGCCATGCGGCGTATGCGCCCCGCCTCGTACAACTCGACCGAAATGATCGACGCGATAACGCCGAGCGTCTTGTCCGCGCCGACGATGGCCGCGATGGTGTCTTCATTGATGCAGTTCTGCAACGACACTGCGTAGCCGTCGGGCGCAAGATAGGGCTTGACCGCTTTCGTCACGCGCTCGGTGTCGTACGATTTCACCGCGATAAACGCGATATCGACCGGCTTGCCGTTGCCCAGCTCCTGGATATCGTCGAAAGGCAGGGTCTTGAGCGGTCCTGACCGTGAATTTCTCCTCCGCCGTAACGCCATCGAGCTCGAGCCCGCGCGTGCGTATCGCTTCCAGGTTTTGCGGCCACATGTCGATTAAGGTGACATCGAAACCGTGGTGGGCGAGATTGCCGCCGATGTAGCCACCCAACGCGCCGGTGCCCACCATTACAATCCGTTTCTGCATATTCGTTTCCTTCGCCGTACAAATTTTCCAAGCACCCATTTCAATCCAAGGACGCGCCTTTGTAGCGCGGGCGACCCCGCCTGCACCGAAATTTAGGCAGGCAAGTCGCCGGCGCTACCCTCGCACATAGCGTTCGCCTGCGTGTCCGGCGACGGCGGCAGCACGATCGTCGATACGGCCGCCGTTCCAGCATTCGTTCGCGCACAACAAAATAAACCCGTGATTCGCATCCCTCACGCCTTCTTGCGTGGATCACTTGCTACGAGCGCCATGACCTTCGCGAGATTTCCTGCCCGTCCGAAGTCGTTCAACAGCGTATAGAGTTCAGCGGTCGCCTGCACGCCGAGCACCGGCCCGGCCAGGCCCTCGAACTTGCCGCGAAAATCCGCCTCGCTCATCGGATTGTCGGCGTGCCCCAATACGATGTCGGTGTCCTCGTGCAGGCGCGCGCCGCCTTCGAGGTAAACATCCATGTGCGCCGCGTGCTGGCGCCTGATTCTGCACCACTTCAAGTTCGATCAACGGCAGCAATTCCGTGACCGCGCGGTCCTGCATCGCCGCCGCCGTGAAATCGGTCGCCACCACCCGGTAGCCGCGCAACCCGAGCGCGATGCAAAACGGCACGCTGAACTTGCATTCGAGCGGCGTTTGCGGAGTGAGCTTGCCGGCCGCGATCATCGCGTTGGGATGCACCTGCGCCGCCACCCGCACGACTTTCTTGCCCGGCGATTTGGGGTGCCAGCTTGCGCGCGGCCTGTATCGACGCGTGCGTTGCGCGGCAACTCGCGTACGGCTTGAAGCCGTTGCGCAGAATCTCCCAGCGCGCCGCGAAATCGAGCGGCGGCACTTCCACCTTGCGGTCCTGAATGATCGCGTCGAGCAGCCCGCGCTCGAGTTCGAGCAACTGCGTCGACGACTCGAAACCGCGCGCGGCCAGTTGCGCCGCGAGTATGCCGTCCATCGCCGCCTTGCCGCCGTGAAACGGCTTGGCGTGCGTGCCGAACGAGCCGATCAAGCCGCCCGCGGTGGTGGCGGCGACGCCCAGCGCGTATTCGATCTGCCGCTGCGTTCAGACGCATCAGCACGCTCGCTACCACGGCGGCGCCGATGCGGCCCAGTATCGAAGTCGGATGCAGACCGCGCCGGTGCAGGTTGCGCCCCACGCCCGCCGGACCGCCGCCGCCCAGCCGCGCCATCACTTCGAACCCGGTGATGAACGCCGCGAGCGTGTCCTGCTCGCTCGCCTCGAGTTCATTCGCGAGCGCGAGCGCCGCCGACCAGCACGGGCAACTGATGTGACCGGCGCCCATCTGGTGCGCGTCGTCGTAATCCATCGCGTGCGCCATGGTGCCGTTGACGAGTGCCGCCAGCGCCGGCGTGGTCAGGGGTCCGAGGAATATTCGCGCTTGTCCCTGCGCCGCCCAGTCCACACGCGACGCGCCGCACCGGCCTGACCGGCGGCTCGTCCACCGCGCCGACTGCAACGCCGATAAAATCCACAAGTGCTATCTGCGCGGCCCTCAGCACTGCGGGCGGAAACGGGCGCTCGCGCGCCCCCGCCACGTAGGCCGCGATCTGCCGGCTGCGCGTGGTCTGCCCGGCCTCGATGTTCAGTCTGTCATTCACTTTGCCTCCTCCTTCTGCCTGCCTTTTGCCTTTCCGACGGCGGGCGCATATGCATCATGTTATCACGTTTTCGCGTTAGACTAGCATACGTTAGAAACTTTCTCAGAGCAGCCGCGTCCATGCCGCGCGTCGCGCGCCGCACCTCCGACCCACGCAATGCGCCAACAACCCTTACAATAGCGACCCGCGCACGGCGCATCGCCGTATCGATGACCCGCGGTAAAATTCACTCAAGGAGAAGAGCAGCATGCTGCCCAGTACCATGAACGCGATCACCATCGTCCGCGCGGGCGGCCCCGAAGTGCTGCAAGTCGTCACGCGCCCGCTGCCGCAACCCGCGGCGGGACAGGTGCTGATCAAGGTCGCGTTCGCCGGCATCAACCGGCACGACTGCGGGCAGCGCAACCGCGGATTCGGCCCGCCGGGCGCCACCGACATTCCGGGTCTGGAAGTCGCGGGCGAAGTCGCCGCCGTGGGACCGGGAGTTACGCGCTGGAAAGCGGGCGACCGCGTGTGCGCGCTCGTCAACGGCGGCGGCTACGCGCAGTACTGCCTCGCCGCCGAGGAGATCACGCTGCCGATTCCCGAACGCTTCGATCTGAAGCTGGCGGCGTCCCTGCCCGAAGCGCTGTTCACCGCGTGGCTCAACGTTTTCATGCTGGGACGCCTCAAGGCGGGCGAATGGCTGCTGGTGCACGGCGGATCGAGCGGCGTGGGCACGACGGCGATCCAGCTCGCGCGCCTGGAAGGCGCGAATGTCGTGGCGACCGCGGGCAGTGCCGCGAAGTGCGACGTGTGCGTGAAGCTCGGGGCGGCGAGCGCGATCAACTATCGCGACGCCGATTTTGTCGCCGGCGTCAAAGCAGCGACCGCGAACCACGGCGCCGACGTCATCCTCGACATGGTGGGCGGCAACTACGCCAAGCGCAATGTCGAAGCGCTCGCCATCGACGGCCGGCTCGTGCATCTCTCCGGCGGCGACGGCACCGAATTCTCGCGTCCCGGTCTCCGCGATCATGGCCAAGCGCGCGGTGGTGACCGGTTCCCAGTTGCGCGTCTCGCCGCTCATCGCTGAAAATTGAAATCGTGCGCCAGGTCATGGAACGCGTGTGGCCGCATCTCGGCACCAAAGTCACACCCATCATCGACTCCATCATGCCGCTCAAGGATGCCGCCGGCGCGCACGCGCGCATGGAGTCGAGCGTGCACATCGGCAAGATACTCCTCGAGGTCGCGCACTGACTGTCGCGCTGCCCGCATCATGATCGACAATCTTTTTTCACGCGCGCCGCTGCATGCGCACGCCGACCCCGCGCAACGGGCGCGCGGCGTGGCGCAGCTGGCACCCGATTCCGGCGAACTCGCGCGTCTCATGACCGCCGATCCCGCGCCCGAAGTCCGCGCCGCCGCGGCGCGGCAGTGCACCGACGTGGCGACGCTCGCCGTGGCGTGGCAAACCGAAACCGATACCGCAGTACGCGCCGTACTCGTTTCCGCACTGGGCAATGCGCTGGACGCAGTGCAGGATGAGGAAGCGCCGGCGCAATGCGATCGCTCGCCATCACCGACGAAGACTCTGCTGGTCGAACTGGCGCTGGGCGCCGAACATGCGGAAACGCGCAAGGCCGCGGCCGCGCGCGTGCAAACCCCGGCCGCGTTGCGCAAACTGGCGGATGCGGCGAAAAACCGCGATCGCGGCGTCGCGCGGTTCGCGCAGCAGCAGCTCGATGCAATCGCGAACCGTCAGCAGCAAACCGCCGAAGCCGACGCGATGATCGCGCAACTCGAAGGACTCGCCACCCAAGGCGGCGCCATCGTCAGCGCCGTGGTCGATCTCGACCGCCGCTGGCAGGCGCTGGACATGAGTCACGACGGCTGAACGCATTGCCCGCCACGCGGCCGCGCGCCAGACCGTGCAGGCGCGTTTCGAACGCGAACAGGACGAACAGCGCTCGCGCATGCAATTCGAGCGCAGGCTGCGCGCGTGGATAGCCACGCTTGCGCTGCCGCCGCGCCGGACGCGATTGCGGGTCTGCGCGCGGAACTCGCAGCTCTGCGCAGCGACGCGCAGGCGCGCGCATCGATAGCGCGGCGCTTGCCGAGCTCGATCAGGCGGAGCTGCGCATCGCGCAGTGGGAGCAGGACTCGCATGGCAATCGCCGCCGTCGAAGCGCTGGTCGTCGAAGCCGAAAAGCTTGCCGCGGACACGACCGTGGACGACGGGCAACTGCCGTCGCGCTGGCAGGCGCTGGACCGCCGGCTGCGCACGCCGGCGCTGACACAGCGCTTCGAAACCGCATTGATCATCATCGAGCAGCGCCGGCTGGCGGTCGATGCGCAACGCGCAGCAGGAAACGGGCAATGCGCGCCAGCAGGTCCACAGTCTGCTGCATGCCGCGGAACAGGCGCTGGCGGCCGGCCAATTGCAGGCCGCGCGCGCGGCTGCCGACGGCATCAAAAAGCTCAAGACCGCCGCCGGCACGCTGCCCAAACCGACCACCCAGCGGCTCGGCCGCCTCGTGCAGCAACTGGTGGAACTCGAACGCTGGGAATCGTTCGGCCAGCAAAATGCGCGCGTGCAGTTGTGCGAACGCGCCGAGGCGCTCGCTGCGCAGACGCTGGATGCGCCGCAACTCGCGATCGAGGTGCAGAAACTGCGCAACGAATGGAAAGCGCTCGATCAGCAGCACGCGGGCGTGCCCAAATCGTTGTGGGAACGCTTCGACGGCGCGTGCGAAAAAGCCTACGCGCCCGCCGCCCGGCATTTCGCGGAACAGGCTGCGCTCAGAAAACAATCCCGCAAGCAGCGCGACGAATTCATCGCCGCGGCCGCAGCGCACGCGACCGGCCTGCTCGCCGAACCGCGCGACTGGCGCGCGATCGAACGCTGGCTGCGCGACACCGACCAGCAATGGCGCGAAGGCAATCTGGGCAGCGTCGAACCGCGCGCGTGGAAAAAGGTCGACGCGCAAATGAAGGCCGCACTCGCGCCGCTGCGCGATGCATTGGCGGCGGCGCGCGATGCAGGCGAAAGCCGGCCGCAAGGCGTTGATCGAGGAAGCCACCGCGCTGGCGGGCAAGGCGATGGAGCGCGATACGCTCGCGCAGGTGAAGGCGCTGCAGGCGAAATGGCAGGAGCAGGCCAAAGCGCTCTCGCTGCTGCAGCGCGACGAGCGCCCGCTGTGGGAAGCGTTTCGCGCCGCCTGCGATGCGGTGTTCGCCGCACGCCAGAACAAGCGCAAGGAAGAGGACAGCCGCAAAGATGAAGGCCGCCGCGCGCTGGAGGAAATTTGCGCCCGGCTCGAGCAACTTGCGCAGGCGGCCGACGCGCCGCGATCAGGAAATCCGCAAGACCGCGCGCGAACTCAACGACCAATGGAGAAACCAGCGCGGCGGGACCGATCCCGCGCTGCGTGGCATCGAATCGCGCTTCAAGAAAGCGCAGGCCGCGGTCGAGGCCGCTGTTGTCGGCGCGCGTCCGCGCGCGCGAAGCGGCGGTGTGGACGACGCTCGCCGCCAAGGAACGCTTGTGCGAAGAACTGGACGACCTCGCGCGAATCGAGCGGCGGCACGGCGGACGCCGCGCAATTGCAATCCGTGCAGGACCGTGGGCCGCATTGCCGCCGCTGCCGGACAAGTGGGAGAAGAAACTGGTCGCGCGCCGCGATGCCGCGCTGCGCGCTCTGTCCGATCCCGCTGCGACCGGCGATTACCTCGCGCGCATTGAACGCGGCATTGAGTCGCGCCGCGAACGCCTGCTCGAACTCGAATTGTCGCTGGGTCTCGACAGCCCCGCCGAACTTCAGAAGCAGCGGCTCGCTTTGCAGGTGAAACAACTGCGCGAGCGTTTCAAGAACGCGGCGCCCGCCGAGTCCGAAACCCCCGCCGAGCGCCTGGTCGCGTGGTGCGCCGAGCCCGGCGTGGCCGATGCAGCCGACCGCCAGCGCTGCGAGAAGATATTCGCGAAACTGAGCAGCAAAACCGAATAAGTGAATCGTAAAGGATGGATGGTGCCGTCGAGTGAATTCCGCGAAACGGAGCATCAAACCTCCGGAAACGTCTGAGTAAACCGCGCTCGTCGTTCCTGCGTATGCGGGAGTCCAGCAAATTCTAATTCCTCGGGAGACCGGGGGCGCCTTGCAAATCATTGCGCTACGCGCAGCGTCGAAATTACTTCCGAGACGTCCTCGAGTTCCTCCAGCTTCCAGCAGAGCTTCAGCAACTTCGACTTGCGCCGCGCGGACAGCATGCCCTTGGTCAGTCCGGCGAGCTTGCGTTCGATATCCTTGTCGCTGGCCGGATTGCGGATATGCCCGAGCGGATGATCGACGCTGCTCGTGATGCGCTCGCCGTTCCTGAGCCTCACTTCCAGCCGGCACGGGATCGCTGTGCGGCTGGAATTGGTCGAGTTCCTTGTCGTGGATCACTTCGACTTTCGCGATCAGCGCGCGCAATCGCGGATCGTTCATGCGCTGCGCGGAATAGCTCTCGGCATCGACCCAGCCGTCGAGCAGCGCCGCGCTGACCAGAAACGGGATGCTGTGGTCGGCCGTTTCGCGCGTGGTGGGGTTCCACTTCTCCGGCTCGCTGCCGATTTCGCTCCACGCAAACCAGTAGGTCCTGACGACGATCGCCTCGACCTCGCCGCGGATCGATCTGCGCGCGTATCGCGAGCATCGCCTCGATCGGCGCCTGGCCGTGATATTCGCACGGATAGATCTTGAACTGGCTGTCGGCCACGCGAAAATGTCCGCCGCGCCCCGGCAGCGCCGGCCAGTCGAACTTCCCCGCCGCGTTCCCACAGCCCGTGCTCGCCTTCGAACACCGCGTCCGGCGCGGTCATGCCGCGCGCCGCGAGATCGACCGCGAACACCGCGTTGCGGCACGCGTTGCCGCCGGCGCAGCCTTTCCACATCGTGAGCTGCCCGCGCCGCGCGACTTCCAGCGCCATGTTGGGCGTCATCGCGAGCGACAGCGCATTCGCCATCGTTGCGTGGTCGAGGCCCAAGATCTTCGCGACGCCGGCGGCGGCCGCCAGCGCGGTGTAGATCACATGGTCCCAGCCGCGGTTGCGGACGCGGTTGCCCGCGAAAAATCCGAGATAAAGCTCGTACACGATCACCGCGGCGAGTATGAACGACTCTTGCCGTCGGTCTTGTGATGATCGGCGGTCGCGAGCAACGCCGCGAACGCGTCGCTCGGGTGACCGCCGCCGCTGCCGGTGGCGTCGTTGAGATCCAGATAGCGGATCATCACGCCGTTGGCAAACGCCGCGAGTTCCGGCGTCGTGCGCTCGAGCGTGCCGAACACCCGCGCGGTCTTGTCGCCGCGGACGCGGCCCGCAACGGCGCGCGCGATCTTGCTCGGCTCCGCCGAATAGCCGCCCATCGCGCAGCCGAGCGTATCGATCAGGCGGCGCTTGCATTCGTGGATGGCTTCGCGCGGAAAGGTCGTCGTAGCGTAGATTGAATGCGAAGTCGGTTATTTTCTGGAGCGTTGCGTCCATTGCAAGCTGCCCTCGTCGAAAATTCGCGGTGATGCTGCCGCGTTTCCGCGCTACGAATACTTCAATTTTCGCCGCGTGGAAAAACGCAACAGCGCATCCGCCGCGACGACACCGTGCCCGCGCGGCCGCACCAGCAAAGGATTGATGTCCATTTCCTCGAGACTCGCGCGCAACTGCCACGCGAGCTCGGACACCGCGACCAATACCTGCGCGAGCGCCTCGATATCGCCGGCCGGCTTGCCGCGCGCGCCGTGCAGGATGGCGGACGCGCGCAATTCCGCGATCATTTCCAGCGCCGTTGCCAGATCGAATGGTGCCAGTCGGTAGGTGACGTCGTGCAGCGTCTCCGCGAATATGCCGCCCATGCCGAAGGCGACGACCGGGCCGAATACGGAATCGTTGACGACGCCGACGATGGTCTCGATGCCGTCGCGTATCATCTCCGACACCAGCAAACCTTCCAGATCGGCCGCGGGCGCGCCGCGCCGCACGCGCACGAGCATGTTGCAAATCGCGGCGGCGAGCTCGGCGTCGTTCGGATGTTCAGCTGCACGCCGCCGATCTCCGATTTGTGGGGAATGTCGCGCGATACGACCTTCAATGCGACGGGAAACGACATTCCCGCCGCGAGTCCCGCGCAGGATGCGTCTGCGGGCAGCAGCCGGTCGGTGGTGACCGGGATATTCCACGCTTGCAGAATCTCTTTGCTGGCGTGTTCGCTCAAGCGTGCCCGCGCGCGTGCGTGTCGGCCGGCACCGTCTTCGCACGCGGCCGGGGCGCTCTGGCGTGCCTTGCGCCGCGCACGCTGGTAGTCCGCGAGCATATTCATCGCTTTCGCGACGCGCGTCGGCGACGGCAATATGGGTATGCCCGCTTTTTCCAGTATGTCCATGCCGCCGTCCGTCGTCTCGCGCGGCACGGACAGAAAAGTGAAAATCGGCTTGGCGTGCTTTTTCACGGCTTCCGCGAGCACCGTGGCGCCGTTGCGCGCGTGCTCCCCGGTCGTCGTTGCAAACAGCACACCCAGTTGATGGACCCCCGCGTCGGCCAGCACCGCATCGACGGCCTCGCGAAATCGCGGCGTGTTTGCGTTGGTGATGAAGCCGGCGGCGTAGTCGATCGGATTGTCGAGCGAAGCCGTGCCCGGCAGCACTTTTTTCAGCACCGCCTGCGTCGCGGGTGCCAGCACCGACAGGCTCAATCCGTAGCGGTCGGCAGCGTCCGAAAACACCACGGCCGACCCGCCCGACCCGCCCATGATGGCGACGTCGTCGCCCGCCGGCCGGTCGGAAAACGCGAGCAGGCACTGGATGCAGTCGACCGCCTCGTCCATTTCGTGCACTTCCACGACGCCGCATTGGCGGAACGCCGCATGATAGATGTCGTATGACCCCGTCATGTTCGCCGTGTGCGATGCCGCCGCTTTCACGCCTTGCCGCGTATTGCCGGCTTTCCATACGACGATGGGCTTGCCCGCTGCGAGCGCGCGCTCGGCGGCCGCCACGAAGCGCCGGCCGTCGCTGATGCCTTCCATGTACATGAGGATGAGCCGTGTTGCGGGATCGTCGATCATCGCCTCGACGAGTTCGGGCGCGCTCAAGTCGCTCTCGCTGCCGCTGGCGACGACCAGCCGGAAGCCGATGCCCGCGGCGGCGCAGCGCACGACCAGGCTGTTGCCGAATCCGCCGCTCTGTATCACCGCCGACACGGGCCCGGGTGCCAACACCGGCGGACGCGCGAGACTGCCGAACGCCGCGTAAGCGCGTGCATGCACGTTGACGAGACCCAGACAATTGGGACCGATGATCCGCACGCCGTATTTGCGCGCGGCGCTCCAGCATGCGCGCCTCCGTTTCGCGGCCCGCCGGGCCCGACTTCGCGGAATCCGCCGCCCAACACCACGGCGAAACGCACGCCCTGCTCGCCGCACTCGGCGACCGTATCCGGCACCAGTGCCGCGGGCAGCGCGATGACCGCGATGTCGCACGGCTGCGGCACTTGCTGCGATCGACGCAAAGCAGTGGAGCCCCGCCAGATCGCCGTATTTCGGGTTGACGGGATAAATCCGCCCCTTGAACCCATGTTCCTGCAGCGCGCGGATGGTCTGCGCGCCGGGACGGTTGGCCTCCACACTCGCGCCGATCACCGCGATCGCGCGCGGATTGAACAGAAATTCGAAATCACTCAACGTCGACCGCCTTCCGCTCTGTGCCCTTGTATGCTCGCCTTGCGGCGCCTACAACCGCGTGCCGACCGCGCTCGAAACTAAATCCTGGAAGCCGTCCCGATCCGCGGCGGATCAATCGGCTTTCATGCCGACCGCCTTGATCACCTTGCTGTTCTGCTCGAGCTCGCGCTTGATGAGTTCGGCGAATTCCTTGGGCGAACTGCCGACCACGTCGGTGCCCGCCGCCGCAAACCGCTCCTGGGCATAAGTCGTTTTCAGAACCTCGCCGACGTGCTTGTACAGCCTGTCGATGATCGCGGGCGGCGTGCGCGCGGGCGCCAGCAGGCCCTGCCACGGCGCCGTGTTGAAATCCTTGACGCCGGATTCCGCGAGCGTCGGCACGTCGGGCAGATACGGCACGCGATCCTTGCCGGAGGTGCCGAGCACTTTCACCTTGCCGCCCTTGATGTAGGGCATCACGGTCGGCGGCGTCGTGAAGATCAGCTGGACTTCGCCCGAGACCAGCGCGGTCAACGCCGGCGCGCCGCCCTTGAACGGAACCGACACCATTTGCGTGTTGGTGAGAATCTTGAAAAGTTCCGCGGCCAGCGCGCCCGAACTGCTGGGCGTTGCCAATGCGACGTTCAATTCATTCGGTTTCGCCTTGGCGAGCGCAATCAGTTCCTGCACCGTATTGGCTTTCACCGCAGCGTTGATCGCGAGCAGCAAGGGTTGCGATCCGGCCATCGTAACGGGCGCGAAATCCTTGTAGACGTCGTAGGGCACTTTTCGATAGATGAACGGCACGATGGTGTGCGCGGCATAGGTAAACAGCAGCGTATATCCGTCAGGCTGGGAATGCGCGACGATTTCATTGCCGAGTATGCCGCCCGCGCCCGGGCGATTGTCGATCACGAACGCCGCGCCGAGACTTTCGCCGAGCCTGGTCGTGACGATGCGCGCGATGATGTCGGTGCCGCCGCCCGCTGCAACGGGAACGATGACGCGGACCGGCTTGTCGGGATAGCCCGCGATTGCTTGAGCCTGCTGCGCGAACGCCTCTGCCGCCAATAACCCCAAGCTGACGGCAAGCAATTTTCGAGTGCAAAACCGCATCGCTGCTGCTCCTGATTCGCGAGTCACTCGGGCTTGATGCCGGCGGACTTGATCACCTTCGCCCATTTCACCAGTTCCGTTTTTACGAGCTCACCGAGTTCCTGCGGCGTGCTGGGAGTAGCATCCAGTCCCTGCGCCTCCATGACCGCCTTCGAGTCGGGGTGCGCGAGTCCTTGCCGGACCAACGCGTTGAGCCTGTTGATAATCGGTGCGGGCGTTCCCGCCGGGGCAAACAGAGCGTTCCACGCCGTCACTTCGTAACCAGGCACTCCCGATTCGGCGATCGTCGGCGTATCCGGCACGAAGCTCGAGCGCTGTGCGCCCGAAACCCCCAGCAGTATCAGTTTCTTTGTTTGCACGTGCGGCAACACGGAGGTGCTGCCGAACATCAACGCAACCTGCCCGCCGACCAGGTCGATGATCGACGGGCCGCTGCCCTTGTACGGGATGTGGATCATTTTGACGCCGGTCATCGACTTGAATAACTCGCCCGCGAGATGCGTGCCGCTGCCGACGCCGACCGAAGCGTAAGTGAGCTGGTCGGGTTTCGCCTTTGCGACGCTGATGAGTTGCTGGACCGAGCGCACCGGCGTTGACGGATGCACCACCAGAAAAAACATGTAGGAAGAAATCTTCGAGATGGGTTCGAAATCCCTGACCGGATCGTACGGAACCTGCTTCTGCAGGCTCGGGTTGATGACGAGGCTGGTCTGCATGGCCAACAGCGTGTAGCCATCGGCGGGCGCCTTGGCGACGATTTCCACGCCGATGTTGCCCCCCGCGCCGGGCTTGTTGTCCACGAAAACCGACTGCCCGAGTTCCGTGGTCATGGTGCTGGCGAGCGCGCGCGACACCAGATCGAGCGAGCCGCCGGGGCTGAACGGATTGACCATGCGGATCGGTTTTGACGGGATAGGTCTGCGCGTACGCAACGGCGCCATATGCCGACAACGCGGCGAGTGCTGTGAGTCTTGCAATAACGAGCGCAGCCTTCGCAGTCATATGTGGATACTCCTCACGAATGCAGCGCACTTAAGGCATAAGCGCCTAGCGACGGCGCGGCGGGACCAGTTCTGTTCCGCAGCCTCCCGCATGTACCAATCTCGCGCCTGCCGGCTCTCGACGCGCAACAACAGCCGGTAATGGGTCCATGACAGCTCCGGGCGTAGATCGATCGGCTTCAATTCAGCACCCGTCGCGTGCTGATTTGGCTTCTCGTCGACGGCCGATTCGGTTCTCGCCGCACCCCGTTTCCTGCCACGCACCAATTCAGCACGCGGTGCGTGCTGAATTGGAAACGCCCCGTAGAACGCCCGCATGTGCCTCAGGTTCGTGGCGGTGAATCCTCGACCGAAGTCGGCGGTGAGCCGCTGCGAGAGATCGTCCAGCACAGCCTCGCCATACGCAGCGCGCTTCCGGCCGCCTTGCTCGTGCTCGACGATCAGCCGACCCACCTGCCAGTAGGCCTGCACCATCGCGACGTTGACCGCCCGAAAGGCGGACGCCCGCGCCTGCTCCAGCACCGAGCGAATCTCGCGGTACAGCGCGGCGACGCCGGTGGCGACAGCATCACGCTGCTTCGCCATCACGCCTCCTCCGTGTCGAACATCAATCGGTAGAAAGCGTGCCAACTGAACTCGAACTGGCCGGCAGCCAAGTGCTGCTGTATTTGGGCGAGCGTTTTCATTCCGCAGCGCTTTCCGAATCACGGCCGAGGCTGCTCTTGAGCACTTGCAGAATCAAACCCGATTTGAACTCCGCTTGCAACCCGGAAGTGTTGTAACGCGTGGCCATGATTCAGACTTTGCCCGGACTCCTGCAAAATCGCAACTCTCGTGAGATTGAGTGCACGGAATTCAGTCAAGCCACACCCGGGCGTGCACGGCATTTTCACCCCTCACCCCTCCGGTAGTGGTCTGGCGCACGGGAAAGTTACACTGACCCGCTTTTTTTCCTGCTGACCCGCTTTTTTTCCCGGTTCAAACGGATCTTGTCATCAAATTGGAGCATGCCGTAATACTGTTTCGCATCCGTCTATGCCCGCCGCACGATCAGCGCATCCACGACGCGGGCGCCGGCGCCGCGCTCCATGACGAGCAGCGGATTGATGTCGACTTCAGCGACCTCGTTTCTGAAATCATGCGCGAACCACGACAGCCTGACGATCAGATCGCACACGCATTCGACATCGCGCGGCGGCATGCCGCGCACGCCCTCCAGCAGTTGATGTCCCCGCAATTCATCCAGCATCGCGCGCGCTTCGGCAGGCGTAACCGGCGCAACTCGGTAGCTCACATCGCGCAGAACCTCGACGTGGATGCCGCCCAGTCCCGCGGCAACGACGGGGCCGAACACGGGGTCCGTGATGACACCCAGCATCATTTCGACGCCCTGCGCCACCATTTCCTGCACCAGCACGCCGTTGATGCGCGCGTTCGGCGCATATCGGCGAGCGGCTTCCATGACATCGAGAAATCCCTGCCGCACCGCCTCGTCGCCTTGCAACCCGAGCTTGACGCCTCCGGCGTCGGTCTTGTGCGCAATGTCCGGAGAATCGATCTTGAGCGCAACGCTGCCCG
The DNA here is from genome assembly GCA_963778865.1 of uncultured beta proteobacterium. Taxonomy (GTDB): domain Bacteria; phylum Pseudomonadota; class Gammaproteobacteria; order Burkholderiales; family SG8-41; genus PALSA-1004. The sequence continues at coordinate 39,494 of CAVZWF010000005.1, read as the reverse complement.
CGATTTCCCGCGCATGGGCAACCGCCTCGGCGACGTTGCGCGCGAGCGCTCGCGCGTCACCGCAAATCCGTAGTTCGACAGTACGCGCTTCGCTTCCCGTTCGGTCAGTGTTCCGGCGCGCTCCCCGAGTTCACTGCGAGCAGCGCGCACGTCGACTCCCGCCGGCCGTTGCGGGACGTCCGCTCCCGTCCTGCGCGCGGCGACCCGTTGTCCAAAATCCATCGCTGCGCGCAGCGACGCGCAGGCACGGCAACGCATCGCGATAGACCGGAACGCCCGCCGCTACCAGATCTTCCGCCGTCGGTACGGCATCGTCGGTGCACGCGCCAACCCAGATCATCGCCGCCGGCTTCGGACAATCGAGCACGAACTGTACGCCGCTTTCGATCTGCTGTCTCGACACGAAGGCGAAGATCGGCGCGATCGCGTCGATATTCGGATCGTCGGCGATCGCGTTCAGCGCCTTGCTGAACATGGCGGGTTCGCCGGTGGCGAGCGAAGTCAGATCGCTGGGATTCAACACCTTGCTGCCATAGCCGGGCAAGAGGCCGCTCAATACGGCCTGGGTCTGTGCCGAGTATTCCGCCCACTCAATCCCCTGGTCGGCGCCCATGTCGGCGAGGTGCACGATATTCCCGCCGGTGGCCGCCACCGATGCGGCGCGCCGGCCTTGCGGCCAGCGCCGTTTGCGCAGCAGGATCGCCGTCTCGTAGAGTTCGTTGCACGTGTTCACGCTGATCAAGCCGTATTGCCTGAACGCGGCTTGGTAAATGTCGTCGACGCCTGCAATCGCACCGGTGTGCGACGCCGCCGCGCGGCTGCCCGCTTCGGTGCGTCCCAGCTTCAACACGACGATCGGCTTCTCGCGTTCCAGCGCTTCGCGCGCCACCGCCTGCGAACTTGGCGCCGTCCTTGAAGCCTTCGATCGCCATCAGGACGACGTCGGTCGCGTCGGACCGCAGCATGAAGCGCGCGAAGTCCAGCGTATCGAGGTCCGCTTCGTTGCCGCAACTTGCTTCATAGCTGACGCCGAGGCCCGCCATTTGCGCGCGCCACATGACGGTGATCTGGCCCAATCCGCCGCTGTGGCTGATGACGCCGACGTTGCCCGCCGCACGGCGCGGCCCGCCGATGGCGCCGGTGGACGTCATGGCGAAGCGATCGACAAAGTTGATCACCCCGTTGCAGTTGGGCCCCATGATGCGCATGCCGGACGCGCGCGCGAAAGCGATCAGCCGCGCCTGGCGTTCACGCCCTTCGGGTGTCGCGGTTTCCGCGAATCCCGCGGTGTAAACCGTCGCGAACGGCACGCCGCGCGCGGCGCAATCCGCCAGGACGTCAAAGACGCGTTCGGTGGCAACGATGATGCCGACGTGATCGGGAACCTCGGGCAACTCCTTCACGCTCGCATAACACGTAAGCCCGTAGACTTCCTTCAGGCGTGGATTGACCGGATAGATTTTTCCCGCATAGCCGAATTTGAGCATCGCCCTGAACACGCGGCCGCCGAAATTCGACGGATGGTCGGTGGCGCCGACCAAGGCGACCGAGCGCGGCGCGAACAGGCGCGAGAGATCGGTTTCGATTCCCGCAGGCGCCGGACTATCCACGTGGTTGTCCACGTTGCGCCGCCCGACTCATCACGCCGCAAGCCCGCTCGCCGTGCCGACCATGGTCTTCACACCCTGCTGGTTCTCGCACCAGAACTCCACCGTCACCCGCGTGTGCGCGCCTTCGGCATCCTTGCTCTTCACCGCACCGTGCAGGGTCAGCGTGTCGCCGGCCAGCACCGGCTTGATGAACGCGACGCTGATCTTGCCGCCTTTCACGAATCCCTCGCCGAGAAGATCCACCATCATCTGCGACACGTAGGCCGACGACATCAGACCCTGCGCGAGCGGCGCCGCAAAACCTTTCTTCTGTGCCCACTCGGCGTCCGTGTGTATGGAATTCGGACGCACGCCCGAGTAGGCGTCGATCTGGCGCTGCGCGATCGGCTTGACCCGCGGCGGCAGTTCGTCGCCGATGCGGATCGATGCGGCTGATTTCAGTTCCATGGTCCGCCTCCCTGATCTTATTTGCGTCACGTGCTTTTCACCCGCGAACAGCATCTGCGTGAACTGTCCGCGCACCAGCACCGCGCCGGACTCCTCGTCCTTGGTCGCGAATTGCGTCACCATGTAATGGCGGCCGCGTTTTTCGAACTTGTCGATGACCTTGCCGTAGCTGCGCACGCGCATGCCGACGCGCAGCGGCTCGACGAACTCGAACTGCATCTTTGGCGTGCAAACCCGCCGGTACGATGTAACGGCTGTGGCGCATCATGAGTGCCTGATTGCCCAGCATGCACGGGATGCGCGATCTGCCCGCCGAAAGGCGACTCGTCGAAATACCACGGATGATGATCGTCCACGGCAAAGGCAAACGTTTCCACGTCCTCCGGCTTGATCAGGAAATCGTCGGACTTGAACTCCTCGCCGACCTGAACCACGTCATACGAAATCGTCTTGAATTCCACCATGCTGACCGTCTCCTGATCGCGTGAAAAGCCGCCCGACTTCCGTGCCGGCTAATACATGAATTGCCCGCCGTTGACATGGATGACCTGCCCCGAAATGAACGATCCGCTGTCGCCCGCCAGATACACGCAGGCCATCGCGATATCGTCGACCCTGCCGATTTTCTTCATCGGTATCTGGGCGAGGCGCATCTCGAGCCAGTTCTGCGGATACTGGCTCCAGTCGCGCGTCGTATCGATCGACCCCGGCGAAACCGTGTTGGCGGTGATGCCATCGGCCGCGAACTCGACGCCTATCGCTTTCGCAAACGCGTGCACGCCCGCCTTGCACACCATGTTGTGCGCGCGGACCGGAATGTGCCCCTGGAAACCGTCTTCACCTGAAATGTGGATGATACGTCCCCATTTCGTCTTCTGCATCCCGGGCAGCACCGCGCGCGCGAGATAGAACGCCGCACTCAGATTTGACCTTAGAGTATTCGTCCCAGTCGTCAAGCGTAATGTCGTAGAACGGCTGGTGGCAGCCTGACCGAAACGTTGGACACCGCGATATCCACGCCGCCGAAGTTGTCTTGCGCTTGTCTAACCATCGCCGCCACGGCCTGAGCATCGCCTACATCCGCGAGGCACGCCAGCCCGCGCACGCCGCAACTCTCGATCTCCCTGACGACGCTGTCGAGCGCCGCCTGATTGCGGCGCCCGTTGACGACGACGTTCGCACCCGCCCGCGCGAAATGCAATGCGATGGCGCGTCCGATGTTTTGTCCCGACCCGGTGACGATGGCGGTGCGGCCGGCGAGCGGTTTACCAAAATCACGATTGCCGGACGCAGCAACCGCCACACCAGACTCCTTGTTTGCCATCGAATTTCCCCTAGTGCACTGCGTTACGCATACGAAGAAAACTTCGCCTCCGCGACTCATTGCCGCTCAGTCACGTCGCCAACAAGTCGATTACCTCGCCTTTGATATCCACCGACGCGCTCGAAAGTCCACAATCTTTGCAATATTCTGTTCGCACCGCCCAGCGTCGCCGCGCTGCCGAAACATCTCGCGGAATTTTTCCTCGAGTTCCCCGTCATTCATGGGATTCTTGGCGTGTCCCCGCGGATAGCGTATTTCGCGCGTGAGCACCTCGCCGGAAGACATTGTAATGCTCACGCGGCCCGGCGCCGACTCCGGATACTGCGCGGACAAGTTCGCGTCTTCCGCTGACTTTGACCTTGCGCATGAGAGCGACGACCGCGGGATCCGTGAAGCGATGGGTTGCGTAAGATCGCCCCGTTAACTCGCCGTCCAACAATGCAATGGCAATCACATACGGCATGCTGTGATCGGCGGTTTCCCGCGTCGTCGGCGCCCAGCGCGTGGGATCATTACCCATCATCGCAACCGCACCCCGGTACGACTCGACGTGGATCTCGCGAATATCGGCCACGCGGACGCGCGGCCGCATTTCCAGCGCGCACAATACCGCGGATTGCCCGTGGTAGCAGACCGGCAGGCTCTTGATGTGTGTTTGCGTCACCATGCGCGGCGAACCCGGCGCCGGCAGCCGCCAATCGAAGCGGCCCAGCGCATTCCACAAGCCCTGCTGTGCCCTCGAACACCGCCGCCGGCCCCGTGAAACCTTCCTGCGCGAGAATCGCCGCGAACACCGCGTTGCGCGCCGCGTTGGCACCCGCACAACCCTTCCAGCTCGAGAGATCGCCCTGCCGCGTTTGTCGTAACGCCATGTTCGGCGTCAGCGCGAGCGATACCGCGTGCCCCATCTGCTCCCGCGAAAGATGCAACATTCTCCCGACGCCTGTCACGGTTCCGAGCACCGCATACAGCGTCTGATCCCACCCTTGTGCGCCAATGTCCACCGCATCGTTCAGGCTGCAGTAAACGTCGTAGGCCAGCGCCACCGCATTGATGACCGCCGCGCCGTCGCACGCGCGTCGCTTCCGCGACCGCGATGATCCCCGCAATGACGTCGCTCGGATGTCCTCCGCCCAACCCCAGATACGTGTCGCTGATATCGAGATAACGCACCATCGTGCCGTTGACGAATGCCGCCATCTCCGGCGCTGTCTGCGTGTCGCTGCCCCACACGCTCGCGCCGGGCGTGCCCGTGTAGCGGCGCGCAATCGCGCGGGCCATCTGGCAGAGCGGCTCGTCATACGCGCCCATCGCGCTGGCAAACGTATCAATCAGCCGCCGCTTGCACGCATGAACCGTCATCCGCGTCAAGCAGATCGTATTCCGCGCGTAACGCGAAATCGACGAGTCGCGCCGTCGTCGCATCCATCGGGTCTGTGGAACTCATGGTCATAGCATGCGCAGTCAATTTACTCGCCAGCCGCGTCGGTCGACCGGTTGACATGAACAACGGTCATCAAACACAAACTACCGCAGTGCCGATAGTCCAAATCGCGGCTCCACCTTCATCCGATCAAGCCCGATTTGGTCTAAGCCAACGTCGCGCTCAAAACGGATTCCATGGCTACGAGGTCCACTTCCCAGTTCCCTAACATCGCGTTTCCGTCCTTGCCGAATGTAACATTACGCGCCGGCACAAATCGATGCTCGCGTTTGCACGTTCTCGAAAGCATGTACATAGACGTGACTTGGTGGTGCGGCGTAAATATCTCGAATACCTTCGTCGTTGCCGGACAAAATACAAGATTTGCCATGCCGGCCCCGTGAACCGCCACCAACGCCTTTGCACCGTAACAAAGATCGATCTGCTGCTGAAAACTCAATGAGTCGCAGGCACGAATCGTTCGAAACCAAATCGTTCCAACAGGGATATCAATCCCGCCTCGTTCGTAAGCCGGCGCGACGTCGCATCCTGACGGCTCAGATAAACCCGTTCGCACGGCGAAGCACGCCGTTTAGGAAACGCCTCCTGGAGCAGGCCTCGGCAACGAGGGATGCGGCACCGTTGTTGACGCCAACAACGACGGAACGAGCGTGGTGCGGGCGACGTATCGCTTCGTTATCGCCCACCAGCAGGAGCTGCCGATCACTCACCCCAAGCAGTGCCAGCGTTGCGCGCTGGAAGGGTAATAGCGACTGGTTTACGATTAATCTGTATCTTCCGATATCGACATATTTTCTTGCCAGCAGCAAACGCGGCAGATAATCAATGAGCCAGTGATAATAATTGGTATTTCCGCCCACCAGGATTGACGTCTCCCGGGTATTCCGTGATCGCGGTGATAGTTCGCAAAGCACTTGTCCCGCATCTTGCCGGATATTCTTTGCCTTCGCCAGATAAAGTGCTTGGCGTATGCACCATCTGGTCAAGCAGTGCGACGCCTGTTTTCCGAATCGGAATCCAGTCCCCGCCCAGGACTATCAGGCCATCGCATGCGGTAATGAACGGCGTTATCCTGACGACGTTCCCGGCGGCGTCCTCCACCTGGTAAGGCGCCATGTCACACGGAATACGCCGGGCCGCATGTGACAACCATTGTTCGACGTCACAGAATTGAATCTCCATATCAGCCTTAAGCTGTACGTGCCTGCGGTGTCCGCAGCCGCGGTGCGCGGGTCGCCGCGACGGGCCCCGGTATCGTCGGTTGCACGAATATCGTATTGCCTGGCGGCATTGCCGGTTACTCCACTTTGACGCCGGCGGTGGCGATGACTTTGTTCCATTTCGCGAGCTCGGCCACGATCATGCGCGCGAATTCATCCGGCGTATTGGCGGCGGGCTCGAGCCCTTGCGCGACGAGTCTCTCCGCGAGGTCGGGCACGCGCAGCACCGCGTGGATTGCGCTTTGCAGCCTGCCGACTATCGCCGGCGGTGTGCCGGCGGGTGCGAGCACGCCGTACCATGCGCTCGCGTCAAAGCCCGGCACGCCGGCTTCGGCTATCGTCGGAATATCCGGCAGGCCAGCCGCGCGTTTCGCGCCCGTGACGCCGAGCGCGCGCAGCTTTTTCGTCTGCACGTGCGGCAGCGCGCTTGGTCCGGTCGGAAACGACAGCGACACCTGGCCCGCGATGAGGTCCGTCATCGCCTGCGCATTGCCCTTGTAAGGCACGTGCACGATATTGATGCCGGCCATCATCTTGAAAAGCTCCGCTGCGAGATGCGGCGGCGTGCCATTGCCGGCCGACGCATAGAGCAGTTCCCCCGGACGGCTTTTGGCGACAACGATGAGTTCCCTGACGTTGCGCGCCGGCAGCGACGGATGCACGACAAGCAGGCCGGGGCCGGTGACGAGCATGCTGACCGGCGCGAAATCGCGCACCGTGTCATACCCCAGTTTTTTGTAGAGACTCGGGTTGATCGTATGGCTGCCGCTCACGACCACGATGGTGTAGCCATCGGCGGGCGCTTTGGACGCGGCCTCGGTGCCTATGGTGCCGCCTGCCCCGCCGCGATTGTCGATGACGAAAGCGCTGCCCATGCGCTCGGCGACTTTCTGGAAAATCATGCGCGCCACGATGTCCGTGCCGCCGCCAGGTGGAAACGTCACGATCACGCGCACCGGCCGGTCGGGATAACTGGGCTCGGCCGCTGCGGCACCGTCCGCTTGCAACACCGCCGCCATCGCGAACAACGCGACCGCACGCCTGCGCGCGAACGCACGCCAGATAGCGCTCTCTCATGCGATGGTTTCGATACGCCGCGAAATCGCCCACGTCTGGCCGAACGACGGCACGTAAACCGAATGCGTGCCGGGCCCGCCCGCGACGACGATGCCGATGTCGGCGGGCACCAGCGAAATCGGCACCATGGTCTGCGGACTGAAGCCGGGAAGCTCGCCGCCGCGCGTGTGCTGCGCGCGTGCGAAATCCTTCGCCGCAAATCGTCCGGCGGACAATTTCGAGCGCTCCCACAGTTCGCGCCTGACGTCGTCTTTGGAATGGCCGCCGCGCTTCAACACTTCCGCATGCTCGGGCGAAATCACGAGCCACGGCTCGCCCGAGAAGTGGTAGTCGTTGGAAGTCGGATACGCCATGGTGTCGGCGATCACGCGCAGCAGATCCGTCTGCATCCTTCGCGTGCGAATTCATGTTGTGCGTGCCGGCGGCGCCGACGACGGTGACGACACTGTCGCTCGCGGCGAAACCGCGCTCGACGTGCAGAGCGGGCCACGGGCTCTCGGCTTCGTTTTCCGCGCAACAGAACGTGTACTTGCCCGGCTGGCCGTGGGTTGCGCGGTCCATTTCGCCGGGCACCGCGCCGCCGATGTTCTGCAGCACGAGGCGCAGCGCGCGCCCGATGGTCGCGTTCGCCCACGCGTCCCTGCCCCAGGCAATTCAACCGCGCGTTGATGTTGAGCCGCCCGACGATCGGGCCGTTGATGATGATCCACGGCGCGACCGGATTGGTGGTCGCCTGTATGCCCTGCAGGTTGAAACGCTTTTCGCTCACGGCTTCGACGGCGGCGATCACGATCGGCAGATATTCGGGCCGGCAGCCCGCCATCACCGCATTGATCGCGATACGCTCGACCGTCGCCTCGCCGTAACCGGGCGCAACGCGCGCCACGATATCCGTCGGCGCGCGTGCGGTTGTGCGCAGCATCGCCTCCACGCGCTCCGGCGTGGGCGCGATGAGCGGCAGCCCGTCGCTCCAGTTGCGGCGCTCGCACTCCTCGTTGAACGCGATCGGATCGGACGCAACCGCAATGCTCGCCGCGCGCGCGACGGCACGCGGTCCGGACTTCGCCGCCGGCTTCACGTCGGGGTCGCCGGCCACTGCCAGCCGCGCAATATCGTCAGCGCACTTTTCGGCGATGCGGCGCACCTCTTCGCGCGTGCGCAGTCCGAACGGGTGCGGAATCACCGCGATCGGCGCGTCCGCGCAGCCGAGCGCGCGCAATTGCGCGCGCCCCAGCGTGAGAAACGAGGTCGAGCAGACCACCATCGCCGGCACGCCCAGCTTCGCGGCTTCTACACTGTCGTGGACACTCCACGACGTGCACGACCCTCAATCGCCGGAGCCGGTAATGACGAGATCGCACTCGCGCTGGATATCGGCGATGATCTCCGCGGGCGCCGGTATCGATGCCGCAAGCTTTCGGCGCTGCACGACGGCCTTCGCGCCATGCCGCGCGACGAGCAGTTCGGCGAGATCTTGCGCCAGCAGATTGAAATTGGGCTTGGCGTTGTCGATAAAGCCGATCACCTTTCCCTTCAGCGAGTCGAGCGGCGTGAAGTCGTGACGGCTGGCATTGGCTCCGGCCGGCGCCGCGGGATCGAGTATCGTCAGTGTTGCGCTCATGCATTGCTCCTTGTGGTTTCTAATATCAGGTCGCGACGGCTGCGTTGCGCAACCGCGCGACGACAGGCCGCCATTTTTCGGTTTCCGCCCGGATGAAGGACGCGAACTCCTCCGGTGTGCCGCCGCACGCAACTATACCTTGCGCGGCGAGCGCGGCGCTGACGCGTTCGCTGCGCACTGCAAGAGTCACCGCCGTGCTCAGGCGGCGCACGGTTGCCTCCGCCATGCCGCGCGGGTCCCGCGATGCCGGTCCAGTTCGTCATGTCGTAACCCGCGACACCGGACTCCGCAATCGTCGCGATGTCCGGCGCAACCGGCGAACGCTCGCTCGAGGACACCGCCAGCGCGCGCAACGCTCCGCTGCGAAGCGCGGCAGCATCGAGATGATGTTGTTGAAGCTCAACGCCACGCGGCCGGCTTCGAGATCGCGATACAACCGCTCGGTTTCGTCATATCGCACGTGACGCATCGTCACGCCCGCGAGCTGCTGAAACAACTCGGCCGCGAGATGCGGCGCGCCGCCGATGGCCGACGTCGCATACGTGAGTTCACCGGTGCGCGCGCGCTCGATCAACCCGGCGACCGTAGTCACGCCGAGCGAAGGATGACACGCGAGCAGCATCGGCGAACGCGAGATGAGCGATACGCACGTGAAATCGCGCAACGGATCGCAAGCAGCATCAATCGCCAGATACGGTGCAATGGCGTGGGTGCCGAGCGTCGCCATGAAAAGCGTTGCACCGTCAGGCTCGCTCGTCGCGACCTCGCGCGCCGCGCGCATGCCGTTCTCCCCCGGCTTCAACTCTATCGTGACCGGCGTGCCAGCTCCCGGCGAGCGGCGCCGCATAGCGCGCCGTGCGATGTGGATCCGACAAGCTGCCCGGCGAAGAAAGCCGAGCACCGAGCCGCGACGCTTCTGCGCGCGACTTGCCGCTCATTGCGCCGTGATTCCCGCGAGCCTGACCACGGCCGCCCATTTTTCGATTTCGCTGCGGATATACGCGGCAAAATGCTCCGGCGTGTCGGTCATCGGTTCCGCGCCCTCTTTCAATAATTTCTCGCGAAAATCGGCGGCGCGCATGATGTCGACGAGTTCCCTGTTAAGTCGCGTCACGATAGCGGCCGGCACGCCTGCCGGCGCCACCGCGCCTATCCACGTCACGGCTTCAAAGCCGGGAAAACCCGCTTCCGCGATCGCCGGAATGTCGGGCGCCGCGTTCGAGCGCGCGAGACTCGTGACGCCGAGCGCGCGCAAGCGGCCCGTGCGCACATGCGGCAGCGACGCCGGCAGGGCGCCGAAATACATGCTGACCTGGCCGCCGACGAGATCGATCAGCGCCGCGCCGCCGCCTTTGTACGGCACATGAATAAAATCGACCTTCGCCTGGGCGCGGAAAAATTCGGCGGACAGATGCGTCGTGCTGCCCGCGCCGGCGGATGCGCACGTGAGTTTCCCCGGTTGCGCGTGCGCGAGCGCGATCAATTCCGCCAGCGTGCGCGCGGGCAGCGACGGATGCACGACGAGCACGTTCGGAAACGACGCGAGCAAGGTGATCGGGCGCGAAGTCCCTGACGGGATCGTACGCGAGCTTCTTGTAGACCGCGATATTGATCGCCATCGGCGCGACGTTTGCCATCAACAGCGTGTAGCCGTCGGCGGGCGCGCGCGCCGCGAGTTCGGTCCCCACGCTGCCGGCGGCGCCGGTGCGATTGTCGACGACCACCGACTGGCCGAGCCGCGCGGTCAGCCGTTGCGCCACTTCGCGGATGATGAGGTCGCCGCCGCCGCCCGCCGTGAACGGCACGATGAAGCGCACGGGCCGCGACGGATACTCCTGCGCCGCTGCCGTCGTCGCCAGCAGTGCGACGCAGAAAACGATTGCACCTTTAATCAACGGACGCACGGGATTCCTTGACCGCTTTGCTCCAGCGCTGCATCTCGGCGCGCATGTAAGCTTCGAATTCCTCCGGCGTGCTGCCGATCACGTCGAAACCCTGATTGACGAGACGCTCGCGAACGTCCGGCACCTTCAGCGCCTGCGTGAATACCGCGTGCAAACGCTTGACCACCGCCGGCGGTGCGCCTTTCGGCAGACTGACGCCAAACCATGTCGTCGCTTCGAATCCCGGCATGCCCTGCTCGGCGAACGTCGGCAGATCGGGCACCAGCGGCGAGCGCCGCGGACTGGCGAGCGCCAGCGCCTTCACGCGGCCGCCCGCATTCAGCGGCAGCAGTCCCGCCACCGTGAAAAACGCCATCTGCACCTGGCCCCCGACCAGATCGATCGAGATCGCCGCCGCGCCCTTGTACGGGACGTGACGTATATCAACGCCGTTGATCGTTTTGAACATTTCCATGGCGAGATGGCTGGGACCGCCATTGCCCGACGACGCGTAGGCGAACTGGCCGGGTTTCGCTTTCGCCAGCGCGATCAAGCTCGCGTATGCTCGATACGTCCAGCGACGGGTGCACCGCCAGCGCGAACGGAATCGACGCGAGCAGCGTGACCGGCACGAAATCGCGGACGATGTCGTAATCGAGCTTGCGATAAAGCGACGCGCTGATCACATGCGAAATATTCGACTGCAACAACGTGTAGCCGTCGGGTGCGGCCTTCGCCGCCGCTTCGGCCGCGATATTGCCGCCGGCGCCGCTGCGATTGTCGATGACGATCTGCTGGCCGAGCGATTCGCCGGCGACGGCGCCGACGATGCGCGCGAGACTGTCGGCGCCGCCACCTGGAGGGAAAGGAATAATAAAGCGCAGTGGGCGCTCGGGATACGTACCGATGTAACAGACGCCTGCGCGAGCAACACGGTGGCCGCACGCAACAAAATCGAGCGCTAGGGACGTTATATTAGAAGTCATCGCAAAAATACAAGTGCGATTAATGGCCGCGGATAAACGCGGATGCACGCCGCTGAAAATTCACGCTTCGCCTCCGGCCAGCGTCACGGTCGATCGCACTGATCCGCGTTCAGCTGCGCTGATCCGCGGCCCCAAACTGTTTCTGAGAACGCTTCCGTCACTCTCATTCCGCCCGGATGCCCGCATCGCGCACGACTTTCGACCATTTGGCGATTTCATCCCGGATCAGGCTTGCGAATTCGTCCGGCGTGCTCGCGCGCGGCTCCAGTCCCTGCAGCATGAATTTTTCGCGGATGTCCGGGGCCGCCAGCGCGCGGCCGATCGCCGCATTGAGTTGCGCGACGATCGCGCGCGGCGTGCCGGCGGGCGCGATAACGCCGTACCACGGATCGACCTCATAGCCAGGCACGCCGGCTTCGGCTATCGTCGGCAATTCCGGCACGGCGGCCGAACGCCGCACCGTCGTCACGGCGAGCGCCTTCAAGCGCCCCGCCTTCACGTGCGGCAGCGTCTGCGGCAAGCCGGCGAACGAAAGCTGCACCGCGCCGGCGATGAGATCCGTGATGCCGGTCGCTCCCTTGTACGGAACGTGGACGATGTCGACGCCCGCGAGGCTTTTGAAAAGCTCGCCGGCGAGATGCAGCGTGCTGCCGGCGCCGGCGGACGCGTAATTCAGTTTGCCCGGCTGCGCTTTCGCGAGCGCGATCAGCTCCTTCACCGATTGCGCGGGCACCGACGGATGCAATACCAGCAGGTACGGCGCCGAGGTTGCGAGCGTGACCGGCGCGAAATCCCGGATCGGGTTGTAGCTCAATTCCCGATTGAGGCTCGGAATGATCGAAAAACTCGAGGACGCGCACAATATCGTATAACCGTCGGGCGCCGCTTTCGCGACGAGTTCGATCGCGAGATTGCCGCCCGCGCCCGGCCGGTTGTCGACGACGAGCGGCTGCGGCCACGTTTCGCCGAGCTTGGCGGCAATGAGACGCGCGACGACATCCGAAGTGCCGCCCGGCGTGAATCCCACGATGAAGCGTATGGGCTTGACGGGATACACCGCCGCATCGGCCGCTTGTGCCGAATCCGCATGCACGAACGCGATCAGCATCAAGAGTGCCCCGCATTCGGCCCCCATCCTGTCCGTCCCCCGCTGCCGCACGGGACGGGACCTCGCAATCGACGCCATGCTTTGACCCCCTCCCCTGCGCCTGAAATGCGCGGCGCCGGCGAAGGGCCGTTGGGGTGGGGGCAAGTGCCATGGCGCTTGTCACGCATGACTCAATCGACCGCGCGCCGGTCGCGCTGACGACTCTCGCGTAGCGCGCGGTCTCGGACGCGATATACGCCGCGAACTCTTCGGGCGACGTGAGCATGGGTTCGACTCCCGCGCCGGCGAGCCGTTCGCCCACCGCGGGAAGTTTCATGATGCCGGTCAGTTCGGCGTGCAATCTCGCGATGATCTCGCGCGGCGTGCCGGCGGGCACCAGCACGCCGTTCCACGAAGTGGCCTCCACGCCGGGCGCGCCGCCCTCGGCGGTGGTCGGCAGCTCCGGGCAGCAGCGTGGAGCGCCGCGCACTGGCGACCGCGAGCGCGCGCAATCTGCCGCTGCGGATATGCGGCAGCGCGGGCGGTATGGTCGTGAACATGAACTGCACCTCGCCCGCGAGCAGATCCGGTCAGCGCCCGCGCAGCGCCCTTGTACGGCACGTGCACGTTCTTCAGCCCCGCCACCATGTTCAGCATCTCGCCGCCCAGATGGTTCGCGCTGCCGTTGCCGGTCGATGCCGAAGAACATCTCGCCGGGCCGCTTGCGCGAGAGGTCGATAAACTCCTTGAGCGACGCGGCCGGCAGCGCCGGATGCGCGACGATGATCTGCGGCAGCACGGCGACCAGCGTGATGGGCGAGAAGTCCTTGACCGGATCGTAAGGCAGCTTCTTGACGAGGCTCGCGTTGATCGCGTGCGTGGTTGCGGTGCCCAGCAGCAGGGTATAACCGTCGGGCGGCGACTTGGCGGCGAGATCGGCGCCGATCACGGTTCCCGCCGCCGGCGCGATTGTCGACCAGCACCTGCTGGCCGAGATTCTGGGTGAGGCGCTCGCTGATGACGCGCGCCACGAGATCGGCGCCGCCGCCCGGCGGCAGCGGCACGATGAAACGCACCGGGCGCGCCGGATAAGCAGCGGATTGCTGCGCATTTGCGGCTGGCGTGAACGCCGCGAACGCGCAAGCAAACGCCAGCACGCGCACGACATTGCGCATCCTCCATGACGAAATCATGCTCCTGCCCCCACACCTGCGCGCGTCAGCGGCGTTCGATTATCGCGCGACCCGTCACACTCATGCGTAACCGGCACCCACCCCGGTCACGGTCCGACCGCCTCCTCGGTAAATGTCGCCTGCGCCGAAGTCAATATCGTCGTCATGCGCTTTAATTGGTCGATCACCGCCTGGTGCTGCTCCTCGGAGAGCGCGCAGCAGCAGTCGTCGAGCACGAACACATCGTAGTCGCGATCATGGGCGTCCTTGGCGGCCGACAGCACCGCGCCGCTCGACGACACGCCCGAGACGTAGAGGCGCTGGATCTGGTTTGCGCGCAGGATAGCGTCCAGCGTCGTCGCATAAAATGGACTCACCCGGTGCTTGACGATGTCGAAATCGTCCGGCCGCGGCGCCAATGCCGGATGCACTTCGGTGCCCCACGTGCCGAGCTTGAACAGCCCCGCTTTCTTCGCGCCCTGGAAGATGCGCGAATTCGGCGGGCATTCGCGATAGTCAGGCGAAAATCCGACACGCACGTAGCCGATCTTCACGCCGGCGACGCGCGCCTTGCGCAGCGCCTCGGCGGTATTCGCGATGGTGTTGCGCCGCGCGAGTTCCGGCCCGTAGCCTTTTTTGCCGTTGGGTCCGTCCTCGTGTATGAGATCGTTGATCATGTCGCACACGAGAAAGAGCGCGTTACTGTTCATGGCTGTCTCCTCCACATGAACCGTTCAGCGCACCGGCGGCAAGTCAAGATCGACCACCGTGCCGTCGAGCGGAATCCTCGTGTTGATGTCCTTGGCCGGCAACATCACGGTGGCGAATCCGGGCGAACTCAGTTCTCCGCGCTGATTCACGCCTTTCATCTCGATATCGACGAGCGGGCAGCGGTCCTTGACATATTTCTTGACGACCTTGCCGTTGATGAACGTCGTGTCGCCCTGCAGGTTGAACATGCGCGCTTCCATCCGGATCCTTTTAATCACGCCGTCGTCGCCCATCCAGTTGGTGATCGCGGACACGAACCAGCACGCGCGTTGCGGCAGGTAATCGTACATGCCGGGAACGCCGACCTTCTTCGCGAAATCTTCGCGATGGTGGCCGATGCCGGTGTATTCGACGCCGCCGCCGCCGTCCTTGTTGCGAATATAGTGCTTGGGATGCTTGGCGGCATGCTTCAACAGCGCACCGTGCGCGGCACCCCGGCCGGACGCGATGACGAATGCCATGGTGTCCGACATCGACAGCGGACCGCGCACGATCTCGTCGATCGCGTCGCCGACATTCACGTCGTCCCAGTAACGCGTATTCGCGCCGCGGATCTGCGTCGGGCTCGTTCATGATCTTTTCGTCGATCGCGTCGCTTTCCGCCCGGTGTAGACGTGGGTGCGCACGTCCTTGTACTTGCCCTTGTCGCGCGAGGCCTTGCGCTCGTGACGCGCGGTGAGCCCCAGCGCCTTGCACACCACTTCGTCGCGCTGGTTGGTGTAGGTCGACTCCAGGTATTGCATCGCCATCTTGCCGGAAAAGCGCGACGGCTTTCTCCTCGATGCCGAGCACGCGGTTCCAGATGTTGATGCGGTCGCCGGGACGCACGTTGCGGAAGTACTCGCAGTCGATCGTGACGCCGAAGCCGTGCACGCCGGGCAGTCCCCAGTAGGAGCGCCCGGGCCAATGGTGGGTCCACGGAAAGCACGGATGCGCGAGCAACCCGCCAAACCGCGTCCAGCGCGCATATTCCTGGTCGCGATAAAGCGGATTCAGATCGCCGATGCCGTTCGCGAAAATGATGATCGCGTCGGTGCTGGCGTCGCGCAGATACTGTTCCGGGCGCAGCTTGCAGCCGACCAGCGCGCGCGCAGCGCTCATGCTTTGTTCGTTGATCAGACCTTCGGCCGCTTCTTCGGTGATGCCCAGATCCACTCGTTTGTTCATTGCTGCCTCCGTTGTAATCCGTTGTGCCCTCGTTCAGGCAACCTTCGCGGCTTTGTTCGCCGACGCCAGTGCTGCCTGCGTCGCCGCGACCACCTGCCGCAATCCATCCGCCACGAATACGCCCGCATCGCGCAACATCTTCTGCTTGGCGGCATGGCCCTCGGCGCGCGACCCGATCAAGCGCGGCCGCGTGCCCCATCTTTTTGCCCGGCGGTGCGGTTTGCCCGACGATCAACGCGGCGACCGGTTTGGCGCCGCTGCGTGCAGCATACTCCGCGACGAACAATTCTTCCGAGCCGCCGATTTCACCGAGATACAGCACCGCACGGGTGTCGGGATCGCGGTGAAAAAGTTCCAGCGCTTCGGCCGCCGTCGTGCCCTTGACCGGATCGCCGCCGATGCCGATAACAGTCGACTGTCCTATGCCGGCCACTGTCAACCGCTTTGACCCCTCGTAGGACAGCGATCCGCTGCGCGAGATCACGCCGACGTGGCCCTGCGTATAACAGAAGGACGGCATGAAACCCATTTTCGCCTTGCCCGGCGAAATCAGTCCCGGCGTGTTGGGCCCGACGAAGACCGCGCCGTGCGCGCGTGCCGCCGCGCGCACTTCGATGGCGTCGAGCACGGGCATTTCATCGGCCGTCGCCACCACCAGTTTGCAACCGCATTCGAGCGCTTCGAGCACCGCGCCCAGCACCGCGGCGGGCGGCACGAATACCATCGCGGTGTCGGCGCCCGTTTTCTCATTCGCTTCCCTGACGCTGGCGAATACCGGCACCTCGCCCACCATGGTGCCGGCGCGGCCGGGAGACACTCCCGCGACCATGTTGGTGCCGTACTTGCGCGCGTCCTCGACGAACACCGTGCCCATCTGGCCGGTCACGCCCTGCACCAGCACGCGGTTGCTGCGATCGAGCAGTATGCTCATGCGCGCGCTCCCGCCAGCCGCACCGCCTCGGCGGCCGCCTCCTCGATGGACGCGTGATTGTGCGCGCCGAATTGCGCGAAAATGCCCGGCACCTGGTCGATATTGGTGCCGTCGAGACGGTAGACGACCGGTTTGGTGCTACGTGCGCTCCGCCATCACTTCCTTCATCGAGTTGGCGACGCGCTGCATCTGCGTGCCGCCGCCGAACACGCTGACCAGAATGACTTTGACCGCGGGATCGGCATCGAGCATCGCAAACGCCGGCCGGTAACCGCGCGTCGACGTGGGTCCCGGACTGCAATCGAGAAAGCACGCCGGCCTGCCGCCCAGCTCGGCGACCATGTCCATCGCGGCCATCGTCATGCCGGCGCCGCCGGAGATGATGCCGATGTCGCCGTCGAGCTTCACGTACATGTGCTGCATGTCGAGGCACGCGCGCAGATAGGAGTCGGCGCGCGCCTTTTTCGGCGTCGCGCTCGGCCGCGATTTCTTCACTGCGAAACCACGCCCACTCGTCGCGCGCGATTTTGGCGTCCGCCGCGATGAGTGAGCCGTCGGCGAGCTTCACGAGCGGATTGATTTCGATGGTGGTGCAATCGCGCGCCGCCGCCGTGCGCACGAGCCTTTGCGCGAGCGCGATCACTTTCTCGCGCCATTGGTAGTCGGGCTCGACGGGTTCGAGCACGGCGCGCAGTTCGTGCACGCGGAAATTCCACGGCGCGCCCACCGGATAACGCGCGGGCGGCGCGCCGTCCTCGATATCGATCCCACCGCGAGACGCGTATAAGACGACGTAGCCTTCGGCACGCCCGTCGACCGCCACCGACAGATAGGCTTCGCGTTCGATCGCCAGCCACGGTTCGATCAGCAGCACCTCAGGCGCTTCGCCGCCGAATTCCGTCGCAAAAAGTTTCTTGCCGGCCACGGCCAGCGCCGCCGCATCGGCGACTTTCTGGACACCGCCCTGCTTGCCGCGTCCGCCGCTTCTGACCTGCGCTTTGACTGCGACCGGGTAGCCCGCGACTTTGACATTTTCCGCAGCCTCGCCTTTACGCCACAGCACGCCCGCCGGCACCGTCACGCCGGCCGACGCCAGCAAACGCTTGGCGTCGCACTCGAGCATCATCATCGGGGTATCGCCTCCTCCACCGCTTTGGTGCGCCGCCTAGGGGCGCGGGCAAGCTCGAATATAGATTGTGCACGCCATACTTACAAGTGATGATATCTTATGCGTCCATAACATTTAGTATGGGACCGTCGTAATGACCTTGCAGCAACTGCGCTACTTTCGCGAGGTCGTGCACCAGGACCTCAACATTTCGCGCGCGGCCGCCGCCCTGCACGTCACGCAGCCGGGCCTGAGCCGGCAATTGCGGCCGCTCCAAGACGCTCGGCGCATTCGAAGCCAAGGGCCTACGGCCGCACATTGCGCTCAATGCCATCGACGCGGACGTCATCAAGACCTACGTCGAGTTCGGGCTCGGCATCGCCATCGTCCCCGACATCGCGTTCGACCGCGCGATCGATGCGCGCCACCTCTTCGAGCCCAACACGATCCACATCGGCATCCGGCGCAACCACTACCTGCGCGGTTACATGTTTGCGTTTATCGAGATGTTCGCGCCGCACCTCAAACGTGCAGTGGTCGAGCAGGCGATAACGCGCATGGCGACACACCGCGCGCGAACGCGCGAATCCATCGCGGCGATCCCGGGCGTCGCATACGATCCGCAATAACCAAGGAACCGCCGATATGGAAACCGTGGGTTTGGGCATGCATTTCGAAGAACTGCCGGTGGGCCGGCAATTCAAGACGATAGGCCGCACCGTCACCGAGGCCGATATCGTGAATTTCATCAACTGCACGGGCATGGTGGAAGTCCTGTTCACTAACGTGGACTTTCTCGAAAACGCGTCGGACATCAAAGGCAGGGTCGCGCCCGGCGCGCTCGTCTATTGCTTCGCCGAGGGCCTGCTGGTGCAGGCCACCATGCAGCACACGGGCTACGCGTTCCTCAACATGGAACTCAATATCGAGAGTCCCGTCTTCGCGGGCGACACGGTACATGTCGAGTGCGAAGTCATCGACGCGCGGTTGACGCGCAACAAGCCGGGGCGCGGACTGGTGCGCACGCACAATCGCGTGATCAAACAGGACGGTACGGTGGCTTTGACCTATACGCCGTTGCGTATGATCAAGTGCCGCGATCCGGGCGCCACCGCGTAAAGGATTGCTCCACTTATGCTCGGCAATTCCCCGCAACACCGTTTGACGGCGACCGTTGACCGGGGACAGCAAATCCGAAATACTCGTGGATGAACGAAGAAAATAGAAATTCCGGAGCACGGATGTCTCAAGCATGGTTGCATAGAACGAAAGGCATCCGGTTAGCGCCGTTCGCCGTGTTTGTAAGTGTCACGGGCGCATCTTTCGGCGCGCAAGGACCACCGGCCGATTCCGCACAAACTTTTCCAACGCGCCCGATACGCATGATCGTCGCCTTTCCGCCCGGCGGCGGCAACGACATCCTTGCGCGCTTCGTCGGCGCGCGGCTCACTGCCAGGCTCGGACAGCAAATCGTCAACGACAACCGCGGCGGCGCCAGCGGCATCATAGGCACCGAAATCGTGGCGCGCGCGGCACCCGATGGCCACACCGTGCTGTTCGCCTCGGTCACGCATACCATGAACGAGGCCATCCGCAAGGTGCCCTACGACACACTGGGATCGTTTGCACCCATTGCATTGCTGGGGCGCGGGCCCAACGTGCTGGTCGCCAATCCCGGCCTGCCGGCGCGCACGCTCCCGGAACTGATTGCGCTCGCGAAGAACAGTCCCGGCAAAATAAATTATGCGTCGACCGGTGTCGCCGGCATGCACCATTTCGGCGGCGAACTCTTCAAGCGGCTTGCCGGCATCGATCTCGCCCACGTGGCATACAAAGGCGGCGGGCCGGCGGCCCGAGTAGCATCGGAGCAGCGCGGCGAACAGGTCTCCAGCGGTCGCGAAAAGTTAAGCGGAACTGCCGCCGGGCCCGCAGCGGATCATTTCGCGATTCGCGGCGCGCTGAGGCGCAACACGGTTACAGTCTGGTAGACTTGCGGACGCGGCAAATCGCCTGATCCAATTTTACCGTGCACGGCTGAATCGAATATCGAATGATGCGTTTTCCCACAATGCTCGCCTGCGCGGGCGCACTCGCCTCCGCCATCCCCGCCTTCGCACAGTCGGAGTACGACTGCATGATCGAGGCGCGGCAGAACATCGAGATCCGCAGTCCGGTGGAAGCAATGATCGAATCGGTACGCGTGAAGCGCGGTGATTCGGTGACGAAAGGCCAGGTCATCGTCACGCTCGAATCCGGACCGGAGCGGGCCGCGTTTCAACTCGCGAAGTCACGCGCCGAGGCCGTGGGCGAAATCAAGACGGCCGAGGTGCGGGTGGACATCACGCTAAAGAAACTGCACCGCGCCGAAGAACTCGTGAAGCAGAACTTCGTTTCGGTCAATGCGCGCGACGAGGCTGAGGCCGAGCACAAGCTCGCGACCGAAGAACTACGACGGGCGAGGGAAAACCAGGAGATCGCGCGCCACGAAGCCAAACGCGCCGCCGAGGTGCTGGCGATGCGCACGATCCGCAGCCCGTTGTCGGGCGTCGTGGTCGAAGTCCTGCTCAAGCCCGGCGAATTCGGCGCGATCACCTTCAAGGACCCCATCCTTAAGCTCGCGGAGATCGACACCCTGCACGTCGAAGTCGTCGTGCCGGTCAGTCTGTACGGCAAGGTCAAGCCAGGGCAGCGCGCGACGGTCGTGCCGGAGACGCCGGTCAGGTGGGCGCTACGAAACCGTGGTCAAGATCATCGACCGCGTGATGGACGCGGCGAGCGGGACGTTCGGCGTGCGCCTCGAGTTGCCGAACCGCAATCACGCCCTTCCCGCCGGCGTGCGCTGCAAGGTGCAGTTTCATTGAAGCCGGGCCCGGTGCAACGCACCGGGCGATGCCCGCGAACCACTCTGCTGTGAGCGGATGATGCTGGACGCGGAAAACTAACTCTGCGGCGTGGGCCCTTCGAGGTTCAGGTTTCCGAAGCGCTTTTCGTATTCCTTCACCACTCCGTCGAGCAGCATCATCAGCCGCTTGGCGGCATACGGGCTGACGATAATGCGGTCGGTAAGCTGTATCGTGACTTCCTTCTGGCCGCGGTTCCATGCCTGATTAACGCCGAAGAGCATCACCACCTCCTCGCGCGTGCTCGTTACGTTGCACACGTTCGCGTAGGAGCTTTTCATGTTGGCGTCGTCCCACTTGATGCGCATCCCCTCCGCGCCTTTGGTTTCCGCCGCCACGTCGGGTGCCTTGCTCTGAGCCATCGCTATCTCCTGACCATGTTATTGAATAAACTCTGCTTCGAGCGCCATTAAAGCACAGCTTGCAAGCGTCCCGCCACACCGGCTATTCCCGGCATGTGCGCCCGCCTCCCCGCTTGCACCCGCGCCATGCACGGCGGCCTGCGCCGGCATGCGTCTGGCCGTTGCTACTCGCCCCGCCCCGCGAAAGCCAGCACGTCTCCCAGGTAGTCGTCCAGGTCAAGCAGGTCGCGCCGCGACCTCGAATGCGTCCGTTCGGCGCGCCATTGCGCCACGCGGAACGCGAATTTTCCAAGGCGCTGCGGCACCGAGTCCCTGTTGCGCAGCGGGCCGGCCGCCAGCGGGAAGAATGTTTCGACCAGATCATCCTCGATTGCGAGAATCGCCTCGCAGCTTCCGGGGTCGCCTTGCCGCGCGCACCGGCCGAAGAGTTGGCGATCAATTCGCCCGGAGTCGTGCAGCTCGGTCGCGATCACGTGCAGCCCGCCGCATGCGGCGACACCCGGCGCAAGCTTAATGTCCGTTCCGCGTCCCGCCATGTTGGTCGCCACGGTGATGCAACCTGCGGCACCGGCGCGCGCCACGATCTCGGCTTCATCGCGATCCTGGCGCGCATTCAGCAATCGGTAGGGCAGCTGTGACTCGTCCAACAGCTTCGCCAGATGCTCGGAAGCAGCCACCGACCGCGTGCCGACCAGAACCGGGCGCCCGGCCTCGTGGTGTCGGGCGATGCTGGCGACGACCGCCTGCCATTTTCGATCGGCGCGCCCGTAAACGTGATCCGCATACCGCGCCCGCCGCCCCGGCTTGTTGGTGGGGATCGTCGCCACCCGCAGACGATAGACCGCCCACAGCTCGCCCGCGACCTCGCTCGCGGTCCCGGTCATTCCCGACAGGTGGACGTAGCGGCGGAAAAAACGCTGGTAGCTGATGCGCGCCAGGGTCTCGCGGCGGCCGGTGACCTTCGCAGCTCTTCCTTGATTTCGATCAACTGGTGCAGGCCCTGCTCCCAGGAACGGTCGGGCATGAGCCGGCCGGTGTTCTCGTCGATGATGACCACCTTGTCGTCGCGGACCAGGTAGTGCTTGTCGCGCTGGAACTGGTAGAGCGCGCTGATCGCCTGTCGCACCAACTGCTCGCGGCGGTGCGGACCCCGCCACACCCCGGTCATCGACTCGCCCAGTTCCTCGAGCTTTTGCAGTCCGTCTTCAGTGATCTCGACGCCCTGATCGCGTATCCGGTAATGCCGCCTCGCCGAGCTTCTGCGCGAGTTCAAGGGCCTGCCGGTGCAACGATTCCTCCTGGCTGTGATTGGCCTCCGCAGACAGAATCAGCGGCGTGCGCGCCTCGTCCACGAGGACGCTGTCCGCCTCGTCCACGATGGCGAATTGCAGTCCACGCAGCAAGCAGGCGCCGCTTGACGCCTGCACCCGCCAGGGCATCCATCTTCATCGCGATCGCCCGCGGCTTGCCCCCCAGCACCATGCGATCGCGCAGATAGTCGAATGCGATCTCCTTGTTGCTGCAGTAGGTGACGTCGCAGCGGTAGGCGGCCCTGCGGGAATCCGGATCCATGCCCTGCTTGACGCAGCCCACCGTGACGCCCAGCGCCCGGAATACCGGCCCCATCGTCTCGGCATCGCGCTCGGCCAGATAATCGTTGACCGTGATGATGTGCACCGCGCACCCCGCCAGCGCCGCCGTGGCGGCCGCGAGGGTCGCGGTCAGCGTCTTGCCCTCGCCTGTCTCCATTTCCGCCAGCATGCCGTTGAACATTGCCCAGCCGCCGATGAGCTGGACGTCGAAGTGGCGAAGTCCGACGCGTACGCGCGGCGGCCTCGCGGACCAGGGCAAAGGACTCCCCCGCCAGCGCGAGATCATCGAAACCGGCGCGCCGCAGGCGCGGGCGTAATTGCGCCGCCCGCGCTAGGAGTCTCCGCAGTCGGACAGGGACTCGAGCCCCGCTGCGCAACGGTCGGTGGCCGCGAACGATGCGCGCCAGCTGCCTTGCCGCCGGCAGCGCATGCCGCCGGTGAAATAGCGCGCCAATGCGACTAGCCGGTCGAGTATTCCCTCGCGGGGCTCGTCGCGCTCGGGGTAACCGGTAGCCGGCCAGTGCCGAGGATGCGGCGACCATCACACGGAGAAGCGCTTCAGAAACAACTGCCTCACCGAGCGGTAGATGCGCCAGGCCACCGGCTCGGCCTCGTGCTCGAAGCGCGCGTAGACGTGCTCGCCGAGCACGAACGTCCGCGTCGCGGGCAGTTCGAGTTCGAACTCGAACCAGGTATTGAGCGTCTTCGGCTTTTGCGTATCCTGGGGATCGAGCGGGAGCCAGTCCGCCGCCGATGCTCGACATGGCGAGATTGGCCACCCGGTTGCTTGCGGCCGGCACCTCCCGGCGTATGGCTGCCGCATACGTTTCGTACATCCTCCCGGCGAGCTTGACCCGCACGCGCTCGGTCTGCGTCCTGACGTAAGTCGATATCGTCCTGCGATACCAGCACCCGCGCGGTAACGTTGGCGGCGGAAACGACGTAACCGATCTCCTGCCCTTTGCGCAGGAAGCGGTCGGGCAGATCCTGTGCGGCAAGGGAAAGCACGAAGCTACCGCTGGTCGGACTTAGCACGGTGAGATCGCGGTAGAGCTTGCGAACATGCGTCCAGTTCCTCGCGGGCCGCCTTCAACTCCTCGCGCGTGATTTCCCAGCGCACGCGATCGACACCCAAGCTCGGCTTGCGCGCGTGTCTCCAGCAACTGCACTTGTGCCTCCAGAACCGCGGATTTTCGGCGCGAGCTCCGGGTCGTCCGCGACCAGCAGCGTGCTGCCGCGGCGTACGATGGCGCCAGGCTCCGCGACGATTCGTCTGACGAAGCCATCCGCGCCGGCGCGCACGTGCGCATCGTCAGGCACCCAGATCACGCCCTCGGCGCGGGTCCAGTGCGGGACCGGCACGACGAAAAGGAGCGCTGCCAGCGCGGCCGACGACCGCTGCGGAGGTCGCGAGCGCGCGCGCGCGGTGCCGGCGCAGGCGCGCATGAAACGCGAGGTAGCCTATGCCGCGCGCCACCGGAATCACGACTGCCGCGAAAAGCGCCCATAGCGCAAGCACCACGCCAACGATCATGTATTCGCTGGCGATGAACAGCGCAATCGCAACCATGACGAAGGTGCGATAGAGAAATGACGCAATCGTGTAGAAGACGAACCAGCGCTTTTCACCGCGGGCTCGCCTCGATCTCGGGCAGTTGCAGGCCGAAGAGCCGGGTCTCCACCAGGTGGCCGAGGTACTGCTGCCCGCGGTTGCGCAGATTCTGGATCTGTATCAGATCCGCGAGGATGTAGTAGCCGTCGTAGCGCAGCAGCGGATTGGCATTGAAAACCACGGTGGAAATGCCCGCGATCAGCATGACGTTGTAGAGCACGGCGCGGAATAAGGCCGGGCTGGACCTCGAGCCACAGGAACAATGCCAGCGACGCGATGAACAATTCGACGATCATCCCCGCGGCGCCGACGAAAACGCGGCGGCGGGTTTCCCGGAACGCGCTGGCGGCGGACGCATCGACATAGGGGACCGGCATCAGCACGAGCAGCATGACCCCCATCTCGTGAACCTCGCCGCCCCAGGCCTTCGTCGCGCAGGCGTGGCCGAATTCGTGAAACAGCTTGAGCACCGGAAAGATCAGCCACATCAGCACCAGATTCTGCGGAGCGAGAACCCGATCGGAAAAGTCTCTTGGACAGATCCTGCCAGTGCGCGGCGCTGCGAACACGGCAGCATCCGACGACCAGCAACCAGAGCGCGGCCCCGCCCCAACCGAACAAAGGTCGGTACCAGGGCAGCCAGCGCTCGAGAATGCGGTCCGGATCGAACAGTGGAAAGCGCATCGCCAGGGGCGAACGCAGGTTCTGCATCCAGGTTTTGGGCCTGCCCTTGCGCGCGCGTCGCAAGAGCTCCGCCACGTCCGGCGTCACATCGGACTGCAGCACTTCGGCCGCGTGCAGCTGGCCCAGCAGCCTGATCGTTTCGTCCTGCGTGGGCGCGTCGTCGCCGAAACGGGTCGTCGCGCTGTCCCAGATTTCCTGCACCGTCCGGTGGCCGTCCATCAGGCCGATCACGTAATGCGCCGCCGGATTGAAGCGGTGCATGCGGCGCGAAACGCGGTCTTCGAGCACGTACCACAGCTCGCCACGATAGTGGTGGCGATGGATCCGGACGTGGCTGCGCAGGCGCGGCCTTAAATCGGCGACGCGATACCAGGAAGGGCTGTGCAGATCGGTGGACATCTACACGCGGCATCGCGACTCGCAGTTCAGGGAAGCCAGGACCATATCCACAGTCGCACCCAGTCGGTCAAGCTGTGGGTCCAGATCCAGACGAGCTTGCGCTCGTCGACGTAAGATCTTGCCCACGCCCTCCATGCCGGGCCGCACGCGGGACGCCGGCGGATTCTCGAGGATCGCTTCGACGCGGAAGAAATTGCGCCCTTCCTTGGCGGTATTGACCGGCGTGACCTTCGTGACAGCAAAGCCGAAGCGCTCGCCCGGAATCGAGGAAACCGTAAGCTCGCCGTGCTGGCCATTCTCGATGTAGGAGATATCGCGCTCGTCGACCTGCAGCACGACGCGATAACTGATCGAGCGGCGCGATTTCGAACAGAACCTGCCCGCGCTCCACCGGGGAGCCGAGGCTCTGCGACAAATCGCCGCTGACGATCACGCCGTCGAACGGCGCCACCATCACGGTACGCGCAGAGCTGTTCCTCGACCTGCGCCAGCTGCGCTTCGGACTGCGCGATCTGCGAACTGACGATATGCGCCTGCGCGCGCTCGCGTTTGCCCATCGCCTCCCGATACTGCCTGACGTACTGGTCGCGCTGGCTCGCCAGCTTCACGCGCTCGAGCTTCAAGTCCCGGTCGTCGAAACGCCCGATGATCTGCCCCTCTCTGACCGTATCGCCGGCGCGCAGCAGGGCGTCTTTCACGTAGCCGTTGATGGGCGCGGTGATGGCGCGCTGGACCGTTCCCTCCAGCGTCGAATTGGCGGAGACGCGGAAATCGCCAGTCGCGAAAGCGAGGAACGTGGCGACGACGACGACGGCCACAGTACCGAGCTTCAGCGCCGCGTGCCCCGGGCCCGCCAGAGCCACCCAAATATCTTTGACCGACCGGCCGGCGTGCGCCGGGAGGCTCGCTTCGTTCACATCGCTTGAGCTCAACGACCGGGCCGGCGACCGCTGCCACGGCCTCGCAAATCTCCAGTGTCGGAACATCGAAGCGGTAACCCGCAGCGCGCTCGAGAGTCAGGGCTCCGACCATCTTGTTGCCGTGTATCAACGGGAAGGTTGCGGCGCTGCCGGCCTGCGACTCGCGCAGCAGTGCCTCATGCGCCCGGGCGACCACGGGCAGACTCTCCCGCTCGGGCGGATACACCACGGTCGCGGCCTGGTCGATCGCCTCCTCCATGGCGCTTTCAACCGCGCGCATGAGGTTGGCCCGCTGCTCGAACTGCGGGGAATGAGATACAGCGCTTACCTTGACGCGCCGCCCTTGCAAAAGCCCGAGTGCGACGCGGTCGCACCCGAGCCGGGCCGCGAGCTCGGTGGTGAACGCGGTCGTGCTTTCCTTCAGGCTCGGGCTGCTCGAGCAGCGTCGACACGAGATCGAGCGCAAGCTTCAAGCGCAGTCTTTCCGCCTCCATCGGGTCCGCATGTCGCCGCAGCAGGACCTCGAGCCAACCGGAGCCCCATTGCAGGTCGCGCATCGCGGACTGCAGCTGCGCCTCGGGCCGCCAATCGATTTCGACCCCGATGACGCCGCGGACCTGCCCGTCCAGCCGCACCGGGTAGGCGACCTGATAGCGGGGCCCCTTGACGTCGCGTTCCGCTGGACTCCTCGGCGGCTCGACGACGCCGCGGCCTTCCTGTCAACGCGCGCTCGCTGACTTTCGCGAGGTGGGCACGATCCGTCGGATTCTCGGGATAGAACGCGACCGGCGCGAAAGCGCTCGTGCCCGGCTTCTGCAAGACCACCACACCGTCGGAAACGCCCCCGATGTGGTTGCATTGGATCAGCAGCCAGCTGCTGCAGAACTCCTCGGCGCTCTGGTGCTGGGCGAACTGCTGCCACACCTGATCGTAAGCGCGCCGCGCGGCCAGATCGGCGACCTGTCCGCGCGTCGCATTGATTTCCGGAGAGATGGGACTCACGCCAGACCGGCCTCAAGCGCGGATACTTCGGCGGCAGTGCGCGCGACTTCTTCGCCTCACCGCCCGCCAGCGTCGCGTCGATGCTGGGAGGCCCGTAGCAGGTTTCATATTCATTGACGACATTGTTGAGAAGCAGGCGCATCCGCTTGGTAGCGTGGGACTAATGATGATCCGGTCCACAGGATCGTAACTTTCTGCTGTCTGCGGTTCCACGCTTGGTGGATGCCTAAGAGTTTTACCACCTCCTCGCATATGCTGGCGACGATGCAGACTTTCGCGCAGGAATTCTTCATATTCGAGTTGCCCCATTTGATGTGGGTTCCTTGCATGCCCTTCATATCCGCCAGCGCTTCCGGAGCCATGGTCTTAGCCATTGATTTCTCCTTAGAAGTCCGCCAGTTGGGGCGTAATATTGGGAGATCCTATTACAATGCGCTTTTGACCGGCCCGCATCTTCGACTCCGAATCCGTACTCCCACATGGACCAGAAGCAGACACCCTACGACGCTATTCCTTATAGCAGCAACCCCTTCCGGCAGACCCGCCCCGAGCGGCTCGCCGCAGTGGCCAAACTATTTGGCCTCGATGCCCCGGCCGCGGAACATTGCCGCGTCCTCGAGCTGGGCACCTCGTCTGGCGGCAATCTCATCGCGATGGCACAGGACTATCCGGGTTCCCAGTTCCTAGGCATCGACGCCTCGTCGCGCCAAGTTGCCGAGGGCTGGAAGACGATCGACGTCCTGAGGCTCAAGAACATCCAGCTCAAGCACCTCGACATCCTCGACTTCACCGCGGATTTGGGCGAGTACGACTACATCATAAGCCACGGTGTTTTCTCATGGGTGCCGGCGCCGGTGCAAAACAAGATGCTGGAAATATGCCAACGGCATCTTGCCGCGAATGGCGTAGCCTACATCAGCTACAACACTTATCCCGGCTGGCACATTCGTGGCGTCGTGCGCGACATGATGTTTTACCGCAGCACGCAGTTCGCCGATCCAGGAGCGCGCCTTGCGCAGTCCAAGGCGCTGGTCGAGTTCGTAGCCGAAGCGACCAAGGGTGCCGACACGCCCTACCAACGGCTACTGCAAAGCGAGCTCAAGCACATCGGCACGATGGAGGACTATTACCTTCATCACGAACACCTGGAGGAGCACAACCAGCCGCTGTACTTCCATGAATTCGCGCGGAAGCTCGCCGTGAACGGGCTGCAGTACTTGGGCGAGGCGGACTTCTCGACGATGGTTTCGACCAACTTCTCGCCGGAGGTCGCGCAGACCCTGCACGAGCTCGGCGCGCACGACATCGTCCAGATGGAGCAATACATGGATTTCGTGCGTTGCCGCTACTTCCGCAAGACGCTCATCTGCCACAGCGGCGTCCGGCTCAATCGCACGCTCACGCCCGCCGTCGTCAAGGAGTTGCTCCTGGCAACCGACGCCGCGCCAACGGCACCCGGAGTGGAACTGGATCCCGCTCACTCAGTAGCGTTCCGAACAGCGGGCGGCTACCAAATCAGCTGCAAGTCACCGCTGACCAAGCTCGCAATGCGCAGCCTCCAGCGCGAGTGGCCAGCGCCTGTTGCTTTCACTGATTTGTTTGCCGAGTGCAAGGCGGAAGCCGCCAGGGAAGGATTCCCGGCGGATGCCGCCGATGCCGAGAATTTTCTCGCGGGAGAGATGCTGACCGGTATGGCGGCGGGCGTGGTGGAGTGGCGGCTGACCGACGTTCCCTTCACCACCGTAGTTGCCGACATGCCGGCGACGACCCCGCTCGCGCGTCTGCAAGCGAATCATGGTTACAATGTCACCAATCTCCGGGGGGAAAGCGTCTCGCTCGATGAGCTTCACCGGCAGACGTTAAAGCAGCTCGATGGAAGCCGGGACATGGCGCAACTCACTGAAGCGCTAATGGTTTCTTTGCGGCAGGGCGAATTGGTACTGCGCGAGGACGGCGACAATCAGCCAGTCACCGGTGAGAAGGAAATGCGCCAACTCCTCGGACCCGCGCTGGCAAAAGTGCTGGCGAACCTCGCGAGGAAAGCGCTGTCTGGCGCGGTAAGACAGGGCGCATCGCGCCGCACCGCCGCCCACCCCAACGGCTATCGCCGCGCTTTGTCGATGTTCTTGGATCCGAGCAGCGACTTGCCCAAGCTGTCGTATCCACTGCCCCCAGCACCGTGCTTATCGCCTACGCCCAGCGGCAGGAAGTCGGCGAAATTGGCCGAGGCAGCGTTGTCCACCTTGCCGCCGGAGAAAGGCGAGATGCTCGTGGTCCAGGCCGCGCCAGCCTGCCAATCGATGGCGCTGCCGTTCCCGCTGAGGTTGGCTTTCGGGCCGTCACCGCCGAACGACGCCATCCAGTTCACCGCGCGCTCGACCGCCTGATTGGCAGGCGGTGTGAGGGTGCGGTCCGCCAACGGTTGTGCGGGATTGCCGTCGATGCCTGAGTCATCGAGCAGGTAGCGCACGCCAGGCTCGAGGTCTTCGTGCATTACCGCGTAGACTTCCGCTTCGGTGTGGTCGAATCCGAGCACGTGGCCGATCTCGTGCATCACCACCGTCACAAGGTCCATACGCCCGGAAGCCGGGCCTTCGACCGTCATCGCCAGCGTGTCTGGATTAAGAACGCCAAACTCGCTATTGTCGGCCGGCGAGAGATCGACGAACCAGCCGTGGCCGGCGCCATTGGCATCAATCAGTATGCGCCCGCCTGCGAGCGTTTCGCCGAGCGCGAGATCGGGCAGGTCGGCAACCGAGATCGCGAGCCCGTTCAATGCCCCCAGGCGCTCTTGGTCGGCCCCGAGCTTGCGCGTCCAGGCATCCACCGCCGCCGCTACCACCGGTGCAAGTTGCGCTTCGGTCAGCGTGGCCATGTCTCCAATCTCCGCGGCCGGGGCGATATCCGCGACCATGTACTCGGCCGGATCGCGGAACGCAGGATCGTTGCTCTTGACCGTGACGTTGTCGAAGGACCCCATGCCGCCGTTGACGTAGAGCCCGACCTTGCCGTGCACGGCAACCGAGCTGTAGGCGTGACCGAGCACCTCGCTTCCATTGAGCGACACCGTGACCAGCGTGCCTTGGAGTGACAGCCCAAGCGTGTAATCGGAGCCGGACTTGATGCTCTGAGAGGTTGAGGCGTCAACCACCCAGCCCTGCGTGGCGCTGTAGTGGCCAATGATTACCTTGTCGGCCGGCGCGTCGATTGCGACGAACTTGAAGTTGTTCGGTCCATAGTAATCGAAGAGGTAGCCGCCCTGTGCCTGCACGTTGAGCTTGACGGACAACTCGAGCAGCGACATCGACTGGTTGCTGTTCAAGCCCAGGTCCATCACGCTCATCGCGACCGGGTTGACCGCCGTCGGCGCGGCGTTGTAGCGCCCGGCAACGACGCTCCAGATGCCGGTCTGCGGAACGGTGAACAGGTTGGCGACGCCGTCCGCGAAAGTCTCGGTGTTCTGGAAGGTCAGGCCCGGCGGACACGTGAATTCCAGGAAGTCGAAGTTCTTGAGGCTTCCGCACTCACCGTTGTCCACGATAGTGTTGCCAAACGGCGCCCCCGGCAGCGCGAGACTCAAAAACTGGGTATCCCAGTTGGTCATCATACCTGCGACGCTGTCGCGCAACGCACTCGAGTTGTCGTCGCCTGTGTTCAGCTTGTTCTTCCCGGTTCCGCCGTCAAGACTGTCGTAGTTGTGGCCGCCGACCAGCCAGTCGTCACCGGCGTCTCCACGCAGCTTGTCGTCGCCGGCCTGACCGAACAGGATGTCGTTGCCGGCGCCGCCGGAAATGTCGTCGGCGTACTGGCTTTCATGGTAACTGTCACGGCCATCCCAGCCGTACCAGAAATCGTGGCCGTCATGATGGCCGTCGTCATGCTGGTCATCATCGCCGCCGAACCAGTAACCCACCTCGTCCGTCAGGGTGCTGATACGGTCGAGCGCCTCCTGTGCCTCATGCGCCGCATTGTTGTAGTCCCGGCTGCTGATACCCCAGGAGCGCACCACGTCGTCGGTGATCAGCGCCAGGTTGTCGCCCCACACCAGGTCGGAGCCGGCGCCGCCCGAAATCACGTCGCGGCCAACGACGATCACGTCAAGACCGTGGTGGGGATCGCCATGGCCGTGCCAGAAACCTTCGTCCCAGTCATGGTCGTGCTCGTACCAGTAGCCCCCATGATGGTTATCGTTCCAGTCGGCCCAGTCGCGGTCGGTCCACTCGCCGCCATTCCAATGATCTTCGTCATCGTCGTGGTCATGGTGGTTGTAATGGACAGCAGAGATTTCCGGAACCAGCAGCACGGTCGGCGCGCGGTAAACGAAGTCGTCGCCAACCACCAGGTCGTTGCCATCGCCGGCCGTGATGGTGTCGTTGCCTGTCACCAACTGATCGGCGTGGGCGCGAATCTCCTCGTGGGAAGATTTGCCCACCTTCACCGAGACCACATCGTCACGCAGATGGTGATCGAGATCCACCAAGTCGAAGATACCGTGGGCGATCTCGTCGCCGGACTCGGTCACCCCGTCGACGAACCGCTCGAACTCTTCCGCCAAGTTGGCCGGCACTGCGAACGCCGGTGCCACCAGGGTGCTGTTGTCGCCGATCAACACGTCGTTGCCGGCGCCGCCATCGAGGTTGTCGTTGCCGAAGGAGTAGGTGGCATCGATCACCGGCGCGTCGTTGCCGTGAGCGTCCCAGTAGCTATCCCAGTGATCGTGCCAGTAGTCGTTCCAGTGGGCGAAGTGGCCGTCGAGGAGCGGGTACTGTTCGTGGATTAAGTCGGAGAAGTCGTCCGAAACGTCCAACAGCCGGCGGGTGTAGAGCTCCGCCTTATCCATCGAATCAGCATCGAACACTACAGTGCGGGCGATCGAGACCAGATCGTCCCCGACCAGGGTATCGTCCCCGCCGCCGCCGGCGATCGTGTCGTTGCCGGGCAACAGCTCGACGTGATGGGCCCAATCCGTGACGACGGAGGCAAACGGCGTGAACCAACCACCGCCGGCCTTGTCGAGATTGTTGTCGGCCGGCACCATGCCGTAGTTGAATATGTGCGGCAACATCTGCGAGACGGCATTGATCTCGCGGCCCGGCATCACCTGAACCATCGGCACGATCGTGGTACCGAGGTCGCCCAGCTTGACGCCAATCTCAGCTTCCTTCGAGCCCGCGCTGTGGATTACCAGGTAGCCGTTGGTTACGTTCGGCACCGCCGGCCAATCGGAATCGATGATCGCCTGATCTCCAATCAGTACGTCGTTGCCGTCGCCGCCAGCAAGGTTGTCGGCACCGGCACCACCCGCGACGAAGTCGTTGCCAGCGTCGCCCCGTAGCGTGTCGTTGCCGCGCTGCCCGTATATCGCGTCGTTGTCGTCGCCACCCGAGATCACATCATCGCCATCGGCGATCAGGTTGAGCAGCAGCGCGCGGTTGTCGGGCGAGCCCCAAGCGTTGTACAGCTTGCCGCCGTCGACCTTGTAAACGCCGGTCAGCAGCGTCACGTCGGCGTTGAGCAGCGCGTCCACCGTTGCCTGGCTGCCTTGCGGCATATCCGGCCCATTGAGCGCGATGCTGCCCACCAGGTACGCCACGTCCGTGAGCAGCACGTCCTTGTGCCGGCTGCCGTCCGGATTGAGCCGCGCGCTGCCGTCAGGATTAACCGCGCGGGAAATTTCGCCCACGTCACCGAGCATAACGTCGGCGCCGCCGTCGCCTTCCATAGTGTCGTTACCGAGCCCGCCTATCATCTCGTCCGCGCCCGCCCCGCCCGCCATCCAGTCGTTTCCGAGCTGGCCCCACAGCCGGTCGTCGCCGCCGATCAACACGTCGCGGGTTGCCACCGTGCGTTGCTGGTTGAAGCCACCGTCCGTTTTCTTCGCAGGCACGAAATGCGGGTTGTTCGGGTCCAGGCTGCGCTCGCCCGGTTCGATGCCGAGGCGCGTGACCAGCTTCCCGCTGTGGTCGTAGTACTCCACAACGCCGCGATCGCCGAATATCGTGTCCGCCCCGGATCCGCCGCGTATGGAATCGTTGCCGTAGCCGCCGAAAATCACCAGGTCGTGCGAGGAAGCCGAGGCGTCGAGCACGTCATCGCCCGCTTCCAGGTTTACCGCCAGCGGTCCGTCGATCGCCGCATCGATTGCGACCGTGACCTGATCGTTGCCGGCGCCGGTATTGACCATCGTGATCGTGCGGAAATCCGCGCGCGTCATCGTGCCGGTGATGTCGAACTGGTCGTTACCTGAACCCAATGAGACTTCCAGCCCCTCCAAATTTGCGTAATTGATCCCGCCGGTCATGCCGAGACCCGTGAGCTTCGTCGCGGTCAGCGCGCCGCTGTTCGGACCACCGTCGCCGGTATCGTCCACGTTCAGCGTGTCGTTGCCGTCCTGACCGTTGAGCGTGAGCCGCGCGTTGATGGCGTTCACCGTCCCGCCCATCCCAGGCGCGAGGCTGCCCACGTTGATCGTGTCGTCACCGGCTCCCGTGCTGATGCTCGTCGTGCTGCCGATCGAGCGAATGTTCACCGTATCGTCGCCCGATCCCATGCCGACGTTCAGATTCTCGATATTCAAGTAAGTAATGCCGTCGGACATGCCGAGGCCGGTGATCGTGTTAAAAGTCAAAATCAGGACATTCGGACCCGTGTCCCCGGTGTCATCCACGTTCAGCGTGTCGATGCCGTCTCCGCCGTTGACCGTGAGCGGTGCGCTGATGCCGTTCACCGTCCCGCCCGTGGCGGGCGCCAGACTGCCGACATTGATCGTGTCATCCTCGGTTCCGGCATTGACGGTGGTCGCCCCGCTGATCGTTTGCACGTTGACGGTATCCGCGCCCGCGTTGCTGTTGAGCGTCGTCGTGCCCGTGTGCGTGCTGGCGATCGTGAAGGTGTCCCCGCCCGATCCAAGGCCGATGTTCAGAGCCTCCAGCGTCCCGTAAGTGATCCCAGTAGACATGCCGAGACCGGTCAGGGTGGTCGCCGTCAGCGTGCCCGTGTTCGCGGCCGCGTCGCCTGTATCGTCGACGTTGAGCGTGTCGCCGCCATCGTTGCCGTTGATGGTAAGCGGAGCACTGATGCCGTTGACCGTCCCGCCCGTGGCCGGCGTCAGACTACCCACGTTGATCGTGTCGTCGCCGCTGCCGGCGTTCACGGTGGTATTGGCTCCGATCATCTGCACATTGACGATATCCGCGCCCGCGTTGCTGTTGAGCGTCGTCGTGCCCGCGTGCGTGCTCGCGATCGTAAAGTTATCCCCGCCCGAGCCGAGGCCGATGTTCAGAGCCTCCAGCGTCCCGTAGGTGATGCCATCGGACATGCCGAGGCCGGCGAGGGTCGTGGAAGTCAGCGTGCCCGTGTTTGGGGCCGCATCGCCGGTATCGTCCACGTACAGCGTGTCGCTGCCGTCATCGCCATTGATCGTCAGCGGCGCGCTGATGTCGTTCACCGTACCGCCGGTAGCCGGCGCCAGGCTGCCGACGTTGATCGTGTCGTCGCCCTCACCCGCGTCGACCGTCGTCGCCGCGCGATCGTGCGCACGTTGACCGTGTCGGCTTCGCTGCCGTTGGCGATCGTCGTCATGCCGCCCGTGGCGAACACGTTAACCGTGTCGCTGCCGGCACCCGTGTCGATGGTCGTGGTCGCACCGGTTACCGAAGACGTTGACCATGTCAGCGTGCATACCGGTGAAGATGTTCGTCGCGCCCGCCGTGGTCAGAACGTCAACGTCATCGGCCCCATCGTGCGTGCTGAGCGTCGTTGCACCCGCGTGCGTGCTCGCGATCGTGAATGTGTCGTCGCCCGAGCCGAGCGCGATGTTGAAGGTCTCGAGCGCGCCGTAGGTGATGCCGCCCGTCATGCCGAGACCGGTCAGCCTCGTGCCGGTCAGCGTGCCGGTGTTGGCCGCCGTGTCGCCGCTGTCGTCGACGTTCAGCGTGTCGCTGCCGTCGCCGCCGTCGATCGTGAGCGTGCGCCGAAGTGCCGTTGACGCCGCCGCCCGTAGCCGGCGCGAGGCTGCCGACGTTGACGGTGTCGTCGCCACTGCCGCCGTCGATGGTCGTGGCGCCCGCTGTCGAGCGTACATTGATCGTATCGGCGCCGGCATTCGCATTCAGCGTCGTGCTGCCCGGGTGCGTGGCGGCGATCGTGAAGCTGTCGCCGCCGGAGCCGAGCGTGAGGTAGAGCGCCTCGAGCCCGCTGTAGGCAATGCCACCGCCGGTCATGCCCAGGCCATCCAGCGTCGTGTCCGTGAGCATGCCGCTGCGCCCGGTGGCGTCGCCACTGTCGTCCACGTTGAGCGCGTCGACGCCGTCGCCGCCCTCCAGCGTCAGCAGCGCCGCGATGCCGCCCGTTACGCCGCCGAGGCCCGGCGCGAGGCTACCCACGTTCACGGTGTCGTTGCCGGTGCCCGCATCGATCGTCGCCGTGCCGCCGATGGCCCGGACATCGACGGTGTCGGCGCCGTCCCCGGTGATTATGCTCAATGTGCTGCTGGTACCGGCGATCGTGACCGTGTCGTCGTCCGTCCCGGTATCCAGCGTGGTCGCGGTGCCGCTGCTCGTGTCGGCGACGGTCACGTTGTCGGCGCCGTCGGCCAGGTTCAGGGCCAGCGTGTCAAACCCGGCGTAGTTGGCGGTCGACTGCCCCGCGATCTGCACCTGCGTCGCGCTCAGCGTGACGTCGTCGTCGGTGCCGATGGTTTTCACCACCAGCGCATCGTTCGCACCGGTGCCGCCATCGACCGTCAGGGTGCCCGTGCTGATGCCGTAGTTCAGGGAGACGGTGTCGTCGCCGGCGCCGCCGAGCAGCGACAGGCTGCCGGTGACACTCGTACCGGTCAGCTCCAGCTGGTCGTCGCCGCCGCCGGCCGCGACCGTCAGGTTCTCGGTGCCGGACAGCAGCACGCGCGTCGCGTCGAACGTTACGGTGAGACCGTCGACGGCAATCGTGTCGGCGTCCGCGGTGCCGTTGATGATCACGCTGTCGCTCGCGCTCGGCGCACCGCCGTCGACGTTGATGGTGGTGGCGGCGCCGGCGAGCAGGTTGATGGTGATCGAGTCGTCGTCGTCGCCGCTGTTCAGGTTCACCGTGGTCGGGAAGCCGGCTGCGGAGGGATCGACGGTGAGCGCGTCCGCGCCGCCGAGCGTATCGACGTCGAGCGTCTCGAATTCTGCGTACGACCTGCCGGCGCCGTTCAGCGTCACGACCGAGCCGCCGATGGCGACCGTGTCCGCGGCGTCCGACAGCGTGATGGAGAGCGTATCCTCGCCGTCGCCGCCGTCGAGCGTGCCGGACAGGCTGCCCGCGCTGCCCAGCAGGAAACGGTCGTCGCCGGAGCCACCGGTCGCGTTCTCGAAGGCGGAGAAGCTCAAGGCGCCGTTGATGTCGCCCGCATTGGCGCCGGTCAGGTTCCAGGTGTCGCCAGCGTCCGTGCCGACCAGCGTGTCGGCGCCACTGCCGCCGACGAGCACGTCGATGCCGCTGACCTCGCCGCCGACCGCCGTGGCGGTGCCCGCGCCGTAGTCGAAGGTCGCGGCGGCGCTGCGCGCCGAGTAGTCGAGCGTGTCGCTTCCGCTGCCGCCTTTCAGATCGCCGGCGAACTGCGCGGAATTGCCGGCGAACACGAAGCGGTCATCTCCTGCGCCGCCGCTCAGGCTCTCCATGTCGGAGAAGTCGAACGCTGCTGCGCCGGACGCGGTACCGCTGCCGTTGCCGGTGAGGGTCCAGGTCATGGCGCCGTTCGGGCCCGCGAGCGAATCGTCGCCGGCACCGCCGATGAAGGCGAGGTGCGTCAGCGTGCCCGGAACGCCCGTGACCGTGAAGCTGTCGTCGCCGCCAATGGCGTCGATGGTGAGGTCCAGCACCCCGGCGAGATTGATGGAGATGCCGTTGAGCGTCAGCGTGGTCGAGGTGAGCGTGATCGTGTCGTCGCCCGCCGAGCCCTGCAGCACGAGGATCGGCGACACCGTGGTGAAGCCGAGCTGCTCGAGTGTCGCATCGAAATGCACGGTCTTGCCGCCGACGACGTAGACGCCAGGCTGCGGCGAGCTGGTTCCCGACGGGATCCTCAGCTCGTCCGTCTCGGTCGGCGAAGCGCCGCTGTCGCTCACGTAGACCGCGGCGGAGGAGAAGCCTTCGAAGATGTCGTAGGTGTCGGCACCGTCGCCGCCGTCGAGGATCACCTTGCCCGCCGCGGCGTCCGCGACGTCGAGCGTGTCGTTGCCCGCCGCGCCGGCGATGCGGATCACCTCCGCGCCGCTGTAGTCCATGGTCTGCGTGCCGAGCCAGACCTGCGTGCCGCTGACGAGGAACGAGTCGGCGCCGCCGGTGCCTACCACCGTGAGCGTGTCGAGATCCGAGCCAGCGCCGGAATCCTCCAGGCGCACGACACCGAGCGACGACGGGTGGACGACGAACTCGTCGTCGCCGCCGGCGCCGTCGAGCGTCACCTCGCCGCTCCAGTGGATCACCTCCAGCCGGTTCTTGCCGCTGCCGCCCACCAGCCGGACCGATTGCACGCCCGCGAGGTTCATCGAGTCGCCGTTGCCCGCGGTGAGCGTGTTGTTGTCGAGGGTCCAGTTGGTGTCGGCCTGCGCCACCAGC
This sequence comes from uncultured beta proteobacterium, assembly GCA_963778865.1. GTDB lineage: Bacteria > Pseudomonadota > Gammaproteobacteria > Burkholderiales > SG8-41 > PALSA-1004. The sequence continues at coordinate 1,573 of CAVZWF010000005.1, read as the reverse complement.
GTGTTGTTGCCCGAGCCGCCGGTGAAGGTGAACGCGCCGTTTAGCTGCACGTACGCTGACGCCCTCCGGCAGCGGATCGCCGGGCTCGAGCCCGCCCAGGTCGCCGGTCGGCACGAACATGCCGGCGGCCGGCGGCTTCAGCGGATCGGAAAGCTCGGTCAGCGTGTCGTCGCCGCCGTCGGTGTCCAGCGTGAAGTTGAGCAGCCCGAAAGCGGTGAGGCCGTCCGCGCTGATCGTGATGTGGTCGTCGCCCGCGCCGGTGGTGAGCGTGACGTCGGTGACGTCGAAGAACTTCAGGTCGGCCGTCTGCACGCCGCCCAGCGTGCCGGTGATGGTGTTCGCCTTGGCGCCGGCGATCAGCAGGTCCTGCTCCTCGAGCACGGTGACGGTGACCGGCGGCGAGACGTTGCGCACGTAGACGTAGCCGGCGCCGTCGGTGTCGATCGCGTTGGCGATGTAGGGCGAGCGGCCGAGGAGCTGCGGCGCGCCGATGATCGCGCGGCTGCCGCTGATCGCCACCGAATAGCCCACGTCGTCGCCCAACTCCGCGTCCGAGCCGGTCAGCGGGTCGATCGGCGTCTCGAGGACCCACGCGTCGTTCTTGAGCCGGTAGGCGTAGGCCGCGCCCTCGCCGCCGCCGACCTTGCGCAGGTTATGGACCACGGTGTCGTCCGACCCGGTCCGCGACAGCGCGATCGGTGTGCTCAGCGATTTGTTCGCCGCCAGCTGGACTTCGTTCGGCTTGGCGGCGTCGAACATCACAACGTAGATCTGGCCGCTGATCAGCCCGCCGATCGGCCTGCTCGGGTCGCTCGCGGTGTAGATGACGAAGTCGCCGTTCTGCAGCCCATGGCCGGCGCCAAGGTAGATGTTGTTGTTGTCGGCGTCGGCGAGCGGCGTCGTGGATGAGCCGCCCTCGACATCGACCGCGCGCGTGCCGAAGCCGAACGTGAAGCTCGAGCGTCCGTAGGCGCCGATCACCAGCTCGCCATTGTCGAGTGCGACCGCGGCGCCGAAGTGATCGCCGGGGGCGCCGGTGGCGAGCGCGATGTGCGTCTCACTGGACCAGGCGCTGCCGCTGCGCTGGTAGGTATAGACCTCGCCGACCGTGTTGTTCCCGTCCGGCGCGCCGACCACGATAACGTCGCCGCTGATGTCGACCGCGGCGCCGAAGCTGTCGCCGGACGCGCCGAGCAGCGCGGTCAGCATCTGCTGCGCGCTCCAAGTCGTGCCGGAGTGGACGTAGACCTCGGCCGCGCCGTGGTTCGGGTTCGCGGTCGGCGCGCCGACGACCACCGTGTTCTGGTCCATGGCGACTGCAGTGCCGAAGCCGCCGACCAGGCTGCCCGCCGCCGTGATGATGCTCGAGGTGCCCCACGACAGGCCGTCGTAGTCGAAGAAGTAGCTTCGGTTGGCGCCGGGCGCGCCCGCCACCGCAGCCGTGCCGAAGACGTCGACGTCCGCACCGAGGTGCGCGCCGAACGTGCCGATGAACTCCGACTTCTGCGTCCAGGCGCTGCCGAGGCGCTGGAACAGGTACACGGCGCCCTCGCCGTTCAGCTTCTCGGGCGCG